>NZ_PIPM01000020.1 GCF_003987175.1 Aliidiomarina sanyensis | reverse complement strand
TGCAAAGTTGCTTCGTCACCCCAATTAAGAGGCCGAAGCGGCTCAACTATATGAATTTCTGGTGTCTTACTTTTTAGTAAGGCTCCTGCTTTCTAAGCTGAACCAGTTGCCAAATTAATGGCTTGGTCGATGCTTGTCGTCGCAAGTGCCCACACAGATTGCTTGGCTTGATAAATTGTTAAAGAACGTTGCTTCTTTCCGAAGCAGGGATGCGAATTCTACGCTACCCCATCTTGAAGTCAAGGCGTCTTTCGATCTTTTTTGATCTAGCGCAATGCGCTGACTGCTTTGCTTCCCGCCGTCACATTCTCCGTGACAACGGAGGCGCATTATAGAGATCGAATCAGGACGATCAAGATCTTTTTTTAAAAAAAATTCCGACCGGTTATTTTCTGCGCAAACCGGCGAAAAAAACCGCTCAAAACCTAGAAAATAAACGTTTATTTAACCTTTTTGCTTAATCTCGGAAGTTTTCAAATTGAAGCGGTAACTCAATATCCGAGTCTTTGAGCAGCGCAATCGTCATTTGTAGATCGTCTCTTTTCTTACCGGTCACACGAATCTTCTCACCTTGGATAGACGATTGGACTTTCACTTTACTTTCTTTGATCAGTTTCGTGATCTGCTTGGCCACCGGCTGATCAATCCCTTGCTTAAAGGTCACATGAAACGAATAGGTCTTCCCGCTGTGCACGGGATCATCTTCGACATCTGCACCCGCGAGCGTGATCCCACGTTTAGTACATTGGTTTCGCAGAATCTCCAACAACTGCCGTGCTTGAAAATCAGATTCAGTTTTTAGCGTTACTGTTAAATCGCTCAACTCAATCGATGATTCGACGCCGCGGAAATCAAAACGCGTTGAGAGTTCCCGGTTTGCGTTATCAACAGCATGGCGGAGCTCGACTTTATCGATCTCTGAAACAATATCAAAACTTGGCATGCAGTATCTCCTTACCCACCCAATTCATTAAGTGAGTTATTGTTCACGAACTTATCAAAAATGACCAGACCAGAAATAAAAAAACGGAGCCCGAGGGACTCCGTTTTTTCAAAGTGTTGGAACCAAGTGCTTACTCTTCAGCAGCCGCTTCTTCTACAACTTCTTCAGTTACAGGTCGGTCAACCAACTCGATAAATGCCATAGGCGCTTGGTCACCAGCACGGAAACCACATTTCAGAATCCGGGTGTATCCACCTGGACGCTCTGCGAAACGTGGGCCAAGCTCGTTAAATAGCTTACCTACAACTTCTTTATCGCGAGTGCGAGCAAATGCCAAACGGCGGTTTGCAACGCTATCTTCTTTTGCCAAAGTAATCAAAGGTTCGATTACCCGGCGCAGCTCTTTCGCTTTTGGCACAGTGGTCTTAATCACTTCGTGACGGACCAATGAGCTTGCCATGTTACGGAACATAGCCTGGCGATGGCTGCTGTTTCGGTTAAGTTGACGACCACTCTTACGATGGCGCATACCAATACCCTTCTCAGTAAATCTTCTACCTAGGCGACCTTAATCGGCGTCCTTAGTCGTTATCCAACAAGCTTGCTGGTGGCCAGTTCTCGAGGCGCATGCCTAGAGATAATCCACGCGACGCAAGTACGTCCTTGATTTCGGTCAGCGATTTCTTACCGAGGTTTGGAGTCTTCAACAACTCAACCTCAGTGCGCTGAACCAGATCGCCAATATACTGAATCGCTTCTGCTTTCAGACAGTTTGCAGACCGGACAGTCAGCTCTAGGTCATCGACCGGACGGAGGAGAATCGGATCAAACTCCGGCTTCTCTTCTTTCTCTTCTGGCTCGCTGACATCACGCAATTCAACAAATGCTTCCAACTGTTCAGCTAGAATTGTTGCCGCGCGACGAATCGCTTCTTCTGGATCGATGGTACCGTTGGTTTCCATATCGATAACCAGTTTGTCCAAGTCTGTACGTTGCTCAACACGTGCCGCATCGACATTGTAAGCAATACGCTCAACTGGACTGTATGAAGCGTCTACCAAAAGACGACCGATTGAACGACCTTCTTCTTCATTCTGCTGACGAACGTTTGCAGGGACGTAACCACGACCGCGTTCAACTTTGATGCGCATTGAAAAATCAATGTCACCGGTCAACGTACAAATCAGGTGCTCCGGGTTGCAGATTTCAACGTCACCATCAGTGGTGATGTCGCCTGCGGTGACCGGACCTACTCCTGACTTGCTCAAAGTCAACGTAGCTTCGTCTTTGCCGTTCAGTTTGACAGCCAGACCTTTCAGGTTGAGCAGGATCTCGATGATGTCTTCCTGCACACCCTCTTTCGTGCTGTATTCATGCTGTACGCCGTCAATCTCTACTTCAGTTACCGCACATCCTGGCATTGAAGAGAGAAGGATACGACGCAGAGCATTACCCAGCGTATGACCGAAACCGCGCTCCAACGGCTCCAAAGTGACCTTTGCGCGATTGGGGCCAATTTGCTCGATATCCACGAGACGCGGTTTCAGAAATTCGGTTACAGAACCCTGCATTGTGTCCTCTCTTTGTGCTGAGGCCTTACTTCGAGTAAAGCTCTACGATCAACTGTTCGTTAATGTCTGCAGACAGGTCAGTCCGTTCTGGGTGACGCTTGAAGACACCAGACATTTCTTTCGTGTCTACTTCAACCCAAATTGGCTTTTCACGCTGCTCTGCAAGCTCAAGCGCAGCACCAATACGTGCTTGCTTTTTGGCTTTTTCGCGAACGCTGACCACGTCTTCAGGCTTCACCTGAAACGATGGAATGTTCACAACCCGACCATTTACAACGATCGCTTTGTGGCTTACCAACTGACGCGCTTCAGCACGAGTTGACGCAAAGCCCATCCGGTATACAACATTGTCGAGACGAGACTCGAGAAGTTGTAATAGGTTCTCACCGGTGTTGCCTTTCAATCGCGCAGCTTCTTTATAGTAGTTACGGAATTGCTTCTCGAGCACACCGAAAATACGACGTACTTTTTGCTTTTCACGTAACTGGAGACCGTAGTCAGACAAACGACCGCGACGCGCGCCGTGTTGACCAGGTGCATTCTCCAACTTACATTTTGAGTCGATTGCACGAACACCGCTCTTCAGAAAGAGATCGGTTCCTTCGCGACGACTCAGTTTGAGTTTTGGACCCAAATATCTAGCCATGTTCTTTCTCCAACTATCGTTTCACGCCAATTAAACGCGACGTTTTTTAGGCGGACGACAACCGTTGTGAGGAATAGGAGTCACATCGGTAATGTTTGTGATTTTGTATCCGACCGCATTCAGGGCACGAATCGAAGATTCACGACCTGGACCTGGTCCTTTCACGAACACTTCCAGATTTTTCAGACCATATTCCTTCGCCATTTCACCAGCACGCTCTGCAGCTACCTGAGCAGCAAACGGAGTGGACTTACGTGAGCCACGGAAACCTGAACCACCTGCGGTAGCCCAAGAAAGCGCGTTGCCTTGGCGATCAGTGATTGTCACGATCGTGTTGTTGAAAGACGCATGGATGTGCGCCATTCCATCGGTCACTTGCTTTTTAACGCGCTTCCGAGTACGAGTAGGTGCTTTAGCCATAATCGCTTCTCCTTACTTCTTAATCGGTTTACGCGGACCTTTACGAGTGCGCGCATTAGTTTTAGTGCGCTGACCACGTAAAGGTAAGCTGCGACGATGACGGAGACCACGGTAACAACCGAGGTCCATCAGACGCTTGATGTTCATTGAAACTTCACGACGCAGGTCACCTTCTACAGTGTATTTTGCAACCGCATCACGAATTACGTCGATTTGATCCTCTGACAATGAGCCGAGTTTTGTATCTTCAGCGATACCTACAGAAGCCAAGATCGCCTTTGAGCGAGTCAGGCCAACACCGTAGATCGATGTCAATGCAATTACAGCATGTTTGTTGTCAGGGACGTTAATGCCAGCTATACGGGCCACTAACATATCTCCTATAGTCTAATGGGCACCAGTTGAAAAGCCCGTTAGGATACTCAACCGGTATACTTAATGCAAATAGCATTTATCACAGCCCGGTAAAAACCGGACTGTGACATTCTTTCTTAACCCTGCCGTTGTTTATGCTTTGGGTCAGTACAAATCACCCGGACTACTCCGTGGCGTTTGATGACCTTGCAGTTCCGGCAGATCTTCTTAACGGAAGCACGTACTTTCATTGCTAGTCTCCGTAACCAACGACCTTAGCGGCCGTAGCCCTTAAGGTTCGCTTTTTTCAGCACCGACTCATATTGATGAGACATCATGTGAGTCTGTACCTGAGCCATGAAATCCATAATAACAATGACGATAATCAACAGTGATGTACCGCCGAAGTAGAACTGAACGTTCCACGCAATCATCATGAATTCAGGAACCAAACAGATAAATGTTATGTACAGAGCGCCAGCCAGCGTGAGTCGTGTCATCACTTTGTCAATGTAGCGCGAAGTTTGTTCACCTGGACGGATGCCCGGAATAAACGCACCTGACTTCTTCAAGTTATCTGCTGTATCGCGAGGGTTAAACACCAACGCAGTATAGAAGAAACAGAAGAAAATAATCGCCGCCGCATACAGCATCACGTACAGAGGTTGTCCCGGTGACAATGTCAACGCAACATTCTGTAACGCTTCTGCCACGCCGCCTTCGCCTTGCCCAAACCATGAAGCCATAGTTCCAGGGAACAAGATGATGCTCGACGCAAAGATCGGAGGAATTACACCGGCCATATTAACTTTCAATGGCAAGTGAGAACTCTGTGCAGCAAAAACCTTACGCCCTTTTTGCTGTTTGGCGTAGTTTACCACAATCCGACGCTGTCCGCGCTCTACAAATACAACAAAGTAAGTAACCGCAAAAACGATTACCCCGATTAACAACAGCAGTAGGAGGTGCAGGTCGCCCTGACGCGCCTGTTCTGCTGTTTGACCGACCGCTGAAGGCAAGCCTGCAACAATCCCGGCAAAGATGATAATTGAGATACCGTTACCGATGCCTCGTTCCGTAATTTGCTCACCTAGCCACATAAGGAACATAGTTCCCGTAACCAAGCTCACCACTGCAGTAAAATAGAATGCAGGACCGGGGTTCGCGACTAATCCAGGGATTAGATTCGGAAGCCCCGTTGCAATACCTATCGACTGCATCGTTGCGAGAACGAGAGTACCCCAACGCGTGTATTGGCTGATCTTACGTCGCCCTGCTTCCCCTTCCTTCTTCAACTCTGCAAGCTTTGGATGAACCACAGCAAGCAACTGCATGATGATGGCAGAGGTAATGTAGGGCATGATACCCAACGCAAGGATCGACGCGCGCTCCAGAGCACCACCGCTGAACATGTTAAACATGGCCACGATGGTTCCCTGTTGCTGCTCGAACAACTCAGCTAATACGGCTGCATCTACACCAGGAATCGGCACGAAAGACGCAGCACGGAATACGATGATTGCTCCGAGAACAAACAACAAACGCGTTTTCAGTTCTGATAATCCGCCTTTCGCGCTGGATTTTTCCAATCCTGGTCTAGCCATGAGTCAATTATCCTTCGACTTTGCCGCCGGCCGCTTCGATTAACTCGCGCGCACCTTTAGTGACTTTAATACCCTGTACAGTGACTGCACGGCTAATTTCACCAGACTTGATGACTTTGACGAACAAAATGTTCTTCTTCACCAAACCTGCGTCTTTCAAACCGTCCAGAGTCACGGTGTCACCGGCTACTTTGGCCAACTCACTCAACGTCACTTCTGCAGTTTGGAATGATTTACGCGAAGTAAAACCAAACTTAGGCAGACGACGCTGCAATGGCATTTGACCACCTTCGAAACCTGGTTTCACGCTTCCGCCTGAACGAGATTTCTGACCTTTGTGACCGCGACCACCTGTCTTGCCAAGACCAGAACCAATACCACGACCAACGCGCTTCTTAGCTGTCTTTGCACCAGGTGCAGGAGAGAGAGAATTCAAAAACATGTCTTACTCCTCTACCTTAACCATGTAATAAACCTTATTCACCATACCGCGAACTGAAGGTGTATCTTCAAGTTCAACGGTGTGGTTGATCCGGCGTAGACCCAAACCGACTAAAGTGGCTTTATGCTTTGGTAAGCGGCCAATTGAGCTTTTGGTTTGCGTTACTTTGATTGTCTTTTTCGCCATCGTTCATTACCCCACGATTTCGTCAACAGACAGTCCGCGTTTTGCAGCGATCTGCTCTGGCGAGTGCATAGCCTCGAGAGCTTTGATCGTTGCGCGAACAACGTTGATTGGGTTAGTTGAACCGTACGCTTTTGACAGAACGTTGTGTACACCCGCAACTTCGAGTACTGCACGCATCGCACCACCGGCGATGATACCTGTACCTTCAGATGCTGGCTGCATGTATACGTTCGAGCCAGAGTGACGACCTTTAACAGGGTGCTGCAACGTTCCATTAGTCAACTGAACTGTGACCATGTTACGACGCGCTTTTTCCATCGCCTTCTGGATAGCAGCAGGCACTTCACGTGCTTTACCGTAACCGAAACCGATTTTACCTTGACCATCACCTACCACAGTCAGCGCAGTGAAGCTAAAGATACGACCACCTTTAACCACTTTAGAGACGCGGTTGACTGTGATTAACTTTTCTACCAGTTCACCGTTTTGAGCTTCTTGATTTGCCATTATCGTCTCCTAGAACTGCAGTCCTGCTTCACGGGCAGCATCTGCCAGTGCAGCAACACGACCGTGGTACTTGAAGCCACTGCGATCAAAAGATACAGACTCAACGCCCTTCTCTTTCGCACGCTCGGCGATCAACTTACCGACGAATTTAGCGGCTTCCACGTTACCCGTGTTTTTCACCTGCTCTTTGATCGAACTTTCTACAGTAGAAGCAGTAGCTAAAACTTCTGAGCCACTTGCTGCGATCAACTGAGCATAAATGTGCCGCGGGGTACGGTGAACCACCAGACGGGTTGCACCCAACTCTTGAATTTTCTTACGTGCGCGAGTAGCACGACGTAAGCGAGCTGATTTCTTGTCCATCGTATTACCCTATTTCTTCTTGGCTTCTTTACGGCGCACTTGCTCGTCGCTGTAACGAACACCTTTACCTTTGTAAGGTTCTGGTTTCCGATACGCACGAATATTCGCAGCAACCTGACCAACCAGTTGCTTATCAGCGCCCTTCACGACAACCTCAGTTTGAGTTGGCGTTTCAACAGTAACACCTGCTGGAACTTGGAACTCGACTGGGTGTGAGAAGCCTAGGCTCAGATTCAGTTTGCTACCTTGAGCTTGTGCACGATAACCGACACCAACAAGGTTCAGTTTACGGACAAAGCCTTCGGTAACCCCGACTACCATGTTATTTAACAAAGCGCGCGCGGTACCTGCTTGTGCAACTGCATTTGCCATACCTTCACGAGGTACAGTACGCAGTTCTTGATCAGCAGAAGAAATCTCTACTGCATCATTAAAAACACGAGTCAGTGTGCCCATTGCGCCTTTAACTGTTACTTCCTGGCCGTTCAGCGTAACTTCAACGCCAGCAGGGATAGCAACAGGTGCCTTAGCAACGCGTGACATATCCTTACCTCCCGTTACGCTACGTAACCAATGATTTCACCGCCAAGTCCAGCTGCTCGAGCTGCACGGTCAGTCATTAGTCCTTTCGACGTAGAAACAACTGCAATACCGAGACCGCCCATTACTTTAGGCAGTTCGTTACGCTTCTTATAAATCCGCAGACCAGGACGGCTTACACGCTGAATTGACTCGATGACAGGCTTGCCTTCGAAGTACTTCAGAGTGATTTCCAATTCTGGTTTAACGCCAGACTCTACTTTGTACGCGGTGATATAACCTTCATCTTGCAGAACTTGAGCGATTGCTTCTTTCTGCTTAGATGCTGGCATAACCACTGCTACTTTGTTCGCAGACTGAGCGTTGCGAATGCGAGTAAACATATCCGCAATTGGATCTTGCATGCTCATTTTTGCTTTCTCCCGTGATTCGTGGCTTACCAGCTAGCTTTTTTCAAGCCAGGAATTTCACCGCGCATAGCTTTTTCACGAACCTTGATACGGCTCATGCCAAACTTACGCAGATAACCATGTGGACGACCAGTCACACGGCAGCGGTTACGCTGGCGTGAAGGACTGGAATCACGAGGAAGCTTCTGAAGTTCCAGAACGGCTTCCCAGCGTTGTTCGTCGCTGGACGCTGGGTTACTGATAGTAGCTTTCAGTGCGCGGCGTTTTTCAGCATATTTTTCAATAAGCTGAGCACGCTTCAGTTCGCGCATTTTCATAGAAACTTTTGCCATAACTCTACACCTTACTTTTTAAACGGGAAGTTAAAGGCAGTCAGCAATGCACGCGCTTCATCATCGCTCTGTGCACTGGTGGTAATCGTGATATCCAAACCACGTACCCGGTCGACTTTGTCGTAGTCGATTTCTGGGAAAATGATTTGCTCACGAACGCCCATGCTGTAGTTCCCGCGACCGTCAAATGACTTCGGGTTTAACCCACGGAAGTCACGAATCCGAGGAATCGCAATAGAGATCAGTCTCTGCAGGAAGTCCCACATGTGCTCACCGCGTAGAGTTACTTTACAACCAATCGGGAAGCCTTCACGGATCTTGAAGCCTGCGACAGATTTACGCGCAACAGTACGGACAACTTTTTGACCAGTAATGGCCTCAAGGTCTGCAACTGCATTGTCGAGAATCTTTTTGTCGACTAGTGCTTCACCAACACCCATATTCAGGGTGATTTTCTCAATCCGAGGGACTTGCATGACACTGGTGTAGCTGAACTGTTTCATCAGCTCAGGAACTACAGTCTCTTTATAAAAATCATGCAGTTTCGCCATCGTATACTCCAAATTTCAATTAGATGATTTCATTGTTAGATTTGAAAACGCGAACTTTCTTCTCGCCTTCAATCTTGAAACCAACACGATCTGCTGTGCCAGTCGCTGGGTTGAAAATCGCAACATTAGAAACATGAATAGGGGCTTCTTTTTCTACGATGCCACCTGGTTCATTCAGAGCCGGATTTGGCTTCTGATGTTTCTTGATAATGTTAACGCCTTCTACCACTACGCGATCGGAGCTGGTCAGAACTGAAAGCACTTTACCGCGCTTCCCTTTGTCCTTACCTGCCAACACAACCACTTCGTCATCACGTCTGATTTTTGCCGCCATTTTTAGACTCCTTATAGTACTTCTGGCGCCAGGGAGATGATCTTCATGAACTGCTCACCGCGCAATTCACGAGTCACCGGGCCAAAGATACGGGTCCCAATCGGCTGTAAGTTGTTATTCAAAATAACAGCCGCATTGCGGTCAAAACGGATAACAGAGCCGTCTTGACGACGGACGCCTTTCCGGGTGCGAACGACCACCGCATTGTAAACATCACCTTTCTTCACCTTGCCACGAGGAATTGCTTCCTTCACTGACACTTTGATGACATCACCGATGTTTGCGTAACGGCGGTGCGAACCACCTAGAACCTTAATACATTGTACGCTGCGCGCGCCCGAGTTGTCGGCCACGTCGAGCATAGATTGCATCTGGATCATCTCAGTGCTCCGCTTGAGTTAGTAAACCAGACTCTCCCGAGTCCATATAACTTCTGACTGAACCTCTCAGAAAGAAGACCCCATATTAAAAGGGCGCGAAATTGTAACAGAAAAGATTGGGAGAAGATAGAGGGATTTCACAGAAAAACAGAGGGGTTGAGGCGCCTGAGTTGACGCCTCAGATTTGTCTAAAAATAGTACCCGAAGTTTATATTAAAACGTGTGTTTGTTCTACCCCCATCGGTACCGGTAGAGCCACCGACGAACGGATGATTTTTAGCTGTGACTAGATCAATGTAGGTATACACACCGCCCGCAGTCACCGCAACACCGAGGACATTCATCCACGTATCATCATTGAACTCACGTTTGTTGGTCATCAGACTATAGTTGTTGTACCACAAGAGGTTCGAAATCGGACCAAGATTTACCGGCATCGAGTATGCAACATTTGCAGTCCAGAGGTCCGCTTTCGAGGGCATTGTTTCAAAGTAGTTATATGCAGCGGTAATGACACCAACATTCTCAATATCAAAGGTATAATCATACCGTGCATATTGCCCTTGGAATTCCCATGGTCCTGTATTGTACACCGCATGGAACGCGATATTTTCCCGATCTCCAATATTCCGAGCACCATCGTTGAAGCGGCCAAACTGCCCAGATACCCCAAGTTCGAGGTGGCGCTCATCATCGAATGCCCACTTCCGGGCGACCCGCCCCATCACGGTATTACTCTCACTCACGAGTTGACTCGGTTCATCAAAGGGATCCTCTCCCGCTAACCGGAGACCCACGACATCATATGCGTAGCGATCCGAAAGGTTGCGCACAAACCCTGTTGATCCGCCGAGCTCGTCATTTTTAATAAATGCGAGATCTAAATCCCAGGTGTCATTTCGGCGTTTGAAACGAATTCCGGCGCCAGGATTATCTTCCATCCCAACATAGAAATTCGTGCTGAAGAAGTAGCTATGTGAGTTATATGGCATGACACCGAACGGCTGAATAACCAGACCGATTTGCCCCTGCCATTCATCGGAGAAATCATAGCCAAAATAGGCATGTCGAACCGCCTCCATGTATTCAAACCAACGATACTGAGCCGATAAAATCACATCGCCCATCCGCCCATCGAAATCAATTCGGATGAGGTCAAAATCGAGATCACCGCCACGATTCCGATGTGCACGGTCGTAATCGTTCACTTGATATTGAAAACGGACCGCCCCACCAAACTCAATACCATCTTCCGCGCGTTCACCTCGTGCCTCACGCTCTGCTTCGATGGCTCGACGGGAAGCATCTGCAGCCTCTTCCGCCGCTTCTTGCGCTGCTTTTCGGTCATCTTCTGCTTGGGCGCGTTCGGCTTCGGCTTCACGTTGCAAAGCCTCATTCTCTGCTCGCAGGGCACGCAATTCTTGTTCTAGGATAGAGATTCGTTCTTCGATGGTGAGTTCGTTACTCTGTGCATGCACTGAACTGGGAGGGTATCCGATACTACATGCGAGGCCAATACTGAGGGCGATAAAACTCTTACGCATTCGTTGCTCCTTGCTGAATCGGCTAACAAGTGGATGTTAAGTATAGTAAGGCCCTCTCGTTACGCAAAAAAAACGGCCCTCCGAAGAGAGCCGTTTCTATACTTTAAGGCGTTTTCGCCGGCGGATTAGACGCCTGCAGCACGCTCAACAACATCGACCAATGTCCAGTTTTTAGTTTTTGAAATCGGGCGAGTTTCCCGAATTGTCACTAAATCACCTTCTTGGCACGTGTTATTTTCATCGTGTGCGTGGAGCTTAGTCGTCCGCTTAATGTACTTCCCATAGATTGGGTGCTTAACCTGGCGCTCGATAGCAACGATGATAGACTTGTCCATCTTGTTGCTCACAACGCGGCCTTGCAAAGTACGGATAGTTTTTGCTTCGCTCATTACGCACCTGCCTTTTGATTAATCACTGTTTTCACACGTGCGATATCTCTACGCACTTGCTTCAACAGGTGAGTCTGATTCAGCTGGCCGGTCGCAGCTTGCATGCGCAGGTTGAATTGCTCACGCAGCAAACCAAGCAGCTCTTGATTCAGCTCTTCAACGCTTTTCGCGTTTAGTTCGCTTGCTTTCATTACATCACCGTCCGAGAAACAAAGGTTGTCTTGAATGGCAGTTTGGCAGCCGCTAATTTGAATGCCTCACGTGCCAGCTCTTCAGATACACCGTCCATCTCGTACAAAACGCGACCCGGTTGAATCAAGCAAACCCAGTATTCAACGTTACCTTTACCTTTACCCATCCGCACTTCAAGAGGCTTCTTGGTAATTGGCTTGTCTGGGAATACGCGAATCCAGATTTTACCTTGACGCTTAACGTGACGCGTCATTGCACGACGAGCAGCTTCGATCTGACGCGCGGTCATACGACCACGTTCAGTAGCCTTTAGACCATAAGTTCCGAAGCTTACCTTGTTACCCGACTGCGCCAGACCGCGATTACGGCCGGTGTGCATCTTACGAAATTTCGTACGCTTAGGTTGTAACATGATGCTTCTCCTTACTTACGACCTTTGCCGCGCTTCTGCGCTGCTGGCTTTTCTTCGGCGACAGGCATACCGCCCAATACTTCGCCGCGGAAAACCCAAACCTTCACGCCAATGATACCGTAAGTTGTTGAAGCTTCAGCGGTCGCGTAATCGATGTCCGCACGCAACGTGTGCAACGGAACACGACCTTCGCGATACCACTCGGTACGTGCGATTTCAGCACCACCAAGACGGCCGCTCACTTCTACTTTGATACCTTTAGCACCTAGGCGCATAGCATTTTGTACCGCACGCTTCATAGCGCGACGGAACATAACGCGACGCTCGAGCTGGCCTGCAATGTTCTCAGCAACCAATTGAGCATCAAGCTCTGGCTTACGAACTTCAGAAATATTGATCTGTGCTGGAACACCAGTCAGTTTCGAAATTTCTTGACGCAGCTTCTCAACGTCTTCACCTTTTTTACCGATGACCACGCCTGGACGTGCAGTGTGAATCGTCACACGAACACTCTTGGCTGGACGCTCGATAACGATGCGTGATACTGAAGCACCACTCAGTTTTTCCTTCAGGAACAAACGAACCTGATGGTCACTGAATAGGTTATCAGCAAAATCCTTGGACTCCGCGAACCAGGTAGCATTATATGGCTTGGTGATACCTAGGCGAATACCATTAGGATGTACTTTCTGACCCATAACTTATCTCCTAGCTATCCGATACAACCACAGTAATGTGGCTGGTGCGCTTTAAGATACGATCCGCACGACCTTTCGCACGAGGCTTGATCCGCTTCATAGTAGGACCTTCGTCAACCATGATGGCAGAAACTTTCAACTCGTCGATATCCGCACCTTCGTTGTGCTCAGCATTTGCAATCGCTGATTCAAGAACTTTCTTGATCAGAGTCGCTGCTTTCTTCTGGCTGTATTCCAGAGTCTCTAGCGCTTTTGCAACTGATTGACCACGAATTTGGTCAGCAACCAAACGACCCTTTTGCGGAGAAAGGCGGGCAAATTTATGTTTAGCAATAGCTTGCATTGTATTCACCTCTTACCGTTTCTTAGCTTTCTTATCTGCAGCATGGCCGCGATAAGTGCGAGTCGGAGCGAATTCACCGAGCTTGTGACCAATCATCTCGTCAGAAACGAAGACTGGAACGTGCTGGCGACCGTTATGAACAGCGATGGTCAAACCAATCATATCTGGAATGATCATTGAACGACGGGACCAAGTCTTAATTGGCTTCTTGTCCCCGCTTTCCATCGCCTTCTCCACCTTCTTGAGTAGGTGAAGGTCAATAAATGGACCTTTTTTAAGAGAACGTGGCATTATAAAACCCCTTGCCTTTACTTAGTGCGACGACGCACGATGTACTTGCTAGTACGCTTGTTCTTACGAGTCTTATAACCCTTCGTAGGAACACCCCATGGAGTGACCGGATGACGTCCACCTGAAGTCCGGCCTTCACCACCACCGTGTGGGTGATCTACCGGGTTCATGGCAACACCACGGACCGTTGGGCGAACACCACGCCAGCGCGTTGCACCAGCTTTACCCAATTGCTTGAGCATGTGTTCAGCGTTACCAACCTCACCGATTGTCGCACGACAGTCGGCTAAAATTTTACGCACTTCACCTGAACGCAAGCGAACGGTGACGTACATACCTTCACGCGCCAAAACCTGCACTGAAGCACCTGCTGAACGCGCCAGCTGTGCACCTTTACCAGGCTTCATCTCCACAGCGTGAACAACAGAACCCACTGGGATGTTACGTAAAGGCAAAGCATTACCTGCTTTGATTGGTGCATCTGAGCCAGATACGATTTTGTCGCCAGACTTCAAGCTCTTTGGAGCTAGAACGTAGCGACGCTCGCCATCTGCATAAAGCACCAGAGCGATGTTTGCTGACCGGTTAGGGTCATACTCGATCCGCTCTACAGTTGCTGGAATACCGTCTTTGTTGCGCTTGAAATCAATCAAGCGGTAATGGTGCTTGTGACCACCACCAATGTGACGCACGGTAATCCGGCCATTATTGTTACGACCACCGTTCTTGGCGTTCTTTTCCAACAACGGAGCGTATGGCTTGCCTTTGTACAGGTCCTGACCAACGACTTTAACGACGTGGCGACGACCCGGAGACGTAGGCTTCATTTTTACAACAGCCATCTTCAATATCCTCCTGTTTACTCAGCGCCGCCGACGAAATCGATGTCAGCACCTTCGCCTAGAGTTACGTAAGCTTTTTTCCAATCGCTCCGCTTCCCTACGCGCATACCGAAACGCTTGGTTTTACCCTTAACGTTCAATGTGCGTACGCCGGTGACTTCGACTTCAAACAGTTTCTCTACCGCAGCTTTGATTTCTGACTTCGTTGCGTCTTTTGCTACTTTGAACACAACCGTGTTGTTGTTCTCAGCAGAAACAGTCGCTTTCTCAGAAACGTGAGGCGCCAGAATGACTTTCAGCAAACGTTCTTCACGCATCATGACAATGTCTCCTCAAGCTGCTTGACTGCGTCCGCGGTGAACAAGACCTTGTCGAATGCGATCAAGCTGACCGGATCGATGCCTTGTACATCACGTACGTCGACTTTATGCAGGTTACGAGAAGCCAGGAACAAGTTCTCATCAACATCTTTGGTGATGATTAGAACGTCGTTCAGTTCCAGCTCTTTCAACTTGCTTACGAGTTGCTTCGTTTTTGGCGTATCGATACCAAAATTTTCAACAACGATCAGACGATCTTGACGAACCAGCTCAGAGAGAATGCTCTTGAGTGCGCCACGATACATCTTCTTGTTTACTTTTTGTGCGTGATCCTGTGGTTTAGCTGCGAAGCTCACACCACCTGAACGCCACAATGGGCTGCGGATTGTACCCGCACGTGCGCGACCAGTACCTTTCTGGCGCCATGGCTTCTTGCCACCACCAGAAACTTCTGAACGCGTTTTTTGAGCCCGACTACCTTGACGTGCGCCAGCTGCATAGGCCACTACGACCTGATGCACCAAAGCTTCATTGTATTCACGTCCAAAGGTAGCTTCGGAAACTTCAAGAGCGCCTTTCGCGTCTTTTAATGCTAATTCCATCACTAATCTCCTCAGACGTTACGCTTTCACTGCCGGCTTAACGATAACGTTGCCACCAGAAGCTCCAGGGACCGCGCCTTTAACCAGAAGCAAGTTGCGCTCAGCGTCAACACGGACGACTTCAAGGGACTGCACGGTTACGCGCTCAGAACCCATGTGGCCGGCCATCTTCTTACCTTTGAATACTTTACCAGGTGACTGGTTTTGACCGATAGAACCCGGTGCACGATGCGACAATGAGTTACCATGCGTCGCGTCTTGCATGCTGAAGTTCCAGCGTTTCACAGTACCGGCGAAACCTTTACCTTTTGAGGTACCGGTTACGTCTACCATTTTGGTGTCCGCAAAGATTTCCACGGTCAGCTCAGATCCAACTTCGATGTCAGCACCTTCTTCGCCATTTAGGCGGAATTCCCACAGACCACGGCCAGCTTCTACGCCAGCTTTGGCGAAGTGACCTGCTGCAGGTTTGTTGACACGGTTGGTCTTCTTGCTACCAGTGGTCACCTGAAGCGCACGGTAACCATCAGTGTCCAGATTTTTAACCTGAGTCACACGGTTTGCCAGCACTTCGATCACAGTCACAGGAACTGAGGCGCCATCTTCTTGGAAGATACGCGTCATTCCTACTTTCCGACCGACTAGACCAATAGCCATTGTTAAAACCTCTTATCCAGAATCTTGTTGCTCACTTAGCCCAGGCTGATCTGCACATCAACGCCAGCAGCCAGGTCCAAACGCATCAGAGCGTCAACAGTTTTATCTGTTGGCTCGATGATATCGATAAGACGCTTGTGGGTGCGGATCTCGTACTGATCACGGGCGTCTTTGTTTACGTGCGGAGAAATCAGCACGGTGAAACGTTCTTTGCGCGTAGGAAGTGGAATAGGTCCACGAACCTGTGCACCGGTACGCTTCGCTGTATCTACGATTTCCGCCGTAGACTGGTCGATCAGGCGGTGATCGAAAGCTTTCAAGCGAATCCGAATTCTTTGACCAGACATAAATCAAAGCCTCATATAAAGAGCATTTAAAAAAGAGCATAAAAAAACTCGCCGCTTCGGCTACCTTTGCAAGTAGGAAGAGGAAGTATTTTTAACCACGTTCGACCCCCCATCGGGGTCGTTGTTGTCGTATCTGTGCCATCCAAACAAGGTGCGAGGTCGCGTTTTGCTTGGTTTCACGATACGAAAGCTTACTACGCCTAAAAAGACGTGGGCGAG
This sequence comes from Aliidiomarina sanyensis, assembly GCF_003987175.1. Taxonomy (GTDB): domain Bacteria; phylum Pseudomonadota; class Gammaproteobacteria; order Enterobacterales; family Alteromonadaceae; genus Aliidiomarina; species Aliidiomarina sanyensis. Next base: position 1,892 of record NZ_PIPM01000020.1, on the reverse strand, counting down.
ATTATACGTAAATGGGGCAGAAAAGCAAGCGGAGACGCAGAATTATCTGCGTCCCCTCGTTCGAGGTAATTAAGGTTGTTGCGCTTGGGCTGCAAATTCCTCTGCGATGCGCCAAACCCGCAAGGTATTGCCGTGCAGAATCTTGTTAATATCGGTTTCGGAATAACCTCGGTCTAACAGACCTTGAATCAGATTTGGGAACGTCCGTACATCTTTCAAACCAACCGGCAATGTATCCCCTACACCATCGTAGTCAGAGCCAATTCCGACATGGTCAATCCCAACCAGATTCACGATATGGTCGATGTGGTCAAGCACATCTGCTTTCGTGGCGAAGGGGTAAGGGTTTTCTTCCCGCATGGTGGCAATCGCTGCTTCGGCCTCTGGAGTTCCTTCGCCGAGTCGTTCATTGATTTCCCGCGTCAAGCGCTGAATCCGTGCGCGGTGCTGATTGGCCATCGGCGTCACAAAGGTTGAACCAAACGTGACTTGAATCACCCCACCATTCTCGGCCAATGCCTTGATCATGTCATCGTTCATATTTCGCTGCCAACCTGGGGTGAAACGGCGAGCAGAAGAATGGGTAGCAATGACCGGAACTTGAGTTACTTCCAGCACGTTATAAAAAGCTTTATCAGAGATATGTGACACATCGACCATCATGCCGATCCGGTTCATCTCGCGCACCAGCTCCACGCCGAATGGACTTAAGCCGCCCCACGTTTGGCGAATGTCATAGGACGAGTCAGAAATATGATTGTCTTCCGAGTGGGCCAAGGTGACATAACGGACACCTCGATCATAAAAATGTTGAAGTTTTGCAAAATCACCTTCGATCGGTGCCCCATTTTCCATACCCATCGCAAGACTCATCAAACCCTGCTCTTGATGCGTAAAGAGATCATCCACTGAATGTGGAATCGCAAACTTATCGGGTGCTCGGTACACCAAGGCTTCCATGTAATCAATCAAGTGATTGGCCAGAGTGTAAGCCCCATTATCTTCATAGCTCGACGGGATATAGATCGCCATAAAAGGAACATTTAAACCGCCTGCAACCGCTCGTTCATAATCAAAGTCACCTCGCTCAGTTGCCTTACTCACATCTTCCCAATCATTGATGAGGCGCCATGGCACATCAATATGCGTATCAATAATCATTGATTCTTGCGCAATCCGCATTGCTCGCTCACCGGCCACGATTTCAGTGGATTGAACGGCAAGCGAGCTGAGCGTTAACGCACTCGCAAGTGCTAAGGTAAGAGCGGTCTTCATGAGCAGTTTCCTTGATTCTTATTGTTATGTCTGCATACAGATTATCAAAGAAACACTCATGGAGCGATAGGCTTGTCCTGCTTCTGAACACGCTGCGCAATCACTTTATCGTGACTGTTTGCAGAGCGCTGCAACTCAGCGACCTGAACTTTACTTTCGTCTAACTGCTGACGCGCCAAGCGTGGAGTACTTTCTTTCATTGAGCGTTGAACGGCACCACTCTGTGCAAGGACAACATAATGCATCAACTCCTTCAGGCTCACTTCTTGATCGCTTTTCTGATGTGCAAAAGCGTTGCTTACTGAACACAAACTAACGACTATTACACTGGCAATAAGCATTTTTGAGATTGTTTTCATGGGGTCTCTCCCTTTCGTCATTTAATGGTTGGTGATTGTTACCCATCCAAGACCACTTACTCTGGATACCCGATGTATATTCAACTCCCATGCCAACTATTTAAGTTATTGATAAATAATGTTTTTACTCAATCGAGTAGGAGGAGGCCTCCTGGCCTCCGTCCTCTCACACCACCGGGCATACGGTTCCGTACCACGGCGGTTCATAGGTTACATTTGAGCTGATGGTAACTGTCCATCAGCGATACCAGACCCAGT
>NZ_PIPM01000002.1 GCF_003987175.1 Aliidiomarina sanyensis | reverse complement strand
ACTGGGTCTGGTATCGCTGATGGACAGTTACCATCAGCTCAAATGTAACCTATGAACCGCCGTGGTACGGAACCGTATGCCCGGTGGTGTGAGAGGACGGAGGCCAGGAGGCCTCCTCCTACTCGATCGAATTTTAGGTTACCACAGGTCTCGAGTATCCAGTCGATGTCTGCTTACGGCGTGAGGGAAGGTTAATTCAGAGGAGGTGAATCCAAAGTAACGCGCTGATTCCCACCAAGCAGCATAGCAAAAGTGCGACGGGTAGCGTGTATCGCATAACTTCACCTTCTTGACCATTCAATTGAACGGTTGCCCCCGCCGCAATAATGTTGTGCGGGCAGACCATGTTTCCGACCGCAGCCCCAACGGATTGTGCACCAAGGAGCGGAGCAATCGGGTAACCGCCATTGAGCGCCGCTGTGCGTTGGAATTCGCTAAACAAGATATTGGAAGCGGTCGCAGAGCCGGTAATAAAGGTCCCCAATGCCCCGAACCAAGCAACCCAGAAAGGCCAGGTTATGCCGCTCAGCTTGATTGCCTCGCGGCTCAGTACATCGATGGCCCCGCCGTGAAGTAGGATGCGGGATAGAAATAACATGACAAACAATGCCCCTAACACACTGAGAATTTTCAATAGACTTTGTCGGACGGCGAAGTTCAGTGAATTAAAGGGGACGCGCTGAATTGTGGCCCCGAGTAAGAAACTCACGAATAAGAGAGTCCCTGGATGATAGAAAATTTGGATACTGCTTTGGTAATGGTACCAATGAAAGCCGATCCGTGCGTGTTGAACGAGGTGCTTTACGTCAGGAATTAAGCGTGTCATTAGGACAAGGGCAATTAAAACCAAGTATGGTGCCAGAGCTAGGAGCAACCCCTTCGGATCGATAGAGGATGCTTGTGGGGCGTTCAAAAAGCCGCCTCGCTGTCGATACCGAACGACCACCGTGAAAATGATTGCACCGAGTACGGCCCCAAGTAGCGTTGGGAGTTCCGGCCCTAAGAACAAACCAATCAAGGCGGCAGGAACAAGAAAGGCCACCGCTGCAAGGATGCCAAAGAAAATGATAATTCCCATGGGAGGTCGGGAGTGAGGTGCCTGGTTCCCTGAACTACGAGCGAAAGCAAAACAACCAATACTCAAAATCGCCCCAAGGGTTAATGTTGGTAGAATCATGGATGGAATGGCGGCCTGAGAGAGTGCTAAGTCTGTGAAGGAAACCAACATAGCTTGAGTTAAAACGGGCGTGCCCACGGCACCGAAGACTACTCCAAGTGAATGTCCCCATAATGCAAGGACGACTGCGAGCACTGGACGATACCCCGCCGATACCAGAAAGGGCGCGGTAAGCGCAGCCGAGGTTCCGAAGCCAGCAGCACCCTCCATAAATAAACTAAAAAACCATGCGATAAAGAGCGCGCTAACTCGCGGATTCGGATGCAGCCGTGCCAACGCGTTGCGGATTACCAAAGTCGCGCCTTGCTTTTCTTGGGCGTGATAGATGCAAAGTGCTCCAAAGATAATCCACAAAATACTGCCACTCATAAATGCGGCTTCGAGAAAAGCACCGGGTGCCATCCGTGACGTAAACTCTGCGATGTTGTTCCCAAGGACACCTATGAGTATTGGGATGGTAATACACACTGCGACGAAGCCAGCTTTCAGTGCTGTCCATCGTAAGCCTATCATTCCAATCAAAATGGCTAAAAAAGGCAGTGTGATAAGGAGTGGTGTAAGGTCCATCATCAGCCAACAATCTTCTCGGTCCCAACTTCGAAAAACTCTCCTTCTCCGGTTGCGAAAGCGGTCACATTCGCAAGCGTTGTGTCGGCGATATTCTTTAATGCTTCGCGTGTAAAGAAGCCTTGATGCCCTGTGATCAACACGTTCGGAAATGATAGTAACCGCATGAACACATCATCCTGGATAACCTCTGAGGACAAGTCCGCGAAGAAGAGGTCGCCTTCCTCCTCGTAAACGTCTAAACCCAATGCCCCAAGCTGTCCGGTTTTGAGTGCCTGAATCGCGGCTTTCGTGTCGACCATTTTTCCCCGACTGGTGTTAATCAGCATGACCCCGCGTTTGCATTGGCTCAGAACAGCTTCATTGATCAAATGATGCGTGCTCGGGGTTAATGGACAATGCAATGAAATAATATCCGATGCCTTAACCAAGGTCTCGAATGGCACAATCTCGTATTTTTCTTGTATTGTATTGCTCGGGTAGGGATCAGAGATGAGAACTTTGCAGCCAATCGCCTCCATGATGTGCGCGAAAATCTCGCCGATCTTGCCTGCTCCAACGACGCCCACGGTTCTGCCGGCTAGGTCAAACCCTAACAGCCCGTCGAGCGAAAAGTTGCCTTCACGCACGCGGTTATAGGCCCGATGGGTTTTACGATTGAGCGTTAGAATTAATGCGAGGGCATGTTCTGCCACCGCATGAGGAGAGTAGGCAGGGACGCGAGCTACCCGAATTCCTAACTCGGATGCAGCATTCAGATCGACGTTATTAAAACCTGCACACCGGAGGACAATAAGCTCAGTCCCTTGGGCTTTAAGCGTCTCCAACACGGGACGATTCACCACATCATTCACAAAAACACATACGGCCGGAAATCCTTGGGCCATTGATGCGGTATCTGCATTTAAGGGCGCCTCGAAAAATGTCATGGCATGAGCATGGCCGGCATTCGCAAGTGTAAACGAATTCTGGTCATAAGTTTTGCTGCTAAAGAATGCAATCTTCATTGGTATCGGTGCCTCGCTCCCTAAAACAATAATCATTACTCATGGCTTAAGCATAGAGCGAAAGTTCAAGCTTTTCATTGCGCTAGAATAAAAAAAGCCCCCACCTAAGGTGGAGGCTTTGAGTGTCAAACTGCGTTTGATTTGAACCACCCATCAATTCTGCAAAAGGGAGATATCCGCAATACGTAGAAACTGATTACGAAGCGCGTGAAGCATCGCTAAGCGGTTATTCCGAACCGCATCATCGTCGGCATTCACCATCACGTTTTCAAAGAATGCATCGATAGGCTCACGAAGTGTCGCCAGCGCTTCCATTGCAGCTTGATAGTCGCCTTCGTTCGTGGCGTCTTCTACCTGGGCTTCAATACCGGTTAGTCCCTTAAACAAGGCGTGCTCAGCATCCTCTTGTAAGAGTGATTCATTGATTTGGTGGTTCACAGTGTCAGCCTTAGCCAGGATATTACTCACCCGTTTGTTGGCGGCAGCAAGGGCTTCTGACTGCGGGTGAGCACGGAACTCGGCGACGGCCTTCACGCGACGGTCGAAGTCGAGCGCTACCGTGGGGCGGCGCGCGAGTACCGCTTGGATAACATCAACTGGGATATGTTGATCTTGATACCAAGGGCGGAAACGGCCGAGTAAGAAATCGACCACTTGGGTTTGAACCAACTCCGGTGACTTCACGATCTCGCCGTATGAGGCGACCGCTATCTCAACTAGTTTGTTCAAGTCCAATGGGAGTTCTTTCTCTACCAGAATTCGTAACATTCCAATGGCGGCGCGTCGGAGGCCAAAGGGGTCACGGTCGCCTTTTGGTGTCTGACCGATGGCAAAAATACCAACTAAGGTATCGAGCTTGTCCGCGAGAGCGACTGCGCAGCCTTCTGAGCTGACCGGTAGCTCATCTCCAGCAAAGCGTGGACGGTAGTGCGCCTCAATAGCTTGGGCGACCACCTCGGGCTCACCATCATGACGTGCATAATGCATTCCCATGATGCCCTGAACTTCAGGGAATTCCATCACCATATTGGAGACTAAATCCGCTTTTGCGAGTAGGCCTGCACGTTCGGCGGCTGAAGCGTCAACTCCAAGAAGTTCTGCAATCTTGCGGGCATTTGTAGCAATTCTTCGTGCTTTATCCCCAGTTGAGCCGAGTTCCTTCTGGAACAATACGGAATCGAGCTTTGCGATCCGACTCGCTAGCGTTTGCTTCTTATCGGTTTCAAAGAAGAATTGAGCATCTGCTAAACGCGGACGGATCACCTTTTCATTGCCTGACACCACTTGCACGGGATCAAGGCTTTGGATGTTGCTGATAAAGATGAAGCGCGGCAGCAAGTTATTTTGAGTATCAACGAGCGGGAAATAGCGCTGATCATCTTTCATCGTATAGATCAGTGCTTCCTTTGGCACGGAGAGGAAAGCTTCATCAAATCCGGCCACTAATGCAACGGGGTATTCGACCAAGGAGGCGACTTCTTCCACTAGCGCGTCATCCCAGACAGGGATTCCATTCTCGCTTTCAGCCAAGTTTACGACCGATTGCTCAATCATCGCTTTGCGTTCTGCAAAATCTGCAATAACGTATGCATCTCGCAGTGCTTGGGCGTAGTCTTTTGCGTGCGATAGAGTGACATCAGTTGGATGATGAAAACGATGTCCGGTCACCTTATTGGAGCTTTGAACCCCAAAAAGCGTCGCTGGGATAATTTCTTGTCCTAGAAGGACCGTCAGGCGGTGCAACGGACGGATAAACTGATAGTCACCTGAGCCCCAGCGCATGGCTTTGGGGACTGGGATTTGTTTTACCGACGCGTCCAACATACCCTGTAACAGGTCAGTTAAGGATTTGCCTGGTACTTTCGCTTCATGCAGGAGCCACTCGCCCTTATCGGTACTGAGGCGTTGCGCTTCACTGATATCGATCCCTAAACCACGAGCCCATCCAAGGGCGGCTTTGGTTGGCTTTCCATCGGCATCAAAGGCTGCTTGAACAGCAGGCCCCCGTTTTTCAACGACTTCGTCAGCTTGCGCTGTTTGGACGCCTTCAATCAATACAGCAAGACGGCGTGGAGACGCGAAGGATTGTACGCGTTCGGCAGACAGACGCGCTTGTTCAAGCTGCTGAATCCAGGCTTGCGTAAACGCTTCACTGAGGCTCTTTAAGGCCTTAGGTGGAAGCTCTTCGGTCCCCAGCTCAATCAATAAATCGTTTGTCTTAATAGTCATTCTGCTGTCTCTCCCTGTTCTGCAGCCATGGGGAATCCGAGCGCTTCTCGTGCGGCATAATAGGCTTCAGCACAGGCCTTTGCCATAGTGCGTACCCGCAGAATATAGCGCTGACGCTCAGTGACTGAAATTGCGTGACGTGCATCAAGTAAGTTAAAGGCGTGGGACGCACGCATGACTTGCTCGTACGCAGGAAGGGGTAAATTCTTCTCGATTAATAACTCACATTCCTTTTCACAGGCATCGAAACGGGAAAATAATACGTCGACATCAGCGTGCTCGAAGTTATAGGCAGACTGCTCAACTTCGTTTTGGTGAAACACATCCCGATAATAAATGGTGCCACGAGGTCCCCGTGCCCAAACGAGATCATAAATGCTGTCCACGCCTTGAATGTACATCGCCAGGCGCTCTAATCCGTAGGTGATCTCACCGGATACGGGTTTACACTCTAAACCACCGACCTGCTGGAAATACGTAAACTGGGTTACTTCCATGCCATTCAGCCAGACTTCCCAGCCGAGTCCCCACGCACCGAGGGTAGGCGATTCCCAGTTGTCCTCAACGAATCGGATATCGTGGACGAGTGGGTCAAAACCGAGAAGTTTAAGTGAACCAAGATACAGCTCCTGAATGTCCGCAGGGGACGGCTTCATGATGACTTGGAATTGATAGTAGTGTTGCAGGCGGTTCGGGTTTTCTCCATACCGACCATCGGTAGGACGACGGCATGGTTGCACATAAGCAAAGCTTGCCGGCTCGGGCCCGATAGCGCGCAAAAATGTCATCGGGTGAAATGTGCCTGCACCCACTTCCATGTCGAGCGGCTGTACGATAGCGCAACCGTGTTGCGCCCAATAGTCCTGCAGGGCGAAGATTAAGCCCTGAAATGTTTTTACATCAAATTTTTCCATGGAGTTCCCACTCAATTCGGCCGAATGTCTGCTGTGAAGCACTAGGGATTTGTGTGATTATACCCCGACAGTCCCGCGAAATCACAGGGAGAATCGATGTGAATCCATTTGAAAGACAAACGAAACGCTGCCCTTGGTGTGGAGATGCACCGGATTATCAGGCTTATCATGACCACGTGTGGGGACGACCGGTTTATGATGCGCGTGAATTGTTTGCAAAGCTCTGTCTGGACGGACAGCAAGCGGGTTTAAGTTGGATTACAATTTTACGCAAACAAGCGGCATACGAGGCCGCATTTTTTCACTTTGAGCCCGCTCGGTTGGCAGCCATTCAGGGTACAGAGCGTGAGGCATTTGTGGCTGAACAGATGACGAATGCGGGGATTGTAAGAAATCGACTCAAAATCCAATCCATATTCCGTAATGCGGATGCCTATATGCAGATGCTCCATCAGGGGATTGATTTTTCTGAGTGGCTTTGGGCTTTTGTGGATGGTTCACCGGTGGAAAACTTTCCAAAAACAATGGCTGACGTTCCGACTGAAACCGATGCGTCTCGTGCCATGTCGAAAGCGCTGCGTAAAGCGGGTTTTAATTTTGTGGGTCCGACCATTTGTTATGCATTTATGCAAGCGGTCGGGATGGTGAATGATCATTTGGTGGACTGTGACTTTAAGAACGGAGATTAAATGAACCAACAGGGAAGCAGGATCATGACATATCAAGGGTCAGTGGTACGCGGCGTCATTGCTACATTCGTGTGGCTCTCACTGGCAGGCTGCACCAGCATGATTGAGCGGCGAATTGAGACCTCAACCATTGATTTTGTTGGGATTGCGCCGGTCACTGAGGTGTTTGAACCGAAGGTGCGAGAGGTGTGTAATACCTCGGAGTGCCATGTGTTTTTTGATATCACCGATGACCTTCCGATGGATCACTTCCGTTGGACAGCAAATATCGCGTTTCGAAGTGGTGAGGACCTCAAGGATCTTTCGGAAACTTCACGTTACGATTTAAGTCGGGCTCCTGAGGAAAACGCACCCTTGATCGTTATCTTCCCCGGATATGGCACGACATCACTAATTGCTTCCATGCCGTTAGGCTTGGAGCTACGGCATTATGGTTATGCAACCTGGGTCGTGGCGGGGCCCACCGAGCGACAGCCCTTTAGCTTTGGGCTGAATGGTATTTCAGCGCTCATCGACACCATTCATACGGAGCACCCGAACCGACCAATCATCACACTTGGAAATTCCATGGGTATGATTGCCGCCACAGAATTCAACGCTCGGATGCAAGACAACGAAACACCGGTCGCGGGAACCGTTTTGATTGCCCCCATGCTTGATTTTGCGGACACGGCATCTCGACTCTATGAAATAGAACGAGGGGAGCGCCTTTTGGCTCGTGCTGTTCCACGTGGAACATTTCACAAAGCGGTGGCAAATGTTCAATCTCGCGTGAATCAAAGCAAGAGCTCGTTACAGCTTGAGAATCGCCGTCACCTGTTGCCGAAAAACACATTGGTTTTAGTATCTAAAGAGGATGGTGCAATCCCCCTCGAGCGCATCTTGGATATTTTCCCAAAAGCAAATGAGCATGCCCCTGCCGCTTTCGAGAGCGACGCCGCACCCTTGTTAAGCCGAAGTTACCTGACGGACGAAGGGTGGCAAGTCAATGTTTACAATATGCTTGACCATATTGTTGCTTCGCTCACAATGGCTGAAATGCGGTTCCACCTACGTCACTGGGTTCGTGAGGTGACTGGCTTTGAGGAGAGCGCCGAGGAAGGAAGCACGCACACCTCAGATGAAGAAGAAACCGAATAGATTTGGAAGCGAGTTTTGAAATGATACGAATTAGCAAAGTTGATTATACGAAAAAAGAAGATGCCGACGCGCTTATCGAGATGCTTGATCATTATGCCCAAGACCCGATGGGTGGCGGCGAAGCTTTACCGTCTTCGACACGAAAAACGCTGGCTGCTGAAATGGCGCAGCGTCCGCACGTTTGGAGTCTACTCGCTTGGGATGAACATGGGCAGCCCGTGGGGCTAGTCAATTGTGTCGAAGGGTTTTCGACCTTTGCAGCGAAGCCCGTCTGTAACATTCACGATATTGCCGTGCGGTCTGGCTACCGAGGGCAGGGACTTGCACAACAATTGCTTCAGGCGGTAGCCGACGAAGCGGTAGCACGAGGCTGTTGTAAATTAACTCTCGAAGTTTTGACCGGAAATGAGCCAGCCAAGCTCGCCTATGAAAAATTTGGATTTAAGCCCTATGAGTTAGATAAGGCCATGGGCAGGGCGGAGTTCTGGCAAAAATACCTATAACCGTTAACGGTTCGATTACCCACCTTTTTGAATCAAATAATGAAACGGTGTCTGGTCGGTTTGTGCCGCTAGGAGTTCATGGTCCATAAAACGGCAGAACGAGGGAATATCTCGTTTGGTCGCTGGGTCATCCGCGATAACGAGCAGTTTTTCGCCGGCCTTCATGGTGCGAATTTTTCCGCGAATCAGCATAACGGGCTCAGGGCAACGGAGGCCTAGGGTGTCGAGCTGCTGATCTGCACTTTGAAAAGGTGCCATGACTTCATGTCCTGATAAACTAAAAAAGCCGGCACTTGCGTGCCGGCTTTGATTATAGGAGATTTCGATTGTGCAGCCAATGCCAGGTCATGCAGAATCCATGCCTGACCATTCGGTTACACCCGCTCGAAAATGGTTGCGATACCTTGGCCAAGACCGATACACATGGTTGCAAGACCAAACTTCGCGTCCTTCTGTTCCATCAGATTGATGAGCGTCGTGCTGATTCGCGCGCCTGAGCAGCCCAGTGGGTGGCCCAACGCGATCGCGCCGCCATGCAAGTTAATCTTGGTTTCCATGTGTCTATCGATGCCAAGGCCTTTCATCACCGCCAAGGCTTGCGCCGCGAACGCTTCGTTTAGTTCGAAAACATCAATGTCATCGAGCGTTAAACCTGCGCGTTGCAAGGCTTTCTCAGTCGCAGGAACTGGACCGTAACCCATAATTGAGGGGTCACAGCCGGCAACCGCCATCGAGCGAATCTTAACCCGTGGTGTGAGGCCGAGCGATTTTGCACGATCCGCTGACATCACCAAGGTTGCTGCGGCGCCGTCGGAAATTGCCGAAGACGTTCCCGCCGTCACGGTTCCATTCGCTGGATCGAACACCGCGGGTAGCTTGCTTAAGCCGTCCGCTGTGGTTTCTGGGCGAATGACTTCGTCATGGGCAAAACGTTTCAGAACCCCATGCTCATCATGGCCGTTGACTGCCCAAATCTCATTCTTGAACTCGCCACTCAAGGTGGCCTTATGGGCTAACTGATGCGATCGTGCACCGAACGCGTCTTGATCTTCACGAGAAATGCCAAATTTCTTGCCGAGAAGCTCAGCGGTTAACCCCATCGAACCAGCGGCTTTTGCCACAGACCGATTCAAGCCGGGGTGAAAATCAACACCATGCATCATGGGAACGTGCCCCATGTGCTCGACACCGCCCGCGATAAAGATATCGCCATTGCCGGTTTGGATGGCCCGAGCAGCGTCATGGATGGCTTGCATCGAACTTCCACACAAGCGATTTACTGTGACGGCGCCAACTTGGTGTGGAATGCCGGCCAACAGCGCACTGTTGCGTGCCACGTTGAAGCCTTGCTCGAGAGTCTGTTGGACACATCCCCAATAAATATCTTCCAGCTCATTTGGATCAACATTTGGATTGCGGGCCAAAAGGCCTTTCATCAGTTCTGCTGATAAATCTTCCGCTCGGACGTTGCGAAACGCTCCGCCTTTCGAACGGCCCATCGGGGTACGAATTGCATCTACAATAACGACGTCTTTCATAACAATCTCCGTTCGAAGTTAGCTTTTAAAGTAAGATTCGCCATTGGCTGCTTTCTTGCGCAAGCCATCGGTTACTTGGTACATCTCGCCAAGATCGGCGAACTTGTCGGCCAACTCGATGAATTTCTTTAAACCTACGGTTTCGAGGTAACGGAAGGCGCCCCCGCGGAATGGCGGGAAGCCAAGTCCGTAAATGAGTGCGATATCTGCTTCTTCCGCTGAATCCACGATGCCTTCTTCAAGGCAGCGAATCATTTCATTCACCATGGGAATCATGCAGCGTGCGATGATTTCATCTTTCTCGGCGGAGGCCTCTTTTTTGCCAATAATGCCGTACACATCGGGATTGACGACTTTCTTCGGACGACCTTTTTTGTCGACCGTGTACTCGTAAAATCCTTTGCCGTTTTTCTGCCCGTAGCGTTCATTTTTCGCTAACTGAGCAATAGCACCGTTCTCATCCCGTGCCATACGACTTGGGAATCCGGCAGCCATCACGTGGGTGGCGTGGTCTGCGGTATCGAGGCCAACCACATCGCACAGATAAGCCGGACCCATAGGCCAACCAAATTCTTTTTCCATTACTTTATCAATGGCTGGGAAATCGATGCCATCGTCAAGCAACTTGCTGAAGCCAGCAAAGTAAGGGAACAATACGCGGTTGACCAAGAAACCGGGACAGTCATTCACGACGATAGGAGTCTTGCCCATGCGCATTGCATAAGCGGTAACAGCAGCGATGGTTTCATCGGAGGTATGTTTACCGCGAATGATTTCAACAAGCGGCATTTTATGCACTGGATTAAAGAAGTGCATACCGCAGAACCGTGACGGGTCTTGAAGATTCTCTGCTAGGGTATCGATCGAAATTGTTGAAGTATTCGAAGTAATGATGGCGTCTTTAGCGACAACTTTCTCAACTTCGGCAAGGACCGAACCTTTAATTTTTGGATTCTCAACCACAGCCTCAACGATGATATCGACATCCGCCAACTCACTGTTGTTGAGGGTCGGTGTAATGGAAGTGAGCGTTTTCGCAACAGCTTTTTGGTCAATTTTACCGCGCTCAAGGCCTTTTCCAAGAATCTTTGATGCCTCAGCAAGTCCTAGGTCCAGCGCTTCTCGGCGGATATCTTTCATCACCACCGGAACACCTTTCACAGCGCTTTGGTACGCGATACCGCCACCCATGATACCTGCTCCGAGTACGCCGGCGCGTTTAATATCTTTTGTTGCTGCTTTGGACACTTTCTTGCTTTTGCCCTTGACCACTTGATCGGCCAAGAAAATGCCGACCTGGGCGCGCGCGGCATCGGTTTGGGTAAGTTTTACGAACAGTTCGTTCTCGATGTTCAGTGCTTGTTCACGCGCTTCGCCGGCGCCGCGCTCAACAACTTCCACAGCCGCATGCGGTGCAGGGTAGTGCTTACCAGCTTTTGCCCAGACAAACCCTTTCGCGGTCGAGAAGGTCATCAGCTTCTCGGTATCATTTGCTTTGAGGGGCTCAAGTTTCGGCTGACGTTTTTCTTTCCAATTCAGGTCGCCGGCAATCGCATCACGAAGCATTGCCAGTGCGCCTTCTTTGAGGCGATCAGATTTCACGACAGCATCCACCAGCCCAAGGGCGAGTGCTTTTTCCGGCTTGTGGTTGGCACCTGAGGCGATGGCTTCGAGTGCGTTGTCGGGACCGATTACCCGAGGTAACCGAACGGTACCACCAAAGCCGGGAATGAGCCCCAGCTTGACTTCTGGCAAGCCAATCACTGCGGTTTCGTCCGCAACACGATAGTCACACGCGAGGATTGCTTCACAACCGCCTCCGAGCGCAAAACCATTCACAGCAGCAATACTTGGAACGGGTAAATCCTCGAGCTTGTCGAACACTCGAGATGCTTTATGGACCCAGACCTTGGTCTTTTCGAGGTCGGAGAAGAGGGTCAAAAATTCGGTGATATCAGCGCCAACAATGAAGGTTGGCTTGCCGCTACGAACTAAAACTCCTTTCAAATCAGAGTTTGAGGCAAGGGCATCTAATGCATCACTGAACTCGTTTAATGTTTTCTCGTCGAACTTGTTAACTGAGCCCGGCGCATTAAAAAGAATTTCAGCAATACCCGGCTCGATAAAATCGACGGACAGGTTCGTACCTTGGTAGATCATCTGTGGTCTCCCGAGACTAATGAGCAGAGCGGACCTCTGCAAACTCGCATGTTTTACTCTTGAGTCCTTATGATAGTGTGCTACAAGAGTATGGTAAAACAACGGCAGTAATCATCCCATAATGAGAAACAAAATTAAACACCCGTTTAAATTCCTATTTTCCGCCTCACTTTGTTGGGGAATGTTGGCCGTGGCGTCGGCCCAGGCTGTGACCGAACTACAGGATACTAACCCAGTACAATTAGGCTCTGAAGCGGTGCGGGCGGACCAGCGGGATATGTTTTTACAGGCAGAGCGTTTGATTGAGCGGCGCCAGTTTACTCAAGCGCGCGAAAAGATGCTGCAGCTTTCGGACTATCCGTTGTTACCCTATCTCGAAGTGGCATTGCTAGAGCAAAACTTTAGCCTCGCGAATGAGCCTGTTGTTTTGGAGTTCTTCAACGAATTCACAGGGACGCCAGCCGAGCGTCAACTCCGAACGGCATGGCTGCAGTACCTTGTTCGACGCAATGATGGGGAGCGATTTCTCAGAGATTATCGTTGGCAAAATTCCACCCACTTACAATGTTTCTACCTTCGAGAAAAGTATCGTGCGCTTCAGCGTGAAATCCGAGACGGCGCTTCCGATGGGATTTTGGAGCCATTCTGGAATGAAGTGAGCGATCAGTGGCGTCATGGGCGGAGTTTGCCTTCGGCTTGTGATCCCGTGTTTGCGGCGTGGGCGAATGCAGGGCAGCGTACGGATCAAATTGTGTGGGAGCGCATTCTTCTCGCACTGAACGAACGTCAACAAGGCCTTGCGCGTTATCTGACGCGATTCATGGATGATGAGACGCGCTATCTCGCCGATTTGATGCGCCGTGTTCATGCGACGCCAAATACCATCAGACGCTTTCAAGAGTTTCCCGGAAAAGATGAGCGAGAGCGAGAGATTGTGCTTTATGGCTTAAATCGAATTCGGTGGACAAATCATAATACGCTCGTTGAAGTGTGGGAGCATTTCCGGGACCGGTATGCATTTACACCGGCGGAGCGCGGCCAAATGGAATCTGATATTGCCGTTACACTCGCGCTCCGTGGGGACCCGCGGGCGAAACAGTGGTTCGAGGGTATTGACCCCGCGGATATGTCGGATACGGCCCGTCAATGGTATTTAGCGGCACATCTGAATACCCGAAATTTCCAAGCGATCGCGCGTTTTACAGACCGGCTCCCACCGGATGTTGCGAGCCGGGCTCAGTGGCAATATTGGGCGGCGCGGGCGAAAGCAGAGCTTGGCCATATTGATCGTGCATTGGAGCTCATGGAACAGGCAGCGCAACAACGGAACTATTATGGTTTTCTTGCAAGTGCGCGGCTTACATTGATGCCTTCCCTCCAGCATGAAGAGCCTGAGTTTCATCCGGAAGCACTCCACGTATTGGCTCAGCAACCTGCTGCCCAGCGGGCTTATGAGCTTCGCCAGTTATCGCGCTTTATGGATGCGCGTCGTGAGTGGAATCATTTACGCAGTGGGCTGACTGAAGAGGAGCGCGTCCTTCCAGCTATCCTCGCATCTGAATGGGGCTGGTATGATCAGGCGATATTTGCTTTTGCGCAAAGCGGAACCCTAAATGATGTCCATCGTCGTTTCCCGCTGGCCTTCTCCGAACTTCTCACCGAGAATGCGCAGCGAGCGAGCATCGATCCGGCCTGGGTTTTCGCCATTACGCGTCGTGAAAGTTCGTTTCAGGTTGATGCAGTCTCACCCGCTGGCGCACGGGGACTGATGCAAATCATGCCGGGAACTGCGGAGTACTTGCAGCGTGGTGCACCCGGGCCAAATCCCCGTGTGAACATTCAAAATCAGTTGTTTAACCCAGAAGATAATGTCCGATTAGGCACAACATACCTTGCGGAATTACTGCGTCGGACCGATGACAATTGGCTCCTTGCGACAGCAGCGTATAATGCTGGAATTCATCGCATGCAGGAATGGTTGCCAGAGGAGAGTGTGGCCGCGGATATGTGGGTTGAGATGATTCCTTTCCAAGAAACCCGCGATTACGTGAAAGCGGTATTGGCCTATCAACAAATTTACGCGATGCTGCTTGGAAAAGATGTTAATGTATTGGCACCAATGATTCGCATGCAAATCAATGGCGGGCGACGCGGCTAAGTTCTTGGTTCCACGTGGAACTTTTGCACCTTTGCGTCCACAATAACACCAATAATAATCTGATGGCCGAGGACAGGCGCTCACATGCAAGTACGCACCATACTGCGGATTCTTGGGTTACTCGTCGCGCTTTTTAGCGTCACAATGCTGCCACCCGCAGTACTCGCATATTTCTACCAAGACGGCGGCGGCTGGGCTTTCCTCTCCGCCTTTATTGTGTCGCTGTTGATTGGTTTCTTTCTTTGGTATCCGAATCGACTCTTCAAGCGCGATCTCAAAACCCGTGAAGGGTTCGTAATAGTCGTATTATTTTGGGTCGTACTGGGTACTGTGGGAGCTATTCCCTTTTGGATGCCGGACGAACATACCTTGTCGTTCACCGACTCGATGTTTGAGTCTTTCTCTGGGCTCACCACCACTGGCGCCACCATTCTAGTTGGAATTGATGAACTCCCCCATGCCTACCGTTACTATCGCCAACAACTTCAGTGGCTTGGGGGGATGGGAATCATCGTGCTGGCCGTTGCGATTCTTCCCTTGCTCGGGATTGGTGGCATGCAGCTGTATCGGGCCGAAATCCCAGGGCCGGTAAAAGATGCAAAAATGACCCCTCGGATTGCCGATACCGCGAAGCAGCTTTGGTATATCTATTTGGGGCTCACGATTGCCTGTGCCGCAGCGTATTGGTTTGCGGGCATGACACCCTTCAATGCGATAGGCCATGCGTTCTCGACCGTAGCCATTGGTGGTTTTTCTACCCATGATGCGAGCATGGGGTATTATGACAATCCCGCAATTCCGATGATTGGAGTTCTGTTCTTACTGATTGCCGCAGTGAATTTTTCACTGCATTTTGCGGCATTTCCTCGGATGCATCGAAAACGCGTGGATGGTCAGACGCACTATGATTGGAGCATCGGGTCGGTTCAGACCTATTTCCGGGATCCCGAATTTCGAGCACTGATTATTATCCAGTTCTCTTTGATGGTCATCGTGGTTTCCACCTTGCTCTTCCATCAGCAATTTACCAACACACTGGATAATATTGTTCACGGGATTTTCCAAGCCGTGAGTATTAGCTCGACCGCAGGCTTTACCACAGCCGATTACACCGTGTGGCCAGTATTTCTCCCGATGATCCTCATCTTCGCGAGTTTTATTGGAGGGAGTGCCGGCTCCACCGGCGGGGGACTCAAAGTCGTTCGAGTGCTTTTGCTTTATCGTCAGGGTGTACGCGAAATGAATCGGCTCATTCACCCGAAAGGAGTATTTACCGTTAAATATGGAAAACGGCCTCTACCAGACCGTGTCGTTCAGGCGGTTTGGGGCTTCTTTGCAGCGTATGCACTGCTTTTCGTGATTCTGATGTTGCTTTTTATTGCGACCGGCCTGGATGATTACTCGGCGTTTGGCGCAACGGCGGCGACCTTGAATAACCTCGGACCGGGATTGGGTGTTGTCGGCGCAAACTTTACCGAGGTTTCGATGGCAGGAAAATGGATCGCGATGCTTGCGATGGTTTTTGGTCGACTTGAAATATTTACGCTGCTCGTGTTGTTCTCGCCGGCTTTTTGGAAGCAATAAGCGGCCATCTGTTTTAAGAAGGCGCCTTAGCTTGGGGCGCCTCCATCCAACAAAGGTCTTAGAAGTAAAGTGCTCCGGGCGCAAATAGCCGCTCAATTTCGCTGACGTATTTCTTATCCACCAAAAAGAGAATCACATGGTCATCTGCTTGGATGAGGGTGTCGTCGTGAGCAATCAATACTTCAGTGCCTCGCACCACGGCTCCAATCGTGGTACCCGGAGGTAACTTCAGCGCTCCAATCTCACGCCCGACAACCTGGGAGGTGTTTTCATCTCCTCGAGCGACTGCTTCAATGGCCTCCGCAGCCCCTCGACGAAGGGAGTATGCATTTGCAAAGTCACTCCGGTGAATGTGCCGCAACAAAGCAGAAATTGTTGCTTGTTGAGGCGAGATGGCAACATCGATATCGCCGCCCTGAACTAAATCAACGTAAGCGCTGCGTTGAATCAAGACCATGGTCTTTTTGGCACCCATTCGCTTGGCGAGTAGGGCGGACATGATATTCGCTTCATCATCGTTCGTGACCGCGATGAATACATCAATGTCTTCAATCCGTTCTTCACTCAACATCTGTTGATCCGAGGCGTCGCCATGCAGGACGAGTGTTTTGTCGAATTGCGCACTCAATTCTTCGGCACGATGCAAGCTGAGTTCGATCAGCTTCAATCGATGGGTGTCTTCTAGCTGGCGGGCAAGCCCTGCACCAATATTTCCACCGCCGACAATCATCACGCGCTTATAGTGGGCCTCGCGGGGTTGCAACTCATCCATAACGGCACGAATGTGCTGTGTATCAGCAACGAAAAACACTTCATCATCGGCTTCGATAATGGTGCTACCAAGCGGGCGAATCGGGCGGCCCTGACGAAAAATTGCCGCAACCCGTGTATCAATGTTCGGGATATGTTTCCGAAGTGCAGCAATTGCATGGCCCACCAATTTGCCCCCGTAAGATGCCCGAACGGCAACGAGACTCACCTTCCCGTCAGCAAACTCAAGAACTTGGAGCGCACCGGGGTAATCGATAAGCCGCTTGATGTAACCGGTGACGAGCTGCTCGGGGGAAATGATATGATCGACGGGCAACTGTTCTTTGCGAAATAGTCGGTCATGATATTTGGTGTATTGCTCGGATCGGATACGCGCTATTTTCAAGGGGCAGTTAAAGATACTGTGCGCAACCTGACAGGCCAGCATGTTGACTTCATCAAGGCTGCTGACAGCGACGAGCATATCCGCGTCATCTGCACCCGCACTGCGCAAGACATCAGGATGGGCGCCATTGCCCTGAATCACTCGGAGATCGTATTTATCTTGAAGCTCGTTGAGCATGTTGCGATCAGGGTCGACAACGGTAATTTCATTCCGCTCACTGACTAGACTCTCGGCTAGTGTTGCCCCCACTTGCCCAGCACCCACGATAATTATCTTCTTCATCCCGGCAGCGCACCTTTGTTCTTATTTGTCTTCAGCTTACGCCTTATCTGTCGATTTTTCGAGGAGACAGTAATAAAAACCATCTCCGCCATGACCATCAGCGAGAAGAGAGGAAGGGAGTAGCTGCCAGCCGTGCCCCTGTGCATGTTCAATGGGCACCACGCGGGCCGTGGGTTCATCCTCCAAAAACTCGATGATTTGCAGCTCATTTTCTTGCGGCAAGACGGAACAAGTCGCATAGAGTAATCGACCCCCGGGCTTTAAAAGTGCCCATTGCGCGCGCAGGATTTGCTTTTGTAGATTCACCAAGGCATCAATATCTGCGTCGCGTCGTAGCCACTTGATATCCGGATGGCGACGAATAACCCCGGTTGCTGAGCACGGGGCATCGAGTAAAATTCTGTCGTAAAGGGTTCCATCCCACCATGATGTGGGATCGGCCGCATCACCGCAGATAATCTGCGCGCTAAATCCCATTCGCGCGAGATTTTGTGCGACTCGTTGCAGTCGCGTGGCGTCATGATCCATCGCATCGACTTGCAGTTCGGGCGTGCGCTCGAGTATATGAACGGTTTTTCCTCCGGGTGCTGAACAGGCATCAAGCACCCGTTCGCCGGGTTGGGCGTCAAGCAGCACGGCAGCGAACTGAGCGGACCGATCTTGGACCGAGACCCAGCCCTCAGCAAACCCAGGAAGGGCAGTCACATCGCCTGCTTTTTGTAGGGCAATTGCCGTAGGAAGTTGTTGGTCCGTTATTGCGTCGATGCCTTGTGCTTGCAGCAAATCGAGATACGCGTCGCGTGAGGTGTGTTGCAAATTAATGCGAAGCCACAGCGGAGCCGGTTGATTGTTGGCTTCACAAATGCGCTCCCATTGGTCCGGATACGCTCGCTCCAAGCGCTTCTGCAACCAGCCCGGATGTTGCGTTCGCAATGAGGCACTTTTCTGCTGATCAGACGCGAGCCGGGCTTCGAGTGACGCTTGCTGACGCTGAAAGTTTCGCAGTACACCGTTCACGAGGCCTTGTAATGCTTTTTGTTTCAGCAGCGGCATCGCATTTACGGTTTCACCTACTGCGGCATGTGCCGGTGTTCGAAGGTCGCGGAGCTGGCAAATACCAACCAATAGAACATAGTGAACGATACGTACTTTGCTCTTAAGCGGTTTCGCGAGGAGCTGATTTACAAACCATTCGTAGCTCGGCAGAGCGCGTAAGACTTGGAAACACATGGCTTGGCAGAACGCCCTATCCGCAGGCGTGAGGGTCTGACTTGCTTCTGGAAGCGCTTGATTAAGCGACCGCCCTTCGTGTAACACATCAAACAGCGCTTTGGCCGCCGCTGCACGGGCAGCGCCGGGCTTACTCATCACGCACCAGTTTATTGGTCAACACGAGTCCGGGCATAAACTGCTCTCGGCGAGCATTTAACAGATCGGCAGCCGACATCGGCTTTTTACCGGGTGGTTGCAATCGTTCAAGATTCAACGCTTTATCACCGCATTTAATCAAGATGCCATGTTTGTCGGCCCGCAAAATGGTTCCGGGCGGGGCCTCCTTGGGGTGTTCCAATACGGTGGAAGCCCATACTTTGATTGGCTCGCCATGAAATAGGAAGCTCGAACCAGGCCATGGATTGAAGGCCCGAACGCAGCGTTCCAAAAAGGCCGCAGATTCATGCCAATCGATTTCTCCTTCAGCTTTCGTCAGCTTCTTAGCGTAAGTGGCTTGCTTGTCTTCTTGCGGAACCGCACGAATATCTCCCGTATTCATTGCCCGCAGTGTTTCGATGAGCGTCGGGGGGCCGAGCCGTGCAAGTTTTTCATACAAAGAGGCGCTGGTGTCGGTTTTACAGATTAAAAGGTGCGCTTTGGCAAGCATCGGACCCGTATCAAGCCCTTCATCCATTTGCATAATCGTGACACCCGTTTCAAGGTCACCGGCCCAAATCGCCCGTTGAATCGGTGCGGCACCTCGCCAACGAGGCAGCAAGGAACCGTGGACGTTGACACATCCTAATCGTGGTGTGTCCAAAACAGCTTTAGGGAGCAACAGACCGTAGGCGACCACCACCATGATATCTGCCTGATACGCCGCGAGCTGTGCCTGCGCCTCAGCCGACTTTAATGACTCCGGTTGCTCAACAGGAACATCATGTTTGAGTGCTAGCTCTTTGACGGCGCTGGCTTGGAGTTTTTTGCCACGACCAGCGGGACGATCAGGCTGGGTGTAAACACCAACAACCTCCATGTCACTGGTATCGAGCAGCGCTTGGAGATGCCGCGCCGCGAAGTCAGGAGTCCCCGCAAAAAGTACACGCACGTGATTGATTCCTTAAGCCATTTTCGCGGCGATGCGCGCTTCTTTTTCTAATTTCTTGCGAATGCGGTCGCGTTTGAGTGGTGATAAATAGTCGACGAATAATTTGCCATTGAGGTGATCCAGTTCGTGCTGGATACAAATACACAGCAGTCCCTCGGCTTCCCGTTCAAAAGTTTCACCATTCCGATCCAAAGCGCGAACCTTGATTTTTCCGGCACGCTCAACTTTGGCGTAAACACCGGGGAAACTCAGGCACCCTTCTTCGTTCTCGAAGTGACCCTCTTGTTCAATAATTTCCGGATTAATAAAGACTAGGGGTTCTGGTTTCTCGTCACCACAGTCCGCAATGAAGAACCGTTGATGCACGTTTACTTGAGTTGCTGCGAGACCGACACCTTGAGACTCATACATCGTCTCAAACATATCGTCGATGGTTTGGCGCAAGGCGTCATCGACCGATTCAACTGGCTTTGCCACGGTCCGCAAGCGCTCATCTGGATATTTTAAGATGGTCATCGTCGCCATACTAATTTTCTACCTCGTTTACCTATACCGATCCGGGATCTTTAATTTTAACGGGATTCTGGCTGAAAAGACAGGTTTTCCCTTGTCCCAAACTGGATTTTCACAGATATCTTGCAGGCTCTTGGCCGGCTTTACTCGGCCTTTAAAACCGCAAGGACGCTTTATGGTTTACGCTGAAACAATTCAACCGGATGAACTCATGCAGTGGTTGCAACTGCACTGCGCTTCCGCTGTGCTGCAACGTGAATGGCGCGCGCAGAATGAGAGGGACGAGCAGGCTCAAACACGCGAAAAGCTAAGGATCCCGCATTCGTTGGCGATTCAGCTTCCCGAGCTTGCTGCGGGGCATTTTGAAACCGTGATCCGCTGGCTCGACGATAATGACCGTCACAGTATCTTGACCTTCTTATGCCCCGAATATCCGACCGCCCTCCGTGCGATCCATGCTCCACCGCTGGTGCTGTTTCTAAGCGGTGATTCAGGTATACTCGCGCACCCGTCTCTGGGCGTGGTTGGCAGCCGCCATGCAACTCCCGCGGGACTCGCTGTCGCTGAGGAGCTGTGTCGGCCTTTGGCTCGCGCTGGGGTCTGTTTGGTTAGCGGAATGGCCATGGGAATCGATGCGGTCGCCCATCGATCGGCTTTAGATGTGGCAGGGGCAAGTATCGGGGTGCTGGGGTGTGGAATCGATCGGATCTATCCTGCGCGAAATCGTCCCTTATATTATCAGATGCGTGAAAAGGGCCTCTTGGTGAGCGAGTATCTACCGGGCACGCCACCGCGAATTGAACAATTTCCTCGTCGAAACCGTATTATTACTGGACTAAGCCAAGGTCTATTGGTGGTTGAGGCCGGACTTCACAGTGGTTCGTTACAATCGGCTCAGCATGCCATCGATCAGAACCGAAATATTTACGCGGTTCCCGGTTCTTTGATGAATCCGATGGTGCAGGGTTGTCACCGACTTATTCAGCAAGGAGCACAATTAGTGACCTGTGCCGAGGACGTGCTCGCGGACTACCCAGCCCAAGGTTGCTTGCTACAGGGCAATCATGGAGAAGTTGAGAATTTTTGTGAAAACGGTGGGAAATTTCTTGAAACAGGGTTGGCAAACCCCCATTTATTAGCTAACGTGGATTTTGAGACCACCTCGTTTGAAGTGCTCCTCGAGCGGAGCGAACTCGGGGTCTCAGAAGTAGTGAACCAGCTCATCAGTCTCGAGTTGGGTGGGTGGATCAAGCAAGTACCTGGCGGTTACGTCAGGGTGAGGAGGTAGGAGTTATGTTCGAGATTCTCATGTACCTCTTTGAAAACTACGTCCATTCTGAAATGGAAGTGGTAGTGGACCACGATGAACTGACTGACGAGTTGACCCGTGCTGGTTTCCATGAACAGGAAATCAATAAAGCACTTGCGTGGTTAGAGCGTTTGGCAGAACTGCAAGACAGTAAGGACACTCCTTACTTAACGCAGGCGGCCCCAGTGGCCTCATTTCGTGTATACACTCCCGAAGAGCTGGCACGTCTCGACGTCCAGTCACGTGGTTTTTTAATGTATTTAGAGCAAATCGGTGTACTCGATTTCACCACACGCGAAATGGTGATAGATCGAGTGATGGAGCTCGATACACCGCAATTCTGTCTGGATGATATGAAGTGGGTAATTCTCATGGTGCTATTTAATGTGCCAGGTCGTGAGGATGCATATTCTCAGATGGAAGACTTGTTGTTCGAAGAGCCGCAGGGTTTCATGCACTAAACGCAGGGCCCCTGATGACTCCATCACACCTTTTTGACGCGCCGGATCGTAAAAATGAGCGCGACGAGCCTTGTCCGCTTTGTGCAAATCCGGTGACACTCAAACATTCTGGGCATCATTCGTTCTGGGGTTGCACAGCTTACCCCACATGTTCCTATACCCAATCATTGCATGAAACCGGTGATTTTGAGCCGGAGCCGTTACCCGGCGAGCATTGCCCAGAATGTGGGATGGAGTTGCTGCTCAAAAAAGGCCGATACGGCTTCTTTATTGGTTGCAGTGGTTTTCCCACCTGTCATTTTATGCTGGATCCGAGCGCGCCGAAATCGGCAGAACCGGGGATTGCGTGTCCTTCCTGTCAGCAAGGAACCCTTGTGCAACGAGCATCCAAGCGAGGGAGCCTGTTCTACGCCTGTAATCGTTATCCCAAATGTGAATACGCATTAAACGAGCCCCCCAAGCCGATTGCCTGTCCTGCATGCGGTTGGGCCGTCATGGTCGAGCGGGAAGGCGCGGATGGACCCTACCTCCGTTGCCCGCAAAAGTCCTGCGGCCACCGGCAAGAATCCGTATAATAGCCTCAGTTTTATTGATCGCGAGGCGAAAATCGTGGAAGAGGGCTCCTTGAATTACACTGAATCTACATCATCTGATTTCTTTCAGGGCGCGCGCGACGCCTTGGCACAACATGGGTTGATTGCCTATCCGACCGAAGCTGTTTTTGGCCTCGGCTGTGCGCCCTACGATGAGTTGGCGGTCCGTAAATTATTGGCTCTAAAGCAGCGACCCGAGCACAAGGGGTTGATTCTGATTGCCGCAGACTACAGCCAGCTGCTGGACTATGTCGACGATACAAAGATTCCCCAAGACAAGCGTTTTTCGGTGTTCTCGCACTGGCCTGGGCCTGTGACCTTAGTGTTGCCCGCGCGGCCGGAAGTCCCACGCTATCTGCGCGGAGATTTTGATACGATTGCGGTTCGAGTGACCGCCTTTGAACCGGTCCGTCAACTCTGTCGGGCTCTGAAAACCCCGTTGGTCTCCACATCTGCCAACTACAGTGGGAAGCCACCCTTGCGCACTGCGGAGGATGTTCGGCGTGAGCTCGGTCATGATCTGGCATGGATCATGGAGGGAGCAACGGGAGGGCGAGAGCAGCCTTCAATGATTCTGAACCCGCTAACAGGAGAAACATTACGATGAGCGAACATCAGTATCTGGAGCGTGTAAAAGCGTACCTGATGGATTTGCAAGATCGTATTTGTGCGGAACTTGAGTCTGCCGACGGTGCCGGTCAGTTTCGCGAGGATGCTTGGACACGAGAGCAGGGGGGTGGCGGGCGTTCTCGCGTTTTACGCCACGGCGGGGTCATCGAGCAAGGTGGGGTTAATTATTCGCATGTTTTCGGGGAGGCAATGCCCGCTTCTGCGACCGCCCATCGACCAGAGCTTGCAGGCCGGAGTTTTAATGCATGTGGCGTGTCGCTCGTGATTCATCCCCATAATCCACACATTCCAACCTCCCATGCAAATGTCCGCTTCTTCATAGCAGAGAAAGCGGGTGAGCCTCCGGTCTGGTGGTTTGGCGGCGGATTCGACCTCACACCGTTTTACCCACAACGAGCGGACATCAATCATTGGCATCAAGTGGCTAAAGACGCATGTGACCCTTTTGGTCCTCATTACTATGATGAATATAAAGCATGGTGTGATCGCTATTTTTTCTTACCGCATCGGAATGAAACCCGGGGCGTCGGTGGGCTATTTTTCGATGATTTAAACACCAATCCAGCCGGGGAAATCGATTTTGAGCATGCATTTGGCCTGATGCGTTCAATTGGTGATCATTACACAAGAGCTTATCTACCGATTTTGGAAGCACGAAAAGATACGCCGTTCAGCGAGCAAGAGCGTCAGTTTCAACTGTATCGACGCGGTCGGTATGTGGAGTTTAATTTGGTGTATGACCGAGGCACCTTGTTTGGGCTTCAGACTGGGGGGCGGACAGAGTCCATCTTAATGTCCATGCCACCGCTTGCGCGCTGGGAATATATGTATACGCCGGATGAAAACTCACCTGAAGCACAACTGAGCGAATTTCTCACCCCGCAGGACTGGCTTGAGCGAACAGCTTGATAGCGCATTCGCCGGCCGGCGGTCATAAATCCTCGTGGGCCACAAGCCTTGTCAGGGCGTCGCTTTGCTATTATGCTGTTTTGCATAAAAAATAAACGAAGCAGAGGATACTCGTGGAAATCTTATTTCTTATCGTTGTTGCGGTTGTTGTGATCGCGATCATCGCGGTGCGAAAATCAAAAACAGAGGGTGCATCGGAGAGCAAACCAGTTGCACCTGCGGCAAAGGCAGCTAAACCGCCGAAGCAAGACACCAAGGTTTCTGCGCCACCAAGTCCAGAGCCCAGCGAAACAGAAAAGTCTGCAGCACGGCCGAAAGCAGAACCTGTCATCAAAGGCGAGAGTCAAACGGCTCCTTCGCCCTTAGCGGCTGACGTACCTCCTGAACTTGAACAATCCATTGCAGCGCTCGAACATGAAAAGGATCCAGTCGCTCGTCATCGCTTGTACCAAACCATCACGGAAGCAAGTTATAAGAATCGTGATGATGCAGCAACGCGTGCACTTTGCAAAGTCTATTCACAACGCCATGTGGATGAGTTTGGTGCAATCAGCAAACCACTGAAAAAGGCCAACGGTGGTAAGCTGCCGCACGTGGCGACGTTCCAAAATTACGCAAACTTGTTGGCGGAAGATGGTGAGTTTGATGGCGCGATCGCTGTGTGCGAAGCCGCTATTCGTTTTGGTTTAGACGATAAGACAAAAAGCGGATTTGCAGGGCGTAAAGCGCGCATTGAGAAGCAAAAAGCAAAAGCATAATCGGGCGTCGACACCGCTCTAATATCTTAGTCGGTATTGATCATATGATGCGCCAGTCGGGTAAACCGCTGGCGCAATTCATTTTTAAGCACCGGATCCGTAACCTGTTCGTCCAGCGTCTGATAAATACAATGGAGCCATTGGTCACGCATCGCGATATCAATTCGAAATGGCAGGTGCCGCGCCCGCAGCATAGGATGCCCATACTTCTCAACATAGCGTTGCGGGCCATCAAACCAGCCACTCAGAAAATCAAAAAACTTGTCTTCGCTTCCCGCTAATGCTTCAGGGTGGATCGAGCGGAGCGCATGCACTTCGGGATCCTCATCCATGATTTGATAGAAGCGATGCGCCATTGCGCGCACTCCCTGGTCACCTCCAAGTTGCGCATAAATTGATGAATTATCGGCAGGAAGGACTTGCGGATCGGGCGTTCTGTGGTCAGACTGAAACTTTTCGAGCCAGCGTTGGAAGAATCGGTTCATAAGGTATGAAATATTATCAATTGACGGTTTTTGGCGATCCGATAGCCCATAGTCGTTCGCCGCAAATTCATTCGGCGTTTGCTCAACAATGGCAGGCGTCTATGGTGGATCCCCAAGTTGGGATTCATTATACGCGGACTTTAGCATCCCGTGGAGAATTTCCGGAGCTGCTCAATGCCTTTCGAGCCCTCGGCGGAATGGGGGCGAATGTCACCGTTCCACTGAAGGAGTTAGCGTGGGAGCTTGCCACGACGAGAAGCCCTCAAGCAGAGCTTGCGGGAGCCGTGAACACCTTGGTGCGAACTGAGCAAGGCTGGCATGGCGAAAATACGGACGGAATTGGGCTCTATGTCGATTTATGTGATCTGCACGTTGCTTTGAAAGATGCCGATATTTTGTTGGTTGGTGCCGGCGGTGCGGCTCGGGGCGTCATTCCAGCACTATTAGCAGCCGAACCGCGAACTCTGGTCATCGCAAATCGAACGTTAGAGCGCGCGAAACGTCTCGCGGATGTATGGCAAAGCGAGCGGGCGAATCCCCGCCAAATTCCCGTGTCTGCATCATCCTTCAGTGACTTAGCCCAGAATGAAACGCCTTGGGCGGTAATCATCAATGCCACCTCCAGTGGCTTACAGGGCGAACGCCCGCCATTGCCGAATGCTATATTGCAGCACAGACCATTCTGTTATGACATGGTGTATGGCGCCGCTCCGACACCGTTTTTGCAGTGGGCGAGTGAGCAACAATGTCCGATTGCCGATGGCTTGGGCATGTTAGTCGGTCAAGCGGCCGAGAGTTTTTATTTATGGACAGGATTTCGCCCCGATCGCGCGACGGTCCTACATGACCTTAGAGCGTCAATCCGAGCGAACGAAAAGGATGCCCAATGACCTTACCGGAAATTAAGATCTTCACTGTGCTTTTGGTGACCATGGCACTCTTTATTTGGGGCAAATGGCGTCATGATGTCGTCGCACTGTTCGCGCTGATCGTGTGCATTCCGCTTGGACTTGTTTCCCCTGAAACTGCTTTTTATGGCTTTGGCCACCCGGCCGTCATCACCGTTGCAGCCGTTTTAGTGTTGAGTGCAAGTTTGCAGATTACTGGGGCGATTGATGTGGTCACCCACAAATTAACGCCATCCGGCGGCGGTGTCATTTCAACCATTGCTTCATTAACCGGACTTGCGGCCGTTCTTTCAGCATTTATGAACAACGTTGGGGCCATGGCCTTAATTATGCCCATAGCCATTCAACTTGCGAACAAAATTGGGATCCCACCGGGGCGGGTTTTGATGCCGGTCGCCTTTGGTTCGATTCTTGGGGGCATGACCACCTTGATCGGGACACCACCGAACTTGATTGTTTCGGGGATTCGGGCCGAGGCCCTGGGAGAGGGTTACCGAATGTTCGATTTTGCACCAGTTGGCGTATTGGTCGCGTTGGTGGGTGTCGTGTTTATTGCGATTGTGGGTTGGCGGCTCGTACCCAAACGTGAGCGCTCCGATGCAGAAGGTTTTGATATTGGAAAATACCTCACAGAAGTTCGTGTGATTGAGGGTGGGAAAGCAGAAGGACTCACGGTACGAGAGCTCGATGAAGCATTGCAGGAATCCGATGCGGAGATTATTGGCTTGGTTCGTGGAAAAATGAAAGTGGTCAACACCCGTGGATTTGAACGCCTGAGCAAAGGCGATCTACTGGTGATCAAAGCCGAACCGGAAACCCTGAGCCAAGCATTAAATGTACTTGGATTACGCTTAGTCGATAACGTCCGTCCGCCTGAGCTGGAGAAAGATGAGGATGAAGAGGATGTGCCCCCGCATGTGGATGAAGAGTTCGAAGAGCGACCGCCTTGGTTTGACCGAAAGGTAACGGCCTACGGCAAAAGTAGCATACGTACCAGCGTGACGAGCCGAGGGGATGCAGATTCTGTTCCTCGCGCTTCGGACAATAGCGAAGTTATCCTCGTCGAGATGGTCGTCATGCCGGACTCCAAGCTTATTAATAATACTGCTGCGGACTTACGTCTCCGGAGTCGAATGGGGATTAACCTGTTAGCTATTTCATATGAGGGGAGTCAGCGCGTTCGCCGTTTGCGCCGAACCAAAATTCAGTCAGGCAGCGTGCTACTGATGCAAGGAGATCCAGAAACACTGACGCAATTTGCCAGCGTCTTTGGGTGTGTTCCATTAGCGGAGCGAACGGTCCGAGTACCGTCCAAGAAACGCGCGATGTTTGCATCGGCCATTATGATTGGTGCGGTGGCTCTCGCAGCGTTTGGCGTCGCTCCGGCAGCCGTCACTTTTGTTGGGGGTGTCCTCATGATCATGATGCTGCGCGTGATTCCGCTGCGGCAGGTGTATGAGAGTATCGATTGGTCGGTTGTGGTGCTTCTTGCGGCCTTGATTCCGGTTGCGTTTGCCCTTGCCGAAACAGGCGCAGCGGATACCCTTGCAAGCTTTATTCTTGAGTACATGGCCCTCGGTAATGCGGTGGTCGCCTTGGTTGTAATTCTTGTCTTAACCATGTTCTTGTCTGATGTCATGAACAATGCCGCGACAGCAGCGGTTATGTGTCCAATTGCCCTGAGCTCGTCAGCGCAGCTTGGGGTCAACCCCGATGCTTATTTGATGGCCGTCGCGGTCGGTGCTTCATGTGCCTTCCTGACGCCCATCGGTCACCAAAATAACACCCTGATCCTCGGTCCGGGTGGATTTAAGTTTGGGGATTATTGGCGACTCGGTTTGCCGGTGGAAATTCTTGTGGTGGCTGTTGGAATCCCTGCGTTGTTGTTCTTCTGGCCGTTGTAAGCGTATGATAAGGCGATCGTTCGTCGGTATTGACCCACAAAAAGCAGGAATAGCGAAAGGAGAATAAAAATCATGAAAAAGGGAATCATCATTGCAGTATTGCTGCTCGTGGTGGGCGCCTACTTTGTTGGCACGGCTGTCACTCGTAATGCGACCGGCTCAATTATTGAAAATATAACAGAGCGCATGGCGGAAGAAAGTGGCTATGACGTTGATATTCAATGGCTTGATAACGGCTTTTTCAGAGGCAACCTTCAGGTTACCGCGACCATGCAATTCGATGAGTCTGAACTTACATTCCAAGAAGCAATGAAACTGCGCTACGGATTTTTGCGCACCCGTGTGACCGGAGAGGCCAACATTTTGTTGGATGGAGAATCGCTATCAGAGCAGCTTTTTGATGGGAAGATCACCTCGAAAGGCTTGGCATCCATGCAGGGTTATTCTACGGAGTATCGCTTTCCAGCAATTAGTTCGGAGCATTTTGGCCGTCTTCTTTTAAGCGCCCCTCCATTTACCGTGAAGATGGTCTTCACCGATAGCGCGATGCATTACGAGTTAGATAGTGAAGGCGTCACGTTGACGATGCCTGACTCTGAAGAGGAGATTCAGGTTGAAGGAATTCGCATCGCGTCTCAATCAGTTTTAGCAGACAACCAGTTACGCCAGCAGCAAATGGAGTATCGGATTAACTCGGTTGTATCCACCGCTGCTGACGCCGCTTTTAGTATGCAAGACTCCGTGCTGACCAGTGATTTCTCCGTGGATCAGGACGTTGTGAACGGAACCCTGATGTATGAGCTTGGCAGCTTCCAATTTGGCGAGGTAGCCGGGTTCGCGGAACTGGGTTTGCGCTATGAAGATTTCAGTTTTTCAGCCCTTCAAGCATGGGGCGATTCAACGAATACCAATGACACGAGCGCTCAATCAGGAGCTCTTCGTTTACTCATGACGCAAGGTGAGCCGGTGCTGCATATTGATACCTTTGATTTGACTATCGAAGAGATTGGTCGAACACAAATGAATGGTTATCTTCGCTTTGATCGTCGAGGCCTCAATGATGAAGAAGTTGAGTTACTATTCGGTGAGAACTCGGATGATTTGATTCGCCATATTCGCGTCCATTTAAAGGTAGAGGAGCTGCCTTTGCTGGCAATGATGACCATGATGATGATTACCACCGATCCATTGCCTTGGACTTTCGATTTCCATGATGGTGAGCTATTACTGAACAACGAGGTCCTGAACCTCTCGGATTTCGGGCTCCCACAATAGTGCGGATGGCCTGAGTGTATGAAAAAGGAGCGCAGAGCGCTCCTTTTCTTGATTAGGTCATCGATACGACTCGCTTCACCAGCTTCTCAATGCCTTCTGCGGCTTCTGATATAGAGTTTGCCAGCATATAAGCCGGTGTGGTCACAACACGATTCGTCTCGTCAACCACAATATCATTGACCGCACAGTCCACATGTTCGGCGCCGAGTTTTGTGAGTGCCTCGGCCGTTCCCTTGTCATTGCCGATGGTCAGTTTGACGCCTTTTCCGTAAACAAACGGAAGGAGGGAGGGAGCGATGCACATGTAACCCACAGGCTTTTGGTTATTCGCAAAGGCTTTACAGAATTCAACCACCTTTTCATCCGCGGTCGCATCAGGTCCCTTCAGTGCAAAGTCGGAAAAATTCTTGGCAGCCCCAAATCCTCCGGGGACGATCAATGCGTCGAAGTCACGGATATCAAGATCTTGGATCGCTTTGATCTCGCCCCGAGCGAGGCGTGCTGACTCCGTGAGTACATTTCGTTTGCTGTTTGCATTGATATCTTGCGTCCGGTGATTGATCACGTGCATTTGTGCCTTATCCGGCGCAAAGCATTGATATTGAGCACCATTTCGTTCGATCGAGAGCAATGTGACGACGGTTTCATAGATCTCACTCCCGTCGAAAACTCCGCAACCACTTAATAAAACGGCAATTTTTTTCATTATGTCGCTCCTCGTCTAAATCGCGCATTCTTCAGATCAAAAAATGTTAAAAAAGATCACAATTTGATCTAGCGCTCGTTTCTGGTTGTGCTAATCTGTCTTCCTGATGTGGAAATAACGTACAAAACTTCAAAAAAGTTTTCACTATACGGCAACAGTCAGGCGCAGAAGTCAACCCGCCAGAAATTAATTTCCACATTCTCGGGTAGTACAAAAATAACAAAGAAAGTGATCCGGGTTCCGCTGTTTCGTCCCGTTAAATCAAACACTTACGCATTCTATGCTGCCATCTGATTTGTCAGATTCACGGCAGATTCCGCTATTTCTTCACAGAGTTATCCACAGGTTATTCGCCACGTTTGATGGCTTTTTGAGCAACGCCCGCAGCAATTTTTGAGCCGCCTGTCGCTTGATTCGTGCGTATGTGGCATCCTTACCGTTATTCGCAACGCTTTTGGAACAAGGTCTCGGTTATGGCAAGCATTCCAGCACAACCGTTTATTTTGGTAGATGGTTCTTCTTATCTCTTTCGTGCCTATTATGCCCCCCCTCATTTAACAAACTCGGCAGGGGAGCCGACCGGTGCAATCTACGGGGTGGTTAATATGCTCCGTAGTTTATTAAAGCAATACAATCCGACCCACATGGCGGTTATTTTTGATGCCAAAGGCGAGACCTTTCGCAACGACATGTATGCTGAGTACAAAGCCAACCGACCGCCGATGCCAGACGATTTACGGAGTCAAATCGAGCCTCTCCATCAAATAATCCGAGCATTGGGTTTGCCATTGATATCAATTGAAGGCGTTGAAGCCGATGATGTGATTGGTACTTTAGCGATGCAGGCCTCAGAAGAGGGGCGGACGACGCTGATTAGTACTGGTGATAAGGATATGGCGCAGCTGGTGAACGACCATGTCATCCTAATCAACACCATGACGAATACCGTATTGGATCATGATGCGGTGATTGAGAAATATGGGGTTCGCCCCGATCAAATGATTGATTTTCTCGCATTGATGGGCGATAGCTCAGACAATATTCCCGGCTTACCCGGTGTCGGTGAGAAAACGGCGCTCGCGATGCTTCAGGGCATGGGGAGTATTGATGCGATGTTAGAGGAGCCTGATAAGCTTGCCGAACTGAGTTTTCGCGGAGCCAAATCAATGCCCGATAAGATTCGCGAACATCGAGACATTCTGTTGCTATCGAAAGAGTTAGCGACCATCAAGCTTGATGTTGAGCTGGAGTTTAAACCAGAGCAATTGACCTTAAGCGAGCCCGATGATCAACGTCTCGCGGAATTGTACAAGGCCTGTGAATTCCGTCGGTGGCTCAGTGAACTGCTTGAGAAGGGCGAAAAATCGCCGGAGCATGGCGGTGACACGGATACTGCGGGTGGAACTGCAGACGACTCCGGTTCTTCAGGCGCCCTCGATCTCGGCGGCATCCGCCATGATGATTATGTGACCATTACCGACGAAGCGACACTCCATGAGTGGCTCGAAAAGCTTCGTTCGGCGCCTTATTATGCGGTCGATACTGAAACCACAAGCCTCGATTACATGCAGGCGGACCTCGTCGGGATTTCCTTTGCCGTTGCGCCTGGGGAAGCAGCCTATATTCCATTGATCCATCAGGATATGGAAGGCCCTAAACAGCTTGACCGAGCTTGGGTTCTTGAGCAACTTAAGCCGTTGCTTGAGGATACGGAACCAAAAAAGATTGGGCAAAATCTCAAGTACGATCTCCACGTTTTAAGAACGCAAGGCATCCATTTACGGGGAATTTTGAATGACACCATGTTGAATTCCTATGTGCTCAATAGCACAGGATCCCGCCACGACATGGACACCCTTTCATTACAGTACCTTGGCCATAAGCCGATTTCGTTTGAGGAGATTGCTGGCAAAGGCGCGAAGCAAAAACGCTTTGATGAGATCCCTATCGCCGAAGCAGCGCGCTACGCAGCTGAGGATGCCGACGTCACGCTACAGTTGCATGAAGTGCTCTGGCCCAAGGTACAGAAAGAGGGCAAGTTACCCGAGGTACTGCGCCAGCTAGAGCTTCCTCTATTGCCCGTTCTCGCGATGATGGAGCGTCGCGGCGTGTTGATTGATCCTGCGTTATTGAATGCCCAGAGTGAGACGATTCGTAAGGAATTGGCGACGATCGAAAAGCAGGCCTACGATATCGCCGGGCAGCCGTTTAACTTGAACTCGACGAAGCAGCTACAGACCATCTTATTCGAGGATCTTGGACTGCCCGTCACGAAAAAAACGCCAAAAGGTGCGCCATCGACTGCGGAAGAAGTGCTACAAGAGCTTGCGCTCGATTATCCGTTGCCGGATCTTATTTTGCGTCATCGTGGTTTAGCGAAACTCAAATCGACGTACACCGACAAGTTGCCACGCATGATCAACAGCGAGACCGGAAGGATTCATACTTCGTATCATCAAGCAGTGACTGCAACAGGGCGTCTGTCATCGACCGATCCGAATTTGCAAAATATTCCCATCCGAAATGAAGCCGGCCGACGCGTTCGGAAGGCATTTATTGCGCCGAAAGGCTATCGTGTGGTCGCGATTGATTACAGTCAAATCGAATTGCGAATCATGGCGCATCTGTCTCAGTCAAAGGGCTTACTCGAAGCGTTCGCGCGGGGACGCGATATTCATAAGGCAACCGCCGCAGAAGTTTTTGGGGTGTCCCTGGAGCAGGTTTCCAGTGAGCAACGACGCAGTGCAAAAGCGGTAAACTTCGGCTTGATCTACGGCATGTCGGCGTTTGGCCTGTCACGACAACTTGGAATTCCGCAAAAAGACGCACAGCATTATATGAATGTGTATTTTGAGCGCTTCCCGGGGGTGCAAGATTATATGGAGCGGACCCGGAAGCAGGCCTCTGCGCAAGGTTACGTAGAGACCATCTTTGGACGTCGCCTGTATTTGCCGGAAATTAATGCGCGTAATGTACCGCGCCGCAAAGCAGCGGAGCGTGCTGCGATTAATGCACCAATGCAAGGCTCTGCGGCTGACATCATGAAGAAGGCCATGCTGGATGTCGCGGCATGGTTGGACAATCCAGAAAATCGTGAAGAAGGGGATGTGTTCATGACCATGCAAGTTCACGATGAATTGGTGTTCGAAATCCGCGAATCAAAAGTTGATCACTATGTGAAAGCGCTTGTTGAGGTCATGGAGCAGGCGGTCAAAATTGATGTGCCGCTGATCGCGGAAGCAGGGGTGGGCGATAACTGGGATGAAGCCCATTGATAATTGACGAAATTTTAACCGAACTTTTTTGTAAAGGGAGACTCTGACTTAGTGAGCGCAATGCGCTCTCTCCTAAGATGTTTTCCCTGGACATCACTTTTGCCCCGGCTTTTGCCGGGGCTTTTTATGCATGCGTGATTGTTTCAACCATAAAAAAACCCGGCGAAAGCCGGGTTCTTTGTTGCAGCCTTAGCGCCTGCTGCGTTAGTACAATCCGCGGATAAACTGCGAAAGTACTTCGATGTCGCGATCGGTCAGCTTGACTGCGATATCCCGCATCATGCCGTTTGGATCGTTCGCACGTTCACCTGAGCGGAACGCTTCGAGTTGCGCGCGCGTGTATTCTGGATGCTGGCCACTGACTAATGGGAAGGTCGCCAGACTCATACCAAGACCGCTTGGACCATGGCATGCTGCACACGCCGTAATTCCGCGATCAACATCGCCACCAAGCCACAGCCGACGGCCTTCTTCGATGACGTCCTCTGGTGTGCTACCCACTTCGTGTTCTTGTGCCGCGTAAAATGCCGCCAAGTCATAAATGTCTTGTGCGCTCAAATTTCGGACTTGGTCTGCCATCAACATGTGGTAGCGCCCGCGCTCACCATCGGTCTCATTGCCGAGTTGATAGTCTTTTAATTGCTTTACAAGGTACTTTTTGCCTTGCCCAGCGATGTTCGGGAAATCACCCGACGGGCTGTTTCCGGTCGGACCGTGACAAGCCGCACAGACGGCTGCTTTTTCTTGTCCGGCTTCAGCATCGCCCACCAGGCGATCAGACTCAGACGCGAACGCTGCGCCACTGGCGAACAACACAAAACCACATAGAATCGCGAGTTTTTTCATGATCTCTCTTCTCTAGTCTTCGGTTGGGCTTAGCTGCCCGGAAAATTTTGGCTGAGAATATTAAAAATTTCAGACGCTATTTTACACGATTCTGCGCGTGATGAAACGTCTGAATGCAGGATCTGTGTTTGGAGATCGGGCATAGATCCGTCATAATGTGCGTCCTTTTTGTGTAATCGAGGCTTAGTGTGAGTCAGGATATCTTGAATTTTCAAAATGCGCGGTTCGTGACGAGCGCACCCGACATTCGTCATCTCTCTGCTGATGAGGGAATGGAGGTCGCATTCGCGGGGCGTTCAAATGCCGGAAAATCCAGCGCCCTCAACGTACTGACTCGGCAAAAAAGCCTCGCACGTACCAGTAAAACGCCCGGTCGCACGCAACAGATCAACGTGTTCGCGCTAGACGAAAAACGTCGTCTTATTGATTTGCCCGGATACGGGTTTGCCAAGGTTCCGCTTGAAATGAAGCTCAAGTGGCAGCAGGCGCTCTCGGAATATTTGCAAGCACGCAAATGTTTACGTGGCCTTGTGGTATTGATGGATATTCGGCACCCGCTGAAAGATTTGGATCAAGAATTGATTCATTGGGCGGTTGCGAGTGATCTCCCGGTGCTCGTTGTTTTGACGAAAGCAGACAAATTGAAGAGCGGCGTACGCAAAGCAACCCTGATGAAGGTCCAAGAAGCGATCCCAGGCTTCGGTGGCGACGTATCTGTCATTACTTTCTCTTCTCTTAACAAAAGCGGTCTCGCTGATATGGAGCATGTGCTCTTTCAATGGTTTGAGGCGACCGCACCGGAGCGTTCATGAATCAAGCCCATCCACTGAGCTCGTGGGCGAAACTCTTTTTGCTCGCACTTGTGTGGGGCAGTTCGTTTTGGCTCATTAAAACCGGATTACAAACGTTCACTCCAACGGAAGTTGCCGCCTTGCGCTTAGCTGCTGCGGCCGCTTGTTTAGCGCCATTCGCCCTCGTTCGAATTCGTCGTGTGCGCAAGCATCAATGGCCTGTGCTGCTCTCGGTTGGAATGACCGGTAGTTTATTACCTGCATTCCTATTTGCCTTGGCGCAAACGCAAATTGATAGCGGTGTAACGGGCGCTTTGAATGCGTTGACACCGTTGTTCACCCTGATTATTGGTGCGCTGATTTTCCGCCAAGTCGTGACCGGCCCAACGGTCGTAGGTCTCTTCGTTGGGTTCTTTGGAACCTTGTTGCTTGTGCTAATGAATGCGTCTGGAGAGCTCGCCTTGAATGGCTATGCTTTGTTTGTTGTGATTGCGACCGTCTGTTACGGCGCGAACGTCAACTTAATTCGGACATTTTTGCCGGACCAAAGTCCGCTCACTATTACCGGTGTTTCACTTTTGATGGTCTTGCCGGTTGCTTGCTTGTATCTCCTCGGGCCTGCGGAGATCATGCCAAAACTTACCGATGCGCAAGCATGGGGTTCACTGGTTGCTGTGATTATTCTTGGGGTGGTCGGTACTGCTTTGGCCCTCATTTTATTTAATCATCTTGTGCAGGTTGCGAGTACTGTGTTTGCCAGCTCGGTGACGTATTTGATCCCGGT
Organism: Aliidiomarina sanyensis; assembly: GCF_003987175.1. GTDB lineage: Bacteria > Pseudomonadota > Gammaproteobacteria > Enterobacterales > Alteromonadaceae > Aliidiomarina > Aliidiomarina sanyensis. The sequence continues at coordinate 297,890 of NZ_PIPM01000002.1, read as the reverse complement.
CGTCGCAATGACGCTTGGCGTTTTGGATGGCGAAATGATTGGGGTTTGGCAAATTACCGGAATGGGACTGATTCTATTGGGTGTCTGGCTCGCGAATCGGAAGACACTCGCAACCGCGGGAGTGACGCCGGTCGCGAGTGAGCCGGGACAACAACCTGGACAGGAAAGAACAGTTAAGTAACGGCTTCTGAATCAGAAATGAAAAAGGTCGGCATGCAGATGCCGACCTTTTTTATTGCGCTTCGTCGCTTGCTTTACCTTAAGCCGGCGTTACGCATCTTCAAGTTCTTGACGTTTGCGCTCGATGTAAGCACGAACTTGCTGCTCAAGGGTCGCAAGAGGAACACTGCCGTTGCGCAACACCTCGTCGTGGAATTCACGAACGTCGAAGTGGCGACCGTGCGCTTCTTCTGCCTCAGCTCGCAACTGCTGGATGGTGAGTAGACCTAGTTTGTAAGACAAGGCTTGCCCAGGCCAGCTGATGTAACGGTCAATTTCAGTATTGACGTTGTGCAATGAAAGTGCCGTGTTGCTCCCGAGGAATTCAACCGCCTCGTCGCGGCTCCATCCAAGCGCATGCATGCCGGTATCTACGACCAGACGCGCCGCACGCCACATTGCGTAGGTCAAGCGACCAAAGTTACTGTAGGGGTCTTGGTAGAATCCGGTCTCAAGTCCAAGATACTCCGCATAGAGACCCCAGCCTTCACCGAAGGCAGAAATGTATGTGAATTGGCGGTACGCAGGGACGTTTTCCATTTCCATGGCCAAAGCGATTTGGAAATGGTGACCCGGAACACCCTCATGCAATGTTAATGCTTCAAGCTCGTAGAGCGGACGCGTTTCGACCGCATAGGTGTTTACCCAGTAGTACCCAGGCTGATCGTCTCCGCTGGGGCGAACATAGCGCCCTTGCGTGTAATTCGGCGCAATCTCGGCTGGAACAGGAGCAACGCCGTATGGTGTGCGTGGCATCCGGTAGAACAAACGCGGCAATACCGCATCGGCTTGCTTGGCTATCCATGCGGCTTCGCGCAGTAATTCATCGGCGGAATCTGTGTAGAATTGGGGATCGGTTCGTAAAAAGTGAATAAACTCTGCGAATGTTCCTTCAAAGCCGACTTGCTCAATGACCGCTTCCATCTCGGCACGAATCAACGCAACCTGCTCGAGACCAATTTGGTGAATCTCTTCTGGGCTTAAATCGAGCGTGGTGTAGTGTTTCACACGGTTGGCATAGAAGGCTTCACCATTTGGCAGATTGTGTGCTGCAATATCGGTGCGTGCGTTCGGGATATATTCTTCCACTAAGAAATCGTGAAAATCCATCAGGGCCGTGTTGACGACTGTGGCAATGACCGTTTGCAATTCAATTTCAAACGCTCTGGCTTGTTCGTCGCTTAAATTGCGCTGTGCGTGCACCATGGGACGGTAAAACACACTCTCGCTCGGATCTTGGGTTACATAGGCTTCTACGCCTTGCGGGAAGGTGCGCAAAACCACCTGTGGTTGCGTGATTCCCCGTGCCACGCCTTCACGCATGTACGCTGTTTGCTGCCCAAGCCAGGTCGGGATATCGCGCAGGACCGCTAGGTAAGTTTGTGCGTCTTGCTCGTTCTGAATGCGGAACATGTCACCGAGCCGTGCAATGGCATTATGTGGACCGGTTTCGTTCGTGAGCGGCATTAAATGCATATTGTGCTCAATGCGCGAAATTTGGTTGCGCAATGCGTACAAAATCATGTCGCGATTAATCTGGTTCTCTTCGCTCAATTGACTCGGAGCAATTGCGGTAATTTGTGCGTAGTATGCTTTCCGCTGCTCGGTCGCTGCAGCGAGTGTATCGGGGCTGATATCGGCAAGTCGCGCTTCCGCGCCTGCAGTTCGTGCTCCTGGCGCTAGTAGGCCACTATTTTGCTGATTAAAAGCCCAGGCTTGATCGGCCAGGTCAGTAAACGCTTGATCTGCAGACGGAGCCGAGCGGGCTGATTCGGGTGCAGAGGTGGTCTGACAAGCAGCCAGGACCAAGAGAGCAGTAAGTGCTGTGCTCAACAGACTCAACTTACGCATGAAAAGTACCTCGAAGTTCTTGAAAGAGAAATTCATTCTGCTACGAACGCCCCAAGAATACTAGCCTGTAGCAGAGCCGTCGGAGGTGTTCTTGCAATAACAAATGTTATGTGTTTTGTTGTGTTTTATCGTCTTTTGTAATAAAAAATGATTTTATAGATCAATAAAGTTGTTGCGAATCTCGCTGAATCACGTAATCTAGGCTCCGTGATAAACAGAGTTACCGAGCAAAAGCCTTATAAATAAAGGCTCGCGAGGGGGAAGCGAGGAAACGTTGCGGGGAAATCTTACGTGTTAACAAATTGTTTCGCGCGAGAGAACAACGTGGACTCATGATTTTGGCGCGGTTTTCGAACCACTCATCGAAAACCCCAAAATCTTTTCAATAAAACAAGAAAGAAAACAAAAATAACAACAAACAATAATAAGAAACGCATCCGCGCTTTTTGAGGCGGAAACATTTTGGGAGAGGGCATTCGCGCGGGCCCGCACGCTGAGAAAGCGTCCAATGCGCGAAAAAATAGACTTTGACCGTTGTGAATAAGGGACCTAGAGAACTAGGTCGATAAAAAGAAACGGCCAAGCACAGGGAAGAAAAACAAAAAATAACGGACAATGCGACAATCGTTCTCGAAATCACCCTGGGGGGTGCAACGGGTTCATATCAAGGCGATGATTTTCATCGCCTTTTTTATTGCTTGATGTTGGCTCAACCCTCCGTTCGCTGTCCCACCTCAGGATACCTATTGATCTTCTAACCACTGCGCATGGCTCGTACCAACCCGCGGGATAGGCTAAAATAGACATTACATGTTCGTTGACTCAGTAATCTTGTGAAAGGACCGCTATGACGCGTCAGAAGAAAAGCCGTAAATCAGGCCCCCTTGCCCCTCGTAAAGTTGATCGCCTCTCGGTACCCAAAGTTGCAAGTACGCCTAAAAAGGCAAAAGGCAAAGGACGTCCAGCAGGAAGCCGCCTCGCTCCTGTAAAGCCAAAGGAAATATCCAATCAGAAAGTACCGGGTTCGACGGATCCGCGTCATGGGAGTAAAAAACCCATTCCTCTCGCAGTGTCAAAAGCAGCATTGACGCCCGCCGAGGCTTTTGCGGCCATTGAGGACGATGAAAAACTACAATCATTATTGGCGCGTATTGAAGATGGACAAGTCCTCAATAAAACGGATCAAGCTTACGTGGATAGCCAACTTGAGCGTTATCAAGCGTTGGCAGCCGAGCTAGGAATTGACCTTGAAGCAGAGGATGACGATCGCGAAGATGATGACGATTGGGAGTATGACACCTCGGATATGCTAGACGAGGATTTGCCCGACTTAGATAAGTCCTAACAGACGCAATACAAACGCTGTACGCCCTTTTTAGGGTTGCTAAGGAGTAGAACCTTGTTCATGTGGATTCTGATTATTTGTGCGATTGCGGTCGTGGCTGTGCTCAGTATTTATGCAGGGATGTTGCTGACGCGGTTGCGGGCGCAAACCAAAGCAACACGAGCGGCAGAGAGCAAACGCTTGAATTACGTGCACGAGAGTATTGAGACGATCGCGAAAGCGATGCAACAAGAACAATGCCCTCTATCCGAAGGGTGCATTCGAATCGCCGTGTTGCTCGATAACCTTCCAGATGCTGACACAGCCAATTATGCAATGCGTTGGCCGTCGATTCATGCGATGTACGATCGCATCAAACACATGCCCACGCACGAGGCGCGCAAGGAATATCCGAAAAAAGAGATTCGTAAGATGGATCGCGAGCGTGAAGGCTATGAAGTGGAAATGGAAGCCGGTATTCAAACCGATGTGCAAACGATATTGGTGTGGGTACGCGAGCAACGATCGGCTGCACAATAAAATACGAAGCGCCCCACCTTCACAGGTAGGGCGCTTTTCTCTGAATACCTTCAGGGCTGTTTATAAATTATCCCATCTTTCATGACAAAGTGAATGTCGTGAAGTAAAGCAATGTTGTCGAGAGGATTCCCCTCTACCGCCACGATATCCGCTAATTTTCCGACCTCAATTGTTCCTAGTCGATCCGCTTGTCCTAATAGGATAGATGCGTGGTAAGTCGCTGAACGAATGGCTTCAATCGGAGGCATGCCCGCTTCGACCATGTAAACAAACTCTCGCGCATTCTCGCCATGGTCATAGACACTCGCATCGGTGCCAAAGGCAATCTTCACGCCTGCGGCATAAGCACGGCTAAAGGTGTTTTGAATCAAGGGACCAATAGCGCGTGCTTTTGGGCGGACCTGCGCTGGGAAGTAACCTTCGATCTCTGCACGCTCGGCGACTGATTTTCCGGCGGTAATGGTCGGCACATAGTAAGTGCCATATTCCTTCATCAGTGCAAAGACTTCGTCATCCATATAGGTGCCATGCTCAATCGAATCGACACCTGCCTTGATTGCGCGCACCATTCCGTCCTTACCATGGGCATGAACGGCAACCTTCATGCCGTAATCGCGAGCGGCGGCGACAATAGCGGCCAACTCGTCATCCATAAACTGCGGATTGTCCCCACTATCAGCCAGACTCAGGACGCCTCCGGTGGCCGTTAGCTTGATGACGTTGGCGCCTTCTTGATAACGCGCGCGCACCGCTTGTCGGGCTTCATAGGGGCCATTCAGCACGCCGTCGGCTGGACTGGGAGTATCCACCAGTCCTCGACGGTATCCATTGGTTGGGTCTGCATGCCCCCCCGTGGTGGCAAGCGATTTCCCGGAGGTGAAAATACGCGGGCCATCTACTAAGCCGTTGTTGATTGCATTTCGCAGCGCAATACTGACACCAAAGGAATCACCCAGATCGCGGACGGTTGTAAAACCTGCTTGCAAGGTGATATTGGCAAAATGTTGACCACGATACGCGATATCCGCTTCATTGAGTGTAAAGCGATGCATGTAGGAGCCGGGTTCGAGTTGCGACGTGATATGCGTGTGCATGTCGATAAAACCGGGCATGACAGTCGCGTGACGCATATCAACAACCGTATCGCCTTCGCTGGCTTGTGAAAATCCGCGCTCAATGGCAACGATTTCATTTCCATCAATACGAATGGTGACGTTTTGTTGTGGGTTATTACTGGTGCCATCAATAAGACGCCCAGCATGAATCAGGGTGGCGGCTTCGGCTGTGACCGAGGTGGCAAGGAAACTTGCGCTCAAGGTGGCTCCAGCAAGCAGGGCGAAGATTGTTTTTTTCATTGGAACTCCGGCGGCTTGTATCAGCGTTTTCACTGGTTTTTTTGCTAAGGTTTAGGCTGTAAGTCCGTATGCTGCGTATATCATTCCCAGCCTTGGCTTCACCGAGGCCCTTGATAAACGATATACTTACCACAAAGTAGCATATTTCGAGCGGCTCGACAGACGCCTTGCCGCAAAACATCATCTGCTGAGCGAGAGTGTTCTATGTTATTTCGCGGAATCCGTGAAGATATTGCCAGCGTGTACGAACGTGACCCTGCGGCTCGTCATTTCTTTGAAGTGTTGACCAATTATCCGGGGCTCCACGCGATTTGGATTCATCGGTTCAGTCATTGTCTTTGGCAGTGGCGCTTGAAGTGGCTTGCCCGCTGGATTTCGACCATCGCGCGATGGCTTACCGGAGTGGAAATCCATCCCGGCGCGAAAATTGGACGGCGTTTCTTTATCGATCACGGTATGGGTGTGGTGATCGGAGAAACCGCTGAAATCGGCGATGACTGTACGCTCTATCATGGCGTTACGCTAGGCGGAACAAGTTGGAAGGCCGGGAAGCGTCATCCAACGCTTGCCAATGGTGTGGTGATTGGTGCTGGCGCGAAGGTTCTTGGGCCGCTGCAAATTGGTGAGCATGCGCGAATCGGTTCGAATGCGGTTGTGGTGAAAGATGTTCCCGCTGGCGCGACCGTGGTAGGGATTCCTGGCCGTATCGTCGCCACAAGTTCCGTCAAAGCTGCGGCCGATAAAGACGGCAAGCGCGAGGCCATCGCCCGCAAATATGGATTTGATGCTTACGCGGTTTCGGCAGATAACCCCGACCCCGTCGCAACTTCCATGGGCCGAATGCTCGACCATATGTATATTTTGGACGAGCGGGTTGCAGAAATGTGCAATGCCATCAATCGAATGGGTGGTAATGTTTGCAGCGAACTGCCAAAAATTGAGCTGGAAGACGAAGAAGTGCTCGCGGAGAAGGACAAGGCCGAAAAAGCGCGGAGTCAAATGGAATCGGAGGAGTAATGCAAGAATCGCCACAAATCCCAACGGTTTTTTCTGATGTTGCCGAGAGCATTGGCTACACGCCACTGGTAAAGCTTAATCGCGTGCTTCCGGCTGGGCTCCAGGCAAACATCTATGCAAAACTCGAAAGTCGAAATCCCGCGGGAAGCGTGAAGGACCGTCTGGGATATGGCCTGATTGCCGATGCGGAGGCCAAAGGTCTGATTCGGCCCGGTAAAGTCCTTCTGGAATCAACATCAGGAAATACCGGGATTGCCTTGGCATCGGTGGCGGCGAGTAAAGGAATTCCGGTGACATTGGTGATGCCGCGATCCGCAAGTCTCGAGCGACGCAAGTTGATGAAAGCCCTTGGTGCAGAGCTCGTGCTGACGCCGGCAGAAAACGGCATGAAGGGCGCGCTAGCGAAAGTTGCAGAGATGATGGAGGCGGAGCCCGACAAATATATCTACGTTCGGCAATTCGAAAACCCTGCAAATCCAGCGATTCATGAGCAGACAACCGGTCCGGAGATTGATCATAGCTTACGGGGAAAAATTGCCGCCTTTGTTGCTGGGGTTGGCACCGGCGGAACCTTGACCGGCGTCGGCCGATACTTTCAGAAAGTCGGCAAAGCGGTGGATTGTTGGGCGGTCGAAGCAGCTGATAGCCCTTTGATTAGCCAAACCTTGGCAGGCGCGGAATTGACGCATGTGCCTCATAAAATCCAGGGAATTAGTGCCGGATTTGTGCCTGCAAACCTCGATCTCAGTTTATTAGCGGGTACCCAGCAAGTCACCAATGAAGACGCTTATGCCATGGCGTTGCGGCTGTGTCGTGAAGAAGGGATTCTAGCGGGGATTTCTTCCGGTGCAGCAGTTGTGGCTGCGATCCGCATTGCGCAGCTCCCGAATTATGCGGGCAAGAACATTGTGGTGGTTTTGCCAAGTTCCGCTGAGCGTTACTTGAGTACTCCGTTGTTTAAGGAGTTATTTACCGAGCAGGAGCTCGAGCCTTAGGCACCTCACCTCACGAACCAACGTAACAAAAACGGGAACCGAAGTTCCCGTTTTTTTATTTCTTCGAGCTTATGCGTATGCGAGGTTTATCTTTCGATGGCTTCGCGAGCTCTTCTTTAGTTTCCATCCCGCTGCGCAATCGGTGTGTGTCCGCATCATAATTGCTAAATAGCTCATCCTTGACGGTTTTGACCCAGATCGGCACGCCTACAAAGTATCCGGCACGCCCAATGGCATGAGCGGCAACCGGTGCAGTGATGAAAATAAACAAAATCACCGCCATGGCCTTGGCGATCAATACCAAGTCATTGAAGTGCAACATAGCTGCAACCATCATCAAAGCAACGCCGAGCGCCCCCGCTTTCGTGCTCGCATGCATGCGGGTCAACAAATCCGGTAAGCGCAAGATACCGACCGCAGCGACCAGAATAAAGATTCCGCTCGACAGCATGAAGATGGAGATCAATACATTAATCACGGTCTCAGTCATCGCGCGGGCCTCCTCGCTCTAAGAAACGGGCAAAACCAATGGCCGCTAAAAATGCGGTCAATGCGGCCACGATAGCTACATCGATAAAATTGGAGCGATCATGGAAAATTGCATAGGTTCCTGTCATGGCAACAATGACGGTTGCCAGCAGTTCGAGTGCCACAACGCGGTCCGGTAAAGTCGGCCCGATAAGCAAGCGTGCAAAAATAAGCACGAGCGCTATGCTAAGCAAGCCGAAGGTAATCAAATAAATATAATGCACAATGCCTCCTTCAGCGTTTAGCGCAGGATTCCGAGAACCCGACGCTCCATATCTTTAAGACTGTCACGCAGTTCTTGTTCGTTATCCAAGAACATCGCATGAATGTAGAGAACCCGGCGGTCATCGGATACATCCAAGCTGAGGGTTCCCGGCGTCATCGAAATAAGATTTGCCACCATGGTGATTTCAAGCTCTGTTTTCGCTTCCAGTGGCATCGCAATCACACCAGGCTTCATATGCCAAACGGGTGTGATGATGTCGAATGCAACCTGCAGATTCGCAACGATCAATTCTTTGATAAAGAATCCAATAAAGCGAATCAAGCGCGGCAAACGGCGGGTATAGCCGCGCAAACTAGGCATTTGCCGCTGCATTACACCAAGCACACAGTATCCAATCAGCAAGCCGAACAAGAGATTGATTCCACCCACGTCTCCGGTCAAAACGACCCACATGAGCGCGAGTAACAGATTCCACATAAATCCTGTCATGGGCGATTTCCTCCCAATACGGCGTCAATGTAGCCTTCCGGATTTAATAACTGACTGGCTGAGAATTCGGCCCACTCATAAATGGGCTGGCCGTGTAAGCCGATTACGAGCGTACAGGCCGCCAGTAAGACAACCGGCAAATACAAGACAGCCAACGAACCGGATGTTTTTCCTTCTTTAAGCGGGGTGGGGTCAATCCCCTCAGGAAGCTTCTTCCAAAACACTTCGGCCCAAATCTTAATCATTGAGTATAAGGTCAGTAAGCCAACCAGTAAGGCGACAAAGGTGACAAACCATGCTTCGACTTCAATACCCGCCTTAATGATGATGAACTTGGCAAAGAACCCACTGAGCGGAGGAATTCCGGCGAGTGAGAGAGCAGGAATCAGGAACAAGATGCTCAAGAAGGGCCTTGCTTTGTACATGCCTCCCAGGCGCTTGAGATCGTAAGTTCCGAGCAAGCGATGGGTAATCCCGCTAATCAAGAAGAGATTCGTCTTCACAATGATGTGGTGCATGATGTAGAACACGCCGCCAATAATCGCGAGCGGTGTAAATAGTGCAAGCCCCAAAATCATGTAACCAATCTGACTGACGATATGGAATGACAAAATCCGACGGAACTCGAACTGTGCCGCCGCACCGAGTACACCGGTCAGCATGGTGCCTACTGCTACCCACAACAATAACTCATGGGTGAAATCCGGATTCTGGTTGAAGATAAGGGTAAACACGCGGAATAGTGCGTAGACACCAACCTTCGTCAACAATCCAGCAAACAGGGCAGACACGGCGACCGGACCCGTGTGATAGGACGCGGGTAGCCAGAAGAACAAGGGGAATGCCGCAGCCTTGATGCCGAATGAAATCATGAACATGACGGCAATGACATCGACCATGCCGGTGTGTTCTGCCGCCGCAAGTTTGACGGAGATGTCAGCAAAATTCAGGGTGCCGGTAATGCCGTAAAGCAGACCGATGGCACTGAGGAAGATGGCGGACGACAGGAGGTTCAGAGTGACGTATTTCACCGCACCTTCCATCTGTGCCCGTTCACCACCCAAAATGAGTAAAGCGAACGATGCGATCAGCATCACCTCAAACCAAACAAATAGGTTGAAGATGTCACCGGTTAGGAACGACCCAGCGACCCCAGCCAACAACAAGTGCATCAGTGGGTAATAGCCAAAGCGCTCGTGACTTTTAGAGGCAGAAGAGAGCGAGAAAATAGCAATGGCGACCGCCATCATACCGGTCAGTACGACCATGATGGCGCTCAGCATATCTCCCACAAGGGTAATGCCATATGGCGCAACCCAATTCCCCATGTACATCACGACATGGCCTTCACGGAGCACCGACACCATGAGCCAGATGCTGCTGGCAAGTAGTGCAATGCTTCCTACAAGCGATAGAACCCGCTGAATGACATTGTGGCGCCATAACATGACGCAGAATGTGCCTGTCAGGAGCGGGATAATGACGGGCAGAGCAACTTCTAAACTCACGTATCGGTATCCTTCATCTGATCCAGGTTGTCGGTACGAATGATGTTATACGCCCGGTGAATAAGTACCACCGCAAACGCCAAGACGCCGAAGGCAATCACGATGGCTGTCAGAATGAGCGCTTGGGGGAGTGGGTCGGCGACTGGACCGTCGGGCAGCGCAGATCCCAAAGGAATTAGCGGAGGGGCCCCACGGCTCATTCCTGCGGAGGTAAAAATAAGTAAGTTAGCCGCATTTGAGAGCAGCATTAAGCCGATCACGAGCTTCACGATACTCCGGCGGAGCATCATGTAAATTGCAGCGGCATAGAGGAGGCCAACGACAATGGCCATAATAGGTTCCATTTACGCTCTCCTTTAATGTTCTTCAGCTTCAGTCAGGCCGATGAGCATCATCATGACCGAACCAAATACTGCGAAATAGACGCCAATATCAAAGATTAGCGGGGTTGATAGCTTGATTTCGGTTCCTCCCGGAAGCATTACCGGCCACCATTGGGCGGTAAGAAAGGGTTCGCCATTAAAAATGGCGGGGAAGATAGAAATCATGCCAAAGAACAGTCCGATCCCGATTAAATTCCGCGGGTCGACGCGCAACAGGTCACGGGTTACTGCCGCACCAAAGGTAAACAGGTAGAGGGCAAATGCGCCGGAGGCAACCAGACCAGCGATGAACCCGCCCCCCGGTTCGTTATGGCCGCGCAGTAACAAAAATACTGAGAAGAGCAACTGCAGGGGCACCAAAAAACGTGCCGCCGCATGCAAAATGAGCGTACCTGGCTTCATCATGAGCGGTTGTCCTCCTTGTGGTTGTCTTCATCTGAGGCGTCATTCTCCCCATTGCGTTCATCGTTGTGCGGATAATCGCCCGGCGGATGTTCGCTGCTGGTATCTGGAGCAACCACATCTTTATTCACTTCCGCATCGAGGATGTTTTGTTCCTCCAACATTTTCTGATGGATTTCATCGAGCGAGTGCACGATATCTTTTTCTGGCACTTTTTTCGGCGGCAGAATCAAGGTGCCGGCGAAGTGGTTTGCGCCTGGCTCAGTTTGCGGATTGAATTTAATCATCGCGTAAACCCCCATGGCAGCAAGTGCTAGTACGAAAATCTCACCCAGCGTATCGAGTGCACGATAGTCCACCAAGATGACATTCACGATATTCCGACCATGGGCTAACGGATAGCTGTTGGCGATCATGTAATCAGAGATGGGCTCAAATAGCTGCACATCAATCGTGATCATAATCAGGAACATCATCAGAACACCCACAGTCAAGGCAACTGCGGCATCGCGAATGCGCTCTCGTGTGGTGGAGATGTTGGAAAAGCTCGGCAAGCGGAATAGGACCAAGACCAAGAGAATAACCGTCAAGGTTTCCACCAGAATTTGCGTGATGCCTAAATCCGGCGCGCTAAATAAAATGAAGATAAACGCAACGGAGAAGCCCACGGCCCCCATCGCAGCCACCGCACCGAGACGAGAGTGCGTGATACTTGCCGCAATAGCAGCAGCAACCAGAATACCTGCTGCAACCAACTCGTGGAAGTGCAGGGTAACGTCCCAGTTCCAATGGAGTTGATAGCGAGTTAACAGCGTATAGCCGGTGACCACCACAAAGGTCAGGGTGATTGTTCGCAGGTAGTTCCGCATGGAACCATTTTGCAGTTTCCGTGTTTGCCACTCAGCAATCCAGACAATAGCATCCATGAAATGGAAATAACCACGCTCCGGACCACGGGCAATGATGGGATTGAGTACCGCGATTTTCTCGCGGAAGGCATCCCAGTGTTTGTAGAGAAGAAGACCGATGGCAATACTCACCCCCGAAAGCAGCAACGGAAGGTTAAATCCGTGCCAGAGGGCAAGGTAACCATCGACCGTATAGCCGGCCACTGCGTGACTGGCAGGCAGCGTAATCCAGTCACCGACCAGACCAGGCAAGAGCCCTGCAATCAGTGAGAGTGCGACTAAGGTGACTGGGCCGGCGAGCATGCCAATCGGTGGTTCATGAATATCCGCAGCTTTCTTGGGTGCTTTGAATGTTCCGAAGAAAGGGCGCAAGGCAATGACGGCAGCGACAGTCACGACAAAGATCGAAGCAATCACGACCAATGCCATTAATCCAACAAATACGCTCCCTTCAACCATGCTTTCAAGCAGTGCTTCTTTGGCGACGAAGCCAAAGAGCGGTGGAATACCTGCTAACGAAAGGGTGGCAACCACAGTTAAGCCAGCGCTCAAGGGCAGTTGTTTGCGCAATCCACCGACTTCGGTTACATCTCGGCTGCCGGCCTCATGATCAACGATCCCGGCGAGCATAAAGAGCGCGCCTTTGTACAGGCTGTGCGCAAGTAGGTATGCCGCAAATGCGAGCATGGCGAGCTCGGTACTCACGCCCAACAGGAAGATCAATGAACCTAACGCCATCACCGTTGAGTACGCGAGCAACTTTTTCATATCAGTGCTACGAACGGCCATAAAAGCACCGGTTAACATGGTAAATGCACCGAAGGCTGATAGGGTCACGATCCAGAAATCGGTACCGCCCAGTTCCGGATGAAGTCGCGCGAGCAAGTAGACCCCCGCTTTTACCATGGTTGCGGAGTGTAAGTAAGCACTCACTGGCGTAGGTGCCGCCATGGCATTGGGTAACCAGAAATGGAACGGGAATTGGGCGGACTTGGTGAATGCACCTAACAAAATACAGATCATCATGCCAATGAACCACGGATGCTCGGCGAGCACCTCCGGACTGGCGAGAATGCCCTGAATGGAGTAGGTCCCACTCATAATGGCGAGCATAATGATACCCGCGAGCAAGGCCAAGCCTCCGCCTACAGTCACAATCAAGCCTTGTAATGCAGCTTTGCGTGCCTCTGCCTGATGGTGATTAAACCCAATTAATAAATAGGATGTGATGCTGGTCAATTCCCAGAACACAAAGAGAGTGATGAGGTTGTCGGCGAGTACGAGGCCAAGCATTGACCCCATAAACGACATCAAAACAACTAAAAACCGGCCTTGAGCCGGATGTCCTTGAAGGTACGCACCTGCGTACAACACGATAAATGTTCCGATCCCGCAAATCAGCAGGGCGAACATCAGAGACAGGCCGTCTAACACCATGTTGAAGGAGATATCGAGACCCGGAATCCACGCAAATTCGTGAATAATGGTCTCACCCCCGGCGATCGCTGGGATAAAACCCAAGAACCAAATGGTTAATGCTGCGGGAACGGCAGCGAGCGCCCATGCGGTGCGATGCTGATGGCGGGGAAACAGCCATGGTGTCAAAAGTGCGGCAAGGTAGATTACCAGTACGGCAACTTGCATCGAGAATCCTCTTCAGCCGATCAATAAATCAATAAGTTAACTGCTAAATCATACGCACGATGGGATAATTTAGCACAAATCCGAAATTGTGGTGAAGTGAACCCGTCTTTCAAAGCAGGCGACTAATCGGTTAAAGCGCGTAAATGCGCTTGAAATTTACGCCATCCACCCTAACATCAAGCCTCGCCATTCGAGCTTAATATTAAATCACCTCAGAGAGCTGTTGTCCCATGGAGCAAGCAGAGTACCGCGCTTGGCAAGTCAAGTTTGAGCGCATCCGCAGTAATAAGGTCTTCGAGACCATTGTGATCGCCATCATTATTTTCTCTGCTTTGGTGATTGGTGCCAAAACTTACGAAGAAACCACGCGTTTTTCTCAAATTATGGATTGGCTTGATTATGCGGTGACGATATTTTTTGTCATTGAGATCGCAATCCGTATGGCCGCAGAACCGCGTCTAAAAAACTTTTTCAAAAGTGGTTGGAATCTGTTCGATTTTATCATCGTGGTGGCGAGCTTAATTCCACTCGATAGCGCTGAGAGCGTATTGCTGGCGCGGTTGTTGCGCGTGTTCCGCGTGCTTCGTCTGGTTTCGATTGTCCCGGAATTGCGGGTCTTACTCAGTGCGTTTCTCAAAGCATTGCCGAAAATGGCTTATGTCGCACTCTTTATGTTCATTATCTTTTATATATACGGAGCGGCGGGTAGCCTGATTTTCCGGGAGATTAATCCGTTTTATTGGGAAAATGTTGCGGTTGCGATGCTAACGCTCTTCCGGATCGCGACATTCGAGAGTTGGACCTCGATCATGTACGAGACCATGGAGGTCTACCCGTGGTCGTGGATGTACTATGTGAGTTTCATTTTCTTCTCCGCGTTCATTTTCTTGAACATGATGATTGGGATTGTTTTGGATGTGATGCAAAAGGAGAGCACTGCATTTGATCTTGAGCAGGGCGTGGGCGAGGCCGCGGATATTCAGCACTTGCGTGACGAAGTTCGTGCCATGCACGATAAACTCGATCACATTTATCAGGCGGTGCAAACACCGAAGGAACGCCCTTAATCCGTTCAAATGAGGGGGTGCTGCGGTGAATCGTCCCTGATCCCCTTTGGCGTGAACCTCGTTTAGGGACTATATTTTTCTACCTGTTTTCGGATATTCCGAAGTGCATCAACACGGGTTGTTCCCGTGGAAAAGGAGGAGTCATGAACGGTTTTCGTCTCATTTGCGGGGCCCTTACGAGTATTGTCCTCGTCGCTTTACTTTCTCTGCACTCCACAGCGCATGCAGAATCTAGTTCCGATTGGATTGTCTTTGAAAATGTCCATGTACTCACTATGGCAGACGGGCGTGATAATCCGATTCGTCGCAATTACATGGTGTTTGTCCAAGGGGATCGGATTGAGGCCCTGGCGCCCATGGGTTCATTGGCCGTACCGGAAGGCGCAACCCGCATCGATGGCGCTGGACGTTATTTGATGCCGGGGCTAGCCGAGATGCACGGCCATGTCCCTCCCATGCAATCCTTTGAGGGTATTCCGGAGCGTTATCTAGATGATGCGCTATTCCTTTACTTAGCGGGCGGTGTCACCACGGTCCGGGGAATGCTCGGCCATCCACATCAATTGCGCCTCAAAGAGGATATTGCCAATGGAACTCGGGTTGGCCCAACTTTGTACCTGGCGGGACCAAGCTTTAATGGCAATACCGTGACCAGTGAGCAACAAGGGCGTGAGCGGGTGCGCGACCATGTCGCCGAGGGATGGGATTTACTGAAAATTCATCCGGGACTCTCGCTGCGGAACTTCCAAGCCGTGGCGGACGAAGCAAAGGAGCGAGGGATAGACTTTGCTGGGCATGTTCCAACTGATGTAGGCATACGCCATGCTGTTATTCTAGGCATTCGCACGGTTGATCACCTCGATGGCTACATGGCAGAAATCGATGGGTTTGAGAACGAGGTAAGCGATGAAGACCTGCGGGAGTTAGCCCAATTCACGCGGGCTCATAATGTCGGCGTAGTCCCTACGATGGCGCTTTGGGAGACCATTATTGGGGCGGGCGATCGCGATGAGTTGCTGTCATTTGATGAGTTGCAATATGTACCTCAGCGGGTGCGGGAAGGCTGGATTAATTTCCTGAACGAACCGCGGAGTCAATATTATACGGGCGAAACTGCGCGGTTACATGCAGAGAATCGTCGCCGATTACTGGCTGCGCTGTATGAGGAAGGTGTCGAGATCCTGTTAGGGACAGACGCTCCGCAACTGTTTAGTGTGCCTGGTTTATCCATGCGCCGTGAGATACCGCATATGGCGGCGGCTGGCATGTCGAACTATTCGATTATCTATTCGGGCACCGTGGCCGTTGGGCGCTACTTTGCGGAGCAAGACGCGTTCGGGCAGGTGATGCCGGGTCAGCGCGCCGATTTGTTGCTCGTATCAGGCAATCCACTGGAGTCGATCGACTCCGTATATGACCCAGAGCTTGTTGTCGTCCGTGGGCACGTGTGGACCCGTGATCAATTGGATAAGAAGCTCGCGGAAATTGCCGAGGCTTATCGCTAGGGCATAAGGTTACACGATAAAGCGCTTACTAATGGAGCGGAACGTGTCGGTGCCGGCACGTTCCAACCACTCAAACATCACCATTTCTTCTGATACAACATGGGCACCTGCTGCGGCCATCCGCTTTAAGGCTAGGTTTTTGTTTGCCTCGGCGCGCGAGCCAACCGCATTCGCAACCACGAACACCTGATAATTCAGTTCAATTAAATCCAGCACGGTTTGCAGCACGCAGACATGTGTTTCGGTACCAGTGACGACCACTTGGGTTCGATTCATGCTTGCCATCAAGTCACGAAAAGCCGGCTCTTTGGCCGCGCTAAAATGAATCTTTTCATACACGGCGGCGTTGTCTAAATGCACGGCGAGCTGCGGCACGGTTACGCCTAAGCCTTTTGGATATTGTTCCGTGTAAACCACCGGAACCTGGAGCTCATTTGCAACTTGAACAAGTCGCTCGTTTACACGAATTAGCTCAGGGCCTTGGTGAATCGCCGGAGCAAGTTTACCTTGGATATCAATTAGCAAAAGCACGCTGTGATCAGCATGTATGAGAGAGTCGGGAGGATTTAAACCGGGCATAGACGTCCTCGCGGTGTACGCTAGGCTCGTGAATTGACGCGTTGACGCTGTTTATTGGCCTGTCCATCAGGGCCATACAGTGACGAGCCTGCTGCATCACGCAAAAGATTGAGCATGTGCTGGTTGTGTTGCAAGCGGTGTTGAATGAGTTCACCGTTCAGCGCGTTAAGCTGAGCAACCTGTTCCGTCATCGCAAGGGTGGTGTCCCACTGCTCTGCGCAATGAGCATCCGTAGCGGCTTGTAACGCGCCCTCTGGGGTCAGGGGATAACCGAGTCGTTGCTGCACGGAACGGCGTGCCGCTTCGGACGACTCAAGTTCTGAAAAAAGAGCGTGCTTTTGATCGGCAACATGACGAAGTTCCGCACCGTCGACACTCCCCTCACTCAGCAGTGATTGTTCACGCTGAAGCAAGGTGATGAGCGACTCTAAGCGATTTTGCTGTTGCCCAAGCAATGTTTGCAAGCTCATAGGTTCAGATACATCCTTTGGTTATCGTGTTGTACAGATCGCCTACTCGTCGAGGAGCTCTCGGACACTCTCGATCAGTTTATCCGCAATCTGATCGGCTCGAATATCGAGCTTGCCGTCGCGAATTGCTTCTCGAAGTTCTTCCACACGAGCCATATCAATATCTTGGCTTGTGTTTTCAAGCGCTTGGCTCAGATGAGTGACCGCACCGGGTGCACCTGAAGCGTCTGCTTTCTCAGATGAAGCCGACTTGTTCACTTGTTTTCCCTGATCCGACTGACTTGCCAGTGGCAGAGATGAAATACCGTTAACTTTCAAAATGTTCCCCTAATCTCTAATGGGTGATGCCCTATTTATCGGCATTCATTGGGAAAACTTTAGCACAATTGTGAACAAAAATTCATCGGTTCGTTGTTTAAATTTCGGTGGAGAAAGGGCCGTGGGAATTCGCCATCAGCCCTTTATTGTACCCGCACTCGCCCTTCACCTATGACGGTTCCATTGAGGATCTCACGCGCGCCAATTCGTACCCGGATCGTATCGCCGATTCCGCCCTCATCGAGCGCTTCTCCCTCGCGGGAGATCTCAAACCCTTGTCCTTGAACCGTTGCCTGCACACGCTCGCCACGGCGAATAACTGGCGCAGTTTGCAGCATGTGTTCCTGCACCATGGCGCCTTGCCGTAACTGGCGGCGAACAAGTTTACCGAGCGCCCGTTCTTTTTGCTGCAAAGGTTCACCTGAACCGGAGGAAAGCGGACCATAGCTCATCTCGAGCATGTCGAGTGTGATGATTGAACCGGGCAAGATATCTCGCTTAGCCGAGACATAGTGGCCATACAGGGTAACCTGAGCTTGCAAGTACCGCACTTGCTGGCCTTGGTCACCACAGCGCACCCCAACGGCTACGCGTCCGACAGGGCGTTGCGCGGGATTAGGAAAAAACGGAGATGGTTGGACACAGGCACCAAAGCGCGCTGCGGTCGGCATGATCTCAATTACCACTTCACCGCCATCTTTGGTCAAGCTCTGGGTTTGCTGATAAAGAAAAGACTGGACCACCTCAAACAATTCGGCATCGTCTGCATGAGCGATGCCCACCGCTAAAAAATACAAACACCCTGGCATCATAAAGATACCAAAAGTCATTTTAATCCAACCGGTTAGCGTATTCAGTCTTACCATGTCGACGGCCTCGAGAGGGAATTTGTCGATGCTCATTATAGGGGGATGTTGCGAAAGCTAACCGCAGAAATACCGATCAAAAAGTGGCCTTTTTCATCCTTTGTTTTGACAAATCCATCGGTACTCTTGACCGTGCCGAAATTCCCCTGCGCTCAACGCACGGTGTTGAACGTCTTCAAACACGCGGGGCAACACGGCCGGAAAGTTTAAACGGTGGCTGTTTATTCAGCCGTGATTGCAACGAGAAGGTAGCGCCATGATCGATAAATTGACCGGAGCACTGCATTTCCACCAAGAAGCATTGAATCTGCGGGACCAGCGTCAGCAGGTATTGGCGAGCAATATCGCAAATGCAGATACGCCGAATTACAAAGCCCGCGATTTTGATTTTGCGAGCGAGCTGAAACGTGCCGTAGAACAAGGTCGACCTCAGCAGTCGGCCACGCAACTGAATCGCACGAATGCTGGGCACATTGCAGGTGCAGGGGTGGGTGCAGGTCATGTTCAGCACATGCAGTATCGCATTCCTGCGCAAAATCGTCTCGACGGAAACACCGTGGATATGGATGTAGAGCGCAGCAAGTTTCTTGATAACGCCGTGCGCTATCAAGCCAGTTTAACCTTTGTGAATAGCCGGATCAGCGGACTTCGCAATGCCATGCAGTCTGAGTAGGAGACCTAACAAATGAGTATGTTCTCAATTTTTGACATCTCGGGTTCGGCCCTGACCGCCCAATCACAACGCATGAATGTATCGGCGAGCAATATGGCCAACGCCGATAGTGTAACGGGACCAGATGGAACGCCTTATCAGGCTAAACAAGTGGTTTTTCAAAGCCAGTACAACGGCAAGGATGGCGTGAGTGGCGTTCAAGTCCGCGAAGTGATTACGGACCCGACACCGGGACGCATGGAGTATCGCCCAGGACACCCGCTTGCGAATGAGCAGGGTTATGTCCAGATGCCGAATGTCGACCCGGTGGCGGAGATGGTCAATATGATTTCCGCCTCGCGCTCCTATCAGGCCAATGTTGAGGTGATGAATACCAGCAAGCAGCTGCTCATGAGCACGCTGCGTATCGGTGAGGGCTAAACCATGACACCAGCCATGAATCAAATCGACCCATCGGTTGTTAATGCAATCAATGGTGATACCGGACGCGGTCAGCGCGCGAGCGCGGAAATGCGGGAAAATTTTATGACTCTTTTGGTTGCGCAATTGCGCAACCAAGACCCGCTGAACCCTATGGACAATGCGGAAATGACCTCCCAGCTGGCCCAGATTAATACCGTCAGTGGAATTGAACAACTGAACGAAACCATGAATGGCATTAACGACCAGATTGACGCGAGCCGCTTTATGCAAGCGACCTCCCTGATTGGCAAGGCTGTGCTGGTGCCGGGAGAGCGCGTGTTGGTGGGCGACGGGGATTCAACACCCTTTGGAATTGAGTTGGGCCGCAATGCAGAGCAAGTCAAAGTCTCTATTGTCGATGGCAGTGGACAGGTCGTTCGGGAACTTGAGATGGGCAAGCTGAACCCAGGGATGCACACCATCACATGGGACGGCAAATTAGCAGATGGCACGCGCGCGCCGGACGGAGCCTATCGATTCCGTGTGGAGGCGATGGCCGAGGGACGTACGATTTCACATAAAAGCTTTAATTACGCACAAGTTCTTGCGGTCAGCTCGGGTTATCCGGACGGTCCTCGCTTGGATTTGGGCGGTATCTACGAGCCCGTTCGTTTGGAAGAAATACGTCAGGTGATCTGACACTGAATAACAGCAAGGTAGCCAACCGATTCGGTTGGGGAAATATCATTTAGGACGTCCGCGAACACGCGGCGCCGAACAAAGAGCAAGCTTAAAAGGAGCTTCGATATGAGTTTTTCACAAGCACTAAGTGGACTCCGCGCCTCAGCGACCAATTTGAGTGTCGTCGGAAACAACATTGCTAACGCCCAAACCGTCGGCTTTAAAAGCTCCGGCGTACAGTTCGCGGATGTTTATGCAAATTCCCAAGGGGGTCTTGGAACCCGAGTTTCTGCCATTGTGCAGAACTTCAATGAGGGGAATTTCGAGACCACTAACCGAAATATGGATCTCGCGATCGCTGGAAATGGCTTTTTCCGCTTTATTCAAGGCGATCAAGTCATGTATTCGCGTAACGGCCAACTGACCATGACCAATGACGGCTTTGTCGTGAATGCCCAAGGTGCTCGTCTTACCGGCTATCCAGCGGGTGCAGCGATTGGCTCACAACCGCAAGAGTTACGGATTCCATCCGGTGGCCTGCAAGCACAACCAACAACCAATATCGGTGCAAGTTTCAATCTCGATGCACGTTCAGAAAACATCGACCGGGGGGTCTTGCCATTTGATGTCAATGATCCTGAGTCGTACCACTACGCCAACACCGTGAGTGTATATGACTCATTGGGCCGCCAGTACAGCGCGCTGATGTAT
The DNA here is from genome assembly GCF_003987175.1 of Aliidiomarina sanyensis. Taxonomy (GTDB): domain Bacteria; phylum Pseudomonadota; class Gammaproteobacteria; order Enterobacterales; family Alteromonadaceae; genus Aliidiomarina; species Aliidiomarina sanyensis. Next base: position 277,229 of record NZ_PIPM01000002.1, on the reverse strand, counting down.
TTCACGAAGGTTGCTGACAATCAGTGGGAAGTTCGTCTAAGTCGTGATGGAGAGCTCTCTCCAGAAGTTGGTGAGATTAGTTTTGACTCGAATGGTCTGCTCGCGAACACCAATAACCTCGACAATTTTTCTTTCAATCCGGGCGGTGGCGCTGAGCAGATGACCGTGGAAATGGATATTGCAGGAACCACTCAATTCGCGAATGAGTTTGAACTCAATAACCTCCAGCAAGACGGGTATACCTCCGGCACGCTGATTCGTATCGCAATTGATGAGCAAGGCAACATTATTGGGACTTACACCAATGAGCAAAGCCAGACATTAGGAACCATTGCGCTTGCCTCTTTCCGCAACATGGAGGGGCTGCGTGCCGTGGGCGATAACGGTTGGATGGAAACTGCGGATTCTGGAGCACCCATCATTGGGTTAGCTGGTGAAGGCCAGTTTGGCTCTATCGCATCGGGTGTCGTTGAGCAATCGAACGTGGATCTCACGCAAGAATTGGTCGCCTTGATTATCGCGCAGCGCAACTACCAAGCGAACGCGCAAAGTATCAAGACCCAAGATGAAGTGCTCCAGGCCACCGTGAACCTACGGTAAGTTTTGGACATTGACGTGTTGATGAGGAGGTAAGCATGGATCCGATACTTTACACCGCGATGGGTGGCGCGCGTCAGACGCTGGATGATCAAGCGGTGATCAACCACAACTTGGCCAACGTCTCGACGAGTGGTTTTCGTGCCCAATTGAGTGCGGTGCGCGCTGTGCCGATGGAAGGCCCTGGTGTCTTCGATACGCGAACGGCTGTGGTCGGGTCTACGCCCCTCTTTGATCAACAGGCGGGGCCAATTAATACCACGGGCCGTCCGTTGGATGTAGCTCTTCGTGGCGATGCGTGGCTTGCGGTGCAGGCGGCGGATGGTTCCGAGGCGTACACGCGTCGCGGCGATCTGAATATTGATGAAACTGGTGTACTTACCAGCAATGGACGGCCGGTTCTCGGGGCCGGTGGACCCATCGTCATTCCATTGGGTGCTGAAATTACCATAGGTGAAGATGGCACGCTGACCATGAAAGCCGAAGGCGCGCGACCTACTGAAATCGCTGAGATCGACCGCTTGAAGATGGTCAGCGGCGATGCAGCTGTGTTACAGCGCGGACTGGATGGGCTCTTCCGTGGTGTGAACGGACCCCTCCCACAAAATGAAGATGCACGGTTGGCCAGTGGTGCTTTAGAAGGCAGCAACGTAAGTGCTGTTGAAGCCATGGTGGCCATGATTAATAACCAGCGCAAATACGATATGCAGATGAAAGTGATTTCAACTGCGGACGAAAATGCTCAACGCGCAAATAGCCTGCTTTCAGTGCAGGGTTAAGACGGAGATAGTGAACCATGATTAAATCACTCTGGACGGGCAAAACAGGTCTTGAAGCGCAACAGTTTCAAATGGACGTCATTACCAATAACTTGGCCAACGTCAACACCACTGGATTTAAGCGCTCGCGTGCGGTGTTTGAAGACTTGCTCTATCAAAACATGCGTCAGCCGGGTGCCTTAAATAACGCGCAAGATCGCTTGCCATCTGGCTTACAAGTCGGTACCGGCGTACGCCCGGTGGCTACAGAGCGTTTACACACGCAAGGCAGTCTGGTCGCCACAGAGAATAGCCGCGATTTAGCCATCAATGGCAATGGCTTCTTCCAAGTGTTGATGCCGGACGGTGAGGTGGCATTTACCCGGGATGGGAGCTTCCAAGTCGATCAGAATGGCCAGATGGTGACTGCTGCGGGGTATCCCCTTGAGCCAGGAATTTTTATCCCCGCCAATGCCTTGAGTGTCAGCATTGGCGAAGATGGTATTGTGAGTGTTACCCAACCGGGGAATCCCCAACCGACCCAGGTTGGTCAAATTACCTTAGCAACCTTCATTAATGCGACCGGCCTTGAAAGCGTGGGCGGGAATTTATACCGCGAGACCGCCTCTTCGGGACCTCGAAATGAGTTTACTCCAGGGGATAACGGTACCGGCCGTTTATTCCAAGGCTATGTTGAGACCTCGAACGTGAACGTTGTGGAAGAGATGGTCAATATGATTCAAACCCAACGCGCGTATGAGATTAATAGTCGGGCCCTGCGAACCAGTGATGAAATGCTGTCGCGTTTGACCCAATTGTAATGTGCCGAAGGGCGTGGATAGACGTTTGATAAGGCCGGAGATTTTGACAATGAACATGCTCAATAACCAAACCATTTGGCGCTGTGTACTGGTTCTGTTGGCCACGGTATGGCTAGCAGCTTGCTCAGGCACGCCCCCTCCGGTGGTGGTCTCCGAGCCAGAAACCGTGGTTGTTCCTGAAATGCCCGCGGTCAATGCGAATGGTTCTATTTTTCAGGCACAGCGTGGTTATGCACCTTTGTTCGAAGATCGTCGTCCGCGCATGACCGGCGATATTTTGACGATTGTGTTGCAAGAGCAGGTCAGCGCGACCAAGAGTTCGGAAGCAAGTTCAAGTCGTTCGAGCAACATGGGTATTAACCTCGCGGACTTACCTGATGTTCTCGATCGTCTGGCTGAATATGGTTTCAATGTGGGCTCGGACAGCAACTTCTTAGGGCAGGGCGCAGCGCGCGCAAATAACACATTCCAAGGCACGATCACCGTATCTGTGATGGAAGTTCTAGGGAATGGCAATTTACGGGTGCGCGGCGAAAAACAAATTGCCATTAACCAAGGTGCTGAGTACATCCGGTTTTCGGGGGTGGTGAACCCGCGCACCATCAGCGGACAGAATACCGTGTTATCCACGCAAGTGGCCGATGCGCGCATCGAATATATCGGTGATGGATACATTCACGATGGACAGCGCATGGGTTGGTTCCAACGCTTCTTTAATCGTGTGAACCCGTTTTAGGATCGAGGTCTCGAATGAAACGTTTATTTTATATTGGATTGCTCGCATTCGGACTCCTCGTACAAGGGCCGGTACACGCAGAGCGCCTGAAGGATCTCGCTGACTTTGCAGGTGTTCGGGATAACGTTTTGGTTGGCTATGGCCTGGTGGTGGGACTGGATGGCACCGGGGATCAAACCACCCAAGCCCCGTTTACCGGTCAATCCTTGACCAATATGCTCTCGCAGCTTGGTGTCACCGTTCCTCCGGGAACCAACATGCAGTTGCGGAATGTCGCAGCGGTCATGGTCACCGCTGATCTTCCGCCTTTTTCCCGCCAAGGACAGCGTCTGGATGTCACGGTATCTTCGGTAGGGAATGCCCGCAGCTTGCGTGGGGGCACCTTGCTAATGACACCGCTGCGGGGTGCGGATGGAGAAATCTATGCACTCGCGCAAGGAAATCTGTTGATTGCTGGCGCCACTGCGGAAGCTGCCGGCAGTCGAGAAACCATTAACCATCAATCGGCCGGCCGTATTTCACGTGGTGCGATTGTGGAACGTGAAGTACCGTTGAATATGAATGCGCAAGGAAATGGTGAGCTTGAGCTTCACTTGCGCTCGGCAGATTTCAGCACCGCGGAGCGCGTGGTGACACGAATTAATGAAGAATTCGGCAATTTTGTCGCAAGTGCAGTGGATGGCCGGACTATTCGATTGTTTGGGCCGCAAGATGAAAACGAACGGGTGCGCTTTATGGCCCGGGTCGAGAATCTTCGGGTGACACCCGATGAGGGCCGAGCTCGTGTTGTGTTGAACTCTCGGACCGGTTCGGTGGTTCTGAACGGGAATGTTCGTTTACACCAAGCGGCGGTTGCCCACGGGAATCTGGCTGTTTCCATTGATACCCGTCGCGGTGTGAGTCAGCCTCGAGCCTTCAGTCCTGGTCAGACGGTTATTGTTGAAGAGGCCGACATCCAGTTAACCCAAGATGACGGTGTCTTGAATGTGGTCGAAGGCGTCGATCTGATGGAAGTCGTTAATGCGCTGAATGCTTTAGGCGCAACACCCATGGACTTGATGGCTATTTTGGAAGCATTAAAAGCCTCTGGTTCTTTGCGCGCTGAATTGGAGATTATCTGATGGCAGATGGCATCGCAAATTTTCAGCAAGCCCGTCTCGCCATGGATGTGCAAGGGCTTAATCAAATTCGACAAGAGAATCGCCGGAACGAAACCGAAGGATTGCGGCAAGCTGCAGAAGAATTCGAAGCGCTGTTTTTGAATATGATGCTCAAAAGCATGCGCGAAGCGGTGGGTGATTCCGAACTGTTTGATAGCCACCAACAACGCACCATGATGTCGATGTATGACGAGCAGCTTTCACGCCATTTAGCGACACGGGGTGTAGGGTTGGCAGAGCAAATGGTGCGGCAAATGCAACAGGTGCCAATTTCACCGGTAAGCCCTCAAGAAAATCGTCCCGTTGCCGATAAGTAACAGGACAACAAAAAGGGACGACGAATGACTATTTTCAATATTGGCGTCAGTGGTTTAGGTGCAGCGCAAACCGCTTTGAATGCGACCAGTAATAATATTTCCAACGTCTACACGCCAGGCTACAACCGTGAGCTTGTGCTCCTGAGCGAGTCGAGAACCGGTGGTGGCGTGCAAGTTACCGACGTTCAGCGCCAGTTCAATGCGTTTGTTGCCGATCGACTGAATAGTTCAAGTGGGTCATTGGCATCGTTGACCACCTACAAGAATCAAATCAATCAGATTGATAATTTGCTGGGGGACCTTGATGCGGGTCTTGCGCCCATGATTCAAAACTTTTTTGGTTCGTTGGGCGATCTCGCGGGGGCTCCTTCAGAGCCGGCAGCCCGTGAGGGTGTTCTTGGCAATGCCCAGAGTCTTTCCGCCCAGTTCCGCTCATTTGATGGTTATTTGCACGACATGCAACGCTCAGTGAACGGGCAGCTGACGACCGAAGTGGCTAAGGTCAATAATATGGCCGAACAAATTGCCGCGCTCAATAAGGAAATTGCGACCTCCACCGCGATTACCGGAAAACCATCAAACTCGCTGCTCAATCAGCGAGATAACCTCATTGCGGAACTAAGTAAGAGCGTTGAAATTAAAGTGAATGTTCAAGATGGGGGTGCGTACAACGTCTCCATTGCAAATGGGCAACCTTTAGTTGCGGGCGATCGCACTTTCACGCTCGAAGCGGTGGGTTCTGCAGCGGATCCTGAGCGTATTGTCGTTGCCTATCGTGACTCATCCGGCAATGTCCGGGAGTTACCAGAAACCACATTCCGCAGCGGAACCATTGGCGGGTTGATGGCATTTCGTCGAGAAAGCCTGGACAAAGTCCAAGCGCAGTTAGGCCAACTCGCTATCACCATGGCGCAGACATTTAATGAGCAACATCGCCAAGGGACCGACTTGCTTGGGCAAGCAGGGCAAGATTTCTTCTCGGTAGGTAATCCCTTGAGCTATTCGAATACCAATAATGCCGGCGACGGTTTTATGAATATCGAGATTACCGATGCACGTGAGTTGCTCGCCACTGGCTACGATGTCTCTTTCAATGGCACCGAATACACGGCGGTGCGGCGTGACAACGGCCAACCGGTGGATGTCGGTTTTGACCCAGACACCAACACCCTGAATTTCGGTGGTATGACGGTTGCAATCAGCGGTACCCCAGAAGCAGGAGACCGTTTCCGGTTAAACCCAGTGCAACGAGGGGCGCAAGGCTTCCAAGTTGAGATTAACGACATTTCCAACATTGCCGCTGGTCAGAGCGATGATGATGGCGACAACCGAAATGCACTGGCATTGCAAGGCATGCAGAGTATGCGCCTGGTTGGCAACAACGCGACCTTTGGACAGGCTTACGGCGCTATTATCAGTGATTCGGGTAACCGCGCTGCGGTGGTCAATGCAAATCTTGCTGCGCAAGAAGGGCTGACGCAACAGCTTAAAGCTCTGCAACAGTCTGAGTCTGGAGTCAATCTCGATGAAGAAGCTGCGAATTTGATTAAGTTTCAGCAGTTTTACCAAGCCAATGCGAAAGTGATCGAAGCGGGGATGACCATCCTCGAAACGATCTTGTCGTTACGTCGCTAAGTGCTGAGGAGTAAATAACAATGCGCATTAGTACAGTGACTATTTTCGACCAAAACGTCACGTCAATGAACCGTCAGCAAGCTGAGTTCATGAAGATTGGTCAACAAATTGCGTCTGGTCGTCGGGTTGTCAATCCATCGGACGATCCTCAGGCTGCCGCGCGGGCAGTCGACGTAAGTCAGTCCATTGCGGTCACCGAGCAGTTCAAAACCGCGCGGGTTAGTGTGCGAAATAGTTTGGCGCAGCAGGAGAGTATCTTAAACAGTACAAACGATATTCTAACGCGTGCGAAGACGTTGATGGTTCAAGCATCGAGTGACACGTCGAGCGATATTGACCGACTGTCGATCGCGAGTGAAATGAGAGGTTTGTACGAAGGTCTGATTGGCTTGGCTAACAGCACCGATGGGAGTGGTCGCTTTACCTTTGGCGGTTACTCCGATGGACGTCCTCCATTTGAACGAGATGCCGATGGCAACGTGGTCTACACCGGAAGTCCGGATGTGCGCGAAGAGCGTGTCGATGGTGACCGTTTAATGAAAGTTGGACTCTCCGGACAAGATGCTTTCTTGTCGGTGGTCGGTAAACCGCGGGAAACGTCGGAAGCAGACTTAAATACCAGCATTTTCCGCACATTTGAGAAGGCCATTGCGGCACTTGAAGATGGTGAAGGTGCGATTCCTGCGGATCAGAAACGTCAAATCATGAATGACGTTTTGCGTGAGCTCGACAACGGAATGGATAACATGGTGACCAAGCGGGCTTCGTTAGGGGCGCGTTTGAATGAGCTCGACACACTGGATCTGGTGGCGGGAAATCGGATGCTTGGCTATCAGCAGCAAATGTCAGACTTGGTTGATTTGGACTACGTTCAAGCAACAGCTGATTACAGTTTGCGGATGGTCGGCTTACAGGCGGCACAAAAGGCGTTTGTAGATATTAAGGGCTTGTCATTGTTTGATTATCTCCGCTAACACCGAATGAAAGCTAAAAAACGCCGGGTCATCCGGCGTTTTTTATAGCCCTTCGTAAACCGGAGCCGAGGTTATTGAGGAAGGGGGGCTAGCGCTTGAATGAATTCACTCACGAAGCCGAGCGAGTTGGCAAATAGTCGTTGGAGATAGCTACCTAAGTTTGTGGTTAACGTCATCAACAAGAACAATCCCATGGTAAGTGACATGGGGAAGCCGATTGAAAACACAGTTAATTGCGGTGCGGAACGGTTGAGGATTCCCAAGGTCAGGTTGATGATCAATAACGCACCAAACACCGGGAGCGCAAGAAGAATTCCCGAGAGAAATACGACGCTGCCAAACCGCGCGAGCATCTCAAAAGCCCCAAAATTCAAACCCACCACGCCAATAGGGAGCTCTTGAAACGAAAAAGCAAGGAGCTCAAGCATCATCAGATGCCCATTGAGGGCAAGAAACATCATCATCGCGAAGACATGCAGGATGCGTGAGAGAATCATGGTGTTTGCACCGGAATCTGGTGAGAAAAAGGTTGCGAAGGCCAAACCCATTTGCAAACCGATAAATTCGCCCGCTGCCTGCACGACTGCAAACGTCACTTGCATGATTAAACCAATGGATGCCCCAATCAGGATTTGCTCAACGATAATGCCGAAGCCAGCCCAGGAATAGATGGGTACATCAGGCATCGGCGGTAGGATCGGGCCAATAACGATCGCTAAAACGCCACCAATAGCGAGCTTCAAGGGGTTTGGAATCGCGGAGTGACCCAAGATAGGCGAGGTCAACATAAAACTCGTAAGACGGACAAAAGGCCAGAAGAAGCCTGCGACCCAAATCTGTAATTGCGCGAAGGTGACCTCAAGCATAGGCCACCTACATCAACATCAGCGGAATATTGGTAAACAAATCCACCGTGAAATCGATAATGAGTTGCAGTAAAAACGGTCCGATCACCACCAACATTACAACCACACCCAAAATTTTGGGAATGAATGATAGGGTCATTTCGTTAATCTGCGTCGCGGCCTGAAACAAACTCACGATCAAGCCAATTAAAAGCGCAGTGAGGAGAAGCGGTCCTGCAAGATACAGGGTAACCCGCATACCCTGATAAGCGATGGTCATGACTTGTTCTGGTGACATCGCCTTCCTCCTAAATAAAGAAGCTTTGTGCCAATGAGCCGATGAGGAGCTGCCACCCATCGACCAGCACGAATAACATAAGCTTAAAGGGCAACGAAATCGTTGCAGGAGGAACCATCATCATGCCCAAAGACATCAGGATACTCGCGACCACCAGATCGATGATGAGGAATGGAATGAAAATCGTGAAGCCAATCTGGAATGCTGTCTTCAGTTCGCTCGTCACAAACGAAGGAATGAGCACATGCATGGGAATATCTTCAGGACCATCAAGCGGCCCGACATCGGCGAGCCGCACAAAGAGGGCAAGATCATCCTGTCGTGTCTGTGCCAACATAAATTCGCGCAGGGGTTGGGCAGCGAGGGTAATAAACTCTTCAAAAGTGATCGCGTCTTCGGTAAGTGGAACCCAAGCCACTTCATAAATTTGGCTCAGCACTGGTGACATAATAAAGAACGTTAAGAACAACGAGAGCCCAAGTAACACCTGATTGGGCGGCGCCGACTGTGTTCCCATGGCTGTCCGCAGGAGACCGAGCACAATAATAATTCGTGCAAAACAGGTCATCATTAGCAATGCAGCGGGCAAGAACGCCATGCTGCTCAACAACAACAGCGTTTGCAGTGGCACAGACCATTGCTGGGACCCGTCCGCTAGGGTTTGACTCTGAATGGCTGGGAGTTCTTGGGCCAGGAGCTCAAACGGAGCGAGTACTGTGACTAGAACCAGAAGAATGCCGACCACTACTTTCATGTGTTGCGCTCCGATGATGCTTCGGAACTGGCAGTAAATCGGCCTTTGAGCAGCCGTGCGAATGGGCTGGAAATGGTTCCATGGGATGCAGGTGCACTTGGGACATTATCCGCGGGTTCAAGCTCCGACAAAGCGGTGACACTTCCCGGTGCAACCCCTAAGACAAGTCGCTGATCCTCGACCTGAACAACGACGACTTTTTCTTTCGGCCCGACATTGAGGACGCTTAGCACACGCATCGGGATCTGTTGTTGATTACCGTAGCCAGCGCTCAGCCGACGAAACATCCACGCACACACCAAGATGACACCAATGGTGATAATTAAAACCACAGAAACCTTCCCCAGAAGGGCAAGGCTATTGATGGTTTCGACACTGGTTTGTGAGGCACTGCTGGTCATGAGCTGGTTTACCGGTTGAGTTTCTGAACTCGCTCTGCTGGCGTGACGATTTCGGTAATCCGTATACCGTATTTGTCGTCGAGCACGACGACCTCCCCTTGGGCAATCAAATAGCCATTGATTAGAATATCCATGGGTTCACCTGCGAGGCCATCAAGTTCAACGACTGAGCCTTGTGCAAGCTCGAGGAGTTGCTTAATGGTAACCCGCGTGCGACCAAGCTCGACACTCAACTTGACCGGGATATCCATAATGATATCTAGGTCGTTCGCTGCACCCTGTTGAGGAGACCGCTCAAGGGGTTTAAAGACTTGCTCCCCAGCGGACTTTGCATCGCTTGAGCTTGCCGCGTTTTGGTCTTCATTTAACGCATCAGCCCACGGATCAGCGGAGTCCGCCGAATCCGGCTGTTGATCTTCGGTTGGTTTTTTAGGATCAGTCATGATCAGACTCCTTCAGGGTTTCATCGTCATCGAGCACTTCGGGCAGCGTATGTGAAGAAACCGGATTCGCGTGATTTTCCAAAATACGAATGACGCGCAAGGCGCGATGGTCATTCAAAGAACCGTATTCACACTCCAACACAGGCATACCACTGACGGTTGCTGTGACTGTTTTGGGGAGCTCGACGGGAAGAACGTCACCGACTTTAAGGGCTAGCACTTGCGGCAGGCGCACTGGAATGTCTAAAAATTGGGTCACGAGTTCCACGTGGGATGATTGCAGTTCGCTCGAAATGCGCTGCCGCCATGCATTATCCGAAGCGCTCGACGCATCAGCGCGGACATTGGTGAGGCGATCCCGAAGTGGCTCAATCATGGAGTACGGCATACATATCTGAAAATTCGCATCAAGGCTGCCGACTTCTAAGTGAAAGTTTGTCGTGACCACGATTTCACTCGGTGAACTCGTAATACTGGCAAACTTGGGTTGCATCTCCGACCGAATAAAGCTCATCTTGAGCGGATAAACGGCACGCCATGCTTCTTGATAGGCGTCCAGGGCGAGATTGAGGACCCGATTGATAATGCGCTGTTCGGTGCCGGTGAATTCCCGCGACTCATTGCGGGTCATGAAGCGCCCATCACCCCCAAATAGGTTCTCAACAATCATGGAAACCATGTTTTGCGGGAAGACCACGAGGGCGGTTCCGCGCAGTGGCTTCATCGAGATGATGTTGATATTGGTTGGTGCAGGTAGATTGTCAGAAAAATCTTGGAACCGCTGGTAACGAACTGAGTCCACAGAGATGTCGGCACTCCGCCGTAACAGATTGAATAGGTTCATCCGGAACTGACGAGCAAATCGTTCATTGATGACTTCCAAGGTGTGCAAGCGTTCACGCACAACGCGATGCTGCGAGCCCGGGTCAAATGGGCGTGCTTCCACGTCACGTTGTTTGACGCCACCTTGGCGGACCGCTCTCGAAGATGTTTTAGCATCCCCTTGCGGTTCGCCCTTCGGCTTCGATACGGCACCAAGCAGCGCATCGATATCGTGTTGTGAAAGTGGTTTGTCACCGGCCATATATCAATAGTATCCCTTGGGCAAAGCCCAATTACTGCACAATAAATTCAGTGAATAGCACGTCGAAGATCTCCAACTCTTGAGTCGAATCTCCGTAGGGTTCCGAAAGCCGTGCTTTGATGGATTCCGAGAGCGCGACCTTGCCATCAGGTGTGCTGATCAGTTCCGCATCTTGCCCTGACAAAAGCACTAAAAGTCGGCTTCGAACTTGCGGCATATTGTTCATCAGAATGGTTCGCGTCACACCTTCTTGCACTTCGAGCGTCATCCCGGTGTAGAGCAGGCGCGGGCCAAATTGATCGCTGCGTAAATTCACTGTGAACGGATCGATTTTTACAAATACAGGCTCACGCCGCTGCTCAGTTGGATTTTGACCGTTGAGCGCAGCGAACGTCATATTCCGAGTATCCATCAGCAAATACGTGTTTGCTGCTGTCGCAAGGACCATCAATGCCACGAGCGCAATGAGGACGTTCATCATCTTGTTTTGACCCGAGTCTTTGTTTTGGGCTTGGGGTTTTGCCATAGTGTCACCTGTTCACATTCAACTTGTATTATGCCGATTAATCTCATTCCCGAATCGTCAAAATAACGCGTCAATAGGCGTTATCTCAGCGAATTAAGCGTAGAGGTCAATCTGACCGTTGCGCAGAGGAATTTCGACCGATTCAGGCTCTCGCATATTCTCCTGAGAGGGGTTATCGGCCACTTGATCGGAAAATTCAGTGAATTCTCGGGTATTTTCTTGTGAATTTTGATCGCGAACATCCGTGTCACCCAGGGTAATCCCCTGTTCTGCAAGTAATTCCCGGAGTTGCGGTAGCGCTTGCTCAACGGCAGCCCGCACGTTCGGATTCTGTGAACTAAATTGCATGCTTGCGGCTTGTTCATCGACTTTCATACTGATCATTAAGGGGCCCAGTTCCGCGGGATGGAGTCGCAAACGGACCATGTGGTCTTGCGTCATGTGCATATTCAGAACCTGTTGGCCCAATTGCTGTTGCCAGCCGGCGGACGCCAACGGTGCCGAGAGCGTAGCAGAGCTTGCAGCGACAGGCTGCCCCTGAGCGGTGGACATTCCTTGGAGATTAATTTGCTCAGGAACACTCGGTTGAGCTTGGGGACCACCGTGGAGAGTCGCTTGCACTTGGGCATCGTTCGGTGCTGCCACGGTGAAACCTAGTGCGTTCGCTTGTCCCGTTGGCAACGAGCTTGCGATGTCCTTCATTGCCGGCAACGGTTGTTGGCCTGCAGCATTTTGTCCGACGACCTGCGGCATGTGCGCTAACTGCCGTGCCGCTTCGGTACTGAGTCGAGCATTGGAATCTGGTTGGACTAACATGGCATCGGTCATTTGGTGCGTCTGGGGTTGCCCTTGGGTTAGGGCTCGACTGACGGCACCTGAGATTTGACTTTCAACCGTGCCTGCGCTGAACAGATTTGCGGAGCTCACGTCTATGCTGACGTTGGTGGTCTGTTGCTGCGGAGTCGCCTGATTTTGCTGCGCTAGCGCTTGAGCCATGGCAATGCGCTCGAGCGTTGCAGCAAGTGCCAACGTATCTTCCTCTGCGGCGCCGGCGCGCATTCCTGACTCGCCGTTAAACTCTGCACGCGGTTCATTTGAGACGTTCAATGGATTCATCGCGACAACCGGAAGCGGGTGCGCATTCGGTTGTGTCGGGTCAATCACCGGTTGAGTTTCTGGATTTGCATCTCGCGTGTAGCGAGCAACCGTGCCTTCGTGCAGCAGAACTTGTTGCGGGGTGAACGCAACCATGCCTTTCCCAGGCTCAACAGGCGTCTCCGTCGCGAGGTGATCCGCATGCGCGGCGAGAAATGCCTGAAACCCGGAAACAGGAGCGTCTCCGGACCATGTGGAGGTGCGCGTCCCTTCATTGACTCCATGCGTTCCGGAGCTTTGTAGCAGGGCATGAATTTGATTACCTTGAATCATCGAAACGCTCCCTTAATCTTCTGAACCGACCACATGCAGACCGACCGTCCGCGCAGCTCGATTAGTCGTAAACTCATCGGTCTGACGCTGTTCTTGTCGGGCGGCTTGCTGTCGAACCTGCGCATGACGACGGTCTTGCAAGGTGGTGTAAGAGGTTAATTTTTGCTGTTCCTGTTGCCAATTTTTTTTACTGGCTTGCACTTTGTGGTTTTGTTGGCGCAGCGCTTGACTTGCTTTTTGAATGGAGTCATCCAACGACATCAGGAACTGCCGATAGTTATACAAAGTGACCGGGTCGATCCCGCTCATCATCAACTGTTGTAGTTGATCCGCATATTCTTGCCGATAGTTCATGAGCATTTCTTGATGCGCGAGAATTTGATGCTCATTTTTTCGGTCCGATGCGAGGAGCTGCCCGGCTTTATCACGCGCTTCGCGCGCCAGGTCAGTCAGTGTTTCTAATGCATTCGAGCGCGTCATGAGGCTTCTCCAATTACGGCGGTTAAGGCATCACACGAGTCGGCATGGTTGGCACTTTCTGTGTGACCTTGCTGTAAAAAGGCTTCGAGATGCGGGTAATGTTTCACCGCATCGTCCAACATGGGGTCGTGTCCGGGGCTGTATGCACCAACGCTAATGAGGTCACGGTTTCGTTGATATACCGAGAAATACTTTTTGAACCGTTGCGCCTGCTTCACTTGCGATTCTGGCACCACGGCCGTCATGACCCGACTAATGGATGCTTCGATATCAATGGCGGGGTAGTGGCCCGATTCGGAAAGTGCTCTTGAAAGCACAATGTGGCCATCCAGAATAGCGCGCGCAGAATCGGCGATGGGGTCTTGCTGATCATCGCCTTCCGTTAATACCGTGTAAAATGCAGTAATTGACCCACCGCCTTTCATGCCATTTCCTGCCCGCTCAACAAGCGCTGGTAGACGGGCAAAGACGGAGGGCGGATATCCTTTTGTGGCCGGAGGTTCGCCAATGGCAAGCGCGATCTCTCGCTGGGCCATCGCATACCGCGTTAATGAATCCATAATTAACAATACATTCAGGCCTTGATCGCGAAAGTCTTCCGCCACACGCGTGGCGTATGAGGCACCTTGTAATCGCTGCAATGGCGATGTATCTGCCGGAGCTGCGACGACGACGGCGCGTTTCAATCCATCTGCCCCAAGGATATTGTCAATAAAGTCTTGAACTTCGCGCCCCCGCTCACCGATGAGTCCTACCACAATGACATCCGCTTGGGTAAAACGAGCCATCATGCCGAGGAGAACGGATTTACCGACACCCGAACCGGCAAATAACCCCATACGCTGTCCTTGGCCAACGGTTAGTAGTGCGTTGATCGCGCGAATACCCACGTCAATCGGGGTTTCTATCGGCGCTCGGTTGAGCGGATTGATGGAGCCCCCGCTCAAAGGAGCAAATTGGGCTTCCGTAATCGGCCCTTTGTCATCAAGTGGACGGCCATTGCCATCCACCACCCGACCGAGTAACGACCGACCGACTGGAAAGCGACGTCCTTCTTGTTTGCCGGCTTCTTGCAAAGGAAAAACACGCGCACCTGGGGTTAGGCCCTGAATTTCATTGAGGGGCATCAGGAACGATCGTTCACCGGCAAATCCGACGACTTCCGCTTCAGCGTAATGGGGTGTTTCCTCATAGCCACGGGGCAGCTCAATTTTACATGCGCTGCCAACTGGAAGCTGGATACCAACGACCTCGAGGACCATCCCCGTTGCACGGACAACACGACCGCTACTGCGGTAGGGGGGCATCGACTGCAGACGATCGTTCACTTTGCTCAGCGCAAGTTGCCATTGCTCAATGCGGGCGTTGGTGTAGCTATCCATGGAGAAGGTCATTCTTCAATCGCTCCATGACGTTTGCGAATTTGTTGTCGAGCCGCCTCGCTGCGTGTTTCCCATGAAGCGTCGCGTTCCCCTTTTTGGCTCACGAGCCGACATCCACCCCGCTCGAGGCGCTCGTCTGCTTGCAGGTGCCAGCCTGCGTGGTGAAGTTCTTCTTTTAGGTGTTGCTCGATCAGCTCAAGATCATGCGGGCTCACATACAGGCGAGGTTTATCGGTTAATGCAGGTTCGCTGTGCAGTAAATCACGCACAATATTCAAGACATGCTCCGGCTTATGATCGAGCTCACAGCGTGCGAGTTGCACCCCAACGGCCATCGCAAGTTCGACGAGGGATTCGCCCATTAATGTATCGAGCTTGTTCATGCGTAGCGAAAATTCACTCGCAAGCGCTTTGACGGGTTCAACCGCTTGCCCAATGAGTTGTTCTTTCTCGGCGGCGACAGCGGCCTGTGCCTCTTCATAACCCTTTTCGAAACCCTCATCATGACCTGCTTTGAGACCTTCTTGATACGCAAGCTCGTAGGCTTCTTTTCGCGCTTGTTCCTTCAATGCTTCGATTTCTGCATTGCGAATAAACTCTGCTTTACGCGCCGCCGATTCTGCGGAAATTTTTGCTTTAAGCGCAGGATTTTCGGGTTTCAATTCATCCAAGCGCCAGCGCCGCCAGTTTTCACCCGACAAGATATCCGTCTCGGTTCGTTCAGAACGAGAACGGACTTCCGTCTGAGGTGAGAACGGCTTAAACATAGGTGTCGTCTCCGCTGCTCAGCATGATTTCGCCGGAGTCGGCCAGCTTGCGAACAATTGCCAAGATAGCTTTCTGTTCGGTCTCCACTTGTGAGAGGCGTACGGGACCGCGAGTTTCCATTTCTTCGCGGACCAACTGCCCAGCACGCTGTGACATGTTGCGAAGGAACTTGTCCACCAACTCGGACTCGGCACCTTTGAGCGCAATAACCAAGACATTGGTATCGATCTGCTTGAGTAGCACTTGAATGCTGCGGTCGTCCAGTTCCACCAGATTTTCGAACAAGAACATTTCGTCGATAATCTTGGTCGCCAATTCGTCGTTGTATGCGCGAATATTCTCGAGCGCAGTGTCTTCTTGACCAGCACTCATCAAGTTCAAGATTTCCGCTGCAGTACGCGCACCACCCATTTTGCTCCGCTTGAGGTTCTGGCCATCGAGCATGCCCCCCAGAACTTCCGTCAATTCCTGCAATGCAGCGGGCTGCACACCGGTGAAGGTCGCGATCCGCAAAATGACATCGTTGCGCAGGCGTTCTTCGAACAGCTCGAGAACACCGGCGGCTTGGGGGCGATCCAAGTGAATCAGAATGGTGGCAATAATCTGTGGATGTTCGTCCCGAATCAGCTCAGCGACTTCTGGGGCATCCATGAGATTTAGTGCATCAATGCCGTAGTTGCCTGACTTCTGCTCCAACACGTCTTCAATCAAGGTTGACGCGCGCTCACTGCCCAATGCCTTGGTCAGGACTGAACGGATATATCCATCGTATTTGTCAACGGGTGGTGTGTTCGCCAGATCTTCATGGAACTGCTCTAACACCCATTTCATTTCTTCATGCGAAACATGCTGGAGGCGCGACATTTCTTTACTGATTTTTTGGATCTGTTGTGGCTGAAAGTGCTTAAACACATCCACTGCGGTATCTT
This sequence comes from Aliidiomarina sanyensis, assembly GCF_003987175.1. Classification (GTDB taxonomy): domain Bacteria; phylum Pseudomonadota; class Gammaproteobacteria; order Enterobacterales; family Alteromonadaceae; genus Aliidiomarina; species Aliidiomarina sanyensis. The sequence continues at coordinate 260,893 of NZ_PIPM01000002.1, read as the reverse complement.
CGTCGAGCGCCAATAACAGGATGGCGCTCTTACGAATTCCGGTCATATTATCGAACGACTTCGTCTCGGGCATTGTCATCCTCGGCTAACCAATTTTGAACGATACGTGCCACCTGCCGTGGTTTTTGGCGGGCAACCTCTTGTGTCTTCTTGAGTGCTTGTTCATAGGCCGAGAGGTTTTTCTTCTTCGGCCAATTGAATGTCATTTCTTCAACGTCTTCATCCCTGCTGTCTGAAACATCCTCATCGTCACCCACGACTGCACGGAATGAACCTGCACGTTTCGCAAGTGTTTCTGTCTCGTCATCGCTTTCATCGCTATCTTTTGCACTGGCGGGCGGTGCGAAGCGTCGCATGAGCGGGCGAACAATCAACAGATAGAACAGCAGTATTCCCAAGCCAGCCAACAGATAACGGCCTGCTTGCATTAAGATGATTTGATTTTGTGGATCTTCCCACCATTCCCGCTGGACATAGCCAACTTCTTCACGGGATGCGACGAATTGACTGTTGACGATCTCAATCGCATCGCCACGCAGCTCGGTGAATCCAATCGCTTGACGAACAAGACGCTCAACCTGAGCAAGTTCTGCTTCGGTGAGCGGAACCCGAATGGCTTCACCTTCCTCATTGAATGCATCTTTGTAGTTCACAACAACTGCAGCTGAGAGACGCTCAAGACGGCCCCGTTGGTGTTGAATATGGGCAATACTCCGATCTACTTCGTAATTGACAATATTGTCTTGGCGGACCGTGTTCTGGCTGCGGGTAATCGCTCCCTGCACCCCATTTGCTGGCTCCTCATTGGCATCGGGAGCGGTTTCAATGGGGGCAGTCACGACACCTGGGGGGGTATTCGAGAGGGCGCCCGGAACCCCTTGAGCGCGATCGCCATCACCGGCATAGCTCAAGTTACTTTGGATACTGCGAATCGCTGCGGTTTCCGGTGTTTGATTTGGTGAATAGCGCTCAGACGTTTCTTCAACGCGCGAGAAATCGATTTGTGCAACGACTTGGGCTCGTACATTGTGACGGCCTAAAATGGGGGCGAGGATATCTTCCACACGACGTTGGAAGGTCCGCTCAACCTCTTCGGTAAACGCCAGTTCAGTTCCACTTAAATCAGATTTTTGCCCATTGCGCGAGAGCAAGTTACCAAGTTGATCCACAACGGTCACGTGTTCAGCAGTGAGTTCCGGAACCGCACTCGAGACCATGTGCACAATAGCTGAAACCTGGCCGTCGCCCAGCGTACGGCCTGGGTGTAAGGTGACAACCACCGAGGCTTTGGCTGGCTCACGGTCACGCACGAAAACCGACGGTTTAGCCATCGATAAATGCACGCGGGCCCGATGTACAGGCCCAAGAGACTCCATGGAGTTGGCGAGTTCGCCTTCCAGAGCACGTTGGAAGTTGACTTGCTCGGCAAACTGACTGATCCCAAATGATTGATTGTCCATTAACGCAAAGCCAACATTGCCTCCATGAGGAAGCCCTTGCTCTGCCATGCTCAACCGAACACGGTGAACTTGATTGCCGGGCACCATGATGGTGCTGCCATTGCCGGTGATCTGATAGGGAATCCGTTGGCTTTCTAGTTCACTGACAATGCGACCACCGTCCGCTTCGGATAGGTTCGAATATAAGACGCGATATTCAGGACTAGAGGCCCACATAACCAGTGCGACAACCACCGCAATAAATGCGGCACCGCCAATCAGGAGTGGAAGCAATCCGCCGCTCCGCAGTTGGGTTAGGATGCGCTCCACCGGTGAGGAGGGCGCTGCAGCGGTTGCGCCAGAAAGACTGCCTCCCGCGGGCGCTGAGGGCTTCGCGGAGGTGGGCTGCGCTGCTGTATTCATCGTCGTATCCATGGATTCGTCGCACTACCTAAGTTTATGATTTGGAGTCTTCTTTGTGGTTTCTCGGAACGTATCCTGCGGTTCGTCAAAAAGCACATCGGGACTTTTTCATGGATGCCATTATCCTCGCGCGCAGCGCAATCAAAACGACAAAAAGGCAACTTTTTTACGCGTAATTAAACCCTTCGCGATAACGACAACTTGCTATTCTTGCTGCCATTGAAAAAGTGCATTTCGCTTGTCGGCCCTTATTTTTCAGACCGACGAACGAAATTTAAGACAAGAAGAGGATGACGCGATGAGTGTTGCAGGTATCCAATCTGCGTTGCAGCAAATGCAAGCTTTACAGACCCAAGCGAGCGGTCAAAAGCCTCAACCCCAGGCATTACAGGCAGCTCAGCCGGGACAGCCTAGTTTTGCAACCGAACTAAAGAGCTCTATTAACCGGATTAACGAACTGCAGAGCACTGCTGCAGCTAAACAACAAGCGTTTCAAATGGGCGATCCAACGGTTTCATTACATGATGTCATGATGGATATGCAAAAAGCCTCGTTGGCATTTGAAATGGGTGTACAGGTGCGCAATCGGTTGGTCAACGCCTATAAAGAAGTGATGAATATGAACGTGTAAGACGCGCTTACACGTTCGTACTTTCTGATTAAGCCTCGGTCCGAAACAGCACCCCACGCAGCTCCGTAAGATGTTGCGCGACTTTTACAATCTCTTCCGATGGAATTTGCCGTATGACTTCGCCAGAGCGTCCGTCCACCACTTGAATCAATACCGGTGGCGTCGTTTGTGTTATTTCAAACCGGACATCGTAAGCGCTTAAGACTTCGTTAATTTGTTGAATAGCTGGCACGAGTTCTTGTGCACTGTAATCGCGACCTGCATCCGTGGTGCCTTTGTTTACGGGAAGCTGCTGAATAGCTTTTTCCAAACGCTGTCGTTCAGATGCCGCAAATGCAGCCGGCCAGTTCGCCGAATACTCACTGATTGGGGTCGTCATCTTTTGTTCTCCACCGAAACCGGAATCGTCATTTTCTGATGCATTTATCGGCAATCGATGCGCAAACTTAAGTCATAATACGACGTAACATGCGCACTAGTGTTGCAGCTTACTTTGGTCGGTATCCACCAGATCTTTCTTCCGCAGAGCCTCGCGGTGACTGATATAAATTCCGCTCGCGATCACCACGGCTGCACCCACGAGAACCCAAGGGCCTGGCCAGTCGCCCCAAAGCATATAACCGAGGACCAATGCCCAAATCATCGCGGAATATTCAAAGGATGAGAGCACCGATGGGGGTGCCATCCGATAGGCTTCCGTTAACAAATATTGTGCGACCGCTCCCGAGAGTCCCAATCCGAGTAACCAAGGCACATCGAGAAGACTCACAGGGCGCCAATCGAATAGCGCCAGTAACCCGCAACCCACGGAAAGACTCAGCACGAAAAATAACATCAGTGATTCGGAGGTTTCGGTGCGGTGCATAAAACGCACCAAGACCATAACCAATGCATAACCCAATGTGGCGAGGAGACCGACAATTACCCCATAGGATAAAAAGCCCATGGCGTTGGGGTTTAACATGATCAGCACGCCGATAAACCCAACGGCAACGGCACTGTACCGATGGATTCCGACCTTTTCTTTGAGTAAAGGCACGGAAAGGAGTGTAATCAGCAAGGGCGCCACGAAAAAAATTGCATAGGCATTCGCCAACGGAAGTTCACGCAGGGTGATCACCGTCAAAACCAGAAAGGCGATGCTGATAAACCCACGAATGACATGCAAGCCAACGCGACGCGGGCGGACCCGGTCCATTCGTTTGGCCAACACAAGCCACAGCACAATAAACGGAAGAGACATGGAACCCCGAAAAAATGCCACCTGCATGGAGCTCATGTGGCCGGCGAGGTGCTTCATTGCGACGTCCATGAGTGCAAAACACAGGACGGCCAGCAACATAAAGACGATGCCTTTACCAATGCGTTCGTGGGCAGCGAGCGGGCTCATGGACATCCTTTCAACGGGAGGGGGTAAGTCGATTATATCGACTTCGACCCGAATGGCCACTGCGATGTGCCAATGAAAGGCTTAGTCTAAGGAGCAGCGCTCACAGCGCGCTTGTCCGGTCAGCGCTTGGGAAATCCGATACCGATTCCGAGCAAAATAGAGATAGGCTTTATCCGCCACCCACCGAATCACCGGCCATCGGAGCGGGGCGGTCAGCCAGCCCCGTCCCACTAGCGACCAGGCGGCGTGTGTTACATCAAGGCCATACAGCATTTCACCCTCGGCATTCAGAGCATGTAATACTCGGTTGGCGTCCGCAATCGATACCTGCGGATAACGCGCCTCAAAATCGTCCGCCAAAATGTCCTCAAAGGCTATTGTGCCGGTGTCATCTAATCGCTTGAGGTGCTTCATTTCACGCACACAGAGGGGACACTGGCCATCATAAAAAATTGTCAGTTGTGCCGACATATCGAATTCTCTGTTGCTGGATTTATTAAGATTACGTCCATATAGCAAGTATAGATGATGGAAACTCCATCCTCGCATGAAAAAAGGCGCCCGAAGGCGCCTTTGGTAAGTCTCTCAGGGAGAAACTGAGGATGATTAACCTAACAGTGACAACACGGACTGAGGAACCTGGTTGGCCTGAGCCAAGACCGAAGTACCAGCCTGCTGGAGGATCTGTGCACGTGTCATGTTTGATACTTCAACTGCGTAGTCCGCGTCTTCGATGCGTGAACGAGCAGCTGACAAGTTAGTAACGGTCGTTGCAATGTTGTCGATTGCAGACTCAAGACGGTTTTGGACCGCACCTAACTTAGAGCGTGTTTCGTCGACTGCAGAGATAGCAGCGTCAAGCGTTGCTAGATTGCCAGTCTCTAGATCGTAAGCGCCAATATCAAATGCTCCTGAGGCAAGGTCAGCAGCTGCGATGGTAATTACTTGACCATCGTTCGCACCGACTTGCAAAGTGAAGTCATTGGCTGGGTCAAATAATGAAATACCGTTGAATTCAGCTTGATCCACTACACGGGTAATTTCAGCTAAGCGCTCGTCTACTTCCGCTTGCAAAGAAGCGATGTCAGTAGCAGAGTTTGTGCTATTCTGCGCTTGCACTGCCAACTCACGAATACGCTGCAAGTTATCATTCACTTGGTTCAGGTTACCTTCAGCCGTTTGCGCCAAAGAAATCCCATCGTTCGCGTTCCGTTGTGCTTGAGTCAAACCACGGATTTGCGCGGTCATTTTGTTCGCGATTGCTTGACCAGCAGCATCGTCTTTGGCGCTGTTGATACGCAGGCCTGAAGACAGACGCTCCATTGAAGTTTGCAGTGAAGACTGCGACTTCATCAGGTTTTGCTGACCAATCAGCGAGGTCATGTTGGTATTGATTACTGACATAGTCTTATTCCTTCTGTTTTCAAAAATGGCCGGCGTAGGTGCCTGCCGTCACCCCTAGTTATCGGAGTGGCTAAAAAAAACTTTAGGCGGATGTTAAAAAAATTTTCATTTGAGGATTCTACGGTGCAACGAGGTGGGAAATTTCCATCGCTCTCGTTAAACCCGTCAACCGGGTATGGCCTGTGTCCACCGTTGTCATCGCTCATCACCACGCCATGCTTTTTCCTTCAGTTTTCTCTCGTGTTGCCGATATGATGCATGCACTATATAAATGCAGGCTGATCAACCCTACGGGCCTGCGAGTTTTTACAATGGAGTGTTTTTGTGGAAGAGGCCGAGTTTTCACCCGTCTCCAGTAAAGTGGAAGTGGCTGCGTTGTTGGAAACCATGACGCAACCGGGTGCTGCACAGATTCGTTTGAATGTGGGCGGCGCAGAACCATTCCCCATCGTCATCCTGGATCTCGAGGAAGATGACTTCGTTTCTTATGATCTCACCGCAATTCGTGATTTGGCCCCTAAACTTCGGCGGGGCGTCGAGTTTATTTTATTGGGTCAAAGCCACGCGGGAATTATTCGTTCCACCCCCATGAAGATGCGCGACTTCGTTGACAAAGACGGGCGGTTGCAATGCAAATCCGATTGGCCGAAAGGGCTCGATTTACGGCAGCGCCGCGCAGCGTTCCGGGCGCAACTGCGCATTGGGATGGATGTCGGCGTTCGGCTACGCACCGACCATGAAGATGAAAGCAAGCGGCTTGAGCTGATGGGCGATCTGCGTGACTTATCCGCGACCGGCTGTCTGGTCGAGTTCTTTAGCCAAGACGGTGCATCGAAAGTTCTCAATGAAATGAAAGCCGAGCTTGAGCTTTGTTTTCCAGATAGCACGGTGTTTCCGATTGTCTCGAATGTGCGCCATATCAAAACGGATGCGGACCGTCAGGTTCTGACCGTCGGGTTTGAGTTTGATAATCCGAGTCAGGAAAAAGAAAAGCAACTGTGGAACTTTGTGCGAGAGATCGAGCGGGAGGCCTCTCGATCGGCGGGTGATGGTGGAAATCGCACGCCATCCCCCCTGTTTGAACAAAAAGGGGAGAACCCCATTGCACTTGGGCGCCGACAAGGACACAAGTACGCCACGCCGATAGCGCGTCGTTTAGCACGGATCGCCGGCTACCTAGACAGCCAAATGGTGGCATTGCGGCAAAGCCAAGAGGTCAACTCGGTGCAGCTCTCAGCCCATGCGGATCGGTTGTTGGATCTTCTCAAAGATGATCGTGAAGGAACGCTGTTTGCTTTGCGCTGTATTCATCGGGAGTCTCCCTGGGTTATGCATGGTTTGGGTCTCGCGATTCGGATGGCCGATCTGGCCCAAAGCCGGGCGAAGATTCCTCGGGATTTGCTCAAAGCCATCGTGGCATGCGGGATGATTCATGATTTAGGCAAGGGCATGTTGCCTTCCTCTTTATGGAAAGCAAGCACCTTAAGCAGAGACTCCTACGTGCGAATGCAATCGCATGTTGCTTTGCTGGTCAATCAAATGGGCAAGTGCAAATGGCTCGCGCCCGTTGTTGTTCAGAGCGTCATTGAGCGAATCAATGAGCGGCTGGATGGCAGTGGTTATCCGCTCGGCTTAAAGTCGACGGACCTTGGCGAGTTGGCACGGATGGCAATGGTGGTCGATACCGTCGACGCTATGTCCAGGCCACGTGCAGACCGGGCAGGCATGACGCCGGAGCAGGTGTATCGCTTCTTGCTGACAAATACGAATATGTATGACCGGAATTGGATTGAGGCATATATCCGTCATTTTGGGGTGATTCCGGTGGGTACGTTGGTGAAGTATAAATCCGGGCAGTTGGCATGGGTGATTAGCTTGGATGACAAACGGTTTATTCGGGCGGTGCAGCTAACCGACCACGAGGGCCCCCCCGACGACAAACTAGGCGAGATTTTGGAAGGCGACAAGCTGGCAGGGTTAGGGGAAATCCGTGAGGTGGTGGGCGCGGAATACTAATCGTTAAGCACTAAAGCTTCTGCGAGTTTTGCCGATAAACCAAATAAGCGCCTTTGATGACCGCTTTTTGGTCAATCAAAAAAGTGAATAGCTGACAAACTAAGCGGGATGGATTAAAAAGGGCTAACCTTCTTTTTTGCATCCAGTGACGGACAAAGGGTACACCATGGCTTCAATTTCTGTGTTAGGCATCGGTTCTGGAATGGACCTCAACGGACTTCTCGATCAGCTCAAGGCAGCTGAACGCCAGAAGTTACAGCCTATTACGCTGCAAAAGCGTGCTCAGCAAGCGAAAATTTCTGCATATGGAAAGATTGAGAGTGCACTGACCTCTTTTCAAGATGCGGTGACCAAACTCAATACGCGCTCGACCTTCCAAGGGGTCGCGAGCCAAGTCAGTGGTTCGTCCGTCAAGGCTGCTGCTGGTGCGAATGCACCCGTGGGGTCGTATCAAGTCAATGTGAACAGTTTGGCGCAAGCGTATAGTGTGGCCACGCAAGGGGTTGCGGATCAAAATGCGCAACTCGGTGGCGGCACGGTTTCTTTCACCCGTGGAGACGGCTCGAATTTCTCCGTCGAGATTGACCCGGATAAAAGCTCATTGAGCGATATCCGCAATGCAATCAACCAGAGTAATCAAGGAGTGCAAGCCTCCATCGTGAATGATGGCAGCGGTACGCCCTATCGCTTGGTGTTGTCTTCGACGGAAACGGGGACTGATGCGGGCCTGACCTCGATTGATTTCGGCGGTGCGTTGAATGGTGAACTCACGCTCGATGCAAATACCGAAATCGAAGCACGCAATGCGTCATTGACGGTGAATGGCATTGCTATCACCAGTCAAAACAATCGAGTTGAGGGCGCAATCCAAGGGGTGACCTTGGATTTAGAGGAAACCGGTGCGAGCACCGTGAATGTTGCTCGGGATACCGAGTTAACGACAGACGCAGTTAAAGAATTCGTAAAGGCATACAACAATCTGCAAAAGACTATGGCAGATTTAACTCGGTTCGGTGGCGAGGGTGGCACGAATGGAGAGCTGCTTGGAGACAGCACGCTGCGAATGATTCAGCAACGGATGCGCAACGTCATGTCGGCTGGAGTGGGCGAAGGCGATATGCGCATGCTGCGTGATGTTGGCATCGATCTCAAGCTTGATGGCACGCTGGAACTCGACGAGAGTAAGCTCGATAACCTGACCTCCACCAACATGACTGCATTAGCTAACTTTTTTGCGGGTGAGACGCGCGATGGTGGTTTGAGCGGTAAGCTAAATACCAGTATCAGTCAGCTGATGGACAGCAACGGTCCGATCAAAAACACGACCAAAGGGTTGCAAGACAGTATTCGCCGTTTGGACTTGCGCTTCGAGCGGATGGAAGACTCCATTGAACGGACCATCGAGCGCTATCGAACACAGTTCTCGCAACTTGATTCGATGGTCGCGCGTATGAACTCCACCAGTATGTACTTGATGCAACAGTTCGACATCATGAACGCGCAGATGGGTCGTAAATAATATGCAGTCAGAGAAACTCTAGGAGAGCAGTGATGTATTCAATGCGCGGTGCAGCCGCTTATGGACGGGTTAGTGTTGAGAGCAATGTACTCTCAGCGAGTCCTCATCAACTGATTTCCATGCTGTTTGATGGTGCCCAACAGGCGATCAAAGCAGCACGTCTCCACATGCAAAATGGCAACGTGGCAGAAAAAGGCAAAGCTATTTCAAAAGCAATCGAAATCGTCAATAGCGGTTTGTTGGCAGCACTGGACAAAGAAAAAGGCGGAGAGCTCGCAGAACGTCTTGAGAGTTTGTACACCTATATCACCTCCTTGTTGTTAAAAGCGAATCTCAAAAATGAAGAGGCGTTACTAGATGAGGCAGCAAGACTACTCGAAGACATCGGCTCAGCCTGGAAAGAAATTGGCCAGCAAGCTGCAGCGGGAGCAGGAGCGTAAGCTTATGTCAGCACGGGCCTATCTCAAGCCGGTCATGGCAGGCGATGAAGTGATTGCGAGCTACGAACGCTTGCTCGACTTCTCTGCCAGTATGCTGACGCATGCGCGACAGGACGATTGGACGGCATTGATTGATAGTGAAGTTGCTTATGTTGCTGAAGTCGACCGTTTGCAAAAATATGAAATGGACGCCATGCTTTCCGAGGAACAGCAAGCATTGAAGCTCTCATTGCTTGAGCAGTTACTAGCGCAAGATCAAGAGATTCGGGAGCGTTTAGCAAAACGGCGCGCAGAACTTGAAAAACTGTTGAGTAGCGCAAGTCAGAAGAAAAAACTCGACGACGCTTACCGCAGCTAACCTCATTTCATACCGGTGCAGGTAAGGAGTGTACGATGAGCGGTATCACTCCATTATTGGATACGTTATTGCATCAGGTTCTTGGTCCGAAAGGTGACCAGACCGCACAAAAAAATCTTAATCAACCGGTTCGACCGGTTGAGCCGGGTGAAGGTCCCCGCGCACTTCAAAGCGATTCACGCACAGACGCTCGTCCTCAATCACAGCCTCATCATGTGCAACCACAGCTTCGCGTTGGTACGCGGGCGTGGCACGGCGCGCCCCCGCTTCCTCCAAGCGGGGCAGGTCCTGCAGCGAGTGCACAAACGCAACTAAGTGGCGCCGGCCGAGCTATCGCCGATATTTTGATGCATTATCCGCGGCCCGGATCTGTGCTGCGGCCCGCAGCTCCTCTCATGCAATCCATAGAAACACCCTCCAATACCTTACTCGCTGAACGACTTACGGACAGCATTCGCCAAAGTGGTGTATTTTACGAGCGCACCTTAGTGCAATGGTTTCGTGGTGAGGCGTCACAGCAACAACTGCAACAACAACCCCAAGCACAAATTGCGCAACAGTTGGAACAACAAAACCCACACGCTCTTCGTCAACCGGGCATTCCAGTCCCCGAGGCGATGCAGTCAATTGTTCGTCATCAGTTGGAAATGCTCTCCACGCCGGCTCTACGCTGGGAAGGTGAGATTTGGTCTGGCCTTTTTATGGCCCTTCTACTCCAGCCTGCGTTTTTCGAGCAGGGCACACGCGATTCCGAAGCGGCCGAAGCACAGCGACAGAAGGAAAAAACTTGGCGATCTGAACTTGAACTTACCGTTCATGGGCTGGGCCAGCTGGGTATACAACTCACCTTGCGGCAGTCAAGCCTTCACCTGCATTTTTCTGCACAAGAATTTGTCATCCATCAACTCGAAGGGTCGGAAAAAGATTTACGTGAGCGATTGGGTCGGTTAGGGTTATCCGATGTTGTTGTCTCGACAAGCGTGCGGGACATCGAGGAGAGAGGCGATGACTGATTCTGCTTGGGAGAAGCGGCGTGGCGCAGTGGCCATCGGCTACGATGAAACCGGAAAATCCGCTCAAGTCCTAGCGCAGGGGTATGGAGAATTTGCGGAGCGGATTCTTCAAGAAGCAAAAAAACACGGCATTTACGTGCATGATGCGCCTGAACTTGTCGGACTTCTGATGCAATTGAATCCGTCGGATTATCTGCCCGATGATTTGCGTGATATCCTCGTTGAGTTATTGTTATGGCTAAATGATGTGGCGAAACATGATCATTTGGGATCAAACGCATTGGACGCGCAAAAAGCGTCTAAAAATTAGACAACTTGTGCGCGTTTGTTCTGCGCTGATCAGAAAATAATCAAAGCCACCTCAATAATTTAACAATAATTCAAAGATCAGGGGTTTTCCCTCATCGCAATGATCCCTAGAATTATTATATAAAGTTATCGTAAAGATGATTGAAACTCATCGTGGTTTGGACTTCTTTCGAGCCCACAACTCGAAATGTTGACGAAACCGTCATAAAGAGTTCATCTTTAACGGTTATAAACTTTTGATGTACCTATAAAAATTATAACTATTCGTTGCACTACACCATGTTGCTCCTACCCCGAGCAAGAAGAGGAGATCGGTCTTGGAAAAGTCAAGCACACTCGAAGAGTTCCAAGAGCTTAATCTTGCATACTTATTGTTGGTCCAAAAAATGATTGCAGAAGATCGTGCGGCCGCAATATTTCGATTAAAGCTTACCGCTGAACTAGCGGAGTTAATTGAGTCTTTGTCAGTTCGTGAGATTACCTGGCTCGCGACACAAGGTCAGTTTGTGCTCCGCCCATGTGCCGAAAATGCCGAGCAGTTAGCACATATTTTGCGGAACCGTCGAGAGACCGGTTTGTCGCAAACTCACCTGGCAATGTTGATGGCATCAACGCGTTAAGCCAATGAGTGATAAAAAACTTCTAGATGAGATGAACCAAGTTCAATTGGCAATCGAGCTGATTGAGCTTGGCGCTCGTCTACAAGTATTGGAGTCCGAAGTTAATCTCAACCGCGGTCGACTTGTCCGGCTTTACAAAGAAGTGAAAGGGGAGTCTCCCCCGAAAGGTTTGTTGCCGTTTTCAACCGACTGGTTCTTAACATGGCTTCCGAATATCCACTCCTCCCTGTTCTATTCCATGTACCGAAATTTGCATGACGAGCAAGGTTTGGATCGCATGACGGCGTTTACCAAAGCCTATCGGTTGTACAATGAGCACGTGCAAAATACCTCGGGTGAACAGGTTCTCGGGCTTACTCGAGCCTGGACACTGCTGCGTTTTTTCGAAAGCAATATGTTCCAATTGTCTCGCTGCACACATTGTGAGCTTGATTTTGTGAATCACGCACATACGCCCGATGACGATTATGTCTGCGGAATTTGTCAACCTCCATCACGTGCCGGCAAGCCCGGTAAACCTAAGAAAACCAAAAAAGCGGCCTCAAAAGCCGTGAATTCTCGCGATTGAAAGTCCTTAAGTTCCCTTAGACTGTGCCGATAACCGATGTGTCGTGGAGTCGAAGCTCTACATTGGTTTTTCGAAAGCGAGGGTTCAGACGTGCTGATTGTCATTGGTTTTCTAGTTGTGACGTTTTCCGTGTTCGGTGGCTATGTGCTAGCGGGCGGAAGCCTTGGGCCCATTTATCAGCCGCTTGAAATCCTGATGATTGGTGGTGCAGGCGTTGGGGCCTTTATCGCTGCGAATAACATGAAGGGCATTAAAGCCACCATGAACGCATCGAAAAAACTCAAGCGCACCACAAAATACAATAAGCAGCTCTACATGGAGCTCATGTCTGTTCTTTATAAACTCCTGAATAAAATGCGTCGTGATGGGATGCTTGCGGTAGAGCGTGATATTGAAGCCCCGAACGATAGCGCCATCTTCCAGGAGCACCCCCTTATTCTTGAAGACCCGATGATGGTGGCATTTTTGACCGACTACCTGCGTTTGATGATCAGCGGCAATATGAACCCTCAAGAGCTCGATGAGCTCATGCTGCATGAAATTGAAACGTTCGAAGAAGAGGCCCACGTTCCTGCAGAGGCACTGCATAAAGTGGGGGATGCGATGCCGGCGTTCGGTATCGTTGCTGCGGTATTGGGCGTGGTAAAAGCACTGACCTACGCCGATGCGACCCCAGATGTTATGGGTGAGATGATCGCCCATGCGTTGGTCGGAACCTTCCTCGGGATTTTGATGGGTTATGGTTATATCAACCCGGTTGCTGCGCGCATTGAGCGTCAAGTCGCGGAGGCGGTAAAGGTATTGCAATGTATTCGCGTCACGCTTCTCGCAAGTATGGGCGGCTACGCCCCGCAGCTTGCGGTGGAGTTTGGACGTAAAGCACTCGATACCTCAGAACGGCCCTCGTTTAATGAATTGGAAGACCACGTGCGCGGCAATCGTCCGGCCGAGTCGTAATATAGAAGTGACTGAGCACCCTTATGGCTGAAGAACATCGCCCCATCATCATCCGCCGCAAAAAGGTGGTGAAAAAACACCACGGCGGGAGTTGGAAAATCGCGCTGGCTGACTTTATGACTGCGTTGATGGCGTTGTTCTTAGTGATGTGGATTATTTCGATGGCCGGGGACGATGCCCGCGAAAGTATTGCGGAGTACTTCCGAACGCCGCTTGTGGTCGCGATGACCGGGGGCGACCGCGCAACGGCGAGCACCAGTGCAATTCGTGGCGGAGGGCCGGATCCAATGCACATGGAAGGTGAGCGCGCGCGAATTGATCTGCGCCGAGAGACCCGCCCATCGGATGTCCGTCGCCACTTTCAAAATATCCAACGGCAGATTGAACAAGCCATTGAGGCAGATCCTGAACTCCGGGCGCTGCAATCTCAGATGCGCTTTGATATGACCCGTGAAGGCTTACGCATTCAATTGCTTGATAGTGAGCAACGACCGATGTTCCAACTCGGGAGCACCACAGTTGCACCATACATGAGTCGCCTGTTGCGAACGGTTGCGCCGCTGCTAAATCAAGTGCCAAACGAAGTCACAATTACCGGCCATACGGATAGCATCCCATTCTCCGGTGGCGATGCAGGCTATAGCAACTGGGAGCTTTCCGCGGATCGTGCGAATGCGTCGCGGCGAGAATTGATTGCAGGTGGTTTTGAGCCAAGCCGACTGATTTCAGTCGCGGGTGTTGCGGATCGCGTCCCACTCGAGGGTGCCGATCCAAGAGACCCAATGAATCGCCGAATCACCCTTGTACTGCATACCACCGTGAGTGCTGAGTTCATTCGTCGCCAAGGACTTTTTCCAGGTGATGCGGAGGAGTTTGAGCGACTGCTTCAGCAAGATCGGGAAATCCAACAAATTATCGACTCGGGAGAGTTACCGGAGCGTTTCTTCGAGCAAGATGACTCCGACTCCGACTCCGACTAAGCGCATCTGAAATCCGTTTAACCTGATGAAAAGCGCCCTTTCGAGGGCGCTTTTTTTCCATTCATTGTTATTTGTCTTCCTGCACAATATCCGCTAACTCCCCCAGAGTGTCCGTAAGACAGGCAAGCAATGGCAGAGCAGAACAGTAGCGACCAAGAAAAAACAGAACCCGCCACACCCCGAAGGCTTCAAAAAGCGCGGGAAGAGGGGCAGGTGGCCCGATCGCGTGAGCTCACAACCTTCGTTTTACTGCTCGGTGGCGTCATTACACTTTGGGGCTTGAGCAGCATGCTTTATCAGCAGCTTGGCTTGGTCATGGAAGGGGCATTTTTGTTTGAGCGCAGGCAAGCGTTCGAGACCATGCCAATGCTTGCGAATGTATTTGAGCTGGCGCAAAAGACATTATGGGCATTGATTCCCCTGTTTGCGGTGATGGTGGTGTTGGCACTCACAGCACCGGCCTTGTTGGGTGGTTGGGTTGTTTCAGCGAAAGGCATGAAGCCTCAGCTATCAAAGTTGAACCCAGCAAAGGGCCTGAAGCGAATCTTCTCCAGCCAAGCATTGGCTGAATTGGGGAAAGCCATAGCAAAAACGACCTTGGTAGGGGGTGTTCTCGTGTGGTTTTTGCTCTCCAAGCGTGGGGAATACCTTGGCTTGATGGAGCAACCGGTACAGCAAGCGGTGAGCAATGCGTTGCAGCTTGCAGCACAGGCCGCTGTGTTAATGGTGCTGACTTTGATTGTGGTGGTGCTGATTGATGTGCCATATCAGTTATACAGCCATGCCAAAAAATTGAAGATGACCAAAGAAGAGGTCAAACGCGAGCACAAAGAAACCGAAGGGGACCCGCATGTAAAAGCGCGGATTCGCTCACAACAGCAAGCAATGTCGCGCGCACGGATGATGACGAAGGTTCCAGAGGCTGATGTCATCATCACCAACCCAACGCACTATGCGGTTGCGCTTAAATACGATGATCAGCGCATGGGTGCGCCGCGGGTTATTGCAAAGGGAACCGATGCGATCGCAGCAAAGATTCGCGAGCTCGGGGAAGAAAATCGCATTCCACGATTAGAAGCGCCCATGTTGGCGCGAGCCCTGTATTTCAATGTGGATATTGATCGGGAGATTCCTGCAGCGCTGTACACCGCGGTCGCCGAAGTTCTCGCTTGGGCGTTTCGTTTGAAGCAGGTTCGCAAAGAGGGCGGTGAAGCACCGTTAAAACCGAAACAACTTGAAGTTCCTGAAGCCATGGCTGCTGGCAAAGTCCATCACCGGGCTCGGGGCGCATAGGTCACCAACATAAGTTCCGTCATGGCGCGTTGGAACTCAAATAACACCTCCGCAATAGCGGAACCGTGAGGAGAAGGTAGATGAAAGGCTTTGCGCCTTCGTTACAACAACTAGGCAAGATTTCTAACGATAAGCTCCATTTGCTCATCGGGCCGGTGTTGATCTTGATGATCTTGGCGATGATGGTTCTGCCATTGCCGCCGTTTGTCTTGGATATGCTATTTACCTTTAACATTGCGCTCGCTCTCATGGTGTTGTTGGTCAGCATGTTTGCTGAGAAACCGCTCGATTTTGCCGCGTTCCCGGCAGTTCTCCTGTTTACGACCCTGTTGCGTTTGTCGCTCAACGTTGCGTCCACGCGGATTGTATTAATGGAAGGACATCAAGGCGGCGACGCGGCTGGGAAGGTGATTGAGTCCTTTGGTCAGTTTTTGGTGGGCGGTAATTTTGCGGTAGGCCTGGTCGTATTCCTTATTTTGGTCATCATTAACTTCATGGTTATCACCAAGGGTGCCGGCCGGATTGCAGAAGTGGGCGCACGCTTTATGTTGGACGCCATGCCAGGGAAGCAGATGGCCATTGATGCGGATCTAAATGCCGGATTGATTGGCGAAGAAGACGCTCGCAAGCGCCGTGCCGAAGTGGCGCAAGAAGCGGATTTCTATGGCTCGATGGACGGTGCAAGTAAATTTGTTCGCGGGGATGCGATCGCAGGCCTCGTCATCATGGTGGTGAATATTCTCGGCGGCTTACTCATAGGGACTATGCAGCATGATATGAGCTTCGGCGATGCGGGACGGACCTATGTATTGTTGGCAATTGGTGATGGTCTGGTTGCGCAGATTCCAGCGCTTGTAATTTCGACGGCAGCGGGTGTCACCGTGTCGCGCGTCAACACAGACCAAGATGTCGGACAGCAAATGGTCAGCCAGTTGTTCGTCAATCCACGCGTGATGGTCTTGGCTGCCTGTGTGATTGGTTTGCTCGGAATGGTACCGGGGATGCCAAACTTTGTCTTTCTGATGTTTACTGGAATCTTGTTGTTCCTCGCGTGGCGGATGCATCAGAAGCAAAAACAAGTTGCCCTTGATGTGACGGAGGACAGTGCGCCGATTGCTCAGTTCGAATCCCCGGAGGCGTCCTGGAACGATGTTCAGTTGGTGGATACCTTGGGCATGGAAGTCGGGCATCGATTGATCTCTTTGGTCGATGAGCGTCAGCAAGGGGAGTTACTTGGGCGCATTAAATCGGTGCGTAAGAAGTTTGCTCAAGAGGTAGGGTTCCTACCGCCGGTGGTCCATATCCGAGATAACCTAGAACTCACGCCCAATACCTATTTCATCACGCTAAAAGGCGGCGAAGTTGGGCGCGCAGAAATCTACCCAGATAAATGGTTAGCAATTAATCCGGGCCAAGTCACGGGAACAGTACAGGGAATCGAAACCAAGGATCCTGCGTTCGGCCTCGAAGCGGTATGGATTGATGCGGCAGAAAGAGAGCATGCACAGATTTATGGATACACGGTTGTCGATGCAAGCACTGTGGTAGCAACGCATTTAAACCACTTGCTGCAACGTTTCTCACCGGAGCTCCTTGGTCGCCAAGAAGTTCAGCAGTTGGTGGATAAGCTGGCAAAAGAGAGCAAAGAGCTGGTCGAGGATGTAGTGCCGAAATGTGTTTCCCTTGCAGTTCTGCAACGGATCTTGCAGAACTTGTTGGATGAGGAAGTGTCGATCCGCGATATGCGCACTATTTTCGATACTCTCGCTGAATTTGAAGGCCAACAAGCAGATGCTCACGAGCTGACAGCACAGATCCGAATTGCGCTTGGTCGTGCCATTACTCAGAAATGGTTCGGTGGAGCGCGGGAGTTGCATGTGATTGGGCTCGATGTGCGCCTCGAGCAAGTTCTAATGCAAGCGCTGAATAACGGCGGAGCATTAGAGCCTGGATTGGCGGCAACTTTGCAACAACAAGCCCAACGGGCGCTTGAGCAGCAAGAAGCCATGGGCGAACCACCCGTCTTAGTGGTTCAACATAGTTTACGCCCGTTGCTTGCGCATTTCTTACGTCGTCAGCTGCGCTTCCTGGTGGTCATGTCCCAAGCGGAAATCCCCGATGACCGTACGCTGAAAATCACCGCATTAATTGGAGAGAACCGATGAGTGTGATGCGCTTTATTGGTATCAACAAACGCGATGTCATGCGGCAGGTCCGAGCTAAATTGGGGCCTGATGCGATGATTCTATCCTCCCGTCAAACAGAGGAGGGCATCGAGGTCATGGCGATGGCCGATGAAGCGTCTCAGGCATCGCAGGATTCGACAACAATGCCAGTCGCTTCAGACGCTGGAGCGAGCAACAGCGAAGCCGGTGATTTCGCTCGACTGGCGCAGCGTTTATTGCAAGAAGTCGAGCAGATGCGTTCCATGTTAAAGCCTGAGCAGTCAGGGGCCATCACCACGGTTCGCGCCGATATGCGTCACGATCTTCTGCGCTGGGCGCAAGCGGGCGGCTTGAGTGGTCGCTTAACGAAAAAGGCGCTCGATAATGTAAGCGACCTGACTCGTTCCGCATCCTCCATTTTACACGACTACGTGCAGTCGCACCTTCGAACGCCCGAGATGCCCGTCGAGCTCTTTGCGGAGCATGGTGTCATTGCCCTTGTGGGCCCAACCGGCGTAGGAAAAACCACGACGACTGCCAAGTTGGCTGCACATTATGTTATGCAGTTTGGACCGGAAGGGCTGCTGTTGTTGACCACGGACAGTTACCGTGTGGGAGCACAGGAGCAACTTAAAATATATGCCGAACTCCTGGGTGTGGAAATGGTCGCGCTCGGTGAGGACGATAAGCTTGAGCAACTCGCGCCAAAACTGAGCCAGAAACGTTTGGTGCTAATCGATACCGTTGGGATGAGCCAGCGCGACCAACGCCTTACACAGCGCATTGCCCAACTTCAGGCTAAGGCAGGTGCACCAAGTGCAACGCGGCTTGTTTTGCTGCTGAACGCATCAAGCCAACGGGAAACGCTGTATGAAGTGGTGGAGCGTTTTCGGGCAGTGGCCTCCGAGTCAGGCCATGAAATTAATGACTGCATTGTCACTAAAAAGGATGAGGCAGCGAGTCTTGGAGCGGTTCTCGATACCATAATCCAGCACGATTTGTGTGTGCACTTTGTCTCTTATGGCCAACGCGTGCCAGAAGACCTCGAGTTAGCGGATCCGGCCGAATTGGCAAAGTATTTTGTCCAAGCGACGGCTCGGATTGTGGCCGAAAATGATATTTTTGAAGAGCTGTGGGGCGGGTCGAGCATCGCAACCTCGGTGGCTGCCTCCACATCCCAACCCGCTGTCTCAAGCAACACGCGGGTGAATCCACGGGGGCTACAACAACTGCGACAACGAGTGCATCAATATACGCCTTGGTTTCAGTTGTTGGAATTTACCCAAGCGGCCGTGTTGAAAAGCGCACAAACGGGGGTCGGGCTTGATCTTACACCCATTCACGCACAGGCACGGGAACTACTCGACACGCAAAATGTGGCGGGGATTAGCTGGCCGAAATCCACGCCGGTTGCTAGTTGTAAGTGGCACTTGCCGCCGATGCCGATCAACAATCATGGGTATCTGGGATACTTCCCGATTGTCAATGATCCTCACCAAACTCAGGGCGAGTCGCTGGATATGGCAGCGGTTGCGAAAGACCTCCACGCGAGTTACCACATTTGTGCTGCACTACCGGAACCTGCCCAACGTGCGGCACTCAACGCTCCATGGGTTGCTGTGATCAATCGAAATCACCGGGTCATCCACGCTGGGAAAGCGCAGGCTGCGTTGCGGGTCAATGCGAGTATGACGCCACCTCAAGAGCACCGTTTAGTCTATCGCGGCGAAGCGGTGCGCTGTCAACTTCAGCGCGCTGATGTTGTGCTGCCCGATACCGAAGAGCCGATGGACTTATGGTTTGGCCTTGTTGAAGCCTCCGAGCGCAAGGCAACGCTCGTGCGCCGCCATTGGCTGAGCCCCAAAGGACAAACACGCGAACTCACCGAACAGCTGTTACTGGAACAATTGGCGATCGACGAATTGGCGAGCTTAAGCCGACAGGCAGTGCGCGCTTTACAAACCATGGTAGGGGCCGACGCGCAAACACCCGACTTGGTGTATCTCGGCGTACTGATTGCAAATTTCGTTATTCGAGTTCAGCAAGACCCGACCGAAAACGGCACACAGATTCGTCATCAGTTGTTTGACTACTCGGGTCGGCGGGGGCGTCATGATACAACGAAGTTGCTTTCGGGTGTTCTACAAATGTTGGAGGCAAGCGCAACCCTCGCTATTTTGCGCCATGATGATGCAGCACAAGCGAACGCAGGGGTGATGGCATGACGAATCAAGAACTAGATCAAGCGGCGGGCCTGCGTGCGTGGGCTGCGGCAAGTAAGTCTGAAGCGCCTCATGCAAACACTCAGAGAGCCAGTGAGAGTGGACCAAGTGGCTCGCGTGCCTCAGCATCGGATCGTTCCCGTGAGAAAACCCAGAATTTGTTGGTGATTGCCCACCCGTATTCCACGGAGGTTGCCACACATGCGAGCGAGGCTATCCTGCGCTATCATCAGGAAGGCCGACAGTGGGTAGGGGATCCGAACCAATGGAATATTGTTGTGCGCAGTCCATTGGACGAGGATTTTCTTGAGTATGCGCAACGATTTGGCCGGTGGGCACTGTGGTTGGATACGGACGTACAGGGATTTCAGCGAGCTTATCATACGCTCAAAGATTTACAGCATCGGTGCAGCAAGACACCTCGGATGTTGCTTATGCATCCTCCGGTGCAGTCCCGGCGTGGACTCGTAAATAATGTTCAACAAATCGCGCGGGATTTTTTTCAAATTGAACTTTTGGTACTTCAGCGCGCATAAAATTGCGATTGAGTAACAAGGGAGTGAACGAAGAATCATGTATACAGCGCAGGGCAAACTCGATCGCGACGCCGTGATCAAGCAATATTACCCCACCGTCCGCCGGCAAGCTTTGTCTTTGCAGGTTCGGCTCCCTGCGGGCGTTGATTTAGATGATTTGATTCAAGCGGGCCTTGAGGGGTTGCTCGATGCCTTGACGCGATTTGATGCGCGAGCGGGTGTTGCGTTCTCAACCTTTGCCCATCAACGGATTCGCGGCGCGATGATTGATGAGTTGCGTTCTCGCGACTGGCTTCCGCGGAGTGTGCGGCGGTCTGGACGAGAGGTCGAAGCCTGCGTCCGTCGGCTCGAACAGCAATTGGGACGTCCACCGGAAGAGCGCGAGATTGCCGCTGCGCTTGAGATGCCACTTGAGGAATATCACAAGCTCCTACATGACACAAATAATGGTCTTGTCTTGTCGTATGATGAAGTCGTAACGGATCATCATGACGCAGCATCAGACAACGGCGCCTATGATTCGCCTGCGGATGCATTGTTTAGTGCTGAGCGACGGCATTTGATTGCCGATGCGATTGGTGCACTCCCAGAAAAAGAAAAGCTCGTCATGGCGTTGTATTACCAAGAAGAGCTTAACTTGAAAGAGATTGGTGCCGTGCTTGGGGTCACCGAGTCACGGGTCTCACAACTTCACAGCCAAGCGATCAAACGTATTCGAGCCAAAGTCGCTTGACTGGCGCCGCGGTGAAATTAGTCACGCACCCGCTGAAAGCTCACATCACGATAGTAAGGGGTCGGATAGATACCCACCTGCAAAAGGGCCGGTCTAAGGGTAAAACGAACTTCTAATGTGGCCGCATCCCCATCGGCATTTCGCGTGAAGTGCACAAACTTTTCTCGTTGTGCACGGTTGTGATAGCTCGCACGCCACGTGTCATGATGCCAATGCTCCAAATCTAACAGTGAGACACCATCCTCCCAAAAATGCAGGGACAGTGTTCCCGTTTCATTTTTGAACACTTCGACATGTCCGTATTGCGGATCGTAATAGCGCCCGATCATTTGTTGCTCGGTGAGGCTGGGCTCCGTTCCTTCTTGACGGGCGGCGTGAATGGCTTCGCGCTCTTCAAGAACACGCGCATATTGTGCTTGGTACCGCGCATAGATTTCGTTGTTCCAATCATGGGATTCAAAGCCGGCAATGCGATCAATAATTTCATTCACCACGGCAATCCGATACGGTGTAAAGGTATTGGTAACCACGACGATGCCGAGATCGAGTTCAGGAACAAGCACGAGCGAGGTGTTGAACCCATCGGTGGCTCCGCCATGCTGGCTTATCTGGAGTCCGCGATAATGATCGAGGCTCCAACCAAGACCGTAGGCTTCGATCGGGGATTCGCGATCGGCTCGACCTGTCGCCACCTGTGGCCGGTGCATTTCTGCCATGACCTCTTCGCTCAATAAGCGGGTTCCCTCGTAGACTCCGGGCTCGCCTAATTGCAAACGGATCCATTGACCCATATCGCGAATCGACGTGTTCACGGATCCGGCGGGGCCCGCATTGTCCCAATTTCGACGTTGAATGACCTCCAATTGACCATCAATTTCTTGGTGGGGCCAGGCAATGTTGGAGTCGTCGGTATCGAACTGGGTAATTGACGTGTTCGATCGCGTCATGTTCAACGGTGCAAAAAGGCGCTGATGCATAAAATCATCCCAGCTCATTCCTGATACAGCTGCGGTAATTTCTCCCGCAACTGAATACATAATGTTGCTGTAGACATATCGTGAGCGGAACGGTGCTTCGGGTGTGTGGTACCGCATCTGTCGGATCACAGTCTCTCGGTCAGCGGTCGGCATAAACTGCAAACGGTTACCGGTCATTCGCCCGACACCGACTTGATGACTCAGCAGATCGCGAATGCGAACTTCCCGTGTGACCCAAGGATCCGAAAGTTCGAACCATGGCAAATGATCGACGACGCGATCATCCCAGGTAATCTTGCCCTCATCGACCAGCATGGCTAGTGTCGCGGCCGTCATGGCTTTGGATGTTGAAGCAACACCAAACAGGGTGTCTGCATCGACGCGTTGGGGTTCGCCAAGCTTCAGTGCGCCGTAACCTTCTAAGTGGATAAATTCATCTTGATAGATCACACCGACCGCCATGCCGGGAATTCCCCATTGTTCACGGCCGGCCTCTATGACGTGTTCGATCCCAGATAATGCATCATGAGCCGATGCGGCTGAGCTCTGCCCAAGCGCCGCAAAAGGAGTGAAGAGGAAGGGCAGCGCGAGTAGGCTCGCTGCTTTGAGGTATAGAGCTGCACGATCGATCATGGATAGTCTCTTTTTTTAACAGATTGGGCACAAAGAACCCTGCATCCAAAAAATCAAGGGGCGTACCGTGGCCGCCCCTTGTTCGGTTGTGACCGGATGCAGCGCATCACGGGTGTGCGGACGATGAATTAATCGTCCGAATCCAGTAAACCACGGCGAATCAACAGATGACGCGTGTCGTACTCCTGACCACGGAAATCCATATAGAGCTCAAGCGCTTCTTTGGTGCCGCCCCGAGAGAGGATAGTATCTCGATATTTCTGAGCGACGGGCCCATCAATACCGCCCTCGGCCATCAGATACGCAAACGCATCGGCCGCCAACATTTCTGACCACATGTATGAATAGTATCCTGCCGCATAGCCGCCTGCAAAAATATGCGAGAAGTAGGTTGAGCGGAAACGTGGCGGGATCGCATCGAATAACACGCCATGACGTTCCAGTGCTGCCCGTTCAAAGCTCTCAACGTCTTGCAATGGCTCATCTGCACTGAGCATATGCCAATCGAGGTCAAGCAGTGCTGCTGCCATGTACTCGAGCGTGTCAAACCCTTGATTGAAGTTCAGCGCATTGAGCATGCGTTCAAGAAGCTCGTCGGGGATTGGCTCGCCAGTTTCATAATGTTTGGCATAGTTGCTGATGATTTGCGGGTCATGGGCAAAGTCTTCATGGAAGTTTGACGGAGACTCAACAAAATCCCGAGGGACCGCAGTTCCCGCTAGCGAAGGATAGGTCACATCAGAGAATAGCCCATGGACGCCATGGCCGACTTCATGGAACATGGTGCTTACGAACCCGTATGAAAGTAAGGTGGGTTCTCCCTCAGGCGCTTTTGGAATGTTCATCACGTTGAACACCACCGGCCGCTCATCATTCAAATGGTTTTGAATAACAAACGAACTCATCCAGGCGCCTCCGCGCTTGCCATCGCGCGCAAAGTAATCTGCGTAGAAAATACCTAAGCTCGAACCATCTTTATCAAAAACCTCATACACTTCCACATCGTCATGATATGCCGGAAGATCAGGACGTGGCTCGAAGGTGATTCCGTACAGACGCGTCATCGCATAGAACATTCCGTCATGGAGAACGCGATTAAACTCGAAATAAGGACGGATTTCACTTTCGTCGAGGTTGTACTCGCTGACACGCACTTTTTCTGCGTAATAGGCCCAATCCCAGGGGGCGAGCTCATGGTCGTGTCCGAGTTCGGCAATTTTAGCCTCGAGTAGCGCTTTTTCTTGCTGAACTTGCTCAACAACAGCGGGCACCATGTCGAGCAGCATTTCGTAAGCTCGCTCCGGTGTGCCAATCATGCGTTCTTCGAGCGCATACTCTGCGTAATTGTTGTAGCCCAAAATAGCCGCTCGTTCTGCGCGAACCTGAGCGAGACGAGACACGATTGGACGGTTATCAGTCGCTTCATCAACACCAAACCCGCGGCTTGAGGATGCTTCCCACACACGCTGGCGCACGTCGCGATTATGCAAACTTGCCAGTAGTCCGTCTTGACGGGTGGTGTTAGTAATTGCGAGCGCGTATTTGCCTTCGTGCCCGAGTTCGTTTGCGCGATTGGCGGCTGCGCGAATTGCACTTTCGCTCATACCATCGAGTTCTTCAACATCTTCGATGATGACTGCTGCATTGCGTGTTGCTTCCAACACATTCCGTGCAAATTGTGTGGTTAATGAGGATTCTTCTTCGTTAAGTGCTCGAATTTGCGTCATTTGTTCTGAGGTCAGATTAGCACCCGCGCGTACAAAGCGTTGATGGTAGACCTCGAGTAGACGCAAAGATTCGTCGTCAAGTCCTAGCGTGTCTCGTTGCTCGTAGAGTGCATCGACACGAGCGAACAAGGCTGGGTTCAGATAGATATCATCGCGATGCGCCGAGAGTTTCGGTGCCAGCTCTGCCTGTAGATCACGAATCGCATCGTTGCTGGTCGAGGAAGTCATCGCAAAAAACACGCGAGATACCCGCGTGAGCAATTCGCCCGAGGTCTCCATGGCAAGGATTGTGTTTTCGAAGGTAGGTGGCTCAGGATTGTTCGCAATGGCCTGCATCTCTGCGGCTTGCTGTGCCTTGCCAGCCTCAAACGCAGGCGCGTAATGTTCATCGCGGATACGAGTGAAATCAGGTGCTTGGAATTGCAATGGGCTTGGTGCATAGAACGGATTGTCTGCACTGAGTTGAATGGCTGTCTGCTCATCTTGTGTCGATTGAGGTGCAACCGGAGCGTCTGAGCAGGCGGTGACAGTCAATGCAAGGCCGATTGCAGCGGCGATAAGTTTCATGCGCATGGGTGATTCCTCATGGTGGATAAAGCCGCGCAATAACATAGCAGGAGTGGGCTCCAGACTCAAATTCACAACCGATATCGGAACCCGAGTTCGAGCTCAACAGGTCGGTCCCAGCGAGTTTCTAACTCATCTCTCAGTGCCTGCATGGTGGCTAAATCAAGGGGTTGTGTGCCAACGGTATCCGCAGAGATTGCGATACGGTTACGGCGTAAAGTAACTTCTACGTTGGTTAATTCAATGGTTTGTTCGGCAATAAAAAAATGGCGCTGACTTAGGTCTCGCTCAATTTGATAGGTTTGGTAGATGGAGGCAAACGCAAATGCTAGTGGAATGGCAATGATGCCGACCGAGGCAAAGGTCAAGGTTAATCCCTTGCGTGCCCGTTTCACCGGCGCATAGCCGAGGACCAAAAAGGTTAACGCTGCTGCCCCTGCAATGCCGACTAAGTTGGTGAGTAGTAGCAGTCCTGCGCCATACATCATTTGTAGATTTGCCCAACCCAAGCCTATGCCAGCGACACACAAGGGTGGAACCAGTGCAACGGCGATCGCGACCCCCGGCAGACTGCGCATCACCGCGGCACGGGCATAGGCATATGCTCCGGCGATACCACACGCAATTGCAACGCCAAGGTCAAGCAAGGTGGGTTGGAGTCGAGCTGCGATTTCCGGGGTGATTTCTCGCACGGGCACGAGTAACGCAAGAAATGCTGAAGTTGCTAAACCGAGCACGACGCCAATGCCAATCGTTCGCAGGCTTGTCTGGGTAAGTGTGCGCTCACTACGAAGTAGCCCCATTGCAATCGCGACAATCGGTGCCATGAGTGGCGCTAATACCATGGCCCCGATAATAATCGCCGTGCTACTCAAGAAGAGGCCAAGTGTTGCAACAACGGAGCTTAGTACCATGAGGGCCAAATAATGCGGGTGTGCCTGCGCACTATCTCGGATTTGAATAAATAACTCCCGGAAATCGTCTTCGAGGGCGTGGGTAAACAAGGGCAAATGACGGGAGATGAGCGCAATCCGATCCTCATTTTGTGGCAGATTATCAATCCGCATGGTGTCTTTATTGTCATCAATCGGTGCGTGAAAGTCGTGGTACGCATCGCTCATGTTAATGCGCACTGCACGCGGGTACATTTCAAGTTCCACATGGTCGGTTTTATTGGCACGCCCGTCCAGTGCAACACGGATTGGTTTTTGCGTTTTGATGGTCATCCGGCGCGTCTTGATGTAACTGATACAGCCCGGTAACTTACGCTGCGAATCACGACGGATAAGCGACTGCAAAAGGAACGACAAGTACTCAGTGACGGATTTTGGTGCGATGGCGACCACTGAAACTCGGTTATCTTGAACTGAGATGGTGGTATCAAGGATTCGAGCGGCGGCGGAGTTCACCTCATTTTCGATGGCAACAATCCCCGTAATGGCGGTTTTGATTTCTTTCTTCTCGGTGGTGAGTGTCGCTGGGATAACCTCGATGGAGAACAAGTTGCGAAAACTGCGCCAGAGCAGCGCAAGCCAATACATCGCAAACCGCCATGGGTTCTCTTCCCGTTGCAACCACGTGGTGCTGCGTTGACTGATAAAAGGTGTTTCACCGAGCGTAACCGATCCAAGCACCACCTCGTTGTTACAGCGCAAAATATCAATGGCTTCCGGATCATCCTCAAATGCAAGCCGAATGGCTTGATCGCGATCTTGTGGCAAGTTGAACCATGTGGCTAACGGACCACCTTCGATGATCGGTACAAATCCAAGTGAAAAATTAAGTGTTTTTGCGATGTCGATAAATTGGTGTGCGGTTTGGTCGGTGACCAAAGTGACCACGTGATCGGCTTGGTCGGTAAATTGTCCGGGTCGTTCGAGGAACTCCGCTTCGGTAACATCAATGAGTTTTATATGATGGGTCAGCGCAAAACTGTGAATTTTTTCCAATAACGGGAATTGGTCCGGGGGATAGACCACCACGGCTTTTTCCATAAACGCCATACCGACACCTAATCGTAAGAGTTATCTTGAAGTTATAGCGCACAGCAAGGCGACAATAAAGCCAATTCGCGATACGCTATACCCTCTAAAGTAGTCGTGAAGCGAGACGCCTATGCTGAGTTACCAGCACGGTTATCATGCCGGAAATCCGGCGGATATCCACAAACATTTTACCCTTTGGGCTGTGACCCGACGGCTGCAACAAAAGCCGGCGGCCATTCATTTTTTCGATACCCACGCTGGGCGAGGATGGTACGATCTCCATGGCCCACAAGCCCAAAAGAATGGTGAGTTCCGCGAAGGGGTTGAGCGCCTTCTTAGTCACCGAGACGCTCTTGAGCACAGTCCGATAGCCGAGCTCTGGCAGTCTTTTTTTGGTGTGCTTGATGCTGCCCATGGACATCCCGTCGCAGCCGAGACACTGCAGTTTTATCCCGGTTCTCCTGCATGGGTCAGCGCATTACGTCGTGAGCAAGACCGGCATACGGTGTTCGAGCTCCATCCAACTGAGCTCAGTGAACTAAATGCGGTGGGGGAAACCCGCACGGGACGCGTGATTTATGGCGATGGACTCAAGGGCGTTGTGCAGCAACTCCCCCCACAAACGCCTCGGCTCGTGATCTTGATCGACCCAGCATACGAAAATAAAGAGGAGTATGGCGCAGTCGCGGAGACGGTCGCGAAAGCGTTGAAACGCTGTCGTCATGCGGTCATTTTAGTTTGGTACCCTCTCCTCCCTGCGCGACGCCATGAAGCAATGCTGGCCGATATGCAGCAAGGCTCCATTCCCTGCTTGCGCAGTGAGTTCGTCTATAAGCCAGAGGGAGCGGTACGCGGTATGTATGGTTCAGGGATGTTGATTTTTAATCCTCCATGGCAGCTCGATAGCCAACTCAGACAGGCTTTTTTACCGGTTCAAGACCTGTATTCCTTGGCTGACGGCAAAGCGCCGCAAAATGCATTGCACCATGTGGATTGGCTTGTTTCAGATACTTAGCGCGGTGGTTTGTTGCTCTGAAAACACGCCACAGCGTTCGAAGATTAACCGAGAAGAAAGAGGTTTATGATGCTTTATCGTTCCTACGGAGTGACGCTTGCGTTGGTGGGGGCGTTTGCCCTAAGCGCTTGCAATCCGAGTACAGTTCAGGTTCCGGAACATCAAGCGGCTCCGCACATCGATGTGCGCATTATGGAAACGACAGATTTGCATGCCTATATGCTTGGGTTTGATTATTTTCGTCAAACCCCCACGACCCAGTATGGCCTTGCACACACTGCGGCGTTAATTCACGAAGCACGTGCCCAAAATCCAAATAATATCTTGATTGATAATGGCGATTTGATCCAAGGCAGTGCCATGGGCGATTGGGCCGCAGAGCAAGGCGTGGCATACCTTGAAAATGCCGTGCATCCGATCATGAAAGCATTAAATTATCTGCAGTTTGATGCCGCAAATTTAGGTAACCATGAATTCAATTACGGTCTTGATTTTATGTTTGCCACGCTCGCGGGAGCAGAGTTTCCCTATGTGAGCGCGAACGTCTTTTATGCAGAATCGGAGGAAACCGCAGGTAAATATGCGGGAGCTTGGGGCGAGCCGTTAGTGCCGCCTTACGTGATTTTAGAACGTGATTTTGTTGACCAATACGGAGCGCAACACCGAATTCACGTGGGGGTGATTGGGTTCGTACCACCCCAGATCATGCGTTGGGATGCGCAGCATCTCACCGGCAAAGTTCGCGTGCGGGACATGGTTTCGGCAGCTGAACACTTCATTCCACAGATGCGTGCTGAAGGTGCCGATATTGTCATCGCGGTGCCTCATTCGGGCTTGCGAACCTACCCAGAATATCCAAAGTTTGCGGAACAAGCGTCGTATCAACTCGCGGGCGTTGAAGGGATCGATGCAATTCTGTTTGGCCATCAACATCAGTTGTTCCCGGGTTCACCGTCATACGATAATTTACCCGATGTGGACAATGAGCGTGGTTTCGTGCGCGGAGTTCCTGCGGTATCTCCGGGATATTGGGGAGATCACCTAGGAATCATCGATTTGCGATTAGAGCAAACCGATGACGGTTGGCAGATTATTGATTCGCAGGTACTTGTGCGGGCCATTGATCACCGTAAAGATCCGCATCTTGAACGGTTGCTGCAAAGCGAGCAGGAGGCCACCCTCACCATGTTGAACGAACCGTTAGGGCAACTTGAACACCGGGTGTCCTCACTGTTTGGTCGTGTCATGCCGGAGTCTGCGTTGCAACTGATTAACGATGCTCAGACCTGGTACGTGAAGCAACTTCAAGCGGAAGGTTCGATCCCTGCAGACCTACCAGTCCTTTCAGCTGCAGCACCCTTTCGAAATGGTAGTCAAGGGCCTCATGATTACACGCTGATCGAGGCGGGGGAGTTTACGCTCGGTAACTTGGTCGATTTGTACGTGTACCCGAATACTTTGCAAGTCGTTTCTATGAGTGGAGCTCAAGTGCGGGAATGGCTCGAGATGTCGGCGAATGCCTTCACACAGATCGACCCAGAGCGCAGCGAACCACAAGAACTTCTTGCACGGTTCCCGAGTTTCAATTTTGATGTCATTAGCGGCATTACCTATCGAATCGATCCAACGCAACCGCGCCGGTACACCAATGGCGGTGAACTTATTAACCCAGAGAGCCACCGAGTCGTTGATTTAAAATGGCAAGGCGAAGCGATTCGCCCGGATCAGCAATTTCTGATCGCAACCAACAACTATCGGGCGGGTGGTGGCGGCAACTTCCCCGGACTTGATGGCTCGACACTTGTGTATGCGAGCGACGCAGAAGTGCGACGGGTCATTGCCGATTATGCGCGGACACAAACAAGTGAAGCTGACGGTCGATTGCGTGTCGTGACTGTAAAGAATTGGGAATTGATGATCCCAAGCGAGGTTTCCCTTCGTTTCAGAGGGAGTCCAAGCACGGCCGCGCAACAAATCGTGCAAAATACCGATGGGCTTACGACCATTGGATTGGATGAACAGGGCTACGCACTGTATGAGTTACGGGCTCCGCAACACACAAAGTAAGGTGAGTTGACCTTGCGACATAACCGATAACTGTTAATAAGTTGTGGCGTCTTGTTGAAAAGCTCTTAGCACAAATTTTACGCAGGTAGACTCGCGAAAAAAGGTGTCGCTACGTAGACTTAAGAACTGAAGAAAGGTCATCGATCGGTGAGGGCGTTTATTTTCTTGCGAAAAAACCCCTGTTAGTACCGGATATCTTTGACCTTCTTAGGTTAAATGTTATACTCGAAACTGCGTCATTCGATCTGGTCAATAGACTGCAAGTAAACGCATGCATGTATGTTGCCGAGGTTTCGTCCGGTTCACCCCCAAACCATCGAAACGTTGTGGAGTAACAAAAAGGTAGAGAAGGGACCCCCTTATGAAAAAATTAGTTGGAATCACCATCCCTGCATTAGCAGGTCTTCTGTTAGTCGCACCGCAGGCGGCAGCAGAGAATTACTCAGGCACACACGATATCGCTGTGGGTGTTCGTGTCAGCACAATTAAGTTTGACTCGGATCGCCTCCACGTCAATAACGGAGCACCATTCAACCTAGACAGCAGCTTCAATACCCCTCAGCCGGGTCTTGAGTTTTCTGTACCGTTGACTGACCGTTTCAGCATTCGTTCGTACATCGACTACGTTGAAGCGAGCGTCGATGGGGTTGATAGCACGTCGTATGGCCGTTTATTCGGTACAGACGTATTGTTCCACCTGAACCGGAACTTTTTCCTTGGCTTGGGTGTGAACCAGACGAAAGTTCAGTTCCACCGTGATCGCATGTACCGCGGTACCGTTGGTTACGCGCGTGACATTAACGACCGTTGGTTCTGGCGTGCAGAGTATGCGCTGCAAACGTCTTCTGATTTCGATGATCAGCAGTTCATCGGTTCAGTAAACTATCGGATTGGGAGTGGTGGTCCATTACTGACGAATTGGCGTTCACGTGATGTTGCACCTGTAGTGGAAGATGATCCAATCGACCGCACCACCGATTCAGATGGTGATGGTGTACCAGATTACCGTGATGAGTGTCCAAATACGCCACGTGGCCACGTTGTTGATGAGCGCGGCTGTACCGTATACACCACAGAGCAAGTTTCACAAGACCTGCGTGTTGGCTTCGCATTCGATTCAGCACGTGTAACCAGTGACTATCGTGGTGATATTCGCCGTTTGGCAGACTTCATGCGTGAGCACTCAGATACCCAAGTGACACTGCACGGCCACACTGACTTGATCGGTACCCGTGAGTACAACCAAGGTCTTTCTGAGCGTCGTGCACGCGCAGTCGCTGACATCCTCGTGAACGAGCACGGCATCGACCGTAGCCGTATCCGTACCGTAGGTCACGGTATGTCACAGCCTGTTGTGAACGAAATCAGCTTGCCAGCGAACGCACGTAACCGTCGGACTGAAGCTCGCTTAACAGTCGAGATTCGTGTACCGCAAACGCGTTAATTCGCACGAAACATTGCTTGCGTGAAGCCATGTAAGCTGTGATAGATTGAAAGGCGCTCTTCGGAGCGCCTTTTTTATGACCACACAAGAATAATAATTATGTCAGCACGCGAAACAACGTCTATTTGGAGTGCCATCGGCCCCGGGATTCTGATGGCCACCGCCGCCATTGGAGGTTCACACCTCGTTGCGTCCACTCAAGCGGGGGCTTTGTTTGGTTGGCAGTTGGCGGGCCTCATTCTGCTCATCAATGTACTTAAATATCCATTTTTCCGGTTCGGTGTTGATTACACGCTAACGCACAATGAAAGCTTGCTTCATGGCTACTTTCGAAAAGGCCGGATTTATTTGTGGGGGTTTTTAATCCTCAATATCCTCGCGGCGATTGTGAATACGGCGGGGGTTTTATTGTTGACAGCCAGCTTGCTCTACTTCATTTTTCCTGCCGCCCCCGATTGAAATATCCGTCATCAATTCGATTTGGGTCCAAGAAAAGCGACGTATTCTTCCTGTTTCGCGGAAGGGCGGGTTGTTTGATTTTAACTTAGGTTACTGGGTCACGGCTGGCCTTGCGCTTTGTTTCCTTGCGCTCGGAGCCTTGGTCCAACATGGAAGTGAGCAAACAATTGCAATGGCGGGTGCGGCATTCGCGCAACAGCTCGTGAACATGTATGCGGACAGCCTTGGGGAGTGGACTCGATGGCTTGTGGCCACGGTGGCTTTTTTCTGTATGTTCGGAACCACGCTCACGGTATTGGATGGATACGCGCGGGGCTTGCACATTACCGGGCTTTTATTAACGGGACGGCTTGCGGTCGACGCGCCCCACACCAACGTCGATAAGGGTGGATATCGTATCCTCTTGTTGTTGCAGGCGGGACTTGGAATGGGGGTGATTCTATTTTTCCGAGGTGCCTTAAGCCCGATGCTGACCTTTGCGATGACAGCCGCCTTCCTGACAACACCGATTTTCGCGTGGTTAAACTTCAGCTTGGTGCGACAATCCGGCACACAGACGCGCCGTCGACGGCTGCTACATGGGTGGGCATGGATTGGTTTGTTGTATTTATTCGGCTTCGCACTCGTATTTCTGTGGTATGCCTTGGGCACGTCATGAAGACGTCATGCCTGCGGTTCATCTCACGGTTGACTGAGGTAATCAGCAATCATAAATACATGCGGGTCGTCTTCATCCATCGCGCGTAAGGCTTCTGCAAGCCGCAAGACATACTCATCATTCGGTCCACTAGGTCCTTCACTCTTCGCAATATGAGCTGCGATGTCATGCTCTGACGCTGGACCAAGCCACGCCTCGTTCTCTTCCGTTGCGATATACACAAGCCCCTGTGCTTCTGTCCCGTCATCAAAATGAAATGCCGTCTCGAATCGGAGGTAGCCATTTTTCTCTCGATGATCGAGATGGGCGAAAACATCGGGCGTAACTTTATATGCCATCCCTCGGCACGTGGTTCCCGGCACTTCAACCAGTGTGAGCACCCGGCCGGGCGCTTCCGGTGTACCGCGATGATCATGGGAGCCCTGCCAGAACCGCCGTTGCCAGTTATCAATACGTGCCGCTCGCCGCTCGATGTATGGGAAATCTGCCTTAAATATTAGCGAGCCATACCCAAAAACCCAAACGCTCTCCAATCCTTCAAGATTTTGACGGTTTTTATTGATGGCTTGCGTGTCATGGGGCATTCAAGGCCTCCTAATCTATTCAAATATAGGTCTTTACCATGGGTGATTGCAGTAAATATGTCGCGAAGTGTATTCGATGGCATATACTACCATAGTCAATAAACTTTGGTTTTCAGGAGGACGGTGTGTCCAAATTTTTGCATTGGATGTACATTGCAATCATCTGTATTTTGGCGATTATTTTGTGGCAGGCACGCTCGCACATCGCTGACGTTGAAACAAATTTGCAGGCGGCAGAGCAAGAAATCACAGCGCTGCGCGCGATACCAGAACCTGAACCGTTGGATTTCGATCAACGGCGTGTGCTCAATCTCGAAGCACTCGTGAATGAGTTACAAGCGGAGAACCGTGCTTTGACACGCATCTTGACGCAACGGGAAGCTGATGCGCTGGAAGATGCGCTTGAGGAAGCCGAGTTCTATGCGGAAGAGGAAGATTGGGAGTCTTTGCCGGAGGACGACGCAGCGGCTGATCGTGGTCCCGTAAGCAACCTGAATGATCCGCAGGTGCGGGAGGCGCTGGAAAATGCCCAAGCCCGTATGCTGAACTTAGACGATTTTGAACTGCGTTTAGAGAATGAACCGGTCGATCCCGAGTGGGCATTCCCTGCGGAACAACAATTGCGTGATATGTTCGTCAATGTGGAAGGTTTGCGGCATTATCAGGTTGAGGAAATTGAGTGTCGTACATATATGTGTCGACTGCGCGTCACATCGCTCGACCAACGGCCCTTTGATGCGCGCTTATTCACAACAGAATTGCGCAATGTAGAGGGTCTGCAAGACCTAACCTCGACCATGATTCTGGAGCGCGCTGAGGAAGATGATTTCCAAATATTCGTTGATCGTTCTCTGCAGCGCCCCTAACGTTTTTATATTGGTCTTATCAGTCATAAATACCCCGGATTTCACCTCCGGGGTATTTTTTTTGGCCGGTGCATATAGTACGTTGACTACACAACTTAGCAAAAACAAAACTGCATTTTCGCTTCGGAGAGACCCATGAGTAGCCGTGCCGCATTTGATTGGCAAGACCCCTTTTTGATGGATGGTATGTTAACGGACGAAGAGCGAATGATTCGTGACAGTGCTCATGCGTACTGTCAGGAGAAACTGATGCCTCGTGTGCTGATGGCGAATCGCGAAGAGCATTTCGATCGCGCAATTATGAGTGAAATGGGTGAGATGGGTCTGCTTGGTGCAACCATTCCGGAAAACTACGGGGGTGCAGGGGTCAATCATGTCTGTTATGGGCTGATTGCACGAGAAGTGGAGCGGGTCGACTCGGGTTATCGAAGTGCCATGAGTGTCCAGAGTTCCCTCGTCATGTATCCTATTTATACCTTTGGAACTGAAGCGCAGCGTCAGAAATACCTGCCGAAGTTAGCCACCGGCGAATGGGTCGGCTGTTTTGGTTTAACCGAACCGGATGCGGGTTCTGATCCAGCGAGCATGAAGTCGCGAGCGGTACGAGTGGATGGGGGGTATCAGCTGACCGGCTCTAAAATGTGGATTACCAATAGTCCTATTGCCGATGTTTTTGTGGTCTGGGCAAAGCTTGATGGTGAGATCCGTGGCTTTGTCCTTGAGAAAGGGATGCAAGGCCTCAGTGCGCCGAAAATAGACGGAAAATTTAGTTTACGTGCGTCCATTACCGGTGAGATTGTGATGGATCAAGTGTTCGTACCTGAAGAAAATATATTTCCTGAGGTAAAAGGTCTGAAAGGTCCATTCAGTTGTTTGAACAAAGCACGTTATGGCATCGCTTGGGGAACGCTGGGTGCCGCTGAATTTTGTTGGTATGCCGCGCGCCAATATACTCTGGATCGAATTCAGTTTGGTCGACCACTGGCGGCCACACAGCTAGTACAAAAGAAGCTTGCCGATATGCAAACCGATATCAGTCTTGGTTTGCTTGGTGCGCTTCAAGCAGGACGTCTTGCGGATGAGGGGCTGCTCGCGCCTGAGACGATTAGCCTGATCAAACGAAATAGCTGCGGCAAAGCCCTCGATATTGCGCGCGTTGCGCGTGATATGCATGGTGGAAACGGCATTGCAGACGAATATCACGTCATTCGTCATGTGATGAATCTTGAAGCGGTGAATACCTACGAGGGCACCCATGACGTCCACGCCTTGATTTTAGGTCGCGCGCAAACCGGTCTGGCTGCATTCGGCGCCTAACGGATTATGGCTGCTGCGACTTCTGCGCTCCAAGAGCGCCTCATGGCAGCGCTGTTTGATGCGCCGCTTCCTCCGCTCGAGAGCGTGCCCGATCTCCATGGCTTAGGGCTTTCGGCTGCTGATTTGTTTGACTGGATCGATACACAGCTCACGAGCCGTGTGCTCGATGTGCATAGTCGTGAGCTGCAAGCAATGGGGGAGAGTTTCTACACCATTGGTTCTGCAGGTCATGAGGGGAATGCGGCGATCGCCGCTGCGCTAAAACCGACCGACATGGCCTTCCTTCATTATCGTTCGGGTGCATTTTTCATTCAACGACAAAAACAGCTGCCTGGCAGCACGCCTATCTATGACATGCTGTTAAGCTTTGCTGCGAGCGCTGATGACCCAATCAGTCATGGCCGGCATAAAGTCCTCGGTTCGAAAAACCTGTTTGTGCCGCCGCAAACTAGCACCATTGCATCGCATTTGCCAAAGGCAGCGGGAATGGCCCACAGTATTGGACTGACCAAACGATTATCGGTGACGGGTGAAGTCCCTTCCGACAGCGTGGTCGTTTGCAGTTTGGGTGATGCGTCTGCGAATCACAGCACGGCGCAGGGAGCGATTAACGCAACCTGTTGGGCGGCCTATCAGAATGTCCCCATGCCGATTATTTTTGTCTGTGAGGACAATGGGATTGGCATCAGCACCAAGACACCACACGGCTGGATTGAGGCGGGTTTTCGGCAACGTCCAGGCTTGCATTATATCGCCTGTGACGGACGCAATGTTCTTGATATCTATCGTGCTGCTCAAGAGGCAGAACGCATTGCAAGGAAACGCCGGCAGCCTGTGTTTTTGCACATGAAATGCGTGCGTCTGTACGGGCACGCAGGGTCCGATGCGGAAATGACCTATCTGAGTAAAGAACAAATCGCGCACAATGAACTGCATGATCCACTCCGAACGAGTCTGGCGTTGCTTGAGGCATATGAAATTGCTGATCGCGAGACCATGCGAGGTTATTTAGACGCGTTATTTGCCCGAGTCCGAGCCGTGGGTCGTGAGGCGATTAAGCGGCCTAAACTTGCTGACGCGGCAGCGGTCATGGCCTCTATCACGCCTGAGCGGCCTGCAAAGCCCTTGCCGCCGAGCTTGAATCCAGCACAACGTGCTGCCTTATTTTCCCATGAGAAGCACAACCTCGGGAAGCCGCAAACGCTGAACAAGCTATTGAATTGGGCGTTGCTCGACCTGATGGCTCAATATCCGAACACAGTCATGATGGGAGAGGATATTGGCAAAAAGGGTGGTGTCTATGGCGTCACAAGTCGACTGATTCAGCAGTTTGGGCCGAATCGAGTGATCAATACATTATTGGATGAACAGAGCATTTTGGGGATGGCGATCGGCTGTGCGCATAATGGTTTACTGCCTATTCCTGAGATTCAGTTTTTGGCTTATGTGCATAATGCGGAAGACCAAATTCGTGGCGAGGCCGCAACCCTATCGTTTTTTAGTAGTGGTCAGTTTACCAACCCCATGGTCATTCGTATTGCGGGCTTAGCCTATCAGCGGGGCTTTGGCGGTCACTTCCATAACGACAACAGCTTTGCAGTATTTCGTGACTTGCCAGGCGTTATTTTAGTTTGTCCCTCCAATGGTGAAAGTGCCGCGAAATTGCTTCGGGAGGCAGTGCGACTTGCAGATGAGCAAAAGCGCGTGGTCATTTTTTTGGAACCCATCGCTTTGTACAATCAAAAGGACCTGTGCGAACCCGGAGACGGGAAGTGGAGTTTTGCTTACCCTGCGCCTGAAGAGCGCATTGCGTTTGGTGAAGTGTCTTCCTTCACGATGGATGAAGCGCGCATTGCAGATATCACGATCGTCACCTACGGTAATGGCTACTATTTAAGTCGCCAAGCCGAAGAGGTCCTGCGTGGCGATGGAATTCATGTCAAGGTCGTGGATTTGCACTGGCTGCATCCATTACCAATGGATGCATTAATCACAAGCATTGGTGACTCGCGTCGGGTGCTCATCGTGGATGAATGTCGTGAAACGGGTTCCGTGTCCGAAGAGTTATGGACCCGACTGCAAGAGCAGGATTTTGCTGGGAAGCTTGGTCGTTTGTGTGCGGACGACTCGTTTATTCCACTTGCGAAGGCCGCTTATCACGTTTTACCCGCCAAAGAAGCTATTGTTTCTGCCGCTCGAGCGATGGTTAAGGGAGCGATCGGATAATGGATACTGCAACGCGTAAACGAGTGGTTGTCTTTAACCCGGGACGGGGGACCTATAATCGCCCCGAGTTAGGTTATTTACAGCGCAGACATCCGAACCAACAACCATTAATTTCTCGCTTTGACACATTGCGAGCCGCCGATCAGCCAAGCATTTCACAGCTCGATCAGATGCAAGCATTTCAGAGTAAAGTACATCTTGCGGCAACCAATGCAGCGCCACTAATCTATGCGTGCGCCTATGCGGACTTCCTTTCACTGGACACCGATGAGATGGATATTGTCGCCGTGTCGGGCAATTCCATGGGCTGGTATATTGCGCTTGCCTGCGCAGGTGCATTGGATGCTGAACGAGGATTCACGTTAGTCAGTGAAATGGCCGCGCTCACGAGTGGAGCGAAGCTTGGTGGGCAACTGATTTATCCCGAAGTGGACGTAAACTGGCGTCAAGACTCGACGCGGCAGTCACATATTCAAGCGTTGCTTACCCATCCTGATCCAAAGCTTCGGCTGCAG
Organism: Aliidiomarina sanyensis; assembly: GCF_003987175.1. Classification (GTDB taxonomy): domain Bacteria; phylum Pseudomonadota; class Gammaproteobacteria; order Enterobacterales; family Alteromonadaceae; genus Aliidiomarina; species Aliidiomarina sanyensis. Next base: position 222,837 of record NZ_PIPM01000002.1, on the reverse strand, counting down.
CGTTCGATTTGCTTTGGTGGTTATCAGGTGCTTGCGGGCCCAGATACAGCCATTCAACATGGGATACAGTCACTTCCTCCGGCAGATGAACGTTACCCCTTTGTTTTGCCCGGTCACAGTGCATTTCACACGTCCTTGATGCAGCCTGCTAGTGAACGCGCACTTCAGCGTTTTAGTCCGGCGTTCTTTACGACACCCGCGATTCCACTCATTGATGGCCGAGGAAAGGTTTGGCAACCTCTCGGAACGGACGTCGGGAGGTTGCGAGATTACACCTTGGTGCATCAAGTGTGTGAAACCTATGACTTCACGCGTGCGGTCATTACGGCAGTCAAAGAATTCGCACCGGATCAGATTGTATTGACCGGCCCAGGGAATACCATGGGGGGAGCGGTCGCCCAAGCGCTGATACAAATTGGCTGGCAGGGGATACGCTCGAAGGCAGACTTTATTGAAAGACAAGCACATGATCCGTTCGTCATCTCAATGGGGATGGAAAGCTGAACTGTAAAAATCGCTTGCTTTCATTGCGTTCTACAACGGCTCATTGTAGTCTGCTGGATGTTATTCTATAATACATTAAATTAACTCTTGATAAATTAGATTATTCTAATATAATAACCTTATGATTCAGATATCGATCGAAGACATGCAAAAGAATGCGAGTTCCGCAGAGGCGCTCCTCAAGTCCTTGGCCAACAGCCATCGCTTGATGATTCTCTGTCACTTAGTTGATGGCGAGCTTTCGGTCGGTGAGCTTGAAGCGCGCGTGGGATTGTCTCAGTCTTCGCTTTCGCAACACCTGGCGAAATTGCGCGAGCAAGGTATTGTCACGTTTCGAAAAGCAGGTACCACCGTCTGGTACCGCGTTGAAAACCGTAACGCATTGCAGATGTTGGAGACCTTGTACGCAATTTACTGCAAGTGATGTGCAGATGAAGTTGAGAGGGGCGCTGGAGCGCCTCTTTTTAGCAACAATAAACCATAAATTCGTAATATTTAATTTATTGAGGAGTCTATACTCATGAACATTGATCGCTTTGTGTTCGCTTTTGCCGGTTTTGTGGTCCTCCTGTCTGCGCTACTTGCATGGACGGTCAGCCCATACTGGTTGCTGTTGACTGCGTTCGTCGGTTTGAACATGTTTCAAGCCGCTTTTACCGGATTTTGTCCGTTGGCAAAGATCCTCAAAGCCGTCGGTTTAAAGCCGGGTCACGCTTTTAAATAAGATCCAAACTAGCTAAACATATTCACGCAACGCAGGCTATCGGTGGATAAACTCGCTGGCCTGAGGACGTTTTGCAAGGAGTTGAGGATGAAGGGTGGCGTCATTCGCTGGTTTTTGAATAGCACCTTCCCGCCAATTTTCATTGGCTTTGCTATTTTATTTGGTGCGGTCGCATTGTGGCTCACACCACGGGAAGAAGATCCTCAGATTGTCGTGCCGATGGCGGATATTGTGGTCGAAGCGCCAGGACTTTCCGCACGTCAAATTGCAACGCAAGTCACCGAGCCTTTAGAGCGCGTCGTCAGTCAGATTGATGGCGTGGAATATGTATACTCCCAATCGAATCGTGATCATGCCTTGGTGACGGTGCGCTTTTACGTGGGTGAAGATCGCGAGGAGTCGCTGGTAAAGCTCTACAACAAGCTGTTTTCCCATGAAGATGAGATTCCACAAGCGGTCACCAACTGGTGGGTTAAACCGGTTGAAATTGATGATGTTCCGATTGTGGTGGCAGCGCTCTACAGCACCCATCCTGATCAAATCGGGGCCTATGAGTTACGCCGTATTGCTGAGCAAGCAACCCAACAGTTGAAGTCAGTCCCGCGGACGAATCGTGTTGATGTCTACGGTGGTCAGCCACGGGTCATTGAGATTTCACTGGATAGCGTGAATCTGGCTGCGCATCAAACCACTGTGGCCGATATCGAACGAGCCATTGGCGCAGGAAATCGACAACAGCGTGTCGGGCGTTTACATCAAGCAGGGGAAGTGATTGAAATTGAGGCAGGGGCTTTCTTTCAATCAGCGCGCGAACTCGGTGATGCTGTGGTTAACGTTGTGAATGGAAAACCTGTCTATTTGCGCGACGTTGCAACTATCTCTGATTCGTCAGCCCAAGCGGATACACACACCTTCTACTATCCAAAAGATGCAACAGATGGGTTGCCGGCCGTTTTTATTGCCGTCGGCAAGCAACGGGGTGCCAACGCCGTTCGGGTGGCAGATGACACGCTAGCCGTCCTCGAATCGCTCCGTGGCGATGGATTGCCGAGCGGTGTGGATCTTGCCGTCATTCGTAATTATGGTGAGACCGCAGACGACAAAGTAAAAGAATTGGTCAGTAGCTTGGCTGTGGCGGTCCTCGTGGTTGTGGTTTTTGTTGGCCTGTTCTTGAGCTGGCGGGCCGCATTGGTGGTCGCCATCGCAATTCCCATTGCCTATGGAATGACACTTGGGCTCGATCTGATGTTTGGCTACACCATTAACCGCGTCACGCTTTTCGCCTTGATTTTAGCCTTAGGCTTAATTGTCGATGACCCGATTGCAGCGATTGATAATATCGACCGCCACATGCAAAACGGAGAGGGATCGGTAAAAGACCGAATTGTCGGTGCGATGAGCGAAATCCGCAGCGCGCTATTAATGTCGACGCTGGCAATCGTTATTGTCTTTACCCCGATGTTTTTCATCACCGGAATGATGGGGCCTTACATGGGGCCGATGGCATTCAACGTCCCGGTGAGCGTTCTCTTTTCCACGCTCACAGCCTTTCTAATCACGCCTTGGCTTGCTTGGAAAATCATGGGGACAGCGCGCGAGCAGGGGCTTTATGATCCGTCTCAAACATTGCTGTATCGTGGTTACCGAGCGTTACTCGAGCCAATTTTAGCAACCGATAAGCGCAGCAAACTTTTTATTTGGGGTATCGTGGGGCTATTTGTAATCGCGGCTGCATTGCCTGCGTTGCGGTTAGTTCCATTGAAACTACTCCCCCATGACAACAAAAATGAATTCCAGTTGGTTGTAGACCTACCGGAAGGCCGCGCTTTGGAGGAGACCCAACAAGTTGTCCAACGCCTCGCGCAATATATGCAAGGGGTTCCGGAAGTAGAAGCCGTCGCAACGTTTGCGGGATTGGCTTCCCCAATGGATTTCAATGGCATGGTGCGTCATTATTTCCGTCGTGGCGAGCCTTGGCATGGAGAAGTTCGTGTTGTGCTCGCCGATAAACATCGGCGGACCATGCAATCGAACGAAATTGCCACCCGGGAACGGGATGCCATCACGGAGATCGCCGAGGCACTCGGTGCACAAGTGAAGATCGTACAGGTCCCGCCGGGCCCACCGGTGCTGGCCACCGTGGTTGCTGAAATCTATGGCACGCCGGGCACTGCGTACAATGAACTCGAGACGGCTGCGCACGTCGTTGCCGAACGCCTCGCGCGGGAGGATTCTGTGCGTGAAGTGGATACTTCGGTTCCAGCCGATTACCGGGTATGGCGTTTTGAAGTGGATCGCGAGAAAGCGGCACTATCCGGCATTTCGACACAGGACATTCAAACAACCATTCATGCCGCACTCTCAGGACGGGTGGTTGATCATTTGCAGTTAGCCACGGAAATCAACCCACTGCCAATTGAGGTTCGCTTGCCACGGGGTGCTCGCGATAATCCAGATCATCTGCTGTCCCTTTACGTGCGAGGCCAACCCGGCGTTGCGCGGCAACAGCAAGGCGCGGGTTTAGTGGATGCGCCGGCCCCATTGGTTCCGTTGGCAGAACTGGGGCGTTTCACCGAGCAAACGGTGGACCGACCCATTTTTCACAAAAACCTGCGTCCTGTGGCGTATGTTTATGCGGAGTCAGTTGGCCGCGTGCCAGCGGATGTGGTTGCAGATGTGATGGTCGACCAAAATTCGGACGCAAATCAATATGTGCCGCAATGGCGCCGACATTACTTCAACAATGGTGCTGGGCTTGGTTGGTCAGTCGAAGACAACATTCAAGTGGTCTGGAGCGGTGAGGGTGAATGGAAGATCACGCTTGATGTATTCCGCGACCTTGGAATTGCCTATGGTGTCGCATTGCTCGGTGTGTATGTTGTGATGGTCTTGCAAACCGGACTCAAGGCCGTTTCTGGGATTATGATGCTCTCTATTCCTCTTACGATTATCGGCATCATGCCCGGTTTCTGGTTCCTAAATTTGTTTGCTGCGGATATCGCAGGGTATCCAAATCCGACGCTATTTACCGCAACCGCGATGATCGGGATGATTGCACTGGCCGGCATTGTGGTCCGCAACGCGCTCATTCTAATCGAGTTTATTCAGCAGCGCTTGCAAACTCCGTGCACCTTAAAAGAGGCGTTGTTCGACGCTGGCGCAGCGCGGACACGGCCAATTTTGTTGACTGCGGGAACCACCATGTTGGCAAATATCGTGATCACCCTCGACCCAATCTTCAATGGACTGGCTTGGGCGATTATTTTCGGCATCACCGCATCAACACTCTTCACCTTGCTGGTCGTGCCCGTGGTGTACCACATGATGTATCAGAATACAGAAGGGCACGGCTTGCCGCGTCCGGAACAGGAGTAAATGCACATGAATCGTAAAAAGCTACTTGGAATCCTCGGTGCTGCGCTCGGCTTGGTACTGGTTTTTGTTTGGCTGGCTGGGGGTTTTGTTGGCAAAGTATCGACCGAAGCTAAGCACACTGCAGGAACGCCACAAGCAGGTGGCCAAACCATTGATTGGACTGTGGTTCCAGAGCGGCGCATGTTTAGCGGTAGTCTCCAGGCTCGGCAACAAGCTAATTTGTCAGCGCGGATTACCGCACGTGTTGCTGAGGTGCTTGTGGATGCCGGCGATCGTGTCGAAGCAGGGGATGTATTACTGCGTCTCGAAAGCGACGATTTAAGTGCGCGTGTTCGTCAGCAAGAACAGGCACTTGCGTCAGCGCAGGCGCGGGTAAATGAAGCACGTTTGAACTTCCAACGCAGTGAGCAACTGGTGTCCCAAGGTTTACTTCCGGAGGCACGCCTTGACGAAGTCCGTGCACAACGGGACTCAGCAGAGGCTGAGTTTAATCGAGCACGCGAAGCCTTATCCGAAGCGCGCACGAGTGAAGGGTTCAGTATGATTGTTGCGCCATTTTCTGGTGTAGTGAGCCGTCGCTCGGTATTTACGGGTGATACGGCAACTCCTGGCATGCAACTGATTAGCCTCTATGATCCGCAAACCCTGCGCCTCGAAGCAGCCGTGAGCGAGTCCGCGCTCGGTGTCCTTTCGATTGGCGACACATTGAAAGTCAATTTGGATGTGTTAGAGACGGTCATTACGGGACAGGTGGTGGAAATTGAACCTGCAGCAGATACCGCCTCTCGCAGCTTTATTGTTCGGTTAGTCCTCGATACCGACGCTCAACTTTACCCGGGGATGTTTGGGAAGGTCACCGTCACAGTTGGTGAGCGCCAAGCACTCCTCGTTCCAAGCGATTGGGTGACCCACCGAGGTCAACTCGACTTTATTCAGGTGAATACCCCAGCAGGCCCCGAGCGGCGTATTGTCCGACTTGGTGATACCCACAGCATTGATGATCGCTTATGGGTTGAAATCGCCGCGGGCCTCCACCCGAGAGAAAACGTACTCCCCCAGCGGTGATTTCCGCAACTTCTTGAAGCCCGGTTTTCCGGGCTTTTTTTATGCATTTCTCCCTCCGCCCGGAAGCGCCTGTCCCAACATGTGTGAGAGCATAAAACCCGCTTTCTCCGTTGCGAAAAATGGGGTAGGGTAAGAGCTGAATATCTCTCACGGAAGATTTTGAAATGAACGAAAAGGATACCCTCCACGAGGCGCTCACCCGCGTTTCTCAAACTGTATTGATTAGCGTTGCATTACTGCAGGGCATCGTTATTTATGTCCTCTCAATGTATGCAGTAGAAGCGATTCCGAGTTTTGAGTTTCGTATGGCGCTGATCATCTTTGTGGTCAGTGTGCCCACTATTTTTTTGTTGTCTGCGCAGAATCTCCGTGATCGGTTGCTTTGGCAAAACCTTGCATTAGCGGCCGCGATTATCGTGCCGATCGCTGGCTTTTTTAGCTGGGTCATGGGGCCGGGATTAGGTTTCGCTCGGTCAACTTCGATTGCATTGTTTTCGTGGCATATCTTCTTAGTTGGTTTTATAGCCACCGCATTCTTTCAGTCCCGTTTGGTGCGCCGAAGCTTTCGTTGGCACTATCCGACGCTGTTTCATTTCGCATGGAAAAATGCACTGGTATTGTGGACCGCTGTCTTTTTTACCCTGTTGAGCTGGCTCGTTTTGGTCCTCTGGGCGGCTCTTTTTGAACTGATTCAGATTGACTTCTTCGGACGCCTGTTTGGGCACGATTTCTTTATCGCAGCGATGACGGGGCTGCTGTTTGGATTAGGTGTGGTGATAGGACGTAGTCAGCCGCGCGCCATCGACGCCTCGCGGAGACTAGTATTTATGGTGGCGACATGGCTGCTGCCGGTACTGGCTGGAATCTTAATCGTTTTCACACTTGCACTTCCGTTCACTGGCGTCACGCTCATCTGGGAACGCCAGCATCCAGTAGATTGGGAGGTGACGAATGTTCTCTTAATGATGATTGTTTTATTGGTGGTCTTCTTGAATGCAGTGCTGCAAACCGGTGAGCAGCCTTTGCCTTATCCAAAGTGGCTGCAGCTCATCGTCCGTTTTGGCCTCACGGTTGCACCGTTGCTCGCGTCTCTTGTATTGATTTCTGTGATCGTGCGAATTTCAGATCAAGGAATAACACCCTCCGTGTACTGGCTAGGTGTTTTTGGACTGCTTTTTCTCCTGCATACCCTCGGATATGCGGTGCTGACCTGGTGGCGTGGACGCTCTCCAGAGTGGCTGTTATCTCGAGTGAATATCTCGGTTGCACTTGTCGCGATGCCCCTCATTTTATTGAGTTACACCCCTGTCTTAGATGTGTATCGAATGTCTGCAGCCAGTCAGGCGGAACGAATAGATTGGAGCGTTCCGAATCAGCTTGAATTTGAACACCAAGTCAGTTGGTTGCGCTTTAACACGGGACGTTACGGACCGGAATATCTTAGAAAGTGGCTTCGTGATCCGGATTACGCGGAGTTTGCCCCAACGTTGCAGCACGCACTCGATGCCGATAACCCTTACTGGATGCATCGTCTCGACCGCACGGTTGATTCAGACCGCAGTGGTGATTGGGTCTCGCGAATTACTGGGGCTGCTCCGAGCGAAGAGCTGGCACAAGTAATGAAGGAGCGGTTACCCAACGCTCGTTGTGAAGAACAGCCCTGTTTTGCGCTCTACTTTGCATTGTTTATGGATGCAGAAGGGCGTGGGCAGGAGGATACCGGGTACTTAGTTTGCGAAGTTAATAATCAAAGCCGCGGGTTTGCGAGCTGCACTGTGTTTGGTGAGCGCGAGCAGGGAGTGGGCTGGAAGTACATCGGCTATGTGCTTACTCATCAAGAAGCGGAACTCACTGCGTTGCAATCCGGTGATATACAGCTTGAACTTCCGTGTACCCATGTACTGATTGTCGGTGAACAGCGGCATGCCTTCAATGACGCGGCTTGCCAACCATGAATGAAGCGGATTAAACAACTTTTGAATAACGGCTCTGACCATCATTTAAATAAGCATCGAAGCACGCACAAATGCTGCGGACCCAGAGGCGTCCTGCAGGTGTGACTTCGATGCTGGTCTTCGAAAGCCGAACGAGCCCATCGTCGATAAACGGTTGCAGGCGGGTCAGTGCTTCTGCGAAGTAGTCTTGAAAGTTGACATGCCAGGCATGTTCAAAAGCGCGAATGTGGAGATGGAAGTGGCAAATAAGCTGCGCGATCAGCGCGGCACGTAAACTATCATCGCGGGTTAGCGAAATTCCTTTCACCACCGGCAAAGTACCCGATTGCACGGACGCTTGGTAGGGGGTAACGGATTTTTCATGTTGCCAAATAACGCCATTTACCTGGCTGATGGATGATACTCCGAGTCCTAGCAGGCAGTCAGATCCGTGAGTTGTATACCCTTGGAAATTGCGCTGTAACCGGCCATCCCGTTGCGCGACAGCGAGTTCATCATCGGGGCGCGCAAAGTGGTCCATCCCGATAAATTGATATCCCGCGCCGGTAAAGGATTCAATCCCCGCTCGCAGAAGCGCTAACTTTTCTGCCCCGTCCGGTAAGGTTTCATCTTTGATTTTTCGCTGGGCTGGGAATCGGCTCGGAAGGTGGGCGTAACTAAACAAAGAAACACGATCCGGATTCAATGCAATGACTTTGGTCAAGGTCTTGTGAAAGCTATCAAGGTTTTGATGAGGGAGCCCGTATACCAAGTCCAGATTGATTGATTCAAATCCGTAAATTTGCGCCGCTTCAACGAGATTACGCACAAGCTCCTCGGTCTGAACTCGATTTATCGCGATCTGCACATCGTGATCAAAATCTTGCACCCCAAAGCTCACTCGGTTGAATCCCAACGCGCGTAGGTGTGCAAGCTTGCTTAACGTGCAAGCCCGCGGATCAATTTCAATACTGACTTCTTGGCAGTCTTGAGCGCGAAAATTGAAGTGAGTCGCGAGCGCGTTCATTAAGCGTGTGAACTGTGCTGAGGATAGAAACGTTGGCGTTCCACCTCCTAAATGCAGGGCTTGCACCGTGCGATGGCGAACGTAAGGTGCATACATGGCCATCTCAGCAATCAATGCATCGAGGTAGGCGTCTGCTTTTTCTTGGTGACGGGTAATCACCTTATTACACCCGCAGTAGTAACAGAGCGAATGACAGAACGGAATGTGAATATAGAGGCTAAGGGGCTCCCGTGAGTTAAGCAACGCACGTTTTGCCTGCTCGGTGGAGAAATCAGGGGACAGCGCCAATGCAGTCGGATAGGATGTGTAGCGTGGCCCATGGATATTGTAACGCTGAATGAGGGCGTCATCCCAAGCGGGCTGCATGGCTTCAAGCATTGCCATTGAGCTTATTGACTTAAAAGAAGAACCCGACATGTGCGCCATCCAGAAAACTGATTGAGAGGGTGCAACAGTAACGAAACGGGCCGATTTAAACCTTGATCTGCCACAAACTTGGAACCGATAAGAGTATATTTATGGAACATTACATCACATTTAAAATGGTTCACATGCTGGCCGCGTATTTGACCGCGGTGTTATTTATTGTTCGCTTAGGACTGGATGCGGCCGGAAAGCCGGGTTGGCGAACGACCCCGTTACGTTGGATTCCGCATGCCAACGATACCTTGTTATTAACCATGGCGATTGTGCTCGTGGTTCTCGGCGGTTGGAATATCTTTGCGCAACATTGGTTGCTCTTGAAAATTGTGCTGCTCGTTGGTTATATCGTGGCAGGATTATTCGCGTTGAAGCCGAAGTTTCCAAAACGTACCCGGGTCATTGCCGCGGTGCTTGCGCTGGTTCAACTGCTGGTCATCTTTCACTTGGCAATGGCGAAGCCATTCTAGACCGGGCTAACGGAGGGAGCGAGCGTTTCAGCGAGCTCCTCGCTCAGTTTCAGGGCCCACGCATAAATGGAAAGTTGCGGGTTCGCACCGATACTACTCGGAAAGATTGACCCATCAAAGACCGAAAGATTCTCCAACTGATGGTGACGCCCTTTGGGTGTCACCACGCCGTGCTCTGGTCGAGGGTGCATGCGACATCCGCCCATCACATGCGCGCTGCTCAGTCGCATATCAAAGATTCGCATGGGGAGGGTTGCCAGGTGCTCCCGGAACGCTGCGGGTGATTCACAGGGTTGACCCAACGCATGAACTGGCATGACGGTCCGTGCGCCTGCAGCGAATTGAATATCGGCCATGCGCTCGCAGGCGGTCCGGACGGTATTCCAAAGTGCAGCGCGAAGCGGGTAATTGAGCACCGGATCGCCATTTTTCCGCAATTTTACGGTCCCACCGGGGTCATCTGAAGCGAAGCCATCCCGCAGCAAGGCTAACATCAGGTTAGCTTGCGGTAATTGGCGCATTCGTTCCGTGTGTTCCGACCCATAACTCCCCATAAGTGCCGAGACGATGCTCGGCTGCATGGGGGCTACTTCAATTTTGAAGCCATAACCGGTGGATGGTATTGCATTAAATTCGTCGGAGTAAATGGACTGAGGCGCGCCATAGAAGCCATCAATCGGTTGGTCGAAGAACGCCATATTCATGCATACCGGGTGTAAATAGGTTCTTTTTCCAAGGGTCTGAAATGGGTCAGGTACGCGAGAGCGCAACAGCACTGCGGGACTTTGAATGGCACCACCTGAGAGCACAATATGACGGGCTCGAATTGTTTTTGACGAGCCTTCAGATGCATCCAAGCTTGTTTTCATGGGCTGACAGACGACGCCAGAAACCTGAGTTCCGGACCACTCCAAGCGAAGGGCGCGGGTGTGATGGAGTAAGGTAGCGCCGTGCTCAAGTGCATTAGGAATACTGGTCACCAGCATCGATTGCTTGGCATTGGTGGGGCAGCCGGTCCCGCAATATCCCAAGTTCCAACAACCCCGAACGTTCCGTTGCATGGCCTCCCAATGCCAGCCAAGTGCTTCACAGCCTCGTTGAATCACGGCATTGTTTTCATTTGGTGCAGCAACCCAAGGCGCTATTCCAAGTTTTTTCTCTATACGCTCAAAGAATGGAGCAAGGTGTGCTGGTGTCGCTTCAGAGAGTGCATGTTGGTCATGCCAATGGGCAAGGGTCGAATCAGGGGTGCGAAAACTTGTCGTCCAGTTTACGGTGGTGCTGCCACCGACGGTGCGGCCTTGCAAGATACTGATACCGCCATCTTCGGTCGTCCGTAAGGCGCCCTCTTGATACAGTTGCGCATACGCTTTGAGTTCGTCATTGCGAAAATCGCCGGCATCCCGTAATCCACCCTCCTCAATAATCAGGACACGCAAACCTCGGGTTGCCAAGACTTCCGCAGCGGTTGCGCCACCTGCACCAGAACCGACAACAATAACGTCAAAGACTTCGCTGGGCATGCTTGAGCGGCCATCCAACACCCGCCACCCTCGTGCGATTCCCGCAGGATAGAGACTTTGCGTCATCGATGCAGCACCTCTAAAAAATCAGGTGGTCCCGGATATCCCACGGCGTCCCATGCGTGTGGCAGACCGTACCAAGCCATTTGACACAGTTGACAGATGCCTTGATAACCTTGTCGAAAGAGTCCAATGCGGCTGTGACGCCAGCGGTCAAGAAAATGCGCTGCATGGCGGCTAGTGACCTCAGACCAATCGCGCCAGACACCGGTCGTCATGCCACGGGTCACGGAAAATGTTGCGAGATCGGTAAGATCATAAACCTGTTTCTGAATTGCTGGGCTACTGTGCAGCAACATAGAGTCGAGACTTTGTAGAGTTGCATGAAGGTGCGGTTTGAAATTTTCGTGACCAGCTAAAATGATTGGCAACAGTGCAGCAAAGAAGACCCGATCTTGAGGCCGTAATATCTGAAAGCCATCTTCAGGCGCTCGGCGAGCACGGTGTATCCAGCGAATACTCGTGCCACTCACCCCGAGAACGAGCGCCGCTCCAATGGATAGCTTGAGGAAAGTGCGGCGGTCCATTTCCTGCTACCGAATAAAGAGTTTATAAATCAGGCGAAGGAGCTTCCCACCATACGGGGGATAGATGATCTTCGCACTGTTTAAATGGCCTTTGCTTAAGACGCTTCGGGCTTTACTAAACGTCAAAAATCCCTCATGGCCGTGATAGTGCCCCATTCCTGATTGTCCAATACCACCAAAGGGTAGATCGTCTTGAGCAACTTGGAACACGGTGTCATTCACGCAGACGCCGCCGGATCGTGTGTGATCGAGCACATATCGCTTTTCCTGCGCATCATAGCCAAAGTAATAGAGTGCGAGCGGGCGAGGACCCTGATTCACATGGGCGACCGCCTCTTCGATGGTGCGATAAGGCACCAGCGGCAAAATGGGACCGAAAATTTCGTTCTGCAGCAAGGAGGCATCGCCCGGGGCGCCAATCACCATGGTCGGCGGAAATACCCGCGTCCCTTGCAATGATTCATTGGCTGGATTGTGCTGGATAATCCGAGCTCCCGCGTTTTCTGCTTGGTCCAGCGCATGCTCGAGGCGTTGGAATTGCTTTTGATTAATGATTTGCGTGTAATCAGGATTGTCGCGCAATGTCGGATACATCTGCTGCCATGTTTCAAGAATATAAGCAGCACATAGCTCGAGTTGATCGTGTGGGCAGAGCACGTAGTCGGGAGCAACGCAGGTTTGCCCCGCATTCAGGGCTTTACCAAAAGCAATCCGTTCCGCATGCTCACGCAAAACGCTTTTGCCTTGGTGCGTACCAATAATTGCGGGTGATTTGCCACCGAGCTCGAGTGTCACCGGGGTCAGATTTTTTGCAGCGGCTGCCATTACATGACGTCCAATCGATGTGCCCCCGGTAAAAAGTAAGTGATCAAACGGTAGCTCGGAAAACGCTTCTGCAACCTCTGCATCGCCGAGAACGACTGCCACATGGTCTTCCTCAAAGGTTTCAGCAATCATCTGTTGGAATGCTTTCGCCGTAGCTGGCGTGTATTCACTCATTTTGATGAGTACGCGGTTCCCAGCAGCGAGTGCGGCGACTAAGGGTCCCATCGCAAGATACAGGGGATAATTCCACGGAACGATAATGCCAACAACTCCGACAGGCTGATACTCCACGCGCGCTCGCGCTGGCTGGAACGCAAGACCAACGCTTCGACGCGATGGGCGCATCCACTTTTTAATTCGTTTTCTCGCGTATTTTATCCCCTCAAGCGATGGAAGGATCTCAGCTAAACGCGTCTCGTGTGGACTGCGTTTACCAAAATCCTCGGCGATTGCTTGGATAAAGGTATTCTGTCGTTGCAGAAGTGCGTGAGAGAGGGCTTCGAGATGCTGAGTTCGGACGTTCGCGGTCGGGTTTGGATCGGCCTGAAACGCTGCGCGCAAGCGGACAAAATGCTCATATAAGGGGGTCATTTCAGCGGCCCTTTCCCGTGACAGTCTGTTTCTGCATCATGCGCGCATACCAGCGTCTTGGCAACCAGCTTTTAAGGCGCCAAATTCGCTTGGCATTCGCATGGGGGAGAATATAGAACTGACCGGTTTCGATTCCCCGAGCGACCTGCTGCGCAATGTCATCGGCCGTGAGGCGACTTTTGCTCATGAGTTTATCGAGCGTCTTGTCCATCCCAGGGACAGTACTGCGCATACTGCCACCTAAATTAGTGCGGAAAAAAGAGGGACAGACGACCGATACGCCAATATTGTGGGGTGCAAGCTCATGTTGCAGCGTTTCCGAAACCGAGACCACAGCAGCCTTGGTTGCATTGTACGCAGTCATATTGGGGACATCGAGTAAGCCCGCCATTGAAGCGACATTCACGATATAACCGGAGCCTTGTGTCTTGAATAATGGGATAGCGTGTTTACAACCCCGAACGACGCCGAACAAGTTAATGTCGGTAATCCATTGCCAATCCTGCATATCGACGGTGTCGATCGCGCCCACTTGTGCTACGCCCGCGTTATTGACTAAGACGTCTAAGCCCCCCCAATCGCGTTGCATCACGGCCATGGCTTTTGCGAGGTCACTTTCTTGTGTGACGTTGCAATGGAGGTATCGAACTTCGGCCTCATCGTTCAATTGACTGAGTTCAACCACCGCTTGCTCGCCGGCTTGGTCTTGGATATCACCTATTGCGACGCGCCACCCAGCTTGTGTGAAGTGTCGTGCAAGTGCAAGTCCAAAACCGCTGGCGCCCCCGGTGATAAAGATACGCTTTTTCGTGTTCTGAATAGTTTGATTACTGGACATATGGACGCCACTCCCCGTAGTTAATTTGTAGATAAAACTGACCTTCGTGTTGCATCATAATGACGCGGTCATTCTCCAATACGGGACGTGTTTCAGGAAGGTTCTGTACGATTCGAACGGGATCGTAAACCCCGCCCGAAAATGGACGTTGCTCAAGAATTTGATAGATCGCGCTCGTTACAGCCGTGGGACCCGTGCTGCGGGCGACCTGAATAGGGCTTCGTTCTTGCGCGTTCACGTCTGGCCCGAACAAACGCATCATGACGGGTACGTGGGTGAGTGCCGGTGTTGGAATTTCTCGCATACCGGGCAGTTGGAATTGGTCTCCCTGTAAGCCAGCACCATGTTCAGGAACAATAACGACCAGAACTTGGCGCTCCGAGGCAATAATATCATCATAGAGTTGATTCAAGTCCGACAATAAATTATTCAGCCGGGTGCGATAACTCGCGATGCTATTTCCCCGGAATCCGGTTAGGCGATTTCCATCATGTAAACTCGTGGTGTTGTAGAAGGTGAGTCGTGCATTGTCATCAACTGTATTTAACCAATCTGACAGCACGGCCGCATCCGAATAAATTGGCGATTGATCAAACCCTTGCATGGTGGTGGGGAAGTTCGACGGGTCAACGAAGGTCGCATCACCGAACCCACCAAGCTGCTGTACCTGACCCAAAAAGTTATCAAACGTACCTGTATGATTCAGACGGATCTCGCGACTGAAACCCAGGTCAGCGAGCTGATCGCCCAGCAAACAAACCGCCTCCGGTTCAAAGATACGGCTGTGCGGCCGATGGCCACAACTGGATTGCAACAGACGTAAGGTGGCTGGACCCGAGTAGGAACTGCCGGTGTAGAAGTTCGTCAATGTGATATCTGAACGGGTCAAGAATGGATGGTCCAGTAGGTTAAATTGCGTCAGATCTTGCCATGAGAGTGAGCAGACGTTGACGATTAAGATGTCAAAATCAGGCTCGACTTGCCGAGGAGCAATCAGCTGAAAAAGGTTCTCTCGAGCATAAAATTCGGACAATACGGAATCAAGATCGGTGCCGATAAGACGGGTCGCAGCCACCGGTGCGCCAGCCATTCGTTCGACAGGGCCCGTGTCAAAAGGCTGTACCTCACTCGGGGACCAAAGTGGCGCTGTAATAATGACGATAAAGGCCACCACAGTCATGCGAATGGCTTTCGCTAGATACATGTAAAGAATCCAAGCGACAATCAGCCCAGCGATCCACTCCACTGCAATAAAGCGACCCAGAAGTTCGATTGTATAAGCAAGACTGAAGCTTGAGACTAAGTCCCATTGGGCGATTAGTCGGCCAAATGGCGGGAGACCTGTTTCTTGATAAAACAAAATGGTGGCTGCGGTGATCGCAAGGATTTGGCGAAGTATTTTAAGCCAATAGGGGTGGACTGGAATGACGAGAAATACAAACAAGGTCAAATTCCACAAGACAAAAAATTCAATGACGCCGGCAACGGTGAGCCCCGCTTTGACGATAAAATAGAAGCTCCAAACACCCAAGCCGGGCCAGCTAAAGAGTGGATGGTGTGCCAGTTGGTTGCGTTGGCGTTGATATAATGCGTCTGTCATACCGAGTCACGTTCCATTTTTTTGGTCTTTGTACGCTTCTGGTTAGGCCGATAAATGCGGAGGTAACGATTTGTCATTAACAGATCCAAAAGGGACCGCGGGGACCGCTGGCGTAACCGCGCAAGAATGTAGCCCACGCTCACACCAAGGGCGAATGAAATAAACAGGAGCAGCGCGATTATTTGTTCTGGCATTATGGTCTGTCCTTCCCTGCTATATGTACTTTGCTTTCCGGACCGGCCCGTGTGCCGGCGTATGAAGATCAGGTGTTCGAGGGGCTAGATCGTGGCGCCGGCTGACGGCTTGGGATAAATCGTCCGACGGATGATGCTTTTCTTCGGCTTCAAGCTGCGCGCACGCGTCCAGAATTTGGCCGTGACGGGTAAACCGCGCTTCGCGTCGAAAGAGATTGGCAGCCGGAATCCCAAAACTCATATACAAGACGTTTTCTGCATCGGTTTCTCGGCAACCATAGAAAAACAAGATCAGTTTTCCATGGCTGACTGTAATCATGTCACCCGGCCGACGACTGCGAAAGCGCCGAATCAACGAAAGTGGCGTGAGGCCAGTTGCGACATCTGCTTCGATAAACAAGGTGTCTAATCCTTGACGTTCCGCCTTCAATTGCGCTCGCTTAACACGCTCCACGAAATCGAGTGGCACAAGGTACCCTTTGACATCGTCAATTAATCGGTTGGTTTTGAGCTCGTCGAAGGTCTCAGGAAGCGTATGTGTGTATGTGAATCCAAGGGTTGTCTCGGCCAAACTGATGACGCGACGTGTCGATAATTCAGAGGGCAATACAAGGGTTGCGCCGGCGGAAATCAAAAAGCGCTCATCTTGCAAGCGGAGCGACTCATCGCGGGCACGAATCAAGATCCGCAAGTACATGCCCGCATGCTTACGCAAGTCAAAGATACGTGTTGCGATGGCGATTAATTCGTCTCGATTTAACATTCCAATAATGAGGGTCGCGTCGGTCCCTGGCTCGACATGCTGTCGAAAGTCAGTCTCTGCACCAATTCGTTTCCAGTCACTTGGCAAAAACTCACCGGGTTCGAGTGCGTTGGAACAAAACAAGCGTTTGGCTTTATCCCCTAACCGTTGAGTTGGGGTGACCTCGGAGTCTTGCGTGACAATTTGCAGCTGCACCGCACCGTGCGCATCGGTGTATTCTCGGATGTCCCAATTCCAACGGCTGAGGGTGTAGCCTTGAAACCAAAATTGTACACTCCAGCGCCAATCCGGTTGGCTCTGGTAAATAAAATGTAGGCTTGTGAAGCGCCGCACGATGTTCTGCATAAACACATGCAACGCATCTTGATCAATTTCGCCTTGCGCCATGACGAGGAGAAGTTTGTTCTGTCGTGCTGCCCAGCGTTGAAGCTGGATGAAGAAGTCATCGGTCAGAAGGTTCTTCTCAATCAGGCCGGGCGCTTGAAAATTTAGATGAAGTACGATCACATCACACGCGACCGATGCCTTTTCAATGGCAAGTAGCACCTGTCCGCAATGAAATTTTCTGGCATGTTTCCATTCACCTAAGATGACCTTCTGAGGTGCTTGTTCATGTTCCGTGCGCCGTTGCCAACGATCGATAATGTCCGGTTGGGCAAGAAGACACGTGGGCTTTTGATCAGCGACCTGATCGAGGAGTCGCCAAATCCACTCAATACTTTGCGCAACAAAGCAATGCGCCTCAGAGCTTACAAGCGGCGCAAGTTTGGGTTTGGAATTCGGCAAGATCGACTGCAATGAAATCAACGTGCGCTCCACTTTCTGAAATCTGTCATCCACATCGGCGATGGGATGGTTCCACCTCGGTTAAATTATAAACATTATCTTGGCGGAATTTCGCGTTTAAAAATCGCTAGCCTAACGCTGTGTGTTCGCCTAAGCTTGCTGTAAGCATAGAACAAACAATAACTTATTCATAACACTATGACATCACTTTGGGCAACGAATTTGCAGAATGCGAACGGCGTCGCGGAGCGCGTAAGCGCGCCGGATGTGGAGCGTTTGCGGGTGCACGTGAACAAGTTTGATACGCCATACGTTGAGGTGCGGTTGCACGAACACCTCGCTCGAATTCAAAGCAAATGGCCATTACTCAATGAATCCCTCTCAGTGGTTGCAGAGCAACACCGTGGGTTTTTGCGGACGGAGGAGCCAGAATGCGAGTAGTCGGCATCGAAGGTCTCTGCGGGGGAGTCGGAGCTACAAGCGTTGCGGCAGGATTGGCGGTCGCGCTCAATGAGATGGCCGTGCGAACCATCGCGCTGGACCTCAATGCGCAGAATCACCTTGGCTTGTTATTTGGCATGCCCCTCGAGCAGCTTGAGGGCCTAGTCAATCAACCGGGGCCATTGGTGAATTCGGTGCTCGAGACCCATGAGGGATATCCGTTTATGCCAATGGGTGTTGCGCGCAGTGTGCAGGAAAGAGCGCGATTTGAAGCGTCCTTCGCACAACGCATGGAACCCATCTTGGCCACCAAAGAGCGCATTCTAGTGGTCGATGCGCCTGCAGCACCCGGTCCCTTGCGAGAATGGCTCGATATCCATGCCGATCTGATGATTCACGTTATCCAGCCGGAACCGAGGGCGGTACCTGCACTTCTCGCATTTGAACGCGATCGCATGCCTCAGCAAGAGGCATCTGGCCGCCGGGCACGCATTCTCATCAATGGTGTCGCGCCGCACTTACAGCTTGCGAACGATATGTTGGTGTTTCTGCAATCGGAGATCCACAGAGACCGCCTCGTGCCGGTGGTGATTCATCGTGATCAACACGTGGCAGAAGCCTTTGCCAAACAGCAACCTTTGGTCAGTTATCAGTACGAGGCCCAAGCTGCGCGTGATTATGACGCGCTCGCCCTGTGGCTGATTGGATACTTAGCTCAGCACGACCATACCGATGCAACACAGCCCCACGGAGCATCCTAATGAACATGCTGCACTTCCAGTGGCGACAAGCCCGACAAACCATGACGCGCGTTCAAGCGACGCTGCACCTCATGGGCTTGTACTCGGAAGTGTTGCTGTTTCGGAGTGATTTCACGCGCGATCGGGCTCACGCGCAGGCCATCAGTGCGAGCGGTTCCGAGCCGCAGGAGACATCAAAATCGTTGCGCTACTGGTTTCCTCAGGTCGACTTTTCACGGTTGAAACCCTTAGATCCGCTCAGAATTTTCATTCAATTGATGTGGTTAGTTTTTGTCAAATCGCCCGATGAAGAACCCGCCACGAATCGGCGTATTTTCAAAGAAACGAGCAACGTGTTTAGACGAGCACATCGTTCAGGAACCTCTCTGGTTAATCACAAAGTTGCCCCTTTTTTGACACAAAAAGCGACCTCAGTTATTCACGCTTTTGGCGAAGTCAGTCATTACAATTGGCTTAACACGCCCTTGATTCGTGTTGGACTGACGATGCTCGCGGCATTTCTTGTGGCGCTCACGATTACCCTACCGATGGATGCTGCATCCCAGGCTGTCATGCTGCTGTTCTTTTGGGGGGTCGCGCTTTGGGTTCGTGATGTCCAAAAACGCGGCGCCATGCTGCTGATGGTGGTCCTTTCGGTCTTGGTAAGTACCCGTTACCTGTATTGGCGTGTGACTCAAACGATTAACTGGGATATCCCCTTAGATACCTTGTTGAGCCTGATTCTTCTTAGTGCTGAAATTTACGCATGGTCAATTTTGATTCTTGGATATATCCAAACGATTTGGCCTCTCGAGCGAAAAGTTGCGCGCCTCCCAGATAACCCAAGAGAATGGCCCACTGTCGATATTTATATTCCGTCCTATAACGAGCCATTAAATGTCGTAAAGCCCGCTGTCTTGGCAGCGCTCGCAATGGATTGGCCTCAAGACAAACTTCGGGTGTATTTGCTCGATGACGGTCGGCGTCCAGAGTTTGCCCTGTTTGCGCAAGAAAATGGGGTGAATTACATGGTTCGACCGGATAACTCGCATGCAAAAGCCGGAAATTTGAATCATGCCCTAAAAAAGACCAGTGGCGATTACATTGC
The DNA here is from genome assembly GCF_003987175.1 of Aliidiomarina sanyensis. Lineage (GTDB taxonomy): Bacteria > Pseudomonadota > Gammaproteobacteria > Enterobacterales > Alteromonadaceae > Aliidiomarina > Aliidiomarina sanyensis. The sequence continues at coordinate 203,322 of NZ_PIPM01000002.1, read as the reverse complement.
CATTTTTGATTGTGACCACATTCCGGCTCGCTCATTCTTACAGCTCACCATGGGCTGGTTTATGGAAGAGCCCAAATTAGCGCTGGTCCAAACCCCGCACCACTTTTTCTCACCAGACCCGTTTGAAAAGAATCTCTCGATGTTTCGGAATAAACCGAATGAGGGCGAGTTGTTCTATGGCCTAATTCAAGACGGCAATGATATGTGGAATGCGTCTTTTTTCTGCGGTTCTTGTGCGGTCCTGAAGCGAGGACCCTTGGAAGAGGTTGGTGGAATAGCTGTCGAGACGGTGACGGAAGATGCACATACCGCGCTAAAAATGCATCGACTCGGGTATACCTCCGCGTACCTCAATATTCCGCAAGCAGCCGGGCTTGCGACCGAGAGCTTATCTGCCCATATCGGTCAACGAATGCGTTGGGCGCGGGGTATGGCGCAAATTTTTCGCTTGGATAATCCGTTGCGTGGAAAAGGTCTTAATCTTGGGCAACGGATTTGTTACGCGAACGCGATGCTGTATTTTTTGAATGGCTTACCGCGCTTGATTTTTATGCTTGCCCCCTTGGCATTCCTGTTACTGCATGCGTATATCGTGTTTGCTCCGGCCATTATGATTGCTATGTATGCGTTACCCCACATTATTCATGCCTATTTGACAAACTCACGGACTCAAGGCCGATTCCGTCATTCATTCTGGGCTGAAATGTATGAAACTGTTTTATCTTGGTATATTTTGAAACCCACCACCGTTGCTCTCTTTTTCCCAAAACATGGCAAATTTAATGTGACAGCAAAGGGCGGAATTACAGAACGTACTTATTTTGATTGGGATGTGTCGCGGCCCTATGTGATTTTGGTGCTGCTCAGTTTACTCGGGTTTGGATTTGGCGTGTGGCGACTGCTGACGGGTCCGAGCGATGAGTATTTAACCGTGGTATTGAACCTCGTTTGGGTCACTTATAACCTAATTATTTTAGGTGGGGCCGTGGCGGTTGCGGAGGAAGCCAAACAGGTGCGCTCCTCACATCGGATCCGCGTTGAGCGCCGGATCTCGATTATGACCTCATCAGAGCACGTATTTCAGGCCGATCTCATTGATTACTCCGATACAGGAGCAGGCTTACGAGTTCCCGAGAGTTGCCCCTTGGAAACCGGTGATGTGGTGCGAATCTTGTTGGCCGATGGGCTCGAACAGCACGCATTCAAAGCGCAAATTGTAAATCGACGGGACCAATCGATCGGTGTGCTGTTTCAGTTTGAGGGCATCGAGAATGAACAAGCATTTTTGCGGTCCACCTTCTCACGCGCCGATGCTTGGGTCGGTTGGCGGAGCATGGAAGAACAAGAGCGTCCGATGAAAAGTTTTCGCGAAGTGATTGCGATTGGATTACGAGGGTACAAGCGAATGGCAAAGCAGTTTGCACCGTATATGTTGCCCCTCTTTACATTATTAGAGCGCCTGGGCAATTTCCTCCGGTCCTTGATGCCACAGTTGCCAGAGTATAAGGAAGAAAATGATGGTTAATGTGATGCGACACATTCTCTGCTGGGTGAGTGCCGTTCTCTTGGTCAGTCTGTCGGCGCATGCCGTCGCAGGTCAAGGTGATGAGATGCCTCCGGTATTGGAGAATCAAATCTTTGATCTCCCACAGAGCACACATCGTTACACGTTTCGAGAGCTCGGAGGGGATCAACCCCTCCTGATCGATGGGATGTCGAACCGTCTCACTTTGGGCTTCGGTAGCCGGATGGATCAGTTGGTTCAAGGGGGTACGCTGTACTTAAATTATACCTATTCACCAACGCTACTGGAGGACATATCGCAGTTTCGTGTGCGCTTGAATGGTGAGCTGATTCGCGCGGTTCAGCTGACATCGGATGGGGCGAGTGAGCGACAACAGATTCGCATGGAGCTCCCTGCCGAATACTTCGATCTGTACAATGAGTTGGAATTCGAGTTACTCGCAGAAGCCCGCGGCATGCAGTGTTCAGTGGTCGCTCCACAGGCTTGGCTCGAGTTTTTGGGTGACTCGCGTCTTGAACTGACCCGGCAGCACCTTGTGGTTGCGAATGATCTGTCTTGGTTTCCAGAGCCCTTTGTCGATCAACGGGATTTTTCGCGTGTCAATCTGCACTATTTGGTGCCCGATCAGCTCAGCACCCATCACGTCGCTGCTGCGGGTATCTTGTCGTCCTACTTTGGCAATATCGCCAACTGGCGTGGCCTGCAAACCCATGTGTATCGTTACCCAGAACATCAAGAGGATATTCATGAAGTTCGCGCATGGCCTGAGCATCACGCCATTGTCTTGATGACCAATGAACAGCGCCCATGGTTGTTCCGAGATCTTCCAGCAATTACGACACCGACCATTCGGATGGTGACCAACCCTGTGAATCAGGCATACAAAATGTTGCTTGTGCAGGCTCCCGATGCGGCAGGTTTGATTAAGGCTGTGCAAGGGCTCGTGGAAAACCCGGTGGGCATGAGCGGTCCCGAGCTGCGAGTCAATCAAGTCCGCGTCGAGCGTCGAGCGCCTTATTCGGCGCCTCGTTGGATCAGTACGCAGCGGCCGGTACGTCTCGCGGAACTTGTTGAGTTTCAAAGCGAGCTGCAACGGAGCGGCTACGCGGGAGAACCTATTGGCATGAACTTACGCCTACCACCGGACTTGTTTACGTGGCAACGCCAAGGCATTCCGATGGATTTACGGTTCCGTTATACGCCGCCAGTGGCCGCTGATGAAAGCCGTATGAGTGTGTTTGTGAATGACGAATTCATCAAAGGGTATACGCTTACAGAACGTGGTTTTGGCGGCGACCACCAGCGCTTGCGGGTGCCTTTATTGGCGAGTAACCCCTTTGTCGAGTCAACGATCCAGATTCCAGCGTTCAAGCTTGGTGCGGTAAATCGATTGGATTTCCGCTTCAGTTTCAGCGCTGTTTCAGAAGAGTGTCGCACGCGTCCTCTCGGTAATACTGTGGCGGCAATCGATGGGGACTCGCAGATCGACTTGCGTGGGTATCAGCACTACACAGAAATGCCAAATCTCCACTTGTTTGTGAAGACCGGTTATCCGTTTTCTCGTCAAGATGACTTGGCAAATACAATCTTAGTGATCGAGTCGTCGCCCAGTGACACAGAATTCAATGCAACAATGACCGCGCTCGGACTTATTGGGGCATCGACAGGTCATCATGGAAGTTTATTGAGTGTGAGCACGGTGGCTGAATTACCGCAACGAACGGAGAAAGATCTCCTGATTGTTGGCGGGGGAGCGTTGCGTGAATTTCTTGAACGTTTTGGTCGCGACTCCCTTGATCGGCAGTTGCGCCATCATGGATTGGCTGGTTCTCAGAGTCTCTTATTCAGCCCTCAGGAAGATATTCAAATCAGCGGACCGAGTGCGGCCCTCGTGAGCTTCGAATCGCCATTAGCGCGGCAGGCAACAGTGGTTGCACTGACTGCCAACCAAGACGAGTTTTTATCACAAGTGGATGCGCTCCTGCGCTCGCCAGAGCGTAATACCGCAGTGCGTGGCTTTATGTCGGTTTTAACGCCAGGCTCTGAGCGTCACTTGCGGACCTATGAAACCTATTATGTCGGTGAGCTGCGCCTCTGGACGCGATTACATTTCCATCTGGCACGGTATCCTGTGGTCGTGTCGGTGATCACATTGCTAGCACTGATTACCCTCGTACTGGTGTTGTATTGGTTCTTGGCGGGCATTGCGCGTCGTCGCTCAGAACGCCGTCGCTCGTAAGGTATGAAACCTATGATGCGTCCTTGGCTGGGTCTTGGAGTACTTTTTATCGTTGCTGCTTTAACGAGTTGCCGACCTGCGATGGATACGCAGCACCCAGATGAGCCAGCGGTTGATGAACAGGATGTCACCGATGTGCTCAGCTTCCGTTGGCACTACCAACGCTTCCTTGAGCGCTTGGTGGCATCTGATGGCCGCGTTATCGATCGTTCCACAGAACGTCGGATCAGTACCTCAGAAGGGCAGGCGTATGGCATGTGGTTTGCGTTGCTCTCTGACGATCGAGGAACCTTCGAGAAATTATTGCAGTGGGCTGATGCAAACCTCGCGAGGGGCCGACTCGGAGACCAACTACCCGCTTGGCTATGGGGACGAAGTGACGACGGCGACTGGCGGATTCTTGATGAGAACCCCGCAGTCGATGCAGATATTTGGATGACTTACGCCCTGTTTGCTGGGGCTGAACGTTGGCAAGAACCTCGCTATGCGGCTTTAGCACACCGTCTCAGTCGACGAATCCTCGAAACCAGTACACGTCAGCAAAATGGTCAACGGATTTTATTGCCTGCCCCCTTTGGCTTTACCCGCGACAATTATGTCTTAATGAATCCAAGCTATTTGACCTTGACGGTGTTCGAGGGGTTAGCTGCGTATAGTGAGGATGCTCGCTGGCTTGAGCTTGAACGCTCGAGCCGTCGACTTTTCTTGGCTTTATTGAATACAGGGAACGGGGTAGTTCCTGATTGGCTTGGTGTTTCGTCGCCTGTAGAGATTGTGCCATTTGAGCAACTGGAAGCGCGCGATCAGGATGTGGTGGCTTATGGGTCATATGATGCCATTCGCACCTATTTATGGCTTTGGTGGGATGCACAGCGGCAGTCGGATGAGCGACTGTTCCACGGGCTATCCCGCATATATCACCTAACGGATGAGCGCGGATTCCCGCCCGAGCGTTTATCGTTCCATGATGAAGTTGCATCAGGAATTGGTCCCATTGGATTTTCAGGTTTGCTACTACCGGTATTGTCTTCTTATGATGCTGCGTTTGGAACACGAAGTGCTGAGGAGCAGAGAAATCGGATTCAAGCTCGCAATCCTGAACGTTATCAAGACCTCTATTATGATCAAATGCTGCTGCTTTTTGGGCTGAGTGCTCTGGGTTGTGTCGAGTTTTTATCAGATGCTCGTTTGGACTTAACTGCGGAGGGAATGCGTGACTGTGCCTTATAAGTTCGCCGGTATTCCGCTGTTTGTGGCTCTGTGTATGGCGAGTCCTGCATGGGGTGACGTTGAGGATCTTGATCAGATTTCCGCTCAGCTGTTGGAGGCGCGGATTCAGTATTGGCTAGACCGTGGTCGTCCAGATCGAGTTGAACGTGTCCTTGAACAACTTGGACGGGTTCATCCAGAGCACCCAACGCTGTTCGAGGTCCATGCGACTCTTGCAATCCAACAGAGAAACCTCCATAGCGCACAGCTTTGGTATAGTCGGTTGCAAGCGACCCATCCGGACCATATCGCAACGCAACGGATTCGTGAATTGATTGACTTACCCGAATCCCAACAACAGCGTGTGGCTGAGGCACAAATTCTTGCATTGGGTGGGCGTTACGAGGAAGCCGTTGATCGCTGGCGAGCAGCGTTCCCAGAACCGCCCGTTAGTCTTGATCTGCGCTTGCAGTACTGGGAAGCCCATGCGCGACTTGGTGATTCGGACGCGCTGGCGATGTTACGCGAACTTCAGGCAGAACACCCAAGCTCACAACAGATCCAGTTGACAATTCTCCGAGTCCAAGCCTATCGCGCCGAAGTTGAGGAGCAAGCGCGCCATCGAGCGGCCGAATTAGCAGCCGAAGAAGAGGAGCGCCAACGCGAGTTACGTGCAGCGGAGGCCGCCCGCCGTGCAGAAGAAGCTGCACTCGCAGCCCGAGAGGCTGAAGCTGAGCGACAAGCCCGTGCCTCCGAAGTTGAGAGACAAGGTGCGCAGGATTCCCCAGCTGCAGAAGAGGTTGCAGTGCCGCCTGTCAATCCTTGGGCGGTGGCCGAGGCAGCCGCCGCGTTGCAAGCTCAAGGAGATGCGCAGGGAGCGGATCGGGTCTTTCTTGAGCTTCTGTTGACGCAACCGAGTGATGACGCGTGGTTTGCTTATGCCCTTCACCTAGAACGAACCAATCGTCATGGCCAAGCGCGTGCCGCTATGTTGAACGTACCCGCTCCGCAGCGGGGTTCCGGCATGATCGCACTGATCGAACGACTGAACGAGCGGGATCGATTACTCGCTTTGCAGACAGAGCAACAAACTGAAGCGGCACTTCCGGCTCGGGAACGCACACGGGACCATGCGGTGCTCTACCTCGGATTTGATTATGCTGAAAAAAGCGGAACGCCGGGAATCACGGAGCTCACCGCGCAAACAATCATGTTGGATTTACGGGTGCCTTTTGCATCACGCGATGGTTTCTGGTTTGTGCGCATTGATCCAACATGGCTCGATGCAGGCGCCGCGGATCTCGATAACCCATTTTGGCGCAATCGGTTTGGCACGGGACTCCTGTGTGAGGAAGATTGCCCAACAGGCGTTCAAGAAACAGCCCGTGACCAAGGCGTAGCGCTTGGTGTGGGAGCCGAGTTCGATGACTGGTATTTCGATATTGGCCGAAGTCCGGTTGGCTTTAACCGTTCGACGTGGATTGGCGGTATTGGTCACACGCGGCGGGTGGGTGAGTTTGGGGTCCGTTTGAATGCCGAACGACGCATTTTGACTTCGACCATGATCAGTTTTGCTGGTATCGACGACCCATTCTCTGAACGGCGTTGGGGGGCGGTCACCCGCAACGGTCTGCATCTGAGTGGAAGTTGGGATCAGGGCGGTCGATTCGGTTGGTGGGGCTCCACCGGTCTGGAATATTACACGGGACACGAGGTTGAAAGTAACAGCCGTTGGTATGCATTTACGGGTGGTTACATGCGTGCATACGATACCGAGCCGCTGGCAGTCACGCTTGGAATCAACACATTGTTTTGGGGATTTCAAGAAGACCTAAGTCAAGCCACGTATGGTCAAGGTAACTACTATAGTCCCGAGTTATATCAATCGATTGGCTTTCCGGTGACGGTGTTCGGTCGCCTCAATCGATTCTCTTACCTCGTCAGAGGTTCTGTTGGATTTTCCGACACCCGATTGCATGAGCAAGTGTTCTTCCCTCGGCATTTTGATTTGCAAAATCAAGCCGTCACCATTCAGCCGGAAACGGGCATCGATCCGATTTTTGCTGGCGGGACAGGCGGAGGACGCAGCTATAGTTTAACGGGTGTGTTGGAATACAAGCTGACAGACAATTGGTATGTGGGTGCGCAAGCAAACTTGATTCGGTCGGATACGTTCTCACCGAACCAAGGCTTGATTTACTTGCGCTATCACTTCGAACAACCCAATACGCCGGTTGCCCGCCCACCGGATCCACCACGTCGTTATGTAGATCGCTAACTAATCGAGTTCGCGCTCAAGCCGATCGCGAAACGCGCGAATGCGATTCGCGTTTGCGCCGACATCGCTTAAACCGATGCGAGATTTGCTGCGCATATCTAATAATGTGTCGCCACCATCAGCAACAATTCGAATGACCACATCATCTTTGAAACCAAACCAACGAGTCGACGCAGTGGCTTCAATACGCCCTTCATTGGCATTTGCCTCGACGAGCTCCCAGCCCGCACGCTCGACCACACGCAGTGCAGCTGCGTAAACATCGGGTGCAGGTATTGTGAATCGCATGGTTTGAATGTCAGGGTAGGCAGCCTGCTGAAGCTGTGCGGTCTCCTCACCTGGGTATTCAACCGGATTTGGAGCATCCGCGCGCAGCGGTGCAATTGCAATGAAAGCCGGTGGGTTCACAGTATCGGTGGTAATGTCATGGATACGTGGAACACTCTGAGCCGTTTGATATTGCTGGAAAGGCAAATAGAATGCCAATAAGCCGAGCAAAAGAGAGGTCAGAAGGATTAAGCGATGCTTGCCATGTTTTGGCTTTAAAATAAAAAGTGCAAGTACCACAAGGACAACAGACGCAATACCAAGGTATGCCGCCCAACGCATCATTTGAAAGGATGTGCGAAAATGAACGATATCTACTTGGTAGAGGGGCCCTGCGATCGCGAGGATAAAGATTGCAAGAAAGCCGGAAATGCCTGCGGTATAGCAGAGGATTTTTTTCATTGTTATGCTCCGAGAAATCGAATCGATACGCCATTACGTAATTGATTCTAAAGATAGTTCACTGCGTCTGTAATGGCTATGTCATTTTGTGACGTGAAATGCTGCTGAATCGAGTTACGAGAGAGATTATATTTTGGACGCGTTCCTCGCTTATGAAACTTACATACGTCTGAGTGTCTTTCTCGGCCTCGTCGTGCTGTTCATGAGTTGGGAACGACTTGCCCCAAAGCGTGCCTTGCTGCGAGGCCGGAAAGGCCGCTGGCGCACCAATGGGGCTATCATTGCAATTGATACGCTCGCGCTGCGATTACTTTTCCCGGTCGCGGCTATTGGCGCTGCATTATGGGCACAAGCGCAAAACATCGGGCTGCTAAATTGGCTCGCAGCGCCACTCTGGCTTGCGATCCCACTCGCCTTTTTGTTCCTTGATTTCGCGATATGGCTTCAGCATTTGCTGTTCCATAGAGTCCCGCTGTTGTGGCGGTTACACCGAATGCACCACACCGATGTTGATGTGGATGTGACCACGGGCTTACGTTTTCATCCGCTGGAAATGATTTTATCAATGGTCATCAAAATAGGCGCTGTTCTTTTGATCGGGGCTCCGGCCGTGGCGGTCTTGTTGTTTGAAGTCGTTTTGAATGCCACATCGCTCTTCAATCACAGTAATATTCGTTTGCCGGTACGAGCTGACCGTCTTCTGCGCTGGTGGGTGGTGACGCCCGATATGCATCGGGTGCATCACTCGTGGCATCCGCATGAAACGAACAGTAACTACGGGTTTAACCTACCATGGTGGGACCGGCTGTTCCGAACCTATCGCGATCAACCGGAAGCGGGTCATCAGGATATGACGCTCGGACTTGAGGATTTTCGTGACGAAAAGGACAACGCGCTCTCCGCGATATTGCGCCAACCGTGGCGCAATATCGACCATGAGAAACATTAACGATTCGGAACCGTGACTTTCCCACGAACGTTGGTGTGACGAACCGAGCCACTCCCTTTGCTGCGCAGATGGAAATCACCCTCGACGTCATCAATGCGAATGCTACCTGAACCTACGCTACCGATTGATAAATTACCGCGCACTCGCGAGGCTTGGAAGCTCCCTGAGCCAATCGTCCCAACCGTAACGCCGCCATCGACCCGTTCCAACTCAATTTTACCGGAACCAATGCTGCCAATTTCCGCGTCACCACGGATGCGTTCCACTTCGATCTTACCGGAGCCGACTGAACCAACTCGCAGCGAGCCAATGTTATCGAGCTCGGCTTTGCCGCTGCCGACCTGGATTCTGACTTCATTAGGTACACCCGCAATATCAATTTCGCCACTACCGAGCACTGCGTTGACATTTGAGAAGCCAAAAAGGTCGGCTTTCCCTGAACCAACACTGATATCCAAATCAGTAAATGCATTCACTTGCCCGTCAATTTCGAAGTAACTGTAGGACGAGCGAGTTCGTCCAAACCAGCTGGTTGAACTCCGGTTCGACTGCCCACCGTGATTCAATTGAAGTTGCGCAATCTCGTCCTCAATGACGAGGTCTGCTGCCATTGGCCGCATCCGGTTGTCATCGGATGCACAAAAACGAACGGTGATCGAACCCTGTCGCTCGCGGCCGGCCCTCAAATTGGCACGATCCGGTCCGATATTCACGATCAACTTCTTTGCATCGCTATCATTGAGTTGAAAGGTTTCTGTCTTGCTGACAGCGCAGCGGCTATTCGCTTGAGGTTGCGCATTCGAAACCAAGTGCAATGCAATCAAAACGACGCAGCCACCTGCCACAATATACTGGATTTTCATTCGATGAATCCTCATTCATGCGTGGTCCATAGTTGCCGGTCTTGGACCCTCGTTGGGAAGTATCCGTCGAAAATGACAATCACACAAGACGCGAATATCTTGAAAAGTATGCTTTAATGAGAGCATCTATTGGTCTGACTAAATCCAAACGCTTTATGCAAGTGATTGCTCTCAAACATATTGTCTTTGTTTTTCTCGCCTTGCTGAGTCTGACGCCGCTCATCTCATCGTCCTATGCATTGGTTTTAGGAATTTTGATGGCGCTCTTTGGCTGGGTCCCTCCGCAAGTTAAGCCGGCCGTGTGGGTGAAGAAATTATTGGCGGTGGCGATCGTTGGACTGGGATTTGGGGTGAATCTCTCGGTTGCTTTGAGTGCGAGTGTGAGTCAGCTCGGTCTACTCGTCGTGGTGATCACAGGAACCATTATTTTAGGGCTGGCGCTGACCCAGTTGTTCCGTGTCGAACCCACGAGCGGAAAGCTGATTAGTGCAGGAACCGCAATTTGTGGAGGGAGCGCCATTGCCGCCGTTGCTCCAGCCATTCGCGCCAGAGCGGAATCGATTGCCGTCGCGCTGGCTTGTGTGTTTGTACTCAATGCCCTCGCGCTGTGGACTTTTCCAGCGGTTGGACACGCATTTGGGCTGACCCAAGAGCAGTTTGGGATTTGGGCAGCCCTTGCGATCCACGACACCTCCTCCGTGGTCGCTGCGGCCGAGTTGTACGGGGATGAATCACTGATGGTTGCTACCACGCTAAAATTGACGCGCGCGTTAGCTATCGTGCCACTTGTCTTGATTTTTGCTTGGTGGTACCGCCGGACTCACCCGAGCTCGTCTGCAGTTGGAATTGTTCCAGGAGTTCCCTTATTCATTGTCCTGTATATTCTGGCCATCATGATTGCTGCCTTGATTCCACAAGGCCAGCCCGTGTATGCGTTTGCTTTTCAGGGAGCCCGCCACTTGCTAGCGCTTTGTTTGTTCTTCATTGGCGCAAGTCTATCACTCGCGCAGCTCAAACAAGCAGGATTCAAGCCGATTGCACTGGCGACTTTGCTTTGGCTTTTGGTCGCCAGTGGAACGCTCTGGTGGGTTGCGTTTTAAACTTTCGCGGAAGGCCTAGCAAGCATCCGGTCATGCCAAGCCTGTAAATGTGGGTGGTCGTCCGGAATCCGAACTTTGATCACCCGTGCGAATTGCACAGTTGTGAAGGCATTAATATCTGCGATGGTCAGGGCATCACCACAAAGGTATGAGCGAGTGCTAAGTTGGGAGTCCAGAAAGCCCATGAACTTTGTGACTGCCGTTTTGCAGTCTTCGCCCCATTCCGGAAAACACTTCATTCGGTCTTTAAAGTATCCGCTGGTGTGTTGAAACGCCATCCCCGTAGGAACGGCAAAATAGAACTCGACCCAACGTAACCATTGTTCCACGAGCGCTTTTTCCAATGCCGAGCGGCCAAGGAGTGCGGTGCTCTCTGGATATGCTTCTTCAAAATACCGACAAATCGCCATGGTTTCACTAATACAGATCCCATCCTCAAGTTCAAGCACAGGCACCTTGCGCATGGGGTTTTTCGCAGTGAATTCCGGGGAGAGATTTTCTCCTTTTTGCAAATCAATCTGCACAAACTCCACTTCGTCTAGAAGGCCCTTTTCAGCAAGAAACATGCGAACTCGGCGCGGATTTGGGGCGGTAGCGGTTTCATATATTTTCACAGGCTTTTTCCTTATGGCGACAGCTCATATTCATGGCTTATTGTAAGACAGAGTATAACGAAGGAGTCGTTCTCTGGAAGTGATGATCCATATCAAATTTTCTCCTCGTTTCTTGCGAACCTGTTCTTTAAGCCGATTGCGATCAAGTTTGAGCGGCGAACTGAGCGCCGCGTGCCGCTCAGGAATAGAGGCGGTTAGGATAGGTTTCGGGTGGCATGGACTGCCTCCCATTCAACGGACGTAAAGGGAATCACAGAGAGTCGATTCCCCTTTTTTACGAGTGGGTTTTCGTTTAACGCCTTAATCGATTTAAGTCGGTCCAAGGATATGACCTTGGGAAATTTCTCGACAAAGATCAGGTCAACTGCATCCCACCGTGGTTTCTCCAAAGTGGATTTAGGATCAAAGTAAGCCGATTCGGGATTGAACTGCTTCGGATCTGGGTAGGCCTCCTTGACCACCTCCACTATCCCCGCAATACCAATGAATTTGCAGCTTGAGTGATAGAGGAACACGCGATCACCAATCCGCATATCCCGCATAAAGTTTCTGGCTTGGTAATTGCGCACGCCATCCCAGTGGATGGGTTGAGTTGGCGTGTGCGCAAAATCATCAATACCGCACTCGTCAGGCTCGGACTTCATGAGCCAATAGTTCTTTGCTGTCATATGTACCCAAGGGTTAGATCTGTGTGGTGTCAGCGATATTAAGCATGGCGTACAGAATCATCAAGAAGCCAATGAGGGCAATTACACCATGGACCCAAACCATGGGCACGGGAATCAAGGCACGCTTGCGATCATATTTGAAGTGCATGATCAGTCCACCCAGTGCAGCGAGCGCGAGAAGAACGACACCCGTATTTGCGGTCGCCGGCAATCCAACAAATGCAGCTCCAAATAGAAGAATAAGGAAGCCAAGAATCGCAAAGGCGCCGTGCCACCAAACCAGCACAGGAGGGGGATTCCGATCTTTTCCAAAGCGTGCAAAAGCGAGCATGACGCCAATGATGATGGCAAATAAGAACAGGATTGAGGCAAGGCCCATGGCCATGGTTGCAGTCATCTTCATTTATCTCCACAAAAAGGTTCCTTTTAAACTTAGACGCAAAACGTCGATTTGTCAGATAGTTGAGAAGTACAAAAGAGAAATTATGGTTGTATGCACAACTAAAGATTTGCAAATTCAGGGGCGCTGAGTATAGTGAAAGGACTTGGATTGGAGATTTTATGCGTCATTGGGTTGTGATCATCACGTTAGCGTCATTGCTGTTGTTGCCGTTTTCTGGCAACAGCACCAGTATGCCTAGCGCCCAGATGACTGCGCCAGCGCATCACACAATGCAAGACGCCGCGGCCGAGACGCAAGATGCCCATTGTGAAATGATGGCTGCAAAGCTTGCTGAAATTCGTCAACAACGACAAGCGACCTCATCGCCGGTTATGAATGACTGTTGTGAAGATCCTGCAGATTGTTTTCTTGAGTGTTCTTCCGACTGTGGTCATTGTGTGATGTCGGGTCATGGTTGTAGTGCGGCTACCTCAGCAGTTATCGGACAACGTCCGCTTGTTGCACATGATCGCGCATTCTCTAAGACCTCACGATATTCTTTATTGCTCGCCAAGGTAAGTCCTCCTCCTATTATTTCCTGAATACATCGAAATACCGCGAATCGAACCGAGTTTTGATTCGTTTGTGATTGATTATTCAGGAGTTTCTCCATGTTTTTAGCAAAAAGATTGACGCACTTAGGTGTGCTGCTCACCGTCCTTACATTGGTCGGTTGCGCGAGCTATCAACCGAATTATTCGGACATTGACCGCGTCACGACGCAATCCAATCCAACCAAGACCTTTGCACTGCCGGTCAATGCGGAAATTGCGGATTTGATTCATCACGCGCAAGCACACCATCCACTCGTGCTGGCTGCCCAAGCGGAGGTTGAGCGAGCACAAGCTGGGATCACCGCTGCAGGCGCCTGGATGGACCCGGAAGTGACCCTGTCTCAAGGCCTCAATGATACGGGTTACCGGACGCTCGCGGTGGGGCAGGATATTCCAATTTTTAATCGTCGTGGAATGGCGATTGAACAAGCCCGCGCTGAATTGCGTGCAGCACAGGCGCGTCTCGCTCAAGTCCAAGCGGACCTTGCAGCAGACGTCGTCACTGCATTTAGCGAATACTTGTATGTGCAAGAGAACCGGCGCCTTCAGCAGGACGTGATTGCCTTACTGGCTCAATCGGTGCAAATCGTGCAGCAACAGTACGCTGCAGGATCGGTCAATTTGAGCGATCTACTCCGTGTGCAAAATGCGCACGATGAAGCGGTCACTGAAGCAGACAATTTGGAGGCCATGTTGTTTTCGCAACAGGCCCGGCTCAACAGCGCACTTGGTCGCGATGTGCATGCTGAACTTCCCAATCACTTTGACCTAGTATCAACACATCAAGCCTACGCGCAGTTACCGGTCGAACCGGCACAACTGTACGCCATGATCCATTCTGAAAATCCAGCCTTGCGCTCGGCAAAATATGAATTACAGGCGTTGCACGTGGGTCGTGACGTTGCGGGCACGGCAGGTCTGCCACGGCTTATGCTGGGTGTTGAGTATATGGACACCGACATGGGTGACGGCACATTCGCTGGGATGGTTTCATTTTCCCTTCCAATCTGGCGCTCGAATTATCGTGCGCTCCGTGACTCCGCAGAGGCCGATTTCCGCCGGGGGCAAGCACAATACCAAGCCGCAAAACTACAAGTGCAGGCAGAGTTGAGTATGGCGCTGTATCAGTGGCGCGAGTCAGAGCGCAATCGTCAGCTGTACGGAGAGGTCCTAGTGAAGCGTGCCGAGCAGGCAGTCGCTGCGGTGTTAAGTCAATACAGTAATGGGACTGCAAGCTTTGCTGAAGTTCTTTCCAGTCAACAAGAGTGGCTCGCGTTCGCATTAGCGTATCGTCGTGCACTTGCGAATCAACTTGCCGCCGTGGCAACGATTCAAGCCCTTGTCGTTCCATCAGACTCCCATGAGGTGGCTCTATGAAAAAGTTTAATGTTGTGAATGCCATCGCGGCACTCTTTATTGTCATGGTTGTCGGCACCTTGGCACTCGGAATCGCATTCCAGACACCATCTCACAATCACAGTCATGACCATGCTGCGCACGATCATGACCATGCGGATCATAGTGACCATGACCTGCAAGAGGCATTTGCAAGTGGTGTTCAGGAATATACATGCTCGATGCACCCAAGCTTCCGCAGTACAGACCCGAATGACCGGTGTCCTATTTGCGGTATGGAGCTTATTCCGGTTGCGGCCGGCGGTTCGGATGATGAATTCGTTCGGATCGAATTCTCGGGACGTAGTTTGGCGCTGCTCGGGCTTCAATCAGAGCCGGTTCGTCAGGGACACGCGTATCACGAAGTCCGGCTGACTGGGCAAATCGAGTTTGACGAGCGTGCGCTCACAACCATAAGTGCTTGGACCGGGGGACGAATCGAGCGCCTCTATGTCAATTACACAGGTGCCTATGTGCAAGCCAATGAACCTTTGGTTGAACTTTATAGTCCGGAGCTTTTTGTGGCTCAACAAGAACTAATTCAGGCGCATCGACAAGCACAGGGCGGGCCTGAATTTTTGCGTGATTCGCAAGCAATGACATTGCGTGCAGCGCGCGAGCGCTTGCGTCTGTTGGGGTTAACGCAAGAGCAAATAAACAACGTGATTGAGCGTGGCGAAGCCCGTGATCGCATTACCATTCGCGCGCCGAGCGCAGGCTTGGTCGTCACCCGCAATATTAGTCAAGGCGATTATGTAAACACCGGTGATGCGCTCCTTGAACTCGCGGATGAGAATAAGCTTTGGGCGTTATTCGAAGTATTCGAGCGCGATTTAGCCACCATTCAGGTGGGGCAGGAAATCGAGTTTACGCTGGGTACAGGACGTACGACCTACGCGGGCGAAGTTATCTCGATTGCACCGCGTATTGATGCGGATCGTCGGACTCGTACCGTTCGTGTTGCGCTAGAAAATCCGGGTCAAGGAATTACGCCAGGCTCGTTTACGCGCGCCACTGTTCAACTGCATGTCGATGATGTACTGACCATCCCAACCTCGGCAGCATTGATCACGGGGCAGCGGGCGGTGGTTTACATCCAAATGGAGCCTGAGGGTGGCGAATTTGAAGCACGAACTGTTGAGCTCGGGCGGCGCTTGGGTGATCGCTACGAAGTGTTAAGTGGGCTTGAAGCCGGCGAGCTGATCGTTAGTCGCGGTGCATTCCGGATTGATAGTGAACTTCAACTGCGCGGTCGTCCGAGCATGATGGCGCCACAAGGTGGCGGCCCGACGGGGCATGAACACCACGGGCATGGTCCGAATGGCGATGATCACCAAGCGCATGGTGCATCCGCACAGGCTGGGCATGATGATCACGCGGTTGCAGACATTCGCTTTGACGAAAACCTGAGCATGGCAAATTTGTTCGATGCGTATCACGCGATGTGGGACGCCCTACACAGCGACGACTTCAGCGCATGGCAAGCAGCAGCTGAGCTATTTTATAGTGAGGTGGAAGCAGTTCAGTGGACTTCAGCATTGTCTCCAGTTCAAGAACAAGTATCTGAAGGCAAAGGCCACAGTCATCATGTCAGTGGTATTCGCGCGGCGCGCGATTTGTTCTTCGTTCACTCACAAGGAATGATTGCACTCGCAGAAGCAGGCTTTCATACGGATACCCTGTATCGGATGCATTGTCCAATGGCGCGTCGCGGTCAGGGAGCCGATTGGCTGCAGCGGGACGACCAACTGCTGAACCCTTATTTCGGCGCGCAAATGTTGCGTTGCGGTGATCAGGTTGCTGCCTTGCCTGGTCAAGGAGGGTAACGCGAATGATTCGTTGGTTACTGGAAAATAAGCTGATCGTCGCGTTGTTAACGGCCCTGGTGATATTTGCTGGGGTTGCTGTTGCGCCGTTCAATTGGGAAACCTCATTCCCACGCTCACCCGTTGCGGTTGATGCGATTCCAAATATTGGTGAAAACCAACAGATCGTGTACACCGATTGGCCGGGTCGTTCACCGCAAGATGTGGATGATCAAGTCAGTTATCCATTGTCTGTTCAATTGATGGGCGTGCCGGGGGTCAAGGATGTTCGCACGCTCTCGATGTTTGGTTTCTCAACGATCTCAGTCATCTTCCATGATGACATTGAGTTTTACTGGTCACGAGCTCGAATTTTAGAAAAATTGGCGAGCCTCCCGGCCGGAACTCTACCTGAGGGCGTTCAGCCAGCTCTTGGGCCCGATGCAACTGGATTGGGGCAGGTGTACCTGTACACCCTCGAGGGGCGTGATCCGCAAGGTAACCCGATCGGTGGCTGGGATCTCGATGAACTGCGGTCGGTGCAAGACTGGTATGTTCGTTATGGGCTTCTCGCTGCGGAGGGCATCAGTGAGGTTGCTTCCATCGGCGGGTATGTTCGGGAGTACCAGATTGATGTCGATCCCGATGCATTGCGTTTCTATAACGTGACCCTCGAACAGGTGATGTCTGCGGTGGCCGAATCAAATCTGGATATCGGCGCGCGCACCACCGAAATCAATCAAGTGGAATACGTGGTCCGCGGGGTTGGTTTCATTAAATCCATTGCAGATATTGAAGATGCCGTGGTGCGTCTGGCGAGTGATAACACACCCATTCGGGTTTCGGATGTCGCAACAGTGGGTTTTGGACCTGCGGAACGTCGCGGTGCATTGGATGTGGCTGGTGCAGAGGCCGTCGGCGGTATTGTGACGGTTCGCGAGGGCTTCAATCCTTTAGCAGCCATTGAAAACACTAAGCAGCGTATCGATGAAATTGCTCATTCGCTTCCTGCTCGGGCTGTTGTGGACTGGGAGCAAGTAAGTCCTGCGGAGGTCAGCCAGTTTGCGCGTCAGCAAGGTCTGCCAGGGTATCAAGCGGCAACCTTTAACTTTGATGATGCGAACCAGCGTGAATGGACCGAGTGGCTGCAAGCACATCCGCAAGACCGGTGGCCAGATTGGCTAAATCTTAGTCAAGTCACGATCGTCCCGTTTTACGATCGCTCAACCCTCATCATGGAAACCTTGGGGACGCTAAATGATGCCTTGATGCAGCAGTTGCTTATCACGGCAGCAGTGGTCCTCATCATGTTGCTGCATTTACGGGCAGCGCTGACTATTGCAACCATGCTCCCACTCGCGGTCTTGATGACGTTCATCGGTATGCGGCTCCTTGGTGTTGAAGCGAATATCGTGGCGCTGGCTGGGATTGCGATAGCCATTGGAACCATTGTCGATATGGGGATTATTGTCACCGACAATATTCTGCGATTGCGGCGCAACAATCCTCAGCAAGATATTACGGAAACCGTGGTCAATGGCGCGCGCGAAGTGGGCCCCGCAGTTTTGACTGCAATTGCTACCACGGTGATTAGCTTCCTGCCGGTGTTCACCATGACCGGTGCTGAAGGGAAGCTATTTACGCCACTTGCCTATACGAAAACGCTCGTGCTCTTGGCCGCGATCGTCCTTGCCCTCGTGGTCGTCCCCGTCATGCTGCGGATGGTCTTAAGCGAGCGAATGCAAGCGGTGGATCGTTGGCTCGCTGAACGAAAACAGCTCTATCGTGGGCTATATGGCGCATTAACCATCGTGGTGCTGGTGGTGCTTGCGAATCTATGGGAGCCGCTAGGCCCTGCCGCTGGAACCATACGGAATGTGCTTTTCGTCGCACTTATGTTTGTGGGTGTGGTGGGTGGATTCTCACTGATTATTCGGTTCTACGAACCCATGCTGCGTTGGTGTCTGCGCTTTAAGGCTATCTTTTTAGCGCTTCCTGCGTTGGTCATTGCTGCGGGTCTGATCATCATGCCCGGCCTGGGGCGTGAGTTTATGCCGCCGCTTGATGAAGGCTCATTCTTGCTCATGCCAACGACGATGCCGCATGCGTCGATTGGCGAGGCTATGGATGTGCTGAGCCAGCAAGATAAGGCGATCGCTGCGATTCCTGAAGTAGACACTGTGGTTGGGAAAATTGGTCGAGCGGAAACCGCCCTGGATCCTGCACCGGTTTCCATGATTGAGACTGTGATCAACTACAAGAGTGAATTTAAGGTTGATGAGAACGGCCGGCGACTGAGCTTCAAAGTGGATCGCCAAGGTGAGTTTGTGCGTGATCAGGACGGTAATTTGATTCCTGACCGACGAGGACGCCCATACCGCCAATGGCGTGATCACATTCAAAGCCCGCGCGACATTTGGGATGAAATTGTCCGTGCGGCTGAAGTCCCAGGGGTAACCTCAGCGCCGCGTCTGCAGCCTATTGAAACGCGACAGCTGATGTTGCAAACCGGGATGCGTGCGTCAATGGGGGTAAAGGTCCAAGGGCCTGATCTCGCGACATTAGAACGCGCCGCCATAGCGATTGAGGGCGTGCTGCGTGAGTCGCCAGGCGTCAATTCGGGATCGGTGAATGCCGAGCGGGTTGTGGGAAGTCCGTACTTGGAAATCCATCTCGACCGGGATGCCATTGCGCGCTATGGCCTGAGCGTTTACGCCGTTCAAAATACCATCAATGCGGCGATTGGCGGGGTTGAGGTATCGCTGAGCGTTGAAGGGCGCGAACGCTACCCGATTCGCGTGCGTTATCAGCGTGAATTGCGGCACGACATCGATGCCATGTACGACATCTTAGTGACCACGGGGAATGGGGCGCAAATCCCCCTCTCAGAGGTGGCGGACATACGATTTGAACGCGGTCCACAAATGATTCGTTCGGAGAATACGTTCCTGACGGCGTACGTGACCTTCGGTGCCGCAAGCGGCTATGCCGAGGTCGATGCAGTCGAGGCCGCTCGGAACCATTTGCAACAGGCTCGCGATCGAGGCGAACTGCGATTACCCGCAGGGGTCAGTTACACCTTCGCTGGAAGCTATCAGCAGCAACAAAGTGCGATGGAAACGCTGCAGGTGGTCATTCCGGTCTCGCTGATTTTGATCTTCATTTTGCTGTACCTCCAATTTAAGCAGGTCAGCACCGCCATGATGGTCTTCAGCGGAATAGCGGTTGCTTGGGGTGGCGGATTTATCATGCTGTATCTTTACGGACAAAGCTGGTTTGCCAATTTTACGCTGCCCTTTATTACGCAAGGTGTAACCCTGCGTGAGATCTTCCAATTCGATGTCACCAATCTAAGTGTCGCCGTGTGGGTTGGCTTCCTGGCGTTGTTCGGGATTGCCGTGGATGACGGCGTGGTCATGGCTACCTATCTCAAACAGCGCTTTAGTGAGGGGTCCAGCCATACGATTGAAGCGGTGCGCGAGCGTGTCGTGGAAGCTGGATTGCAACGGGTCCGTCCTTGTTTGATGACGAGCGCAACGACCATCCTCGCACTGTTCCCAGTTCTTACAGCAACGGGCCGTGGAGCCGACTTGATGATACCGATGGCGATCCCAACCGTGGGTGGCTTGACGTTCGTGGTGTTGAGCATGTTTGTGGTCCCAGTTCTGTATAGCTGGCGCGAAGAATGGCGCGTCAAACGAATGGAAAAACACGCAGGCTAAAGAAAGAAAGGAGACTTGCGCCCAGTAGTCGTAGATTTTTTAAACTATTTGGGCGCAAGAATAATATTTTTATTCAGATATTGAATATATGTATTCATATACAACTCAGCAAAAGGAGAGTTCAAACAATTAAGAAAACTCATTGAAATACATGCGAATCGCGCAAAAGTTATATATACAAGAACGCAAATGGCGGCATCTTGCGGGATTGTTTATTTAAAAAATAAGAATAAAAACAGTTGTATAAGTACAAAATTCGAACAAAAACAAGTTGCATATACAACGAGATCACTGCTATCAATAAAGTGCATTAAATAACAACAAGGCTCACGCCGGGGGAAATTATGAACATGCATAAACTATCAACAATTGCACTTGCGGTGAGTGTTGCTACGCTTTCCGGTGTTGCAACAGCTCAGCAGCAACTCGAAGACGCAACGGAAGCATCTGAACAACGCATCGAACGGATTTCCGTCACGGGTTCACGTGTATTGCGGACCGAAGCGGAAAGTGCTGCACCGATTCAAGTATTTACGGCAGAAGATATTGAACTATCAGGCGTCACATCGATGGAGTTATTGCTTCAGCAGATGTCTGCTTCCGCAGGGTTTGGCGGCAACCAAACCAGCGCATATTGGGTTGGCGGCGGTTGGGGTACAACCCAGGTCAACTTGCGGGGACTCGGCGTCAACCGGACCCTCGTTCTTCTGAATGGTCGACGCGTCGTGAATGGCGGTACCGGGGCAAATGCCGCAGTGGACTTAAATACCATTCCCGTTGCAATGATTGAGCGGGTCGAAGTATTGAAAGACGGTGCCTCAGCAATTTATGGTGCAGATGCGGTGGCGGGTGTGGTGAACATCATCACGCGCAAAAACTTTGAAGGCTTTATGGCCGAGGGGCGTTTTGCAAGCACCGATAAGAGTGATGGAGAAGAAACATCGCTTAATATGATGTTCGGTACCAGCTCGGATCGCGGCCGGCTGACCACCACCTTAAGTTATCGATCAACCAGCGAAGTCAACATGGCGGATCGCGCAGCCTGTGCGTTGGCTGAAACATCTCCCGGACAACTGAACTGTTTTGGTAGCGCAGCGACTCCGGGCGGCCGAGCGGTCATCACCAGTGGTCCCGAAACGGGCCGTCAAATCAACTTTAATCAAACGCCGGGCGGCGATCCAAAGGGTTTTGAGACCTACAGTGCCGCCGTGCATAACGTTGATTTTTTCAACATGCTGAATGCGGTAAACCCGGTCACGACACTCAGTTTCGCCAGTTTTGGTGACTACCGTATCGGCCAAGAGACCTATGCATTTGCCGAGGTTCTTTTCAACAACCGTCAGTCCAATCAGATTGCCACGCCAGGAACCGTGCGGAACATTGATTACTCAGCGGATCATCCGGATAACCCAGTGGGCGAAGACATTCGCATTGTACAGCGCCGTCTTGAAGAAGCAGGCCCGCGTCACTTTGAGCAGGACGTCAACACATTCCGTTTTGTGACGGGACTGAACGGACTATATGACAACAACTGGGCGTGGGAGGTTGCGTATAATTTCGGTCGCACCACTGGAAACGACGCCGCAGATAATATTGCCAATCTCGAACGGTTAGCGCGGGCAATTGACCCAGAAACCTGTGGTAATGGCGTTCCATGTGCTGATTTGATCGGCTTGGGTAATATGTCCCAAGAAGCCTTGGATTACATTCTGTTCCGGATCAATGATTACGGTGGTAATCAGCAGCGCTCACTGACCGCAAACATCGCGGGTGATCTGTTTGAAACGCGCAACGGCTCGATTCCAATCGCATTTGGTATTGAGCATCGCAAAGAGACCGGTTGGCGTGAACCTGACTCTTCAGTCGTAGCCGGTATTATGAATACGAACCGTCAGGAGCCACTGCGGGGCGAATATACGGTATCCGAAGCATATGTCGAGACTTCACTGCCGTTGATTGTTGACCGTGATTTCGCGGATTATGTCGCTCTTGACCTAGCCTACCGGTATTCTGACTACGATACCTTTGGGAGTGATGGAAACTACAAGCTCGGTTTGCACTGGACCGTCAATGATCATCTGAAGCTCCGTGCGACTCAGTCGACAGCCTTCCGAGTGCCAAATATCCCCGAGTTATTCGGCGGTATTGGTGAAGGAAACCTAACCACGACAGATCCATGCTCGGGGTGGGATCAGCCTGGTGCGAATCCAACCGTTGCGGCGAACTGCCAAGCCGATGGCGTGCCAGCCGGATATACCCAAGCGGGTTCAACGGTACTGACCCGCACCGGGGGAAATCCCAATTTGCAACCTGAGGACGCGAATACATTCACCGCGGGTTTGGTATGGGATGTCCCATTCGTAGAAGGTTTGCAGTTCACCTTGGATTACTTTGATATCAAGATTGAAAATGCCATCCGAGGCGTGGCGGGCTCAACGAAGTTGGCCGCCTGCTACAACTCGGAAAACCTTTCGCATCCTTTCTGTAGTTCTGACACCTTCACCCGCGATCCACTGACGGGTGCAGTCAACTTCTTGTCTGCACAGCCCGACAACGTGGCCACGGAGACCATTTCGGGTGTCGATGCTTCGGTGTATTACCGGACTCAGCTATTTGGCTTGGATGCGCGGTTTAATCTGAATATGACCTATTTGGATGAGTACACGTTAGAACCATTTGAGGGTGCGAATCCGATCCGTTATGCCGGAAAAATCACCGGTGGAAGTGGAAGCTTCACACGCCTGCGGTCGGATGCATCTGCGACCTTCAGTGCGGATCGTTGGCAGTTCCACTATGGCGTTCGCATGATTGGTTCTGCAGACGATATTAATGCATCGCCTGGGGATATCGGTTCAAGCGTTTCCAATGTGTTCTACCACAATGTGCAAGGTGCTTGGTTCTTTGATGACAACTGGACACTGAGTGCAGGGGTAAACAACTTGTTTGATAAGAAAGCACCCTATATCCGAAGCTGGACGGATGCGAACACAGATACCATGACGTACGACCTAATGGGACGTCAAATGTACCTGAAACTGCGTTATCAGTTCTAAGATGCAGCGCGGTGAGGGGCAACCCTCACCGCATTATTTTTGAGGAAAAATTATGCAGACGCAGTCTTCCGGATATCGCACGTGGCACCGCTGGCTTTCGCTCATCGTGGGCATTCAGATGGTCATCTGGGCCATTTCCGGTGCGTATATGGTGATTGTTAAATTACCATTTATTCATGGCGTTCATCTTACACAGAATGCTGACCAACCATTGCAAGATATGGCCAAAGTGTCGGAGTTACCGCAGGTGATTGCGCGCTATCCAGAGGCCTACGATGTGAAGTTAGTCAATCGTTTTGTGCAAGGCGAATATCAATATCTCGCTCAGGTTCATGAGCATGATCGTAAGTTCTTAGTCGAGTTAGAGCATTTTACCGAAGTCCGACTTGAAGATACGGATATTCGGGCACTTGCCGAGCGGATTTACGCAAAGGGCGAACCCAATATCACCCGAGTCGAACTGCTGCGAGATCAAGCCCCTACGGAACTTAACCCGAACCATTTGCCAATCTGGCGTGTTGATTTCGACGATTTTGGAAATACCAGTCTCTATTTGCATCGGGAAACCGGTGAGATGACGGTGCGCCGTCACGATTTTTGGCGTGGCTTTGACATTATGTGGATGCTTCACATCATGGATTACAAAGACCGCGTGGATATTACCACTTGGTGGTTGCGTGCCTTTATTCTCGCAACCTTTGGCTTCGCATTTACCGGAACGATCTTATTGGTGCAAACCTTACGTTCCTCACGGAGGAAGCCCGTATGAAATTTTTACAATGGCTCCACCGTTGGACCGGCCTGCTAATTTTAATTCAACTTTTATTATGGACAATCAGCGGGTTGTATTTTGCGCTTGTTGACCACCATGGAATGAAAGGTCATCAATATCATCAACATCCACCGCATTTCTCGTTGAGTGCTGAGCAGCTTGAACAACTGGACTCTTCGTGGTGGGGAGACCTGCAAGAAATCACTCAGGTCCGCACGCGTCTGGTTGTCGGTGTGCCACAAGTCGAGATTCACCATCGAGACGGCGTGGCATACTTTGATGGACGCACAGGCGAACCCTGGAGAACACATCAAAATCGAGCGATCGATATCGCAAACTCGACTTATTCCGGCCCCGGTGAGGCAATTCGGGTTGCTTCAATTACGCGAACTCGTGAGTTGCATGGATGGGAAGGTCAAGGATACCGAATTGACTATAACGACGATTTGAACACCCGGATATACGTGGATAGCGTATCGGGCCAAGTGATCGACCACAGAAATACTCCCTGGGTGGTTGCTGACTGGATGTTCAGGTTGCACTTTATAGATTACACCGGTGGTCGGAACTT
This sequence comes from Aliidiomarina sanyensis, assembly GCF_003987175.1. Lineage (GTDB taxonomy): Bacteria > Pseudomonadota > Gammaproteobacteria > Enterobacterales > Alteromonadaceae > Aliidiomarina > Aliidiomarina sanyensis. The sequence continues at coordinate 178,834 of NZ_PIPM01000002.1, read as the reverse complement.
TAATAACTTAGTCATCATTGTATTGAGTGTTGTGACCTTGTGGTTTGCTTTATCCGGGCTGATTCTCTTGTTCAAACTGCTGGGTACAGGAGAGATGCGCTTTAGCTTCCGCCAAGTTGCCTTTGAGGCTGAAGTGGGTCAGGAGCGTAAGACGTTCAAAGATAAAGCACATAAGACATTACTTCAGGTGCTTCAACAACGGGATATCCCAGTGGAAAGCGGCTGTGGTGGTGGAGGTACCTGTGGTTTGTGCGTGGTTGAGGTGAATTCAGATACACCGATAACACCGGCCGAACGTGATCTGTTATCTGCAGAGCAACTTGCGCAAGGTTATCGACTTGCGTGCCAACACCAAATTGGAAAAGTAACGTCCGCGCGAGTGAAAAAACTAGATGTAAGTAAGTACACGCTAACGCTCGCGTCCAGTGAGTTCTTGACACCCATGCTCAAAGAGCTTCGATTCATCGTGGAAGAGGGGGATGTGCACTTCGCGGCGGGTCAGTATATGCAGTTCTTGATCCCATCGGCCTCGACATCTACTCGTCCCCATGACGTGCCCGAAGCATTTTCACCGGAGTGGCTAAATATTCAAGCGGCAACTTTTGAGCACGAAGATGTCCGCCGGAGTTACTCGATGGCGACTGCCGGACCGGCTCGTGAACTCGTGTTTACCGTGCGTTATCAGCCTGCGACTAATGGTCACGATCGTCCAGGGGTCGGATCGACGTATCTATGTAATATGCGAGTGGGTGAGAAAATTGTGGCGGAAGGACCTTATGGTGACTTTAAACGGCTGCATGGAGCGGATCGTAAAATGTTTTTCATCGGCGGGGGCGCTGGGATGGCACCACTTCGGGCACTGATCCAAGAAGAGCTTGCTGAGCCATCACCGCGGTCCATCGATTTCTTCTACGGTGCGCGAAATCGCCAGGAATTGGCATATGTGGATGAGTTCGAGCACTTAAAAGAGCGCGCTATGATACACTTTGAGGCGGTTCTGTCGGATAAACGCGAATCGTGCGACTGGCAGGGCGCGGAAGGGTATGTGCACGAAGCTGCACTCGCATTCCTCGCTGAGCAGGATATTTCTGCTTATGACTTCTATGTCTGTGGTCCGCCGAAAATGCTCAGTGCAACGCTTCAGATGTTGGAACATTTAGGCGTTGATCGGAGCCGAATTCGTTACGATGACTTTGGAATTTAATTGAATAGGAGCGAACGGAATGAAGAAAATGTTGGTATTGATCGTGGTGTGGGCTGTGCTCGCAGTAACCAGTGTTGCGCATGCTCACAGCCGTTTGGTCAGCAGCTCACCGGAAGATGGAGCGCACTTGGCGAGTGCGCCATCCATGCTGCATCTGCAATACAATGAACCGGTGCGAATGTTATCGATCGAACTTGAGGGTGATGTGGAAGGCGCGGTTGATATTAATTTCAGCCGCTCACGCCAGCAAAATGATCATGTGGAAGTCGCACTCCCCGATCTGGCCGATGATCGCTACACCGTGACGTGGACTCTAATTGGGCAAGACGGTCATCGTGTTTCCGGTACTGTGAGTTTTACGGTTGCTACAGAATAGGTTGACTTAGTCCGATGACTTGGGACCTCTGGGTAGCAGTGAGTCAGGCTGCCATTTACGTTGCAGTAGCTGGCGCGGTCGGGGCTTTTTTTTGCCTCGTTCTGTGGCGTCAGCATACTGCGATGTGTGGTTCTGAAACCTTATGCCATCCAGTCTCTGAGGAATGGCTTCGTGATTATGGGCGCTGGTCCGCATTCATGGGGCTGTTGCTCGCGCCGATTACCTTTCTTTTATTTATCGGCAGCATCAATCAAGCAGGTGTGCGGGGAATGCTCGATGTTGATCTTGCGTTCTTTCTGCTTTTTGATCCGCCGGGTCTCGCCGCGCTGTTCCAAACCCTTGGGTTTTTGCTCATTCTCGCAGCGATGTTTCGGCGGCTCCCACTCCCAGCTAGCGTACTTTTATATGGTATCGGCCTTCTGATGCTTCTGTGGAGCTTCACCGTCCGTGGACACCTTGCTCAAGAAGTATGGTGGGTCAAAGCCCTGTTACTGATCCATGTATGCGCATTTGCGATGTGGGCTGGCGCCTTATTGCCCTTGTGGCGGATCAGCGTATCGAATCAGGTCCACGGGTGGGAATCGCTGTATGGACGATTCGGACACATTGCAGTTTGGATCGTGGGCGCGCTGGCCCTCGCGGGAATCGTCATGGTTGTGCGGATTCTGGACCATCTTAGTGATTTGTGGATGACACCCTACGGGTTGGCGCTGAGCTTCAAATTGCTGCTGGTCGGGCTGCTGCTCCTGTGCGCAGCCGTTAATAAGTTTATGCTTGTACCGGCGCTTGAGCGAAAAGAAACGAACGCGTCACAGCGACTCAGTCGCGTCATCTATGCAGAAATGCTCTGTGTCATGTTGATCTTTTCATGTACGGCAACGTTTACCGTCGTGATAGGCTATTCTTAACGAACAATTTGTTCCAATACTTCGTGGAGACCACATCATGAAAGTTATGCTCAATTCGACATTGCTGGCGCTTTTGCTCGCCTCTTGGGTCGGATTATCTGCCGCGGCAGATGAGAGCCCCAAGGTTCCAGAGTCTGTCGCGGATGTCTTTAACATTCATCATCCTCATGAGAATCACTTCTCGGCAGGGCAACCGACGCGAGAACAGCTCACTGCATTTGGAGAGCTTGGGGTGGTAAATGTTGTAAACCTGCGTCCGCCTTCTGAAACGGAGGACTTTAATCCTGCCGCATGGGCGACGGAAGAAACCATGGCCTATTTCCACATTCCGATTGCTAGCGGAGCAGACCTGAATCCGACCTATGTTGGCGTTTTTAACGAAGTTCTCACCCGTATTGAGGGTGAAAAAACGCTCCTTCATTGTGGCAGTGGGAATCGTGTTGGTGCCATGATTGCGTTACGTGCTGTTTGGCATCAAGACATGGATTTAGAGGCCGCGATCGAACTCGGCAAGACCTACGGCCTGACGACCCTCGAGCGACATGTTCGCGAGCAGGTTGAGGCGCATCAATAAGACTGCGCTCGAAGACCTATAAGGACGGAGGGCTGAATTGAAAGCCCTCTTGTTCGAGTAGCTCACCGAGTCGGAACAGAGTCGATTCGTGATGATGGGCGGCACATGACCGTCAGATGCATAACCATTTTCGGTTGGCTTCAAGCCGAAAAGACCGCAGTAGTGTGCGGGATTGCGAATCGAACCCCCAATATCACTGCCTAATTCAAATATTGAAAGTCCGGCAGCAACGGCCGCGGCACCACCTCCGGTACTCCCGCCCGGCGTGCGATCCAGGTCGTATGGATTGTTTGCAGTGAGGTACAGAGGACCAAACGTTTGTGAATCGGCCAGTAAAATAGGCACGTTTGTTTTACCCAATGGAATAGCCCCGGCATCGAGCAGTCCTTTGACTAAACGCGAGGTTTCCTTCGCCGTGTAGTTTTTGAAAAGAGGAAAGTTGAGCGTGGTTGGGGTCTGCTCCCACAAGAAGCACTCTTTGATCGAAATGGGTATCCCGTGCAATGGTCCCCAAGTGTCCGGTGACATCTGGTCTCGGCGGTCGGCAAGCCGCCGGTTTGCTTCAATATCTTGGTAGATATACGCATTCAACCTTGGGTTTAGCGCATCAATCCGCGCTTGCAGCGTATCAACAAGCTCCCTACAAGACGTATCGCCATCTCGCAGTGCACGTTGGATGCGAACAATCGTCAAATCATGCATTAGCTGTCCTAAGCGAAACCATTTCTCTCACGTTAGCGCAATTTGAAGGATCTGCACAGCGTCTTTCAGACGAAAAAAAGCCCGGAAAAATCCGGGCTCCTAGTTGGCGTAATTTTTTGAATACGGAACGCTTAGTTCACGCGTGGGATAATCCCACGACGAATGAGTAATGCTTCCGTCGTCGGCTCTTGGCCTCGGAACTCAATATAAGATTCCATGGGTGGCCGAGAGTTACCTACTTCCAAAATATTGCGGCGGTAATGGTTGCCGTTTTCGCGGGTTAATCCACCTTGGCTTTGCACGTATGCAAATGCATCGGCTGCCAAAATTTCACTCCACATGTACGCGTAGTACCCGGCCGAGTATCCGCCACCAATTGAATGGTTGAAGAAGGTTGATTTATAACGTGGTGGGACCGCCGCTAAATCCACACCATGCTTAGCAAGTGCTTGTGCCTCGAACGCTTCCACGTCTTGAAGTGGTGCATCTGCAGCGAGCATGTGCCATTCCATATCCAAGTAGGATGCTGCGATATATTCAAGCGTATCGAAACCCTGATTAAAGGTCCGAGATTGCATCACCCGCTCCAACAGGTCTGCCGGGATAGGCTCCCCAGTTTCGTAATGCTTCGCATAGTTTGCGAGCACTTCAGGGTGCGCCGCCCAGTCTTCTTCAAAGGTTGATGGAAACTCAACGAAGTCGCGTGAAACCGAGGTTCCGGCCAACGTCGGGTAGGTAACATTGGAGAACATACCGTGAATACCATGACCAATTTCATGGAAAATTGTGGTGACGTGATCATAGGTAATCAGTGTTGGCTCACCGTCAGGTGCTTTTGGAATGTTCATCACATTAACGACTACAGGCTTCTGATCGAGAAGGTGTGATTGACCCACAAACGAACTCATCCAAGCTCCGCCACGCTTTCCTTCCCGTGCAAAATAGTCCGCGTAGAAAATAGCCAGGCTCGAACCGTCGTGGTCAAATACTTCATATACCTCGACATCGGGGTGATATGCAGGTAAGTCATCACGACGCTCAAACGTGATGCCATACAGACGATTCATGGTGTAGAACACGCCATCATGGAGAACACGATTGAATTCGAAGTACTCCTGGACTTCTGATTCGTTCAAGTCATACAGTTCTTGACGAACTTTTTCTGCGTAGAACTCCCAATCCCAAGGTTGAACTTCGAAATCGCCGCCTTCACGGACGATCATTTCTTGGATTTGCGCTTGCTCTTGCAAGGTATTCTCTACAACCTTTGGCACCATGCTATCGAGCATATCCAATACATTTTGTGGGGTCTGAGCCATGGTATTTTGCAACTGATAATCAGCCCAGGTCTCATATCCTAAAAGTTGTGCACGCTCCGCTCGGATTTGTGCCAAACGGGCAACCAAAGGGCGATTATCATAATCACCTTGGGTGCCACGCAATGCAGATGCTTCCCATACGCGCTGACGAAGCTCTCGGTTATTTAGCGAGGTCAGGATCGGCTGGCGCGTGGTGTTGGTGATCGAGAGTAAATACTGTCCCTCATGACCTGCGGCTTCAGCGGCTTGCGCCGCGCTGCGAATGCGGGCATCACTCAGCCCATCGAGGTCGGCAACATCGTCCACGACAACCGCAATGGCCCGCGTAATCGCGAGTTGGTTTTGTGAAAACTGGGTGGTTAATTGTGCATGTTCGGCATTCAGTGCGCGGATCTGATCGCGTTGAGACTCCGTTAGGGTTGCGCCCGAGCGAACAAAGCGATTGTAGTAGACTTCGAGTAACCGGTCGGATTCGGGGTCCAGATCCAGTTGCTCGCGCTGGTCATAAATGGCTTGGATCCGAGCAAAAAGCGCAGGATTTAAATTAATGCTGTCCGAATGCGCAGCCATGAGAGGCGAGAGTTCCCGTTGGATTTGCCGACGCGTTTCGTTACTGTCGGTTCCCGTTAGGTTAGAAAATACACGCGATACACGAGTGAGAAGCTGTCCGCTCCGCTCCATTGCAACGATAGTATTTTCAAACGTGGGCGCTTCTGGATTATTGATAATGGCTTCAATTTCTTGCGTATGCTCCGCGAATCCAGCGGTAAACGCAGGCATAAAGTGCGCGTCGTCGATCACCCGAAAATCAGGCGCACCGTACTGCAGAGACGACGGTGCAAAAAATGGATTGCTGGCGGTGACATCAGCCGAGGCTGCGCTAGTATTCACTGATTCTGATTCAGCGTAGGTGTTTGGTTGCTCAGAGCAGGCGGAAACCGCAAGCGCCATGCCAATTGCGGCGCAAAGTAGCGTCTTTTTCACGAATAATTCCTCAAATAGACCGGTGCTGTTCAACGCATGTCGAAACTTCGCATCTCAGGTTTATGGGCAGGTGGTTTGGGTGTACCTAAAGACAGGTGACACTCCATCATATGCGAGCTGTTCGTTCTGCGCTATTCCATTGATAACCGAAAAGTGGGGTTTCGTCGCGAAAATGACAAATAAAACCATGAGAGATGTTATTTCCTTTGCTACTATCCTCGACGTTTCTCAAACTTGAGGTTGATATGGCACTGCAAGCCACCCCGTATAAAATTAGTTTAGACATTTCTGATGTCGATCGCGGCGTATATGAGGCGGTCAAATTCACGATCGCCCGGCATCCCTCAGAGACCGAGCTGCGGCTGGTAGCACGGATTCTCGCTTATGCACTCTTTTACCATGAATACTTAAGCTTTGGTCGGGGTTTATCGGACACTGACGAAGCGGCCTTGTGGCAAGTGAATTTATCTGGCGAGATTGATCATTGGATTGACGTGGGACAACCCGACGCCGATCGCATGATTCGAGCGAGTCGCAAGGCGCCAAAAATGTCGGTATTAGCGTATGGCAACCTTCGGATCTGGTCTGAAAAAACCATCCCGAAGATTGCACATTTATCGAACGTAACGGTCTTGGGTCTTCCCGAAACGTTGCATGCCGAGCTCGCTACGCAGGTGAGCCGCAATACCCACTGGGGCGTGATGATCACGGACAATGTGCTCTATGTCAGCCATGATAGTGGGCAGATCGAAATCCCACTCCAGAACCTTCATGGTGCACGCGACTAACGCGCCATTGGCGACTCATAGGATTCAGTCGTTCCGAGGACCCAATGCATTAAAACCAGCCGTGGGCGTACCACATCCACAGGGCCATCCCAATCATCATTAGGTTTTCAGTGAGTGAGATGAATCCGAGTGGGACCCGCGTTGATCCACCCACACACGCACATTTGAGTTCTCGCCGATCAATGTAAACTGCTTTAAATACAGATAAAGCGCCGACCGTACCGATGAATAGGGCCACAGGAATAGAAATCCAGTTCAGTAAGCCGCCCACCATTAACACGCCAGCCAAACCTTCTGCATAGGGATAGACATACCCGTAGGGCACCCAACGTTTTGCGAGCAGGTCATAATTTAGGAACATGGTGGAGAAACTCTCAACGTCTTGCAGCTTCAACATTGCTAATGCGACCATTGACAGTGCAATAAACCATTCGATGGTTTGGCCGGTGAGCCATTGGTCATAAAACCCTTTCGTTAAGGTGATTGCGGTCAGAGCGGTCAGACTAAAAAGGACCGCAACGGGCCGATAGGTTGTGGCTTCTGGATCGCGAACCTTTTTACCTAAGTGCTTACGCACGGCCTCGTAGCCCCCAATGCGCTCACCGTTTATGAATGCTTGTGGTGTCGTTTTTACGTCATTTTCCGCTTTGAACGCATCGATTTCCTCACGAGATCGGAGCGGCTTATCCTCAATGGTGTACCCCTCTCTTCGAAGTAAATCGATCAACTTGAGTCCATAAGGGCAACTATGTTTAGGAGTGAGCATTCGGTACACGACCGCATGCTTGGTATTCTTTTGCATTGTGTAATCCTCGTTTTGGCTTGGGACGAGAAATAGCATAGACTCCGTACTATGGTACGGAGTCAAGTGGATGATCTGATTATTATGATGACAATTGGAAAACTAGCAAAGAAAGTCGGAGTTGGCGTGGAAACCATTCGATACTACCACCGACAAAATTTACTAGAAATTCCCTCAACTACATCAGGGTTTCGTCTTTATTCTGAAGAGCATGCGAGGAGGCTTCAATTCATAAAAAGGGCTCAAACGGCGGGGTTTACGTTGCAGGAAATTAGTCGGCTGCTCCAGCTCGATGCAACGCGTGATCATGCCAAAGCACAGGAGCTTGCGATTGCGCGTCTCCATGCATTGGATGAACAAATTGAATCACTGCAAAGCGCTCGAAGCGCCTTGCAGAAACTCGCACACGATTGCGAACACAACAGAGGACAGCCTTGTCCTATCATTGCTGCGTTTGTTCCAGGTGAATAAGGCATGTGGATGCGAAGCCCTCACGTGAGCCATCATACCCCTTACGTTGAAGAAGAGACGGTCATCTATGTAAAGCAAGGGCACTGACCGCTCGTTGGATAAACCCCACATTTTAGATTTTATTGGTATCATTAGGTCTCAGCAGTAATCATAAAGTCGACCCGGTAGGCGATATAGAGGAAACATGGAATCTCGAGATAGTGTGCGGCTCAATAAATACATCAGTGAGAGTGGAATTTGTTCCCGTCGAGAAGCGGACACGTTTATTGAGCGGGGTCAGGTAACCCTCAATGGGCAGCGTGCAGTGATGGGGGATAAAGTGAAGCCCGGGGATGAGGTTCGATTGAATGGTCGTTTAATTGCCGCTCAAGATAAATCGGATTTCGTCTTTATTGCTTTGAATAAACCGGTCGGTGTCGTCTCTACCACTGACTCTGCGGAGCGTAACAACATCACGAACTTTGTTGGCCACAAAGAACGGATTTTTCCCATCGGCCGCTTAGACAAAGATTCACAGGGTCTTATATTCCTCACCAGCAATGGGGACTTGGTCAACAAAATCCTGCGGGCGGGAAACAAGCACGAGAAAGAATATATCGTAACGGTTGATAAGCCCGTGAATGCTGAGTTTATCTCCGGGATGGCGAATGGTGTGCCAATACTTGGCACCCGTACGAAGCGCTGTAAAGTCCAAAAGCTTTCGGCATTTGCCTTTAAGATTATTCTGATTGAAGGAATGAATCGTCAAATTCGCCGGATGTGTGAGCACTTCGGTTATGGTGTTCGAAAACTCGAGCGAACGCGCATTATGAATATACGTCTCGACTCTCTGCCGGTGGGCAAGTGGCGTGATCTTACCAAGGAGGAGCTGTCTGAATTAATGCAGTCGATTGCACACTCCACCGGTCTTGCCCCGGAGGGACACCGCAGTCGTCGGCCAAAGCCTCAGGGACCTCGATCATCGGATGCCAAACAGTCGGATCGTTCGCATAAGCCAGCGCAAAAGAACCCAAAATCCAAACGTGGATCCCCGGCGAAAGGGGCGTCATCACAGTCAAACTTTAACCCTTGGGACAGCGGAGCTAGAAAAAATAGACATAAAAAGTGAGCTCCGGTCGAAACCTAAAACGGAGATACAGGCAACCGTGAGACGTTGTCGATAAAATAGTTCCTCGGAGGGGCTTGCTAATGAAAGACTCTCTGGATTATACAAATAGCATCCACCCTCACTGAGATCTCGCAATGAAAAAAGTCATGTTATTTCTTGCCTTAGCATTGATGCTTACGGGCTGCGAAGTCATGGATGATATGACTTGGTCTGAGCAAACCAACTTTAAAGATTCGATGTACTATGATGGCTATCGTGTTGATAGTTATGAAACCAGAACGTACAGCAATTTTACCGGGATAAATGCCGGAATTCAGGTTGATTTCTATGTATATAATCTCCGCAGTTCACAAGACTTGTGTGTTCGCGCTACGTTCAGTCGATCGAGTGCCGGAAGTCTCCGCCAAGGAGGAATTTATAGAATTTCTCCAAATGGAAACTCATGGGTTGCATCTGTGAGTACTTGGAATGCTCAAGATGGTGCTCGAGGGTTTAGTTACGAAGTAACGACCCAAACGGGCAGGATTGAGAGCTACGAGAGCTGCGATCGGATTATTTTTTAGCAATTCATTTCGACCGGACCACCTGTGGGTCCTGCTCGAGATCAGGATAGGTAAAACGACCAATTCGACGGGTTTGGTGATATCCATCAAGCCCGGAAATCGCGACGCTGTTGAGCGACTCAATCGCAACATACCCATCGTCATTGATGGCTGCTTCAGGGACTTTCACCCAGTCAATCTGCCCGATTACTAACTGAGTTCCGTTGTGACGAATGGGGACACATTCAATCCAACGTAAACCGATACTGATTTCCGCTTCTTGAACGAAAGGCGCGGCGAATCCCTCGACATAGCCTTCGGTAAATCCACAAGCGGAGAACTCAGAGATATCGGCCGGATATTTGGCGGCAGTTTGATGCGCCGCAGGGAGCATTTCGGGGGTGACATGGTTGAGTGTAAAAACTTCCGTTGCCAGTATGTTATCGACACTATCGCGGCGGACGGTCTGAGGTCGCGTGATGTAACCGATTAAGGCAGGATTGGCGCCAAGATGAACCACAGAGCTGATCATCGCCAAATTACTGATACCTTCTTGGTTGATTGAACCAAGTAAGTTTGCACTTTTAAATCCCGACAGACTATTAATAAAGTGAGCGCGGTAGCGAGATGACATGGAAGCTAAGTCCTTGGAATTAAACAAAGTGCTCATGAGGTTTTCCGTCCGAATTAAGGTGAAGTAAGTACGAGAAGGATCTTTGGAGCGATCATTGTCTCCGATCTTTTGGCGGTATTGGCCGCAAAAAATATGCGTCTGGGGCCGGTCTGCTATAGAATGCACGTCCAAATCATCAATGAGTTGTACAATTTTACATGACTTTTGCCGAACTCGGACTTTGCCCAGAAATTCTCGATGCACTGACACGCCAAGGTTACACAGAACCGACCCCCATCCAAGCGCAAGCGATTCCAGCAGTCCTTTCAGGTCGCGACCTGATGGCTGCCGCGCAGACGGGCACCGGAAAGACGGCCGGTTTCACCCTTCCTATTCTTGAGATGTTAAAAGGAAAGGAGCGCGCAAAGCCGAACACGGCAAGAGTTCTGATCTTGACCCCGACCCGAGAGCTCGCAGCACAAGTGGGTGAGAGTGTGGCGACTTATGGTGCTAACTTGCCATTAAACTACGCCGTTGTATTCGGTGGCGTAAAGATTAACCCGCAAATGATGAAACTTCGCAAAGGCGTCGATATTCTCGTGGCGACGCCAGGGCGTTTGATGGATTTGTATCAGCAAAATGCCATTCGTTTTCCTCAATTGGAAATTTTGGTTCTTGATGAAGCGGATCGAATGCTCGATATGGGTTTCATTCATGACATCAAAAAAATCATTAAGCTGTTGCCGGCCAAGCGCCAGACGCTCATGTTCTCAGCGACTTTCTCCAACGATATCCGAACATTGGCAAAGAGCTTAGTCAATTCGCCAGTCGAAGTGTCCGTCGCGCCACCAAACGCAACGGCAGAACGAATCGAACAAACCATGTATGCGGTACAAAAGAGCGATAAACCGCGAATTCTCAAGCAATTACTGCGGAATCTTCGCTTGCCGCAAGTGATTGTTTTTTCACGAACGAAGCATGGCGCAAATCGCTTGGTGAAGCAGCTCTCTGCGGATGGATTCTTAGCGGCTGCTATTCACGGCAACAAGAGCCAAGGTGCGCGTACCAAAGCGTTGTCTGAGTTCAAATCAGGCCAAGTGCAAGTGCTTGTTGCGACAGACATCGCCGCGCGGGGGCTTGATATCGAAAAGCTGCCCTACGTCATTAACTATGATTTACCCCAAGTCGCAGAAGACTACGTACATCGAATTGGTCGCACAGGTCGTGCGGGACAGGTAGGTCATGCAATCTCCTTGGTCATGGATGAAGAATTTAAAACCCTCAAAGCGATTGAAAAGCTGATCGGACAGCCAATAGAGCGGTGTCAGCTTGAGGGTTTTGCCGAAGTGACTTTGGATGGCAAGACTGCGCCAACGGCCAAACCAAGTCGCCCTGCGAAAAAGCCAAATCCGCGCAATCGAGGCAGACGCAGTTCAGAAACGCAGTCCGGCGAGCGGAAATAGGTTTAATGCGTTAGGGCGTTGTAAAAGTTTCGCAGCGTGAAATCCTCTGGCAGCAAAATTGCGTAGAAGGGTCACTCGATAGCAGGCGCAGTTTGTGGAGCTCCCATTGAAGCATATTAGAGGATTTATTTTTGATCTGGACGGGACGCTGGTGACATCATCCCTCGATTTCACCGCGATCCGACAAGAAATTGGGTGTCCTGCGACCGAGGATATTCTAACATTTCTTGATACGGTTCCCGGGGAGCGAAAAGCATCAATCATGGACATTGTGCATCGTCACGAAATGAATGATGCTCAGGAAAGTGATTGGCTCCCTCATGTGCGCCCATTTCTCGCACAATGCGCTGCAAACGACATCCCGATGGCCATTGTGACTCGTAACTCTGCAATTCCAACACAAGTTAAAGTGGGCCGGAACGAAATTCCCATTCAGCACATTGTCACCCGGGAAACGTCGAAGCCAAAACCTGACCCCACGGCACTGATCAATATTGCAAACGACTTCAATCTCCCGACGGAGGCGATCATGATGGTGGGTGACTACAAATATGATCTCCAAGCGGGACGAAATGCAAAGATGGCGACGTGCCTAGTAAATTTCACCCAGTTGCCCGATTACGCGCATTTGGCTGATTACACCTTCGCACATTTCGGTTTGCTGCACCGAGCGTTTTTTCAACGCTGAACTATCTTTGAATTCTATTCGTTCATAAAGACTCAATGGAAACAGTCACTGTGTTAAGGTGACTGTGAAGTCACGAAAAAACGAGGAGATCCAATGAACATTTTGATGGTCCTGACATCGCATAATCAACTGGGCGATACAGAGCACAAAACAGGTTTTTGGTTAGAAGAGTTCGCTGCACCTTACTACGTCTTCTTAGATGCAGGTGCGAATGTAACGCTTGCCTCGCCGAAAGGTGGACAGCCACCGATTGATCCGAATAGCACCGGGGACGATGCGCAAACAGACGCAACGGAGCGCTTCAATCAAGATAGCGCGGCGCAAAAAGCGCTAGCACACACGGTGAAATTGTCAGACGTTCGTGCCGATGATTTTGATGCGATATTTTATCCCGGTGGACACGGACCGTTGTGGGATTTAGCCGAAGATAAGACGTCGATTAATCTGATTCAACGTTTCAATGCGCAGAACAAGCCCATTGGTGCGGTTTGCCATGCCCCAGCGGTCTTTAAACACGCCAAAGGAACCGATGGAAAGTCGCTCGTCAATGGAAAAGCAGTGACCTGTTTTACCAACTCAGAAGAAGCTGCGGTAGAGCTTACTGACGTGGTTCCATTCTTAGTTGAGGATATGCTCAAAGCCAATGGTGGCAATTTCGAGCATGCAGATGACTGGAAGAAACATGTGGTTGTTGATGGGCTCTTAGTCACAGGCCAAAATCCGGCATCCTCTGATGCAACGGCCGAGGCCTTGCTTAAGCTGTTAAAACGGTAGCCAACGCATCGCGTTGGGCCCCGCGCCCTAACACAAAAATCATCCCCAAATAGACGCCCTCGCGCATGAGGGCTTTCTACGCAGGCACCCTCAAAAAATATATTTTTGCTGTGAACTTTTAATATTCAGCTTCAGTAATATACTGATCTTGAACACAGGTGTAATTGAGCACCTTTTTTGGAAGCACGCAGATGAAAAAACTCACTGGTTCACTAATCGCATTAGTCGCCTACTTAATGTTCGTCCAACCTGTATTTGCTCAGAGCGAAAACAACGCTTTAGTTCCGTTACCTTCACTAGAGGACTTCACCCGAGGAGAAGACGGCTGGGCTTTTGGGCTGGGTTTAGGGATTGAATATGAATCCGCCTACGAGGGTTCCGATGAATTTGGCTTTGAGTTGGACCCGGCTGGCGCAATTCAATGGCGTCGTGGTGACAACATTTTCTACTTTGCCGGCGAAGCGCTCGGATGGCGCGGCCTTCGTGCAGAGACTTGGTTATTTGAAGTTACCCTCGGCTTTGATGAGGGACGTCAAGAAAGTGATTCGAAAAAGGGACGTTTGGACGGGCTAGGGGATGCCGATGAAGGCTTTGAGCTCGTATTGCAAACGAAAAAAGCGTTCAGTAATGACTGGCGCTACTGGCTAGACGGACGAATCATCACGGGGGATGATGGTAATTTAGGCCTGTTTGGTGTTGGCCGCCGTTTCGGTGATCAAAGAGATGGTACGGGTTCTGACATTGCACTCGCTGTTCTGTTTCACGATCGTAAATATGCGAATAAAGACTTTGGTATTAATGCGGCGCAGGCGGCGGCTTCGGGCCTTGCAGAGACCAACATGAGTGGCGGTTTCCGTTCCGTCGGTCTGCATTACAATTACCGGAAATACATCACCAAGAATTGGCAGATCTTCGGCGAAGTCCTCTATGAACATTACGGAAGCGATGTAAGACGCAGCCCTATTGCGCGCAAGAACTTCGAAGGTGAAGTGGGCATTGGATTCCTTTACGTCTTCTAAGGCTACTTTCTTCGGTCATGCCTATGGCGTGAGATCACAAGCGTGATGCGAAACTCATAGCGCATCACGCCTTTTTATTCATGGGGCATTTGAAGGAACAATTTTAAACTGGTCAGGGTGTGTCACGCGGATTTGTGTCTGATAGTAATAAGAGCTCGTTCGCTGACCATCGCAGTTAAACCAAATCACAACACGCTCAGCCTCACCGCGCACCTCAATTTGTTTCCCAATCACGTCGTTGAACCAGTTTCTTCCATATGTGCGTGTTAAATAACGGGCAACAGACTCATCCATGGCAACCGTCAGGTTAAACTGCTCTCGGTAATTCAGTTCGCTATTAAGAAAAAGAATTCCGGGTAACTGACCGGTATTTCGCACTTCCATTCCGAAGGTGCCCACAAAACTGTTGGGTGCAGATTGTGCAGCTGTTACAACAGCTTCTATCGGGTCGATAACACCCTCATTCACGATATGTCGTGGACCCGCCGGTGGTTTACTATCACGGATATACTCAGCGAATGTTTGCGAAGTGGGTTCTGTTTCAGAAGACGTTTGCTGCGCGGGTGTGCTTTGGCACGCAGAAAGGAAGAGAACAAGAATAAACGGTAAATACTTCACAGGAAATCCTTTTACGGTGATTGTTTGAAAGAGACCTTACAAGAAAAAGAGTACATATTGAAGCAACTGTACATTAAATTCTGATGAAGAATAGAAAGTCCGCCGAACGAGCTAGTTCAGCGAATGAGGAAAATAAAATGCATGAGAAGTTATTCTTAGTCTATGTGGGTGGGGATGCACCGGGGTCAAATATCGAATTGCATGACGTACGTTTTGTCGTGGGGAAGACGATTGAGGATACGTATCCGGCGTTGAAGCAACAGTGGTTTGGCGATCGCGGCAGCGTGCACATGGATAGTTATGTGCATGTACATCATGTGGACGGCTATAGGATTGACCTAGTGAAAACTCCCTCTGACAGTAGCAAGAAACTCTATTTTGTGAACTTTGGGGGATATTTCCCCGGGAAGTTAGCCGAATATCATGACTTTACCTTGGTCGTCGCTGGTTCTGTTGAGGAAGCAAAGTCTTTAGCGAAACCTAAAGTCATGGCGGTTGGGTTAGCTGGGGCCGAGCAATTCCACAAAGATGATTTGTTGGCGGTTGATGATTGTTTAGCTGTCGATCTACTGGATGGTTTTCATGTGCATTGTGAGCACGATGGTGGTCAGCAGACCCTTGCTCCGGACTGGATGGGTTATCAGCCTTTACCGTAAAGAGGGGGTACTTTTGGGGAATGCAACTGAGTTGTGATCCAGATCACCTACGAACTCATTTGCTGTACCCGCAGGTCCAAAACGGCTTCCACCCGTTTTGTCGAACCTCTGGCCTCTGCCTCCGGAGGGCAGCGCTCTAGTCACCGATTAGTTTCCGTGCATATCTGCGCATTCCTTCGAAAATGGGTTCAGCAATATGGCTTGGGAATTCAGCAGGTAACTCATCAGTAACTTTCTGTATGACGCTTTCGGTTAGCGCGGCCATTTCATCCAGTATTTCATGCATAGACTCTTCGCTAAAGCCTATTTCTCTTGCGGTTTGCAGGAAGTGTCTGCGACGAATCATACGGCACTCATACTTTCTGCCTTGACGACCTCTGAGTGACATGGCTAGTTTGAGATCTTTTTCGTGTAAGCCCTTTTTACTTAAAGCTGGAAATGCTGACAAAATATCGTAAAGCGGAGTGAGACAATATTGATTTTGTCGTTCGATAAAAATTGAAAAGTTCTTTGCGTGACCATCGGTTGCGCCCAATAGCCAAAACAGAACTTGTGCGCGCATGAAGATGCGACGATCCTTGGTTGGATTGCTTGAGCCTAAAAGCTCATTCATGATTGTTAAGATTGTTGGGCCACCATCGGATTCATATTTTCTGGCTGGTGATGTGGCTGTGACCTGACAAAAATCTTCTTGTGGTAGCCGCATAATCCAAGTGCCGTCCGAGCTGAGCTTTCGATCAAAGCGTTTGACAGCGAGTGCCTTCATATTATCGGGGGTGATGATCTCACAGTCAGCCGCTTCAAACCCGTAAGCTTTGGCAATTTTTAAACACAAGTATTCATTTTCAACACTGTGGGTCATGTCAATCAAGCGGTCGTGAGACTTAATTTCACCAATGGGCAATTTGATAATATGAGTGGTTGGTGTTGCACCAAGCGGTAAATGCCATTCCCCGCGGTGAAAAAGTAAGGCCGTTTTCTCTTGTGCACCGGCGAGCGAGATACGAAAGTCAGCGGTCTTTTCTATCATCCCTAATGGCGCTTTTGATTGATATCCCTTTAGTATTTCTGCGACGTTTTTATCGGTAAGCGGGGTCGCTTCAATACGCTTAACATTGGGTGCTGGCGAGCCGTGCGGGATGAGCTGAATAGCCCCGACGCAATCACGCCCAATTTCCGCGAGAATATCAAATGGCTCCGTTGATCTTGTATGAAAGCGAGCGGCAACGCGTTCACGAATTTCACGATTGTCGGGGATGAGGTTGTCAAAGTAATTGTAGACCTCAGGCCCTGAGAAAGGCGCGGCGCGAAGTGGCAAAGACAAAGAGATACTCCGCCGCCCCGGAGACTCAAGCCATACCTTGTCATAACTGAAATGATTAGCGCCACTCCGCGCTTGAGTATATTCACCAACCTTGATTCCATTCATGTATAGATCGAGCTTCTGCATTCGTTACCACCCTTCATTCCATTGAGGGGTGCCTTCTGCGGGCTCTTCGCTTCGGGTCGCGATGTCAATTCTCAGGTTCAGGGCGGCCATGATTTTGAAAACAGTTTCTAACTTACAGGTTTCAGGTCTGTTCTCAAAGTTTGAAATAGTGGCCACCCGAATACCGACAAGCTTCGCAATATCAGTCTGGGTTAGACTTTGCTTCATGCGGTAGTCTTTAACAAAGGTACTAAGCTGTTCAGGTCGCGTGATGTTCATAATTCGGCTGCTCCGAAGTGTAATGTTTACTAGCCAACGCGATTAAAGACGGTTTGGCGTAATTTTTACTTTATACGCTACAGGGTAAAATGGAAGAATATACGCTACAAAGTAAAATGTCAATTTTTACGTCATAGCGTAAACTGCAATTTCATTCGAGCCGTTCAGCGATATCATGTAGAGTAATGAGTCGAAGGGCAAGAATGGCGCGCCTGCTGATTAGGGAAAACAGGCGGCATAAAAACTAAAGTCTCATTGAAAATGTGGTGTTATTTCAGGGGAAAGGTCATTACCTAATTTTTTGTGGCTAGAGGTCCATCAAGTACGATTGATGAAAACGAACGGAAATTTGAGCCACAATTTGGACACACAGGGAGTTTGAGTGAGTGGGAACTATCGGCTAAGAACTTGCTATGCATGACGTACCCGAGAGGATTGAAGGGCCGCATCTTAAGTGCGGCACCAACGCGGTGCGTTGGCTACAAACGAAAAAACCCTCCGCAAGGGAGGGTTTTCACGTTCTGGCGCGCCCGAGAGGATTCGAACCTCTGACCTCTGCCTCCGGAGGGCAGCGCTCTATCCAGCTGAGCTACGGGCGCAAAATATGTGCTTTAGAAGCAGGCGGGGATTTTAGGGAATTCCCGCCTCGATGTCCAGACCAATGGTGTGGAATCCTCCGCCGATGTCACCAAATGTTCAAGAATTGCACAAGGAACTGTCAGAAAATTCGCCCATAATCCCTCAAACTGGCTGGTCGGGGAATGGAATGGTCATGCGAGCGACATCAAATCACACGGTCCGGACGTTCGTCCGGGGCCTATTGATTGCTGATCTAACGAAGCTAAAGGCACAAAAGCGAGCACGATATCTTGCGGCGCGAGCAAGTTGAGGTATATCACAATCCACACATTGCCAAAGTGCATGAATCTGTTACGCTAATCTTCTGCAAGCTAGCGATAGAGAATTACCACTTTGAATATTTTCGGCTCAGGCTCTGTGCTTGGGAAGCGGTCCGCTGAAGCTGAACGTCGAGCACCCCATCGAAGACCTTTTCGCTCCCATACGGCGTCGTTGCGAGCGATTGTCACTGTATCTATTTGGATACTCGTGATCGTCGTCATCCTCACCTTTTCTACTTTGTGGTTCCGAGCTGCGAGCCTTCAGACGAGAGACATGCAAAACATCACGGAAGTGATGCAACGAGGGTTTGCGAATTATGTCTCCGTGCATGATATGTTTTTGCGCGCAGCAGGCGATGAATTGCTGTACCGCGATGTCTTTTCGGAGCCAGAAATTGGTTCTGCCTACTTGACCCGAATTGTTGAGGGGCAAGAAAACTTGGTGGGACTGGCATTTTTAGACCGCAATGGATTGTTTGTGGCTTCAAGCTACCCAGAAACACAACAGTCGCCTATTAATATTCTCGACAACCCCCAAGCCGCGGCGGATTTCCAGCGCCTATTGCGCCAACCGCGACTATCACTTTCTCGACCTTTTTATGCGCCGGTGGCCGGTGAGTGGGTTGTGCCGATCCGAACCCCAGTATATGACGACCGAGGCGAGTTGCGAGGCTTTATGTCTGCCGGCCTTCGCTTGGAAATTGAGGATGCACCTTGGGCAATGACATCGCTTCCTTCAGGAGTAGAAATCGGCATTCTGCGCGACGATGGTTATGTCGTCTTTTTGTTTCCGGTTCCCGACACCTACGAACGAATGGAACGCGTTTATCGAACCCAGGTAAGCTCGGCGTTGCGGGAGATGCTGCGGCGTCCATCGGGAGCCTATCTTTATCCTCGACCTGATGCTCGGGGTGAGCATACGATTGCGAATTATGTCGCCGTGCAATCGATTCCAGAGCTCGATCTATTCGTGGTGGCTTTTCGTCCACGTTCCGAGCTGATTAAAGAGTTCGCACAACGCTTGTTGGTTCCTTTACTTATTTTACTCGCCTGTGTTCTTGCTCTGTATCTGTCTTATCGTCGCGCTCGGGCATTATTGGATCAATCCGATGCGGAAATTCAGCAGCGCCAGCAGGCGCTGATGACATCGCTCGAACGCTACAGTCGCCTGACGACCATGCTTCCGGTCGGTGTCTACCAGATCCGCATCCGCGATGACGGAGAACGGGAGTTTCTCTATCTGAGCCAGCGGGCTCGCGAGATCTTTAGACTCGATAGCAGTATTAGTTTGGTTGATGCATTACCGCTTTTGATGGAGCGGACGCACCCTGATGACTTGGAAGATTTCATTCAAACGGAGGAAGCCGCTGTTCGGTCAGGCTCGAGTTTTCGTTGGGGAGGCCGTTTTATTATCCATGGCCGCACTCAATGGCTGAATATCCAATCGCAGCCGGGCGAACACGACGGCATTGGTCAAGTATGGCATGGTGTCATGATGGATGTGACGGAGCAGCATCGCGCTCAAGAGCAGATTGATGCGCTATCAAATTACGATGCTTTGACGCACTTACCTAACCGTACGATGTTGCATAAGCGACTATTGGACGCACTTCGGCGAAGCCGCGACACGAATGAACAAGCTGCGGTGATTTCAATTGATTTAGATAACTTTAAAATCATGAATGACAGCTTGGGTCAGGAGGAGGGGGATCGCGCCCTTCGGGCAGTGGGGCACCGCCTTGAATCGACGTTACGTGAGAATGACACCATTGCTCGTACAAGCGGTGATGAATTTATTGTTCTTATCACGGAGCTGCCTGCGGCAATCGAGGACGCGACGCGGGTTATTGAGCAGATTCTAGAAAAACTGCGCGCGTCGATCGATGAACCACTCTCATTGCGTGGGGATACGTACCATTTGACGGCCAGCATTGGAGTGAGCCTTCTGAACCGCAAGGATCTTTCGGCTGAACGCGTGCTTCAGCAAGCGGATCAAGCGATGCATGAGGCGAAAGCTGAAGGGAAGAATCGAGTTGTTTTCTTTGATGCACAGATTGAGGCGCGTCTTAACAGCCGGCTGGACATGCAACGGGACTTACATCGCGCTCTCGCCCAAGATGAATTTGAGCTTTACTACCAACCGAAAGTCGATCATGACCGTGCAGTCGTTGGGGTAGAAGCATTGTTGCGTTGGCATCATCCGACACGAGGGATGGTTTCTCCCGCTGAGTTCATCCCGGTTGCTGAGGCCTCAGCCGATATTCTGAGAATTGGTGAGTGGGTGCTTCGCACCGCATGTGAACAACTTGAACAGTGGGCTTCAGATCCAAAACGAAATAAGTGGTCCATTGCGGTAAATGTGAGTGTCCGGCAACTTCGGGCCGATCATTTTGTCGATCAAGTGTTATCAATTGTACGTGAGACCGGTGCGGCGCCTTCTCAGCTCATTCTGGAAATTACTGAGTCAATGTTGATCGGTGATACGGAAGTAACAATCGAGAAAATGGATGCGCTTCGCGTGCATGGGGTCCGTTTTGCATTGGATGACTTTGGGACAGGTTACTCAAGCTTGAGTTACCTCCAGCGGCTTCCGATTGACCAACTGAAAATCGATCAGAGTTTCGTGGAGCATCTCGAAATTAGCGAGGTCCATCAAAAGTTAACTCGCAGTATTATCTCGTTGGGACACAGTTTGGACTTGCAGATTGTTGCTGAGGGGGTCGAAAACCTTGAAGCGTATGACATCTTGAAGCGACAGGGTTGCGATCAGTTCCAAGGCTACTATTTTTCGAAGCCGGTTCATCCTTCCAAGCTGTAATTCATATAAAAAAACGCGGGAGTTATTCCCGCGTTTTGCACTTTATCACTTCAATTTACTGACCGCCGGCGCCTAGATAACGGTCGAGCCAGTTGTGGAATTCATTGAACCAGAACACGGAGTTATTCGGTTTCAGGATCCAGTGATTCTCATCGGGGAAATACACCAATCGCGCATCAAGTCCCATGCCTTTATACACGCCATAAACTTCAAAGCCCTGGGTGACCGGCACGCGATAATCAAGCTCTCCATGAATGATAAGCATTGGAGTTTTAAAGTTTGCTGCATTCATGGACGGGCTCCACTGCAACATGTGGTCGAGACCATCCCAAGGCGCGCCGCCATATGCGTGAACACGATGCTCTGTGGTGTCTGAGGCAAATTGCCCCTTCAAATTATACACTCCGGCATGATTGATCAGCGCCGCGTAGCGATCCGTTTGGCCCGCAATCCAGCTCACCAGGTAGCCGCCGTAGCTTCCACCCGCAGCCGCTAAGCGGGCGCTGTCAACGTACGGGCGCTCGAGCATGAAATCGATCGCTTTTTCCGAATCAATAAACGGTTTGGTTGGGTGCTCGCCATGAATCGAGATGGCGAAATCCTGACCGAAGCTCGTTGAACCATGAAAGTTTGGCATGATGGTGATATACCCTGGCGCGCTAAACACCTGGGCGTTCCAACGATAATGGAAGCTGTCACCAAAATAGCCGTGCGGTCCACCGTGCAAGAGATTTAAGACCGGGTAGGTTTTTGACTCATCAAAATCCGGTGGGTAAATCACAAACATTTGTACGGGTGCATCGTTGGCACCTGCATAGGTGACGTTCTCAACCCGTCCCCAGGCGATTTGCTCTTGAAGTGCTGTATTGATATTGGACAGTTGTGTTTTTTCCTCGCCATCAGTACGCACAGAGAAAAGTTCTGGCATAAAGGTTAAGCCATGGTGAACAAATACCAAGCGGCCATCGGCAGTCTCCGCAATCCCGCTATTCGTGCCACCCCGCAGAATTTCTCGCGCATCACCGCCGCTTGCTGGAATGGCAAAAATTGAGCGCATCGCACGGTCATCAGCTTCGAAGAAGATCTGATTTCCATCGCGACTGTATTGCCAGTTGCCGGGCGTATTGTCGAAGCGCTCTGTGAGTACGCGTTCGCTTCCCGTACGCACGTTGTAGCGCACCAAGTTGATTTGGTCGGCGTAAAAGTCAGTGCGAAGGGTGCGTCCATAGAGCACATATTCGCCGTTGTTGCTAAAAATCGGATTCACGCCACGGCCCGTGTTCTCGGCGGTGATGTTGGTATATTCACCAGAACCATCAGTCTTTAACAACAAAACGTCTGCTTTTAACGTGTCATAAGGCGGCTCGGTGGTATTAGCGGTAAGTGCAATCAAGGAACCGTCAGGCGAGATGTCGTAGCTAATGCCTCCGCCAATGTTGAAGAAGCGGGCCCACCCGGGAGTCAGCTCGTGAACTTCTTTGCTATTCACATCAATTGTGAACAGGCGCGGGTAGGTATCGGTGGGTAGAAAGCGATCCCAATGCCGATACAAACGGTTTTCGGTGACAATCGCTGAGACTTTTGACTTGGACTCTTCTTCACGCTGTTTCTTGAGCGCTTCGAAATCGCCGTCAAAGTCACTCGGAACCTGTGCCATAAAAACAATGCGCTCACCGTCTGGCATCCATTTCGGTGCCGAAACGCCGATGGGTAAGTCGGTCAGTTGCTGCGGCTCACCCCCATCGGTCCGCATGAGAAAAATTTGATTACTGCTGGCGCCGCGTCGCGAGATAAATGCCACTTTCTTACCATCCGGGCTCCAAATTGGGCTGCTATCACTTCCTTCTCGCGGATTTGTAAAAGGGGTCAGACTGCCGTCGGAGAGATCGAGCACTTTGAGGGACGTGGTGCCCCGATCCGTATCCATACTGTATCGGGTCAGTCCAATAATGGCGCGTTGGCCATCAGGCGACATCACGGGGCTGGAGGGCCGTTCAACCTTCCAGATATCTTCAGGTGTGATCGGGCGCTGTTCCGCAGTCACGTCAGAGACCACGACGGCATTGGCAACGAGAGCCGCAAACGTTGTTGACAGCACGATAGAAACGACCGGAACGATCGTTCGCATATGGGATTTAAGACGCTTCATGGGTACATCCACTTATTGCTTAAACAAAGAAATTGGAGATGCGCTGCGAGTTTGGGTACAGCGCATCTTTGTCATGGACTTTATCATAATCCGACCCCTTGTGGGGCCGGAGGACAGGATGAGATTGCGCTTAATTCGGCATGCCAAGCATTTGTACGGCAATATAGAAGTACAACATGACACCGACAAAGTCAGCAATTGAGGTGATTAATGGCGCGCTCGCTGTTGCTGGGTCGAGCTTGAATTTGCTCAAGATAAACGGCAATAGCATGCCAATCATGCTTCCTGCAATGACAATAAGCACCATCGACAAGGAGACGACCATGGCAATTTCAAGGCCGCCTCGGTAGACCCCAAGCCCAAAGACAGCAATGGCCATTGCGCCCCCAAGCAGGAGGGCGACCCAAAACTCCCGACCCAATGTTTTCAGCCAGTCGCGCATGTGCAAGTCACCGGTGGCGAGTGCCCGAACCATCAAGGTCGCCGACTGCGAACCCGCGTTACCGCCACTATCCACGAGCAGAGGCAAGAAGAAGACCAATGCCACATAAGTGAGGATGGTATCTTCGTAGTACTCCAACACTTCGCCCGAGAACATGTTCGCGAACACCAGTACGAGCAACCAAGGTGCGCGCTTTAAAAACATGGTCTTGGTGCTAGCGTCACGGATCGAGACATCCTTTAAGGCAAGGGTACCCCCTCCTTTATGGAAGTCCTCCGTGCTTTCTTCGACATCAACATCCATTGCGTCATCGACGGTGACGATACCAATCAGCTTGTCGCCTCCATTGATCACAGGAAGTGCAAGCAAGTCGTAGCGCCGAATCATATCGGCGGCTACTTGACGCGGATCTTGCGCGTTTACCGAGACCAACTCGGTATTCATGATTTCCGAAATCAGTGCATCATCCTCATTGGTCATGAGTTCTCGCAAGGAGAGAGTGCCCAACAAGCGTTGCTTTCCATCCACAATGTACATTTGATAGATGGTTTCCATGCCGGCTGCATGTGAACGCACATACTGAAGGGCTTCGCCAACGGACATATGTGCGCGAATGGCAACATAAGCAGAAGTCGCAAGCGCACCGACGGTGCCTTCTTCATAGGCAGCAAGGCGCAGAATGTCTTCTTGTTCTTTTTTCGCAAGTTTCGGAAGAATCTTACTTTGAATTTCAGATGACAAGCGGTTGTAGATATCGACTCGTTCATCGTGGGCCATGGCCGCGAGCAGCCGAGCTTTGTCACTGTTCGTGAATAGCGCAAGCAACGTATCTTGCTGCGTATTCGTAAAGTAGCCAAACAGTTCGGCCAGTTCTTCGTCAGGCAATGCGACAAGGAGCTGATGCACTTCGTCAGCTTCCATTTGCTGCAGCTCATCGGCAATATCGGCCGCTTGTTGCTCGCGAACGAGCAAGAGCCAGTCATTCGCATCAAATGTCGCGAGTTGCGCTTTAATTTTTGCGTGTAATTCTTCTCTGGTCATGGGGATGCCCTCCCTTTATTTATCGCAGTTTTTTAAAACGCGACATTGAATCCGATGGTGTAAACCGTATCGTTGAGCTCGGTCACGCGCGCAATTCCGATATCAAGGTCAAAGCGCTCAAACGCATACCGAGCCCCGATTCCAAAAATCGGATCGTCCGAACCAATCCCAGCAGTTTCTGCGATCAACTCAATGTGTTGGGTCAGGGCGTAGGTGGTTGCAACACCCCAGGTGGCATCCCAATTACTCGAAAATCGGTCATATTCAGCACCCGCATTGAGATGGAGGGTCCAGTAGCTGTCGAGTGCCCGAGAATATGGGAAGTTGACAAAACCACCTGCGAACTCATCGTCCACGAGGTCGAAGAATGTCCCTAAGGTGATTGCTAAAGCACCACCTGCAAAGTCTTCTGACAGGATAGTTTTTACTTCAAGCCCGAGCTCGACAAACTCATTGTCGCCCCACGAATACACGGCAGGAAGGGTAAAGTCCCACCCATTGACTGTGCTGCAGGCAGGCTGCAAGACCCAAAAGGATTCCCCAGAGAAGCGGGAAGCCCAGGTTTCGAGTTGGCAGGTGCCAGGGTCTGTGATGGTGGCATCATCGACCAAGAAATGGCCACCATTCGCTGCTGCAGAGCCAGTCGCCAAGCATCCAAGCACAAGGGTGTTCGTCAGCGCGAGGCGCTTTAGTTTAGTCATACGCATATCAGCATTCCTTTTTTAGCTGAATGCCAGACTCCTGCGATATTCCAGAAATGATCGATAACTCAAATCAGCAGCACACGCGAGACGCATGAAGGATCATCACTTGGGTTATTGATTATTTTTGGCCAGTCGCTCAGCGGATTGTTCGCGCCGAGGACTGCCCGATGCCGTGAGGCGGAGAGGGCGAGCGTGCGGAGCGGTTACAACCCGGATTGAGTCCGGCGTGTTTTTATTAAGCTACAACTCGGAGGTTCCGAATCTAAGCAACCATAATTAATGTTCATGTATCTCTCATAAAAATGACTTACACACGTAAGCGGCGCGAATCCTAAACGAACCTTCCGAACATTTCAACATTTTAAGGGTAGCCAAAACTCGAATGCTTTGCAGGATAAGTGGCTGAAAATCCGCTTTTAGTCCCAAATTTCGGGGAGTTCCGGGATTTTGTCTTGCGTTCTTGGGTGAAATTGACAACCCTAGGGTTCTTTTAAAACACACTTGGACGTTGAGGAGCGCATACGATGCGAAAAATTACTCGTTGGTGGAGTCTTGCCGTGGCGGCTTTGCTGCTTTCATTTACCGCAAGTGCTCAATATTTGAATACGTCGGCCAGCTTTACCGAAAGTACTGTGACCGAGGGTGATGTATTGGTTCTACTGGTACCAGAACATGAAAATACCTTGTCGGTGCCGGGTTGGAGTAACGAGAGTAATCGTCACTTGCAGCGAGCATTGTCCGCAGCCGATTTCACGGGTAAAGCGCGCCAGCAGGCCGACATTCTTGCACCCGCGGGCTTATCGTTTGATCGACTGCTGGTGCTCGGCGTTGGTGCACCAAGTGAGTTTCCGCGTCATTCAGCGGAATTGCTCGGTGCAGATCTCGCCGTATACGTTGATCGGGCAAAAGCCGAGCGTGTGGTAGTTGATGCCGGTTTGATTACTGGAGCGAGCGAGAACCGAGATATCGTCGCAGCGGTTGCTCATGGGGTTGACCTCAGAAACTATCGATTTGACCGCTACAAGAGCGAGCCGGCCGCCCGTCCCGCCGCACAGTTCACCTGGATTGTGACGAGCCGTTCGAATACGGAGACAGCCTATGGGCAAATGAATGCTCTCGCGCAGGGTGTGTTTATTGCGCGTGAACTAACGAATCTTCCGGGTAGTGATGGATATCCCGCAGCGTTTGCTGAGTATGCGCGTCAGCAGCTTGAGCCATTGGGTGTCGAAGTTCGCATTTATGACCGTGAGCAAGTAAAAGCACTTGGCATGGGGTCACTCCTGAGCGTGAGCGAGGGAAGCCAACATAAGTCTCATCTGCTCGTAGCCCATTATAAAAACAACAATGATGAGCGTCCGATTGCGCTGGTGGGGAAAGGAAATACGTTCGACACAGGCGGGTATAACCTGAAAACGAATGCTGCTTCAATACTCCGCATGCAAACGGACAAAGCGGGCGGTGCAGCGGTTGTCGGCGCAGTCAAAGCGCTTGCAGGTCAGCAAGCGCCGGTGAATGTTGTAGGTGTCGTCCCTCTATCACGGAACATGATTTCGGGTGAAGCGACCCTGCCGGGTGACGTTGTTGTTGCGGGCGATGGCACCACCATCGAGGTTGCCAACACCGACGCTGAAGGCCGTTTAATTCTTGCAGATGGTATTTGGTATGCGCGGGAACATTTAAACGCCCGAGCGATCGCTGACATTGCAACACTGACCGGTGCAAAAGTAGGCGCCTTGGGGACTGAATACTCTGCCGTATTCACCGATGATGAAACAATTCTGCGCACCATGCGTGAGGCTGGTGATTTAACCCGCGAGCGCGTGTGGCAGTTGCCGATGGATGGCTATGAGCGAGTGATTCAGTCGCGCATTGCGGATATCAAAAACACCGGTGCACCTGGCGCACAAGCTGGCGCTATCTTCTTACGTCATTTTGCAGGAGACACGCCTTGGATTCATATCGATATGGCGGGAAGCGCATTAATTGATAGTGCCTCTGGGATTCACCCGGAAGGCGCAACCGGTTACGGTGTGCGTCTGCTGACCGAGTGGGTCAAGCTGTATAGCGGGGAATAATAGACCTCATAGTAAAAAGGCGCCTTTCGGCGCCTTTTTTATCCGCACACGAAGAGGAAGCGACGTTACTTCTTGTGCTCGAGTGCAGCCCCTCGTTTAATTTCTATCGAACGGGCTTTCATTGCTTCTGGAATTTCTTTCACCAGATGGATGTTCAGTAATCCATTGCTAATTTCAGCATCAGTGACTTCCACGTGCTCTGCCAAGTTGAATTTCCGCTCGAAGCTGCGAGCCGCGATCCCTTGATATAGGTACTTGCGCTCCTGATCGTCTTCCGCTTTTTTACCCCGTACGGTAAGAACGCCACGTTCAACTTGGATATTCAATTCGTCTTCGGTGAAGCCTGCAACGGCAATTGAAATCATATAGCGATTCTCGCCGGTGGCTTCGATGTTGTATGGAGGATATCCACCAGTGCCGGTGTCACCTCGTAGCGCGTTGTCGAGCATTGATGCAAGTCGATCAAAACCAATGCTGCTGCGATAAAGTGGGGTTAAATCAATTGTGTTCATAGTCGTGTATCCTCATTTTGAGCGATGACAATGTAAGTAGACTGTGTAGGTGAGGCGCTCTCTTTGAGACCCGCCGCCTACACCTCTGATTTAGGGATTTGAACTTTTCTTTTCAAGAGTTGGACTCAAAAATTTTGCAACAAGTCGGTACCTCGGGTAGCTTGAGGCTTCACATGAAAGCGAGGGCCACATAATCGGCCAGGTGCATTTTGAGAGGAAGGAGGGAATCATGAGTCATGAGATTGAACCCGGTGCGGTGCGTGTCAAAGAGAAAATGGCACCGTTTACAAACCAAGTGACTACTCATAAGCATCGATGGATAGCGGATGAGCCAGAACAGCTTGGGGGCGCCGATGAAGGACCCGCGCCGATGGAAATGGTCTTGGCAGGTCTTGGCGCTTGTACATCAATGACTTTACGAATGTACGCGCAACGCAAAGGCTGGCCGCTTGAGCGTGTCACGGTGGATCTGACCCACACGAAAGGGGAGCAGGGAGCAGAGCAATTGAACCGGCACATCAAGCTCGAGGGTGATTTGAGTGAAGAGCAGCGAATTCGTTTGCTCGAAATCGCCAATAAATGTCCCGTTCATAAGACGCTCACCAACGAGCGACTGGAAATACCCACTGAATTAGTTGATGAATAAGAAGTAAAAGGAAATCTCATGCGTGTTTTACCCTGCGTGGAAGTTGAGCCACAAGAACCGGCAAATGCAGCGGTCATTTGGTTACATGGCCTTGGTGCCGATGGTCATGATTTTGAGCCTATTGTTCCCCATATTCGTTTGCCTGATGGCGTTCACGCGCGTTTTATCTTTCCGCACGCGCCCCGAATTCCGGTGACGATCAATGGTGGAATGACCATGCCTGCTTGGTATGACATTCTTGAAATGACCATCGAACGAAATGTGGATGAAAGTCAGCTACGCGCATCGGCTGACCAAGCACTCGCGCTGGTGAAACGTGAAATTGAACGTGGCATTCCTGCGGAGCGAATTGTACTTGCAGGTTTTTCTCAGGGCGGGGCTGTCGCTTATGAGGCGGCACTGACTGCGGATGTGAAGCTCGCGGGGGTGATGTGCCTCTCGACTTATTTGGCGACTCACGCGTCGATTCGCCCATCGGACACCAATAAAAACACAGAATTTCTGGTACAACATGGGACGCAAGATCCGGTGGTTCCAGAGCAGCTTGGGCAGCATGCACGGGCTTGGTTGCAGGGCAAGGGCTACACTGTAACCTATCAAACGTACCCCATGGCACACCAAGTGTGTCCACCGCAAATCAACGATATTAGCGCTTGGCTAAGTCGTGTTTTGAGCTAAAAGGAGAACTCCCAATGATCGTTCGTTGGTCTTTATGGCTTTTTGTTACTTTGGTACTTGTGCTGTGCAGCAGTCCAGCGCAAGCCGCTGAAACACGGTTTACCTCCGATGACATTTTTGCACTCGAGTTTGCCAATGATGTGCAGGTCTCACCGGATGGGCAGCGTGTTATTTATGTGCGTCATAGCAATGACATCATGACTGATAGCACACGCCGTAGTTTGTGGATGCTCGATATCGCAAGTGGCGAGCATGTGCCACTGTTCTCTGATGAATATAGTTACTCAAGCCCACGCTGGGCGCCTGACAACAACCGCGTAGCATTTATTTCAAATCGCTCTGGAAGCAATCAAATTCACGTGCATTGGATAAACGAACATACGAGTGCGCGGGTGACTGACGTTCGCAATGGTGTGAGCGATGTTACGTGGTCGCCTGATGGGAAGTGGCTCGCGTTTAGTATGGAAGTTCCTGAAGGCACAACCGAGTTTGCGCGTAGCGTTTATCGGCCAACACGACCGGAAGGTGCTCGCTGGGCCGATGCCCCAATCGTGATTGAGCGGGCCTACTATCAGCAGGATGGTCGCGGTTTGTTGCAAAGTGCGTATCGGCACCTGTTTGTCGTACCTGCCGATGGTGGAACGGAGCGACAGCTGACGGACGGGCCTTACAATCACGGGGGGCGCCTTGCTTGGACACCTGATAGCGCAGGTTTAGTATTCTCCGCGAATCGGCGTGAGGATTGGGAGTTCCAGACTCTCGAAGCAAATCTTTATAAAGTTTCCCTCGAGGATAAAACGCTAACAGCACTGACGGATCGCGCAGGCCGTCAATACAGCCCAGTCTTCTCACCGGATGGGCGATACCTTGCTTTCTTACACGGTAGCAATGAGCGAGTCCCTTATCGCAACGCAAAACTGCACGTGATGGAGTGGCGAAATCAGCAAGTCACCGAATTATTGGGCGATTTGGACCGCTCAATTGAGAGTCCAGACTGGCTGAATAGCAATACGATTGTCTTTCAGTATGCTGACCGCGGAAAGTTAAAACTCGCTCGCGTTCCTGTGCGCGGCGGACGCCATACAGATTTGACGGAGAACGTGGGCACTGGCAGTAATGGGCGACCTTATCTTGGGGGTATGTTTACCTCATCGCAAAATGGCGTGTTGGCGTTCACTCACGCAACTGCGTATCGACCGGGTGAGGTGGCGGTTTGGCAAGGCAATAATCAGCGAGTCCTGACGAACTTAAGTGAGAGCATGCTCGGCCAACGCCAGCTCGGTGAAGTTCATGAGTTTACCTACAAGTCGAGCTATGATGAGCAAGAAATTCATGGGTGGTATATTACGCCTCCTGGGTTCGATCCAGAGAAGTCCTACCCGCTGTTGATAGAAATCCATGGTGGACCGCATTTGGCCTACGGACCCTATTTCGCTGCCGAGCTGCAACGGTATGCGGCGGAAGGGTACATTGTCTTTTACAACAACTACCGTGGTAGCACGTCCTATGGCGAAGATTTCGCGATGCTGCTCCACAATCGTTATTCATCGCCTTACGACTTTGCTGACCACATGTCGGGAATTGATGCGCTGATTGAGAAAGGCTTTGTCGATAGCGATAACCTGTTTATTACCGGTGGCTCGGCGGGCGGAATTGCGACTGCGTATGCGATTGGCTTGACGGATCGATTTAATGCGGCCGTCGCGACTAACCCGGTGACCAACTGGATCAGCAAAGTGCTGACGGCAGACTCATATTTGTCGCAGATCCCGAATCAGTTCCCTGGCTTGCCTTGGGATGAGCTGGAGCACTATTGGGAGCGTTCACCGCTATCCTTGGTAGGTAATGTGACGACCCCCACGCTGTTGTTCACCGGCGAGGAAGATCGTCGGACACCGATTGCCGATACGGAGCAATTTTATCAGGCCCTACAATTATTAGGCGTCGACACGGTCATGGTGCGGGTACCGGGTGCAGCTCATGGGGTATCGAACCGACCGTCTCGGATGATCGCGAAGGTCGAATATGCCTTAGCGTGGTTTGAGCGGTATAAAAAATAAATAAAGTGTCTGGGTGGCCAACGCGAACGCGTTGGCTGCTCGTTATAAGAACGATTCCCCGTATTCTGTTTTCGGCAAGTTCAAATGTGTGGCAATACTTTGTCCGATGTCCGCAAAAGAAGCACGCCGGCCAATATTCTTTTCTTTCACGCCCGGCCCAAAGCAAATCACTGGTACGTATTCACGGGTATGATCGGTGCCCGGCCACGTCGGATCGCACCCATGATCCGCGGTGATGAAGACTCGATCGCCTGGTCGCAATGCCTTGATCAGTTCAGGTAATCGCTGATCAAATGCTTCGAGTGCTCGCGCATACCCTGCGACGTTCCGTCGATGACCATATTCCATGTCAAAATCGACGAAATTTGGGAAAATCAGACTGTGCTCAGGTGCTTCTTGAATCGCCTTTAATGTGGCGTCAAAAATTGCGTCGTTCCCGCTCGCTTTGACTTTTTGCGTGATCCCTTGATCGGCATAAATATCAGCAATCTTCCCGATACTAATCACTTCACCACCGGCTTTTTTTAGACTATCTAAGACCGTAGGCGCGGGCGGAAGTACAGAGTAATCCCGTCGATTCCCGGTTCGCTTAAAGGTTTGTGCACTGTCACCAACGAACGGCCGAGCAATGACACGCCCCACGCGGAGCCCTTGTTCATCGAGTGTTTGACGCGCCAGTTCACACAACGCCAAGAGTCGTTCAAGGCCAAACGTTTCCTCGTGAGCTGCGATTTGCAGAACGGAATCAGCGGACGTGTAAACGATAGGCTTCCCAGTCCGCATGTGTTCTTCGCCGAGTTTGGCGATAATTTCTGTTCCGGAGGCGTGACAATCCCCTAAGATTCCGGGTAAGTCACCCCGTTGAATCAAGGCCTCGGTGAGGTCAGATGGGAAGGTGGGGACGGATTTCGGAAAATAATGCCAATCAAATAGCACCGGGACACCGGCAATTTCCCAATGTCCACTGGGGGTGTCTTTTCCCCGGCTGAGCTCTTGAGCGTATCCGTACATGGCTTCGACTGTGCCGGTATAGTCCATCCCTGCCGGTATCTCGCCGCCACTTTCGGTTGCGAGCTTTCCGAGTCCAAGCCGTTCAAGATTCGGTAGTTTCAGCGGACCCGTGCGACCTTCATTGGCTTCTCCGTTCGCGCAGGCGCGAGCGATGTGGCCAAACGTATTTGAGCCAACATCACCAAAGTCTGCAGCGTCGGCGGAAGCGCCAACGCCAAACGAATCCATCATCAAAATGATCGCACGTGCCATACTAAGACTCCTTGATACTGTCTTTGGTCAGTATCTCATAAACCACCGGATCAAGGGTCGGCAAGTTTTCGCTCAGTCCAATCGATGCTTTCAATTCAACTGCCGCCATTGCTGCTGCAGCTTCATCGCGCGCATGAATCATGGCCAGAGGCTTATCTTGGTCGACGTAACTGCCGATGGATGCCAATTGACTTAAGCCAACTGCGTGGTCCACTGCGTCCTCTGGATTCGTGCGTCCACCCCCAAGGCTGACCACCACCAAGCCGAGCTCCCGCGTGGCAACCTGAGTTACATAGCCCGGCGCGTCCGCATAAACGGGCATAATGACAGGTGCTTTTGGTAAATAATGGTCATAGCGCTCGACAAAGTCCGCTGGACCTCCTAAAGCATGGACCATTTTTCCAAAAACTTCCGCTGCTTTGCCTGAATCGAGGGCATCGTTGAGCTTCGATTCAGCTTCAGCCGTGTTAGTGGCCAAGCCACTGCGGAGCAACATTTGTGCACAGAGTGCCATGGTTACTTCGTGGAGACGCGGGTTACGACGTTTCCCAATCAAATATTCCACCGCTTCACGCATCTCTGTTGCATTTCCAGCGGTATCACCAAGCGCCTGATTCATATCGGTGATCAACGCGCTCGTGTTCACGCCCGCGCCATTTGCGACCTGAACAATACTGCTTGCCAGTGCGCGCGATTTTTCAAGGTCGGTCATAAAGGCACCGTTGCCGGTTTTGACATCCATGACCAGTGCTTCAAGGCCGGCCGAGAGCTTCTTCGAGAGAATTGAAGCGGTAATAAGTGGAATGGAGTCGACGGTCGCCGTGACATCACGAATTGAATAGAACCGCTTGTCTGCTGGCGCAATGCGCGCTGTTTGGCCAATAATCGCGACGCCGATTTCTTTTACAATGCGCTGGAAATCATCTTGATCTGGCTGAATGTTGTAGCCTGGAATACTCTCGAACTTATCGAGGGTCCCGCCGGTATGACCGAGGCCGCGACCTGCAATCATCGGCACGTAACCACCGCATGCGGCCACCATGGGGCCGAGCATAAGACTTACTGAGTCGCTGACACCGCCTGTGGAGTGTTTATCAACGATAGGTCCATCAAGATTCAAATGGTCCCATTGCAGCACATTGCCGCTATTCATCATGGCTTCCGTTAACGCAACGCGCTCGGGCATTACCATTCCATTGAAATAGACGGCCATCGCAAATGCAGCGATCTGCCCTTCGGTAACGCCCCCGCTTGTAATTCCTTGGACGAAAAATGCGATCTGTTCTGGGCTCAGCGTTTTCCCGTCGCGTTTTGCTTTGATAATTTCTTGGGGCAACATCTTAATAGCCTCCTGCTTGCTGTGTTTCTTCTGCGCCTTCAAGCACAGATACTAAATGGCCTCGCACCGAACTGGCACCGAGTCGGAAAACGGCCGGACGTGTTGCGTCTGCGCCGACAATGCGCTCCGCGGCTCGGATATAAACTAAGGCATCTTCTAAGGTGCGAATGCCACCAGCGGGTTTAAAGCCCACTGGGCGGGCGGGCGCAGGATTTTTTGCGGCCGCAGCGTAGTGCGCACTAATACACTGCAACATAACGTCGGCTGCTTCGGGGGTTGCGTTGACTGGCACTTTCCCCGTTGATGTTTTGATAAAGTCAGCACCAGCGGCGATGGCTAATTCGCTGGCTTGCTGAATCAATGCAGCGGTTTTTAATTCACCGGTTTCCAAAATGACCTTCAGTTGCACGCCCGTGCCACAGGCTGCTTTGCAGGCCTGTATCAGGCGCAGGGGTGTTTCGGTGTCCCCATTCATGAACGCTTGGTAAGGGAAGACGACATCTACTTCATCTGCACCATATGCGACGCTTGCTTGAGTTTCTTTGACCGCGATATCAATATCGCAACCACCTGCCGGAAAGTTTGTTACTGTCGCAATACGCACTTGGAAGAGCTCACGTTCATCGAGCAGCTTGCGTGCTAGAGGAATAAAGCGCGGATAGACACAAAGCGCAGCGACATGGATCCGGTGACCTTCTGCATCTCGCCATTGAGCGTTCTCACACAAGGCGTGAATGTCTGCATCGGTTTCTTGGTTGGTCAGGCTCGTCAAATCAAGTAATGAAAAAGCAAGACGCGCAGCGTCGCGACGCTGCTGCGAAGTGAGTTCGGTCATACTGTCTCCGGCTTGTGATCGGCAGGTGCGAGGTGCTCGGGCCCAAATGAATGGGGTAGGAGTTCGTGAATATTAATCACACCCCGAACGCCCTCTGGCCCGCACATATGGACACGTGTTTCCGAGGTGGAGAATTCACGGATGCGTTGGCGACACCCACCACACGGGGTGACCAAACCGTCCGCCTCACCAATGACGAAAATATCCTGAATGGTGTCTTCCCCACCCATGACCATCGCGGCAATCGCACCGGCTTCTGCACAGGTCCCCTCGGGATAGGATGCGTTTTCCACGTTGCAGCCGCAAAAAATAGCGCCCGACGATGTGCGAATGGCACAGCCAACCGGAAACCGCGAATACGGCGAATAGGAACGTTTCATTGCGGCTTTCGCCATTTCAAACAACGGGTCCTGACTCATACACACTGACTCTTTTCAAAAAAGGGCACACATTCTACCTAACTTTTTCGACTGCGGCTAACCATCGTGCATACACTTGTTCGCGCGCATCTTTTTCAAGTTCGGGAATGAACTTTCCTTTGGATGTACAAAGGCGTTGAATTTGCGTCAGATCATCGAAGATGCCCGCTTTTAATCCTGCAAGGAACGCTGCCCCACGTACCGTGGTTTCGGCGGTATTTGCACGAAGCACGGGATGCCCACACATATCTGCAAGGGCTTGCATGAACCAAGCGTTATCAGTCATACCACCGTCGACACGGAGCTCGTCTACAACTTGCCCATCGTCTGCCATTGCCTTAAGCAAGTCGCGCGTTTGCAGAGCAACACTGCGAAGCGCTGCGGCAGAAATCTGTGCACGTCCTGTATCCCGAGTCATACCAAATAGTGCGGCGCGGGCATCGGGGTCCCAATAGGGCGCACCTAAACCGGTAAACGCAGGAATGAGTTGTTCGGATTGATCCCACGGCACACCTTCAGCAAGGGGCTCAGTCTCAGCCGCTTGTTGAATAATACCGAGTTTGTCACGCAGCCATTGTACGATGGCCCCCGCCATAAAAATACTGCCCTCGAGGGCGTACACCGGCTTACTCTCAATGTGGTACGCAACGGTTGTGAGGAGCCGGTGCTCGGAGTGCACAATATCATGGCCGGTGTTTACCAGTGCGAAACACCCCGTGCCATAGGTGCTTTTCATCTGACCGACCTCAAAACATCCTTGGCCGATGAGTGCGCCTTGCTGATCCCCAACCATTGCAAAAACAGGGATTTTGTCAGATGCAGTCTCGCCCTTTTGTAATAGGGCTGCAGAAACATCACCAAAATGGTCCGCATTCTTTTTGATGGTCGGAAGTACACTTTGGGGAACATCAAAGGTTTTACACAACTCGTCGTCCCATTCACCTGTATTCAAGTTCATCAAGAGAGTACGGGAAGCATTGGTGATGTCGGTTGCATGGACTTCGCCTTCAGTGAGACGCCACAGCAAAAACGTGTCTATGGTGCCGAACGCAAGCTCACCTGCTTCGGCGCGTGCCCGTGCGCCTTTCACGTGATCGAGTAGCCATTGAACCTTAGTCCCGGAAAAATAAGGGTCGAGCAGAAGTCCGGTTTTCTTCTGGATCTCGGATTCAAGTCCATCAGCTTTGAGCTTTTTGCAGAGAGAGGATGTTCGACGATCTTGCCAGACAATCGCACGGTGAATGGGTCGTCCCGTTTTTCGGTCCCAAATCACGGTAGTTTCGCGCTGATTGGTGATGCCAATTCCAGATAATTCGGAGGCTTTTATGTTGGCTTGCTCGAGTGCATCTTGGCAGGCCTGTAGGGTGGTTTGCCAGATTTGTTCGGGGTCATGTTCAACCCAACCATCGGAGGGAAAGTACTGCTTGAACTCATGCTGGCCACGACCAATCACATCCATGGTCTTCGGGGATGCACGGTACACAATCGCGCGGCTTGATGTGGTTCCTTGGTCTATTGCGAGTAGATAGCCTTGCTTCGACATAAACATCTCCGGTTTTGAATTACCTTCATGATAGGCAAACCGAAAGCGAGACTCCACTCTTCATGGGGATTCATGGACTTCTCAGTTCGTAGTGTATGGGGGAATGTGGGCCAGATATTCGCCCAAGGGAGATAAAAAAAGGGTCCTGTAATCAGGACCCTACGCACGACATTAGGCTAGCTTCTGAAGTTGTGGCGCCCACGTTCGGGCGAGTGCTTCGGCACTTTGGCGATCACTCACGTGAAAATTCACATGCCCCACTTTGCGGCCAGGGCGAGCGTCTTTGCCATACCAGAATGGCGCGGCTTGGGCATCTGCCCAGAGCGTATCTGGAATCGCATCGACGCCAATGACATTGACCATCAGGCTCGGTTGAACCACGAAAGGCGCAAACGGCATGTTGGTAAGCGCGCGCACGTGGAGGGCAAACTGACTGACGTTGCATCCTTGCATAGTCCAGTGGCCTGAGTTGTGAACCCGTGGCGCAATTTCATTGACCAACAGCTTTGCTGTGGCACCCTGTCCAACGACGAAGAACTCAATCGCAAGGGTTCCGACATAACCAAGCTGCTCAGTCACTGCACAAAACGCCGTTTCTGCTTCTTGTTGCAAGTGGCTTGGGAAATCGGATAAACCGGCAAAGGTGTGGCTTAGAATGCCGCGGTCGTGCACATTCTCGACGAGCGGATAGCATTGAATTCGACCATCAGCCGCGCGTGCACCGACCAGGGACACTTCGCAATGAAATGGAATCATCGCCTCAATAATACCCGGCTGCTTTCCTGCGGTTGCAGAGAGGTCTGTTACCTTCTGTCCTGCAGCGGGGTCGTAGCGCCATTGGCTTTTGCCGTCGTAGCCTCCACTGGCAGCTTTGATCACTGCTTTGCCTTGCCACTGTTGTAGGGCGTTTTCAAATTGTTCGGTCGTGTCGAAGGCAACCCAAGGTGCCGTCGCAATGGCAAGATCATCGCAAAGCTGCTTTTCGAGTTGGCGATGAGTCAATGGTAGAATTTTAGCGGGATCGGTCAGTAATTTATCAGCGGCCAAGGCAACATGGTTCGGATCCAACTGCTCATGTTCCCAACTTACCACATCGGCCCACTGCATCGCTTCAGCTACGCTCAGTTCAAGAGGGACGTGGGCACCGGCCGGCATCACCTGGTCGGTACGCGTGTTGATGAGTAAACATTCATGCCCTAAACGAATCGTTGCCTGAGCCAGCATTTGCCCAAGTTGACCGTTCCCAAGGATGACTATTTTCATAAAGAATCGAGATCCAATTTACTGTTGGTGAGGACGGTGTCACGTTGTGTCGCCCGAAATGCAATCACCTTGTCGCGTACCGCTGGTTCGGTGGTGGCAATGACCTGTGCGGCCAGAAGCCCTGCGTTAGCCGCGCCTGCTTCTCCGATAGCGAGTGTTCCAACCGCGACCCCTTTTGGCATCTGAACAATGGATAGCAAGCTATCTAGCCCCTTGAGCTGTTTGCTCGGGACAGGAACACCAAATACGGGGAGGTGAGTAAATGCGGCGAGCATGCCAGGAAGGTGCGCGGCACCACCGGCACCCGCTATCACGACGCGGACATCATTTTGTTCGGCTTCTTGCATGGTGGTCGGCAGGAGGTCTGGTGTCCGGTGCGCAGAGACAACTCGCGCCTCCCAAGAGACCCCGAGGCTATCGAGCATGCGCGCTGCTGCCTGCATGACAGGCCAATCAGATGTTGACCCCATCAGAATAAGAACCGAAGCCATGAACGTTTCTCCCGGCATTTTTAAGTGAACGGTGATTCGCCATCGCAGGTACAGTCACTGCGATGACCGGAATTCTGAAAGGCGCGGATTGTAGCAGAAAACAGGACAATCCGCATACAGAAATACAGAGCGTATCTTTAAAGAAGTGTAATATTTGTCTCCAAAAATGCTTAATTTGCGTACACTATATGGAATCCGCGTTGAAGTGCCCGCGGAGCAATATGAGGTTCGAGGGTGTCCAGAGCGGTTATCGGTGTCAGTCAAGAGCAGTTATCCATTCAGCGCTCCAAGCGAATAGGGCTTGGTTGGCTATTCTGTGTGTGTCTGTGGGTGGTTGCTTCATCTTCCGCGCAAAGTCGCGAAGGGCTCTGGCTTCCCGAGCAAAAACCGGACTGGCCAATTCAACCTCACGCCTCTGCGGTCCTCAAAGTCGGTGGATGTTCCGGTACCTTTATCTCCGAACAGGGTCTCGTGCTCACCAACCATCACTGTATTGTCGATTTACTGCAGTACCGCTCAACCCTTGAAAACAATTTTCTTGAAACAGGATATCTAGCCTTAACGCAAGAGCTCGAGTTGCTAGCGCCTGCAGACTTTGTTGTGGCACAAACCCTCAGTCGGACCGAAGTGACCCAAGACGTTTTGCAAGGCGTCACGGATCGTGTCACGGGGCGCGCTCGTTTTGACCTGATAGCGAACAATCGCAATGAAATTTTGCGCCGCTGTGAAAATGCGCCGCAGATCCGCTGTCGCGTGGTTGAGCAATATGATGGGATTGGTTATCTGCTGGTCCGTGATTATATATTCCCGCGCGTCACACTTGTCTGGGCGCCGCCCGAAGATGTCGGGTATTTTGGTGGCGTTGAAGATAACTGGCAGTGGCCGCGTCATAGTGCGGATCTTGCGCTTCTGCGAGTCTACAATCAGGATGGCGAACCGGTGCGACCCACCCATTGGTTGCCGTTATCATCGGCCGCTCCTGATGTTGGTGAGCCGGTATTTACCGCAGGGTTTCCTGGACTGACCCAACGTTATCGGCTCGAGAAGGAAGCGCGTCTTGCACTTGAGCAATTCTATCCCGCAGCAATTGAGTATTTACAGGCATTTGAAGACATTGTTCTGGAACTCTCAGAGCAATACCCAGAACGTATTTTGCGTTACTCACCCGCGCTGATGCGGTGGGGGAATCGTCGGCAAAATTTTTTGGGGATGTTGGACGCAGCGGAGCGGCATCAGTTTTTCTCAGAGAGCGCAGCGCAAGAGGCACAATTACGGTCCTGGATAGAGCAACTTGAATCAAGTGATCAACGTGACCGCTATCGTTCCGGCCTTGATCAAGTAGAACGAACGCTCGCCCTGCGCCGGCAGACTTTGGCACAACAAACCTGGTGGTCGTTCTTTCAAGAACTCCAGCTTCCGGTGATAGCTCAACGACTGTATCGGCTTGCTCAGGAATCAAATCGTCCTGAAGAGCGACGCACGCGTGGATTTCAGGCTCAGCAGGTGCCCGCGCTACGGGCCCAGTTGGTGGGCCAGATTCGACAGTTCGATGCCGATGTTGAGAAAGCGCTGTTGGTCGACCTGCTTATGCGTCATCAAACATTGCCTGATGACCAACAAATTCCATTTGTTCGGCGATTCTTTCAGCTTGACGAGGCAGATGATGAGGCAAAAATCCGTGACCGTGTGGAGGCCTTGTACGCGCAATCCTCGTTGAATCAGGTAGAGGTTGTTGAACAGTGGATGCGGACACCACTTTCAGAGATGCGCCGTTCGCATGACCCCTGGTTACAGTTTGCGATGAACTCTGCGGAAGAGCGGCTTGAGTGGGACACGCGAGAACGTGAGTTGCGCGGACAAGAGCAGCAAGCCCGCTCCATCGTGATGGACGCATTTCGACGTCAGGCGCGGAGTGAAGGGCGGCGACTTCCCGACAACGCGAATCGCACCTACCGACTGAGTACGGGTGTTGTCGCAGGGTATAGTGACAACGAGGCGCAAACGACCTTGGCTTCGCTGTTGCAGATATCCGGAAGCGAGCCTCGCTATACGCTTCCTTTTAGTATGTTCGCCGCCGCATCGGTTCATGGAGCAGGGTGTTTGGCGATCAGTCCTGAGGCCTTGACCGTAAATTTCTTATCTACGGCCGATGGGACGGGCGGAAGTTCGGGTAGCCCCACGGTGAATAGCCGGGGAGAGCTGATAGGGCTTGTTTTTGATAGTACAACCGATGGCATTCTTAGTGACTGGATGTTCAAAGAAGAACGACATCGCTTGATTCATGCGGATGTTCGCTTTTTGCTGTGGCTCTTACGGTACGTATATCAAGCGCAAGAACTTCTCGATGAGCTGCAGTTCTCCGAAACGGATATGACCTGCTCGTTGGGGGACCGACCGATTATTCCAACTCCAATTCGAGCTGTCGATTCTCATCTGGGTCTGGAAGAGTAATCCCAACGCCAATCAGACGCACACTTCGGTGCTCGGCGCGCGGCCATGCTTCGTGCAGAAGTTGATAAAACAGCGACGGTGAAACGCGGTTGCTCACGCGGCTCACGGTTGTTTGGGTAAAGTCACTGAACTTGAGCTTGACGGTTTGGCCCTTGGCTTTCACGTCTTGCCAGCGGGCTTGTCCGAGCCTTTTCTTCAGAGAAGGCAGTAGGCTGGTCTCTAAAAAATGCTCTGCATGTTTTACGTGGGTAAAGTCACGATGCAGCGTGGATTCCACACTGACTTGTTTGCGCATCCGGCTGATGGAAACGGGACGTTCATCAATGCCACTACACCGTTGAAAGAGCAAATATCCCGCGTGATCCCCAAGCAATCGCTGGAGTTTGGCAACATCCGCTTGCTGGATATCGGCCACGTTTCGAAAGCCAGCAGCCTGAAGTCGTTCTTGGCTCTTTGGGCCGACACCGGGGATACGGCGCAGCGATAAGGTGGCGAGATACTCGACAATTTGATCCGGTGCGACGACAAATTGACCGTCAGGTTTACGTTCTTCAGAGGCTATTTTTGCGACCATTTTCTGGCATGAAATGCCAGCAGACCCTGAGACACCAAGCGCCCGAAGCTCCGCCCGAATCGCCTCCATCGTGAGGCTTGCGCTTCCTTTAAACGCGGTATTATCGGTGAGATCAAGATAGAACTCGTCAATCGAAGCAGGCTCCACCAACGAGGTATACTCAGAAAGAATTGCCAGTACTTGTTTTGACATTGCTTTGTAGGCGGGCATGTCCGGTTTTACAAAATGCAGATCAGGGCATAATCGACGTGCTTGATGGCCCGGCATGGCACTGCGGACCCCATATTGTCGTGCGTGATAATTTGCCGTTGCCACCACGCCACGCTCACCTCCACCACCGACTGCAAACGGGCGTTTAGCAAGACTTGGATCTTTGATTACCTCGACTGCTGCAAAGAAGGCGTCGAGGTCTAAAAGAGCTATTTTACGGTTGTCAGAGTGAACCAAGCGGCAAGAAATCCGTATTAAAAGACGAGAAAAAAGTGTATCACAGTGAGTAAAGATACACTGCTTCTGAGTGAACCCCGCAGACAGCAGTTTCATGGAACCGAATTTCTCGTTATAATCGGGGCAGAATTTCAGCAACCGATTTCAAGTTTGGCACTGAATCAGTCAGGAGAAAGCCGTGAAGTTTGTAAAGCAACTTAAGTGGAAACAAGTACTGGCCGTTGTTGCCGGTGTCGCGATTGCCGGCAGCGTAATGGCAATCACCCAAGATATGTCACGTGAAGCAATTGCTGAACGTATCCAGCCGACCATGAAAGTACGGATTGCTGGGACAGAAACTCAACAACAAGCCGCAGCGAGCGAAGCACGTTCGGGCGAGCAGGTATACAATCAAGCCTGTGCAGCCTGCCATACGGGCGGAGTACTCGGTGCGCCGCGCAAGAACGTCGCCGAAGATTGGACTGATCGTTTAGCGCAAGGCATGGATGTGTTACTGGAGCATTCAATCAACGGGTTCAACGCAATGCCTCCGCGCGGTGGCTGTGCCCGTTGTACCGATGAAGAGATTGAAGCAGCGATTGAGTTCATGATCGCCGAGCTCTAATTTGAAAGAGCGAGCAAAAAGCCACTCACCCGAGTGGCTTTTTTTGTTATTGAAAATCACAATTTCTCATGATTGATTGCTTTTCAACCTATGATTTACGTCGTATACTCAACAAATTCAAAAAAATAACAACATAACAACAAATAAGTCTGATGATTGTCTAGAGGGGAAACCCTTACTTTTCAGTAGGATGTCAGGATGTCTCAGGTCCAAGGAAAGCTGAATTAGACATAGGGCTGTTGGAGGGATGCTCACGGGTGAGCACGATTTCGCGGGAAAATGAAGACGCATTGAAGGTGAAACGACTTGAAAAAGTCGTGAAGCGTTTAAAAGCGTTAACCCAGAAATACAGGCAGGCTGAAGTTGTTCAGCAGGCACTTTTTCGTATTTCTGAACTTGCCTCATCTGCACAAAACATGGACCAGATTTATCATTCGGTCCACCGCATCATTGGCCAGCTTATGTCGGCCAAGAACTTCTACATCTGCCTTTACACGGAGAGCAGAGACAGCTTCCGATTCCCATATTTTGTTGATCAGTATGATGACGTCACGCTCATTGATGAGGTGCCTGCTGAGGCGCTGATGCGTGGCATCACCGGATATATCCTTCGGACCGGTGAGCCTATGTTGTGCACAAAAGAAGAGATTGAACACCTCGTTGAGACCGGCGAAGTGAATTTCCTCGGATCACTTCCGATCGATTGGCTCGGTGTCCCGTTGATTGCAAATGACACCTTGATTGGTGCCATGGTCGTGCAAAGCTACGAGGAAGATGTTCGCTATCGTGCTGAGGACCTCGAGCTCCTTATGTTCGTTTCACAACACGTTGTGAACGCGCTTGAGCGATTCCGTCATCGGGAATACCTTGAGCAAGAAGTGAGAAAACGAACCGCAGAATTGCAAAAGTCGAACGAAGACCTGCGTAGCGAGATTATTGAACGGGAAAAAGCCGAGCGTCAGAACGCGGTGCTTTACTCGATCTCAGAATTGACGAATACCGCAGAAGATATGCAGAGTTTTTACCGACGG
Source organism: Aliidiomarina sanyensis (assembly GCF_003987175.1). Taxonomy (GTDB): domain Bacteria; phylum Pseudomonadota; class Gammaproteobacteria; order Enterobacterales; family Alteromonadaceae; genus Aliidiomarina; species Aliidiomarina sanyensis. Next base: position 135,233 of record NZ_PIPM01000002.1, on the reverse strand, counting down.
CTGCATATTGAAGTCTCGAAACTTGTACAAGCAGACAACTTTTATATCGCTTTGCTGACGGAGAACCGTCAGCAAGTATATTTCCCGTATTATGCCGATGAAAGCGGCTTCCAAGCACGTCAACGTAGCTTGCAAAAAGGGCTGACCGAGTATGTTCTTCGGCAGAAAAAGCCAGCCTTTGTCGATGAGCCCACGCGCAACGCGCTGGTAAAAAGGGGTGATGTCGTCCTCTCCGAGAATCGAGGAAAATTGGCGTATCAATGGCTCGGCTCACCCTTGATGATGGATGGCAAGATTTTTGGTGTCATTGCCACACAAACCTATCGGAGTGATCGCGCATTTGTCCGTGAGGACTTAGAGCTCTTAAATTTTGTTGCCCACCACGTCTCAGTGGCAATAGAGCGGCGCCGTGCAGCAGACCAGCTCGCCAAAGCGAACCAATTCTTGGAAAAACGTATCGCGGAGCGAACAGAAGAACTTGTCGAAGAGATTGAGCGCAGAAAGGATATCGAAGCTCGGTTGTATCATGATGCGCATCACGACAACCTGACCGGTTTACCGAACCGGGCCATGTTCACTGAACGTGTGAACTGTGCCATTGCGCGGCAAAAACGCAACCCGAAAGAAAACTGCGCATTACTTTTCGTGGATCTCGATCGCTTTAAAAATATCAATGACACTCTTGGGCATTCGGCAGGTGATCACTTTTTGCTCGAAGTCAGTCGGCGTCTCCACAACGCCATCCGCGAAGAAGATTTCCTCGCGCGCTTAGGTGGTGACGAATTCGTCATTCTTTTAGATCCGATTCAGCAAATTGATGACGCCAAAGATGTCGCAGCACGCATCATCGATGTCATGAAGGAGCCCTTTGTTCTTGAAGGGCAAGAGCACCTCTCTGGGGCGAGTATTGGAATTGCCACAAGCCGTGGAGAAGAAGATAGCGCAGATCGCCTATTACGCGATGCGGATGCCGCCATGTATGAAGCGAAAAATCTCGGTCGGGGCCGATTTGTGGTCTTTGATGAGACGATCCGAAGTGGCTTGGTCGATGCACTTAATCAAGAGGCCGCGTTACGCAGTGCCCGAGCGCAACGAGATTTCCGCTTGTGGTATCAGCCCATTTGGGACATGCAATCAAATGCGATTGTTGGAAATGAAGTCTTGGTGCGTTGGCAGCGCGGTGAGACGATTGTGATGCCTTCTGACTTCATGCTGATGGCAGAGCGATCCGGTGCGATTATTGAGATTGATCAATGGGTTCTCGAGGAGAGTTGTCGCCTGCTAGCCGAGGTGCGCAAAGCCGGACATAACCCCAAACCTGTGCATTTAAATCTGTGTACGCAGCACTTGATGCGTCCTCGCCATATTCAGAGCCTGACCGAAATTGTCGAAAATGCGAAAGTGCCAGCGGGCCTGTTGGTCCTTGAGTTCGATGAAGAGTCACTGCAGCAGCATGATCCGCGTCGCATTCTTGCAAGCCTCAGAAAGCTCAAAGAATTTGGCTTTAAGCTTGCCCTCGATGATTTCGGGCGCGGAACAGGGCCGTTGCACTTCCTGTACAACTACCCCTTCGACTTCGTGAAGCTTGATAGCCGTTTCGTGGCGCAGGTTCCGCGTAAAGAGCGTGCGCGAGCGATGGTGCGCCATATTGTGACCCTCTGCCAAGAACTCTCGATTGAGCTGACTGCTGAAGGGATCGAAAGTGATGAGCAACGGGAATGGCTGTTCGAGCTTGGGGTGAAAGCGGGACAGGGTAATTTAGTGTTTGAAACGGGTCCCATGGCGGCAGGGGATATGATCAAACAAGCAAAAGCGAACAAAATTACCGTCGCAGCATTTCCCTTAGGCGAGCCACGTTAGCCGCATTGCGCTCTTGTTTTTCCTCAGCAGTCACCACTTTCTTTTTATCTTCCCACGAAATATCGTCTTGCGGTAACTCCATCAAAAAACGACTCACTTCAGGGCGAATGACTTCACCATATTGCCGGCGCTCGCGTGCCAACGTAAATGTGAGTTTTTGCTGCGCTCGGGTAATACCAACGTACGCAAGGCGACGTTCTTCCTCGATATCATCATTGTCGATGCTCGTCTGGTGAGGCAGGAGTCCCTCTTCCATGCCCACCAAAAAGACGTAGGGAAATTCAAGGCCTTTGCTGGCGTGTAGGGTCATTAACTGAACCTGGTCATCAAGAGATTCATCTTCTTGGCGCGAGAGCATGTCGCGCAGAACCAAACGATTGACCACTTGCTCAAGGGTCATCGCTTCGTTTTCGGGACTTCCCATCAACATATCGCTCACCCACCGGTAGAGCTCATTCACATTTTTGATACGCATCTCAGCGGCGGTCGGGCTTCCGCTTGTTTCGTATAGCCAGTCCTCAAAATGAATATCTTGAAGTAATTGCTTCACGGCTTGTGTTGCGTGCTCGGCTCCACCATCCGACTCCCGTGCACACACCGAGATCATGGCCACAAACGCTTGCACGTCGGCATAGGCACGGGTAGCGAGAACGGTACGAAGGCCAGAGTGCTGGCAGGCCGCAAACAGACTGATATTCTCTTGAAAGGCGAACTGGCCAATTCGCTCGATGGTATTCGGACCAATTCCGCGCCGCGGTGTATTGATAATCCGCAGCAGCGCATTGTCGTCGTCCGGATTAACGACCAGGCGCAGATAGGCCATCACATCCTTTATCTCCGCGCGGGCAAAAAACGATTGGCCCCCGGTGATTTTGTAGGGAATGCGATTATTCATAAGCGCTTTTTCGAAAATGCGCGCTTGATGATTTCCTCGATAGAGGATGGCATAGTCGCCGTAGCGGGTATTATTTAAAAAGCGCTCTCGGACAATCTCTGCCACAACACGTTCCGCTTCGTTCTCTTCGTTTTTACCGAAAATTACGCGAAGCGGCTCCCCATACTCCATCACCGAGAACAGCTTTTTCTCGAATACGTGGGGATTATTGGCAATTAAAATGTTCGCCGATTTAAGGATGCGCCCGACGGAGCGATAGTTTTGTTCTAATTTTATCACGCGCAGGGTTGGGAAGTGGGCCTGCAAGAGAGCCAAGTTCTCGGGCTGCGCCCCGCGCCATGAATAGATACTTTGATCATCGTCACCCACCACGGTAAATCGAGCACGTTCACCGACCAATAAGCGAACTAATTCATACTGGCTCGAGTTGGTATCTTGGTATTCGTCCACCAAGAGGTAACGAATTCGCTGTTGCCAACGCAGTCGGACATCGGTTGAACGTTTCAAAAGAAGCGTCGGAAGTAGAATGAGGTCGTCAAAATCGAGTGCATTGCACGCTTTGAGCTGGCGCTGATACCGTTCATATAAAGCTGCAAATAAGATGTCGTCGGGGCGCTCAGGATCGGGCTTGACCTGCTCCGGAAGCAGCATTGCATTTTTCCATTGCCCAATTCGGCTTTGCAGAAGTTGCAGTTGTTGTTTGTCACCCTGCAAGGTGTCTTCGCTCAGTGCGTTTAACAGCGCAAATGTATCTTGATCATCAAAAAGCGAAAAGCCTGGCTTGAGACCAAGTAGGCTTGTCTCTCGACGAATCATGTCCAACCCGAGCGTGTGGAACGTTGAAACGCGCAAACCACGACAGTGTTTGCGACCGACCCGTTGATGGATACGCTCCCGCATTTCGCGGGCCGCTTTGTTGGTGAACGTAACGGCGGCGATATGTTTTGGTAAATAACCTGCTTGCCCAATCAAATAGGCAATTTTTTCTGTAATCACGCGGGTCTTTCCACTGCCTGCTCCCGCCAGCACGAGCATCGGACCGCCGATGTAATGCACGGCCTCTTGTTGCTGGGGATTTAACTGCATGTGGAACTCACTTTTTGGTGTTCAGAATGACGGCTTTTTGCTTCGCGCATTGTAGCGCAAACCACAGGTTCAGGAAACGCTCTTGATTTCTCATGGTCATGCTATAGTAGAGTCACCTGTAGATGGAGAACATGAAGATGATTGACGCAAAAAAGATTGAGCAGATTGCGCGCCAGATTACCGAAAGTATTCCACCCGGCGTGCGCGATATGGCTGACAACATGGAACAACGCGTGAAGCAGACGTTGCAAGCGCAACTGGGCCGGCTCGATGTCGTTACCCATGAAGAGATGGCCGTGCAACAGGAACTTATTTTGCGTTTACGCAAGCGAGTTGAGGCGCTCGAAGAGCGGCTCGATGCCCTTGAGCAAGGTGGTCCCTCCTCGCAGGACGTTTAGCGCTTGTTTACCCGTTTCCGTTTGAATCAACTTTCCACCCGCTCGCAACTTTTCCTCGCGATCGCGGGCAGCAGCTTGTTGCTGGTCGTGCTAATTTTGCTCAGTATGCGCTGGCTCTTTATTCAGAACTTTACGCAGTACCTTGCAGAACAAGAACGCAATCGGCTACAGCAAGTTGCAGAGGTTTTAAGTGAGTATTACGGCCAATATGAACGTCGCCAGTTGACTTCAGATGTGCCAGAGCACGAGCTATGGCGTGTGATATTAAGTGATATTCAGCGGGACGTATGGCTCGAGCCGGAACGCTTCAATTTGGATCCAGACCTCTCATTTGAAGAACTCAACTTTGTGACCGACTCAGGAGAGCTGATTTTTGGACCGAGAATTGAGGATGCAGTTTCTCAACTCGTGCTGTTTGAAGGGCAAGTTCTCGGCATATTGAGCACACCGATCCCACGTGGTGCGGTCGCTCCAATTGATGCGGTCTATGCACAAAATCAACAGCAGGCACTTCTGTATGCTGGAGGTGCAGCCGTTGTCTTAGCGGCGCTTGTTGCATTTTTATTTGCCAATGGGTTGCGGCGACGTTTGCAAAGCTTGCGACACAGTACCGAAGCACTCGCGGCAGGTGATGCAAGCACACGCTTCTCGCAAGAAGGGATGGACGATGTTGCCCAGCTTGGACGAACATTGAACAAACTTGCTGCGACCCTTGCTGCGAATGAGTATCAACGACGCGAGTTCATGGCGGATATTGCTCATGAATTACGTACGCCGCTGACTGTTTTGCAAGGAGAACTCGAGGCGATTGAAGATGGTGTTCGTAAGCCAGAGCTCCCAGTCATTCAGCGATTACAGGCGCAAGCGAAGCAATTGACACGCTTGGTGCAGGATCTCGATACATTGGCCCAGGCCGATTTAGGGGGCCTCAATTACCGTTGGGAATCCTTTGATCTTAATGCTCTGACGGTTGAAGTATCAGAGTCTTATCACGACGCAGCCCAAGCGAAAGGTCTAAGTCTGCGGATTGTCGCTTCTCAAAAGCCTCTGACATTTTATGGTGATCCAGAGCGATTACGCCAAGTGCTTGCAAACGTGTTGACCAATTCAATTCGTTATACGGACGCGCCGGGCACGGTGGATATACACATTAGTACAAATGAAACTTGGATTCGCGTGCAAGTCGACGATAGTGCGCCAAGCGTTTCAACTGATCAATTACCACGCATCTTCGATCGGTTTTATCGGGTTCAGTCAGATCGCGCTCGACACACGGGGGGCTCTGGTCTTGGGCTTGCGTTGGTCGAGCGAATTGTTCGGGCGCATGAAGGCCGCGTTAAGGCGACAGCAAGCGCTCTCGGAGGCTTGTGTATTATCATTGAGTTACCACGCCAGTTTGGAGGAAAACCGGAGCATGGGTAGAATTCTCGTCGCAGAAGATGAGCCGGAGATTGGCTCGTTACTCAAAGACTATCTAGAGCAAGCCGGACATAGCTGCACTCACCATCTCGATGGTGGGGAGGCTTGGAAAGCATTTAGCGAAGCCGAATGGGATCTTGTTCTGTTAGACGTGATGATGCCGGGACTCGATGGACTCGAGCTGTGTAGGCGCATTCGGGAACGCAGTCGGGTACCCGTATTCTTTATCACTGCCCGGCATGATGAAGTCGATCGGATTGTCGGTCTAAAGCTCGGTGCGGACGATTACATCGTAAAACCCTTTAGTCCACGTGAAGTCGTCGCGCGTGTCGAAGCCCAATTGCGCCGGCAACAATGGCAGACAGAGCCTGCACAAAGCGCATCAGGGGCAACTGCACTTTCATTAGATCCTGGTGCCTATCAGGCACGATACGGTAAAGTTGAGCTAGAGCTGACTCCGGTTGAGTTTCGTTTGCTGCAAACCCTGTCGCGTCATCCTGGGCGCGTGTATCGTCGTGAGGAACTTATTCATGCGGCTTATGATGATCACCGGGTGGTGAGCGATCGGACGGTCGATAGTCACATAAAAAACCTAAGACATAAGTTAAGTGCGGCTGGCGCGCCAAATACGCTGATTCAGGCCGTCTATGGGGTTGGTTACAAATATACAGCTACTCCATAATTTCTTCATAAAGTACGCATATTTCCTGCAGCTTTACTCGCCATACTGTTGGGGAGTTAAGAGAGCAATGCTGCTCTGAGGAGATGAAAATGAATAAGATGTTATCTATGTTACTGATACCTGCGCTAGCCCCCGCTCTGTTTTTGGGAAGTGTTGTCACAACGACCGCTTCAGCAGAAACCGAAGCGGCGGCAGAAAAGCGTGAAAAGCGCGTCGAAATCCGCCGATACGGGCCACGGGCCGAAGGAAAAGGCAGCGGCCGTATGATGTGGTTCGAGCACTTCGATGGTGAGTCTTCGGATGTGTCGCCTGAAGAAATGCGCGAGCGTATGCAGGCAGCTCGAGAAGCTCGGATCCGCCAGCACTTTCAGGAATTCGATCTCGATCAGAGCGGTTCGTTAACAGAATCAGAAATGATCGAGGTGATGACCCGTCAAGCTCAGGAACGTGCACAACAAATGTTCCGTCGTCTGGATACAGATGGCACGGGTGTCATTACTGAAGATCAGTTTGTTGAGCGCCTGAGTGCGTTAAGTGAAGAACGTCGGGAACGCGTCATTGAGCGTCGGCAAGAAGCACAAGAGCGTCGCTCAGAGGCAGAACAGCGCCGCGGTGAAGCGCTCGAGCGGATGCAGCAACGGCGACAGGAACGCGGAGAACGTCGTCGCGATCGGACGGATTCACGCTAGTTTAATATGAGCGAATGTTATCAAAGGCCAGCAGCAAGCTGGCCTTTGTTATTTTAAGTGTGTCGAAAAGAAGTCAATCAATGCTTGTGTGAGGTCGCTCCGATAATTCGTGAATTGATGATCCGCATGTGACCACAGCAGCAATTCATGTGAGTGCCCCAGTTCGTTTAAACGTGCGCTTAATGCTTCAGACTGCGTTGCCGGAAGATTCCAATCGCGCTGGCCATGAATCAAGAGGATCGGCAGATCAGATGAGAGCTCGTCGGCCCACTCGATAACCGAACGTGCCTGCAACGCGGTCGTTTCATTTTCAGTGAAGTCTGGGATGTACCGCGTTGCTGCGTGATCACCGTCCCACTCATCAATCCATGCGCCAAGATCACTCACCGTTGCAGCGCTTGCGAGCGCTTTGAACGCACTTGGACGTGCGCGCGCAGCCATAAAGCTCATCATACTGCCTCGCGCGCGGCCATATAGCCCCACACGTTCTGCATCGGCCGGGCCAACCGCTTCGGCGACCTGCGGAAGGCGCAACACATCACTGAGATCCCGACCACCATATTCATCGGTGCCATTACTCATGCCAGAAAACACACCACCACCACCGCGATACTGCGAGCCGATCACCATAAAGCCAGCTTCAGCGAGCGGGAAAATGCGCTGGAAGATGTCGGCAAAGCTTACGCCATGGGTTGGGCCGTGACCCGCGCGGTTATAAATAATGACGGGTAGTTTTGCGCCGTCGTCTTTACCTGAAAATTCGCGAGGAAATACCGCAAAGCCACCGACATAAGCAGTTCCATTCCGATAAACCAGCCAGCGACAGTCAAAATCAGTGCGTAGTGATTGAAATTGAGCTGCGGGATAAATCCGTTCGAAGTAGGCGCGGTCGTAACGTGGGTTGGTGTTGCGTTGAACAAACTGATCAATAAAGTTTTCGTAGGTGTCGTATGGGGGCGTGAAACAGGTTGCGTTATATTCGAGCGACCAAGTATCTGATGCCGACGCGTGCGGACTGACAAGCAGAAAACTTAAGAGTAAGGCCGAAAGCAAAGGAGTTAGATAAAAGCGCATTCACAATACCGCGTTAGAACGACAAGTCGCTCACCTTAACATGAAGCGTTTAAAGCTGCCACGCGGCTTTAAATTTCAGGAGCTGACGCAGCAACTCGCTAATTCGGCTTGAAGTCATTGAGTATTTCGAGCGCCCTTTCGAGGACGACATCGCGTTCTTCTCGAATGTCTGACTGGGTGGGTCGAACATAGATATCCGGCACAATCCCAATGTTTTGAACGTCATTACCATTCTTATCGTACACCCTCAGCCCAGTAAAATACGCCGATATGCCGTCCATAAGCGGTACCAGCCGGACATTACCGACAGCGCCTGCGGTTGTGCTTCCAATCACTGTAGCATTCGGCAGCTCCCTCCATGCCATTACACTGAATTCTGACTGACTGATAGATGCTTCATCTACCAATATGGCAATACCATCCAGCTCTATTGAGTCCTCGGGTGTCAGTGTGGAGATGTGTTCAAGCATAGTGACACGCCCCGGGGATGCAGGATCAACTCGGGCGAGACGAGCAAATTTCTGTGGCTCTTTTGCGAGCCGATTACCTAAGTAATAAAGTATAAATGCGCTCGGATAACCTCGAACATCAATGATGAGCTTCCCTGTTTCACTGCTTAGCTCCAGTGCACGGTCAACCATGTCGAAATCAACACCTGAGACTTTCAAATAAATTACATTACCCTCCAGAGTTTGGACGACTTCACCCGGCACGCTATGGGCTGGTTCCGGTACCCCATAATTGGAGATGGCTACTTGATGATGTTCTTCCGCTCTGCTTAACGAAAGCAATGTAGCTTCCTCACATGAGCGTGCCATAAGTCCATTTGCAATCGAGTAGTAGCCATGAGTCTCGTTACTGGCGGAGTGGTACGGCGTTTGCTCTTCGATTAAGTCGTGTATGTATTGCTCATCAATAGCGACTATCCGATCCCCAACCTGCACGTTTTTTGTGGGCAAATCCTTATGGATCCTGCTAATAACAATGTCTGTATCTATGTGACGCACAGTAAACGGCAGATAGCACGAACCTTTTTTGAAGATCGCTTCTGATAAACCAGCATGTCCATCATCTAGCTGCGCCAGTAGTACTTGTAGGATCTTCTTAAATTCAAATTCACTGTGATTTTGTAGCGTTTTAGCCGTTAGCTGGTTTAGCACGGCGTACCAATCAGATTGAATTTCTTCACGATAAGGAAACCAATACTCGAGTACATTCCATAGTCGTGCGAGCATCAATAATCGTATTTCGTTTGGTAGGTGTTCTGACGATAGTTGCTTTTCACGAGCGAACTCTGGGAGAGCCATTTGGTCGCTAAAAGCGTAAACACTATCGTTAAACGAGTGCCGGTTTAAACGAAGGGCCTCCAACGCCGCCACAATATCGCGGCTATAAGTTGTATCTGTTAAATACCAAGAAGGTGCGGATTCCAAAGTACTACGACTTTCTAAGTCGGTATTCGACGATGTTAAGGTATTCGGAGCGCTAATGTCGTCTAACACAGCATTGATAGACTGATTTAACGCCTCCCCCAACACTAAAGACCTCGTGACTTCGATAAATACCAGATCCCAATCGAAGTTCCCTTGCGCTACCTCAGGGTGGAAATACTTAAGAAAACCCCAAACTTTCATCCACCGTACGAGGTTGTTGATAGTATCTTCATTCAATTCTTGCCAATTAACGGAGAGTTCTTGCAAGTCGTTCATATTGCGCGCTGATGACACGGTTGATGCAAGCTCAGTGTTCGGAAGTTCACTGAGTTGTTTTCCGTCAACCCAAAGTTGAACATCCGTTACCCATGCCGTACCGGGACCCGACAAGAAAGCCCCGATCACGATCGAATCAGCATGTGGGTTTATGACCTGCGCGACCCGGACCGCGTGCCACTCGTCATCGTTTGCAGATACAAAGGGTTGGCTATTTGAAAACTCGATGGCGTTGCGTGAAATATCCTGCCGAAGAAAAATATTTGCGCCTGCATAGGCGCCTGTACCTTTCGTCTTTAGCTTAGCTCTTAGTTCAATGGTTTCAGCCTCGAAATTCAGAGGGAACGAACGCAGTACATGATTCGTTGAGGCACGAAAACGGTCGTTGTCTAGCCTAATGCTAACTTGCTCTTCATAACGGATCGCAGAGTCAAGTGTAACCGCGCGGTCATCGGAAACTCGCCAATTAATAAGTCGACCATCATCGCCAATATAGAATTCAGTAATTTGGTCTGCCGAATATGCAGCAAAAGAAGCCGTTAGCAGGAGGGTTAATAAGAATTTCAATTGCACTTCCTTGGCGTGTTCGCGATCTGTTGTCACGAAGTGGTTTAACAAAATCGAGATATCATATTGACTAGTTATTGAGAATTTGTCGACCGTAATCTATTGTTGGGTTTGGACCTGATACTGCCTAGATGCTTTATTTCGTAAAAGCATACGGTTTCCCCAGCATGGCAAAGCTTTGTATCTCGGAATTTGGGACAATCAATTGAAAAGGGTTGCTTTGCCGTAGCAGCACCAATAGCTAAATACTCTCATGAAAATTCTTTTTTAAGAAAATTTGTAATCAATATGCTATCGACACTCGGCCTCTTTATGGTCATTCACAGTCTGTATACGGCACTGGGCTCTCGGAATACGTTAGATCTTTCATCGATGGATGAACTCCTTAAGCTCTTTTCTTGGGCGATCTTTCTGGCAGCTGTCATCACGCTCAAAGAGTTTTTTCAATATAAGAAAAGCCGAACCGCCCACGCAGACTCTCATTGACAGATCTCCTCGGTAGTTGGCAACGACCATGATTAAAGTGAAAGCGGCCAATCGAAAGGGTGGCAACCTGTGATTTGATATTCGCTTTACGGATAACGGTAGTATTGAAGATACCAACCACCGGTTAACTCAATCGAGAACTTTACAGGTTCTTCGCCTCGCACTCGATTCGCATCTCTGTACTCCACATTTTCCGAGCTAAAAAAACCCTCAGTGTATTCGTAGTTCCCAAGGCTTTCAGGTTGGTACCAGTAGCCGAAATTATATCCCTCACCAAGAAATGAACTACCAGAAATTCCCACGTATAAAGAGCACTCAATCCCCTCAAAACGACGAAGTATGACGCTATCTAATCCAATAGATCTCAGTTGTCTCCTCATATCATTAAAGGCTTTTCGCGCTGGCTCTGGTTCATTACCGCTTACATCAACTGGGTAACGGAAAAATCTGCTATTCATTGCTTCTCGAGCGTCACAGCCTAATTTCGAGAGTGTCTCAAAAGACTCTCGATGTTTATGAAAACGTTCTATCTCTTGTTCTACATCAATGCCTGCTCTACTGCACCCGCTTGTAATACTGGCGATATAAATGGCTAGAGTGAATGCATAAATCTGATTTTTTAATTTCATAATTTTAAGTTCTTTATTTTGGCTGCAAGGGGAAGTTTTCTGCAGTGGCATAGTGAATTTGGCCACCTGATTAGGGCTGTCATGATGACAGCATAGCAAAATTAGGTGACAAAGTGACACAGAAGAACCGCCCTAACTTCAACCCGGCATTTAGACTGGAAATAGCACGGTTAGTCGTCGACCAAAGGTATTCTCACACGGAAGCCGCCGATGCCATGTGCGTTGGGTATTCCACGCTTAGAAAATCGGTAAAGCAGCTGCGAGAAGAACGCGCCGGTAGGGCTTCAAAAGCCAGCCTCGACCACTACATTGTACGCTTTCACGGAAATAGGTAGCGAGTGCTAGAAGGAATCGGTAGCCCGCTCTAAGCTAGAGAGCTTCATGGATGAGTAGGGGGAAGTGGACAGCGCTTCGCTGCCTCCACCAGTGTCGTCTGGAGCATAGTCTAAATTTATGAAAAAGATACCACCGGCATTCTCAGTTATCCCGAAGCCCAATGTCATTCGCACATCCGCAGTGACACTCGATGCAGGAACGACACGAAAGCCAATTCTCGATACCTCTACCGTTGATTGATACTGAATTGTTTCACCCGATGGTGAATTTAGTTGCTTTATTTCAACGGCAGTGCTTCCACTCATATCGTAAATCAATACTTTAAATGGGATTGCTTGATTCATAGATACTACGTTGAATACAATTTCATTCCCTTGCGGGATTTCATTTGTACTAAAACAATTCATGAAATCATTGGATGACTCTAAGTCTGTAATGACAGAATTCAGAGCTTTAATATCCACACAATCGGTCGTTTCGCTGGTTGCACTTGCACTGGTGAAATTTAGAATAAACACCATATACAATATGCTTAACAAAATATTCTTCCGTGTCATATACGCTCCTTAATTTCCCGATTGATCATTTTGAATATTATAAGCTACCGTGGGAAGTAGAAAAGTCAAACATTTTTTACTTTCTACCTGAGCCCCTACTGAAGAGATTATTTTCACGTGTACTTTATAAGCTCACTATTCATAAAAGTCACATTTTCTCTTGAGATGTAAATAAATTTCTTAGGTGTCCGCACAAAAAAGCGTTCCACGCTACATTAGTCGTTGAGAAGTAAGCGTCGCAGAAACCTATGGTTGGATCGCGAACATCTATTGAGCACTTGAGCTGCTAAATGATTGATTTGACGATCAGTTCCAGTCGTGATCATATACTCTCTTATACGGAGAGCCCCGATGAGCCTGACTTCGCTGACCGACCACTTTGCCGACATTGAAGGCCCAAGGCAAGCATCATGAGTTATTGGAGTTCCTAGAACTGGAAGGCGCGATGGATAATATGGATGAGTTAGTAGCTCTTCTAGTTGAGAACTACGTAGTCGGGAGCGACCGAAGTACCCAAGAATAAGAAAGGTGTAAGCTTTCGCGGAAGTCCTGCATGGGTACTACTCGTGGCGTTGCAACCCTTCTACACTCTTAGTCTCAGTTTTCATGGATGAAAGAGGAGTCGTTTATGGGACTTGCGGTGGTGCTGACGCGAGCACAAATGGGTATGGATGCACCGTTAATTCGCGTTGAAGTGAATGTTGCGCGTGGTGTGCCGGCTTTTCAGATTATTGGCATGCCGGAAATTACCATTCGCGAAGCGAAGGATAGAGTGCGAACAGCAATTCTCAATAGCGGAATGACGTTCCCTTCTGCAAAGATTACGATCAACTTATCTCCTGCGGAATTACCGAAACAAGGCGCACGATACGATTTAGCCATTGCCCTAGGTATCCTCGCAGCCAGTGAGGAATTCGATGAGTCAGAGCTTGCGGGATTGGAGTGCTTTGGTGAGCTTGCTCTTGATGGCGCGATCCGACCAATGCATGGGACGCTACCCGCCCTTTTAGCATGTCAAGCGGCGGGTCATCAGGGGATTATCCCAGCCGGTAACGGAGAGGAAGCGGCGCTTTTACGTGAGCCCAACGCGTTATTGGTGAGTTCACTACTCGCGGCTGTACGACATCTTCAAAAGTACGAGGCCTTGCCTCAGGTGACTCCCTGTGAATTGAACTACATTCCGGCGAAAGCCGGAGATATGCAAGATGTGCGAGGGCAACCGATTGCGAAGCGGGCACTTTTGATCGCCGCCGCAGGTGGTCATCATGTGCTTTTTGTTGGGCCTCCCGGGACGGGAAAAACCATGCTCGCCCAGCGGCTCGCGACGCTCATGCCGCCGCTCAATGAAAGCCAAGCATTGGAAGTGGCGGCCATCGAGTCTTTATCCGGAGTTTCTTTTGCGCCCGAGCGTTGGCGCTTGCGGCCATTTCGGAGCCCTCATCATTCGTGTTCTGCAGCCGCTTTGGTGGGTGGTGGCTGTAAGATTGCAAAATAAATGATAATGAGGCGAAATAGATGATAATGGGTATCGTTGTGCTATGTTGTCTATTCAATGCTATCTGCAATTGCTGTTAACTTTCACAACAGGTGCGATAGAGCGAAATACGTGGGGAATTACTACTGGTCCATCTCCGCATGATCCACATACAGATACTGTCGATACCATTGATACCACCGTCGGCATAGATCGAAAAAAATGATGGGACGAGACGTAGCCCAACTCAACGAGTCTCACAAGAATAATAAAATGCACAATAGTCACCGCACGGAGCCGCTCGGGTCTCCCTATATCTCCATCGAAAGACTTTCTATTGAATATCTGAGCGATAGGGATTTTGGTATGTGCCAAACTTTCAGGCGAAGCGATCGCGACTCGAAGCGCAGATGGTTGTCTGGTTGGAGTCCCCTTTAAACTTCTTTCAGCAAGCAACGATGAGTCCTACCTCATTCAGCACTCGAGATGAGGACCGTTAAAGATTGAATTCGAACTCCATTTAGACTGGTGTCACAATGTATGAACAAGCAATATCAAAGCGCTCATTTGATCGGTGCCCGGGAGAGGCTTTAAAAATCTACAAATTCAATTCGTAATAACGTATTGTTGAGCAACAGACCTCTAACCATGCATCAGCATCGACGCCATATTCTTTACATGGAGCCAGTAAACCAATGAATAAATATCGATTTCAGGATGAATCTCCGTCAGCAGAAGACCGATTTTTAGGAGGCGGACATCAACGCGCTGCGAGCGCTGTATGTGACACTCTAACTGAAGATAATGGTATAAATATAGTTGGTATTGAGGGGCCGCTCGGATCCGGGAAAAGCACCGTTATTGAGTTAATACGTCAGAAATTAGAGGGTAATCCTCAGCACAAGACTTTTGAGATCATAGATTTTAATGTTGAAAAATATCAGCATGGCGCCACAAAAAAAGCACTAATCGAGACTATCTATGACAATATAAACCGCCATTTTAAACCAGGCTGCACTGAGAGAGCACTTAAAGCAAAACAAATCGCCTTAGGCAATAAACTCGATTACAGCATCGACGTCAACAGCCATTTCAGCGCTTGGACAATCGCATTTGCAATTGCTGTCTTATTTGCTGTTGGGGCTGCAAGAGACGGTTTGACAGGTTTAGGATATTTTCTAGAGTTCGTCGTTTTACGTGAAAGCCACGAGCCCAGCTTTAAACACGGTCTAGCAGTTTTCTTTTTCCTATCGCCGTTTGTGATTCTCTTCCTCTCCTACCTAAAAGTAGAAAGATTAAACATCCCATCAATCTCAAACTTATTCAAACGTACCGGTAGCGACCGAGTTAGTGAGACATTCGATATTACGCGCGAAGTAGGGCCCTACGAGCTTGAGGAAGCATTAAAGGAATTTCAACACTCACTCAAAGAAGATGTCAAAATCATTTTGGTGATAGACAATATTGATCGAGTGACAGATGACAAGCTACGGGAAGTCTGGAGTGATATTGATGTTTTCAAGTCAATTGCGAATACGCAAATACAAGTTTTAATTCCCTATTCTGCTGTCCATGTAGAAGCCATCTTGAATAAAGAAGCCAAACAAGAGCATGCTGCCATCGGGAGAGAGTTTATTTCGAAACGAATACCGATCACGTTCCGAGTTTCACCACTGGTCACTGCCGACTGGAGAAAAGAGCTTGAGCGAATGGCTCAAGAATCTATACCTAAAATGCCAACAATTGAAGTTGACATGGCGACAAAATTGATTGGCATTTGGACCGGAGATGACGATGAAATAACGCCACGATACCTTAAGCGTCTTGTTAATTTGGTTGTGAGTTCAATGCTATTAGAAGCAGAGGAAATAAAATCCGCCACTGCATTTTATTATTACCTGGCCGTTTACTTAGGCGGCATACCTCTCGATCAAGTAGCTAGTGATTACGCAGAGGCTGAAGTGCCAAGAAGTTCGGTAGTAGACGACAGAATCGTTCAAAGCATGAAAGTGCTAAAGAGTGGTATTCCCCTTCAGGACATTACATTGGATTTAGCGTCAATACACTTTCAAACAAGCTATGAAATCGCGGAAAGTGAGTTTCTTATAAAACCAATAGAAAGTGCTTTACGTAAGAACGCACCTAAAGCACTGTTGAGCAAGCAAGGGATTCTAGGGTATGAATCCATTTTAGAGGATGCGATTGATCAGATTGGCACGGAAGATATTGTTGTAACAGCCGCACACATGCTTGAGGATAAAGCCACTCAAGAGTCGGGGCATGTCTGGATGAGCAAGTTTTTACCGGTAATTAATGACAAAACAAAATCTGATTCGCAGGAGTTAAATGACAGCGTTAAATACACAAGTGCATGGCAAACCGTTCACAAAGCCGGCTATCAAGTATCGGACGCAAAACTTCTTAGAATATACAATTCACTGAACAATAAAGCCCATAAAATTCAAGATGAAAACCTTGAGCTACTATATACGCTAAGCACCATTCTCAAAGTAATGCCGTCAATTATTTCGGATTTTAATGCCGTGACTTATGTCACCCTATTATGGCCTAATCGAAACAAGACACCTTATTGGAGTATCGAGGATATCGAGTTAGAGGAAGAGCAGGCGATTGCTCTCCTCAATGAGTTAGACCAAGTCCCCTATGATGAATCTGATGGGACTGCCTTAGCTGCGATAGCTGAACACACTAATGAACT
Source organism: Aliidiomarina sanyensis (assembly GCF_003987175.1). Taxonomy (GTDB): domain Bacteria; phylum Pseudomonadota; class Gammaproteobacteria; order Enterobacterales; family Alteromonadaceae; genus Aliidiomarina; species Aliidiomarina sanyensis. The sequence continues at coordinate 118,653 of NZ_PIPM01000002.1, read as the reverse complement.
GTTTGAGCATATTTTAACGTCGTATCGATTGAGCTGGGAGCGATTCGAATCAAAAAAACCTCAGCCGCTTGTCAAAATCTCAGACGCTGACAAGGATCCAGAAAGACTTACCCGAAATATTTTCAAAGTGGCATGGACTCAGGTTCAAATTGGAGAAATGCTGAAACAATTACAGAGCCTTACCAATGAAGACGCAAAATCAAAGCTGTGGGCTCAAATTATTACGGTTTGCCTAATAACTAAACAAAGGCCTCCGCAGGACGTAAGAAGCGAAGATCAGACTGACTATGCTTATTTAGCATCTTGTTTAGCCAGTCAGTGCTCGTTGGAAGACGTATATCAGGAATTGGCCCTAGAAGATCATTTAGTCCCTGTAGCAAGAGCTTTAAAGGTTTTAATCATTGATGACAAAGTGGACACTCTAGTCATTGGAGATGCGATCGAAAAATTTGAGTTGTTATTGTTATCCCAATTGCCAAGCGAAGAGATTCTACTCTGGCTGAAGCGCTGGGATGTGACAGATATAACACTCCCTCACGTACTAAGTGCGCCCAAGAGCTTTATCGATGCGGTGAGCGAAAGCCCATCGGGAGATGCGTTCGCAGAACATATACGCAACCTGTTAGGCGCGAAAAATGAAGCATGGTGGGAAAGCCAAATAAAAATTCCGCATGAGAATATCAGACACTTCGTTACAGCTTGCTTTTTGCAAAAAGGAAAATCATTCAAACAATGTGGCAATTTAACCGCTGCAATTATAACCATTATTTCAGATAAGGAGCGATTAAAAACTGCAGAAAAAAAATGGCTCAGCATGCTGGTAGAGATCTTAACTGGTCCTAGTCGTCGGCGTGTGATTTCGGCGGCTCAATCCGTGTTCAATATTCATAATTACCCACCGGACTACAAAATCATGCTAGTGAGCCACTTTGGAGTTGAGATCACATTTGATTTTAGTGATGTTGAAAAGGCCGCGGAAGTACTCTTATATCTTTTACAAGTCGGACGAGATGATGAAGGGTTTTTAAAGTGGCTAGACTCTCAAGACGCGAATTTGAGTAAATGGAGTAGCGAAAAGCTAGATGAATTGATCGAACTTTTAAACAACAACAATAAAATAAAAGCGCACCTCTCCAGCATTGCAAATCATAAGTTAATTCAAGAACGATTAGTCAACGAAGAAGATACGTAATCACTTTGTAAGCATCCCTTAAAATAGGACCAATGTGTCAATTTCCACAATAAATGCTAAATTCCCACAATAAGCGCTAACAAATTATTTTAAACGAGGAAGCCTGTAAGTCCAGTAAATTAAGCACTTCAAGAGCAGCAACAGGCAAGAGTTGTATTTTAGAATGGTTAAAATTCAAGTGAAATGGCTAAACTTGGTTCTTTAGAACAGCTTTCCCGAAATCCGATTTTGCAAATGCTTTATCCCGAGAAGACAATGTCAAACTTTCAGAATAGAGCTCAAACATGATCCAATTGACTTGGTGCGGGCGCAACTTTATAGTTTCGCTGACGCATGTCGCGCGATGGATTATCAAAAAGCTCTCTACCTAACTGGGTGTAGTAGTTATACCGCTCTGCAAATAATTAAAAATATATAACATGGGTATCTGAATAATAACCACATGAGTTTTTTAGTTTTATGTGCGCACTATTTAACTCTTGTATTTTCATGCTACAACAACGACTTGTCGAATTACACCAGACCTCTAGATTTTCTCCATTTGTAAGTTTCATTTCTGTAAGTTCACATTGATCACTTGGAACTTTTATAGTGCAAAAGCAGTCTTCGATTTGGACGTTTATATTTCTCATAAACTCTAAAACTCTTGTATCACCTGTTTAACAACTCCAATGATAGCAAACTTTCTCTGGGTGTCATGTGACCATTCTTAGGGAAGAACTCATTCCGTGAGTCTATCAATTGTTTCGACTAGATCTATTGAGGCCGTGTAAACGGAGCAAAAAACATGAGGAAGTCTGTCTAGAAAGGGAGGGGGGTTATAAAATTTGCATGGTTTATTTAGGTATTTTACCGAGTACTCGGAGTTCTCGATATCGTCCAGATAGATTGAAGGGTTGCCCCCAAGGTGTATGTATTCTTTGATTAAAGCTCTTTGTCTTGCTAATAATTTCCCAAATGAAATCAAATCGCTCTTATCTTCATCGTCTAACTTATCGAATAAATCAGCCCAACCAGCTTGAGCTACAATGACACGTTCAATATCAATTCCTGGGTAGAGCGCGGAAAGTGAGCCGTGAAACAGGTCCCAAAAGTTCGTTTTAACTTCAATATTAATATTATAGAGAGGGTTCTTATCGTTCCCTTCTGGCTGCCAAACTTTTACTGATTTGTTCTTCTGAAGAATCTGATCTGTTATGGCTTTTATAGCATAACGATACTCGTTGAGTTGGAACGCTTTTGTGTTTTCTGTGACAGCCCTATTTGATGCGGTAGCACTCGCAGCAAGTAGTTTATTGCTTTCATTGATTTGCTCTAAGCTTTTTGCAAAAAGAATAGCAGCAACCGCTGCGACCAAAGTTCCAAAGGTTCCGCTGAAGATACCTGCGAACCAATAAATATGCTCGTGATTAGCGGTAAATGTGCGCTCTGAGGCCATGAGATACACGAAGAGGACAATACTTGCTACTAATAAAATAAATCCGAACAAAAGTCCGAGAAAGACATTTTGATTGAGGAAATTTCTAGCTTTGTCTTCAGACATTTAATTCACTCTCTTTCAAATTATAAATATTAAAAGCTTGCGTTTTGGCTCTCTCGGTCGAAAATTGTATAGTCTGTGGTGCTATGAGATCGGTAAGTGGTGCGTCGTCATTGCTTATTTCCGATAAGTTACTACTGTTTTTTAGGACTTGCTATATATCCTTGCTTTTCATGCGTAGGCTGTTGTGGAAAAGCGTAATATAAGATTTCATTTCTGATCATTTGAGTTAAGTAGCTTTGTCTCAAAGCATCAGGTGAGCGTGAAAGTAGCGTTGCTAGGACAGTTCTCGATAGGTATTGCTCCTCGCATAACTTTAATATTAGTTCGTGCATTGTATCTTTTGATAATTTTCGTGTCTGATGAGCTTTTTGAGCAATTTGGTAGAGATTTTCTCGGAACTCTCCATGTAGCTCATTCAAATCATCTATGAACGGCTTATCTAATCCCTCAATGATTAGCCTTCCAAATGAATCTCTCGGAGGAGTGCTTACGTCACCTTCACCGTTAGAATGACTCCCTAATGAACTCAAACCTTCGGAGCTAGCATTCAAACCTTCGGAGCTACCTTCGAAGGTTTGGCGCGAGGCTTGGGAGCCTTGGAAGATCTCGTCAACAGTTGCGACGCTCTCGCCTGGTAATGTATAGAACTTAGCTTTTTGAGACCCTGTTGAAGTGAGAAAGCCGTTCCTCTCTAAGCGAGGCAGAGCTAACGTAACTTCTCTAGAATGCTCAGAAGTCAGTTGCATTACTCGTTCATGATTGACCCATTTCTCGCATGCTGCTGTGACGATGATTGTTCTATCAAGAGAGCTAAGAGTATGGAAGCTCTCTCCGAAACGCTGATAGAGCTCGTCTAGAATCTCTGCAGGCACGAGCTCTATCATTCGGAGCTCCAACAAAGTTTGCTCGGAATCTAACATCTCGTATAGCTTTGGAGGTTGCCAGTGTTGTGTTGACCAACTTCGGTATATTGAACTAACACCACTCCCCAACCGCTCACTTAGCCCGATCATTCGGAACATATCGTGTATATTAGAGTTGCGGCAATCTGACAAGCCGCCTTCAATTGCTCTTTCAATAGGAATTCGCATCAACCCGGGATTCCGAAAGCCAAACATATCAGGCCTCTTAACTACAGTTACGGGTTTTGTGCATGCGAAGTCTGCATGCGCTAGGGTGTTTACCAATGCCTCGCGAATTGCTACGTGGACAGGACTAGAGTCGCTCCGAGTGCCTTCTTTAATGCGAAATGTTATTTTCAGATTCTCAGTTAGCTTACGGTAAACTTTAAGGTAAAAATCAAAAAGATTTCCTGACCAAGTGCCGTCTATTGTAACCCTATCGATGTACCTGGAAGTACGGTCAGCTTCCTCTCGTTCAAGGTAGTCTAAATGAAAATGGCTTAGATGGTCTTTAATACTCGCTGCGCGTCCAAACATTAGGAGCCCAGCTAGTGTAAGCCCTTCCTCCCCAGTTTCTCGGTCAATTTTCCACCCACCTAACTGTCGAAGGAACTCTTTATTCTCTAAGCCATTGAATGGATGCTCTGGATTTCTGCTGGAGAATTGCTGGCGGTATCGCTGTAATGTATCTTTATCGAGATCACTTAAATCGAATTTGCGAAGTAGTTGCGCGTCCCTCGACTCACTGCCTTGTTCTGCATACATTCTTTGCAATGCTTCGCCAGTGATCTGATAATCGCCTTCATGGTGACGTACGTATGTGCCAAGCTTGGGATTCTGCTTAATGAAAACAGGTCTCAGTTTTCGGTCAGCTTTCGGGATAGATATTTTTAATATCACTTTCTCATCAATGATGATTTTTTCGACACTCTCATCTGTCAGGAGATTGCAGCTGACTTTTTGTGAGTTATTTAGTTGGTCAAAAAGCTGCTTTAAAATCGTCTCAGGATTTTTCACGCCAGTGACTTCGATAGACTTATGTTTACCTGCTCCAATTTCTGTAATACCAAGTAAAATGATTCCGCCATTTGTGTTAGCAAAAGCACTATAGGTTGGCCAAAAGTCAGTAGGGAGCTCACTTTGCGCACGCTTAAATTCAAGTTCATTTGATTCTTTAAGTTCGGAAATAATTGTTAGCTCATTATCTATGCGCATAAGTCTTTGCAGCTCCAAATTTATTCGTTACCTACTAAGCCAAGCATACTCTAAATACAAAGATAGAGCATTACGCCAACTATACTGAGTAAGTACGGCGAGAAGAGGAAGAGGGAATCAGGTTCGTTAAGTTGTTCGTCGAACCAATACTTTAGAATCAACCCAAGCACTAACAAGTACTTACGTTTAGATTCTTTCCATAATTCTCGGATATTGACTCGTCGGATAATTACGTCATGTGAAACATCAATTGCGTATTCAAACTCGGCGTTGAAAAAGTATTGCGGATGGAAATCTAGGGTGGGGTACTCGCCCGAAGGGTGGTCATAATCAGCTTCGCTTGGGGCGATTAAGTAGGCAATGCCGTCCCATTCATCAGTGTGCTCATGCTTCGATATTACACGATTGTCATGAGTTAGCCTTTTTGTCCATCGCTCTCTAATAGCCGAATGATATTTTGATGCATGATTGTAATAACGAATTGTAAGCAGAATAGAGGCAATACATAGTACCGTGAGTAAACGCTCAGGACTGTCAAAAGTTAACTCAAAAATCAAACCATTAACCTGCGTGAGACTTGCTCCAGCGAATGTCATAACGATAAGCACCGCTGAAACGGCCAGCAAGTTTCTACGACTTTTGGCCAAGCGGGTATCATTCTGCATGTTCTCTAAAACTTGTCGCTCTGTTGACTCTCTCAAAAGCTTCTCCAAACTGAGTTAAAATTAATTCTTGGCGGCGACCGGTTGGTAAGATCTTATAATTTATTGAGTGAAAGCTCATTTCGCAAAACCTACCTAGTTCAACTTGCCGTACCTGAAGTGTTTTCGAATATAAGCTTCCTTTTGCTCTGCTCGCGCAACGTGCCTGCGACAGCGCTTTTTGATATCAATTAAGAAACCAACATAATGGTGAAATAGAAAAAGGTAGGCATCTTTTTTGTACCAGATAATCACTTCTCCATCGCCTATAACCTCAGCATGAGGGTTTTCTTGAATGTCCAAAAACGGATTGGAATGATGAGTATCCTGATAAGACGCTTGGAATGTCTGTGTCACCTGCTTATTGATAAACTCTAAATGCATCACGTAACGTTCAGGATTGAAAGGTCTTTTGTGAATCTTGAAATACTGCCCCATTCCGAGGTATCGCATATAGGATATAAGGTCATCCGCATGGATTGGGATTTTTAAATGAATATTACCATCTGGCTTACGAACAGCTGTTCTCATCATATCCAAAAAACGCTTTTCACGACCATCTGTTTGAGTACTTGCACGAGTCAAGCTATCAACGACTAGATTGCTGTTAGCAGATTGAGATTTCGAGATAACTCCTATTACGTAATCCATATTACTTTTGTGGCCATTGCACTTTCGGCAGGCGAAAAAGTCACCATCACCTTTACCGCGCTTCCGTGAAAGAGCGGCATTAGGAATCATGTGTTCCACAGAGCTCTTCTTTGGTGAGTTGGGCTCTTCATTGAGTAACCCGCGACAATAAGGACAGTAAAGGTTTCTAATCATATCGTATCCACAAAGATGAACTACCAACCTGCAGGTTCTAGCGAGTTTTACTTGCAAGAGTAATCAAGGGTTTTGATGTTTCGGACTTTTAACGCCTTCATTGACTTTATTCCAGTCGATTTTCGACATCGATCATGAAATGTTAAGATCATCATCAATGCCTCGATGGTAAGTGCCTTCAAACTCTAAGTCATGGTATTTAAGTGCGCTTCTCAATCCTGAGGAACGACCGCCCGGCTTTCCCTTTCGCCATAGTTTTTTCAGATTTACATGCTTTAATGAAAAGAACTTAGGTGCGACCTTCTGTCGCTCAAACTCGACTTGAATTTGATTCTTGTCGTAGTTACCCCATGAGCCCCAGAATTCGACATTAAAATCTTCAAGCCATGAATCGATTTTCGGCACGACGTTTACATAGGTAGGTGACTTATCTACCTGAGTTTGCTCAATGCTGGTTAATGACGTGCAAAAGCCACTTAACTGCGGATGAAGGACTGGGCGCACAAGGAAAGAGCAAGAATCGTAGATAGTTCCGTTTCTATCGGTAATAACGCAACCAAACTCGATAATTTCCATATCCTCTATTATTTGAGTGCGCTCATGCTCGGGGACGTTGCCGTCCCAGCATGTTGCTTCAAGGTCTACGATTAGAAAGGGCTTTTCCATCAAAGATTTCTCAGCGGGCTTCAGTTGGAAGTCGATAAAATCTAACCGGTTTTTTCAGGTTCTTCGTTACGAATTCGGGTGTATATCTCTTCACGATGCACAGGCACATCTTTTGGTGCATTAATACCTATGCGCACTTGGTTGCCTTTTACACCCAGAATAGTGACGGTGATATCATCACCCACGATTAAGGTTTCGCCGATTCGTCTTGTTAGAATTAACATAAAGCCTCCATTGCTTAGGTTTGTGTTCCGATGTCAGCGGCTTAATATACGCGGCATCAGTGTGCGTTTAAGCCTAGTGTAAATTTAGAGCTCGCTCAATAGGGTAACTTGTAAGCAATCGCTGATTTATGGTACTTCTCTCTCGACCAGCTTCGCTTTTATATCCTCAGTTACTTGCCCTGTAACTCTCTCACTTTTGCTCTAATCTTTTCGAAACACGACTCGCAGAAATCGAAGTCAAAGCGCTCACCATCACGTTTTGAGCCGTAGCCAAAGGATGCTGTGAGCTTGGCATAGTCAGAAAAGTCATTGGCGTTTTTAAGATGTTTCTTTAGTACATTGGGTATGACGCTCTCGCCGCAGATGTCGCAGATAATATCTTCGATAACGGTAGTTGCTTGATTTGTTTCTTTCTTCATACAAACGCCTCAGATTGAATGCTGAAATTCAAGAGCGAATAATTCTTTGTAGATAGTCATTGAGTTCATCCATCGCAAGTAGCGAGCCGCACGTTAAAATGTCTAAAGGCGAATACCCATCCAGTGATTGGTGCTTGTTTTGTATCCATTCTCTGCGGTGTTGCTCTTGGAGAAAAAGAGCTTTTAATGCGTCATCGTAACTTGCAACTAGAAATAGGCGCTCTCTTTGGTCCGGCGTTAACCGTTGGTCGAGCTTTTGCTCTGGAGCCTCTATCGTTTGAATTGAAATGCCTACTAGGATGTTTGCCCAAAGCGCAGGTTGAACGCCCCATTCCTCAAGAATGCGTTTAAACCGGGAAACGGCCACTTGGTCATCGTTCAATGTGTAAGCGTTGTTGCGCTCCTTGAACACTATCGGATTTACACTTAGAGCGTAACTCATTCGCCTAGTCCCCAAGAAAACACATTGATACCTTAGAACTATTATGCTGGAACGGCAACAATAGTGCGATAACATCGCTATCATTAAGGCTTTTTCGAGCAGCCTCACCCCAGTTACTCATGTTTGAATAATCCATTATAATTAACAGGCCTTTGCAGTTCAGAGATTGGTTTTAACAGTATCAGCTTTAATGAAGTGGTGACGTAAATGCCGGTACCGAGAAATTACTATCATGCGACTGAGCAATTCGAAAATTTCATGCTCGATGCAAGAGATGTAGCAGACCTCCAAACCACAAATATGGCTTGGAATATGGTTGTAGGGGTTCTAGAAGCTTTTAGGCGACGGCTCAAATTAGAGGATGCAATCATATTTGCAAACCATCTTCCCACGGGCATTCGAGCGCTATTTGTAGCCGATTGGGATCCATATGAAGAGAAGCGAGAATTTGCCGATGAAGGCTCTTTGCTTGAGGAAATTAAAAGCGTCCGAAATCAACACAACTTTTCGCCCGATGATGCATGTTTGCGTAAGATTGGGGGCGAGGCATTCAAGTCCTGGCAAGTTGACGAAAGCGCAATAAGCAGGTTTTCTGAAGCAAGAACTCTGTTGATTTATTATAGGGGTGATTAAGTCTTTCAATCAGAACTAATTTGTGAATAGGATCATTCGCGCCCTCGTGCGAATCAGTCGCTTTACTACAACTCTGTGATATAAATATGGCATTTACAAAGCCTTTTTAAACAAAATGGAAATTTAATCTTGCAAAATTTACTTAAAGAACTCGAAGATCTCTTGCACAGAGACCAGTCTTTCATTTCGGATGGGGCGATTCTCAAGAATTCGGTGATCGAAGCTGCGCTTAAAATGGATGTTCGGTTGTTAGCACTTCTTTTAGAATCCGAGACTATCAAGGCTCATTTTTTTACTGAAGTTGGGGGAGCAATGGTCTTTGATAAGACTAAGTTTCAAGACTTTGTGTCTAATAAAGCTTTCCTGCCCGATAGCTACACCACTTTCAAGAACCGTATTGGCCTCACGGGCGGACGAGGCAACTACTTGAGTCAATCACATGAAGTAGTTCTGGACTGGCCCTACAAAGACTGTGTTCTGGAAGGCGGTATGACCAAAGAAGACATTAAACGCGACGAGGTGTTTTGGAACACGACGCTGGCTCCAGACGACATCACGCGTCTGTTCGAGCCCAAGGTGTTGGCTGGCTGGAAGCGCTGGGATGCCGAAGCCGTGGAAGCTGGCAAGGCTAAGTCCGTAGGCCAGATTTTGGAGGACGACAATCTGCTGATCAAAGGAAACAACCTGCTAGCGTTACATTCCCTAAAAGCCCGTTATTCGGGCAAAGTGAAGCTGATATATATAGATCCGCCATATAATACTGGAGATGATAGCTTCAGATATAACGATCGATTTCGTCATTCAACATGGCTCTCTTTCATGAAAAACAGATTATCTGTTGCTAGAGAGTTACTAAGATATGATGGGCATATTTACATACAGGTAGATGACTCTGAACACGCATACTTGAAAGTTCTTCTCGATGAAGTGATGGGACGGGAAAACTTTATAGCTTGCATTGCTTACGAGCGTTCTGGCGTTAGCGGACTTGGGCAAGGCGGTGCCCACCTGACCAACACTCATGAATTCATTCTGCTCTATGCAAAGGATAAGGGAAAATCAAAAACTAATGATAGCTTCGTATCGGAAGAAATAGATTTCGAAGTATTGAAGCGCTACAACAAAGTTTTCGTTGACGCGGGCGATAGTGAGCTGGTTACAAAATTCAAATCCCCAGCCACAGGTGAGGACGTCATTATCAGGAAACACCCTAATGCTAAGATTGATACGATCTCTCTGAGGTCTTTTGATGATCGCAAGCCGGAGATAATCAAAGAAGTATTTGACAAGTTCGACTTAGTCTTCAGAACAACAAGCGTTCAAAAAGAGAACACCTTTCAAAACCAGATTCTGGATAAATGTAGTAGTGGGCTATATTCAGCTGAATACCTCGTTAGTCGCGGTCGCGACAAGGGAAAGGTTGTCACCTCCTATTATTTAAACAAATCGGTGACAGCATGGTTGAAGGATACGGCCGTCAAAGAAAAGGGCACTGTTAACAAGACAAATCAAGTATCTCAATTTTGGAGTCATCGTTCGATACCAAAAGCAGACCTCGCAAATGAAGGTGGTGTAACCCTGAATAGAGGTAAAAAACCGGAAGCATTGTTAAAGCGAATAATTGAGCTTTCGACCGTACCTGGCGATATTGTTTTGGACTTCTTTGCGGGCTCAAATACAACAAGCGCAGTGGCACATAAAATGTCTCGACAGTGGATAGCTATTGAGCAGATGAGCTACGTCAATGGTCTGACGGACAAACGTCTTAAAAATGTCATTGAGGGTGAACAGGGAGGCATTTCAAAAGCGGTTGGTTGGCAAGGTGGTGGTTCGTTTGTCTATGCAGAACTCGCGGCATCGAATTCTACCTTTGCAGACCGGATCCGGGAAGCCACAGATATGGCGGAGCTCAAAATCATATATGCCGACATCCAAGCCACCGGATATATTCGTTATGACGCAGACCTGAGCTGTTTTAACACCGATGATTTCGCTGCGCTTTCTCTAGAGGATGGCAAGCAGGCGTTGATGGATATCCTTGACACCAACCATCTCTATGTCAACTTCGGATCGCTTGGTGATGCAGACTACGACATCTCCGATGAAAACGTTCGTATGACTCGTTCTTTCTATGGGGTGGACAAATGAGTCAGACTCTCAATGAACAGATAGATGCGGTTGCTAAGTTTGGGATGCTCAAGGCGGACATCCCCGACGACATCACGACCAACCTTGCGTCTAACATCAAGTTACGTCCATATCAACGTGCAGCGATAGAGCGCTGGCTCTTCTACATCGACAAGTATGATGGACGTCCTAAGGCACCGCATCTGCTGTTCCACATGGCTACAGGCAGCGGCAAAACGGTGTTGATGGCGACACTGATCCTCGATCTCTATCGGCGCGGTTATCGCAATTTCTTATTCTTTGTGAATTCCGCCCAGATCATCGAGAAGACCAAAGAAAACTTTATGAATCCGGCATCGTCAAAGCACCTCTTCTCGCCTACGGTTCGGATCGATGAGAAACCCGTTGAGATACGCGCAGTTGAAACTTTCGACGCGGTATCAAACGATGCGATTAATATTCATTTTACCACAATTCAAGGGCTACACACACGGATCCAAGCCCCGAAAGAGAACTCCGTCAGCATCGAGGATTTCCGTAACTACAAGGTAGTGATGATTTCGGATGAAGCGCACCATTTGAACGCCGAGACCAAGAATACCCTTACCAAGGGAGAAGCCCAGGATAAGGCCAGCTGGGAAAGCACAGTGTCCGAGATTTTCCGTCAGCATCCTGAGAACATGTTGTTGGAGTTTACTGCGACCGTGGATTTGAGCCACGAGGCGATCCGGAAAAAGTACCACGATAAGATACTTTACGACTACTCGCTTAAACAATTTCGTGAGGAAGGCTATTCTAAGGACATTGAACTTCGACAAGCTGACTTGCCGCCTAAAGATAGAATGATGCAGGCGGTGGTGTTGAGCCAATACCGCCGTAAAGTCGCCGAAGCACATGGGCTCCATTGCAAGCCCGTTATCTTGATGAAATCCAAGACAATTAAAGACAGTGCAGAGAACGAAGCTGCGTTCACTTCGATGGTAGCTGAACTGACAGGTGAGGCACTGGACACGCTCAAAAAAGCTTCAGAGGGAGATGAAACTCTTTCGAGGGCGTTCACCTTTATTATGGACACGCGGGCCATGAGCGGCGCGGATTTTGCCCTTGAGCTACAAGGCGATTTTTCGCCTGAAAAGGTGGTAAATGTCAACAACCCCAAGGATTTGGAAAGTAGGCAGATTGAGTTGAACGCATTGGAGGAGCACGACAACGAAATACGGGTCATCTTTGCAGTTGATAAGCTAAACGAAGGCTGGGACGTGTTGAACTTGTTCGATATTGTGCGGTTGTACGATACCCGCGATGGCAAGGCGAATAAGGTGGGCAAGACTACTATGGCCGAAGCGCAGTTGATCGGACGCGGGGCGAGATACTTCCCTTTTGTAGCTCCAGATCAGCCAGACGCAGCGCGTGAAAAACGTAAGTACGACAGCGCGTTGGATACTTCTCTGCGGATCTTGGAGGAGTTACATTACCACTGCTCTCACAATCCGAAGTACATTCAGGATATACGCAACGCGCTTCGCGAAACCGGGATGCTGGATGACTCGGCCCGAACCGTGAAGCTGCGACTCAAGCAAAGTTTTAAACAATCTGCGTTTTACTTGTCTGAACATGTATGGGTAAATGATCGGGTGAGAAACCCACGCGACGACGTGATGGGGCTCGATTCATACAAAATCGAAAACCACTTTATCTATCCTAACCTTATGACAGGGCGGATAACGGAAGCCTCAGCCTTTAGTGGTGGGGAGTTAAAGCGTAAACGATCGAGCACAGAACCCGTGTCCCGCGATTTCGTAGTGGCAAATTTCAGCAAGTCCATTCTGGGTACTGCCATGGATGCGAACGAGTTTTTTCACTATACAAATCTGCGGAACTACTTTCCGAAGCTCGCAAGTGTTTCGGAATTTATAAGTTCCGACTTATATCTTGGTGGCGCAACAGTTAGCGTGCGTGGGCTGCCCGAAGACTTAGATAATTTAACAGCACGTCAAAAGCTATCTATTGTGCAATACACTCTGAATCAAATCGAAACCGGCATTAAACGCGAGAGTGTTGAGTATGTAGGCACAAAGGAATTTAAACCTAAGAAAATTAGCGAATGCTTTATAGACAAAACACTAAAACTCCGTATGGAAGGCGAGACTGGATTAAGCTGGGTCAAAGGCGAGAGTAATGTACCAGATTTAGATCAGATCGACCTGACAACCAAGGACTGGTATGCTTATGATGATTGTTACGGAACCGACCAAGAGAAGCACTTCATCAGGCATCTTAATGACCATGCTGATCGATTACTAGGATTGTATGATGATTTTCATCTACTTCGAAACGACAAGGCGGTAAAACTATTCTCATTCGAGAGCGGGCAGGCTTTTGAGCCTGACTTTATTCTCTTTCTAAGACGCACTGAGTGGGAAAGTGAAAGCGTTATGCAGCTATTCATTGAACCCAAAGGTCTTCACCTCGCGGAACAGGAAAAATGGAAGCAGGAATTTCTAAAACAAGTTAACTATGAGGCGAAGATGCACGTCATCTTTCAAGGCAGAGATTACAGAATACTTGGTCTTCCTTTCTTTAATAACGCTGCGCCTTGGATTAATGAGTTTAGTGAGTGCCTAGAAAGTATAGTCGGTACTAAAGAGAGCGAATAAACCTTTGTGCCCGAATACTAATTTCCTTGAGAACTCAAATCCGAGCGAGCTGACTTGCAATGCGTATGGTCATTCACTGGGCAGATTCGCAATGAATGTCTTAACTGACGATAATACAGGTCACTAACAGATACCAAATTATAAATAAAAGCTGGGTGGGATTCCACAACCGGGGCCGGTCGCTTCATGGATGTAAAGTCCGATGGAACACCGTTTAAGGGTGTCAGAAAAGAGAAATAGCTAGCGCTATGAATGCGCCTCCTGTGTAAGCGGGAGGCGCATTAAATCAACGTACGTCAATCGCAGGGGCCTAATCGATCTAGTCGCACGAAGGCCGATAAATTTGAGATTGACTCTCGAGCTTGGCCTATCTTATCCGCCAATTTTCGGATGCTGCAGTCAAGGATGATTGTGCAAAGTTGGTGTTGACCTTAAGGAATTAAGAATGCCTTTAAAATTCACCGTATTACCTAATGATAAATTTACGTGGAGTGTCACTGCCTATGGGCAGCTCCGCTCCTCTATTAAAACTCCTGACGCGCCCTCGCTTGATATTCAGCTCGTAGCTCAAGAAACTGGAGAGCAACGGATTGTACAAATCGGTCTGTTTGATGCGCTCGAAATTCCCATCGGGAGCTATTGGAGAGGGCAAAAGAGAGTCCGTTATCCAGACCAAAATCAGGTAGTCATTAAAACATTCAAACTAGAAATTACAGAACTTAACGAGAGCAGCTTTATAAAGGCTTACAGCAAGGACGAGGAGGCTGAAGAGCTAGCTTGGAATAGAGCGCTTGAACGCGCCCAAAAGCAGAAAGTCGCGGCACCATCATCCAGGCCAAATCGATATGTAATCCCGCCCCAAATATTAAAAGTGAATAAAAGGCTAGCTGGAACAAACTATCTTGATGTGACAGCAGTGAATGGGACTCAGGTGCTTATTCCTTCATTGACCATATTTCTTCGCATGTATGGAGCTTCAAAACGTTTTAAGGAGTACTTTTTAAACTACAAGTTACAGTTTGCTCTTGGAAAAATGATTTTCCCTGTCGACCTAAACAAGTTGGAAAACCGTCCTGATCCGAGTGATTATGTAATCGGGTTGAGCAAAGAAATGTATGACGATGATTCACCATTTATTCACCAGTTGCTCGAGGCTGATTACTTCAAAGGTGTGCATCGTTTTATTCGACATCAACTCAATACCCAGCTTAAGCACGGTGTTTACCTGAAGGTCCCAATGTGGTTTAAAGGAACGATGCGATTGCAGGTTAGAGGTGTGCCATATACTACTGAATGTGGAAAAGCGCGCTTTCTTGTTTACGACATACTAGGTCTATCTTACCCCAGCTTTCCAACGTTCTTCCTTGATAGGAGCAATACCACCTATACCAATGATGATGACATTAACGATGAGGGCGACGATAAGCCACCTGGGTGGAATGGTCCTTATGGGTATCCACATGACGGGAAAGAAGACGAGCGTGACTCGCAATATCCACCTGGCCATAACGCAGGTATGGTCTCATATTCGGCTCCACCGATTTCAATTTTAGGAGCTAAGCCGGAAATCACTAAAGCGATTCGAAAGTCTAAAGTGACTGGTGGGCGACCAGACAAAGAGCACTACGGGGTGGGGTATGAATCGACAAGTACCTCCGAAGCATTCTCAGACAATGATGACATTGCAAAAGCTAGAGAGCAGCAAGAGCCGCAAAAAGACGATGATTCGAAGAAGGCATCTGCAAACGGCAAAAGGCTTACCAAAGACGTTATAGGCCTTCTTGAGAAGGCATTAGAAAGCTTGCACGGCATTGGTGCTCTCTGCGATTTTCAGTTTATCGGAGGAACCGAAGGCGACTACTACTTAACTAAAAGCTTTCAGGCGCTCGAATTTTCCGGCGAGGTATCCGATGTTTGGTCGTATCATGGCAAAGATCCGAATGACCGACGATTATTGGTGGTTGCTAAACTAACCTTGAACGGCGGAGAAGAGGTCTTTGTCTGTGAAATTCAACCTCGAATCAACCGAAAAGGAAACTCAGATGGCAATCTAAAAGGCTGCGTTTTCCTTGGGCTACCTACCGGCTTTGGTTCAGAAGAGCTTGATACACTTATCGCATCTTTAGTTCTCAGCAAGGGAGTGTGGAGCAAAGTGCCGCTAAGCAACACTGGTCCGCGATATCCATATCGACACGTTGGCAGCCCCACAGAAGCCATGATGGCTCGGTCTATAACAGCCGCTATAGAGAAATTACCGGGTATGCAACCGGAACTCAAAACAGGCAAACAAAAGCGTAAAAAAGGCGCGAGCAAAGCAGAAACGTAAGTTTATCATTTCAATCAGAGTCATCGTGCGTGAGCGTTAACATGTACCTAAGCCCCTTAATTCTGACCTCCAATCCAGTTTCGTTATCGTGATAGACATGCTTCATAGTGACCTGAGGCAGTAACGATTTTGGAACGCCGTGCAAGTAGTTGAGAGCCGCATAAATAACTTTAATGGGTGGGCGTTTTTCTTCCTGTTTTGGTTGTCGTAGATACGCTTTTAAGATGGACTTGCTGGATGTTTTGCATCGTTTCCGTTTTGCAGTTATTGGCGCTCTAGGTCCGTTAAAGAAAACAAGGAATCCGGTAAGGGAGGCTTCAAGTCCGGGATAATGCCTTAAAAACTCTGAAACGGAAGCTTCACTGAGCTGCCTGTTGCAGCGCTTTAGGTACGTAGTAAATGAGACAACAGCGCTTAACTGCTGCTTGAGTGTTCGTAATTTTATCTCGTTGCGCTCGATTCGAGTCCGACAATGTTTTGCATAGTGCTGAGCTTCCGTTGAGAGTGGATAGGAGTTTGGCTGGTAAATATATTCTAAATGCTTGTAAATAGAGCGCCATGTTGATACGTCCGCAAGCACTTCAGCGGGAATGATTTTACCGAGGGACTCATAGAATAAGCGAGCATACCCATCTTTTCGAAGTAGCTCTTTGTCAAGCGGTGCAAGTATATGCGCGCTCAGAAACCATTCATCAGGGCTTTCATCAACGATTTTGAAAAGCGGATGAAATCTATTTACGCTCACGACTGCTTTTAGTGGTGTGGTATGACAAAGAAGCCACTCTGCAAACGCGATGATATCGTGCTGAGTACTCTTTTGTTCATAAAGGTGTATCGCTATTTGCGCTTTACTTCGGGTTAGCTTCTTAAGGTAGCAATCCCGACAACGCAAGCCTAAGCCTGCAGGGTAATCATCGGCGCAATCAGGGCAGGGTATCAAACCAAGCCGGTAACACTTGCTACATAAATGATGTCCATCCTTTTCTTTTAACGGGTGTCTTGCTCTACCGCATAATTCACATGGGTTGTAATAAGCACTAATGCAGCTTTTACAGATAGCTTCGGTGACACCAAACTCAAGTGCTTTAGCTAAATGCGCGCTGAGCTTGCCACACCGAGGGCATGCCTTCTCTGTTTTGAAATGAGGCGCGCATGTATTACAGACAGGCTTGTCTTTGAAGTAGCAGCCAATCGGGTAATTTGTACGATGGCAACGAAAACATGGAATCATCTTTGGGCGGCAGGCTCGGCAGTATGCAAAGTCTTGCTTTGGATGAATACGATATCCCTGCCCACACGCCTGGCATTCTTTCCTTATGAATACTCGGGCATAACACGCGCAGCAAAATCCATCGCCTTTATAGATGCTATGAAATGTCGCCGTCAAACGCCCGCATTCTCCACAACGTTTCTGAGCAGGCTGTGGTTTAAAGCCGTTGTTGAGCTCACTTGTCATCTGCGCGAATACTCTTATGTAAGATTTTAATAAGGCGCTGCGTCGCTTCTAATGAGCGTGGCTCTGGCCATCTTATAGACGCATCTCTTTGCCTTAGTCGCACGCGCTGATGTGTTGGAAGCTGCTTTGAGATGCGAAGGATTTTGTTTGATAGCTCGGTTTTGTCCTTGAGGAAGGCGGATTGCGTCACGCCAGTCTCGATGAGCAGATCAACAAGTGAAGAGTCCTTCAACGACATGAGCTTAAAGGCGGCAGTAAGCAATGCGTGTCGGTCCTTTATGGATAACTCTGTAAAACAAATAGAGCAAAGTGGGCTGCGAGTATCGTTTGCAATGTTAATGAACGTGTGAAGTGGAGAGTTATGCATATTTCGTTTAGAAGCGAGGGATTGGCGAATCAACTTAATCAGGAATTTTAACGTCGTAAAATCTTGCGCAACCGGCTCTTTAGCATAGAGCGCTTCAATCAGTTGTCCTTGGATCTCATGGCTTTGTTTTGATGCAACAGCTTGGTTGCTTACAGCGGTTAAGTCGCCGTGGCAAGATGTGCAGTAGCGTAGGCTTTTACTCGAAAGGGTGTGCCGAGATAGGTTGACAGCATAATGACAATGTGAACAAGCCTCACTCAGAATCGTTTTATGGGTTGGACAGGTGGTCACCCATGAGAAACGCCAAGACTTTCGCATATATGGAATATCATCTTCGGCTAGGCATTGTGGACAAAAAGCAAAGCTTGATTGGCGAGAGCGATTTCGATGACTGAGTGACGTCACCCAGTACCAGCGCTGCTGCGGATTAAGGGGTGAGAGATTCATTTGCCGAGCCCAAGGGGTAAGCGTGACGTGATAAAGTAAATCGCGGTGAATTTGAATCTCTTGACTGAGCTCTTCTAATCGCTGGTTTGGGAGCCAGCGATCAATATCTCTTGTCCATACTCGCCAGTGGCCCCAGATAATTCGTCCAATCGCGAGTGGCTCTATCGCGTGTCGAAGCCCTGCCCGAATAAGCCAAGATGATAGAGCCTCATCGGGCAGTAACTCTGTATGAATGTGCCACGAATTTATTGAAAGGTTGCTGAGTTCAATGCTTGTTATACATTGATATTTCGCATGCCTTGTGTCGGCGTATGCCATCGGTATTTGCTCAGAACGCTCATGTCGATTTGCTCACGACCCGTTCTAATAGCATCGGTTGCACACAATTTCAGTAGCTCATGTATGTTGCCGATGATTCCCTGAGAGATGCTCAGTATCAACTTCGCTTTTTCTAGCTCACTAAGCTTTGATTCTTTGCGAAGTGGAAGCCCGCGCTCAAAGCTCAGTAGTAATTGCTGAAATTCTTTACCCATTTTCCAGTTTGGCAGCGAAATGACAGAGAATCTACTGGAATGCTGGGAGTCAGTTTGAATCACTTGAACGGCTTCTTTGGTACCAGCGGCAATGACAGAGATTTTTATCTTGTTAGTTAGGTACTTTATCTCGTTCATCACTTGTCTTTGTAACTTTGGGGTACCGGTCAGAAGCGAGTGAAACTCATCGATCATGAGAATTCTTACGTTACATTCGCGTAGCACATCCACCGCTTGTTGCTGAAGCTCAATAAGGGGTTGGCTTGGCCTAAATGGCGAATGAAACTGTTGAAGTATTTCGGTGTATAGCTGCTTTGGATTGGCTTGTGATGTTTCTATTTTCACAACGGGAATTTGGTATTCATCCTCATTGAGATTCGAGGGTGGGTGCTGCTCTAAAAAACGCTCTAAGATAGATGATTTTCCATTATTCGGGTTGCCGGTGACGAGCAGTGAGCGCATACGGGTCTGTTGAGGATAGTTATATAAATCCTCCATCTCCCGTAGGACATTTTTGGCTGTAGGATACGCTATCCACCGTGGCGCCTTTATAAAGTGTATTCGCTGCTCATCGGGCAACGCTGCAATCGGTCTGTATTTTTCACTTAAATGGGCAAAGGTGCTCAAGCTTTAATCCTCGTCAAATGGTTCAAGTTCATCTAAATTGTCATCGGATACCACGTCTCCATCGTACTCATAATCTGGTGGTTTCGAGGAGTCATCTTTTTCTTTAGAAAGTAATGCAGCGGGTGTTTCTCCTATTGCATGATTCTTTCGCTGTTGCTGTTTTCGTCGCGCCTTTTTCGTTTCTTTCATCGAAGACTCCACGATAGTGCGCATTTCTTCAATGCCTCTTCGAACTTCATGAATATTTCTCGGATCGGAGCCTTGTTGTTTAACATGCTTGCGGGCTTCTTCAAGTTCCCATTTACTCATTTCGGGGAGACTTTGGTCTGCAAAAGGTACTTCAAAATAGGCTTTTAACTCAGGCTCGAAAAACCAAATTTTAGAAATGTTTCTCGGATCGCGTCGGAAGATAAACTTTTTCGGGTTTTTCGAATTATCCTCTCGAAATCCAATCCACCGATCAATGATGGGCGCGTAGTACCGGACTCCATCAATCGAAACGCCGTTCTTTTGAATGGTTCGTTCGTAAAGCGGCATAAAGTCCAATTCGACAGTGAGAGGATCTTCCGGGATTGCCGGCATGCCACTACCGCCGTCTTGCCAAATTGCGTTTTCCCACATCTTAATGGGAGCCATACCGATAGAAGAATGAACCTTGTTGTGGTAGTAGCGCACAATGAGGTTCGCAAGCCAAACCTCAAGCTCTGAGAATGTCATCGCCGCATATTTTTCTGACTTGTAATCACCTTTCGTTTTTACATCGCTAAACGTGGTTCCGGGTAAGTCATGTACATGCTTCATAAAGCTGCCCAGTAAACGTTCGATGTGTCCGCCGTACTGAGCCTCTCTAACAGGTCTAAATTCGAGATTAATATCATATTCAAGACATGCGCGACGTAATGTCTCTGTTCTGAAGTCCGCACCGTTATCAACGTGAATCTTTCCTGGGAACCCAAATACGTCCCAAGCAGTATCGGTGATGCCGTGTTTATGTAACCACGCGGTCTTTGGAAGTATCGAGTGGGAAATGCACATAGCTACTGAGTTTGCATTCGGTGCTTCAAGCCCAATGTAATAGCCGGTGATGCAGCGCGAAAAGATATCGATAGCGACCGTAATCCATGGGCGGCCAATGGGCTGTCTGGACTCATCATCGACAATGATTAAATCGACGGGCGTGTGGTCTATTTGAATGACCGCTAGAGGATAATCTGCATCGGGGAACTTACCTGCAGCTGGCTTAAGCTCATTCTTATATTTGTCGTTCATACCGCGGCGTGTAAGGACCTGTTTGGCAGAAAGTTTATTTATTCTGCGGCGGACAGTAGCGGCATGTGGCTTGGGGAGATTTAACTTTTCACACTGAATCTCAACTTCCAAAATAGTTTTATTGATGCTGTATCTACGCTTGCTCAGATAGACTCGGTTAATCGCATCGTCAACGACTTCAATGATGCGTGGGTCGAGTCGTGTTTTATCACTTCTCCAGCCGCGCTTTTTTTCGACTAACGCTGAAATGACGCCTTGCCCTTTGAATTTCTTTAACCAACGATAAATGGAAGCAACACCGACTTTAGTTTCTTCTGCTCGCGCTTCGGCATCGGCTAATGTGACTCTGCCGAGTGCCAATAGAGGCTTAATAATCTCATAGCGTTTAATGGCATTGTTGTACGCCTCAGAATCGATGGCGTGTAAGTCACTGTATAGTTGCGTTTCGGGAGAGTCCCCCTCATACGCTTCTAATTCGGTTAGATTTACAGCGATACTCTTACCGGACTCAATGCTTTTACAGACTACGCGCTCGCTGGAGAGAAAATCCTTGATGATATGAAGTTCACCATCAAGACTAACGGGTAGTCCGGGCCTTAGAAAAAGTTTGCCACGTTTCGGAGCATTTCCTTCAAGCTTCTTATTCTCCATAAACATCCTCATTGGCGTTTACCCACACCGTTGTATCAAGATTAAGGGGGTCGTTTAAATCACATTCAAGTATACCTATGGCAAGCAAATGCCAGACTTGAGTTAAGGCCAAAGCTCTTCTATCAAACGAGGTGTAGAGACTCTCAACAACATCTCGGACGGTTGCGAACTCGAATAGCTCTACTTGCTCGGTGATAAGCTTAAGCTCTTTTGGACGATGCGCTTTCATATAGGGTTTTAATCGGTACCGGCTCAGGAACTTCATATTGTCGAGTACTTGCGTTCGGATGAGTCGTTCATCAAATATATGAAATATCATTCCCTCGGACTTAGCGAAATGCATAGCAGCTTTGAATTTGGGCTTCCATTTTTTGAAGTTTCGCCGTAGTTCTGCCCTCGGTTTAACCTCAACGAGGAGTGGCTTAACCTCTGAGAATGAACGAATACTCTCCGTCGAATCAAACTGAACGAGAAAGTCCGGCGTGTAGCGGTACCTATTGCCGTTACTGTGCTGATAGCTGAGTTCAACAGGCTGTGGGATTATATTGGAAACACTCGAGTTAGCTTCCATAATGGTAAGGAAATCCCGCTCTAGAGTGGATTCATAGGGAATCGAATCTTGGCCTCTAAAGCTGTAAAAACCGGACAAGCTCAGTCTAGTCGGTTTGATTTTTCGTTGCTGAACATACTTTGGCATGCATTATCACTTATTTTGTGTACTCAGAAACCCATAATCATTTATTTTGCTAGATTTGTTATCATCTATTTTGCAAAAATCTCTACAGAGAGTGCGAACTACTGTAGTTAGATTATCATTTATTTTGCAATCTTACAGTGGCTCGATCCCGCAACCAGGCGAAATTACCCGGGCGCATCATGGTATTTTGTTTTTAGATGAACTCACTGAGACGCCGCGGCATGTGCTCGATAGTTTACGAGAGCCACTTGAGAGTGGGCAGGTCTGTATTAGTCGTGCTCGACAACAGTCTGTATTTCCGGCACGGTTTCAGTTGGTGTGTGCACTGAACCCGTCCCCGTGTGGTTCCTTCGACGGTGACTTACGCTCCTCCCGAGCGACGCCCGATCAGATTCTCAGTTACCTGAATAAAATCTCGGGCCCCTTTTTGGACCGGATTGATTTGCAGGTCGATGTTCCCCGACAGCCAGATGCTTTGAAACACGCGCAACGCCCACCGGACCAATCAGAGGAGAGCAGTGCGACATTACGAAGCGTTGTTGAACAGGCCCAAGCGCGGCAGTACCGGCGGCAGGATTGTTTGAACCATCACTTAAGCCCGAAACAACTTCAGACGGTGGCTGCATTGAGCGATGACGATCATACCTTCTTGGTGGCGGCTATGGAGACACTAAAGCTCTCACATCGCGCCTACCATCGTACCCTTCGTGTTGCGCGAACGATCGCGGATCTCGGGGCGAATGATGATATTCAGCGTGCTCACTTACTCGAGGCAATGAGCTTTCGCGCACTCGATGTGCTTTTAAACCAATTACGGACGCTATAGCCGAGCAGAAATTGGCAATTCGCGGGTCAGCGAGGTAAGGTGTAGCGGTGTTTTGATTCGTCGTAATTGGAGTAGTTATGTCGACTGAAAAGCCTATGCAGCCGCAACAACGTATCATTTGGATATGTTTAGCGGTCATTTTGCTCACTATGGTGGTTTGGTTTGACGCGGTGATGCTGCCCGGTGATTACCTATTCTTTTGGCGTTGGACCGAGTCTCAGATTATTTTTGAAAGCCTGATTACTGTCGGCTTCCTGGTGGCCGCAATCTTTGGTTACTTCATCTTGCGCAAAGGCGCCGGCGATTGGTCACAGTGGAAGACTCTGCGATTGGGTATTTTCATTTGGATTGGCATGATCGGATTACTGACCCTGTTTAGCTTATTTGTGTATACCTTTGGGAACCAAGAGATCTCAGATAAATACGAAGGGGATGGTTATACCGTCACAGCACTTGGAAGTGTCATTGAATCCGAAGGGGTGGGGGACTTCTTTATTGTCATGAGTTGCGATTATCGAGGCATCTACAAGCGCGTGATTCACATTGATCGGGTCACCGGTGTGGAGGACGTCGCCTTTGTTTTTGAGAACGATATGCTGAGAGCGAGTTACCGAATTGAAGGGCGTGAACAACGATATACCGAGCTGGATGTGAATGCATTGTATGAACAGTGTCTCTCGGGTGAGTCACCGCGGCCCGAATAACGGTTGCCCTTGCCAAGAAAAAGGCCAGCAAATGCGCTGGCCTTTCTTCATTTCTATTTAATTCCGAGCACGTGGGTACTGGTAGTTATCCTCCCATCCCCACGGCGCTTGTGGTGCCTCCACGGTTTCAGTCAAATCAACATCGACTTGGAACTCACGGCCTTCACGCGCGAGGCGGTAGCGGAAGGTATTCTGGTCTGGGAACGAAATAATCCACGTATTGTCGATCGAAGCCGTATAGCCTAGTTCTGCGAAAAGACGTTTACTGTAATCATCCGCCGGGAAAGATTGTTGGGTCGCAGTGCCCACTGAAATGGTGTGTCCACCATAAAGCGTCAGTGGGTCATGGCTTCCATCTTCAAGTCGATGGTCATGCTTCAGTTCAAGCTCACGCTCTGCGGTGGTGCGTGTGATGACCCAGGTACGCGAGTGGTCGTCACCGACGTGCAATGGAATCCGAATGCGATTCTCAGAACATTCACGCACTTCAATAACGATGCGACTATTGATCCACTCGTCATCCAGCTCTGGGTCACCGAGGCTGACATGCCCTTCATACGCATTACCGCAATGTGCCAGTAGCGTTTCGAAAAAAGTATCTTGAGGGTGCGGCTCAGCTGGAGTACAGGCGGCTAACAGACCGACCGTAGCGGCCGCTGCAGTTAACTTCAACCCGCTTGCGGTGGTCACATGCGCGAACTTGGATTGCATAGATGGTGTCCCGTTGTTTTCTATCGATTTTTTGATTGTAGCGAGATTTTCCCCGATTAAAAAGGCATAGCATAGATTGCACTGGCATAGATACTCTGCCCATGAATGAGTAGAATAGGCGCGTTTATGTACAAATTCACTGAAATTAAGAAAGGAACCGCATTCCGATGAAGGTTTTTGCTAACGCACTAGAAATGATCGGTAACACACCGATGGTCCGGGTGAATCATATTGATACCGGTCCTTGCGAGTTATATTTGAAGCTGGAGACGCAAAATCCGGGAATGTCGATCAAAGACCGTATTGCGGTGACCATGATTGCGGCCGCTGAAGCGCAAGGCAAAATTAAGCCAGGCGATACCTTGATTGAAGCGACTGCGGGCAACACAGGCCTCGGTCTTGCTTTGGTGGCGGCACAGAAAGGGTACAAACTAATTATTGTGCTGCCAGATAAAATGAGCCGCGAAAAACTCTATAACTTGCGCGCTTTGGGTGCTGAAGTCATTGAGACGCGCTCCGACGTGCAAAAAGGTCATCCAGAATATTATCAAGATCTCGCACTGCGTTTGTCAGAGGAGCGTGGCGCGTTTTATATCAATCAATTTGAAAACCCGGCCAATGTGCAAGCACACTATGAAACAACGGGACCTGAAATTTGGCAGCAAATGGAAGGGAAGTTGGATGCCTTTGTTTGTGGTGTCGGCTCAGGTGGAACGCTAACGGGCGTGGGGCGCTACTTGCGTGAGCAAAACGAGGGGGTTGACCTTGTGCTGGCCGATCCGGATGGTTCGATTCTTGCGCCCTTGATTAATGAAGGCAAGGAAGTTGAGGCAGGAAGCTGGCGCGTGGAAGGAATTGGGGAAGATTTTATCCCAGTCATCTGTGAGATTGCCCTCGCCGGCAAGGCCTACGCCATCAGCGATAAAGAATCATTCGAAGTGGCGCGTGAAGTGCTATTGAAAGAAGGGATCATGGTAGGTTCTTCGTCTGGCACATTGATTGCCGCCGCTCTGCAGTACTGCCGTGAGCAAACCGAGCCGAAACGGGTTGTAACGCTCGCATGTGATACGGGCTGCCGATATTTATCGAAATTATTCAACGATGAGTGGCTCGCTGCTCAGGATTTAGGTTAAGAGGTTATCGAGTTATGCGTGATACGAAGCACTTAAAATTTGCAACGCGGACCATTCATGGTGGTCAGGCTCCTGAACCGACGACTGGTGCTGTGATGCCGCCGATTGTCACCAGTTCGACCTACATCCAATCGAGCCCTGGCGAGCATGCGGGGTACGAGTATTCACGCTCGCAAAACCCAACCCGGTTTGCGTGGGAGCGCTCGGTTGCCAATCTCGAAGGTGGAAGCCGTGGCTATGCATTTGCATCAGGAATGGCTGCTACGTCAACGATTCTTGAATTGTTGGACAGTGGCGATCACGTTGTCGCTATGGATGATCTGTACGGTGGTAGCTTCCGTCTTTTTGATAAGGTGCGCGAGCGTTCTGCTGGCTTGGCCTTTAGCTACGTGGATATGGCAGACGTAGATGCGGTGGCGGCCGCCCTGACCGCGAAAACACGAATGATTTGGATTGAAACCCCGAGCAACCCAATGCTGAAGTTGGTGGATATCCGTGCGGTTGTAGAAAAGGCACGCGCCCATAACCCAGACATGATTGTCGTCGTCGATAATACCTTTGCAACGCCGTATAACCAACGCCCATTGGAGCTCGGTGCGGACATCGTAATGCATTCAGCAACCAAATATTTGAATGGTCACTCGGACATGGTAGGTGGCATTGCGGTTGTCGGTGATCGTGAAGAACTCCAAGAACAAATGGCTTTCTTGCAAAATTCGATCGGCGCGGTTGCCGGACCGTTTGATAGCTATCTTGCATTACGAGGTGTTAAAACACTGGCACTGCGTATGAAGCATCACAACGAGGCCGCCTTGGCTATCGCTCAGTGGCTTGAACAGCACCCGCGCGTGAAGAAAGTGATTCACCCAGGATTGCCAAGTCATCCGCAGCATGAACTTGCGAAATCGCAAATGGAAGGCTTTGGGGGAATGATTTCAATCTTCCTCGACGGAGATTTGGGACATGCGCGTCGCTTCCTTGAGGCGGTTGAAATTTTTGCATTGGCTGAGTCACTCGGTGGTGTGGAGAGCTTGATCGAGCATCCGGCGATTATGACACACGCGTCGATTCCTGCAGAAAATCGTCAGAAACTTGGAATTCACGACAACTTTGTCCGGATTTCCGTGGGAATTGAAGATACTCAGGACCTCATTGACGACCTCGCACAAGCGTTGGAGGCGATGTAAATGAGTCTTCCTCCGTTTCATTTAGCGATTCCGGTGGACGACCTTGCGAAGGCTCGGGCGTTTTACGGCGAACTGCTCGGTTGTGCGGAAGGGCGCAGTGCAGAGCAGTGGATTGATTGGGACTTTTATGGACACCAACTGGTCACCCATGTGGCGCCCGATCGCCTGCTGCCACCGGCGACCAATTCGGTCGATGGACATGCCGTGCCGGTTCCTCACTTCGGTGTGGTGCTTGATATGGATCGCTGGCAGGCGTTGGCCGAGCGGGTTAAGGCGGCAGGTATTGAGTTTGTGATTGAACCTTACATTCGATTTCAAGGGCAGCCGGGTGAACAAGCAACGATGTTCTTCTACGATCCGGCAGGAAATGCACTTGAATTCAAAGCCTTTAAAGACCTCGGTAACCTTTTTGCGAAGTAATCGCATCGCTCAACGGTAACGGGTTATTGAGTCCTTTTGAGCGCCCATGTCAGTTAACATGGGCGTTCACGTTCTTACCGTATCAGCGTGCATTCCCCTTTACTGGCATCCATGACCAAGCAGCTATGTGCCGGTACAATCACCAATAAATCGCCTAGTTTTAGTTCCTTGAGCAGAGCCGGAGGGACTTTCACCTTGCCATGTTCTTGCGAGAGCCCATGGACAAAAGCACCTTCAATCGGGCCTCCCCATCCATCCGATGTAATTCGCATGACCTGGCCATACTGCGGTTTACCGTCAACGGTGACAAAGTCTTTACTAAAATGCACAGCTCCCCCATGAATGATCACTTCATCCCGCTCGGGGTAACGCGCTATGACGGGGCAGGCGAGGGCTAGAGCGATATCCGACCATTCGCAGGCGCCAATGCGTTGCTGCTGCCAATCATAAAACACATAGTTGCCGGGCCGAATCTCATCCGCACCGGGGAAAGCGTCCATGCGACTGCAGGTGGGAGTATCACCTACCGACACCCGCAATGCGTCGCGAGGGATTGGGCAATCTGCCAGCAATTCCGCGAGGCGACCGAGACTTTCTTCATGTATCTTCGCAATCCCATGGGTTCCGCGCATCGAGTAACTATTCCCCGCATGGAGTAGCAGTCCGAGATGACGGACTTGCGGCATGTTGAATGCTTGCTCTAGCACGGCATAAATGTTTTGCGGATCACGCCAGTTCATGCCGGTGCGACCATATCCTGCATCCACCTCCACGTACACATCGACTGGATGCTGAATTCGGGCAATGGTCTCAAGTGCATCAGCATGCTCAATCGTGAGGCCGAGCGTCAATTCTTGCGCAAGGCGGTTGTATGCGGGTAGTTGACGTGGATTTAATGGAATTGCGATCAGAATATCGCGCCACCCCGCATCAGCAAAGGTACGTGCCATGGGCACGGAAGAGACTGCAATAGGCGTTTGCTCGATGGGGCCGAACCATTTTCCGAGTAAGGGTGACTGGTGGGTTTTAAAATGGGGGCGTAAATCGACGCCAGCCGATTGCGCTTTGTCGATCATGCGTGTGATATTGCGCTTTGCCTTGCGGCTATCCACCATGACTTCTGGGCCGGTTACCGTGTTCCAATTAATGGCCATAACGCGTTAGTCCTCTTGCCAAGGTAGGCGTGATAAATTGACATTTCCACCACTTAGAATCAGCCCCAATGACTGTCCTTCAAAATAGGCTCGGTGTTTTAATACAGCAGCCAGCACCACCGCTGCGGAAGGCTCTGCGGTAATCTTCAATCGTTGCCATATCCGGTGCATCGCATACTTCACTTCATCCTCACTGACTAACAAGATATCGCGGACATAGTCCCGAATAATCGGGAAGGTATGCTGTCCTAAGTTGGTTAGTAACCCATCGCACATACTAATGGGGGGCATTGCCGGTTGAATCGCATTGGCTGTGATGGACGCCTTTCCATCGGCCGCTAGCTCCGGTTCCACACCCCACACGGGAATGCCTTGGCTGTGACCTACCATGGCGGTTCCACTCAACAAACCACCGCCGCCGAGCGGACTGATAAGCCCATCTAACGCCGGGTGCGCTTTGATAAGCTCGAGCGCTGCGGTGCCTTGGCCCGCGATAATCAACGGATGGTCATAGGGCGGAATATAGAGCTGGGATCCCTCTGCCTCCCACCGGGCAATTTGTGCCTCGCGGGCTGCCATGCCTGGCTCTATTTCTGTCATCTCTGCGCCAAAGTGGGCAATATTTTCTTTTTTTACCTCGGGCGCATTGTGAGGCACGGCCACCCGGACGCGAACTCCAAGTAACTGACCCGCATGAGCAAGTGCCGCGCCATGATTTCCTGATGAAACTGTAAATACCCCTGCCGCACGTTGTTCGGGGGTAAGTTGGAGGAGGGCGTGGCAGGCACCTCGGAACTTAAACGCGCCGGTTTTTTGTAGGCTTTCACATTTGAACCACAGCCGAGCACCTGCCTCACGATCCAGCACCGGACAATTCAAAACCGGTGTCTGCGCGATATAAGGTTCGATCAACTTCTCTGCACGTAAGATCAGGTTGAGATGAAGGTCATCTGCACCCGCGATGTGCTGCCATGATGTCACGAACATGCCCCTCTGACTGGTGGACTTCACGGTTTAAGAGTACACTAAGCACCTGTTCACAGACCAGTTTTGTTTCATCCCAAGGCTGAACAGACAATCGGAGCACGCATGGATACCCTCACCGCCGCCATCACCCTTTTACTGATTATGAACCCGTTGGGGAACCTGCCGATCTTCATCTCGGTGCTCCGCCACGTGGATCCCAAACGACGCAAAAAAGTGCTCATCCGTGAGCTGCTTTTTGCGTTGTTCTTTATGTTGCTGTTTTTGTATCTCGGCACGAGTCTTTTGCAATGGTTGGGGTTACGCCAAGAGGCAGTGAGCATCGCAGGAGGTATCATTCTCTTTATCATCGCGCTGCGGCTTATTTTCCCTCAACCCGGCGGTGTTTTAGGTCTTCCAGCGGGTGATGAACCCTTTATCGTTCCATTGGCCATCCCCTTAATCTCTGGGCCTTCATTGCTCGCCGCCTTACTGCTACTCGCGAATAACTCGCCCGATCGCATGTTTGATTGGACGCTAGCGAGTATTATTGCTTGGGGTATTTCGGCCACAATCTTGATGTTTAGCAGTGTCTTTTTGCGTGCTCTGGGTCAACGCGGCCTCAATGCGATTGAGCGACTGATGGGGATGATCCTCGTGATGATCGCGGTCCAAATGTTCTTAGACGGCATCATGGCTTATATGGAGCAGGCGGGGGGCGTGTGATGGCGAAGAAGGAACTATTCCAACGTATTCGGACACTTGAGCCTTCGCTGCAAGCGCTCCTTGCAGCGTATCTCTGTGAGCGCATGCTTCCGAACTACCGGCTCTTTTCTGAGAGCACTGGCTTTGGCGATCCGAAAGTACTGCGAGGCGGGCTTGATGCAGCCTGGGATAAACTCGCGGTAAACAAAGGAACCGATTGGCAGCGCTGGCAAGAGAAGCTCGAAGTCGTCACCCCGAACGAACAGACCTTCGATGTCCTTGGCGTATTTCCTGCGATTGCAGCCTGTACGGGTTTAAGCAGCCTAATGCAAGGTCTGGAGGAAAAAGACGCATCTGCTTACTTAGATGTCAGTAAGATTTCTCAGGGTGCTGTTGCACATTTTCTGGAGCTTGGTGAATTAAGCGAAATTTCGCAGCACGATGAGCGCGCCCAAGCAATTGATGCACATCCACTGATGCAGTACGAACACGACATTCAACAGGCCATGGTCGACTTCTTAACGGATGCAGCGGGATTAAATAAAGAGCTCGTCCGAGAAGTGCGCAGTATTGCCCGCGAAGAGGGGATCTCGAATCTAGGGTTTGCTGTGAGTTAGTGCATCACTTGATATAAGCGACAAATCACCTGCCCCATCTTTTTCTCTCGGTGCAGTCGCCAGTTTTCTGGAGCGACGACCGTGAGTGAAGACTCACTTTCCAAATAGATCCAGCCGTCGGGTACCACTAAATTACGCAGTTTCAGGTGTTCGATGGCCGTGCTCAAGAATCCGTGTTCGAACGGCGGATCAAGTAGCACCAAATCAAATGTCTCAGACGTATGGGCGAGATACTCCAACGCATCTTGATGACAAACGTGGGTATTCGCCTGTGCGTTCAGGGTATGCACATTGGCGGTCAGCTGAGCGGCCGCACTCCGAGCCTTTTCGACAAAAGTAACGCTCCGTGCTCCACGCGAGAGTGCTTCAAATCCCAAACTCCCTGTCCCTGCAAATGCGTCAAGTACCCGCTTGTCGTGTACCTCGAATTGTAGCCAGTTAAAGACCGTTTCTTTGACGCGATCCGTGGTAGGTCGAAGGCCAGGTAGATCGGGGACCGGTAGTTTGCGACCGCGCCACCGTCCACCGATAATACGAATGTGACCGGCCCCGCGTGCTGGTTTAGTCGCACTCGCCTGCGAGCCCCGTGTCGATTGGGTGGATTTGTGAGATGAACGCTTGCCGGTCGGACGCATGATGTGGTCTCCTGATTCCCCTTCATTCTACCTGCTGAAGTTGTGTGCGAAAACCCCGATGGCGTACACAATTCACCCGGTCCATGCTAGTATTCCACCTCATGATACGGGCATCGAATGAATGCCCATCGCTTTCTCTTCTGAAGTAACGGAATTCGACTCCATGGCAGAAAAACGCTCCTTATTTTCAAATTGGTTTGGTCGCGGAAAGTCCGCGGATACAGCTGCTGAAGAAACCCAAGGTGATGCGGTAAAAACTGAAGAAGAGACGTCTTCCACGACAACGGAGTCCTCGCAATCGGAGGAGGTCCCGGCTCGTCCTGCCGATGCGGCGGAGGATGCTGCGATTGCCATGGCCGAAAGTGCGGCCCGTGCAGCAAAAGTCGCGCAGCCGACAGCACGCACCGAAACGCAAGAGAAGCCAACTGGAACAAGCTGGTGGCAGCGCTTACGAGAGGGACTTAAAAAAACCTCAAGCTCGGTCGGTTCTGGTTTGGCAAGCCTATTCGTCGGCAAAAAAATTGACGACGAGTTGTTTGAGGAGCTTGAGACACAATTGCTGATGGCGGATGTGGGCGTCACGACGACCACTAAGATTATTGATCAGCTGACAGAACATGCATCCCGTCAAGAATTAAAAGACGCAGATTTACTCTACACCAAATTAAAAGAGGATATGGCGGCGATGCTTACGCCCGTTAGCCAACCCCTCGAAATTCCAAATCAGACAGGCCCTTATGTGATTTTGATGGTCGGCGTAAACGGTGTTGGAAAAACTACCACGATCGGTAAGCTCGCGCGTCAATTCCAGCGGGAAGGAAAATCGGTCATGTTAGCGGCGGGTGATACATTCCGAGCTGCAGCGGTTGAACAGTTGCAAGTATGGGGCGAACGTAATGACATTCCGGTGATCGCCCAGCATACGGGTGCAGATAGCGCATCGGTCATTTTTGATGCGGTCCAAGCAGCCAAAGCGCGCGGTGTTGATGTTCTGATTGCCGATACAGCGGGCCGTTTACAAAACAAAGCAAACTTAATGGAAGAATTGAAAAAGATTGTCCGGGTGATGAAAAAACAAGACCCCAACATGCCCCATGAAGTGCTCTTGACCCTCGATGCAGGGACCGGTCAGAATGCCATCAGCCAGACTAAACTATTTAACGAGGCTGTGGCTGTAAATGGGCTTGTGATGACGAAGCTTGATGGAACGGCGAAAGGCGGAATTATCTTTGCGCTCGCGGACCAGTTTAAGATTCCAATTCGCTACATTGGAGTCGGAGAAAGTCTTGATGACCTCCGGCCATTTGTTGCTGAAGAGTTTGTTGACGCACTATTTGCACACGAGTAACCGAGTCGGTCATCGTCGCAATCTGCACGCAGGCCAACGATAACAATAAAAGGCATGTGCCATGATTCGTTTTGAGCAAGTCAGTAAAGCTTATCCCGGCGGGTTCCAAGCCCTGCGTAAAGTAAGTTTTGAGCTGCCTCCCGGAGAGCTTGCATTTCTTACCGGCCATTCCGGTGCGGGAAAGAGTACGCTGCTCCGCTTAGTGGCCTTGATGGAGCGGCCCTCAGCTGGACGCGTGCTCATTAATGGTCATGACCTAAATAAGATCACTCGTCGTCAAATCCCCTATCTACGCCGCGACATTGGTATGATCTTTCAAGACCACCGCTTGCTCATGGACAAGACGGTGTTTGATAACGTTGCGCTACCACTCTACATCGAAGGGTTTACTCAATCCGAAGCGAAGAAGCGTGTACAAGCGGCATTGGATAAAGTGGGTTTAACAGGGCACGAGCGCAAGTTTCCGATTATGCTCTCGGGCGGAGAGCAGCAGCGGGTTGGAATTGCCCGTGCAATTGTCAATAAACCACCCTTACTGTTGGCGGATGAGCCGACTGGAAACCTGGACCCGAAGCTCTCGCTCGAGATCATGCGTTTGTTTGAGTCCTTTCATCAGGTCGGCGTGTCCGTTCTTATTGCGACCCATGATCTAGCCTTGGTTGCGCGGATGCATCATCGAAATCTCGTACTTAAAAATGGCGAGATGATTGATGACGGGTTAGAGGCCGGTGGTTTCGATCCGCTCGCGGAGGAGTATCTCTGATGGGCTTATTGAATCGGAATCATGACCAGCGTCAAGGAGCCCGGGCCGTTCACATTACCCGCTGGCGCCGTTTTAAAATGTTTTGGGTAAATAACCTGCAGCAAGCGATTGGAAGTTTGGGCGATTTGTCGCGTACTCCATGGTCCTCATTGATGACGATTGCGGTGCTGGGTTTGAGTCTTACCTTACCTTCAACGCTCTATGTTGTTGTGAAAAATAGCCAAGCGGTTTCGGCAGAATGGGATACGGCGGCAGAGATTAGTTTGTTTTTGCGAAAAGACCTGCAAACTCAGGAGTTGCAAGGTTTTCGGGAGCGGGTTCGCCTGTTAGAGCAAGTGGAGTCCGTGACCTTTGTTGATCGCGATAGTGCCTTGCGTGAATTCAGAGAGACGAGCGGATTTGGTTCAGCGATCGATTATTTGCAAACCAATCCACTTCCTGACGTATTGATTGTGGTGCCGACCCCCGAGTACCGCGGGGTCGAACGGGCCCGTGCCTTGTTGCAACAGCTCGAACAGGAGCGAGAAGTCACCAGCGCAACGTTGGATTTGCAATGGCTGGAGCGATTGCAAGCACTGGTCCGGGTGGTCGAAAACAGTTTTGCTGGATTAGGTTTACTGTTGTGCATTGCGGTCGTCTTGATTGTGGGAAATACCATTCGCTTAGCCATTTTGAATCGACGTGATGAGATCATGATCATGAAATTAGTCGGTGCAACGGATGGCTATATTCAACGACCATTTCTATACACTGGGTTCTGGTATGGGGTGGTTGGTGGCATCATTGCCTGGATTGCAACAAGCCTGCTGGTTTGGTGGATTAGCGCCTCAGTTGTTCGATTAGCCGCCCTGTACGACAGTTCATTCCGTCTGACGGGGTTAAACTTTCAAGATATGATGGTTGTGTGGGCGATCGCGATTGGATTGGGTTTGCTAGGCTCTTGGATTGCTGTGCGCCGGCATGTGGCGGCGATCGAACCGCGGTAATTTGGCCTGTCATCAAATGGTTATATTGACGCTGTAGAATCTGAGTAATCTCGCCGGGCGTGCATGTCAATACACGCTATGATTCGTGCGCGACAAAGGGCTTGCAACCCCTTTCGGAATTGCTAGAATGAATGACCGCGAAAAGGACTCCGCGCGGTTTTTCGACAGAGAAATGTCCGATCCAAATTAGGAACTTTTCGTATAAAAAAGGGTCTGAATCTGGATTTCGAAGTTCGCTTGAAGTAGTGAGGAACGCAATGACTGCACATACTCAAAACATGGCTTTAACGGTCCCGAAAACGGGAAGCCTCGAGTCGTACATCGCGTCGGTGAATAGTATTCCGATGCTCAGTGCAGAAGAAGAAAAGTCACTGGCCGAGCGTTTACAACAAGATGGCGACTTGCAGGCTGCAAAGCAGCTCATCATGTCGCATCTCCGCTTTGTGGTGCATGTCGCTCGTAGCTACCAAGGCTATGGGTTACCCCAAGCGGATTTGATTCAAGAAGGTAATATCGGGCTAATGAAAGCCGTGAAGCGATTCGACCCGACGGTGGGTGTGCGCTTGGTGTCGTTTGCCGTACATTGGATCAAAGCAGAAATTCATGAATACGTCTTACGTAACTGGCGTATTGTCAAAGTCGCAACAACCAAAGCTCAGCGGAAATTATTCTTCAATTTACGCAAAGCGAAAAAGCGTCTTGGTTGGTTTACCCATGATGAAGTCAGCACCGTTGCGCAAGAGCTTGGGGTAACGCAAGCTGAAGTGCTTGAAATGGAATCGCGGATGAGTGCTCATGATGCGGCCTTCGATGGGTACGCAGATGACGATGACGGTGATGTCGCGTTTGCTCCTTCTCAATACTTGGAAGACAAGTCGGCAGATGTAGCTGCCACTGTCGAAGCCGAAAACTGGGATTCACACACGCAACGCCGTTTAGCCCACGCCATGGCAAGTTTGGATGAGCGCAGCCAACACATTGTCCGCGCTCGGTGGTTAGATGACGGCAAAGTAACATTGCAAGATCTTGCGGATCACTATCAAGTGTCAGCAGAGCGTATTCGACAGCTTGAACAGAACGCGATGAAGAAACTGCGTTCTGCCATGCTTTAACGCTCCATGAAATGCCGTGTTGGGTGCGGTGCCTGTTGCATCGCACCCTCAATTTCTAGCCCCATCCCGGGGATGCCACACGGTAAGCCTGCCAATACCCCTTGTATCCATCTTGATGACCAGTACCGCTGCCAAATCTTTGGCAAGCCCGAGCGCCCGCTTGTATGTGATCAATTCCGTGCGCAAGCCGATGTCTGCGGTACATCCCGAGATGAAGCGTTGATCCTCCTGACATCTCTCGAACAGGCGACCTCGGTCGGAGTTGGCTGAGGGAATAGGGTGTCTTATGCGCGCTCCCCGTCATCTTTTGCTCGTTTTACTCATTCTGTTTTGCCTGCCAGGCTGCACGACATCACCGGCTGGTCTCTCTGTTGAGGCGCAGCGGTCATGGCTCGAATCCCGACTAGCTCCCATTCTTGATGACGCAGAATCCGCTGGGTTCACTGGTGCGGTTCGTATCGTCTACCCAGATGGTGCTCGTTTTGACTCTTTTCACGGTGTGAGTCATCGTCAGACACAGCGCGCAATAGGTAGAGATACGGTGTTTCATCTTGGCTCAGTGTCGAAACACTGGACGGCCGCCGCGGTTTTGCGAGCAGTCGAACGAGGTGATCTGGAGCTTCATCAATCGCTCGATAAAATATTCCCTGATATACCCGACTCACACGGAGTCATCACGATTCATCAACTTTTGACACATCAGTCCGGACTGGCTGACTTTCCTGTTCCATGCTCTCGGGTAGAGGCAGGCGATTTGACTCGAACTGACTTCTTAAATGCGGTCTGGGCGTCACCTGTTGTGGCTTCACCGGGAGTCTCTTTTCATTATTCCAACGCGGGTTACGAGGTGCTCGCCGCAGTCCTGGAAGTACTTTATGAACAGGAGTACGAGGCAATTCTCTCGGAGTGGTTCTTTTCTTCGTTGAATTTACGCAATACTGGGATTGACCCGTCGCGCTGGGACAACACCGAACGGATAGCTATGGGTTATCGAGCCGATGGAACGGAGTGGGGCACACTCCACTCGCTGTTTTGGGGAACGCAGGGACCGCTTTGGTGCAATCGCGGCTCTGGCGCTTTATTGACCGACCTCGATGACCTCCAGCAATGGCTTTCTGCGCTCTTTGCAGGAGAGGTTCTGGCGGATGATTCGCTTACGCGGATGCTCTCTCCACACGTGTCCGAAAACCGGTCAGGCGAATCAGGCGCTTATTACGGGTATGGCTGGAGTCTTTATCAAGGACACGGCTTCTTGGAAGTGGCTCATACGGGGAGTCTGACGCATGTGCTTGAAGCGGATGTTCGCGTATTCCCGGAGCTTGGAGTCTTGGTGATGGTTTTAGGAAATAGCGAAGCCTTTGGTGCAACGCGGGTTTATCCGAGAATAGAGTCTGTGTTACACCGTTGGCTTCGGGTGCAACCGACGCGCCAATGAATACACGAGTTAACGTCGGATAAATGGAGCCGGATTGACAGGATTCCCTTGACGACGAATCTCAAAGTACAACGCAGGCTCGCTGCGTCCACCGCTTTGTCCGACCAAGGCTATGGTCTCGCCACGGCGCACTGGCTCTCCAACGTTTTTGAGGAGCGCTTGGTTGTAGCCATACAAGCTCATATCGCCCTCGCCATGATCCACCACAATCACCATGCCATAGCCCCGCAGCCAATCGGAATACAGCACACGGCCATCGGCAATGGCTTTTACTTCGGCTTCGGCTTGGGCGTCGAGCACGACACCACGCCAACGTACTTGGCCGCTTCGTTGATCGCCAAAGTTGTACCGAATACGCCCTTGCACGGGCCAGCTCAACTGGCCCCGTAAATTGGCAAGCCCCGTTAAATTAAACGGTTGGCGCGCCATGACCTCTTGGAGCGCTGTGAGCATTTCATTAAGCTCTTGTTCATTGCGCAGCATGGTATCGAGCTCCGCTTGCTCGGACCGCTGTTCTCGCTCTAAACGGGCAACGAGTTGCTGCTGTTCTTGTCGCTTATTAGCAAGATCAGTTCGCTGCCGTTCTTGCTGCTGTTGCGTTCTTGCTAGCGCTTGGCGCTGCTCTCCCACTTCGGCTTGGACAGCCGCAAGTTGGCGTTCCAACGCATGCAATTTCTCGAGTTGTTCGAGTCGGGCTTCGTTTAAGAAACTGTAATAGGCCATCATGCGCTCGAAGCGAGCAGGACTTTGCTGATTCAAGAGCATTTTCAAGAACCCGTGATCACCACTGCGATAGGCACTCTCGATTTGGTCGGACAGGTGCGCCGCTTGCTGCTCGACTTCAGATTGCAGCCGTGTTTGTTCCTTTTCCAGCTCTTGGATATGCGCTTCGACGGAACGAATCCGTTGTTGCGTTTCTTGCAACGCTTGAGTGGCCTGTTGCACTTGTGTTTCCAATTGTCGCAATTCGCGCTCGCCCCGCGACAAGCGTTGTTGCCTGCGCTCTAAACTCTGACGTCGCTGTTGGATATCGCGCTGCAACTGCTGCAGTTGACGCTCTGCACGCGCGGCTTCCTCGGCTGGATTATTACTTTGCGCGATAGAGGGAGGAGCAAGGACCATCATGCTCATCAAGCATAGGTAAAGGAGCGGGCTCAAAAACCAGCGCGCTCCGCGTAAATGAATGGTCCGAGTGACGCCCATATTAATCTTTCAACTGCATAAGGACTTTGCCGGTCATTTCTGGGGGTGTTTCCATCCCGAGTAGATGCAGCATGGTGGGAGCAATATCCGATAACCGACCACCAGCGACTGGCGTTGCGTCACGTCCCACGTAAATGAGCGGAACTAGGTTGCTGGTGTGGGCGGTGTGCGATTGCCCACTTTCATGGTCACTCATTTGTTCAGCGTTACCATGGTCTGCCGTGATTAAGCATTCACCACCATGTTTTTGGAGTGCTTCAACCACGCGACCGATGGAAGAATCGACTGCCTCACAGGCTTTTACTGCTGCTTCGAAGTTCCCGGTATGGCCTACCATGTCTCCATTGGGATAATTGCAGATGATGACATCATAGGTGCCAGACTCAATCGCTTCGACGAGGGCGTCGGTGAGTGCCTCAGAGCTCATCTCGGGTTGCAAATCATAAGTCGCCACTTGCGGAGATGGGATCAGGACCCGCTTCTCGCCATCAAATTCTTCCTCACGGCCGCCACTGAAGAAAAATGTGACATGGGCATATTTCTCTGTTTCCGAAATACGGAGCTGCGTTTTGTTGTGTTTTGCGAGCCATTCACCCAGTACGTTATCCAGTGAGACGGTCGGAAATGCGACCGGAGCCTTGATGTCCGCAGCATATTCGGTGAGTTGCACAAAGGCGCTGAGCTTGGGTAACGATGTGCGCGTGAAATGCGTGAAGTTTTCTTCGGTAAACGCGCGAGTAAGCTCCCGTGCACGATCCGCCCGGAAGTTCATGAAAAAGACTGCATCACCATCTTGAATCGGTTGCGCGCCATCTATCCATGTAGCTTTGACAAACTCGTCGCTTTCATCGCGGGCGTAGGCTTGCTCGAGGCCCACAGTGGCAGAGGCCGCTGTGAACTCACCGTTCCCTTCGGTTAGGAGGCGCCATGCCTTTTCCACACGATCCCAGCGATTATCTCGGTCCATTGCGTAGTAGCGACCGCAAAGACTCCCAAAACGTGCGCCAGGAAGCGATTTAAAGGCTTTCTCAAAGCGTTCGATCGAGGCGAGCGCAGAACGGGGTGGCGTGTCTCGTCCATCCAAAAATGCATGGACGTAAACAGTTTTGGCTCCGCGTTCAACGGCCAACTTGACCATGGCCAACAAGTGATCTTCATGGCTGTGCACACCACCTGGGGAGAGCAATCCCATGACATGAACTGCTTTCGCAGCGTTCACTGCGCCATCGACTGCCTCTGTCAGTACCGGGTTTTTGAAAAACTCTCCGTCTTCGATGGCCTTCGTTACCCGAGTGAAGTCTTGGTAGACGATACGACCCGCTCCCAAGTTCACATGGCCAACTTCCGAATTACCCATTTGCCCCTCAGGAAGGCCAACGGCCATTCCAGAGCCATCTATTTCCGTATTCGGCGCTGTTTCATAGAGACGATCAAGAACCGGTGTATTGGCATGAAAAATGGCGTTATCCGGTGCTTCGCCGCGGCTGCCCCAGCCATCCAAAATAAGAAGCGCGAGTGTTTTTTTCGGTTCGGTCACCGCTGTCATGTCTGGTCCTCTGCTCGTTCAGTTCGTCAATTCGATGCGATGCGCGAAAAATGTTGGAGAGTCGCGCCCGAGGAATCATCGAAGTGCTCAGAATTTCTTCACAGTTTACTGTATTTAGCGGCCCGAAGCATCCGTTCTGGTTAACTTTTACTGGCATCTATAGACTGACACGGTATACTCTTGCGCTATCGTTTTTTGCACCTTTTCGGTGCTGTTGAGAACAAGTGACCGTCACCGACCTTGATGTTTCTCGCACGTTCGCGAAGAAGCCGATGCGGTGACAAACGAAGTCAGGAGAGGTCATGGAACAGTTTTTTCAATTTGTCACAGAGCACTACATTCTGAGCACCCTGTGGCTGATTGTGTTCATTATGCTTGTCATGGATATCGCCAAAAAGCGGTTTTCTTCAATCCTTCCACTCAAACCCCAAGAAGCGGTTATCAAGACGAACCGAGGCGGGGTGTTTGTTGACGTGCGTGGAGCCGAGGATTTCGCCAAAGGGCATATCGCAGGGTCAAAACATCTCCCACTCGAGAAAATTCGCGCTGGGGACACAAAAATCCTTGAGAAATTTAAAGACGCCCCCATAGTAACCGTATGCAACTATGGAAATACTGCACGCAGCGCGGGTACGGCCCTTGTAAAGGCAGGTTTTTCTCAGGTGTATGTGTTGCAAGGCGGCCTCCAAGGTTGGCAGAATGCCAGCATGCCGGTCAGCAAGGCGCAACCGCAGAAATCAAATAAGAAAAAAGCGTAACAACAACGTTTCGTTTTAATACATCATCTAAGTTAAATAAGAGCAGGAAAGTAATATGGCTGACGAACAGCAAAACGCCCAGGCAAACGGTGCCGCCCAAAACGAGCAACAGAAAGCGCAATTCCAAATCCAGCGCATTTACCTTAAAGACGTTTCTTTTGAGGCGCCGAACAGCCCAGAGATTTTCCGCAAAGAGTGGAAGCCTGAGTTGAGCGTCGATATGAATGTTGCAAACAACAAACTTGGTGACGGTGTTCACGAGGTTGTGTTGACCCTGACTGTAAAAAACAAAGTGGGCGACGACGTTGCATTCCTTTGTGAAGTGGCGCAAGCAGGTATCTTTACGATTTCTGATGAGATTCCAGAGCAGGCAAAAGCGCATACAATTGGCGCATTCTGCCCAACGATTTTGTTCCCATATGCGCGTGAAGCAGTGGCGAGCTTGGTGAGCAAAGGAACCTTCCCACAGCTGAACTTGGCGCCAATCAACTTTGACGCTGTGTTCGCACAACACATGCAACAACAAGCGGCAGCTCAGCAGCAACAAGAGCAGCCAAAAGCTGACGCCTAAGGTCACCTCTGTGGCTGATTTTAGCTCAGTAACCGTGTTAGGGGCGGGGTCGTATGGCACCGCCCTTGCTATCTGTATTGCTCGGAAAGGGCAGCGCACAATTCTGTGGGCGCGTGACCAAGAGCAAGTGGCACAGATGCAAGAAGCTCGGGCGAATCCTCGCTACCTTCCCGACTGCCCATTCCCTGATTTACTTGAAGTTGAAGGCTCCCTTGAAGCGGCTGTAAAAGCATCTGACACGATCTTAGTGGTAGTGCCAAGTTATGGTTTTGCCGAGGTTTTGAGCCAAATTGCCCCGCATTTACGCCCTGAGGCTGGTGTTGCATGGGCGACCAAAGGTCTTGAGCCTGAAACCGGGCGGTTATTATCGGAAGTCGCGACTGAAATTTTGGGCGAAGAACGTGCCATGGCGGTGCTTTCTGGCCCAACCTTCGCCGGTGAAATGGCGAAAGGTGTGCCTACTGCGATTGCGGTTGCGGCAAACCATCCTGAATTTGTCAATGAGCTCTCCCAAGCATTGCATTGCGACCGCTCTTTCCGTGTGTACCTGAACGATGATTTTATCGGTATGCAGCTCGGTGGCGCGGTAAAAAACGTCATCGCTATTGGGGCTGGTATGGCGGACGGACTTGGCTTTGGTGCCAATACGCGGACTGCGCTTATTACGCGTGGCTTAGCGGAGATGACGCGGCTTGGAATTGCCCTCGGTGGCAAACCGGAAACCTTTACCGGTATGGCGGGGCTGGGGGATTTAATTCTCACGTGCACTGACAATCAATCACGGAACCGTCGGTTTGGCCTCGCGATTGGCCAAGGCAAAGGCGTCGAAGAAGCGATGCGTGAGATTGGTCAAGCGGTCGAAGGATATCGCAACACGCGCGAGGTTGTCGCATTGGCCAAGCGATATCATGTAGAAATGCCTATTTCAGAACAACTCTACAAAGTTCTGTACGAAGGGAAAGAGCCCATGCAAGTTGCCCAAGACTTGCTGTCCCGGGCTCAAACTTCCGAAAGCTCGTAACCAGTGCGTGTTGCGTAATGGTGCGTTGGGCTTCCCACCCTCGCACCCAACGCGGTGCGTTGGCTACGATCATCGCCCGGCTATGGCATTGTTTCCCACCCTCGCACCCAACGCGGTGCGTTGGCTACGATCATCGCCCGGCTATGGCATTGTTTTCCACCCTCGCACCCAACGCGGTGCGTTGGCTACGATCATCGCCCGGCTATGGCATTGTTTTCCACCCTCACACCCAACGCGGTGCGTTGGCTACGATCATCGGCCGGCTATGGCATTGTTTCCCACCCTCGCACCCAACGCGGTGCGTTGGCTACGATCATCGCGAGGGCATGGCGTCGTTAAGAGGCGAGGAGCTGTTTCTCCAGTAGGATCCATTGTTCAGCAAAATTCTCGGAGGGTTTCTTTTTGAATCCTGAGCGGACGTATTGGCTTAATTTACCTTCGACATAAGCCATCACAATATTCGCTAACATGCCTTCATCACTATTAAACTGGACACCCTCGCGCATCCGCCGCTCGCGCAGGATTTGCTTCATCTGACTTTCAAGGCGCTCAAAAAGGTTGATCACACGTCCTCGTAGTCGCTCGTTTTCCCCCATCAATGCATCCCCTGTCAGAACGCGTGTGATGCCCGGGCTCTGTTCCGTGAAACGCAAGACGAGGCCAACAATTTGACGAACGCGTTCCATAGTTTGCTTTTCGTTTTCGAGAACTTTATTCACGCCACCAAGCAAAATATCTTCGATATGGGTGATGAGGTCATCAAACATGCGTGCCTTTGAGGGGAAGTGGCGATACAAGGCTGCTTCTGATACGCCCACTTCCGCCGCTAATTTTGCCGTGGTAATGGGCTGCCCTATGTGGGTTTCGAGCATGTGTGCGAGTGTCCCGAGGATTTCCTCGCGACGATTCGATTTCCGAGTTGTGGTCATCGTTTTTTCCCTGATTTTTATTGCCAGTTGTGGGCTGGCGTTTTCTTATTTTTGACTGCGTCGCAACAAAGCAATGCGAGTCTAGTTTAGTGGCGTCCGGACGAGCCGAAGCCGCCGTCGCCTCGGTCAGAGTCGCTGAATTCTGCGACCAGATTAAAATCGACCTGTACGATGGGCACTATCACCAACTGCGCGATCCGCTCACCAGGCTCAATGGTGAAGGTTGTTTTGCCCCGGTTCCAAACTGAGACTTTGAGCTCACCTTGATAATCAGAGTCAATCAGCCCCACCAGATTGCCGAGGACGATGCCATGCTTGTGCCCTAAGCCTGAACGGGGCAGGATGGTGGCCGCAAGCCCTGGATCAGCAATATGGATGGCCAAGCCGGTTCCAACAAGCGCGGTTTCTCCCGGCCCTAGGGTAATTGCATGGTTTAAACAGGCTCGCAAATCCAGACCTGCTGAGCCGGGCGTTGCATAAGCGGGCAGTGGGAATTCTTTGCCGACGCGCGGGTCGAGGATTTTCACATCAATCGATTTTTTCATCATTTTTGTATCGCTGTGGTGTCGAATTTAAGGGTGTATTTATGGCTCGTCTGCCTGCGGTGTGCTGTTTTGCGCTATCAAACCAATGATTTCCGCGGCGATCGCTGCTTTACTTCGTGCCGTTAAGTGCTTTGATTGATTCTGCCAGTAAATCGTGACCGCATTATGATCGC
Source organism: Aliidiomarina sanyensis (assembly GCF_003987175.1). Taxonomy (GTDB): domain Bacteria; phylum Pseudomonadota; class Gammaproteobacteria; order Enterobacterales; family Alteromonadaceae; genus Aliidiomarina; species Aliidiomarina sanyensis. The sequence goes on along the minus strand of NZ_PIPM01000002.1, from coordinate 75,289 downwards.
TATTGAAGCCGATGCCGGGTTGGCTGACATCGTTGGCAACGATCATATCGAGGTGCTTCCGCTTCATCTTCTCTTGGGCGTATTGCTCGACCTGTTGCGTCTCGGCCGCAAAGCCAACGCAGTAAGGCTTGTGGTCTTGCTGTGCAATATGCGCCAGAATATCTGGATTTTTTACTAAGGTGAGCGTCATTTCAGACTCAGAGGATTTTTTCTTTAATTTTTGTTCGGCTGGGGTGGCTGCGCGAAAATCGGCAACGGCTGCGCAACCGATAAAGATATCCGCAGGCTGCGCTTGACTGGCAGCTAGCATCTCTTCTGCTGTAATGACATCAACGCGGCGTACGCCGGGTGGCGTCGCTAATTGCACGGGTCCCGCAACTAAGGTTACTTCTGCCCCTGCTTCTTGGGCGGCGGCTGCAAGGGCAAACCCCATTTTTCCCGAGGAGTGATTGCTCAAATAGCGGACTGGATCGAGTGCCTCGCGCGTTGGTCCTGCGGTAATTACCACACGACGGCCGAGCAAAGCGCCTTGTGCAGATTTGGCATGGAGTGTGCTGGTACCGGTCAAGAAGCCTTGAATATGCTGAATGATTTCGTGAGGCTCGAGCATGCGACCTGCACCAACTTCACCGCAGGCTTGCGAACCCTCTGCGGGCCCCCAAATAAGCTTACCGTCATCGCGCAGCAGCTCGACATTTCGTTGGGTTGCAGGAGCAGACCACATCAGTCGATTCATGGCAGGCACCACCGCGATAGGCGCATCGGTTGCCAGGCAAAGGGTACTGAATAGATCGTCTGCGAAGCCATGCGCAAGACGCGCCAGTGCGCTTGCACTGGCCGGGGCGACCACAATGAGATCGGCCCAGCGGGCGAGTTCGATATGCCCCATTGCCGCTTCTGCTGCTGGGTCCAGTAAATCATCGTGCACTGGGTGGCCAGAAACCGCTTGAAGTGTCAGTGGCGTAATAAATGCTTTCGCCCCTTGGGTCATGACGACGCGCACATCGGTGCCTTCGTCTTTCAAGCGACGAACCAGTTCAGGCGTTTTATAGGCGGCAATACCACCAGTCACAATCAGCAATAACTTACGGTTTGCAAGGCTTGCCATGGTTGTTTCCCTGCGAGTGAGTCCTTACCTTTAAAGATACCACGAGGAATATCGAATTGGCACGTCTCAATCACGAATGACGTGTTCGCAAGGAGGCGAGATGCAACAAAAGCAGGCGATAAAGGATTGGGCACCTGAAGAACGCCCCCGGGAGAAACTCGCTGCACAGGGCGCGTCAGCGTTGAGTGAAGCCGAGTTATTGGCGGTCATGTTCGGGACAGGGACCGGTGGCAAAGATGTGTTGACGTGGAGCCGCGAGGTGTTGCAAGCTGCGGGTGGTCTGGCCGGATTGCTGACAATGGATGGTAAGCAGATGCTCGAAATACCGGGTATCGGACTCGCACGGAGCATGCAGATTTTGGCGGTTCTTGAACTAACCCGTCGATACCTAGCGGCGACTCTGCGAAAAGGCGAGGGCTTCACTCGACCGGAAATGGTCCGAGATTATCTATCGATGCAATTGCGACACCAAGGCCGTGAGGTTTTTGTGGTCTTGCTGCTAGACAGTCAACACCGTTTGCTGCATTATTGCGAGCTGTTTTACGGCACCATCAATGCGGCGCCGGTCTATCCTCGCGAAATCATCAAGCTTGTGATGCGGCATAATGCGGCGGCAGTCATTCTCGCCCATAATCATCCTTCGGGTGTAGCCGAGCCAAGCGACGCAGACCAACGGGTGACAGATCGAATCGCGGAAGCCCTTAGAACTATTGATGTTAACCTCCTCGATCACTTCGTGATTGGTGCAGGTGAGACCGTTTCCTTTAAAGAACGCGGTTGGTTGTAATTGAAAATTCATGAGGGTTCGCACAAAAAATGCCCGTCAAAGCTTGTTTTTGGCGGCGTTTTTTAGTATAAATTGCGCCCTCGATTTATAGGGCAAGGCCATCAGGGCGATTAGGCGAGCTTGCAAAGCAATTTCGGAGTAACGAACATGTCACGAGTATGTCAAGTAACAGGAAAGCGGCCAGTGGTTGGTAATAACCGCTCACACGCGAACAATGCGACCCGCCGTCGTTTCCTGCCAAACCTGCAAACCCACCGTTTCTGGGTGGAAAGCGAGAAGCGTTTTGTTAAATTGCGCGTCTCTACAAAGGGTATGCGGATCATCGATAAGAAAGGTATCGACTCGGTACTTTCTGATCTGCGTGCAAAAGGCGTCCGGGTTTAATACCGGCTAGAACGAAAGGAATAATACGATGCGTGATAAAATTCGTCTGGTTTCTTCTGCTGGTACTGGATTCTTCTACACCACAGACAAGAACAAGCGCAACATGCCGGAAAAATTCGAAATCAAAAAATTCGATCCGGTCGTTCGCAAGCACGTGATGTTCAAAGAAGCGAAAATCAAATAAGCTGTTTTTGAACATTGAACGGAATATCAAAAACCCGTAGCGTCGCGCTGCGGGTTTTTTGTAAGTACGCTTCTTACGAGCTGTCCGATGTCATCTAGCCCATCCGTCTTCCAAACCGTATTTCACACCCTGTCGTCTGCGTTGAAGGAGCATCGTGAGCTGCTCGCGATTCAGCCCATGCATTGGGCCACCCAAAGCCCAATTTTTCCTTGGACAAACGCAGCGCTAAGTGAGGCAGCGTTGGGGCTCGGTCAGGAAGCGCTGACACAAATCGAATCGAATCCTGAGCGGGCATCTGCGTATTTTGAGCATGTTTTCCCAGGGCTCCAGAATTTATTGTCATGTGAGGCTGCGCTGTTCGCACCAGCGCAAGCGGTTCCCTCAGCGTCGTCCACCCCATTTTGGATACGAAATGGTATTGGGGGCAGAAAGCTAGCTCAAATTGAGGCATTCTTGGCTGCCGTTGGAACAAAGGGTAAGCCAAAGTTCCTGATGGAATGGTGTGCAGGAAAGGGGTACTTAGGTCGCATCGCTGCACATCACGGTATGAAAGTCATCAGTGTGGAGCTGCAGCAAGCTTTATGTGATGCGGGGGAGTCGACAGCATCCCAATGGTCATTACCCCAAACGTTTGTGCAAGCAGACGTCCTCAAGCAACATGCGGCCCTTCCATTCCACGAGGTCGATGCTGCATTTGCTCTCCATGCGTGCGGTGGACTGCATGTCAGCTTATTACAGGCATCGATCGCGGCTCAGCTCCCCATGATCGCGATTGCGCCCTGTTGCTATCATCTGCACACGGATGCGATCTATCGCCCACTTTCTCAAGCGGGGCGAGCGATAAATCTCTCGCTCACTCGCGAGCAGCTCAAATTTTCGGTCCAAGGCCAAGTGACGGGTGGGGCACGGATTGAAAAACTCCGTCACCAAGAGGTGCAGTGGCGGCTTGCATATGAATCCTGGCGCCAAGAAGTGATGGGCTCGAGCACTTATCGACCGCTTTCGTCAGCACCCAAGCAGCTATTTATGGGGGACTATGACGATTTTGCGCGCTGGGCTGTGAAGCAACACGAATTAAATGTGGCACTTCCTCCTAGCTGGGAACCGTACCTCGAACGCGCAAAACAGCACTATGTGCATATTCGTCGCATTGAGGCCGTGCGCAGTATCCTGCGACGTCCACTCGAACTATGGCTTGTCCTAGATCGCGCCTTGTACCTTTGTGAGCAAGGCTATGATGTTTCATTACAGCAATTTTGTGATCGAACAACTTCACCCCGAAATATACTCATTACGGCCCGCGCGCCATAGATTCTTGAGCACGCTCTAGCGCTTTGTCAGCGTCCCGCTATACTCTTCTCGTTGCGATAGCGTGAGATAACAATAATGACTCAAATAAACCTTCCTCCTGCGGGTGCAAGCGCACCGGTTCAGGGCAACGAGCGCATGCATATTCTTGATATTCTGCGGGGATTTGCGCTTTTCGGCATCTTAATGATGAACATCGAATATTTCCAACGGCCCATGCAAGCGGTCATGTTGGGACTTGATCAAACCCAAACCGGAATCAATTACGCCGTGGGGTGGTTTGTTTTCGTGTTTATTCAAGGCAAGTTTTACACCCTGTTTTCATTGCTGTTCGGTATCGGTTTTGTCGTTTTCCTAGACCGAGCCCGTGCGCGTGTGAGCCGCCCCCGTTGGCTGTTTTCTCGGCGGCTTTTGATCTTAGTGCTGATAGGTGCTTTGCATGGGTTTTTTATTTGGTCCGGTGACATCTTATTACTCTATGCATTAACCGGTTTTCTATTACTCCTTTTCTTCCACAAAACCTCAGCATCTCGCCTATGGAAATGGGCCATCGTTTTTCTCGTCATTCCACTGATTATGTTCTGGCTCGGGGCGTGGTCGATCGAAATGGCGATGCAGAGCAACCCGAAGAATGTGATGGCGATGTTCACCGAGCAACAAGAAGCGCTGCTCGGGGATATTGCGCGTGGTGAGCTGATTTATATGCAAGGGAGCTATTGGGAAGCTGTTCAATGGCGGATGCATGAGATGATTGCTCTGTACGGAGGCGGTGGACTCTTGTTTTTTGGGATGTCGGTCTTGGCCCTGTTCGCGCTGGGTGCTTCCTGTGCGCGAGCGGGAATCTTCCAAGATGTTGCGGGCAACATTAGTTTGTTCAAGCGGTTAGTATTTTTGGGCTACGGGATTGGTATTCCTGCTGCACTGATTTTTGGGATCTGGGGAACGGACTTGGTTCTTTTCTACCCAAATTATGATGCAGCGGTGTTCTATGTGTTCCAACAGCTTGCCAATATCGCGCTCTGCTTTGCGTACTTGAGTACCTTGGTGCTGCTCATGCATTACGGTAAACGATGGGTGCGCGTGTTTGCGCCGGCAGGTCAAATGGCCCTGACGAATTACTTGCTTCAGAGCATTGTCTTTACCCTTATTTTTTACGGATATGGTTTAGGTCTGTATGGGGAGGTGGGTCGCGCTGGCGCCACGTTCATGGCAATTATTTTCTATGTGGGTCAGTTGTTCGCAAGCCAATGGTGGTTGGAGCGCTACCGGTATGGTCCTGCGGAGTGGTTGTGGCGGTCACTGACCTACGGCCAGCGCCAACCGTTCAAAAAAGCAATGTAACGGCAGAGTGGCCCACCGTGATGTGTCTATCGCGGTGGGTCGATACGAGGGCCTAGAGACGTGTTATGACGGAACCACCCCGTAATACTAAAACGCTCCTTATGGGCGACTTGTACCTCATGCACAAAGGTATCACTGAGGAACATCACCAAGGTGTTTTGCTGGGGTAGAACTGTTTCTAAGACCGTATCGCTTTCGCCGTAGATGATGAGCTCTCCACCATCGTTTGGTGTCCATTCCGGGTTTAAGTAAAAAACTGTGGTCAAAACACGATTGGAACGCCCTTTGAATGCATCGAGGTGCTTTTTGTAAAACGCACCTGGCTGATAGCGAGCAAGATGGCACTCATAATCGAATAGTCCCATAAAAAAGCGTCGATTGAGATACTGCCGCAGCGTATCCATGGTGCTCAGGTAACTCTGCTCAATGGCATGTTCAGGGTGCAACCAGCGGATCTGATCACTGCGGACTCGAGTATTAACCGTATGCTGCTGCTCTCGCCCAATGCCGGCAATGTTCCAATCAGGTTCACCAAGATTCTGGGCATAATTAAACAATGCTTGTGCTTCATCTTTTGGGAGAAACTCAGGGAAGATAACATAGCCGCGCTCGGCCAGCGGCGAGAAGTCAAACTGCTCAGGGTCAAAGGTAAGCGCCCCGCCGGTTGCATCGTAAAAAGCGTCGGTGAGTGCCGGGTTATCAAGGTTCGATGTAGGCGTCAAACTCTGCGTCAATGAAACTAGCTCCAAGGCACATGGCCATGCATAATGGGACCCATTCGGGTGCCTTACTATAATCACCCATGCTATTTCAGCATAGCGAAAAAACGCAAACTCTTTCAATTGGATACATTATGCCTGAATTACCTGAAGTAGAGGTGAGTCGTCTCGGGATTACTCCCCACGTGGAAAAACAGCGGGTGCAAGCAGTGCGAGTCTGGTACCCGACACTCCGATGGCCGATTCCTGATGATGTCTACTTGCTGGAGCAACAGCCGATTACTGCAATCCACCGACGTGCGAAGTATTTACTGCTCGAAAGTACGTTTGGTGCGTTGATCTTGCACCTCGGGATGTCCGGAAAACTCCGCGTGGTCCCCACAGAAACGCCCCGCGTCAAGCACGATCATTTTGAACTCGAATTAGAGAATGGCCTGAGTCTGCGCTTAAATGATGCGCGACGATTTGGCGCAGTGCTCTGGCAACCGACCGGAGAATTACATCCACAACTTCAGCAGTTGGGGCCCGAACCACTAACCGACGCATTGACTGCCGATCACTTGTATCACTTAAGCCGCGGGAAAACAGGCCCAGTGAAGAATTTTATTATGGACAATGCCGTGGTCGTTGGGGTGGGCAATATTTATGCGAATGAAGCGTTGTTTGCGACTGGTATTGATCCGCGTCGGGCCGCCGGCAATATTAGCCAAGCGCGTTATGCGCGGCTTACAGATGCTATCAAAGACGTGCTAGCGCGGGCTATTGAACAGGGCGGGACAACCTTACGTGATTTCACTCGTGCAGATGGTCAGCCGGGTTATTTTCGTCTTGAGTTGGCGGTTTATGGTCGTGGGGGATTACCATGCCCTACCTGTGGACGTGAGATTGCTGAGCAACGAATTGGTCAACGCAACAGCTTTTTTTGTACTCGGTGTCAGCGCTGAAGTTTAGAAGCTTCAGCGGCTTTCACACCAGGCAACGAGCGTTTCTATCAAGAGCTCAGTTTCGGTAAGAAATGGCGCATGAGCGCTCTGTGTGAAGGTCACTGCGGTATCATCCTGGTTGGTGAGCGTACGTTCGACGGCCGCTTGAGCGCGTTGGGGCACTAAGCTATCGAGTCGTCCATAGAGCCGGAGAAGCGGCGGTTCCAACAGAGGCATTTCTGCCCGTAAATCAACTTCTGCAAGCCAACGTAATCCTGCCGCAAGGGCCTGCGGATGAGGCTCTGGCTTTTCAGCCAATAGGGCGCGCATGGTTTTAATTTCTTCACGCGCTCGGGGGCTACCGAGCGCTTGTACTGCTAAAAAACGTTCCAAAGTCTTTCTAAAGTCCGTACTCAACTGGTAGCGAAAGCTCGCCAACGTTTCTTCCTTTATTCCCGGCCAGTCCGGTGCTTGCTCCACGAAGCAGGGTGAACTTGCAATGGTGACTAAGCCGCGGATGTACGTCGGATATTGTCGGGCAAGATGCGTCGCAAAAAGTCCACCCATTGACCATCCCGCTAAAAAGAACGGCTGAGACGTAACCTGACTTACTGCGGCCATGATGTCTGTGGTGGTGTGATCAAAGTGCGCGTGGTCAGCCCGCCATCCAGACTCCCCAAATCCAGGAAGGTCCAGCGTAATCACTCGGAAGTGAGGGGTGAGATTGGAAACGAGCGGGATCCAAATGGCTTGATTCAGTCCCCAACCATGCAGGAGGACCAATGCAGGTGCATCGCTTTCAGGATTGTGTACGTGAAGACTGATTTTCTTGTTGGACAGCGGCATAGGTGAGTGCTTTCGCTAAGCTCTTCAATGACTATTCAGGAGCGTCTTATGGTAAAGCAATTCAGTGTTCTATTGAAGTCGTGGCGACAAGTCTGCGCGCACGGTGTGTGCTGGCTCTGTGAGCAAACGGTTCCATTGGTGGATGGTTTGTGTACTGACTGTGCAATGGATTTACCCTATTTGCCGTCGCACAGCTGCAAACCCTCGTCGATCAACGGCCATCCGTGTCGTGCTTGGTTTGCGCCGCTGAGCTACCAAACGCCGGTCGACCGATGGTTTGCGCCATTTAAATACGCACATCAGCCGGGAATGGCGAAGCATTTTGCCCCTTTAATTGCGGCTCATGTCGTCCGCTGTTACCGAATTAATCGAATTTTTTTGCCGCAAGCACTTATTCCTATCCCACTTAGTACGATGCGTTGGTGGCAGCGTGGTTATAATCAAGCCGGATTATTGGCTGAGGAGGTCGGGCGATTGCTTGATATTCCGGTTTTGTATCCCCTCCGGCGACGTTACACGCGCGCGAGTACAGCCATGGGAGCACGGGAGCGAGCGCAGAACCTAGAGAACGCATTTCGGGTGGCAGTGCCACTGAAACTCGAGAGAATAGCCTTGGTGGACGATATTATTACTTCGGGAGCTACTCTGGGTGCGGCAGGAAGGACCTTACATCAATCGCAGCGCTGCATTATTGATGCGTGGGCCTTTGCCTATACGCCATAAAAAAGCCCCACCAGATGGCAGGGCTTTGATTTACGAAGTTCGAAGGTTAATGAGCGTGCGCATCCTCATCGACCGCTTCCTCTTCATCATCGGCACCGGTTCCGAGTGCGTACTGTGACCAATACAAAGCATTTGCCATGAGCTTGGTCGTGCCCCAGAAGTAGCCGCGGAAGTTGACGTTGTCTGAGAATCCGATGACGCGACCGCTGCCTAAGCGATGCGCGACGATGTTACTCTTTCCGCTTAAGACTTCGCGGTTTCCTTGTGACGTAAAGCCGGCTAGCACCGGATTCTCCACATAGCGGGCAACATCAACGAACGGTGCCTGATTGGCCTCAAACGCCATAGTGCTGTTTTTAAACACCGGCAGGTTTGCGCGCGGGAAACCCACAGTCAGCGGGTGACTGAGATCCAAGCGAGTGTTGAAGATGGCGCCCGCGATTCGTTGTTGCGCGAAAAAGTCGCTCCGATCACCATAGCTTAAGCCTTCGCTCGGAAATTTCGCCCGGAAGGTGTCTTGGCTGACCATATTGGCTGAAAGGAGGTTGTTCTCGGTCATCCACCGTGCACCGCCTTTCTGACCAATCAAGGTGCCACCTTCGCGAACCCAAGTTTGTAGTCGACTCCTGAAGCGATCGCTGAGTGTGCGGTAGTGACCATCAACCAAGATAATGTGGGTGTAACGGTTGATATCTGAGTTATCGAGCCGCTGCGTCTCAATCATGGTCACGGGCAGGTTCAAATCACGATCCAGGTAATACCATGCTTCACCTGCCTCTTGCAGATTGGTTCCATCACCAATGACGAGCAACACATGGGGCAAGGTGGCGGGATCAACACTGCGACTGCCAATATCCATTCCCGTTGTGGGTGTCAGGCCGCTTGTAATGGTATGCACTGGCACACGGTTTTCCCCCGCGAGGCGTGCGAGCAGTTCTTGCACTTCACTCCAAGGACGCTCCTGATAGGCTCGAGTCACGAGTACGGAGCCCCGTGGAAAGCGCTGCTCTCCCTCCGGTGTGCGAATGGTGACATCATCCGCTGCGAGGCGCGCATGGACATTGTTGCGCAACAAGTGGGTCAGGACGCGCGGTGCAAAATGCGGTTCCCAGCTAAAGGCATAACCCACGCGGGTTTCACCGAGCTCAGAAGGACTGAAGTCAGATGGTGCATTCCAAGCCGTGTTGCTGACGCGGAAGCGGCGATTCTGACGAAGCTCTTTAAACTCGACATTAAAGGCCATCGGCAAGGTCCAGGCCGACACATCATAGAAGGTGTTGTCTGGGAAGTCCTGACGGGTGGTGAAAGCGCCTTTCAGCAACCGGTAGTTGCGTTGACGAATCGGTACCCAGTAGGCTTCGCCCGGACGGTAGGTCACATTGTCGACCGTGAACTCTTCTGTCACCGGATAGGCATTGATGCTGTGTGCTGTGAGAATACGCAGCAGTTCATGCATCCGTCCTTCATCCGCCTCCTTCAGCATGTATCCATCGAAGCTTTCCCGAGCCGCCAGCTGCATATTCTCTTTGAAGAAGCGTTGCTGGAAATCGAGTAATTGATCCCGATGTGCAATGGAGCCACGGATTGTCGATAGCGACGTAACGAATTGGTTTTTAATCGTAAAAGGAAACGAGACATCGCCATTAATCGATTCTTGTAGATGCCCTCGTGAGGAGGCTTGCTCAAACAGAATCGCGATGGTGCCTTGTGCGTCCGGATAGCTTGAGCCTTTGCCATAATAAAAATCGTCAAATGACTCTTCGGTGTAATACAGGCTGTGGATTTCATCGAGTGCGTCCGCATGGAACTCGGCGAGTTTTTCAGTCAAACGCACATTTTCGTCTGGTGTCAGCGGGTTTTTACGGCTTGGGATCCCCGGCTGAAAGAAATAGGTGGTATCGGTTCCCATCTCATGGTGGTCTGTTAGAACATTTGGTAACCAGCGCTGATAGGTTGCAATACGCGCCTCAGACTCTGGGTGTTGGAGCAGTAACCAATCTCGATTGAGATCGAACCAGTAGTGATTTTGACGACCGCGCAACCAATCTTGTTGGTGCTCGCGATGCTGCCGATCATTGTGGGGAGTCATGGATTTGTATTGATTGACCCAGTTCGCGAAGCGCGCGATACCATCCGGGTTATACATAGGGTCAATTAAGATCACCGTATTGTCCAACCACGCATCAATTTCATCACCTTGCGCTGCAGCAAGATAATAAGCAGTGATTAAAGACGCATTGACGCCGGAAGGCTCATCGCCATGGACGCTATATCCAAGGTAAACGACCAAGGGCGCTTCTGTTGCATTGACGTTCTGGCTTGGATCAGAAACCGCCATGTGCTGCTGACGCATCTCTTCTAAGCGCCCCTGATTTTCAGCTGCACTCACCTTCATTACGAGCATTGGGCGACGCTCATGAGAGTAGCCGGTGACCTTTAGCGTCATCCGGTCCGATGCATCGGCCAAGACTTCAAAATACCGCTGAACTTGTTCTGGGCGGACATGCCATTCACCCACCTCAAACCCAAGAATCTCTCTGGGCGTCGGGATGGATTCATCAAAACTGACATGGCTCGGTAGATAATAACTGAGATCCAAGTCCTCTACGTAAGTCGCCGAGGCAGAGAGGCTTGCCAAGACGAGGGCAACAGCGCTCGTGAAGCCGGCCACTTTCTTTTTTAAATATCTAATCATCGTCGTTTCCCCTGTTTTACAACAACTCGAACCCTACCAGTTCCAGAAAAATTGACCAAGCGGGTTACTATGCAATGCATTCCAGATGCGATAGAATAAACCCTAGTAATTTAGTCGGGTATAGCAGCAAACAGCTGCGAGGGTAAGGTTGTTACATCATGATTACGATTTCAGATTCAGCACAAGCTCATTTTCGTGAACTTTTGAGTAGACAGGACGAAGGCACCAGTATTCGGGTTTTTGTTGTGAACCCGGGACGCCCCAATGCTGAATGTGGCGTTTCATATTGTCCTGCAGATTCTGTTGAGGAGACGGATATCCGGCTTCCATTCTCCGGGTTTGACGCGGTTGTCGACGAAGAAAGTGCTCCCTTTTTGGAGGAGGCCGAAATTGATTTCGTTCAGCAAGAGCTTGGATCGCAACTTACCCTAAAAGCGCCTAACGCAAAAGCGCCGAAAGTTGCAGATGATGCGCCGCTGATCGAACGGGTGGATTATATTATTCAAAGCCAGATTAACCCCCAACTCGCGAGCCACGGTGGTCAAGTGATGGTCTCTGAAATCACCAACGACGGCGTGGCCATTCTTCAGTTCGGAGGCGGTTGTAATGGGTGCTCCATGGTTGACGTCACTTTGAAAGATGGGATTGAGAAGCAGTTACTCGACTTGTTCCCAAATGAGCTAAAAGGTGTTCGTGATATCACAGAACATCAACGGGGCGAGCACTCGTACTATTAATCTTCTGACATCTTAGTCTTGCATCGGCAGACCCCGTTCGGGGTCTGTCGTCAAGACCACATGCACAAACTGCATTGCGTCTTCTTCAAATACGCGGTACGTACCATCCACGATAAAATCCCCAAGCTGTTTGCTCTCAGTAAGCCACAGTCCGAGTGATTCAGCTTGCGCTTGGGTTGATGTCCGAATAAGCCCGCTACAACGCGTGCCCGTGCAAACCAATGAATGGATCGTCGTTCCATTAAATTCATGCAGAGCGACCGTCAATGTACGGTGGTGGGCGAAAGCAGCGCTCGTTTCAATATGTGCTAACAGCAACACGTTTAATTCAATGATGCGGCGGATTGCAAGGTCTTCAGAGGTCGCTGCATCAATCAAGGCTTCTGCAGATGCTCGCTCATGGGATGCACGTACCTCGTCTGTGCTTGGTTCAGGGGCCGTGTCCGGTCTTTCTTCGGATGGAATGATTGTTAAATTACGATCATTCGATGCAGGAGTGACGTGAACGCCATCAGTACTGGGGGGGAGCCGAACAAACGGGGAATCGACTGCAATTAAATGCAGGACAAGGAATATAAGTAAGACACCGACTAAGAATGCAATGACCGCTTTTGCCATAATTTCATGCCTTTACATTATCTTTACACTGCTTTAACTCACTCCATGTTAGGAATTTGTGATCCTGTTCTGAAATTTCCTCCGTAATTGATCGTTGCTGACAACCCATTAAGAGGAAATACTCATGAACAGGATCACAAAAGTACTAAGTGCTTCTGCAGTAGCCCTCGCGCTTGCCGCGTGCGGTAGTAGTTCGTCGGGTCCGATCATACTTGACCCAAATCCACCAACCCCACCACCACCGCCACCACCTCCGGGGCAGTTTGAGCTTCGCGTACACCATGCTTCTGCGGATGCTCCAGCTGTAAACATCACGGCGAATGGTGATAATTTCCTTGAAGGCGTAGATTATCAGGTTGCTTCGGGACTCGCTACGCTTGACGAAGGAACTTATGAAATTGGTGTGGACGCGATCCTACCGGGTGGCGACACCTTAACGGTCATCGGTCCACTTTCGCTCGACCTTGAAGAGAATATGCGCTACGACGTGTTTGCGCTAGGTCGTGTTGATGACGACTCGCTAGAGCCATTCATCGTTGCCAACGAGATCAATGAGATCGCAAGTGGAAACGCACGCATCCAGGTCTTGCACGGTGTTCCAGTCGACCTAACGGTTGACGTGTATTTGACCGAGTTTGACGCAGACTTGTCTGCTGAGCAACCAGCTGCAACGTTGGCGTATCAAGACTTCACGCCGCAAGTCGAAATCCCTGGCGGTGACTATCAAGTCCGCATTACCGTTTCAGGTGACGCAGACGCTGTTGTTTTCGACTCGGGCGAAATCGCAATTCCGGCGGGTGCTGACTTGTTCTTAACCGCAACACCAAATGTTGCAGCGAACACTGCAGAGCGTCCGATTGCACTCTTAGTCGCGGACGGGGAGAGCTCTTTCGTTCTTTACTCCGTTGACACAGGTGCCGACGTGCGTGTAGTCCATGCGATTGCTGACGCGCCAGCGGTTGATATCTTGGTGAACGACGCAGTGGCGGTTCCAGGGCTCGAGTTCCCTGAGTTCACTGGCTACCTGAACCTAGCAGCCGACGAATATAACGTGAAAGTAAACGTTGCGGACACCGACACAACGGTGATCGAAGCAGACCTTGAACTGCAAAATGCGTGGGCGTACACAGTCCTTGCGGTTGGTAGCTTGGGTGATGAGGCGTTTGGTCCAGCGGTCTTACGTGACTTCAATCGCCGCGTGACGACCGAAGCTACCGTTCGTGTCATCCACGCGTCACCTTCTGCGGGCGAAGTTGATATCTATGTAACTGAGACCAACGATATCAGCGACGCAGAGCCAGCTTTTGCGGGCGTTGACTTCAATCTCGAAGAACTACAAACCACGGGCAATGTCGCACTTGCACCGGGTGAGTATTGGATTACCGTAACGCTTGCAGGTACACAAGACGCGGCGATCGGTCCGGTCCTTCTTGAGTTCAATGGTGGCGGTATCTACACCATCGTCGCAACGGACGGTGAAGGTGGCGGCTTGCCTCCAGGCGTTATCCTGATGGATGACTTCGCCAACGAAGATTAATCTTCCCCCTGGGTCTTTGTAAGCAGTATTGGCCTTTCGACCGCTCCCTCGGGAGCGGTCTTTTTATGTCTGATCACGCAACACACCACTGCGTTGGATCCATATAGCTTGAGCAATGCCCCGGGCGCCCATAAAACAAACTAAAGCGAACCATAAACCGTGGTTTTCAAGGGGCTGGGTCAGCCACCAAACGGGAATAAACACACCCAAGGTGGCCCACGCCATGGTGTTGCGCATTGCTTTACTGGCCGAAAGGCCAATGAAAACGCCATCAAAGAAGTAACTCCAGTGCGCCACCAAGGGCAATAGGACGAGCCACGGTAAGTAAAGATTCGCCGTTTCAATGACCTCGGGAATATTGGTAATCAGCTGAATCACATGATCCCCCGCCAGCCAGAAAAGCAGCGAATACAAAATTGCAAAGAAGAGAGACCAAACCATACAAGCTTGAAACCACATGCGCATGCGTGGCTGATTGCGTTGGCCTTTGGCCTGACCAATCAGCGCCTCGACCGAATAAGCAATTCCATCGAGTCCAAGTGAAATCAGTACCAGAAATTGCATCAAGACGGCGTTGGCCGCAACTGTGGTAGACCCATAATAGGTTGCGTAGGCGGTCATCATGGCAATGCAAAATTGCAACAAGAGCGAGCGAATAAAAATATCGCGATTCATTCGTGCAAGCGCGAACGTTTCTCCCCAGCGGATTGAGGGCCAATTTCGCCACCGCAGCTGCAAGCTTCGATTCACCAAGAAAAAGCCTAGGAGGGCGGTACTCCATTCGGCAATAAGCGACGCATAGGCTGCCCCAACCACGTGAAGATCAAGTCCGATGATGAGAATCACATCCCCAACCACGTTGACCGCGTTCGTAAAAATCACCAGCAGCATGGCCGCTTTTGCTTGTTGGCGACCCAAGAGGACGCCCAAAACGACCAAATTGATGAGTGCTGCGGGAGCACCCCAAATCCGGATTTGAATGTATTGAGCGGTCAGTTCCTGAACACGGCCCTCGAGATCGACCAAATGCCACAAGATCCAGAGAATCAGGGGGAGAGCGGCAATGATTACAACACCAAGAACGACTGCGAAAATGAGGCCATGATTCCAGTGGCGATGTTGCTGAGTTTGCGATTGCTCACCGTAAGCTTGTGCAATCACGCCGGTGGTCGACATGCGCAAAAAAATGGCGAGGAGATAAACAAAGTTGATGGCCATTGCACCTACCGCGACCGCGCTTAGGTAGATAGCCTCGGGCAAATGGCCTATGATAGCGGTGTCGATTAACCCCAGCATGGGCGCTGCGATATTCGAGATAATCATCGGCAGGGCGATCGCGAAGATTCGGCGATGGTCTGCCAGCCAAAAACGTTGCCATGCGCTTAGGGTCATACACAGAGCTCCGGAGGTTTCATGCGCAAAAGTATTCTTCTTTTTTTATGCGGTGTCGCGCTGTATGGCGCTTTTATGCTTGTTCCCAAGGAGAGCCACGCTTCGGGCGATGCCCATGCATCGATTCTCCTTTACCATCATGTCAGTGACCGGACACCCCGCGTAACGAGTGTAACAGAGGATGAGTTGCGAGAGCACTTGCAATATCTCAAGGACAACGACTTTACGGTGATTGATATTCGCGATGCGATTGCGGCTGCACGGGGCGAAAAAGCAATCCCTGAAAAGTCCGTCGTGATTACATTTGATGACGCATATCAGAATATTTTCACCAATGGCCGTCCTATTTTGAATGAGTTTGATGTGCCATGGACGCTCTTTGTGGCAACGGACCCCATTGGCGAGCGCCCAGGCCAATATATGAGTTGGGATCAAATTCGCACCTTGCATGAAGAAGGCGTCGTCATCGCAAACCACTCGACAGACCACTCGCATATGCCGCGGCGCATTGACGGCGAGTCCGAGCGTCAGTGGCTGGCGCGGATGCGTGAGAACATTCTGAGCGCGGAGCAGAAGATTAAAGATGAAGTGGGCGTTAGTTACAAGATTTTTGCCTACCCCTACGGTGAATATGACAACAAACTAGCGGACTTGGTGAAGGAGCTGGGCTTCTTTGGATTTGGCCAGCATTCTGGTGGGTTTGGCGCGCATAGCGATTTTCGAGCCGCCCCGCGGTTTGCTGCAGCCGGTATTTATGCCAACTTGCGGACGCTCGGCACGAAGATGGCCGCGTTAAATCTCCCGGTGCTAGAAGCTCGTTACACGGATACCCTCTTGGACCACACTGACACCAAGCCGGTACTCGAATTGAAATTGGATATGGAAGACATTCATCGTCACCAAGTGAACTGCTTTATCCGAAGCCACCCCCACCCCCCTGAGTGGATCGATGATCAAACGTTCCGCGTACAAGCGTCCGAGCCGATTGGGATTGGTCGCCAGCGTTATAACTGCACAGCGCCCAGCATCAGTAAGCCGGGTCGGTTCTATTGGTACTCGATTCAGTGGATTCGCCCGGACGAGCAGGGGACATGGCCGCAGTAAAGTCGAGCACGAGCTTGCCGAGAGCGTGTCTTAAAATGCGTAAACACGCTCTAGGTAGCGGACAATTTTCCCAAAGTCACTTACTAACTCATTGGGGTTGACCGTAGGCATTTGCCCAAGCTCATGGCTAGGCCGAAAGA
Source organism: Aliidiomarina sanyensis (assembly GCF_003987175.1). Taxonomy (GTDB): domain Bacteria; phylum Pseudomonadota; class Gammaproteobacteria; order Enterobacterales; family Alteromonadaceae; genus Aliidiomarina; species Aliidiomarina sanyensis. Next base: position 58,743 of record NZ_PIPM01000002.1, on the reverse strand, counting down.
TAGCTTGCTGTTGACCGGCGGGATTGACCAAGATAATAGCCGAGCTGTGGTTGACGAGGTAGTTTGTCTCGTCTTCATCGGGTATTGAATACATCAACCCAATGTTGCGAACGAATGGAAACAAGTGTTTGTGCTCCGCTCGTACCCCAAAAAAACCGTCCCCGAAGAAGTTTACGTACATGCCAAGCCGCTCAATATCATCACGCTGGGGATCGACGCTAATCATCCAGACTTCTACCGGGAAGTCGGTGGCATCGGCCAGTTGCGACCAGCGACTTTTGAGAAAGGCCATGGTGGTCGGGCAAATATCTGGGCAGAATGTATAGCCCGTGAAGAGTAATGTCCATTGGCCTTGGAGTGCGCTCTCAGTCACTTCAGCGCCGCGAGTTCCTTCGAGAATAAAAGGTTCAATGGCGCGTGGCGCATCGTAAATACGCGCTGAAGCAAGCGTCGGTTCCGAGACTTCGGTTATTTTGAGGTAACTCACACTTCCAAGGACTGCGACAGCGAGCATTGCGATCAGCAACAGAATCTTTTTCAACATAATCCAACCAAAACCATTTCTTTAGGGACCGATCTGTTGTGGTGTTAACGCACGTAGTGGTCTACTAACAACAATACAAACAGAAGCATCAGGTGCCAGATTGAGAACTTAAACATGTTCCACGCGGTAAACTTGCCCGGATTAAATTTCAGCTTCCATGCGTAGGCCAGGAAGATGATATTTAGCACTGTGACACCGACCAGATAGATGAGCCCACTCATTCCGACCAGATAAGGCAAGATGCAAATCACGGTCAACAAAACGGTGTATAGAAAAATGCAGGTCTTCGTGAAGTCGATACCGTGTGTTACTGGCAACATCGGAATTTCGGCGCGGGCATAATCTTTTGCACGGTGGACTGCGAGCGCCCAGAAATGCGGAGGCGTCCAAGCGAATACAATCATCACTAAGAGTAATGGGAATGCGTGAATCTCACCGGTGACGGCGGTCCACCCAAGTAAGGGTGGTGCGGCACCCGCGAGTCCGCCAATCACGATGTTCTGTGGCGTCGCTCGCTTCAGGTACATGGTGTAAATCACCGCGTAACCGACCAAACTTGCTAGGGTTAAGAGTGCCGTGATGCGGTTCACAAACAGATCAAGAATCACATAGCCCAAGGTGCCAATGATGGCCGCAAACATCAGAACACGACGGGGCGATAACGAACCTGTTGGAAGTGGACGACGCAGTGTGCGCGCCATCCGCGCATCAATATGACGATCAACCAAGTGATTTAATGCCGCCGCAGAGCCGGCCATTAAGCCGATGCCAATCAAAGCCGGAATCAGGATATCCCAAGCGACCCATGTGGGTGTCGCAAGCGCCATGCCAACCACCGCAGTGAGTAGCAAGAGTGCGACAACACGAGGCTTGGTTAATTCCAAATAATCACGCCAGCTTGCGCGGTGAGTTAATGCAACTGGGTTAGCCATGACTCACCTCCTTTTGTTGTTGTTTTATTTTGACCAGGCTGTAATTCAAGATTACGAGAGCCACCATTAATAGCGCACCGACCGCGTTGTGTGCAACTGCAATCAGTAATGGCAGACTGGCGACGACATTGGTAACGCCCAGAGCAATTTGTACCACCAGCAGAACGGTAAGAACCAATGTCATGCGTTTAAACCATTCGGTGGTCGCCCGTTGCCACATAGACCACAACAGCTTCGCCATGACAGCGAGCACAACGAATGCACCGATACGGTGGAAAACATGCATGGTCATACGTTGTTCGTAATTGTGTACGCCAAACTCATAGTTGTCCGCTGGAGGCACGGTTAACGCTCCTAGGAGATCGAGTCGTGACCACCAGTTGCCCTCACAGATAGGCAACGCTGTACACGCGAGCGCTGCATAGTTCGCCGCGACCCAACCCCCCAACATGATTTGAATAATGACGACCACCAAAGCGACCATCGCTATTTTTTGTAGTGGAACCATGGAGTGCTCAAGGGGAATAGGAACTTCTGCTTCTCGCATGTACAAAAGCGCAAGCAATGTAAACGTGGTAAAGCCACCCATCAGATGGAGCATCACAATGACCGGCTGCAACGCCATGGTCACAGTCCATGCCCCAAGTGCTGCCTGGAATGTGATCAGTGCAAGTAGACCGATCGGAAGCTTGTAGGGTTTGTTCGTCACACCAGCACGTCTGCGACGTATCGCAATAATGGCCATCGCCAAAACGAGGAGTCCGAGAATCCCTGCCGCATAGCGATGAATCATTTCGTTCCAGGCTTTGAAATGATCAAGCGGAGCCTCAGGGAAACGCATTTCAGCCTTTTCGACCCGATATTCAGCGTGAGGGACTGTCAAAAATCCATAACAACCAGGCCAGTCCGGGCACCCAAGTCCCGCATCGGTCAAACGCGTGTACGCACCAAGAATAATAACGACTAAGACGAAACCAAGAGAAAATGCTGTTAATTTTTTCATCGCCAATACCTCAACCGACCCGCGATAGTTTTAATAATTTTTGAAGATCTGAGAGTAAATCGCGTCCATGCAAGATCGCTTCACGCCGATCCGCGCTACCGGGATACCACAAAATAACGGTGCCAACCGGGTCAATAATCATCAAGCTATGCTCTGGAATGGCACCGAGTTGCTGATATGCACCCTCGACGGTGAGCAGTTGCACGGTATTATCTTCTGGCAGCGACGGAAGTGTATCTGCTGCTTCGCCACCACGGATCGCTACCGGCGTCACCCGACTCTGTTGGCGTCCAAGGGCATGGAACAATTGACCACTGACATACAGGGCATTCTCACATGCGCTATCACAGGTCTCGGGCATACGATAGGCAATCCGCCATGTCGCAGGAAGCATGGCATTATCGTCCGTGTGAATCTGCAGTTCCGGTTCAACTAGATTTCCTTTTTGGGAAACACCGGGCTCATACCAACCAAGTGCTAAGACAAGCTTGGCAAGGGTCAACGGCAAAATAAACACCAACGCAATCGTTAATAAAACCCGGCGATTTCGTTTTTTTTGTTGTTCTACATCGGGTGAGTTCATGGTTACTCCTCGTACGACTTCGCGTCGTCGTCTTTTGCTCGCAGACGACTGGCGACGAAAAACACCACAAACGCCGCGATCGCAAGGCCAAACCATTGAACGGCGTAGGCATAGTGACGTTGCGGCGTCATGACGACGACAGGCCACTCCCGTGGAAATCCAAGGGGATTATCCTCCGCGAGTAGCAAAATAACGGGCATGAGAGGGATGCGCATTCCCTCGCGAAGCTTATCAAGCTCTGGAAATTGGATGCGGACAGGCCAGCTTTCCGGTGGCGTGAACGTTTGTTCTTGTAGCAAAAAAGGTCGGCTCGAAGGAATCCGGATTCGGCCGTCGAGTGCGAGCTCACCCTCCGGGAGCGTGATTTCTGGAAAAGTTGAGCGGTCAATTCCGGCAGCAACCCAACCGAGGTTTACCGGAAGATATTCACCGTCAAACTCAGGGGCTGTCGCCAGGGCAACGACGTGGTATCCAGCGCGGCCATGCAGGATTTGGTTATCGATTAGAAAATAGCGCTCGGTATCGAGCGTGGCACGGACGCTAATACGAGTATCCGCTTCCAAGTGCGCAATGGTCTGCGCATTGGGTTGATAAATATGCGGGGCGTCAGCATGGCGATCCATAATGGCCTGTTTTTCCAGACCACGATCAATTTGCCACAAACCTAGCTTGACCATGATTGCAATCGCAAGCAAAGTAACAAGAAGTGCTCCAGGATGGAGTCGAAATAATAATGAACCGACGCGAAGGACTGCCATAACAACTACAGAGGACCTAAGGTGTTAAACGTCATTCTAAAAATCGTACTGGTTGCGTTACTGCTATACATCATTGTCAACCTGTTCCGGGGGCTATTTAGTGCGCTGAAAAATGATCCAGACGCGCCTCCCATGTCTCATTTTATTGGTCGCCGCGTTTTGTTCTCGGCGGTTGTGCTAATTTTGGTGATTCTGGCCTTGGCCTTGGATATCACCACAATGAATCAGCGCCCCTACTGAGCAGGGGCGCTCGTTTTCTTACAAGATATAGACGAATACAAACAAGCAGATCCAAACCACATCGACGAAATGCCAGTACCAAGCAGAGGCTTGGAATGCGAATTGGTCGTTCTTAGAGAAATGTCCTGCCCAACAACGGAACAACATCACGATCAGGAGGATCGCTCCGAGCGTCACATGTAAGCCGTGGAAGCCAGTGAGCAAGAAGAACGTATTCCCATAAATTCCTGACTGAAGCGTTAGCCCGAGATCGCGATACGCGTAGACGTACTCATACATCTGTAAACCCAAGAATATGAGACCTAAGACAATGGTCGCAATCAGCCAATTAATCAGCTTTTTCCGCTTACCCTCTTCAAGTCCCACATGCGCAAAATGCAAGGTGACGGATGAGATCACGAGGATAATGGTGTTGATCAACGGAAGTCCAAACCATCCCATCGCCTGTGTTTCAATTCCGGAAGGCGTGCTGAGCAGAGGCCATGCAGCTTCGAAATTTGGCCACAGAATTTGATTGGTCATTTCGTTGTTGCTCGCTCCGCCAAGCCATGGAACGGCAATCATACGTGCGTAGAAGAGCGCACCAAAGAATGCCATAAAGAACATAACTTCAGAGAAGATGAACCAGAGCATGCCTTGACGATAAGACCGTCCGAGTTGGGCGTTATATAAACCGGCGCGGGACTCACGAATTTGGTCACCAAACCAACCAACCAGCATGATGAGTAGCACAACCAAGCCAGCGAGCAGGACCCAATGACCGAAACCGGCTTCTTGGCGTGAGAATTCGATTGTGTAGTGCGCTGCACCGAAGGCAATCAAGCCGAGTGCAACCGAGCCAACCAAAGGCCAAATGCTTTGGTCCGGCACATAATATTTTTGTGGATTATTTTGTTCTGTGCTCATTTTTCATTCCCTCATTCTGAACGCTCGACCCGCGCGGTCCGCGGACGAGCTTGTTCAGTCAGGTCATACATCATGTACGAAAGGGTTAACCGGTGAACATGGTCGGGTAAATCAGGATCGAGATAGAACTGCATTGGCATGACCGCAGTTTCACCTGCCGCTAGCGGTTGATTCTCGAAACAGAAGCACTCGGTTTTATTGAGAAATAACGAGGCTTCACCTGGTGCAACAGAAGGCAAGGCTTGTGCGACAACGTCGCGGTTCGTCTTGTTCTCTACATAAAAGTTCACGGTTTTCACTTCACCAGGATGCAACCGAAGCGATCGGACTTCGGGACGAAATTCCCATGGAACACCACGACTCACGCGTGTATGGAACTCGACCGTAATCACCCGTGATTGATCGACTTGCATCCCACTATCGGCGGTTGCTGCCTTACTGCTTGTTCTGCCGTTAAATCCGGTGATCTCACAGAATTTTTCGTACAAAGGCACAAGCGCAAAGCCAAAAGCGAACATGATCATGACGGAGGCTAACAGCCGGGTAATGACCCGACTGTTGTCCTGACGTTTCGGTTGCTGTTGATTCATCGTTACTTCACCTGTGGTGGAACATCAAAGGTGTGGTACGGGGCCGGTGATGGAACCGTCCATTCCAGACCTTCAGCACCTTCCCATGGCTTCGCAGGGGCAGGCTCGCCCTTCTTCAGTGCGGCTTTCACCACAACAGCGAGGAAGATGAGCTGTGAGAATCCAAACAGGAATCCGCCGACACTAACGATTGCGTTGATGTCTGCAAATTGCAGTGCATAGTCTGGAATCCGACGTGGCATTCCAGCTAATCCCACAAAGTGCATTGGGAAGAATAGAATGTTGACGGAAATCAGCGAGGCCCAGAAATGCAGCTTACTGAGGAAGTCGTCGTACATGACCCCGGACCACTTTGGAAGCCAATAATAGGCCGCTGCCATGATCGAGAAGACCGCACCACTAACCAGCACGTAGTGGAAGTGCGCCACCACGAAATAGGTATCATGGTACTGGTAATCGACCGGGGTAATCGCCAGCATGATTCCTGAAAGGCCTCCAATCGTGAACAGCACGACGAATGCAATTGCAAACAGCATCGGTGTTTCGAATGTCATCGCACCGCGCCACATGGTCGTGACCCAGTTAAACACCTTCACCCCAGTAGGAACGGCAATCAACATGGTCATGTACATAAAGAACAATGACGCGAAGGTTGGCATTCCAGTGGTGAACATGTGATGAGCCCAAACGAGGAAAGACAAACCTGCGATCGATGCGGTGGCATAAACCATCGAGGCGTAACCAAACAGCGGTTTACGCGCGAACGCCGGGATGATCGCTGAGACGATACCAAAGCTTGGCAGAATCATGATGTACACTTCTGGATGTCCGAAGAACCAGAATAAATGCTGGAACAACACGGGATCACCACCGCCGGCGGCGTCGAAGAAGAACGTGCCGAAGTATTTATCCGTCAAGACCATGGTCACCACACCTGCCAAAACTGGCATGACCGCAATCAGCAGGAATGCGGTGATGAACCAAGTCCAAACGAACAATGGCATCTTCATGTACGTCATGCCCGGTGCGCGCATATTCATGATGGTCACGATCACGTTAATCGCACCCATAATGGATGACATCCCCATGATATGCATACTGAACACGAACAGCGCCGTGGAATCGGTACTGTAGGTCGTGGACAGTGGAGCATAGAAGGTCCAACCAAATGCTGGCGCTCCGCCTGGCATCAAGAAGGAACTCAACAGAATGAGGAACGCGAATGGCAAGATCCAGAAAGACCAGTTGTTCATTCGAGGTAGCGCCATATCTGGCGCACCAATCATCAATGGAATCATCCAGTTAGCCAAACCAACAAACGCTGGCATGACGGCCCCGAAGACCATGATGACCCCATGCATGGTGGTCATTTGGTTGAAGAAATGCGGATCAACCAATTGCATTCCAGGTTGGAATAATTCGGCGCGAATCATTAACGCCATTGAACCGCCAACGAGGAACATAAGGAAACTGAACCAAAGATACATGGTGCCGATATCTTTGTGGTTCGTGGTGAATAACCAACGTTTAATGCCGGTTGGTTTGTGATCGTGGTGATCGTGCGCGTCGTGGGCGCTATGGGTATCTGTTACAACAGTGCTCATCGCCATCGCCCCCTATTGATTGCCTTGTGAGAAATTATGAACATCGGCCGCTTGCACGACATCCCCGGTATTATTGCCCCACGCATTCCGTTGATAGGTCACGACAGCGGCAATTTCGCGCATGGTAAGGGTGTTGCGGAACGACTGCATGGCAGATCCCGAGACGCCATTCCATACAACATCGATGTGAGCGGTTTTGTCATTGACGGCAATACCTTGTCCAACGAGCCCAGGGAATACGCCCGGAACCCCTTGACCATTCGGTTGGTGACAGGCTGCGCAATAGGACATGTGCACTTGTTGACCCATTTCCATGAGTTCTTCTTTGCTCATTTCCATCGCCAACAAACGCTCTTCCTCCGCACGACGGTCCGCAAGACGTTGCTCTTCCGACCGTGCCCAAGCTTCAAAATCCTCGGGATCTTTGGCAATGACGACGACAGGCATAAACGCGTGGTCACGTCCACACAGCTCAGCACATTGTCCCCGGTAAATTCCAGGTTGATCGACTCGTGTCCATGCTTCATTGATGTAGCCTGGGTTTGCGTCTTTTTTCACTGCGAATTCAGGGACCCACCAAGAGTGGATAACATCGTCAGAGGTAATTAAGAAGCGGACTTTTTTCCCGGTAGGAATGACCAGTGGACGGTCTACTTCAAGAAGATAATTTTCGGTCCGCGGAAGGCGCCCGTAAATTTGTTCACGAGGAGTGGCCAAGTTACTCATGTATTCGATGTCATAATCGAGGTAACTATAATGCCAGCGCCACTGGGAACCGGTAATGAGAACACTCATATCGGAATCTGAGGTGTCATCCATTTTTAATAGGGTTGTGGTCGCAGGGACCGCCATGGCAACAAGAATCAAAAACGGAATAACGGTCCATGCAATCTCCACTTTTACGTTGTCGTGGAATTTGGCTGGTGTAACGCCGCGACTCTTGCGATGACGCAAGATGGACCAGAACATGACGCTAAAGACAATGACGCCTATAACGACACATATCCAGAATACCAACATATGAAGGTTATAAACCCGTTGGCTGATGTCAGTGACACCGCGGGTCATATTTAACTGCAAGCTATCGGCATATGCTAGCGGTGTTGCAAACAACGCCAGCAGTCCGAGCAGCAGGCTCGTTAGTCTGACTTTCACTCGACTTCTCCTCTTAGTCTCTCGCACGCCCTAAAGCCGGGGAGCTTTTTCGGGCCTTTGAAAGCACAAAGAGGTCAGCAAGAAAGGAACTACATTTCCCCAAAAAATCTCAGTTCTTGCCTAACCCTTTGTTATTTATTATCGCCACCGAAGTGACCATTTATTATTCAAGGTATATCAAGGCGCTGAGACGAATCGTCAAACGATGACAAGGCATGACAACATGACGAACAACATCGATGTTCAGCTAGTACTTTGATGGGGATCAAAATACCACCAAAGATGTTAATAAAAAAGGGGTTGTTGTTAACAACCCCGGGGAATCTCCCAAAAGAGGGAGTTGTGGAGCGTGGATTAATGGACAGGATTTTCGTAACTTGTTGAGCTGAATAAGAAACTACGAGCTTGGCTGGCGCGGGCTGCAAGTTCAAGACGCTTTTTGTCGCGCCCTTGGCAGTCGCCAATCCAAGCAATCACTAACTGACTATTGTTAATTAAAAGTGCTTGTTCTGTTGCCCACACGACCGTTTCTTGATCAGGTGCAGAAACACGACGAATCCGGTCAGGACGAATACCTGCAGCGATCAATTGCTCGATTAGCGCCTTCGCGGGTTTTCCAATCAGTGTGACCCATTGGTCATCCCGGCGATGCATTCCATGCAATGTGGCGCTAAGGGTCGCCCAGAGTTGCTGATGGGTTTTGGTATTTTCGCAGATTCCTGAATCTTGCTGCGTGGTCAAACCTTGTTCATTTCCCCACACTCCAGGATGTGCAAAGCGACGTGTTAAAGCTGCATAGTTCATGCCCAACCTCCATTACGAATGACGCCGACCGCCAGCCCTTCAATGGTCATAAATTGCTGTGTTAGGTCCACTTGAATAATGGAAAACTCCTCATTCTCGGGGTGCAGTAGGACCATATTTCCGCGGCGTTCAAAGCGTTTTACGGTAACATCATCTTCCACACGGGCGACTACGATCTGTCCGTTGCGGGCTTCATTTGTACGATGCACGGCGAGCATATCGCCGTCCAAAATACCTATATCTTTCATACTCATGCCATGCACTCGCAGGAGGTAATCTGCGTGCGGATGGAACATGGATTGATCCACTTGATAGTGCGATTCGACGTGTTGTTGTGCCAAAATGGGTTCGCCGGCAGCAACACGCCCAATCAAGGGGAGACCGAGCTGTTCTGGGATATCATCCTCTTCTTGCAGCAATCGGATGCCGCGAGACATGCCGGGAAGCATCTCAATCACACCTTTCTTCGCGAGCGCCTTCAAATGTTCTTCTGCAGCATTCGCTGAACGAAACCCTAAACGCTGAGCAATCTCTGCGCGCGTCGGAGGCATTCCGGTCGCTTCGATATTGGTGCGAATCAAATCAAGAATTTCTTGTTGGCGTTTCGTTAGTGGACGCATGGGATTTCCTTTTTGTTGCCTCACTCTCTGCGGTCTTGATTTTTAGTCTCGACAGCTTCAGTTTTTGGCACTGTTTATTCATACAGTATGCTGTGAGTATATACAGTGATTTAACCTTTGCAACTTTTTTGTGCAAAAAGTTTTCTCCACAGCACCTTGTGATGAAAAATGGTATTCTTAGAAACTTGTGACTTATAAAACCAGCTGGCTCTCAACAGCGGCTGGCGTGTTTGGAGCAAACATGAAACGAACATCGTTGCTGTACAAACTATTGCGCTTTCCCGTGTCTTGGCTAACACGCGTGAAAGCCATTGCTGACCATCACGAGGAAGAAACCTCGGCCCCAGACCATATCGTCTATGTGATGCGATCACCATCGGCGACGGACCTTGTAGTCGCACGAAATACGTGTCTCGAACTAGGACTCCCAGACCCGACAACACCTCTTATTCTGAATGGCAAGGCGTTTGATCGCGTGTTGTACATAGAGGATCCGAAGAAGCGCCTCGATAAGGCGCCTCAGGATGCATTTCGTGAGCTGATGGCCATTCACCAACAGCACAAAGGCTATAACGTGTTGATGCATCCAATTGGCCTGTTTTGGGGGCGTGAACCCGGACGTGAGCACAACGAAGGGAATACCATCACCGCAGATATTGAGGTTCCGGGGAAGTGGAAGCGATTTTGGCTGGTGATGTTTTCAGGGAGAAACATCTTAGGACGGGTATCCCGGCCCGTGAGTCTGCGTACAATGGCAGATAGTCACTCGGGTGATCAAGATTTAGCACATAAGCTAACACGCGTTGCGCGCACCCATTTTGCACGATTACGCTACGCTGTGGCGGGACCAAAGTTGCTCTCACGGGAAGAAATGATCAATGAGCTTCTGAAGAGCTCAGCAATTCGTGAAGCTATTTTGGAAGAGTCGCGAGGCAAGCGCATTTCTGTGCAAGCAGCAGAAAAGCGAGCGCGCAGCTACTTGAATGAGATTGCAGCGGATTATCGGGAAGGTTTGGTGCGATTCGGTGATCACCTTTTCACATGGCTTTGGACCAAGCTGTACAGTGGTATTTCGGTGAAAAATGGAGAGACCATTCGCAAATTAGCGCAAGACGGTCACGAGATTGTCTATATGCCGTGTCACCGCAGCCATATGGATTATCTCTTATTGAGCTTTGTTATCTATAAAGAAGGATTAGTCCCCCCACACATTGCCGCAGGGGTGAACCTGAACTTCTTTCCAGTAGGTACTTTATTCCGTCGCGGGGGCGCGTTTTTCCTGCGGCGTAGTTTCCGAGGGAATAAACTGTACTCGACCGTATTCCGTGAATATCTCACGCGTTTGTTCCAAAAAGGCTATGCGGTTGAATACTTTATGGAAGGTGGCCGCAGTCGAACGGGCCGACTCCTGCCACCGAAAACGGGAATGTTGGGAATGACCTTACAGAGCCAATTGCGTGGTGTAACTCGCCCGATCACTTTTGTTCCGGTGTACCTTGGATACGAGCACGTCATGGAAGTAAATACATATCATGGTGAACTCAAGGGCCAAGCGAAGCAGAAAGAATCGGTTTTCCAAATTTTCAGTATGCTGCGCAAGTTACGCAATTTTGGTCATGGTTACGTAACCTTTGGCGAGCCGTTGCGACTCTCTGATTATCTGGACCGTTCACAACCACAATGGCGTGATGCCGTTACGCACGGTGCGGAGGAACCCGCGAAGCCACGTTGGATGACACCGGTGGTGAATCACTTAGCCGATGTGATGATGAAACGTGTCAATGATGGTGCGGCGTTAAACCCTATTAATCTTGCGGCCATTTCGCTATTGAGCGCCGAACGCCGGAGTTTGACGCGCGAGGAATTGGTTGAGCAAATATTGGCGTACAAAGCATTACAACGGGAAGTGCCCTACAGCAAGGACATTCAGATTCCAAGTTGGTCTGGCGAGGAAATGTGGCAGCATCTTGTCAGCATGGAAAAGTTTGAGATTAACGAAAATCAGGCCGGTGAAGTCGTGAGCTTGACACAAACTCAAGCGATCACGTTGACCTATTATCGCAATAATATTTTGCATCTGTTTATTGTCCCTGCATTGCTAGCGCGTTTTGCGCGTCGCGGGCGTAAGTTTGCATTAACAGATGCAACGGCGTTTATCGATAAGCTCTTCCCGATGTTACAAGCTGAACTGTTCATCAATAGAGACCGCCAAGATGTTGGGCTCTGGGTGGAGGCTCTGTGTGAGGAGTTTGTCCGGCAACATTGGATTACCCAAGTCACCGACGGTGAGTATCAAATTGTAGGTCGTGAGCATGCGGGCTACACCCAGCTGACGCTCTTAGCCAATGCATCGGAAGAGCTTCTCGCTCGCTATGCCATTGTGCTTGAACTCCTGCAGCAGTCAGATAGTTTGTCGCGCTCTGATCTGGAAAAATTCAGTGAGCAAATTGCCGAGCGCCTGGGTGCGCGACATGGTATCGATGCACCGGAGTTTTATGATAAGCGGATCTTTAGCACCTTGGTTTCGGTTCTGAAGGAAGAACGCTATATCACCGTTGCCGAGGATGGTAGTTATGTCGGTGATCGGGGTGCCGCCATCATGAGCGATGAGGTGGATGTTCTGCTAGGAAGCCAGGTTCAGCGGACGATACGTGAATCGGTCAAACGCTTGCTACAGGAACGTGAGGGAAATAAGGCGGACTCTGGACACTCGGAGACGTCGCCTGAACGGAAAGATTAGGAACACGGCTCGAGACAAAAAATCCCGCATGTAATGCGGGATTTCTTTATGGTCGTAGCCAGTTTGGTTTACATGGGTGCGGAGCCAAATGGAATGGGTAACCAGTAATGGAGCGCCAGCCCTATACACACGATCATTCCGGCATAATGGTTTTGTCGAAATGCCAGAAAACACGCACTGGGCTCGCGATCGCGAATGAGCCAAAGTTGCCAAACAAAAAATGCCGCCATCGTAATTAACGCTAGCCAGAATAGCCAGGTGGCATCGATCATCCATCCAACGACGCCAAGCAAGAAAATTGTGGCTGCTTGAAGTCCACCAACCACCAAAATGTCGTACTGCCCAAACAAAATTGCGGTGGATTTAATTCCTGCTTTCAGATCATCCGCGCGGTCGACCATTGCATATTCAGTATCGTAAGCAACCGTCCACAGCACATTCGCCACAAAAAGTATCCAGCAAATGAGAGGTAAGCTATTGGTTTGCGCAGCAAAGGCCATCGGAATGGCCATGCTGAACGCGGCTCCCAAAACAAATTGGGGCAGATGCGTGACGCGCTTGCTGAATGGGTATGCAATGGCGAGCGCAGCTGCTACGAAGCTCAGGAGAATGGTTAAGGTGTTGAGCGTGAGCACCAACATAAACGCCAAAATAATCAGAACTGCAAAGAGAATAAGTGCTTCGGAAGACGTGACCTTTCCCGAAGCGAGGGGTCGATCCTTGGTTCGCGCAACGTGGCCGTCGAGCTTCCGGTCCGCAAAGTCATTGATGACACAACCTGCGGAACGCATCAAAAATACTCCCGCTGCGAAAATAGCCACCAGACGAACCGATGGATCCCCGTTTCCGGCAATTAAAAGAGCCCAAAAGGTTGGCCAGGCGAGGAGCCAAGTCCCAATCGGTTTGTCCATGCGCATCAGTGCGCGATAGTGATCAAAGCGTGTCATGCTGTCACCCCGAAATTGAGTTTGTGTTTACCAATTCGTTTAAGGATAGCAGGGCGTTGGCGAAAGAAATACTTCACTGACAAGAATTTGCGTCCCGGCGACAGAAAAAACACGCCGACGTCCCCACAGTGAATGGCTGCAATGATGCAGCTGGCTATTCAGCATGCCTGCACCCGATGTGGCCGAAAACTCCGCTATTTGGATGGGGCCTGCCGTGGTATCGGTTCGGGTAAAAAGATGTTCTCCGAGTGGCTGGTCACCTAAATGCGTGAGTTCGGGATTGGCTCGTAATCGTAAATGCGGCAGGATACTCCGAGCAAATACCCAAGGCTTCCCGTCGAGCGAAAGTAATACTTCTCGAATTGTCACGCGTTCACCGGTGAAGCCAAGTGCTGCATACTCACATGGCTCGGCATATCCCTCGTTTTGGCCGATCACCGTGACCGAAAAGCTGTCGTGATGTGCTTTCAGTTTGGCGGTGAGTGAGCCGGCGTCAAGCAACCAATCCCGTCGATTCGGCGCCAATTGCGTGGGGTTGGGGGTATGCCAATCGGCAACGGTCCCAATGGGAAATGAGAATTGATTGGATAAGGGCATTGCGGTCACCAGGAAGCCTTGCGGCCCAGCCTCAAGGTGCGAACAATGGCGCCAAACAGCAGACCGCTCAGTAAGCCTGCGAGATGGGCCTCATTGGCCATATTAACAAACAAAACATCTGCAAATCCGAGGAGCAGCCAGCCGACCATAAAGACAATTAACGCCGGTGGAAGTGCAAGTGGGCTCCACGGTTTGCGCCATGCCACAACGATGGCAAATCCGAAGAGTCCGTATACCACGCCGCTCAAGCCACCAAATAACGGGCCGCTAAAAGCCCATTGCGCATAGTTTGAGACGACGGCAGTAAAGAAAGTGACCGCAACGAGGATGTAAGTTCCGAATTGAAGCTCAATACGTCCACCCAAGTACCACCACCAGAACAGATTAAAGATCAGGTGCATGGCGGAAAAATGCAGAAGCATGGGACTAAAAAGTCGCCAGGGCTGACCCCAATCGATCGGTCCGGCACCCCCAGGAGTGAAAAGCAGTGCGCGAAGCGTTGGTTCCGGCGCGATAAACCATTGCATAACGTAGACCGAAAGTACGGTCAGTGCCACGATGAAAGTAAAGAGGCCTGCTTGTTGTGCAAGCATTCGCCAGAGACTCGAGAGTGTCCCCGTTTGACGACGCACCTGCATGGTTTCGGGCGGTGGGGGATTGGTTTTGAAGTCATTCAGCACTTGCATGGCGTGGGCTTCGTAATCTGGCTGAATGAGCCAGAGTTCGAGCACGCCACTTTTTTCGCTGACCGTTACCGGAATACCGCTGCGCTGCATCGTGATACGAAGCAGATCCATTTCTTCGATATTCCGGCTTTGGTAGATTTTTTTCACGCGTCCTGTTCAACCTGTTCCGGATAGGCATTTGCCCATCCTACCATGCCACCGTCCAAGCTGTAGACTTGTGCGAATCCTTGCTGCGCCAAGTATTGCCCCGCATTTTGACTGCTAATTCCGTGATAACAGACCACAATCACGGGCGTCTGTGGATCATGGCGGGCGATGAAATCGGCAAGATTTTCGTTGGTCAACCGTTCTGCACCAGGGATATGCCCTGCGGCGAACGCGCTGGGATCCCGAATATCAGCGATGACCGGTGACTTGTCTTGTACCAACGCCGCCGCATCAGGCGGTGATATCGTCGAAAAATTGCCCACAAGAACTCCTTATGCAGTCCAGTCGAGGATAATTTTCCCAGACTTACCGGAAATCATTTTTTCAAAACCCTCTTGGAACGAGTCGACCGGAAGGGTATGGGTAATCATCGGCGATAAGTCGAGCCCCGACTGCAAAAGCGCAACCATCTTATACCAAGTTTCAAACATCTCGCGGCCATAGATACCCTTAATGATCAGACCTTTGAAAATAACCTGATTCCAATCGATGGTCATATCTTCGGGAGGAATCCCGAGCATTGCGACTTTGCCGCCATGGTTCATGGCACCGAGCATTTGATTAAATGCGACAGGCACGCCAGACATCTCAAGGCCCACATCGAAGCCTTCGGTCATGCCAAGTTCATTCATGACATCTTTCAGTTTGGTTGTGCTGGTGTTAACGGCACGGGTTGCTCCCATCTGTTTGGCAAGGCCGAGCCGATAGTCATTAATATCGGTGATCACAACATGGCGGGCCCCCGCGTGGCGGGCTACTGCCGCCGCCATAATTCCAATTGGCCCGGCACCAGTGATCAGAACATCTTCGCCCACGAGGTCAAAGGACAAGGCCGTATGCACAGCATTACCAAAGGGGTCAAAGATAGAGGCGAGCTCATCGGAAATTTCATCTGGAATCTTGAATGCATTGTCAGCGGGGATAACAAGATACTCTGCAAAAGCACCGGGACGATTGACGCCCACTCCGACGGTATTCCGGCACAGGTGCCGCCGCCCGGCACGACAGTTCCGGCAATGGCCACAGGTAATATGGCCTTCACCCGAGACGCGATCGCCCACTTGGAAGCCTCGGACACCATCACCCATCGCGGCGACCTCGCCCACATATTCGTGACCGACCGTCATACCTACCGGAATGGTTTTCTGTGACCATTCATCCCATTTGTAGATGTGCACATCGGTACCGCAAATTGCGGTTTTACGGATCTTAATCAACAGATCGTTGTAACCATACTCTGGCTTTTCCGCATCGGTGAGCCATAAACCCGGTTCTGCTTTCAATTTCGCCAGTGCTTTCATAATGCGTTATCCACTCCAAGAGGTGAATCGAAATACGAGATGACTTGATCGTCCATTTTACACATGTGAGTCAGTCATCGCTTATACGTTAGTCAATGATCTTCAGGTCTTTGCCGACGCGTATAAACGCATCGATGGTCTTATCTAGTTGCTCGCGGGTGTGCGCGGCCGACATCTGAGTCCGAATTCGAGCCTGACCTTTCGGGACGACAGGGAACGAGAATCCAACCACATAGATTCCTTCTTGCAGCATCCGATCAGCCATTTCCGACGCGAGTTTCGCATCACCAAGCATCACTGGAATAATAGCGTGGTCGGCGCCGGCAAGGGTAAAGCCCGCCGAAGTCATGCGCTCGCGGAAGTAACGGCTATTTGCCTCGAGACGTTCGCGCAACTCATCGCCTTCGCTCAGCATCTCGAGCACACGAATGGATGCAGTCACGATAGAGGGGGCCAACGAATTGGAGAAGAGGTAAGGGCGCGAACGCTGGCGCAGCCATTCCACCACTTCTTTCTTACCCGACGTAAAGCCGCCGCTTGCACCGCCAAGGGCTTTTCCGAGTGTGCCGGTAATGATATCAACACGATCCATCACATTGTGATACTCGTGTGTGCCGCGGCCTTTTTTCCCAACAAAACCGACTGCGTGCGAATCATCCACCATGACCAGCGCGCCGTATTGATCGGCTAAATCACAGATACCCGGAAGATTTGCAATAATACCGTCCATTGAGAACACGCCATCTGTCGCGATCAGAATGTGTCTTGCACCATCGGCTTTGGCTTGCTTTAGCTGCTCCTCAAGCGCGACCATATCATTGTTCGAATAACGGTAGCGTTTTGCTTTACACAGGCGCACCCCGTCAATGATGCTCGCGTGGTTCAGTGCATCGCTCACAATGGCGTCTTCTGGGCCAAGAATGGTTTCAAAAAGTCCTGCGTTGGCGTCGAAACATGAGGAATACAAAATGGTGTCTTCTGTACCCAAGAACTCAGAAATCTTGGATTCGAGCGTTTTATGAATATCTTGCGTACCACAAATAAAGCGGACAGAAGCGACCCCAAAACCATGAGACGCGAGCCCGTCTTGTGCAGCTTTCACCAGCTCTGGATGATTGGCTAAGCCAAGATAATTATTGGCGCAGAAGTTTAGGACCTGCCGACCATTTACGTTAATTTCAGAGTATTGAGAGGAGGCAATGACGCGCTCTTTCTTAAATAAGCCATCGGCCTTTACTTCCTCAATTTGAGTCTGAAGTTGCTCGTAAAATGCATCTTTCATTACCATCTCCAAAAGTTTAACGGTCGCAGTTTGGAACATATTTTACTTGGAGTCGTCTTGCTTTGCAGTAGAAAACAGGGGAAAAGTGGTGGGTCCAGCGTAAAATAAAGGTTCCGGTGCGCAAACTCGAGTCTGCGATGCGTTGGACGATATTCATTGATTCCGTTATTCTTACGCTATTCCTTGTACTCAGCCTCGGATCGCGAGAAAAGAGCAGTTTCTATGTACAGACGTGCAATTTATCCTGGGACTTTTGATCCCATTACGAATGGCCACTTTGACCTCATTCAACGGGCCTCAAAATTATTTTCTGAAGTGATTGTTGGGGTGGCCGCCAATACCAGCAAGCAGCCCCTGTTTACGCTTGAGGAACGGGTTCGGTTGGTGGAAGAAGTCACGTCCCCCCTTGATAACGTCACGGTCATTGGATTTACTGGACTGCTTGCTGACCTCGCAAAAGACCGTCAAGCGCATGTTCTTATCCGAGGACTACGGGCGGTATCTGATTTTGAGTTCGAGTTTCAACTGGCGAATATGAATCGTCGTCTGAATCCGGATCTTGAGAGCGTTTTTTTAACGCCTTCGGAAGAAAACTCCTTCATTTCCTCTACCCTCGTGAAGGAAGTTGCATTGCATGGAGGCGATGTTGGGCAGTTTACTCATGCCAAGGTAGCGTATGCTTTACAGCAGAAGTTCAAAACAAAGCACGCTTAAAACGCGCACCCTGTCTCATTTGTTCTATCTTTTCTGCCCCGAAAAGGGTATGATTCGCGCGAAAAATCGCCAGCGTTTTCGCATTAATCTCTTTCGAACCCAAAATAAACTTTGTACCCGCAGGAGTTCTTCGCATGACTGATCTGGACTTGAGCCAGTACGGCATAACAGACGTCACCGAAATCGTATACAACCCTTCATATGAGCAGCTCTTCATCGAAGAGACCCGTTCCGAACTGTCCGGCTATGAAAAAGGTCGGGTCACCCAATCAGGTGCAGTTGCAGTCGATACCGGTATTTTTACAGGACGTTCCCCTAAAGATAAGTATATCGTGCGGGATGACACAACCCGCGATACGGTGTGGTGGTCTGATCAAGGCAAGAACGACAATAAGCCAATTACCCCGGAAGTCTGGGACAGCCTGAAAGGACTTGTCACTCAGCAGCTATCGGGCAAGCGTTTATTTGTGGTCGACACCTTCTGCGGTGCAAATGAGGACACGCGTTTAGCCGTGCGTTTTATCACGGAAGTGGCATGGCAGGCGCACTTCGTGAAAAACATGTTTATCCGTCCGAGCGAAGAAGAGCTGAAGCGTTTTAGCCCCGACTTCATTGTGATGAATGGCGCGAAATGCACGAATCCAAATTGGGAAGCCCAAGGCTTAAACTCCGAGAACTTTGTCGCGTTTAACCTGACTGAGCGGATGCAGCTGATTGGCGGAACCTGGTACGGCGGCGAGATGAAGAAAGGGATGTTCTCCATGATGAACTACTTTCTGCCGCTGCAAGGCATCGCCTCGATGCATTGCTCTGCAAACGTGGGCGAGGCCGGTGATGTGGCTGTATTCTTCGGTTTGTCAGGTACCGGGAAAACCACATTGTCAACGGATCCAAAGCGTCAATTGATCGGTGATGACGAGCATGGATGGGATGATGATGGTGTGTTCAACTTTGAAGGCGGTTGCTACGCGAAGACCATCAACTTGTCTGAAGAGGCAGAGCCTGATATCTACCGAGCCATTCGCCGCGATGCATTGCTGGAGAACGTAACGGTTCTTGACGACGGCGCCGTTGATTATAACGACGGCTCAAAAACCGAGAACACACGGGTTTCCTATCCGATTTATCACATCGATAACATTGTGAAGCCGGTTTCAAAGGCAGGTCATGCAAAGAAAGTCATTTTCTTAACAGCGGACGCCTTTGGTGTTCTTCCGCCGGTTTCTAAATTGACAACGGAGCAAGCGAAATACCACTTTTTGTCAGGTTTCACAGCAAAGTTGGCTGGAACCGAGCGTGGTATCACCGAGCCAACACCCACTTTCTCAGCATGTTTCGGTGCAGCGTTCTTAAGCCTTCACCCGACACAATACGCGGAAGTATTGGCGAAGCGGATGGCTGCATCAGGGGCCGAAGCGTATCTGGTCAATACGGGCTGGAATGGCACGGGCAAGCGTATCTCAATCAAAGCAACTCGCGCCATCATTGACGCAATCCTCGATGGCAGTATTGAGAATGCAGAATTCGTTCAATTGCCGTACTTCAACCTCGCAATGCCCAAAGCATTAGCAGGAGTGGAAGACAGCAGCATCCTTGATCCGCGAAATACCTACGGTGATGTCGCTGAGTGGGATGCAAAAGCTCAGGACTTGGCCGGACGTTTTATCGAGAACTTTGAGAAGTTTACTGACAATGCGGAAGGGAAAGCGCTCGTCGCTGCGGGTCCGCAGCTTTAACAGCGCCCTTACTTCAAAAAAGCCAGCATCCGCTGGCTTTTTTTATGGGAGAAGTTTTGACCTGATTTACCAATTCTCATACACTGGCAACACAATAATAACAAACAGGTTCGCGTCCGTTGAATGGCCCACATGCTGCTCCGTCGAATGGAGCGTTAGCGAGTTACTTTACGATTGTTATTGCCGCAATTGTGACCGGCGTGATCGGATTTTTTGTGGCGTACGCGCAATTAAATCAGCAACCGATCGCTCAGGTTATATCGCCACGCGCAGCGCTTACGGCTCTTTTGTGCGGGCTTGGCCTATGGGTTACGGTTCGCGGTGCCGCATGGTTGCGGATTCTTATCGGGGTGGCACTCACCTTAGCAGCCGGCTATTCGATCGCTGTCGGACTCTCCCAGTATTCATTCTTTCCCAGTTTTGAGACCCCATTTGCAAAACCCGCGGTAAATTGGCCAATCGCATTTTTATATGCATTTGTTGGTGTGTGCGTGAGCTTTGGTATTTCAGCGAATAAGCGTCGTGTTTTGTGGCGGGTCAGCGGGGCGATTCTGGTTGTGGTTGGAACCCTGCTTTCTTTGCTGTGTTGGGTCGACGAGGGTTATCAGTGGTCGGCACCGCACCCGGTACTGGCGGGGCTGGCCAGTCTCTTTGTGATTCTGCTGGGCGTTGCCCTGTGGCTTGGGTCACGATTTACCGAAGGGCGTCAAACCTTACCGAGTTTTCGGGCTCTGGCGATGGCCAGTGTCGGCGTAACGATCATTGCCTTTATTTGGTTCCTGCTGAGTAGTGATATGGTCAGCCGTATTGAAGCTCAGGGGGTTCGAGCTGTTGAGGAGGCGGCTAAAGCGCGAGAAGAGGGCTCATTCGAAAACTACCGACTCATTCAACGCTTGGTGAATCGCTGGCAAAATGCGTCGGCTGAAGACCTTGAGCGTCTCATGGAGATGGATACATTATCCTATCTAAACGACTTACAGCAGATTGATAGTATCTTTTTTCTTTCGCCCGAACGTGAATTAGTGTGGGAGGAGACACGTCCAGAAAGTCCGTCAATGCAGCACCTGAAAGACAGTCAGGAAATCCGATCGTGGCTAGTAACCACCCAACGCCAAGCGGCTTTCTATATTCCGACTGAATCGATTGTCGAAATGTCCGAGCCGAAGATTGTCTTAAAAGTTCCCATCTTTCGCTATACCGGTCTCCAAACGAATGTAAATGGTCATCATTTCGGATATGTGGTTGCCGTATTTGATTTCGCCCGATCCGTGGATCCGTCGCAGCATGAAATCGCGTCTCCTTTTAGAACCTATGCACGAGTTCAGCGGGGTTATCTGTTGAATAGTCAGGGCAGCTTTACTGAGATCAGGCGGCACTCTGATTTTTCTGATTCCGAGTTATTTGCTTTCCAACGTATGATGCGCCTTCCATTAGGCATGCAACTTCCGCTCCAAGGTTTTTTGGTGGACACCCAAGAGGTTCGGCGCGCCGCAAATTTAAACACCTTGGTGGTCGGCGGTGGTTGGCTCCTTGCGATGTTGCTTGCAGTGAGTCTTGAAAATGGGCAAACACTACGTGCTCAGCGCTCCCAATTGCAATTACAAGCCACCCATGACGGCTTGACCGGATTAATTAACCGGACCGTGATGGAGGAGATGATTGGACATCATGCGCGTCGGAATGATGAGCAGGGAGAGTCGCTCGCGGTTTTATTTATTGACCTCGACGGGTTTAAACCGATCAATGACAGTCTTGGATTAGCGATTGGTGACAAACTCCTAATTGAAACAGCTCATCGCATCGAAAAGTGTATGCGGGATGGTTCCGTGGTTGCCCGCTTTGGCGGCGATGAGTTCGTGGTCATGGTGCCGCGCTTAGGACAGGGTAGCCCTCTCACGGATTTGATCGGCGATATTCTTTCATCCATTGCTCAGCCATTTCTGATTGAACGTTATCGTTTGTATGTAACGGCCAGTGTGGGCATCACAACAACCAAAGAAAGCTCAACGGACCCCAAGCAGCTGATACAAGATGCGGATATGGCGATGTATCAAGCTAAACGGCAAGGGCGGAATCATTATCAATTCTACACGGCGGATATTTCCGAGCGTTTCCATTCCTCGGTGACACTGAGAAATGAGCTTCAACATGTCTTGGAGCAAAATGCGTTGCAGCTGTTCTATCAACCTATCTTCTCGGCACATGACCGGAAGGTGGTCGGTGTCGAAGCGCTTCTGCGTTGGCAGCGAGAGGATGGAAGTTACGTTTCTCCTGCAGAGTTTATTCCGCTTGCGGAGGCGTCGGGGCAAATTATTCCGATTAGTTCGTGGGTGTTACAGCAGGCCTGCCATGATGGAGTGGCGCTTCAGGCGTATGGTGATTTGGCAGTATCCGTTAATTTGTCAGCAATTCAATTCCACCGGGCGAACTTCATTGAGTCGATGAAGCATACGCTCAATTTGACGGGGTTTGATGCAAGTAAGCTTCACCTGGAGTTAACCGAGAGTATTTTGCTCGAAGATTCACGCCAAGCGATTCGGACACTCGAAGCATTACGTCGTCAGAATTTCTCGATTGCCATTGATGATTTTGGTACGGGCTTTTCGAGCTTATCTTATCTAAAGCAGCTGCCTGTCGACTCACTTAAGATTGACCGCAGCTTTATTGCAGATGTGATTGGGGGAGAGCATGACGCAGCCATTGCGAGTGGGATCATCTCCATGGCGAAGCGGTTAAAGTTGCAGGTCGTGGCCGAAGGGGTTGAGACCGAGGAACAGGCCGCATTTGTGGAGGCAGCTGGCTGCCACTTGATGCAAGGCTTCTATTTTGCAAAACCGATGCCTTACTCAGAACTTGTCCTTTTCCTGGAGCGTTATTCGAAAACCAATCAAGCATAAGAAAGGCCTGCATCTGCAGGCCTTATACTTCGTGATTCCTTCGTCGATTTTATTGACTACCTAACCGTTCCGCATGGGGAAGTTCGTAAGGCGGGATGTCATCTCCCTCCTCAATGAGGTAATAGTTCATCCATTGCATTAAGCGCATGGCGTAATCAAGCTGCGAAGCGGCCCGCTGATTTCCGTGCCCTTCGCCCGGATAAAGAACAAGACGAACCGGGACATTACCGTGCACTTTGAGATAGCGATACAGCTCCATGGACTGGCTTGGGTGGACCCGAGTATCTTCGGCACCGTGCATAATCAGAATGGGTGTACGCGCTTGCTCAGCCCAATAAATAGGGCTCCGTTCCAGGTACCATTGCCATTTGTCCCACGGGTAGCTTCGCGCGTGCACAAGGTACATTTCGTTGGGAATATCGGTGGTACCGAACTTAGACAGATTGTTGCTAATGCCAACAAACATCACGCTCGCCGCAAAGTGTTCGGTTTGTTTGGTGGCTCCCCACGCGGAGGCGTATCCGCCATAGGAGCCGCCGGTAATACCGACGCGGTCAGGATCTGCGAGTCCGATCGCAACAAGATGCTCTTTCGCATCGACAATATCGTCAAACTCTTTCCCGGCGTAATCATTCTGACCGAGTTTACTGAAGGTGACTCCGCGTCCAGTGCTTCCTCGATAGTTCGGAAAGAATGTGGCGAAGCCTTGTTGCGCCGCGTACCAGATTGGGTTCGAATAACTGTTGTTCCAGCCATTTCGCACGTGCGCTTCAGGTCCGCCATGAATCGACATAATGACAGGAACCCGCTCACCTGGCGTGTAGTCATGGGGGTAGACCAGAATACCTTCCAAAAGAAGTCCATCGCGAGCTTCATGTTGAACAACAGTCTGACGCGGCTGGCGGACGTCATTTAACCATGGGTTTGAGTCGGTCAGTCGAACCAGCTCCTCGCCACGCCACTGCACGACTTCGGTCGGGTGCGATGCATGGTGCGCAATGGTGGTGAGTAGACCTGACTCATGGGCAAACACGACGCGTGTGAAAATCTTTTGCTCCGCAGGAACGACCGTTGAGGTTTGCTGTGTGCGAATGTTGGTTTTCCGCAGATCGGTTTCAACATTGATGTCAGCAAGCCAAAGTACGTCCTCGTTCGACATCCAGATTACATCATTCACATGACCTGGAAAGCCCGGTGCGATATCACGGATGGCGCCATTGCTCAGATCAGCCAGATAGAGACGTCCTTCCTTCGGATCGTGCTTATCTTCAGCACCAATGAATGCAAGTTGTTGTCCATTCGGAGCAAATGCAGCGCGCCCAAGTTTGCCCTCACTTTGGATGGAGACGACGTTCGAGCCCTCAGTATCGATGATGACGTATTGACTGAGCATGAGGTCATCGTCGACCAGTGGTGTAGGGGCAACCCGCAGCAGAAGCTGCGCGTGTTCTGGACGAAACTGAACGGAATGAACATGGTCGTCACGCTCAATCACTTGTGCTTTTGCGTCCGTATCTGTCAATGACAAAAGCCACACTTGAGTCTTACGAATGGTTTCCTCATAGATCTGTGCCCGGAACCCTTTGCGCGCCAATTCCTCGGCTTTTTCTGGGCCTTTCTCGCGGGCAAGAAATGCGACGTAGTTACCGTCCGAACTAAGGCTAAAGCTCCCCATAGCAACGTCATGTTGATAGACGCGAGTCGACTCGCCGCCGGTTACCGGAATTCGATACAGTGAGGTATGGCGATCGGAACCACGTTGCGCAAGGTAATAGAGATGTTTGTCATCGTGGGAGAATGCGATTTGTCCAATGCGCAGATCGCCCGTAATAAATGGAGTTTTCTCACCTGCTGCATTGACGACAAAGAGCTCAACATATGCTGGACCGTCATCATCTTGATACGGTGTACGGGGGCGGATCCGGGTGAAAGCGGTCAGTTCGCCATCAGAACTTGTGACCGCTTGCGATACGCGTTGAACGGTAATTGTTTCTTCGAGTGTGATATCGCGTTCAGCAGCCTGGCTTGGAAGCCAAGCGAGGAATGCAATAAGCGTTACTAAAAACCATCGTGTCATCGGGTTCTCCTTTTATCGAACGCATTTTGTTACGAGTTGTCAGGGTACGAAAAGCGAGGATGTGGAATCGTATTCCATATCATCGGTGTTTACCTGTCTTTATTGTTATCGGGTTTTCACGAACGGTTGTGGTGCTTCATTCTTAATGGAATCTGAGCCTCGAGCAATCATACGCAGCTGAACAATCGTTTGTTCTGCCATGATTTGTCGCTCAGCGGCCGACAGGTCCAGTGCGTCGGCTCCAGCACTGAAAACCACACGCACCATCGCATCGGCTTGGATTTCGGCAACCCATTCCGGTAACTGGCGATCGGTACGGAGGTAATCCGCTAATTCGGCTTTAAAATGCTCAATTTCACGCGCAATTGCCATCCGAAACTCTTTGGATGTGCCGGAGCGTTCTTGCAGCAACAGGCGAAATACGCTGCTGTTCTGGCTAATAAAATCCATAAAGATTTCGACCGAGATACGGATAACGGATCCGCCTTTGGCCAGTCGTTGTCGGGCTTGGCGAAGCAATTGACGTAATGTGAGGCCTGCCTCATCTACAAGGGTTAAGCCGAGCTCATCCATGTTCTGGAAGTGGCGATAGAAAGAGGTGGGCGCAATATTCGCTTCTCGAGCAACTTCTCGCAAGCTCAGGCTCGAGAAGGGAACCTGTGGGCTCAACTGATTCAATGCAGCATCAATTAGGGCGCGCCGTGTCTTCTCTTTTTGTTTGGCTCGTATTCCCACCATTCCGTTTGTCCATCCGTAAGATAATTCGTTTTACACCAACACAGTGTACATCTGTAGGTGCAATTTACACGAATTAACTTGATCAATCTTGTGATAACCTTTAAATTCAGCGTACAGTTGTTCGCTAAAAAGTAGTTTGTATGAAAAAACCACCTCTAATCTGGCTTAATGTCAGTGTCTTCTCCATCACTTTTCTGGTCGCTTTGATTGGTGTCCCTTGGTACCTCTGGGCGCAAGGATTATCTTTGTCACTTTTCGTGGCATGGGTGGTACTTGCCTTGTGGTCTGGTTTATCGATTACGGCCGGCTATCATCGTTTATGGTCGCATCGGGCCTATGATGCCCATTGGACGGTGCGAATCTTTTTTGCGCTTGGTGGCGCGCTGGCGCTGCAAAACAGTGCATTGCATTGGTCTTCTGATCATCGGGAGCACCATAAGCATGTCGACCATCCGGAGAAAGATCCTTATTCGATTAGTCGTGGATTTTGGTTCGCTCACATTGGTTGGATGCTGCGCGAATATCAAGAACAACGTTACTCAAACTATGAGAACGCTCGGGACTTGCAGAAGGATCCGATCGTGATGTGGCAACACAAGCATTATTTGGCCCTCACGCTGTTTATGAACATTGGTGTCCCGCTGTTGATAGGGTTGTTGATTGGTCAAGTTTGGGGCGCATTGTTATTTGCGGGTTTCCTGCGCTTGGTTTTGGGGCATCACAGTACCTTCTTTATTAACTCGTTAGCACACATTTGGGGTAAGCAACCGTATACCGATCGTAATTCGGCACGTGATAACGGGTTCCTAGCATTTCTGACGTTTGGTGAGGGCTATCATAATTTTCACCATATCTTCAGTGGGGATTACCGTAATGGTGTCCGTTGGTATCACTTTGATCCGACAAAGTGGCTTATTGGTGTTTTGTCGTGGTGTAAATTGGCGTGGAACTTGAAACGAACGAATCCGTACCAGATCGAAAAGGCGCGTTTGGAAATGCTGATGCAGCGGCTCTCGGCACGCAAGCAATCGGTCGCTGAGCGTCTGCAACAGGAATATGATGACATCCTTGCCGACATGCGTGCCTATTACCAAAGTCGCAAGCGTTGGTACGAGCGTCGTCGCATGGTGCGCTCCCTGAAATAAACCGACAACCCCGGCGCCGGCAGCGTTTTCAACCCGCGCGCCCAACGCAATGCGTTGGCTACGGTCATCACTCGGCGCCGGCAGCACTTTCAACCCGCGCGCCCAACGCAATGCGTTGGCTACGGTCAACACCCGGCGCCGGCAGCGCTTTCAACCCTCGCGCCCAACGCAATGCGTTGGCTACGGTTATCACCCGGCGCCGGCAGCGCTTTCAACCCGCGCGCCCAACGCAATGCGTTGGCTACGGTTATCACCCGGCGCCGGCAGCGCTTTCAACCCTCGCGCCCAACGCAATGCGTTGGCTACGGTCATCACCCGGCGCCGGCAGCGTTTTCAACCCGCGCGCCCAACGCAATGCGTTGGCTACGGTCATCACCCGGCGGGGGATTAGAGTTGGTTATGTCAGAACGCTTTGGATGATGAGGGCCCAGATGGGAAGGGTGGCGAGACCGACAATGACGCCATATCCAATCAATGAAGCCACCAGTCGTGGCTTGAGGCCTGCACCAATTGCGACGGCTCCAGCGGTAATCATAAATGGCATGGCGGCCTCAAAAACGGTAATTTGGGCGGCGAGTCCAGCCTGACCGATGCTCATCAGGATTCCAAGGGCAATCAAAGGAAGCATGATGAGCTTGATGATCATCGCGAGTGTGAAGGGAAGTAGGTCGTTGCGCGGAATTCGGAACTGCAATTGAAACCCAACCGCAATCATTACAACGGGCACGAGGGTTGCAGCGAGGGTCTCAATGAGCTCCTGCAGCATACCCGGATACTCTTGTTGACCCACGGTGAGTGCGATCACGAGTGCGATCACGGGAGGAAACAAAAGCAGTTTCTTCACCAGCTCACGTATGGGCGGGCGGCCATGTGGGGCTTCTCCGTCAGAGCCTGAAATGCCACTGCGACCGTAGATTGCGGCAAAGAAGGTTGCGAAAAAAGCGAGTGCGATAAAGGATCCGACTTGGTCATATATCACAGCGTAAGGAAGTCCTTGGCTCCCGAAAAACGCTTCGACCATGGGGAATCCTAGGAACGATGTGTTCCCAAGCGGAACGATGATCAACATGGCGCCGGTCAGTTCACGATTCCATCCAAAGATGCGCGCACACAGCAGAACCAAACCAATCGCTATGGGATAAAGAACCCAAGGCATAATGGCGGGTGTGAGGACATCCATGCCGACTTCAAGGAAGGGCAGATGGAGTAAGATCATGGCGGGCACAGCGACGTTAATTACGTACTGATTAAGGACCTGCCCTGTATTCACGGGGAGCAGATTGGCGCGCTTCAAAAAGAGGCCTATCACGAGATAGGCCAAGATCAGGATCATCGCACTCATCAGCAGAGACTAGCGCTTCTTCGCGTTCGCAAAAGCTTCTGCGAAGGCATTGTTGATCGGTGCGGGTTGTGCACTGCGCTCTGGCCGCTTGCGGTCCGGTTTGCTTTGCGCAGACCGCGGTGAAGTCTGCCCCTTCGTTGGTTCTGAGCTTACTGGATCAGTGAGTCGCATACTGAGACCAATCCGCTTCCGCTCGGCATCGACTTCGAGCACTTTGACTTTCACGACGTCACCAGTTTTGACGACATCATGGGGATTATCGACAAATTTGTCCGCTAGTGCAGAGATGTGAACTAAACCGTCCTGATGCACACCAATATCAACAAAGGCACCGAAGTTGGTCACATTGGTAATCACGCCTTCAAGGGTCATGCCGATGGTGAGGTCCGCGATCGTTTCGACGCCTTCTTTGAAACGAGCGGTCTTGAACTCAGGGCGCGGATCACGACCGGGTTTCTCAAGTTCTTTCAAAACGTCGCTAATGGTTGGGAGACCAAAACCTGTTTCGGTGAAATCGGTTGCTTTCACATTCCGCAAAAACTCCGTGTCGCCAATCAAGCTCGGTAGCGGCTTGCCGCTTTTCTGCGCGATTGCCTCAACCAAGGGGTAAGCTTCCGGATGAACAGCGGAGCCATCGAGTGGATTCTTGCCGCCCATAATACGTAAAAATCCAGCGGCCTGTTCGTAGCTTTTGGGCCCCATGCGAGGGACGTCGAGTAGGGACTTTCTCTCAGTAAATGCCCCGTTTTGCTCTCGGAAGCTGACAATGTTTTGCGCCAAATTTCGATTCAGGCCGGCGATACGAGCCAACAAAGGAACGGATGCGGTATTAACATCCACCCCAACAGCATTCACACAGTCCTCAACCACGCCATCCAGACTTGCAGCGAGCTGAGATTGGCTCACATCATGTTGATATTGGCCAACACCAATAGATTTCGGTTCGATTTTTACGAGTTCTGCGAGGGGATCTTGGAGTCGCCGTGCAATCGAGACTGCGCCTCGGTATGAAACATCGAGGTCAGGAAACTCGAGAGCTGCGAGCTCAGAAGCTGAGTACACGGATGCTCCGGCCTCATTGACCATGATTTTGGTGAGATTCAGCTCTGGATGAAGTTTCATCAACTCACCCACGAGCTTATCGGTTTCCCGCGATCCCGTCCCATTCCCAATAGCGACCAGTTCTACGTTGTGCTGCTTGGCCAAGGCGGCCAATGAACGCAGGGACTTATCCCACTGATTCTGCGGTGCGTGGGGGAAAATGGTGGTAAAGCCTAAAAGCTTCCCGGTCGCGTCGACCACGGTGACTTTCACACCGGTGCGCATTCCTGGGTCGAGTCCCATGGTGGTGTGTTGTCCAGCAGGTGCGGCCATCAATAAGTCTTTTAGATTCGTGGCGAATACATCAATTGCGGCTGTTTCTGCAAGCTCGCGCAGCTGACCGATTAAATCGGTCTCCATGCGCGGTAAGAATTTGATACGCCAGGTCCATTGAATGGTTTGTTTACGCCACAGACCGGCGGCGGAAGGCCCTGTGTCCAGTTGAAAGTGACGTGCTAACAGGGTTTCGTACTGGCTTTCACGCGCTGCACTACTGTCTTCGGCGTGAGGGTCTGCATCAAGCTTCAGATGAAGAATATTTTCATTTCTACCCCGCAAGAGTGCGAGGGCACGATGCGATGGGATCTTTTGTATCGCTTCACGGTAATCAAAATAATCGCGGAATTTCGCACCTTCATGCTCTTTACCGGGTGCAACGGACGCGGTGAGGTGGGCTGTTTTCCACAGAGACGCGCGCACTTGTTTTAGTAAATCCGCATCCTCTGCAAATTGCTCCATCAGAATGAAACGAGCCCCATCGAGGACTGCTTTGACATCGCCAAAGCCTGCATCAGCGTTGATATAGTGCTCTGCGAGTGACTCTGGGTTGTCTGAGGTCATCAGGAGGGTTTCAGCGAGCGGCGCTATCCCTGCCTCAATCGCAATTTGTCCTTTGGTCCGACGCTTTGGTTTAAAGGGGAGGTAGATGTCTTCGAGCTCTGTTTTTGAGAGACAGGCGCTGATTTTTTGGGTGAGTTCAGGCGTTAATTTTTCCTGATCTTGAATACTCTTCAAGATGACGTTCTTTCGATCACTCAGTTCCCGCAAGTAGGTCAGGCGTTGAGCAAGATTACGCAGTTGTGTGTCATCCAGACCGCCCGTTACCTCTTTGCGGTAGCGAGCGATAAAGGGCACTGTAGCACCTTCATCGAGAAGTTTTACAGTCGCTTCCACTTGGGCAACTCGAACCCCAAGCTCCTCGGCTATTTGTTGCCCTAGATTGTTCATTGCAGACATACCGCTCTCTACTCTCTCGTTACACTGTTCTTCAAAGACGCCGATGTTAGCACGAAGTTTTCAATCGTGGGCAGGGAGAAAGGAAAGAATCGGTAAGTTAAGATGGAGTGGATGACTCATTTTCTTGTTGTGATTGGATGCGCAGGTAGATTTCCTCGCGGTGCACGCTCACATCTTTGGGCGCATCGATTCCGAGTTTCACTTGGCTGCCATTGACTGCCAAAACGGTAATCCGGATATCGTCGTTGATCATCATCGTTTCACTAATTCTTCGGGTCAGAATAAGCATGGTATGGGGGCCTCAAAGCAATCGTCATTGTTGTTTTTATTTTTTAGCACTATCAGGATGACTAATTATCATCTCTTGTTAGTATAACTGTTGTTATAACATGGTCTTACAGAATAGGCAAAATATTGATTCTTCAAGAGAACGTTTGAATTGCACTTCTGCGGGTATTCAAGGTCTATACTTGTACAGATGTTTTTACATGAGTGAGGAGGATTGCGTGATGAAACAATTCAAACACACGATCAAACAAATGGGATTGGCTTGTATGTCACTTTTATTGCTCGCGTTTGCGAGCACGGTGCAGGCTGCAACCGTGGAAGTGAAGTGGGATAAGCCAGAAGAGTTCACCGACATCGAATCAACGTACGTGGGATATAACGGTCAGTTTCGCCAGGTTTATTTGGATCGTTTAGAACGTCATTTTCAGCGTCTTGCATCGATGCACTTGGATGACGACCATACACTCTATATTGAAGTCAGTGATATCGACCGAGCTGGACGAGTCGAGCCAGCCACTGGTCCTGAGAGTGAGTACGAGCGCGTCGTCATGCCGAATGACGTGCCAAAAATGACGTTAAGTTTTCGCCTAGAGGATGGGGAAGGAAATACTTTCAAATATGGCGAGGATGTGCGCATCGAGGGTTCGCTTACGCGACCTGAAGGTCAGGGACGTTTTCCACGTTTGAACCGAACCGATCGCGACATGATTGCGCCGGAAGCGCGTATGATTAACCGTTGGTTTTTACAAACCTTCTTGCGTGATTAGCTCCGGTAGTCCAGCGGTTTTTTAACGGTTTTCCGGCGGTGTTTCACCGTAATGGATGGATACCACAAACCAGGTCTTTGTACCGGCCGGTGTACTTACACTGAATTCGTCGCCTTCCTCTTTTTTGAGGAGGGCGCGTGCCATTGGTGCATCAATTGAAATGTAGTCCGTGCGACCATAAATTTCATCGGGTCCAACAATCCGGAACTGCCGAGTGGCTCCCTGTTCATCCTCGATCACCACCCATGCACCAAAAAATACGCGGCCATCTTGAGCGGGCGCATAATGAACCACCTTTACCGCATCGATCCGTTTACGCAGGAAACGGACGCGACTGTCGATTTGACGCAGCAAACGCTTATTCTCTTTGTAGTCCGCATTCTCGCTGCGGTCCCCAAGGCTTGCCGCCCACGCCACTTTTTTTGTGATATCCGGTCGGTATTCTCGCCATAAGTAGTCGAGTTCCTTTTTCAATTTCTCTAGGCCTTCGGGGGTGATTAGGTTTGTTCTCAAAGTTAGCCTCGTGCTCGTTCTGTGGGTCGCTGGGACATCAGATTGATTTGTCGCGATATTTCTTCATTCCGACCTGATTTACAAGCGCTATACTTATAAATGCAGTGATTTTTACGTGATGATCACTGTGATATCGCTGTTTATACGTACGTGGAGGTCGCTATGCGAATGCTGATGATAGCATTGGCCGCGATGTTGCTCGCAGGATGTACGTCGGCAGGAGGCTATTCAAGCAACTCTCGGCTTGTCGTGGATTGGGAAGAGGTCGCCCGCATTGAGCGCGCGGCACGCGCCTCGGGTGTGGATGTGGTTTGGGTGCAGTACCCAATGAAACGCGTATCCACCACCAGTGGACTTGACCCACTCGATGATACAGACGCAAGTGCGCAGCCAGAAAACTAGATTCCCTGCGCACTGAGTCAAATTTATGGGTAAAACCATCCAGAAGGGTTTGCCAACCTCGCGGCGTGCCCATACACTACTTTTGTGGTTGATAATAACAAGTAACAAGCGAGTCTCATGTCTGATTCAGAATTCCGTGTCATTGTTGTCGATGATGATGTGCGTTTACGTGCGCTTCTCGAACGATATCTACAAGAGCAAAACTTTGTGGTTCGCGCGGTCGCCGACGGTGCGCAGATGGATCGCTTATTGCTTCGGGAAACGTTCCATTTGATGGTGCTTGACCTCATGTTGCCCGGTGAAGACGGTATCTCGATTTGCCGACGTCTTCGCGCATCAGGGAATAACCTGCCGATTATCATGCTGACCGCGAAAGGCAGCGAGATGGATCGGATTAATGGCCTTGAGAATGGCGCCGATGACTATCTAGCCAAACCCTTCAATCCCCGAGAGCTCCTTGCCCGCATTCGCGCAGTTTTGAAACGTCAGCAACGCGTCACCCCAGGGGCGCCCAGCCAAGATGCAGAGCAGATCGAATTTGGCGGTTTTCGGTTTAACTTGGGTACCCGGGAGCTCGCACAGGGCGACCGTGTGATTCCATTGACCAGCGGTGAGTTCGCTGTTCTGAAAGCGCTAGTCACCCATCCGCGCGAACCCCTTTCACGAGACAAGTTAATGCACCTTGCGCGCGGCCGCGATTACAGTGCTTTGGAACGGAGCATTGATGTTCAAGTTTCCCGGTTAAGACGACTGATTGAAGCGGAGCCCTCGAGCCCTCGCTACTTGCAAACCGTTTGGGGCCTTGGGTATGTCTTCGTCCCAGACGAACCCGCCGCGACGATCAACGAATGAAATGGCTGTTTCCGCAAACCGCATTTGCCCGCACCATGGCACTGATTGCTGCGGTGTTGGTTTTAAACTTGGCGCTGACCTACTTATTGCTGGTGTTGTATGTTGTGAAACCGGGTGTTGATCAGCTAAGTACCTTGGTCGCACGCCACGTCACAGTCGCCCAGTTTATTGATGTCGAAGGCACCGAGGGCGGCAAAGTGCTGTATCGTGAGATCAGTGGCGTGGAGAGCCTTCCTGTCCTGGAAGCAGAAGCACTTGGTGTGAATGAAGCAACGCATTATCAGTTTTTATCCAATATGCTTTTTGAGGTACTTGGAGAGCCGGTAGAGTTGCGCCTCGGAAGTCAGGACCGGCTTTACGTTTGGGTAAGGACCGCTTCGCATCCAAACTGGTTTCGTATTCCTCTGGCGCAACTCGATGACGGCCGGTTTTCGCCATTGCTGTTATTTCTATTTTTGATTGGACTGTTCAGCGTCATCAGTGCGGCGTGGTTTGCCCGCTCATTAAACCAACCCCTTCATGAATTGAAAGAAGCGGCTGATCGCATGGGCCACGGGATTTTTCCCGGCTCGCTTCCTGAGCGAGGTGCCTCTGAGTTAGTTGCCGTGACGCGAGCATTTAATCGGATGGCACGTAGTATGGGCCAGATGGAGAGTGACCGCTCACTTCTGCTGGCCGGTATTTCTCATGACCTGCGAACGCCATTAACTCGGATCCGGTTGGCCGTGGAGATGATGGACCCGTCGGATCCTTTGGTGGATGGCATCATCAGTGATATTGAGGACATGAACGGCATTTTGGCGCAGTTTGCCGATTTCGCCCGTGCGCGGGAGCGGGCGGGCTTCAGTTTTGTGAACCTCGCTGATTTGATTGAAGAGGTTGTGTCATCCAGTCAGTATTTAAATCCGGATTGGATTCAACTTGAACTCACGGAGGTTCCTGACGCTGAACTTCAGCCTGTTGCAATCAAACGGATTATCTCCAACTTGATTACCAATGCAAGGCGTTACGGTAGCGAGCCGATCGTGATCAGCAATGGGGTATCCGAGGACTTTGAATTTGTTTGGTTCACCGTGCGAGACCATGGAAACGGAATCCCGGATGAGCAATTAGAAGAGATGTTCCAACCATTCACCCGAGGAAATAAAGTCCGAAGCGATGAGGGCTCCGGACTTGGCTTAGCCATTGTGAAACGGTTTACTGAAATGCATCGTGGTGAGTTGATTGCTTCGAATGCAGTGGGCGGCGGATTAGAGATTACCGTCCGCCTGCCACGATATATGAATGCTATGGCGCTAAACGATTGAGCCCGTTTAACGCGGCGACTCGGTACGCTTCAGCCATGGTTGGGTAGTTGAACGTCGTGTTCACAAAATACTCAATGGTATTGCCGCCGTTCTCTTGTTCCATAATCGCCTGACCGATATGGATAATCTCAGAGGCACGCTCGCCAAAACAGTGGATTCCGAGAATTTCTTTACTTTCCCGATGGAAGAGTATTTTTAAGCTTCCCACCAAACTGTCCGCAATCTGAGCTCGTGCAAGGTGTTTGAATTGCGCCCGCCCCACTTCATAAGGGACATTCGCCGCGGTTAATTCCTCTTCCGTTGCACCGACTGAGCTGATTTCCGGGATTGTGTAAATCCCCGTTGGGATATCAGAAACGAGCTTGGTTTCGCATTCTCCCTCAAGCACCGCTGTGGCCGCAAACCGACCTTGATCGTAGGCCGCACTCGCAAGGCTCGGGTAACCAATGATGTCACCCACCGCGTAAACATGTGGCACCGTGGTGCGATAATTGTCATCGACTTCAAGTTGGCCGCGATGATTTGGCGTCAAGCCAACGGCCTCAACATTCAACTTTTCAATGTTGCCAGAGCGTCCGTTGGCATACAGCAAACAGTCGGCAAAAATACGTTTCCCAGATTTGGTTTCAAGCAATACGCCATCGTCACGTCCTTCAATTCTGGCGTACTCTTCGTTGTGCCGAATCACGACCCCACTGTTGCGCAAATGATAACTGAGCGCATCGGAGAACTCGGTATCTAGGAATGACAAAAGCCGCTGGCGCACGTTAATTAAATCAACTTTACAGCCAAGGCCCCGAAAGATACTCGCGTATTCACAGCCGATCACACCCGCACCAAAAATAATGATGGTCTTCGGATCGTGCGCAAGGCCTAAGACTGAGTCTGAGTCGTAGATGCGCGGGTGAGTAAAATCCACGTCCGGCGGATGATAGGGGCGGGAGCCTGTTGCGATAACAAAGTTTTCGGCACGGAGTGTGTCGACGGAACCGTCAGGATGGGTGACCTCCAGATGATGTTCATCGACAAAGCGAGCAACACCATGAATAACTGTCACATCATTCCGCTCATAAAACGAGCTCCGCAAACGGACCTGCTTTCGAATGACCGAGCTCGTGTGTTTTAAAATCTCTTTAAAGGTTAGCCGCTGGGGTAAACGATTTTGTGAGTACAACGGACTTGAGTTGAATTCAATCAATCGGCTTACTGAGTGTCGTAGCGCCTTTGAGGGAATGGTTCCCCAATGGGTACAGCCGCCCCCAAGTTGTTTTTCCGCTTCGATAATTGCAACGCGTTGTCCCCGTTTTGCGAGCATCATCGCCGCGCCTTCACCACCTGGTCCGGAGCCAATGACGATGCTATCGAATTGATGGGATTTATTTTCTACGGTGACCATACCGATTTCCTTGCTTGCATTCTTGTGTGTAGGTTAGGCGGTGTTCTTCTGTGCGTCCAGAGGTGAATGTCCGAGAGGCGCTTTGTTCACTTCATAGTGTGGGCAATTCCGAGAAACTTGAAATTGCGGGATGTCGCGTAAACGTTTTGGGTGCGAGTCCACTGTCTGGGTTTGTGATCCCCACGGTGTAGCGAATTCCGAAGGTACGCGCGCTATCAAGAATATGCTCGCCGTCATCGATAAACAGGGTTCGTGCGGGATCAAAGTCATAACGCTGGCGCAGCGCAGTCCACAGTTGCTGGAACTCTTTGCAGTAGCCAAATTCGTGGGTTGAAAACTGAGTAGGGCACAGAGATTTCAACGGCGTAAACTCGTTCTTCAGGGCAAGGGCATCAGGATGCGCATTCGTAATCAATGCAACCTGCTTTTTTGCTGATTTCAATTGCTCAAGAAATGCTTGGGTATCGGGCCGTAACTGAATCAGTTCGACCGTTTGACGTTTCAAATCGCGAATGGGTAGGCCTAACCGATGTTGCCAATAATCGAGACAGTACCAATCAAGTGTGCCGGCCACATTCATAAACTCAGTTTGGAGATGTTGCTGCGCTGCCTCGAGGGTCACCCCATGGATTTCAGAGTAGTGTGCGTGGAGCCGCTCATTCCAAAAATGGTTATCGTAGCGTAAGTCCAAGAGGGTGCCATCCATATCCAACAGCACAGTATCGATGTTTGACCAATCTAGCATGGGGTTTTCCCGTCATTCGGTTCGTAGTATGGTTAGCGAGTTACCGTGATCAGCGTTGGTGTCTGTATGTCTTCGAAAACGCCTGAAAAACAAGTTCCCACCATTCTCTCGCGCCAGATTGTAGCGAAAAGTCGCCTGCTTCGCATCGAAGCAATCGATTTAAAATTTAGCAACGGCGAATTACGTCAATATGAACGCATGCAAGGCTCAGGTCGCGGCGCCGTCATGGTCGTCCCTCTGCTGGACAAATCTACCATGCTTTTGGTCCGAGAATACGCTGCGGGGCTTCATAATTATCAGCTTGGTTTTCCAAAAGGCCTCGTTGATCCGGGAGAAACGCCTGAGCAAGCGGCAAACCGTGAACTGAAGGAAGAAATCGGCTACGGAGCCAAGACCTTAACTCCCATGAAATCGGTGACGATGGCTCCGGCCTTTTTCTCTGCGACCATGACCTTGTTTGTCGGGGAGGGCCTTTATCCCGAACAATTGGAAGGAGACGAACCTGAGCCTTTAGAAATCGTACCGTGGCCGATAACTGATATTGACGGGTTGTTGGCGCAGCCCGATTTCACCGAAGCGAGGAGCGTCGCGGCCTTGTTATTGCTACAGCGGCTTCGGGGTTGGTCGTGAATATGGGGGGCCTATGCATTATGCGAGCTTGATAGAACCACTACTCACCATTACCCGTGAGACGGGTGCGTTGATTATGGAGCATTATCGGACCGGTGATTACACCGAGTACGGTAAGGATGACAATACTCCCGTGACCAGTGTCGATCTGGCGGCAAGTGATTTGTTGATTCATCGGCTAACGCACCTTATCCCAGGCACTCCCGTGTTGTCAGAGGAAGCCATTCAACCTTGGCGCAAGCGGCGTCACTGGCGTCGTTACTGGCTGATTGATCCGCTAGACGGAACCCAGGAGTTTATCTCAGGTAGTGGTGACTTTGCGGTGAGCATTGCGCTGATCGAGAATGGCATCCCAGTGTTGGGCATGATTGGGTGGCCCACCATGGACAGCGTCTATTTTGCCGTACAAGGGGAAGGGGCCTTCAAGGTTAGTGCCGATAGAGATGAGAAAACCCCCATCCATGTTCGCTCTTTTGACGACCCAAAACATGATCCCATCACGGTGGCGTTATCCCGTCGTCAGCCGGAATCCCGAGTACTCTCACGACTGGGTACGAATCGTCCGGTGACGCTCGTTTACACTGGGAGCTGTGCGTTAAAAGCGGCGCTCGTGGCGGAAGGAAAAGCAGATGTGTTTTTGCGGATTGGTCCAACGGGTGAATGGGATACGGGTGCAGCTCAGGTGCTCGTGCAAGAAGCAGGCGGAGTGCTACTCGATGAGCATTTTGAACCGCTCACGTATAATCTGACAGAACATGTCGGCAACCCAAATTTTATTGTGCTTGGGGATCCGGCGGTCGCATGGCGCGATATTTTTCCGAAGCCGGATCGCTCGGAGTAATCGACTACTCGTCTGCGGGGACGATATTTACGGTTTCGTGTAATTCCGAATACACAATAATGGCTTGTCCCGCTTTAAGCTGCTTGCGGACATCTTCGACCTTCTCCTCCAACGATTTTTCTTCCTCACCATAGTCCGTCCCCTCGCGCAGTACATAGTATTCGATGAGGTTTTCAAGGGTGTCAGGGTCAAGCGTTTGCCACGGAATCTGCATAGGTCTCGCTTAAAAAACTAATTTCAGTCAGGGCATGATCAGAATGAGCACACGCTGAGAGTGTAACATTCAGTTACAAATTAGAAACTGGATTTTCGCTCTGACTCGAATAACTCGTTGCATAACAGACTCTCCCTCTGAATAATGAAAGCCCGATCATGCAACGCTTTGTTGTATATCGTCTGAACAGAAGAGGATGCAATATGTTCATTTCAGTCACGACGCGCGCGTTGACCCTAATTTTTGCGCTGCTATTTACCTTGTCTGCTTGTACCCCAGCTCAACGTGCAGGGACGGAGCAGGCGGCCGACCCGATGGCGATTGAAATTAGCCCGAATGATACCCGAGCGTATCGGGCGTTGGTTCTAGAGAATGGTCTTCGCCTCGTTTTAGTAAGTGACCCCGAAGCCGAGAAATCGGCAGCGGCACTCGCGGTGCGGGTTGGAAGTCTGCAAGATCCTGCTGAGCAACAAGGCATGGCGCATTACCTTGAGCATATGCTGTTTCTGGGTACTGAAAAGTATCCTGAGCCGAGCGAATTTGACGAGTTTATGTCGCAGAATGGCGGCATGCTGAATGCGTATGCAGCAAACGATCATACCAACTATATGTTTGAAGTGAACAACGACGCACTTCCTGAGTCACTGGATCGCTTCGCGGACTTTTTTAAAGCGCCCATGCTTTATCCCGAGTATGCGGATAAAGAAGTGAATGCGGTTCATTCCGAATGGTCGATGCGCAGCGCGTCAGATGGCTTTATTCTGTTCTCATTGTTGAGCGAAACCATTAATCCTGAACACCCCTTTTCACAATTCAATATCGGAAACCTCGAGACCTTGTCAGATAAGCCGGGCAGTAATCTGCATGAGGAATTGATTGCGTTTTACGAGCGTTATTATTCTGCCAACCAAATGACTGCATCGGTTCTGAGCAACCGCTCGCTGGATGAGCTCGAGATGTTGGCTCGCGACGTTTTTGCCGACATCCCGAACCGAGAAATTGCCGCCCCTCAAGTGGATGTGCCACCGGTGCGCGACGAGGATGTTGGTATCCTATTGAGCTACCGTCCACAAATGGAAATGCGGAGCCTATTTATCGATTTTATTATCGAGAACAATCGTGATGAGTACGCATATAAACCCAACGAACTGATTGCTTATGTCATCAATTCTGAAATGCCGGGAACTCCGGCTGCGTTATTCCGCGAGTTGGGCTGGATTGATAGTCTTGGAGCCTACGCACAGCCAGATATTTTTGGGAATGCAGGGCTGTTTCGGATTGGCGTGGATTTGACCGAAACGGGTTACCAAAACCGGGAAACCATTGTTGGCGTCCTACTAAATTACGTCGAGCAAGTGCGATATGAGGGAATCGGTGAGCATTACTATGATGAGCTCAATACGGTGCTGCAGAATGACTTTGCCTTCTTGCGCCGCAGTGGTGGTTTTCAATACACCACGAGTTTGGCAGCCAACTTATTGTACTATCCCTTTAATCATGTGATCAGTCACAGCTACACCCTCGTAGAGTATGCCCCTGAGCGGATCCAACGGGTCTTGGACCAACTGACGCCTGAGCGCGTGCGCGTAACCTTCGTTTCTCCGGAACAAGAAGTGGATACGCCCATTCCATTTACCGACGGATTCTATTCACGTGCCGCGTTAGACATGGAAACTATCACAGCTTGGCGGAGCGAGGCCCAGCAATTTGTAGTGCAAATGCCTGCGGTAAACTCATTATTACCGGACGATCTGAGCTTGGTTGCTGGAGATTTTCATCAGCGTCCTCAGCATGTGGTTGATCAGGGCTCTGTATCTGCTTGGTTGATGCGCAGTGAGCGTTTCCAAGAACCCCGTGCTGAAGTTCGTATTCAATTGTACCAACCGTTCCATCATCGCTCTCTGGAAGAACGGATGGCTCGTTCCGTTCTGATGGATATGTTCGCGTTGTCGCAACAGGCGTTAGCACGTGAAGCATCCATTGCTGGGGTTTCATTCAATCTTTCGGCCGGTGATGGTCTCAGTTTGAACCTGTCTGGATTCAATGACAAACAAGCCCTTCTCGCCGAGCGGGTGCTCACAGATTTTGCGCAGTTTGAACCGACCACAGCTGGGGTCGAGCAGTCAGTCGATCGGATGCGTCGGAATATTCAAAATGCTCGTTTGCGTTTCCCAGTACAACAACTCATGCCGAGCTTTAATCGCTTGATGCGCTTGCCTTCCGCTGATACGGATGCGCAACTGGCTGCGCTGCAAAATATAACGACCGCTGACGTAAAGGCTGTCCGTGATCGACTGCTTCGTGAAAATACGTTGCGCATGTATGTGCACGGAAATTACAGCGCCACGGGGGTTTCTGAACTGGCGAGCAAGGTTGCTGCGCTCGGTGGGGTTGATCGCACGCGCGCTGTTGAACACGCGCCCATTGTCACCCCACGATCGGATTTACACATCAGCTGGCAAGAAGACGTTGATTTGGACGACACTGGATTTTTGGATGTCTGGATCCTACCCGCAGAAGATTTGAACAATCGCGCGCACGCTGCGTTGCTCAGTGAGATGATGCGGACGCGTTTTTTCACCGAGTTGCGAACTGAAGACCAGCTTGGATATTCGGTCGGTGTGACTCAAGTGGGTCTTGAAGATTTCACTGGAATTGGTTTCTTGATTCAGAGTCCAGTGCGTGGGCCTGCGCCGTTGCTTGAGCGTTTTGATGCGTTCCGTGCTGGGTATCGTGAGCGCTTAGCAAATATGAGCGAGCAGGAATTCCGTCAATTCCAACAAGGTGTATTGACGAACTTGACTCAGCCACCGCAAACATTGGCGGAAGAAGCGGGTCGGTTCATTGGCGATTGGCAAAATCAACGCTATCGTTTCGATACGCGCACGCGCTATCAACAGGAACTGGAAAATACTACGCTTAGTAGTGTACAAGCGTATTTTGACCGAGTTTTCGCGACCGAAAATAGCGCTCGAATCTTGGTTCAATTGCGGGGTCGCAATTTCCGTGAGATTGACTTTGCAACGATTGAAGGGCTCGAGGTGATCGAAAGTCTCGATGTCTGGAGTCGTGAGCAATTGGGCGGCGAATAACGCCGCTACTGCATATCTTCGAGCTGTTCAGACAGCTCAAGCCATGTGGCCTCAATATCCTCAAGGCGAGCTTTTAGCTCGCCTTGTTGCTTTAACAAATCCGTTAGCGCGTCTTTCTGCTCTTTCTGATAGATCGCAGGGTCGGCTAACGCCGCTTCAACGCTTTGCAGGGCAGTGGTGAGCTGTTCGAGCGCTTGCTCGGTCTTCTTGAACTTATCGCGCAAGGGCTTGAGCGCCTGACGTTGTTGCGCAGCCGCTTGCCGCTGTGCCTTGCGGTTGTGTGCTGACCCTTCATGGTTTGGAGTCTCGGTGCTGTTGGCACTTGCTTCTGAATTCTCAGTCAATTGCTTGAGCTGGTCATTTAACCAGATTGAGTAGGCATCAAGATCACCCGGGAAGGGCTCTACCGCTCTGTTGGCTACCAAATAATAGTCATCAACTGTGGCCCGCAAGAAGTGGCGGTCGTGGGAGACGATGACCATTGCACCGGAGAACTCCTGAAGTGCCATCACGAGCGCTTCCCGCATATCGAGATCTAAATGGTTCGTTGGCTCATCGAGCAGTAACAGATTTGGACGTTGATAGATTAAGAGTGCCAAAACCAGGCGTGCTTTTTCACCCCCGGAGAAAGGCGCTACTGCTTCATAGGCTCGGTCGCCACTGAAGCCAAACCGTCCCAAGAAATTGCGTAATGATTGCTCGGACGCGCGAGGGTCGATTCGTTGCAGATGAGCAATCGCATGGTCGGACAGTACCAGCGTCTCCAATTGATGTTGTGCAAAATAGCCAATCACTAAGCCCGCATTGGCAGCCCGCTCACCAGTTTGTGGCGAGAGCTCGCCGGCGAGGAGCTTCATTAGCGTCGATTTACCCGCCCCGTTGCGGCCGAGCAATCCTATTCGACTGCCCGGAACCAGATTGAGCTGAACTCGCTCGAGGATGGTTGTGTCGCCATATCCTGCCTGAATTTTATCAAGTTGCAGCAATGGGTTCGGTAGTTTACCAGGTTCAGGAAATGCGAGATCGTACGGCTCATCATCGCCGAGTGGCGCCGTACTGGTTAATTTTTCGAGCGCTTTCAATCGCGATTGTGCTTGCTTGGCTTTCGAGGCTTTGGCACGAAAGCGATCGACAAATTTTTGCAGGTGCGCGCGTTGTGCCTGCTCTTTATCAAACTGTTGCTGCTGCTGTGAGCGCCGTTCACTGCGTTGGCGCTGAAATGAGGTGTAGTCACCGGAATATTGCTGGGTTTGGAAATGCTCAATGTGAATGATCTGATTGACCACCCCATCTAAGAATTCTCGGTCATGGGAGATGACGATCGAAGTGCCTTCGAAACGTTTGAGCCACTGCTCGAGCCACACAATGGCGTCGAGATCCAAATGGTTGGTAGGCTCATCAAGCAGCAATAAATCGGCACGGGAGATCAGCGCTTGAGCGAGGTTGAGACGCATGCGCCACCCGCCCGAGAAGCTCCGTACCGGTTGTTCTAACTGGGCTTGCGTGAACCCCAAACCGATCAGAAGTTGAGCAGCGCGTGCGTGGATGTGATACCCCCCAATTGCATCAAGCTGACCGTGGCAACGGGCAATGGCTTCTCCATCATTTGCCCGTTCCGCTGCATCCAAGTCCCGTTGCACTTGCGTATATTCCACATCCCCTTGCATGACATAGGCGAGTGCTGGGGTA
Source organism: Aliidiomarina sanyensis (assembly GCF_003987175.1). Classification (GTDB taxonomy): domain Bacteria; phylum Pseudomonadota; class Gammaproteobacteria; order Enterobacterales; family Alteromonadaceae; genus Aliidiomarina; species Aliidiomarina sanyensis. The sequence goes on along the minus strand of NZ_PIPM01000002.1, from coordinate 15,522 downwards.
TCCAGGGCAGGAGTTTCTTGGGCCACACTGGCCATTCGCCAGCGTGGGGGAATCTTGAGGTTTCCTGCGTCCTCTTTTAGTTCGCCGCGCAGGAGCGCAAACAACGAAGATTTCCCGGCACCATTTGCGCCCACTAATCCCACACGATGACCGGGAAAAATGGTAAACTGGGCATCACGTAGTAAATGATGTCCGCCTCGGATAAGGCTGAGGCCATCGGCTTGGATCATAGTTCGGACTCATTGCTCGGGTGAATTACAAAATCGGCGCTGATCATACTCGATCCCACGCGAAGGGTCAGCACTTATCCCCACGGTCAAAAGGATGAAAATTTATGGCGCGCAGCCGCAAACGTTTTATCGCCGGGGCAACGTGCCCATCATGTAAAGCGCAGGACACCTTAATGGTCTACATGGAAGATGACCAAGAACATGTCACGTGCGTGGAATGCGATTACCAAATGAGTGAAAAAGATCAGGCGCAAGAGAAATCGAAAGCGCAAGTGAGTGCAGACCAAGTCATTGGAATTTTCAAGCCACACTAATCGTCTTGCTTAAGGTTGATGTTTTTTTCAGGCATCGCGCGGCAAGCCCTTTTCGACAATTCGGATAAGCCGATCAAGCTGTAAATTCTTGGGTGTTCCTTCCAAGGCTTTTTTTCGTAACTCAGCAAGCGCCCATTCAATATGCTCGCCGACTAGCGGACTCGCGTCGGGTAGGCGTTGCTCGAGGGCTTCGATAAGGTCTGCACTCGGACGCGCATTACCAAACGCGACTGCAAGATTTCGTTGCCACCGCTCAAACCCAATTCGCCGAATTGGCGACCCTTCGGTTCGTTCTAAGAAAGTCGCCTCATCCCAAGCCCAAAGTTCAAGAAGCTCTGGCGCATGCAATGGGTGGCGCGGGAGAAAATCCTCTTCAGGCGTGGGCGTAGCGTAGCGATTCCACGGGCAAACTAACTGGCAGTCGTCGCATCCATAAATTCGATTACCCATCGGACGTCGAAACGCTTCCGGAATGGGTCCTGCGTGCTCTATCGTGAGATATGAAATACAGCGCCGCGCATCGAGCTTGTAGGGTGCGACGATCGCTTGCGTTGGGCAAATGGTGATGCAGGCTGTGCATTTGCCACATTGTTCCGGTTGAGGCTGATCGATCGGTAGCGGCAGATTAATGAGAAGTTCACCGAGAAAAAACCAAGAACCATCGTCAGTATCCAACAAGAGCGTGTGCTTTCCTGTCCACCCCAGCCCAGCTTTTTCTGCCAATGGACGTTCAAGGATCGGTGCGGAATCGACAAAAGGGCGAAAGTTAGGCATCACGTCGTGTAAATGGGTTAGACAGTAGTCCGTGATCTTCGCTCCGAGTTTTTGCAGTCGTTTGCGCATGACTTTGTGATAATCGCGGCCTAACGCATAACGGCTGACAAACGCTTTCTTGTCATCCCCAAGCACTTCAGCAAAACGAGCATTGGGTGGTAAGTAATTCATTCGAACCGAGATGGCACGGACACTTCCGGGATGCAAGTCAGCGGGGCGAGCGCGCAACATTCCGTGCCGCTCCATGTAGTCCATGGTCCCGTGGTATTGATTATCGAGCCACTCTTGCAGAGCGGATTCGTGCTTAGATAGGTCAAGATCGGCAATCCCGACTTTCTGAAAGCCAAGTTCGCTGCCCCATTGCTTAATTTTTTCGACAAGTTCGCTTAGCTTGACTGTTGTTGCGCTCTTGCTTTCGCTATTCTGCATAATCTAGGGTTCACCTTAATCACTGGGGCAACCGTTTTTGCACGGTCGACGAATGTTTCTCGCGGTGAGCAAACTGGGCGCGATGAGGATATATTCATGACGCATGATGGTCAGCACGCACAAACAATGAGCATACCACAGCAGTTGTATCGACCTGAACAGGTCCGCGAGCATGAGGCCGAGGCTGCGGCTCGTGCAGGCATTGATATGTGGACCTTGATGCAAAGAGCGGGCGCTGCGGCATGGTCTGTTCTTTCCGATAAACTTGCGCCCGGAGCACGTATTGCCGTGTTATGTGGGACTGGAAACAACGGCGGTGATGGCTATATTGTGGCAGCGCTTGCGCGAGAGGCCGGTCATATCGTCCGAGTCTTTGCCCTTGCCGAGCCGAAAACCACCGATGCGCGCCGTGCATGGTCCGAGTGGCTTGAACGAGGGGGAGATGTCGAACCGCTTGCTGATTGGGCAGATGCAGAGCCCGATTGGGTGGTCGATGCGTTGCTTGGGACGGGACTCCAGCAAACGTTGCGTGGCGAAATTTGCGACTGCGTGGAAAGCCTCAATGAGGCAAAGGTACCGGTTCTTGCGCTGGATATTCCCACTGGCTTACACGCAGACACCGGGCAACCCCTCGGGGATGCCGTTCGGGCCCGCGCTACCGTCACCTTCGTGGGCGTCAAGCGCGGCCTCACGACGGGCCAAGCGGCCGCGTATTGTGGGCACGTTCACTTTGCCGACTTGGGCATCCAACGGGAATTTCGATTACTGACGGAGCCCTCAGCGTGGTATTTGCAACCGACATTATTACAGCACAGTCTTGTCCCGCGGGCGGCGACTGCCCACAAGGGGGATGCGGGCCATGTTGTGATTCTTGGAGGGGCTGCGGGCATGGCTGGCGCGGTGCGATTGGCGGGAACTGCTGCGTTGCGGGCGGGTGCTGGGAAAGTGACCATCTTGTGTGAGCCCGGCCAAGAAGTCATTGTTGGCCAGCAACCGGAGCTTATGGTCCGAGGCTTGGAAGCAGGGCGTGATGAGGCCCTTAGCTATCTAGAACACGCATCCGTTTTGATTTTTGGTCCGGGTCTTGGGCAGCGTGCGTGGGGGCGTGATTGGTGGGATTGGTATTGTGCGCGACTGCAATCGTCCGATATTGATCCCGAGTTAACCACAGTGCTTGATGCGGATGCCCTGAACGCTTTGGCGCAAGCGCGCCCTGATATCTCAGGGCGTGCACGCTGGATACTGACACCCCATCCGGGCGAAGCTGCGCGTCTGCTGGAATGTGAAACCCAAGATGTAGAAAAAAATCGTTGGCTTGCAGCACAAACTTTACAGGAACAATTCGGCGGAATTGTGGTTCTTAAAGGGCGAGGCAGTTTGATTTGTGGGCAAGAGGGCATTGCAGTTTGCGATCGCGGTACGCCAGCGATGGCAACAGCTGGTATGGGAGACGTATTAGCAGGTATGATAGGCGGCTTGCTCGCACAGCGCCACGGGATGGCATTGGCGACCGAAGCTGGTGTTCGGCTTGCTGTATTGGCACATGCACTCGCGGGTGAGTCGGCGATGCAGGAAAAATGCCCAGAAGGAACGCGGGGCCTGATGGCCTCGGATATATTTGATTGGATTCCGTATTGGATGAACCCAAATGACCGTTGAAGTCACAAAATCACTCGCGACTGAAGAAGATACCATAAAACTCGGAGCGGCACTGGCGAGTGCTGTAAAGACGGGAATGACCATTTACCTGCGTGGTGATCTCGGCATGGGAAAGACGACCTTCAGTCGTGGATTTATGCATGCTTTAGGGCATACTGGTGCAGTGAAAAGCCCAACGTATACATTGATAGAGCCCTATGAGCTGGCGCAATGGAGGGTATATCATTTTGACTTATATCGTTTGGCGGACCCAGAAGAACTCGAATATATGGGAATTCGCGACTATTTTAATAACGACAGTATCCGCTTAATCGAATGGCCCGAACGAGGTTTTGGTATTTTACCGCAAGCGGATATCGTCATTACATTACAGCCCGAAGAAAACGGGCGGCTCGTAACACTCGCTGGACACAGCGAAATTGGGGAAGAGGTCGTAAAACAGCTGCAATGAAATGGATGCGGTTCGTCCTCGGTGTGACACTGATGGTGGGGAGCCTGGTCACATCGACACAAGTATTCGCTTCGAATACACTCGAGAACGTGCGTGTTTGGCCTTCGGCTGAGCGGACGCGGATTGTCTTTGACCTTGCTCACGAACCGAATTACACCTATTTCACGATCTTTGACAACACGCCATATCGTGTTGTGGTGGATTTTCATCAAACCCAGAGTCAGAAAGACCTGCGTGCGCTTGAGTTCCGCTCAGATGTTTTGCGTGTGGTTCGAACGAGCAGTCCCCCCCGCTCAGGCACCCATCGCGTTGTGCTGGAAATCGCGAGCGCGACAGCGCCAGAAGTGTTTCCACTGCCGCCTGCGAACGGCTCAGGGCATCGTCTCGTGGTAGATATTCCTGGGGCAACAGCTCGTCCGGCGGCGAGCTCTCCTACCTCTACAGCAGAAGAGCCTCGTACGCCCAGAACGGCTGAAATTCTTCCGCCCCGCCAGCTGGTCATCGCAATTGATGCCGGACATGGTGGACGTGATCCTGGTTCCATTGGTCCAGCTGGGACCCAAGAGAAAAGCGTGACACTGGCGGTCGCTCAGAAATTGGCGCAACGTATTAATGCAGATCCCGGAATGCGGGCCGTACTCACCCGCTCTGGGGATCAAACAGTACCTTTGGCACAACGAACAAGCTTAGCGCGCAGAGAACGCGCGGACTTCTTTGTATCGTTACACGCAGATGCATTTACCAACGCACAACCACGCGGCGCCTCTGTCTGGGTGCTTTCTGCGCGTCGGTCTGAAACCGAGCTCGGGCGAGCGTTAGAGAACAAAGAGCGGTTGAGTGAGGAACTCATTGATGTGGAGCACGTCCTGCAAGATAACGATGCGGATCCATTTTTAAACCGAACCTTACTTGACATGTTCCGGGATAGCTCGATGGCAGGCGGCTACGAGGCTGCAGAAATTTTACTTGATCACTTGGGGCGGGTAACGAATTTGCATCGTCGTCGTCCCGAGGCAGCCAGCTTCGCGGTCTTGAATTCACTTAGAACGCCTTCAGTACTGGTCGAGCTCGGGTTCATTTCAAATCCACAAAAAGAACGTCTTCTGATTAACGCGCGCCATCAAGATCGGCTTGCGGATGCCCTGTATGAGGGAATTCGTGAATACTTCCTGCGCAATCCTGTGGAAAATACCATCCTAGCCCAAACGGATATTCGCACCCATGTGGTTGCTTCTGGGGAATCCTTGTCGGTGATTGCACGGCGGTATGGCTCCAGTGTTGAAGCGATTCGCACGCAAAATAACCTGCGTAGCAATACGATTCGAGTGGGTCAGCGTCTCGAAATTCCGGTGGCGCGCTGACGCCTATGCCGATCCGACTTCTCCCCCCACAACTAGCCAACCAAATTGCTGCTGGCGAAGTGGTGGAGCGCCCTGCATCCGTTGTAAAAGAGTTGGTTGAGAATAGTTTGGACGCTGGAGCGACCGAAATCCGTGTGGATATCGAAAAAGGCGGCGCACGCCGTATTCGTATTCGCGACAACGGCAGTGGGATCCCGAAGGAAGAGTTAACACTGGCACTGAGTCGGCATGCAACGAGCAAAATTAGCTCACTGGACGATCTTGAGGCTATTTTAAGTCTGGGCTTTCGGGGTGAAGCACTTGCCAGTATTAGTTCAGTATCCCGGTTGCGGTTAACATCGCGAACTGCCGAGCAGGAAGAAGCCTGGCAGGCGTTTTGTGAGGGCCGAGATATGCAGGTGATGCTTGAGCCTGCAGCACATCCACAAGGCACAACAGTTGATGTCGAAGATCTATTCTTCAATACACCGGCACGCCGCAAGTTTCTGCGTACTGAGAAAACAGAATTTGGCCACATTGATGAAGTCGTGCGGCGCATTGCGTTGGCGCGTCCCGATGTAGCAGTGATTCTGACACACAATCAACAAGTGGTTCGTCATTATCCAGCGGAAGCCGCATCACACCAAGATAAGCGTTTGCACCAGGTCGCAGGCCGTCGCTTTGCGGACGATGCTATTTTTCTCGAACACGAGGAAGCACCGCTATCGCTCAGAGGCTGGGTTGCACCGCCAGACGCATGCCGACATCAGAGTGATATACAGTACATGTACGTGAATGGACGAATGATGCGGGACAAGCTCCTAAATCATGCCATCCGGCAGGCTTATGGGGATGCTTTACCAGCGGATAGACAGCCCACATTTATTCTATATCTCAATTTGCCTGCCAAAGATGTGGATGTGAATGTTCATCCTGCCAAGCATGAAGTCCGCTTCCATTTCGCACGGCAAATTCATGACTTTGTGCTGGCGGCCCTCAAGCGGGTATTATTGGCATCGATGCCAGCTGAGCCTGAAGCATTCCAACATGGCTATCAAGCCCCTGATCCCGAGCGCTACCGAACAAATTTCACGCCCTCATCGGAAGAAGGGAACGTTGAATGGCATTCCCCCGCGGATTCGTCCGCTCAACACGTGTCGCCCAGCGGAGCCATCAGTGGGTCACCATTTTTCCCAACTCGGAAACACATATCTCAACCTGTGCGTGCCAATGCACAGGAAGGACAAGCAGTCTATCAACAGATGTACCAGCAGACGGCACCGGTGATTTCAAAAACTTGGCAGCCGATGGGGATGTTAGCCCAGCGCTACGCAATCATGCGGACCGCCGATACGCTCGCGTTGCTGGACTGTGCTCAATTAAGTGAAATCATTACCACCAACCGCTTGCAGCAACAATTTCAACAAGGTTTGTCTGGACAGCCGCTGTTGGTTCCCGTGTTGATTCAAGGGAAAACATGGGTCGATACCATGCAAAGGCAGGCCATAGTCCTCAACCGGTTGGGGATTGTGACCCGTATCGAAGGACGGAATAAGCAGGTTATCGAGCAGGTGCCCCACCTTCTGCGTCAAGCGGATGTCAGCCGCGCTATCGCCGAGTTGTGTGAAATGTTGGAGGCCTGGGGTGTGCCGAGTGACGGTTCATTGCAAGCGGAGCAAGAGCGAGAACTCCTTGCATGGTTGCAGAGTCATCGGAAATTTACGGGTCTCGCTGATAAGGATCTACCGCGACTTCTTCAAGATGCTGAACAGCTTCATATTGATTGGCGCAGGCAACTGGTGCCCTTGCCTTGGGAGCAATATCTAACTGCGGCGCCAAACAACGGCGGTAACCGACAAGGAAACGGCCTTGGAGATGCCAATGAATCGCGTTGAGCATCTTCAACAAGGTGTGATTTGCATCAGTGGCCCAACCGCTGCAGGCAAGACTGCGCTCGCGATGCAACTATACGATCGCTTGCCTGTCGAGTTGGTGAGTGTCGACTCTGCGCTGATCTACAGAGGTATGGATATCGGAACCGCCAAACCAAGCGCAGCCGAGCTCAAAGCCTACCCCCACCATTTAATTGATATTCGTGACCCAGCGGAGGTGTATTCCGCAGCGGATTTTCGTCAGGATTGTTTGCAGTTAATTGATGAGATTCGAAGTCGTGGGCGGATTCCGGTTTTGGTTGGGGGGACCATGTTGTATTACCGCGCATTGTTGGCTGGGCTCTCTGCATTACCCCAAGCAGATGCAACGATCCGTTCATCCATCCAGCAACGAGCCGACCAAGAAGGTTGGCAGGCGCTGCATGAGCATTTGGCCTCTGTTGATCCGGTTTCGGCAGAACGCATTCATCCGAATGATCCACAGCGCTTGATGCGTGCCTTAGAAGTCTTTGAACTGACAGGTAAAAGCTTGACTCAGTTGACAGAAACCCAGCAACCGGGATTGTCATTACCAACATGGCAAGTCGTAGTTTCCCCCCCTGATCGTAAAGTGCTCCATGCGCGTATTGAACAACGCTTTCACCTCATGTTAGCCCAAGGGTTTGAGGCGGAAGTCCGGCGCCTATATGACCGCGGAGATTTGCACCCTGATTTACCGTCCATCCGTGCCGTCGGGTATCGACAAATGTGGCAGTATTTTTCTGGGGCGTTGTCTTACGAGCAAATGATTGAGCGTGGTGTGATCGCGACGCGGCAATTAGCAAAACGACAAATCACGTGGTTACGCTCGTGGGTGGGTGCTCAATGGGTGGACCCCATGGATGATCATGCCTTTGATCAGGTGGTGCATATTTTGGATCAAGAACCAACGCCGCCAGACGCTTGGTTGGTGGGAAGCTCTTGAGAAAAACCCGAATCTTTCGAGCTAATTTCCGGAAAATATTTGTTTTTTCGTAAATTGCCTATATATCAAATTGTACGAGTTTAATTATTTGTTGCTACACTAGGATCGAATTCGATCTTACATTGACCGAAGGTAACTTGGTTCGGTGGAAGAATTGAGTTTGAACGGTTTCACGTTGCCAAGGAAGTGGGATCGGAGCCACCAGGCGACCGCAACAATACTAATAATCATAAAGGAGCCGAATTATGGCAAAAGGGCAAACGTTACAAGACCCTTTTTTGAACGCACTGCGTCGTGAGAGGATCCCTGTTTCAATTTATCTGGTGAACGGCATTAAGTTGCAGGGACAGATCGAATCATTTGATCAATTTGTCGTCTTGTTGAAAAACACGGTCAGCCAAATGGTCTATAAACATGCTATTTCCACTGTGGTGCCGTCGCGGAGCCCAAGTCAGTATCCTCCGCAAAACGGTCATGATGGAGACGAATAACCTGCCTAAATTGAGGCAGTGAAGGAGCGGCTTGCTTGTTTGAGCGGTATGAAGGTGGCGAGCAGGCCGTGTTGGTTCATGTCGATTTTCCACATGAGTCAGCACGCGAAGATCTCGAAGAATTAAAATTACTTGTGGCTTCAGCGGGTGTTGAGGCACAAGCGGTTGTCATGACCTCCCGAAAGTCCCCCGATGCGCGATTGTTCATCGGTTCAGGAAAGACGGAGGAAGTGGCTGCGTTAGTCCAGTCAACCGGCGCCGATGTCGTGATATTCAATCACACGTTATCGCCATCTCAAGAACGAAATATCGAGCGACAAGTAAAGTGTCGGGTGCTTGACCGAACCGGTCTGATCTTGGATATTTTTGCGCAACGTGCGCGTACCCATGAGGGTAAGTTACAAGTTGAGCTTGCTCAATTGCGCCATATTTCGACGCGATTGATCCGCGGTTGGACTCACTTGGAGCGCCAGAAGGGTGGGATCGGCTTGCGGGGGCCTGGGGAAACCCAGCTGGAAACTGATCGACGCTTAATCCGAGGACGGATCAAGAATATTCTTGGGCGTCTTGAAAAGGTCGAAAAACAGCGTGAGCAGGGGCGACGTGCGCGAAATCGGGCGGAGGTCCCCACCATAGCATTTGTGGGCTATACCAACGCGGGGAAATCGACCTTATTTAATCGGTTAACCGATGCCAACGTGTATGCTGCTGATCAGTTGTTTGCGACGTTGGATCCGACCTTACGGAAATACGAGTTACCAGACGTCGGTGATATTATTTTTGCCGATACGGTTGGTTTTATCCGGCATTTACCGCACGATTTGGTCGCTGCTTTCAAGGCAACATTACAAGAGACCCGCGATGCGGACCTGCTCTTGCACGTCATGGATTGCCATGACGAACGGATGAATGATAACCGCAAAGAAGTCGACAAGGTTTTAACCGAAATTGCAGCGAGCGATGTCCCGCAACTTTTGGTCATGAATAAGGTCGATCTAGTGACGGACGTTTCACCAAGAATTGTTCGTGATGAAGATGGCAAGCCACAAGAAGTTTGGCTCTCGGCTCGGACTGGCGAGGGTATTGAGCTTCTACGGGAAGCACTGCACGACTTGTTGGCCCCTCAGCTGATTGAACATGAATTGCGTTTACCTCCAAAAGAGGGGAAATTACGTAGTCAACTCTACGCACTTCAGTGTGTGTTAGAAGAACGACCACAGGACGATGGAGATGTGGTACTATCGGTCCGTGTGCCTGCTATTGAATGGCAGCGGTTGTTAAAACAGTTTGGCGAACGGTTAACGAATTCCATTTGTTGACCGCTTTCAAGTGTTTCATTGTTTGAGTATTTGCTGGAGTAATCGATGGCCTGGAATCAACCGGGAAACAGCGGCAAAGACAAAGATCCCTGGGGCAACAATAACCGGGGTGGTCGCGATCAGGGGCCTCCTGATCTCGACGAGGCTTTGCGCAATCTCATGGGTAAGCTAGGGCTTGGCGGCGGCAAAGGCGGTCAAGGTGGCAGTGGTGGCTCAGCTGCAGGCGGAATTCCTAGCAAGGTCGTAGGCCTTGTGGTAGTTCTTGCAATTGTGGTCTGGTTTATCGCAGGTTTTTATACCGTACGAGAAGCAGAGCGCGGTGTGATTCAGCGCTTCGGAGCCTATCATGCGGAAGTGACGTCAGGCCTGCATTGGCGGCCGTACTTTATCGACAACGTCACCAATGTGGACGTAAACAACGTATTCCGTCAAGAAACCGGTGGCTTTATGCTGACCGAGGATGAAAACGTTGTGCGCGTGGAACTTGCGGTCCAGTATCGGATTGCAAACCCACGGGCGTACCTGTTTAATGTTGAAAATCCAGATGCGAGTCTCTCGCAGATCACGGATAGTGCGCTGCGTTATGTCATCGGTCACAATACGATGGACAACATCCTGACCGTGGGTCGGGAAGAGATTCGTCAGCAGACGTGGGAAATTATTGACCGCCTTGTCGAGCGTTACGATGTGGGTCTACGCGTCATTGATGTTAACTTCTTGAGTGCACGTCCGCCGGAAGAAGTCCGTGATGCGTTTGACGATGCAATTCGTGCACAGGAAGACCAAGAGCGTTTCGTGCGTGAAGCCGAGGCGTATGCGCGGGAAATTGAACCGCAAGCGCGTGGTCGCGTCCGTCGTCTGCAACAAGAAGCACAAGCATATAAAGAGCAAGTGATTTTGCGCGCACAGGGTGAAATTGCACGCTTCAATGAATTACTTCCTCAGTATCAAGCGGCCCCAGAAGTCACCCGTCAACGGATCTTCCTTGAGACCCTTGAAGAAATCTATCAGCGTAACGCGAAGATTTTTGTCGATGTCGAAGGCGGCAACAACATGATGTATTTGCCACTCGATAAAATCCTTGAACAGCACGGGCGTAACCGTCCTGTGAGTACGAATCTGCCATTGCTTCCGAGCAGCGAGCAGATCGGTCAGCCGTCGACGGCTGGACCACGTTCTTCACAGCAAGACACAACACGTCAGCCAGTTCGTACTAGTTCTCGGGGAGGATAAGCGATGAAACCATTTTATATAGTGATTGCACTCATCGTGGCGATTCTTGGGTACTCCTCTATTTTCACGGTTGCTGAACACGAGCGCGGAATTGTGATTCGCTTTGGTAAAGTGGCACAAGATGAAAATGGGATGCCGATTGTGTATCAACCGGGTCTGCATTTTAAAATCCCGTTGATTGAACGGATCGAAAAGCTCGACTCTCGGATCAAGACTTTGGATGGTCAGGCCGATCGCTTTATCACGAGCGAGAAAAAAGACTTGATCGTGGATGCGTTCGTGAAATGGCGTATCGAAGACTTTGCGAAGTACTACCTGTCAACGGGTGGTGGTCAACAAAGTGAAGCAGAAGAGCTTTTGACGCGTCGGATCAACAACGGATTGCGTGCAGAGTTTGGTGCCCGGACCATTCGTGACATCGTTTCTGGCGAGCGGGATGACTTGATGGAGCAAGCGTTGATTCAAGCATCTGAAGGTTCTGCTGACCTTGGTATTCAGGTTCTGGACGTGCGGGTGAAGCAAATTAACCTGCCATCAGAAGTGAGTAGCGCCATCTTCGATCGGATGCGTGCAGAGCGTGACGCAGTTGCTCGTGAGCACCGCTCTGAAGGTCGCGAGCAAGCAGAAATCATCCGTGCGGACGTTGATGCACGTGTGACGGTTATGCTGGCCGATGCAGAACGTGAAGCCCGTCAAATTCGCGGTGAAGGAGATGCAGAAGCAGCTCGGATCTATGCGACCTCGTACGGACAAGATAGCGAGTTCTATGCATTTATTCGCAGCATGGAAGCGTATCGCAAGGCGTTTGGAGATGGCGATAGCGTTCTGGTATTAAGCCCAGACAGCGAATTCTTCCAGTATTTTGGTCAGATGAACCGCCCTGCAAACTAAGTGTAAGATGAACAAACGGGAGCTTCGGCTCCCGTTTATTTTTTGGGTCCACTCGGTTGAACGGTATGTACAAACATCTCTATGCTCACTTTTTAAATGCGCGCCCCGGTCTTCTTCATTGTGCTCCACATAGCCATCATTACTGGCCAGATGTAACCCGAGACGCACACCTCGCGTATTGGGACGACGCCGCTGCCCATGCGGATGAGAAGTGGGGCGTTATATTAGGTGAGAAACTCCCTCGCTTGCAGCAATACATTGCACAAGAACTTCATTTACCCTATCCGCAACAGCTGGTGTTTGCGCAAAATACACATGAGCTGCTGTATCGGGTTTTGACCGCATTCCCCGCGCACAAACCGCTGCGGATTTTAACCACCGATGGGGAATTTCATAGTTTTAATCGGCAAAGTCGACGTCTTGAAGAGCGCGGTAATGTCACCATCACGCGCATCCCGTGCGAGCCCTTTGCGACCCTCAATGCCCGCTGGGAACATGCAATTAAACAACGGACTTATGATGTCATCTTTGTCAGCCAAGTTTTTTACAACAGCGGTGTATGCGCGCCACCGGTTCAACGCTGGCTTGGTTCGGTACCGGATGAAACGGTCGTGATGATCGACGGGTATCATGGGTATGGTGCACTCCCGACCGATCTGTCTGCCGTGGCAGACCGGATCTTCTATCTGGGTGGTGGCTACAAATATGCGCAGGCGGGAGAGGGGGTATGCTTTATGGCGGTCCCCAAGAGCACGCCGTTACGCCCAGAATATACCGGTTGGTTTGCGGACTTTGCTGGGCTCGCGAAAGCGCAGCATGGCCCCGTTCAGTATGCAACGGATGGTATGCGTTTTGCTGGCGCGACCATGGACTTTAGCGCGATCTATCGTCAACTCGCGGTCTTCGAGATGTGGGAGAAAGAAGGGCTGACCACGGAGACTCGTGATGCTTATATTCGTGCACTGCAGAGCGCGTTTTTGCAGCATATTGATAGCCTAAGTCATCCGGACGTCAATCGGACAAACTTACTCACCTGCGATACGCTCGGCCACGGACACTTCTTTACGTTTCGTTTGTCGTCTCCTGAACGAGTCAGTGAATTGGCTGCAGAATTACGGGAGCGAGGGGTGGCCACAGACTATCGACATGATCGGCTTCGCTTTGGTTTTGCGCTCTACCATGATCCAAAAGACTACATGCAGATCCGATTTGCATAAAAATCATTCTGCTCCCGGCGGGGTTTCTGGTAGAATCCCCGCTTAATCCACTGCCGGACCAAAAATTTGCAGCATTCGTTTCGTTTGCTGTCTTCTTGATGGGCCACAACCTACGATTCAAGCCAATATTATCATGAGCAAAAACGTCGTTATTCTCGGCACCCAGTGGGGTGACGAAGGCAAAGGAAAGATCGTCGATCTTCTTACAGATAAAGCTACCTACGTGGTCCGCTATCAAGGTGGACACAACGCAGGGCATACGCTGGTGATTGACGGTCAGAAGACTGTGCTGCATTTAATCCCATCCGGTATTCTGCGGGACAACGTGACCTGTGTGATTGGTAATGGTGTCGTGCTCTCGCCCGAGGCCTTGCTAAAAGAAGTCAGCATGTTGGAAGCCCGTGGAATTCCAGTGCGTGAGCGTTTGCTGCTCAGTGAAGCCTGTCCACTTATTTTGCCTTATCATATTGCCCTCGACCAAGCGCGCGAAGCAGCACGTGGTGAGAAGAAAATTGGGACGACCGGGCGAGGTATTGGTCCTGCCTATGAAGATAAGGTTGCTCGCCGAGCGATACGTCTCGGTGATTTGTTTTACCCAGAGCGTTTGCGCGAAAAGCTCGAAGAAACAATGGCCTTGCACAACTTCGTGCTGACTGAGTACTTCAAACAGGAAGCTGTTTCTGTTGAGTCGGTGTTGGCATTCTGCTTGGAAGTTGCGGAGATTCTCAAGCCGTTGGTTGCGGATGTCCCAGGCTTACTTGAGAAAGCACGTGTACACGGTGATGCCATCATGTTTGAAGGCGCGCAAGGCACGTTGCTGGATATCGATCATGGCACCTATCCGTATGTAACGTCGTCGAATACGACCGCTGGCGGGGTCGCAACAGGCACCGGCTTTGGCCCACGCTATCTCGACTATGTTTTGGGTATTGTAAAAGCTTACACCACGCGGGTCGGCTCAGGTCCATTCCCGACGGAGCTCGATTGTGAAGTGGGTGAGCACCTCGGGGTGAAAGGCCACGAATTTGGTGCAACGACCGGTCGCAAACGTCGGACTGGATGGTTTGATGCAGTTGCTATGCGCCGTGCGGTGCAAATCAACTCAATTAGCGGTCTGTGTTTGACCAAGCTCGACGTACTCGATGGGCTCGACGAACTTAAAATCTGCACGGCATATAAACTCCCATCGGGCGAGGTGGTTGATCTTCCGCCTATGGCCGCAGAAGATTATGCGCAAGTAGAGCCTATCTATGAAACCATGGCCGGTTGGTCTGAGAATACGGTGGGCGTGACGGACCATGCAGACCTACCACAAGCGGCGCTTGCCTATATTGCTCGAATCGAAGCGCTCTTGGGCGTGCCAGTCGACATTATCTCAACGGGTCCAGACCGTGCGGAGACGATTGTATTACGTCACCCATTTGGTGCGTAAGAGGACGACTCGAGCGAGCGGGGCGCTCGAAGGTGTTTGAGAAACGAACGATAGATACAAAAAGTAACCAGTCAGACAAAAAAATCAAAAAAAATGCATCTAGGTGGTTGCAAGACCCCGGTCAATCTCCTAGAATGCGCTCCACCTAAACGGTGGCGCCGGCATAGCTCAGCTGGTAGAGCAACTGACTTGTAATCAGTAGGTCGGGAGTTCGACTCTCTCTGCCGGCACCATTTTTTAGAAAAATTCGTGGAGGGGTTCCCGAGCGGTCAAAGGGATCAGACTGTAAATCTGACGGCTCAGCCTTCGCAGGTTCGAATCCTGCCCCCTCCACCATTTTTCTATTTAGGTCCGAGGTAGCCGAGAATCTGAATGCGGGTGTCGTATAATGGCTATTACCTCAGCCTTCCAAGCTGATGACGCGGGTTCGATTCCCGCCACCCGCTCCAATTCAAAATCGCATTTGTGCTGATATAGCTCAGTTGGTAGAGCGCACCCTTGGTAAGGGTGAGGTCGGCGGTTCAAATCCGCCTATCAGCACCAGTGATATACCCTCTCGAAGCACCTCACCTAGACTTAATAATTTAATCATTCATGAAGCACTGGTTGGCATCGCCCACCGCGCGTTTCGAGAGAGAGGCTGTCATGGCTAAAGCAAAGTTTGAACGTTCTAAGCCGCACGTAAACGTAGGTACTATCGGTCACGTTGACCACGGTAAAACTACGCTTACGGCCGCGATCACCACTGTCCTTGCGAAACACTACGGTGGTTCTGCTCGCGACTTCGCACAAATTGACAATGCGCCAGAAGAGAAAGCGCGTGGTATCACCATTTCTACGTCACACGTAGAATATGACACGCCGACGCGTCACTATGCGCACGTTG
>NZ_PIPM01000019.1 GCF_003987175.1 Aliidiomarina sanyensis | reverse complement strand
ACTGGGTCTGGTATCGCTGATGGACAGTTACCATCAGCTCAAATGTAACCTATGAACCGCCGTGGTACGGAACCGTATGCCCGGTGGTGTGAGAGGACGGAGGCCAGGAGGCCTCCTCCTACTCGATACCAACCACGGCGCGAAGGCATCGTAGCCAACGCAATGCGTTGGGTTTCCCACCCTCACACCCAACGCATTGCGTTGGCTACGGCCATCACCCGGCGACGGCATTGCTTTCAATCACCGCTCCCAACGCATTGCGTTGGCTACGGCCATCACCCGGCGACGGCATTGCTTTCAATCATCGCTCCCAACGCATTGCGTTGGCTACGATTATCATCCGGTGACGGCATTACTTTCAATCACCGCTCCCAACGCATTGCGTTGGCTACGGCCATCACTCGGCGACGGCATTGCTTCCAACCATCGCTCCCAACGCATTGCGTTGGCTACCATCATGACGTTTGAACTTTCTTTACAATCTTGGGGGAATAAAGCTGCTATTACTTACGTTAACCTATCGTTGATACGCCATAGGAGAGAAAAGATGAACTTTAAATTGAATCGCGTCATGCAAGCGACGGCTATCGCAGCCCTGACGGTTGGTGCTTTGAGCGCCTGTGATTCCTCAAGTGATGATGGAAACACTGCTATTTTTTCTTTAGGGCTGAGTGATGCGCCTGTTGATTCTGCCGAGCGAGTTCTGGTGTGTTTTTCAAGTGTCGAGCTGGTTGGGAATGGTCTTCCACCGCAACGTTTTGATGTTGGCGGTGACAACGGTGCTGTGCCTGCCAACGATTTGTGTCTGGATGACTCTGGGAATCCAATTCCTGGCACGAAAGGCGTTGATTTGCTGACGTTGCAAGGCGCGACGGCTGAAGATCTGATTTTAAACGCTGAAGTTCCGGCGGGCCAGTACGGTCAATTGCGCCTAGATATCGCAAATGGCAGTGAGGTGGAATTAACGGATGGCTCAATTGAGCGTTTGCGCGTGCCTTCAAATCAACTGCGCTTGGATGGCGTAACCTTGACTGCCAACCAAACATTCAACTACACCTTGGAGTTTGATCTGCGCAAAGCAATGGTAGCGCCTCCGGGGCAGGATGGCTTCCTGTTGAAGCCTCGTGGTCTCCGTCTTGTGGATAATGCTGAGGTGGGTCATATCGAAGGCGAGGTCGCTGAAGTCCTGTTGATTGAGAACGAGTGTACAGTGGCACCGGAAGATATTTCGAATCCAGTGGCTGCGGTTTATTTGTTCACGGGCCATGATGTGGCTTTTGAAGACATGGCTGATAACAGCGACGATGAAAACGGTCCGTATGCAAGCACAGCGGTGTTCTATGACGGTGCGGCGAGCTATCCGTTCGAGATCGGCTTTATTCAAGCCGGGCAGTACACGATTGCGGTGACCTGTGACACCGAGGATGATCCTGAGGAAGCGACTGAGCTTGAGTTCTTCCACAGCGAGAACATCACGATTGAAGCAGGTGTGACGCTCGACATCGTAGTCGGCGATAACGGCTAACCCCCCCAAGGGTGCACTGGCACGGAGTGTGTGTCAGTGTGCTTTTTCTAAAGTGCACGGAATGCACTTGGTACCGAAAACCTCACTGTGGCGAGGCTGCCAGGGATGGCTTTTCTTGCTGTGGCTTTTTTCAGGTATACTTGAGATTCATCCATAGCATGCTCAGGTAGCGAATGACCGAATGGATTAGCCATCGTGGGTTTATCTTTGATGATGAAGGAAAAACACCACGCCGGACTGAAAATACGCGCGCCGCGTTTGATGCAGCCATCGCGCTCAACTTTACTCACCTAGAAACCGATCTGCGCACCTCGCGAGATGGTCATATTGTCCTTTGTCATGATCCTGATTTGAAGCGTGTGAGTGGCCAGGACATTCCCATTGACCAACTAACCCGCAAGGAACTCGAGGCGCTTTCATTAGCTCACGGCGAATCCTTATTCTTTTTTGATGAGCTACTTAATCACTATGGCCATTTGAATTGGATTCTCGATATCAAACCTGAGCAGGCCGAGCGCACGGTTCAGGTCCTCGAGGCGCTCGCGGCAGATGGAGAAGTTGCTCGCTTCCTTCGAGAACAAGTTCGCTACTTATTTTGGGACCGCGACCATCAGCAGAAACTGACGCATGTGATGCCGGAGGCATTTTGTCTTGCTCGTCAGAACGCTTGTTACCGGGCAGGTGTTGCAACATTAATTGGTTTGCCCGGCGTGGGCGGAATTGAGTCCGGTCAGTATTATGCGGTGCCACCGAAGGTGGGTGGCGTTCCAGTTCTCTCGTCAACGCTCGTCTCGCGTTTTCATGCACAGGATGCTCGGGTGATTGGATATCTTCCAACGTCGGCTCAAGAGCATGAAACGGCTCTTCAGGCTGGAGTAGATCAGCTACTTACCAATTATGCTCATCTGAAAGTCAAAACCAATTCGTAGCCAACTTCACCACCGGTCGCTTTGCATCGTTAACGGAATGTCGATAACCTCGGGTCTCTGACGATGTTGTACTTACAAGGATGTGACCGATGTTTCATGTGTTGTTTCACCGATTTATGGTTTCTACCGCTCTGTTTCTTGCGGCAACTATAAGTGCTCCCGCCATTGCCCAGACTGAAGGGCACGCCACATTTCGCTTTGGCGTGGGTGTAGGAACTGAGTATGGTGGCCTCGGAGGGCAGGTCAGCCGCACGACTTCGACAGATCGGTGGACGCTAGGTGCTGGACTTACGAGTACGTCGACGTTTTACGGCGAAACTTACGGCATTGCGCTGACTTACCAGCGTCTCGATTGGATTGGTCAGAATTCGACTCGTCCGGATCGCCATGGTCTTGGCGTGTTTATCGGTCCGGTTGGCAGCAGCCACCGGAGCACTTTTTCTGATGGCCAATGGGATTCTCGGAGCTCGACGACATATGGGGCGGGGGTTCTCTATAACTTTTTCCCGCAGGGAGCTAATCAACGGAGTTGGATTTTAGGTCTGTCGGCTGGGTATGGCTCGGATTCCGTCCGGAATGTGACATCCGTCGGATTTAATTTAGGTTATCAATTTTAAATTTATCGGCTTAAATCAAAGCAGCGCTGAAGGCGATCCACGGCGCTTCTTCGCTTGCTTTTGGGCGCGTCATGGGTATAATGACGCGTCCATTCTGAATGCCTCATAAAAACCTCCCTTTGATTGCCACGATGTAGTGCAAGGTTGGTCTGCCTTCAGAATGAAGAAAAGTTTCTCCAGGGGTGTAGTTCCAATTGGTAGAACAGCGGTCTCCAAAACCGACGGTTGGGGGTTCGAATCCCTCCACCCCTGCCAGTTTTTAGCTGAATCAACGTAGGTCCGGCAATAATGAGTGAAAAAACAGAAAACCAAGGCAATCCAATGGATGTCGTGAAGTGGGTTGTCGTAGGTCTGCTGCTCGCAGGCGCAGTAATCGGAAATAACATCTACGGTGACATGTCAGTTGTGTTGCGTGCGGCGGGCGTTGTCATCGCTGTTGCAGTAGCGGCATTTGTTGCATCACAAACGACAAAAGGTCGGGTTTTCCTCGGTTTTGCTAAAGAAAGCCGCACTGAAGTGCGCAAGGTTGTATGGCCAACGCGGAAAGAAGCATCACAGACAACACTTATCGTGCTTGTCGTGACATTAATCGTCGCCCTTATTCTTTGGGGTCTAGACGGTATTCTCGTGCGGGTTGTTGGCCTCGCGACCGGTATCACCGTTTAAGGAGCTGAGCTATGACTGAACCGAAGAAAAAACGTTGGTATGTCGTACAAGCCTTCTCAGGATACGAAGGGCGTGTAGCGAAAACCCTTGCTGAGTACGTGAAAACGCACGGCATGGAAGAGAAGTTCGGTCAGATTCTCGTACCTACCGAAGAAGTCGTGGAAATGAAGGGCACCCAGCGCCGTAAAAGCGAGCGCAAGTTTTTCCCAGGATATGTTCTGGTTGAAATGGTCATGGACGAAGATACGTGGCACTTAGTGAAGAGTACGCCGCGGGTCTTGGGCTTCATTGGCGGGACTGCAGAGCGCCCAGCACCGATTTCGCAAAAAGAAGCAGATTTAATTCTCAACCGACTGACCGAAAATGCTGATCGTCCGCGTCCGAAAACCCTGTTTGAGCCAGGTGAAGTGGTTCGCGTCAATGACGGTCCATTCGCAGACTTCAACGGAACCGTTGAAGAAGTCGACTACGAAAAGAGTCGCGTCAAAGTTTCAGTATCTATTTTTGGCCGGTCCACGCCGGTTGATTTGGATTTCGGACAAGTCGAAAAGGCTTGATCATGGTGGCGGATTCCTATACAATCCGCCTCCGTTTTTTCACATTTGGGAAGCCGTTTGAGTAAGTCTCCTCTTGGCTTACGAGGCGTTTAACCCAATAAAACAGAGGTTTAATCATGGCTAAGAAAGTTTCTGCCATCATCAAGCTGCAAGTAGCAGCCGGTGCGGCAAACCCTTCACCGCCAGTTGGTCCAGCATTGGGTCAACACGGTGTGAACATCATGGAATTCTGTAAAGCGTTCAACGCGGCAACTGACCAGCTCGAAAAGGGCGCGCCAGTTCCAGTTGAAATTTCAGTCTTCGAAGACCGTTCTTTCACATTCATCACCAAAACCCCTCCTGCGGCTTTCTTGCTGAAAAAAGCGGCTGGTATCAAGAGTGGTTCAGGACGTCCTAACACTGAGAAAGTGGGAACTGTTACCCGTGCTCAGTTGGAAGAGATCGCAAAGATGAAAGAACCGGACCTGACCGCTGCTGACCTCGATGCTGCTGTTCGCACCATCGCCGGTTCTGCGCGTTCAATGGGTCTTAAGGTAGAGGGGTAAGGCACCATGGCACGTTTAACTAAGCGCATGCGCGCAATCCGTGAAGCGGTCGACAACAGCCGTGATTACGAAATCAATGAAGCACTCACGCTTTTGAAAAAGCTTGCGACTGCGAAGTTCACTGAAAGCGTTGACGTAGCAGTTAACCTCGGTATCGACGCGCGTAAATCAGACCAAAACGTTCGTGGTGCAACAGTACTGCCAAACGGCACTGGCCGTGACGTTCGCGTTGCGGTATTTACTTCAGGTGCAAATGCTGAGAAAGCCAAAGCCGCCGGTGCAGACCTCGTCGGTATGGAAGATCTCGCTGAGCAAGTGAAGAAAGGCGAAATGAATTTTGACGTCGTTATCGCATCGCCAGACGCAATGCGCGTTGTAGGTATGTTGGGTCAGATCTTGGGTCCACGTGGTTTGATGCCAAACCCGAAGACCGGAACTGTGACGCCAGACGTTGAAACTGCAGTTAAGAACGCGAAAGCTGGTCAGGTTCGGTACCGTAACGATAAGAACGGTATCATTCACTGCACTATCGGCCGCGTTGATTTCGACGACGTGAAGCTGAAAGAGAATTTAGAAGCATTGTTGATTGCGCTGAAAAAAGCGAAACCTTCAACTGCGAAAGGCGCGTTCATTCAACGCGTGAGCCTGTCAACTACGATGGGTGCTGGCGTACGGGTCGACCAAGGTACATTGGACGTCCGTAGCTAATTAAATCTGTTTAAGTTTTAGGGTTGGAGTCGCCTCTCATTATGATGTGGCTCCCATCCAAGACCGCAGGCGCCATTCCCGAGAGGTAATGGCTTAATCTTTGAAAGCCTGCGCAGATGGTGATATCCAGCTCAGACTCTCTGGGTAGAGATTCACCGTGACAAGGCGATGAGAAGTGTATTTGCATGACTCATCACATTGTAACGTCAAGCCGAAGGCGTAAGCCGGAAGCTTATAAAAGAGGTGATACTAGTGGCACTAGGTTTAGTAGCAAAAAAGGCAATCGTTAAAGAAATTAACGATGTTGCTCAAGAAGCTCTATCCGTCGCTGTTGCTGAGTATCGTGGAATGGAAGTTGCAGAGCTGACCAAACTGCGTCGTCAAGCTCGTGCTCAAGGTGTGTATCTGAAAGTTATTCGGAACACATTGGCAAAGCGCGCTCTTGAAGGCACTAAGTTTGAAGACATCGAGCCTGCACTGAAAGGTCCATTGGTTTACGGGTTTTCTATTGATGCACCAGGAGCCGCTGCGCGCCTGCTCAAAGATGCCCAGAAAGAATCAAAGCACCTGAAAGTGACAGCATTGTCTATCGGTTCTGGTTTGCTCGGTCCTGAGAAACTCGAGGCTGTTGCATCACTTCCGACACGCGACGAAGCGTTGGCAAAATTGCTTGCGACCTTCAAAGCGCCTGTTACCAAGTTCGTTCGTACTATCAACGAAGTACCTACGAAGTTTGTACGCGTTTTGTCGGCAATCAAAGACGCCAAATAAGCGATTTAACAATTTACTTTTATTTACATAACCCAGGAGTTTAGAGAAATGGCTCTGACTAAAGAAGATATCTTAAACGCGATCGCTGAAATGCCAGTAATGGAACTGGTTGAGCTGATCGAAGCTGCTGAAGAAAAATTCGGTGTTGACGCGTCTGCTGCTGTTGCAGTAGCTGCTGGTCCTGCTGCCGCTGCTGAAGCTGCAGAAGAGCAAACTGAGTTCACAGTAATGTTGAAGTCTGCTGGTGCGAACAAAGTTGGCGCAATCAAAGCAGTACGTGCAGCAACTGGACTTGGCCTGAAAGAAGCGAAGGCGTTGGTTGAATCAGCTCCAGTAGCGGTTAAAGAAGGCATCTCTAAAGGCGACGCTGAAGCACTGAAGAAAGAGCTTGAAGAAGCTGGTGCAGAAGTTGAGATCAAGTAAGACACTTGATTCGCAACGAGGCCTTTAACGGCTTTGGCCTGGTGACTATATAGTCACCAGGCTTTTTGCGCTAAAAAGGATACATCCGATTTTCCTGTGTTGCAGGGTGTATCGACAACGAAAATACAGGCGAACGGATTGTGACGAAATCTGTTGGCAGCCATCATCCAATTGGTGGCTCGGGTCAGAAATCAGCTAGCTGAGGAACCCCATGGCGTACTCCTACTCTGAAAAAAAACGTATTCGTAAGGACTTTGGAAAGCGCCCGCAAGTGCTTGAAGTCCCTTACCTGCTCTCAATTCAGCTCGACTCATTCAAAAAGTTCATTGACGCCGATCCAGAAGGCGAATACGGACTTGAAGCGGCGTTCCGTTCCGTCTTCCCGATTGCGAGCTATTCTGGTAATGCTGAATTGCAGTATGTCAGTTACCGTCTAGGTGACCCTGTTTTTGACGTGAAAGAATGTCAAATTCGTGGCGTCACTTACTCTGCTCCTTTGCGTGTTACCCTGCGTATGGTCATGTATGACAAAGACGCGCCTGCGGGAACTATTAAGCAAATAAAAGAGCAGGAAGTCTACATGGGCGAAATTCCGCTCATGACTGAAAACGGGACCTTTGTTATTAATGGGACCGAGCGGGTTATCGTCTCTCAGCTGCATCGTTCTCCTGGTGTGTTCTATGATCACGATCGTGGAAAAACACACTCTTCAGGAAAAGTTCTCTATAACGCACGCGTGATTCCTTACCGTGGTTCTTGGTTGGACTTCGAGTTCGATCCAAAAGACAACGTATTTGTACGGATTGACCGTCGCCGGAAGCTACCAGCGACCATCATCTTGCGTGCGTTAGACTACACCGACGAGCAAATCCTCGAGATGTTCTTTGAGAAGAACAACTTCGAGATCCGTCGCGACAAAGTATTTATGACCTTGATTGCCGAGCGTCTGCGTGGTGAAACCGCATTGTTCGAAATCAAGAGCCCAGACGGTGATGTAATCGTCGAAAAAGGCCGTCGCGTGACAGCTCGTCACATCAAGCAGCTTTCTGATCTCGGCATTAAAGAGATGGAAGTGCCGCTTGATTACCTCGTTGGCAAAGTGCTAACCAAAGATTACGTTGAGAAGAAGACCGGTGAAGTCGTTGCGAAAGCAAACGATATCATTACGCTCGAGCTCTTAGCGAAGTTGCGTGAAGCTGGCTTCAAGAAATTTGAAACCCTGTTCGTCAATGATTTAGATCACGGCCCATACGTGAGCGAAACCCTGCGCATTGACCCAAGCAGCAATCGCCTCGAAGCCTTGGTTGAAATCTATCGCATGATGCGTCCAGGCGAGCCGCCCACGAAAGAAGCGGCTGAAAGCTTGTTTGAAAACCTGTTCTTCTCTGAAGATCGCTATGACCTCTCAACGGTCGGGCGCATGAAGTTCAACCGTCGCCTCGGTCGCGATGAGTTGACCGGTGCCGGTACCCTGAGTCGTGAAGACATCGTCGATGTTATGCGCAAGCTGATCGAGATCCGGAATGGCCAAGACGTGGTGGATGATATCGATCACCTTGGTAACCGTCGTATCCGTTCGGTCGGTGAAATGGCAGAAAACCAATTCCGTGTGGGCTTGGTCCGTGTAGAGCGTGCGGTGAAAGAGCGTCTGAGTTTGGGCGATCTGGATGCCATCATGCCGCAAGACCTGATCAACGCGAAGCCAATTTCTGCAGCGGTGAAAGAGTTTTTCGGTTCGAGCCAGCTGTCTCAGTTCATGGACCAAAACAACCCATTGTCAGAAGTGACGCACAAGCGTCGTATTTCTGCGCTAGGTCCAGGCGGTTTGACCCGTGAGCGTGCGGGCTTCGAAGTTCGTGACGTTCACCCGACGCACTACGGTCGTCTGTGTCCAATCGAAACGCCGGAAGGTCCAAACATCGGTTTGATCAACTCATTGGCAACCTTCTCACGGACCAACGAGTACGGTTTCCTAGAAACCCCGTATCGGAAAGTCGAGAAAGGTGTGGTGTCTGATGACGTTGAGTATTTGTCTGCTATCGAAGAAGGCAAATATGTGATCGCCCAGGCGAACATTATCCTCGACGACAACGGCAATATCGTTGAAGACTTGGTGCCGTGCCGCCATAACGGCGAGTTCACGCTGACCACAAAAGAACAAGTCCAATTCATGGACGTTGCGCCGCAGCAGATCGTATCGATCGCAGCGAGCTTGATTCCATTCCTTGAGCACGATGACGCTAACCGTGCCTTGATGGGTTCAAACATGCAACGTCAGGCGGTTCCTACCCTGCGTGCGGATAAGCCGCTGGTCGGGACCGGGATTGAGCGGACGGTTGCAGTCGACTCAGGTGTAACCGTTGTTGCGAAGCGGGGTGGTGTTGTTGATTATGTCGACGCAGCCCGTATCGTGGTGAAGGTCAATGAAGAAGAGATGGTCCCAGGTGAAGCGGGCATCGACATCTACAACCTGACCAAGTATACCCGTTCAAACCAAAATACGTGTATTAATCAGAAGCCTTGTGTGAAAGATGGTGAGCCCGTCATGCGTGGAGATGTTCTCGCAGACGGTCCGTCAACGGACTTAGGTGAGCTGGCACTGGGTCAAAATATGCGCGTGGCGTTTATGCCATGGAATGGTTACAACTTCGAAGACTCGATCCTCGTTTCTGAGCGTGTCGTGCAAGAAGACCGGTTAACCACCATCCACATTCAGGAACTGAACTGTGTGGCGCGTGACACCAAATTGGGTGCTGAAGAAATCACTGCCGATATCCCGAACGTGGGTGAGTCTGCGCTGAGTAAGCTAGATGAATCTGGCGTTGTATATATTGGTGCAGAAGTGAACGGTGGCGACATCTTAGTGGGTAAAGTAACGCCAAAAGGCGAAACGCAGCTGACCCCAGAAGAGAAGCTCCTCCGTGCAATCTTCGGTGAAAAAGCCTCTGACGTAAAAGACAGTTCATTGCGCGTACCAAATGGTGTGAGTGGAACCGTTATTGACGTTCAAGTCTTTACCCGTGATGGTGTCGAGAAAGATAAGCGTGCTTTGGATATCGAAGCGATGCAGCTGGCTCAGGTGAAGAAAGACCTCACCGATGAGTTCAAGATTCTTGAAGAAGGTCTGTATGCGCGGGTTCGTACCTTGCTACTTGGAAACGGTTTTGATGAGTCAAAATTGGCGTCTATGGAGCGAGCGAAGTGGTTAACTCAGAACCTGAAAGATGAGTCTGCTCAGCAAGATCTTGAGCACATTGCGCAGCAGTATGAAGAGTTACGCAACGATTACGACAAGCGCTTTGAAGAGAAGCGTCGCAAGATTACCCAAGGTGATGATTTACAGCCGGGTGTCCTGAAGATCGTAAAAGTTTACCTTGCGGTGAAACGTCGCATCCAGCCAGGTGACAAGATGGCAGGTCGTCACGGAAACAAAGGTGTTATTTCCACCATCGTTCCTGTTGAAGATATGCCTTACGATGAGAACGGCGAGCCGGTCGATATCGTATTGAACCCGTTGGGTGTTCCTTCGCGGATGAACGTCGGACAGATTCTTGAAACCCACCTGGGTGCTGCGGCACGGGGTATCGGGAAGCGGATCGAAGCGATGCTTGTTGAGCAGCGTAAGATTGCCGAGTTGCGTGAGTTCTTGCAGAAAGTCTATGACATCGGGAAAGGTCGTCAGGACGTTGACATCAAGAGCTTCACCGACGAGGAAGTGTTGCGCCTCGCAGAGAACCTGAAAAAAGGTCTGCCTGTTGCGTCACCGGTATTCGACGGTGCGATAGAGACGGAGATCAAAGAGCTTCTCGATATCGCAGGTTTGCCGACCTCAGGTCAGGTTAAGCTATTTGACGGTCGCACGGGTGATACCTTTGAGCGTCCAGTAACGGTCGGTTACATGTACATGCTGAAGTTGAACCACTTGGTGGACGATAAGATGCATGCGCGTTCAACCGGTTCGTACAGCTTGGTCACGCAGCAGCCGTTGGGTGGTAAAGCACAGTTCGGTGGTCAGCGCTTCGGTGAGATGGAAGTGTGGGCCCTTGAAGCTTACGGAGCGGCGTATACGTTGCAAGAAATGCTGACGGTGAAATCGGATGACGTGAACGGCCGGACGAAGATGTACAAGAACATCGTCGACGGCAACCACGAAATGGATCCGGGTATGCCTGAGTCGTTCAACGTATTGCTGAAAGAAATCCGTTCGCTCGGTATTAATATCGAGCTGGAAGACGAGTAAGCACCGTATCGCATACGCGAAACGCATTGAGTAAGCGCCGCCGGAGGTTTCGGCCTCCGGCTAGGTTAACTCCGACAGGAGATGAAACGTGAAAGATTTATTGAAGTTTCTGAAGCCAATGAAAGACAACGAAGAGTTCGATCGGATTCGAATCTCTTTGGCCTCACCTGATCAGATTCGTAGCTGGTCTTATGGGGAAGTTAAAAAGCCGGAAACCATCAACTACCGGACATTCAAGCCAGAGCGGGACGGTTTGTTCTGTGCACGAATTTTTGGTCCAGTGAAAGACTACGAGTGTTTGTGCGGCAAGTACAAGCGCTTGAAGCACCGTGGTGTGATCTGTGAGAAGTGTGGCGTTGAAGTCACCCTGACCAAAGTACGTCGCGAGCGTATGGGTCACATTGAACTGGCAAGCCCAGTTGCTCACATTTGGTTCTTGAAGTCGCTACCAAGCCGGATTGGCTTGATGCTCGACATGACGCTTCGGGATATCGAGCGCATCCTGTACTTCGAATCGTATGTTGTCATTGACGCGGGAATGACCACCTTAGAAGTGGGTTCATTGCTGGGTGAAGAAGAATATTTGGATTCACTCGAAGAGTTCGGGGATGACTTCGAAGCGAAAATGGGTGCAGAAGCGATTTTGCATTTGTTGCGTGAAGTCGATCTGGAAGGTCAAATCAAAGCATTGCGTGAAGAATTGCCGGAAACCAACTCAGAGACTAAGCGCAAGAAGATTACCAAACGTCTTAAGTTGCTTGAGTCGTTCCATCAGTCAGGCAACAAGCCTGAGTGGATGATTCTCCAAGTGCTGCCTGTGTTGCCGCCGGATTTGCGTCCGTTGGTACCATTGGACGGCGGCCGCTTTGCGACCTCTGATTTGAACGACCTTTATCGTCGTGTGATCAACCGGAATAACCGTTTGAAGCGTCTTCTTGACCTTGCAGCTCCAGACATCATTGTGCGCAATGAAAAGCGGATGTTACAAGAAGCGGTTGACGCGTTGTTGGATAACGGCCGTCGCGGACGTGCAATCACCGGTTCAAACAAGCGCCCATTGAAGTCTCTTGCAGACATGATCAAAGGGAAGCAAGGTCGTTTCCGTCAAAACCTTCTTGGTAAGCGTGTTGACTACTCAGGTCGTTCGGTGATTACCGTCGGTCCGAAACTGCGTTTGCACCAGTGTGGTTTGCCGAAGAAGATGGCGCTTGAGCTGTTCAAGCCGTTTATCTATGGCAAGCTCGAAGGGCGTGGTCTTGCAACCACGATCAAAGCAGCGAAGAAAATGGTTGAGCGGGAAACCGCGGAAGTATGGGATATCCTCGACGAAGTAATTCGCGAGCATCCGGTGCTTCTGAACCGTGCACCGACCCTCCACCGTTTGGGTATCCAAGCGTTTGAGCCGGTGTTGATCGAAGGTAAAGCGATTCAGTTGCACCCATTGGTGTGTGCGGCCTACAACGCAGACTTCGACGGTGACCAAATGGCTGTCCACGTTCCATTAACGCTCGAAGCGCAAATGGAAGCACGTGCACTGATGATGTCGACCAACAACGTGTTGTCGCCTGCATCGGGTGAGCCAATTATCGTTCCTTCACAGGACGTTGTTCTTGGTGTGTATTACATGACGCGTGAGCGCGTCAACGGCAAGGGTGAGGGCATGTCCTTCAAGAGCCCGAAAGAAGCCGAGAAAGCATACCGGACGGGCATGGCTGAACTGCACGCCCGCGTAAAGGTTCGCATTAAAGAAGTGCTCTTCACTGAAGAAGGTGAGCGGACCGAAGAAGTGAAAATTGTGGACACGACCGTTGGCCGTGCCATTTTCTCACTGATTCTGCCTGAGGGAATTCCCTATGACGCAATCAACCAAAACATGGGCAAGAAGCAAATTTCACGCTTATTGAACCGTGCATACCGGGATTGCGGTCTGAAGCGCACCGTTATTTTTGCTGACCAATTGATGTACACCGGTTTCCATTATGCGATGGTGTCTGGTGCATCGGTCGGTATCAATGACATGGAAATTCCAGATGCGAAGTCTGTGATCATTGAAGATGCAGAAAAACAAGTTGCTGAAATTCAGGAGCAGTTTGAGCAAGGTCTCGTAACCGCGGGTGAGAAATACAACAAGGTTATCGATATCTGGTCAACGGCGAATGAAAAAGTCTCGAAAGCGATGATGGAAAACCTCTCGAAAGAGCAGGTCACCAACGCGAAAGGCGAGCAAGAAGAGCAGCAATCATTTAACTCAGTTTATATGATGGCCGACTCTGGTGCACGGGGTAGCCCCGCGCAGATTCGTCAGCTCGCAGGTATGCGGGGTCTGATGGCGAAACCAGATGGCTCAATCATCGAAACGCCGATCGTTGCGAACTTCCGTGAAGGTCTGAACGTTCTTCAGTACTTCATCTCAACCCACGGTGCGCGGAAAGGTCTTGCGGATACCGCATTGAAAACCGCGAACTCGGGTTACTTGACGCGTCGTTTGGTCGACGTTGCACAAGACCTTGTCATCAATGAGCCAGATTGTGGCACCTTGGATGGCTTGACGATGAAGCCGTTGATCGAGGGTGGTGATGTTGTAGAGCCGCTGCGCGAGCGTGTATTAGGCCGCGTGGTGTGTGATGACGTCCTAATTCCTGGAACGGATAAAGTCTTGTTGCCACGCAACACGCTGCTCGACGAAAAGAACTGCGACATCCTTGAAGAACATTCAATTGATGAAGTAAAAGTTCGTTCAGTTATTACCTGTGACAGCATCCACGGTGTCTGTGGACACTGTTATGGTCGTGACTTGGCTCGTGGCCACATGGTCAACGAAGGTGAAGCGATCGGGGTTATCGCTGCACAATCAATCGGTGAGCCAGGCACGCAGTTAACGATGCGTACCTTCCACATCGGTGGTGCGGCATCACGGGCATCGGCAGAAAGCGCGGTGCAAGTGAAGAATGCAGGTCGCATTAAGTTACACAACGCGAAAACCGTTGAGAACAGTGACAAGCACTTGGTGATTACATCGCGTTCAGCTGAATTGACGCTGATCGACCAGCACGGTGCAGAACGTGAGCGCTATAAAGTGCCTTACGGTGCGGTATTGAAGAAGCGTGATGGGGATGAAGTTGCTGCTGGTGAAACCGTGGCAAACTGGGATCCGCATACACACCCAATCATTACCGAGGTGGCAGGTAACATTAAGTTCGTTGACATGATCGACGGCGTGACAATCACCACGCAAACAGACGAACTGACCGGCCTGAGCAGCACCGTTATTCTGGAAACAGGACAACGGACAAGCGCTGGGAAGGACATGCGTCCAACGGTGAAGTTGGTCGACGCGAAAGGTAAAGACGTGATGATTCCTGGCACCGACATGCCAGCTCAGTACTTCTTACCAGGCGGCGCAATTGTCAGCTTGAACGATGGTTCAACGGTAAATATCGGGGACACCCTTGCGCGTATTCCGCAAGAAGGGTCGAAAACTCGTGATATTACCGGTGGTCTCCCGCGTGTTGCCGACTTGTTCGAAGCGCGGAAACCGAAAGAGCCTGCAATTCTTGCAGAAGTCACTGGAACCGTGTCATTTGGTAAAGAAACCAAAGGCAAGCGTCGTTTAATGATTACTCCAATGGATGGTGGCGATCATTACGAAGAGATGATTCCGAAGTGGCGCCAGTTGAACGTCTTCGAAGGGGAACAAGTGACACGTGGTGAAGTTATCGCGGATGGTCCAGAAGCCCCACAAGATATTCTGCGCTTGCGTGGTATCTCTGCCGTTGCGAACTATATCGTCAACGAAGTTCAGGAAGTTTACCGTCTGCAAGGGGTAAAAATTAACGATAAGCACATTGAAGTCATCGTACGTCAGATGTTGCGTAAAGTAATTATTACCAATGCAGGGGATTCTGAGCTACTCGAAGGCGAACAGGCAGAATACTCGAAAGTGGTTGAAATCAACCGCGCGCTCGAAGCGGCGGGTAAAATGCCTGCGCGATATGAGCGTCAGCTGCTTGGTATTACCAAAGCGTCACTTTCAACGGAGTCGTTTATTTCTGCGGCCTCGTTCCAAGAGACCACACGTGTATTGACCGAAGCTGCTGTACAGGGCAAAGAAGATGCACTACGTGGACTGAAAGAAAACGTCATCGTAGGGCGTCTGATCCCAGCCGGTACTGGTTTTGCTTATCATCAAGAGCGGCAGCGTAAACGCCGCGCGGCGATGGCAACCACGATCACCGCAGCAGAAGCAGAGCAACAGCTCAGCGAAGCACTGAACGAAGGGTCTGATAAAGACGAATCTTCAGACGCAGAGTAATCGATTGCGTATCGAAAAATGAAAAGGCCCTTCGGGGCCTTTTTTGTTAGTCACGTACGTTTCTCCTGGAGCAATCTTTGCGATAAGGTGAGTTAGTTGCTAGTCTCGGAGGGCATTACGAAACACCATTATGTTAAAAAAGACAAAAAGACAAAAAGACAAAAAGACAAAAGGACAAAAGGACAAAAGGACAAAAGGACAAAAGGACAAAAGGACATGAAAACGTTAATTAGCCTTATTGCGATTGCTTTATCAACAATTACGCTTCTTTCCACTCCAGCCAATGCCGCATCAAAACCGACCCAAATTCCTTCCGACGCACTGTCATGTAATAAGAGCTGCGTCGAATTAGTCCATTTGGGACAACAGCACCTTGTGGTCGGAATCAACAACGCGGGAGAAATCTTCTATGTGCATCCGCTTAACTTACCGAGAGATGCGGCACATATAGGCGAGTTTTCAATTGCAGATACGCAGCAGTTCTACACGCAGAGTTCGGGCGAGTCTGTGACTTCCTCTGAGCAGCGTTATCTCACGGCTAGTGAAATCATTGTGGTCACCCCGTATTTACATTATGACGCAGACGGAAATTTAATTAATGTGCAAGTGAGTGAGGTGCGTTTCCCCCGAGACGATGTGCAAGAGCAGTAATCGTTTTTGATCGGGCGGCACATCGATGTGCCGCTCAGCCAACTGCCATCAGTCGCTATCACGCTTTCATCCCCCTACCTCAAATACGCCTCGCCGCGTTTGCTTGACAGTGCAAGGAATGACCTATAAAATTCGGCCTCCCCAATTTCGGGGATTCAACCGTTTTTATGGTACCGATTTAGCGACTGATACCATGAAAACTGGCGGAGTGCTTGGGTGGATATCCACACGAGCACTTTAGCTTGTTGTAAATGAATTATTTGGAGAAACCATGGCAACAGTTAACCAATTAGTGCGCAAAGGACGCAAGAAGCCGGTTGAGAAAAGCAACGTTCCGGCTCTGCAAGCTTGCCCACAGAAGCGTGGCGTATGTACTCGCGTATATACCACCACCCCTAAAAAACCAAACTCAGCATTGCGTAAAGTATGTCGTGTGCGTTTGACCAACGGTTATGAAGTAACTTCATACATCGGTGGTGAAGGCCATAACCTGCAAGAGCACAGTGTCATCTTGATTCGTGGCGGTCGTGTAAAAGACCTGCCAGGTGTGCGTTATCACACCGTTCGCGGCGCACTTGACTGCGCTGGCGTAAAAGATCGTAAGCAAGGCCGTTCTAAGTACGGCGTTAAGCGGCCTAAATCTTAACGGTTCTCCGTTCGAGTAAGGCCAAACTAAAAATTTGTAAGTTTTGGGTTATCCCTGAAGATATCGGAGAATTCTAATGCCTAGAAGACGCGTCGTCGGTCAACGTAAAATCCTGCCGGACCCTAAGTTCGGATCAGAGTTGTTGGCAAAGTTCATCAACGTTGTCATGGTTGATGGTAAAAAATCAGTCGCTGAAAATATCGTATACGGTGCTTTAGACATCGTTGCGCAAAAAGCTGGAAAAGATCACCTCGAAGTATTCGAAGGTGCGCTGGATAACATCCGTCCTGCGGTTGAGGTTAAATCTCGCCGTGTAGGTGGTTCGACCTATCAGGTGCCAGTAGAAGTTCGTCCTGTTCGTCGTAACACGCTGGCAATGCGCTGGATGGTCGACGCTGCACGCGGCCGTGGTGAAAAATCTATGGCTCAACGTCTGGCGGGTGAAATGCTAGATGCTTCTCAGAACAAAGGTTCTGCAGTGAAGAAGCGTGAGGACGTACACCGCATGGCAGAAGCAAACAAAGCGTTTGCTCACTATCGCTGGTAATCAATTCACGCTCAAATCTCTAATTTAAGAGGAAGCAATTGTGGCAAGAAAAACATCGATTGAGCGCTACCGTAATATCGGTATCTGTGCTCACGTAGACGCAGGTAAAACCACCACCACTGAGCGTGTACTTTTCTACACCGGTTTGTCACACAAACTGGGTGAAGTACATGACGGCGCTGCAACCACCGACTGGATGGAGCAGGAGCAAGAGCGTGGAATTACCATCACGTCTGCAGCTGTTACCTGTTTCTGGAAAGGTATGGATGCACAGTTCGAAGAGCACCGTGTAAACATCATCGACACCCCGGGACACGTTGACTTTACCGTTGAGGTAGAGCGTTCATTGCGTGTACTGGACGGTGCTGTTGTTGTTCTGTGTGCATCATCTGGTGTACAGCCGCAAACTGAAACGGTTTGGCGTCAGGCCAACAAATATGAAGTTCCACGTATGGTTTTCGTCAACAAGATGGACCGTATGGGTGCAGACTTCATGAACGTTGTGAAGCAGATGAAAACCCGTTTGGCAGCTGTTGCTGTTCCAATCCAGATTCCAATTGGTGCGGAAGAAGACTTCAAAGGGGTTGTTGACCTCGTGAAAATGAAGGCCATTAACTGGAACGAAGACGACCAGGGGATGACTTTCACTTACGAAGCGATCCCAGCGGATCTGCAAGACGAAGCAGAAGAGCTGCACAATGAGTTGGTTGAAGCTGCGGCTGAAGCGAACGAAGAGCTCATGAACAAGTACCTTGAAGAAGGTGAGCTGACTGAAGCAGAGATCAAGCAAGGTTTGCGTGAGCGGACATTGAATGGCGAGATCGTGCCTGTTCTGTGTGGTTCTGCATTTAAGAACAAAGGCGTTCAAGCGGTTCTTGACGCGGTTATCGAATACTTGCCGTCACCAACGGAAGTAAAAGACATCCGTGGTCTAGACGAGAAAGGCGAAGAAATGCGTTGTGGTTCAAGTGACGACGAGCCGTTCGCGGCACTCGCGTTCAAAATCGCAACTGACCCGTTCGTAGGAACGTTGACGTTCTTCCGCGTTTACTCAGGTGTTGTAAACTCAGGTGACTCAGTTTACAACTCAGTGAAAGAGAAGAAAGAACGTTTCGGCCGTATCGTGCAGATGCACGCGAATGACCGTCAAGAACTGAAAGAAGTTCGTGCAGGTGACATCGCGGCTGCAATCGGCTTGAAAGACGTCACGACGGGTGACACCCTGTGTTCACACGATCGCATCGTTGTTCTTGAGCGGATGGAATTCCCAGAGCCGGTCATCTCGGTTGCTGTTGAGCCGAAGACTAAAGCAGACCAAGAGAAAATGGGTATTGCCTTAGGTAAATTGGCTGCAGAAGATCCGTCTTTCCGCGTGAAAACCGATGAAGAGTCAGGTCAGACGATCATCTCTGGTATGGGTGAACTTCACCTTGATATCATCGTTGATCGTATGAAGCGTGAATTTAAGGTTGAGTGTAACGTCGGTAAACCACAAGTTGCGTACCGTGAAACGATCCGCAAGAAAGTGGAAATCGAAGGCAAGTTCGTTCGTCAGTCTGGTGGTCGTGGTCAGTACGGTCACGTTTGGTTACGTATGGAGCCACTTGAGCTTGATACGTCGCCTGCTAAGAAAGACGAAGAAGAGCGCGCAACTTACGAGTTCGTAAACGAAATCGTTGGTGGTGTGGTACCAAAAGAATACATCCCTGCCGTTGACAAAGGTTGTCAAGAGCAGATGCAGAACGGTGTACTTGCAGGCTTCCCAGTATTGGGCGTCAAGGTCACCTTGTTCGATGGTTCTTACCACGATGTTGACTCAAACGAAATGGCGTTTAAGATCGCCGGTAGCATGGGCTTCAAGAAAGGTGCCCTGCAAGCGAACCCAGCACTGCTAGAGCCAATCATGCAGGTTGAGGTTGTTACCCCTGAAGACTTCATGGGTGACGTAGTAGGTGACTTGAACCGTCGTCGCGGTATGATCGAAGGGATGGACGATGCCCCAGGTGGACTGAAGCAAGTACGTGCTCAGGTTCCGTTGGCAGAAATGTTCGGTTATGCAACCGACTTGCGTTCACAAACTCAAGGTCGTGCATCGTACGCGATGGAATTCTTGAAGTATCAAGAAGCGCCAACGAATGTCGCTGAAGCAGTTATCGCTGCTCGTGCAACCAAAGACAAAGAATAGTTGAGGTCTGGTCCCGGTCCTCGGACCGGGCTTTAAACTTAAAAAGGAAATAGCAATGGCTAAAGCAAAGTTTGAACGTTCTAAGCCGCACGTAAACGTAGGTACTATCGGTCACGTTGACCACGGTAAAACTACGCTTACGGCCGCGATCACCACTGTCCTTGCAAAGCACTACGGTGGTTCTGCTCGCGACTTCGCACAAATTGACAATGCGCCAGAAGAGAAAGCGCGTGGTATCACCATTTCTACGTCACACGTAGAATATGACACGCCGACGCGTCACTATGCGCACGTTG
>NZ_PIPM01000018.1 GCF_003987175.1 Aliidiomarina sanyensis | reverse complement strand
AGCTGCCGATAACTCATGTTGGAACTCACTTTTTTTGGTCGAAAAGTAAGACTACCACATGTCGGTAGCTGACCTCCTTTCGACCTATCCCATTACATGAGTGTTGCGGTTATTATCTGAATTCAGGAAGAATTTGTCCGAGCTTTCTTGACCACTATTTTTTGACTTCTTCTAATATAGTGTGTGTTGCGGCAATAACTGAATTTTGCATTAAAGAAACCAAGCCTTAATCCCCTTTGGGTGTGGTGAAAAAGGAAAAGATATTTGTGAAAATATTATTGTTAGGAGAGTTCAGTGCGTTGCACAAGAACTTAAAAGAAGGTTTAGTTGAATTAGGTCATAAAGTGGTAGTTGCAGCAAGTCGCGACGGTTTTAAAAAAGTTCCAGTTGATATTTCGTTTGATTCAGATTTGCCTGGTATTCTAGGAAAGATTCATCGCAGAGTTAAGCCAATTGCAAGTTTCCCAGAAATGAGGGGGTACGATGTTGTTCAACTTGTCAACCCCTTTATTTTTGAGATGTCTTATTTTCCAAGATATTTTTTTCTTAAAAGTATAGTTGAAGCTAATCACAAGTTCTTTCTACTCGGCGCAGGGACAGATTCTTACTTTTGGCGGTATGGTAGGAAGGCGTTAAAATATGGGCCATTTGATGATTTTTTGAAGTTTGATTTAAAGCAGGGTTCGCATTTTATGGAGTCAGATAAATCCTTTGCTTTTAATAAGAAAATTGTAGATTTGGCCAAGGGCGTCATTCCAATAATGTATGAATATGAAGTTAGTTATGAATCTGAGAAAGAAAAGCGTCTTAATACAATACCAATTCCAATTAATACAGATAAAATTGAATACAAAGAGAATGAGGCTGGAAAAAAAATAACTATTTTTCACGGGCTGAATCGTTATGGCTTTAAAGGCACGCGCCATGTTGAGCAAGCGTTCGAGTATTTATCAAAAAAACACCCTAATGACCTAGAGTTAATTATTGATGGAAAAATTCCATTAAGTGAATATTTAGATGTGATGAAACGTACTAATGTCGTTATTGATCAAATGTATTCCCATTCATTAGGCGTGAATGGTGTTTATGCATTAGCAATGGGGAAGATAGTGATGGGTGGGGCGGAACCGGAGTCCCTAAAATCGTTAGGTGTTGATAGTTCACCTGTGATCAATTTAAAACCAAACGCACAATCTATTATTGATGAAGTGGAAAAGCTATTAGAGAAGCGAACAAAAATCTCAGAGCTGGGCTTTGAGTCAAGACAATTTGCTGAACGCGTGCATGGTCATACAAAAGTTGCGCAGCAATATGTCGAGACATGGAGTAAATAATGTAA
The DNA here is from genome assembly GCF_003987175.1 of Aliidiomarina sanyensis. Classification (GTDB taxonomy): domain Bacteria; phylum Pseudomonadota; class Gammaproteobacteria; order Enterobacterales; family Alteromonadaceae; genus Aliidiomarina; species Aliidiomarina sanyensis. The sequence goes on along the minus strand of NZ_PIPM01000018.1, from coordinate 20,604 downwards.
CCATCCCTTAAAATAGGACCAATGATTTTTTAGTGTGTCCGGGTTTTTTTGATCATTACAACCACTGCAGTATAACCGTAACCGCTATTTAAAAATACAGCAAGCAGGCATGGTAGAAATTAATGCAAAGTTTAGATGGTAAAAAAGTAACGTTTTTAATCAGCTCTCTGGTCGGTGGAGGGGCTGAGGGAGTTTGTGTGAATGTGGCGAATGGCCTGGCTAAGCAAGGCTGGTCTGTTGATTTGGTGGTGCTACATTTAAATAATGCAGCTTATCATGACCGGGTTTCGGATGAGGTGAACTTAGTGGTGTTGGATGTGAGCAATGCGCGTTATGCAGGCCTGCCTTTGTTGAAATACATTCGTCAGCAAAAACCGAAAACCGTTTTAGTGTTTAACTATGAACTCGCTGTGGTCTTAGTGATGCTACGGACTATCTTTCGCTTCAAAACAACTATTATTGCTCGCAATATTAATACGCTTTCGAAAAAACGCAATCAGGCGCAAGGCTTTTGGCGAAAATACGTGGTGAAACCCTTGATTGATGGCTTTTACTGCAAGGTGGACCATGTGATCAATCAGTGCCAAGCGATGCGTGAGGACTTGATTTCTCTATATCCGCAGTTGGCTGAAAAATCGAGTGTGATTTATAACCCGGTTGCCAAGCATATTGAAGATTATGCCAAGTCGAATGACTTGAATCAGGTCGAAAAGCAAGATTGTTTATTGTGCGTCGGGCGTTTAGAAAAGCAAAAAGGCTTTCATTATGCGATAGAAGGTTTTGCACGCGTTGCTGATGATTTTCCTAACCTTAGGCTTAAAATTGTTGGGCAGGGTAGTTTAGAGCAAGAGTTAAAACAATGTGCGGTCGACTTTGGTGTTGCGAATCGAGTGGATTTCGAGGGTTTTCAAAAAGACATGCTTCCTTACTACCTGAACGCAAAAGCAACTGTTTTAACTTCTATATACGAAGGCTTTCCCAACGTCCTGGTTGAGTCAATTACGCTCGGCACACCTGTTATTGCCTTCGACTGCCCAAGTGGTCCAAGCGAGATTATTGAAGATGGTGTGAATGGATATTTGGTTAAATATCAAGATGTTGAGGATTTTAGATCTAAATTAGTGAAGCTTATTAATTTAAGCTTTAATCCATTAGTCATCAATGCTACTGCGAGCAAGAACCGAATTCTAGAGGTGGCGAAAAAATACCAAACATTACTCAGTTCAGTAGGCTGAGGTTTAATTTTGATTTCAGATTATAGAAGAAATAAGAATATTAAAGCGAGTTATAGAATCGGTATTTTATTGCTGTCTTTTTTTTATGCCTATGTTTTGGCTAATTATATTCCAATGGATGGATCAATAAAGGACAGGCTAAATTATCTCGAGTATGCTGGTTCTTCTGAGGTGATAGCTCTTAGATATCTCTCTGACGGTTATCTTGCTTTGGTCGTAAATGAACCCGTTTGGTTGTCAATTAATCTAGTATTAAATCAACTCCTTGATCCGGAGGCGACCCTTAAATTAATTATATTTTTTACTGCTTTTGTCAAAGCATACCTGGTTTTATGTGTTAATCCAAAGTACTTTGCTTTTTTGCTTTTTATCCTGTTCTTTCCACAAGTAATAGGTAAGTCTGTGGTTCATATTAGGCAAGGGCTTGCAATTGGTTTTTTTTTAATGGGGTGGTTTACGCTTTCGAAACCTTGGAAATGGTTTCTGTTTGCATTAAGCCCTCTAATTCATGCTAGTTTCTTCTTTGTGTTATTTCTTTACGGTTTTACGTGGTTATTGAAACAGTTAAGGTTTGCCATTGATTTAAGGACAATCGCTGTTGTGTTGTTAGGTGTGGGTCTAAGTTTAGGTCTCGGATTTCTTGCCGCCATTTTCGGTGCTCGACAAGCTGAAGAATATGAATTCAGTTCAACAGAAGTCAGTGGGTTGGGGTTTTTATTTTGGCTGTGTGTTTTTGTGCTCTATTTGCTTCAGGGGAGACGTTTTGCAAAAGCAAATGCATTCGCAATGACTGCAATTGCGTTCTATTTATCAACGTATTTTCTAATCGAAGTTACGGCGCGAATTTTTGAAAGTATGATCGTTATTGTTTTATTGTCAAGCTTAAGTTTAACTTCATGGCGGAGGAAATTCTTTATAGTATTTATCTCGGGTTTTGTGGGATTGTCTTGGTTATTAAGGATAAATCAACCGTGGCTTGGTTGGGGGGCAGGTTTTTAAATGATAAAGATTGTTCATATCATTTCGAGTCTGGATGATGGTGGAGCAGAAGGTGTTTTGTATCGTCTTTGTAAGTATGACTCCAAACATAAACACGTTGTCATCTCGATGATGCATGAAGGTAAATATGGACCTTTACTCAGAGGCGTAGGGGTTGAAGTTCATTGTTTGAATATGCCGCAATCACGTGTTTCATTGGCTGGTTTGGGGAAGTTATTTAAGTTATTACGAAAGGATAAACCCAATGTGGTTCAAACTTGGATGTACCATGCTGACTTGATTGGGGGCGTGATTTCTAGATTAGCCGGAGTGAAGAATGTTTTTTGGAATGTGAGAAATACTACTTTGGAGCCGGGCAAATCAAAGCGTTCTACGATTTGCGTTGTGAAGGTGTGCGCTTTTGTTTCAGGTCTGATTCCCAAAAAAGTCGTTTATTGCGCCTATGAAGCAAGAGCGGTGCATGAAGCTCTGGGCTATAAAAAGGGTAAAGCTGAAATTATTGGCAACGGCTATGATCTCACTCATTTTTCAATTAATAGTGACGCGCGAGTCGCTTTTCGTAACGAGATTGGGTTGAGTGTTGATGAAAACTTAATTGGTATGGTTGGGCGTTATGATCCACAAAAAGATCATGGAAAGCTAATTGACGCTTTAGGCTTGGTTATAAATGCAGGTTACGACTGCAAATTGGTTTTAATAGGACGGGATTTAGATGCTAATAATCAAACTTTAATAAAGAAAATTGATGATAATAAATTAACGGATAATGTTGTTTTACTCGGTCAGCGTACAGATATTCCCGCGGTTATGAATGGCTTGGATTTGCATGTTTTATCCTCATCTTTTGGTGAAGCTTTTCCCAATGTACTTGCAGAGGCGATGGCATGTGCCACACCTTGTGTATCAACAGAGGTAGGTGATGCAGCTTTAATTGTTGGAGAAACGGGTTGGATTGTGCCGCCAAAGGAGGAGCAAGCCCTAGCCGATACGATCATGCAAGCGCTGGAAGAAAAACAAGCGAATCATCAGGCCTGGTCAGAGCGCAAAGCAAGCTGTCGTAATCGAATTGTAGAGAACTTTAGTATTGAAAGAATGGTTGGCGCGTATTTACAAGTGTGGGCTATCAAGTGAAGAGAATCGTTTTCATATCCCAAAATGTATCGCCAGGTATAGTGATCTTTCGCAAAGACTTTATAGAGTATTTGATTAGACAAGAGTATGAGGTATATGTTTTTGCAATTGACTTTTCGCTAGAGACTCGAGCAATTGTCAAGTCCATGGGGGCTATCCCGATTGACTATACATTAAGCAAAGTGGGTACAAATCCATTTATAGACTTACGTGATACTTGGCGTTTATCTAGGCAATTAAAAAAAATTGCACCGGATGTAGTGTTTAGTTTTTTTGTCAAACCTTCGATTTATGGCACGATTTCCGCCAGATTAGCAGGCGTTAGCCGTTGTATTTCGATGTTAGAGGGACTTGGTTATATCCACACGCCAGCTCGAAATGGTTTTAGTTTAAAAAAGCGTGTATTGCAGCGAATTCATGGTTTTCTGGTGTCTGTTGCCTATGCGTTTGCGGATGTGGTGTTGTTTTTGAACTCGGATGACCCGGTTGATTTAACAAAAAAGGCGTTTTTAAATCAAAGTAAGTTGCAGGTGCTTGGGCCGATTGGTTTGAATTTAGAGAGATATCCTTATCGTGCGGTGGATTTAAAAAAGCCTATCCGGTTTATTTTTATAGCGCGTTTGTTAGCTGAGAAGGGGGTTTTTGAATACCTTGAAGCGGCGCGCTTAGTAAAGGAGCAACATCCGAGTTCCGAGTTTTTGATGTTGGGCGGGCTAGATCCGGATAACCCAGGAGCGCTTTCCAAGCAACAACTTGATGAGGTTATTCAAGAGGGTGTAGTAATTTATCCTGGGCATGTCTCGAATGTACCTGAATGGATAGCCGATTCACATGTGTTTGTTTTACCGTCCTATTATCGCGAGGGGTTTCCCCGCTCCACGCAAGAAGCAATGGCCATTGGGCGAGCAGTAATAACAACCGATGTACCAGGTTGTAAAGAAACTGTTGAAGATGGTGTCAATGGTTTTATTGTGCCGCCGTTTAATGCGCAGGTACTTGCTGAAAAAATGCTGTATTTGATTGAGCATCCAAAAGAGATTCAACGCATGGGTGATGAAGGTCATCGTATGGCCGTCGAGCAGTTTGATGTACAAAAAATTAATCGAGTTTTGGCAAAGATTGTATTGGGGGAAGAAGTTTGATTTTAGTTACAGGCGGGGCCGGTTATATCGGTTCGCATACTAGTGTTGAGCTTTTGGCGGCTGGATACGATTTGGTGGTGTTGGACAACTTGAGCAATTCATCGTCTGAATCTCTCGAGCGAGTGAAGAAAATTTCTAAGAAATCTTTGAGGTTTATCAAGGGAGATATTCGAGATCGTGATTTGTTACGGTCTGTTTTTGAGCGATTTGAGATTGACGCGGTGATTCATTTTGCAGGGTTAAAGGCAGTCGGAGAGTCGGTGGCGAATCCGTTGCGTTATTATAATAATAATGTATCGGGCTCGCTGTCGTTGTTCGAGGTGATGGCCGATTTTGGTTGCAAACGCTTGGTGTTTAGTTCGTCTGCAACGGTTTATGGTGATCCTGCGAGTGTGCCGATTAAGGAGGACTTCCCATTATTAACCACTAATCCTTATGGTGGCTCAAAGTTGATGGTAGAGAATATTTTACGTGACCTGTTTACTAGTGATCAAGACTGGTCAATCAGCTTGCTACGTTACTTTAATCCTGTGGGAGCGCATGAATCTGGATTGATTGGTGAGGACCCTCATGGCATACCAAATAATCTGATGCCGTTTGTATCGCAGGTGGCTATGGGGTTGCTTGAAAAGTTATCGGTGTTTGGTGGTGATTATAATACGGTCGATGGCACAGGCGTGCGCGACTATATTCACGTGGTGGATTTAGCGAAAGGGCATGTGGCGGCGTTGCGCAAGTTAAGCGAATCACCATACTCTGGCGGGTATAACGGCCTGTTAACATTTAATCTAGGCACCGGGCGCGGCTATTCGGTCTTAGAAGTGCTGAAGGCTTTTGAAAAGGCATCAGGTGAACGAGTGCCTTATGAGATTGTGGCACGCAGACCCGGTGATGTCGAGCAATGTTATGCCGACCCGACGTATGCGTTTAAAATGCTGAACTGGAAAGCGGAGCTTGATCTAAATAGGATGTGCGAAGACGCTTGGCGCTGGCAGTTAAAAAACCCTAGAGGATATAATAAATAAAAGTAGCCGAGCCCGCTCTGTAGCTCCCCAGAAAATAAGGCAGTTATAAGTAGTAAATTTATCTAATCAAGTAGTAAACTTATCAAATCTAAAACGAATGACTTTTCTAGGCACAAATCAGGTTTCGCAATCGAGACGTTCTAGAACCGTTAAAAGAGGCACTTACATCCAAATGGCTTTCACCGATCCAACTTGAAAAGTGTATTTTGACTAGCTACCTACTACCTAGCGATAGAACGGAACTGCAGAATAGGACTCTAAATATCCTAACTCGAAGATAGGGAAGAATAGCACTGATGATTAGTTTAGCAATCACGGGAAGCAGTGGTTTCGTTGGCTCTCATTTAATTAGAAGCCTGAGAGATCGCACAGAATCTAAGTATCATATAGCGTGTCTCGCGAGAGAAGACAGAAAGGAAGCAGACGCTTTTATAGCGTTTGATTTATCCTCGGAATTCCAGCTCGAGAGCTTCTTGACTAGCACAGATGTTATTATTCATTGTGCGGCACGCGTTCATCAAATGAGTGAAGGTGCTTTAGCAAGCGATAATCAATATGTTCAAGCGAATGTTGTCGCAACTGCGCGTCTCGCTCAGCAAGCCGCTGCCGCCGGCGCCAAGCGCTTCATTTTCCTTAGCTCTGTGAAAGCCTTGGGCGAATCAACGGCCCCGAACGAAGCGTATCGGTTCGATTCTGCCTATAACCCTCAAGATCCCTATGGCGAATCAAAAGCAGAGGCTGAAAAGGAACTAGTGAAGATAGCTCGGGAGACTGGCATGGAGGTGACCATTATTCGTGCGCCTCTTGTTTATGGGCCTGGCGTAAAAGCAAACTTTGCGTCTTTACTTAAACTGGCTGAAAAGAACCTTCCACTGCCATTGGGTTCAGTAAATAACGCACGAAGCATGGTGGGTATTCAGAATTTAGTTGATTTAATTGTGACTTGTATTGATCACCCAAATGCAGGAAATCAGATTTTTATGGCGAGTGATGGTCACGATGTATCAACGTCGGAGCTACTCAAAGAAATGACACGTGCATTCGGTAAAAAACCTAGACTCCTTCCTTTTCCGATGTCCTTGATGTCTTTCGCGGCACGTTTAGTCGGCAAAGGCGCAATCGCTGATCGCCTTTTTGGCTCACTGCGTGTTGATATCGAGCATACGAAGAAAACGCTCGACTGGGTGCCAAAAGTCTCCTTGCAAGAAGAGTTAGCGCGCTGTGTGGAGTATATGAAAGGACAAGAGAAGTGATTCGTATTTTTGATTTTTTAAGTGCTTTTTTCGGTTTAGTCTTTGGCTTTCCTGTGTTGCTCGTATTGTGGGTTATCGGAGTATTCGATACTGGTTCGCCCCTTTTCAAGCAGGAGCGTGTTGGGAAAAACAAAAAGCCCTTTACCCTGGTAAAATTCCGCACCATGCGCCCGGATACCGCATCCGTTGCAAGCCACCTGGCAGATGCAAACGCCATTACCAAATTCGGCGCTTTTTTAAGAAAAACCAAACTCGACGAACTTCCCCAGCTTTGGAATGTCTTGAAAGGAGAGATGAGCTTGGTAGGACCGCGTCCGTGCTTGTTCAATCAGGAAGAGCTCATTCAAGAACGAGAAGAACGTGGCGTCTTTGCCGTCCGCCCGGGGATTACTGGGCTAGCGCAGGTGAACGAAATTGACATGTCGACGCCCCACCTGCTTGCTGAAACCGATGCAAAGATGATCGCAGAAATGTCGATTTCGCGCTATTTTAAGTACATTCTGCTTACAATAACCGGCAAAGGCAGTGGCGATCGCGTTCGACCGTCAAAATAAAAACTTATGATACGGCATCTAACAACACTTCCACGCAACACCAAACGCGCCATTTCGGTGGGTATTGATATTGTTGCCCTGACATTCTCCTATGCATTTGCGCTGTTCGTGCGTTATGAGCAAGTCTTCATTCCACAAGACGCAGATGTGTATTGGGCATTCTTATTGGCGCTGCCCGTCTCGTTGCTGTTGTTTGTACGGCTTGGTCTGTATCGCGCAGTGGTTCGGTACATGGCGCTATCGGCCCTGTTAGTGATTACGTCGGGTGTACTCACCTCAGCGCTCGTTCTGGCAGCTGCGGTTTGGAGCCTAAATGCCGATGTACCCGCCAGTGTGGTGATAAATTACGCACTCATGTCGCTAGTCCTCGTGGGAGGTCTCCGGTTGTTAATGCGGGCCTTGTACGAGCAAAAAGTAAGTCGTCGCAAGACTCGCGTCATCATCTACGGTGCAGGTTCGGCGGGGCGGCAACTAGCACAATCGCTACTGAATGGGGGAGAATTCCACCCGATCGCGTTTTTAGACGATGATCCAACGTTACAAAACTCAACCATGCTCGGAATTCGGGTGTTCTCTCCAAAACAGATTGAAGAAGTGTTAGAGCATTATGAACCCAAGCTCGTTTTGCTCGCAATTCCAAGTGCAGCACGCTCCCGGCGAAAAGAAATACTGGAGTATCTTGAGCCGTTCAAGGTAACAGTCCAAACCATCCCAGGTATGTCCGATGTGGTCAGCGGCAAGATGCGCATTGATGAACTCCAAGATGTGCGTATTGAGGATTTACTCGGGCGAGATCCGGTTGAACCGCGCAAAAAGCTTATGGAAGTGAACATTCGTGGGAAGGCCGTTTTGGTGACCGGAGCGGGTGGCTCCATTGGAGCCGAGCTATGTCGCCAGATTGTCCAGTACGAACCCTCAATGCTCGTGCTCGTTGAAGTCTCTGAATACAATCTGTATGCCATAGAAAAAGAGCTGCAAGAATACGTTCATCAGCATGAACTGGATGTTCTTATTAAACCGGTCCTCTCGAGCATTCAAAACCAAAACCGCTTGACCCGTACAATGCAGCGCTTTCATATTGAAACGGTGTACCATGCAGCGGCTTACAAACATGTTCCCATGGTCGAGTTCAATATTGTTGAGGGGGTTCGCAATAATATTTTTGGCACCTTCCGCACAGCGCAGGCAGCCATTAGCGCCGGTGTGCAAGATTTTGTTTTGATTTCCACGGATAAAGCCGTGCGCCCCACCAATGTAATGGGCGCCACCAAACGCTTCGCTGAATTAGTGCTGCAAGGCCTCGCTTCTCGCAAAGACCATCAAACGCACTTCTCCATGGTGCGATTTGGCAATGTGCTGGGTTCCTCTGGCTCGGTTGTTCCGCTGTTTCGCCGCCAAATCGCGGAAGGCGGCCCTGTTACCGTGACCCATCCAGATATTACCCGCTACTTTATGACTATCCCCGAGGCCGCACAATTGGTGATTCAAGCCGGTGCGATGGGGAGCATAGCCGCACGCGCAGAAGGCAATAATGGGGGACAGGTGTTTGTCTTGGATATGGGCGAACCGGTTAAAATTGTGGAACTTGCCCAAAAATTGATTCGTTTGATGGGGCTTGAAATTAAAAGCAAAGAGAATCCCCATGGCGACATTGAGATTGTCTACACCGGCCTTCGGCCCGGTGAAAAACTCTATGAAGAATTACTGATCGGTGAGAATGTGCTTGAATCTGAACATAAGCGCATCATGACGGCCCGGGAGTTAAGTTTACCGTGGCGTGAAATCGAATTGTACCTTGAACAGCTCGATACCCTATGCTTTGAGTTCAAAGTGCATGATATCCATACATTACTACAACAAGCCCCATTGGCATTCCAGCCTACCAGTGCCATCTGTGATCTCACGTGGCAGCCCAAATTAAAAACCAAGGTTGCTGACATGCAAGACCTTGATGACGAATTATCAAAAAATTAGCTTTTTAAGTTTCGGGAGACGAGTGTGAAATTCAGCGTGATTCAAACAGGGATCGGATTCCTCTGTGCAGCGACCTTGACCTTGGGCATGGTCGTTTTGCCCATTAGTCCAGCCTCAGCACAAGCCCAACCCAGCCAAGCACAAATAGAGCAGTTTCGCCGCTTGCCCCGTGCCCAACAAGAGGCCCTTGCGCGTCAGTATGGGATCGATCTGAGCTTACTCGAACGGCAAGGGAGTGCGGAGCGTTTGGAAGATCCCGAGACCATTCGTCCCCGTGATGAGCGCGATGAGGAGCGCCGTTCCCGCGAAGCGCGTGGGGAACGCGAAGAACGTGAGAAACGTGAACCCAAAGAACTCAAACCCTTCGGTTATAACATCTTTGCCGGCCAGCCAAGTACCTTTGCGCCAGTGAATAACGCCCCAGTGCCAGGCAACTACCGGATTGGTGCAGGGGATACCATTCTTGTGCAGTTATATGGGCAAGAATCGATCAACCATACCTTGGTGGTGGACCGGGAAGGCCGGATTCACATTCCACGCCTTGGGCCATTGACCGTGGCGGGGCTCAGTTACGACGAGCTTAAAGATTTGGTACGTCATCAAGTCAACACGCGCATGATCGGCATGCAGGTGGCTGTCAGTATGGGTGAGTTGCGCAGCATGCAGATTTTTGTGCTGGGTGAGGCGCATCAACCAGGGGCCTACACGGTGAGTTCGTTGACCACCATTAGTCAGGCCCTTCTGGCCAGCGGCGGCGTGAGTGAAATTGCCTCCTTGCGGAATGTTCAGCTGAAGCGTGCAGGCGAGACGATAGTTGAGTTTGATCTCTACGATCTGCTGATCCGCGGCGATGCAAGCAAAGATCGTCTGTTACAGCCGGGCGATGCGGTGTTTATTCCAAGTCGTGGCCCTATGGTGAAAGTAGACGGTCAAGTCGTTCGCCCAGCCTTGTATGAATTAAAAGCGGGTGAAACCTTAGCCGATGCGTTGCGTTTTGCTGGCGGTCACACCGCAGGTGCTCATTTGCCCGCAGTGCGTGTACAGGGGGTGCGTGACGGACAACGAGCCGTGATGACGTTGAATGCGAGCGCTCAGGGAGCTCAGGCACTGCGCGATGGCGATGAGATTTACGTCCCCCGTGTTGCCGAGGCAGTTGATAACGCCGTCATGGTAAGCGGTGCTGCTACCCGAGGCGGTGCGTTTGAATGGCGCCAAGGGTTACGAATCAATGACATTCTGCGTAGCCCAACCCAAGATTTACTTCCAGAAGCAGATCTTAATTACGGCTTGATTGTGCGCGAGGCGTCCGAGACCTTTGCCCTAAAACTCTACCAATTTGATGTTGCATCCGCCTTACGAGGCGTTCAAGAGCACAACCTAGCTTTGCAACCGCGCGACGAAATTATTATTTTCAGTCGTTTTCAAAGAGAGTCGGATCGGATTCGGGCTGGGTTTGCCAGCGAAGATGAGCGCAAAGAGTTTGAGATGATGCGCGAGCTGCTGCGGGAGCAAAATCGACAGCGTTCTGAGCGCAATCGCGTTCCAGAGTCCGAGTTAGTGATTTATAGCAAGAACTCTCGCTACAAATTACTTGAGCAACTCTCGACACGTATTCGCACCCAAGGCCAAGTCGATGGCACTGGGCGTATGGTCCGAGTGTCGGGTGAAGTTCGCTTCCCTGGTGAATATCCAGTGGTTGAGAACGCCTCGGTCGGTGGTTTTATTGCCGCTGCGGGAGGCTTGCGCGATTCAGCCTATTTAGCGCGCGCAGAAATTACCCGAACCATATTGGAAGATGGGATTGCCAATACCCAGTACGTGCCATTTAACTTGTATGACGCCCTGCTTGGCAGCGCAACTGTGGATGTGAAGCCACGCGATCAAATCAATGTGTTTCGTATCCCAGAGTGGCAGAATTCGGTGGATGTGACCCTCGAAGGGGAAGTGCGTTTTCCAGGGACTTACGCGGTACGCCGCGGTGAAACCTTGCGTGACGTGATTGAGCGAGCCGGTGGATTGACTGATTACGCATTCACGCGCGGCGCTGTGTTTACCCGAGAAGAAATTCGGGAACAAGAGCGGCAGCGATTACAGGCACTTAGCCGGGAACTGCGTCAAGAGATGGCGAGCATTAGCCTCACCGATGGAAGCCCAGTCAACTACGCCGAATTAAGTCAGCTGTTGAATGACTTGGTGGGGACTGAACCCGTCGGTCGTTTGGTCGTGAACCTAGAAGATATTCTTACCGGACGTAGCGACCGGGATATCGAGTTACGCGACGGTGATCGGTTAGTGATTCCGGGGCAGCGCAATACCATTTCCATTATTGGTGAAGTGCAAATGCCATCAACTTATCGATACGATGGCAGCTTGAGCGTGCGAGATTATCTTGAACGGAGCGGTGGGCTGAAGCGCCGTGCTGAGAACCGCGGTATATTTGTGGTTCGCGCCGATGGCTCGGTTGTTCCGTACTCTCAACGGCGCGGGTGGTTTAGTAGCACGAGTCGCGTAGACCTTCAGCCCGGTGATACCATTGTCGTGCCGCTAAATACTTCGTATCAGGACAACTTGCAATTGTGGGCGACCAGTACGCAGATCTTGTATCAAATGGCCGTTGCTATTGCCGCAATTAATAGTATTTAAGCGATGCAGTTGAAAACATCTTTGTTCGTTTTATGTTTGGGGCTTCTGGCCCCAAACCTGTTTCACTCCGCGGCTTATGCAACGCCGTGGGCGGATGCAGAGGACACCAAGCTGCGCCATCATTTGCAGATCCTTGCTGATGCGGGTTTGATTCAATTCTCCAGTACCACTTACCCACTTTTATGGGGTGCGTTCTTAGAAAATCTCTCACAAACCGATCCCCGGCAACTAGAACCCCGTAGCCAAGAGGCGTATCACTATGTGATGGCGGTGCTCGATTTTCATCAAAGTGGTGGCTACACCGGCGGCCGAATCTCAGGACAAAGTGAGCTGGGTGCGGAGCGTGGGTTTGGTCAGGATTTGGCTGAGAAAGCGGCACTGACCCTCACTCGCGACTTCAAGTCAGACCATTCGGCGTTTCGGCTACAAACCTCTTTTCGACGCAGTCGTGAGGCTTTACCGGGGCGCGCGCGTGATCCTGAGTCCATCAGTTTTGTCGGGTCCTATGCGGCAACAATTGTAAGTCATGACGTGCTGGGGAGCTGGGTGTTGTCGGCGGACCAACTAACAACTTGGTGGTCGCCAAGCTACGAGAACGATGGCATGCACACCCGCTCCGAGCAGCCGCTCCAGGCCTTACGGCTCACACGAGCAGGGGCAGCTCCCTTCGATGTAGCGGGACTTCGGTGGTTCGGGCCATGGAGCGCAACTGCTTATGTGGGGCGGAGCGCACGGTCCTTGGGTATTGATGGTAACCAAGGCATGTTCCGTAACGGCGTGTTGAGTAATGGTAGCCAACGCACTGCGTTGGGCACTAATACCGAAATGACCAGCGTTGATTCTGAATCTTTCCGCCGCGAAGAAGCCTTCGGCGCACGGCTCACGGTGAACCCACTGCCTTATATCGAGCTCGGCGCGCGCTTTACCGGCGCTCACCTTGAGCGCACCCAAAAGAACGCGGCGTTAGATGCGCGTGTGACGGTTTTCTCTGGGCCAGCAGCGTCACTCAGTGTTTATGGCGAGGTGATTTCGCATCGTTCCGATCTTGACGAAACCTTTCATACGATCGGAGCTGACGTGCAGTTTTCTTCAGGGTTGTTCTCTTGGTTCTCAGGCCAGCCTCAAAGTGCCGCGCGAGTGTTTGTGGAGCGCCTAGAGCATGTTGATCGAGAGGGCATGGCCATTGGTTTTTGGCAGTTTACTCCGGCCGGCTATGGGCTAGATGTTCGGGTGCGGGAGTATGAACGGAATGCGTGGGCCGGTGTTCGGATTCCACAACGGGATTATCATCGCCGTCAGCAATTCGATTTAAGCGTTTACATTCCCTTAAGTAACAGTCGGGTTGTGACCGGTGTAAACTACTGGCGAGACACCCCGAACCAGTCGGGGCTTACCAATCAAGGACAGCGCGACAACACGTTTAATATATTTTTGGATTGGGAAGTTCGGTGGTAACCAACGCGCGTTCCGTAACGGCGCGTAGGGTGGTGTGATTTGTGGGCCCAACGCGTTGCGTTGGCTACCGTGATTTGTGGGCCCAACGGATTGCGTTGGTTACCGTGATTCGTGGGCCCAACGCGTTGCGTTGGCTACCGTGATTTGTGAACCCAACGCGTTGCGTTTGTTACCGTGATTTGTGGGCCCAACGCGGTGCGTTGGTTACCGTAGCCAACGCAATGCGTTGGGCATACGTGCGCGATGACGTATGAATTTTGTTTGGACTACCATGGCCATCTATAATCGACGATAGACTTGCTGACTAAGGAATGGATAAGGCGTGACACTTCACTTTAAAAAGGCCCCAGCACGCGAGGCGATTCTTGAATTCAAATTCGAAGATAGCCTTTCCAACGAGCAACTGACGGCTCTAAAAACATCACTCGAGACTCACTTCGATAACGTGAAACCCATAAGCAAGGGTTTCGTTCAACTGAAGTTTGAAGGACGCACGGTGAGCACCCAACAATCGGACAGCATTGATGGGTTTAAAGTGAACCTTTCTAATGGGGCGGAGTTTCAATGCCTGAGTGATCACATTTTCTGGAGCAAATGCGCACCGTACGAAAATTGGGAAGACCTGACTGAACCGGGTCTTTCGGTTTGGGAGCATGTACTAGAGTTCTATCCGTTTCAACGTCTAAAGAGTGTGACTGTCCGTTTTGTTAATGAACTTGTCATTGAATTTGACGAAACAGGTCGCGTGAATTTGGATGATTATCTGACTGTGATACCGAAAGCCCCGCCGAGATCAGATCTTGTCGGTGAAAACTTTTTTTCGCGCTCTTCGTACTTCAATAAAACCAAATCTCTGCACGTCGGTATCGCTGTAGGTCTTAAAGAAAGGACCAAAGAAAAGTTACTAGTAGTTTTAGATATTGTCGTGACTCGAAACGCAAGGTCCGGATTTATCGGCAGCAGACGGGAACTTGCCTCCCTGCTAGAACTCTTAAGAGATGAGAAAAACGAAACATTTATAAGTTGTCTTACTAAACACATGTTGGAGCAACTCGAATGACGGTATTCGCCCTTGGACAGTCTGACGTTGATTCTCGGTCTTGTTTTTTTTACCAAGATAACGAGCTCTTCGAGCGATTCCTTGACGATGTGCCACGAGAGCGCCTCGAGCATACGCGCACTGGAATCTTGTATGATGTACCTTCGCAAATCTGGCGGCTCGGAACAGAGCGTTCACTGGTGGACGAAGTGATAGAGCTTGTGAAGCGCATGGACGAAGAGCTTGAGGATGATTCAATTTCAATTGATGAGGTTCTTCGAGCACTTCAGATTTTGTATGAAATGCTGCAAAAAAAGCCATTCTCTACATTTAGAATACCAGAGCTGGGAGTGGATCGAGATGGTGAGATCTCAAGCACATGGATGCGAGGGGATGGTGCGTCCTTCTCGATCAGTGTGAGCAGTGAAGGTCGCGTCTCTTACGCAGCTTATGACCCTGAAGGTTCAAAATATTTCGGAATAGGGAAGAATACCGATGATTATAGCTTTATGGAAGCGACTCTTCGGGCGTTTGCTTAACGCCTCAATTCCGCATATCCAACCTGACGAGATCTGCCGAAGGTTTTTGTTTTCGGAAAGTGAATTCTCGAGCACTCAGGTAAAACATAAGGCTTTTGAACCAAACAAACGAACGAATAACACGTCCGTTTTTTTGTACTCACGTTTTAAGCCTGCCGATTTTGCATCCATTTTGCGCAAAGTCGAAAAAAAACGCGGTAAGGATTGTAAGCGTGTGTGCGAATTCTTTGCGGGTGCTGTGCTTGAAACGCAAAAAGAGGTGAAGGATATGCCAGGCGGCCACTTGAACCTGCGACTCGAGCTCGATGAGACAGACCACAAACATCACGCAAATATTGAGGGGTGGGCCCCTGAGAATAAGGCACTAACCAAGTTCATTTGTCAGTCACTTGCAGCTAAAGCGAGGCTCGTGTAACCAGCGCCTGCTCAGCAACA
The DNA here is from genome assembly GCF_003987175.1 of Aliidiomarina sanyensis. Taxonomy (GTDB): domain Bacteria; phylum Pseudomonadota; class Gammaproteobacteria; order Enterobacterales; family Alteromonadaceae; genus Aliidiomarina; species Aliidiomarina sanyensis. The sequence continues at coordinate 5,180 of NZ_PIPM01000018.1, read as the reverse complement.
ACGTTGCGTGTGGGGCCCAACGCGTTGCGTTGGCTACCGTGATTTGTGAACCCAACGCGGTGCGTTGGCTACCGTGATTTGTGGGCCCAACGCGTTGCGTTGGCTACCGTGATTCGTGGGCCCAACGCGGTGCGTTGGCTACCGTGATTCGCGGGCCCAACGCGTTGCGTTGGCTACCGTGATTCGTGGGCCCAACGCGTTGCGTTGGCTACCGTGATTTGTGGGCCCAACGCGTTGCGTTGGTTACCGTGATTTGTGAACCCAACGCGGTGCGTTGGTTACCGTGATTTGTGAACCCAACGCGGTGCGTTGGCTACCGTGATTCGTGGGCCCAACGCGTTGCGTTGGCTACCGTGATTTGTGGGCCCAACGCGGTGCGTTGGTTACCGTAGCCAACGCACTGCGTTGGGCGCCCTGATCCGATGGCGAAATAATAAACAAGGACAAGAATTTATGAAATTGCTTCGCGCTGCCTTCTCGCAGCGAGTTATGAAAGTTGCAGTTGTTCCCCTTCTACTCACAGGGCTTCTAGTCGGTTGCAGTGGCGTCCATCAAGATATTCGTGAAACCTTTCGCTATGTGTTTACCAGCGGTGAAGACTTCGAACTGACACCGGAGCAAATTGCTGACTTTCCTTACACAGGCATTTATGTTCGACGCGGGAACGGGCCTCAGAATTTTGTTGTACTGGGGTTCATAGAACAACTGAGCGCACAAGGTCAGACCGTAAGCCAATTACATTGGGTAACAAGTGATGAAATTACCCTCGTGACAGAGCACGGCCGCTTGGTTCGTACGGTTGGTTTGGCTCGCGCTGAACAGCAGCCTGTACTTGGCTCAATTGATTTGCATGCGACATCCAATCGAAGCGCTGATCCGTTGCGCTGTCTTGTGACGGCCCCGCAGGGGTGCCCGACCGCATGGGAACGCGAGGTGGATTACACTACGAGCAGCCAAAGCAAGTCTTCGCGCGTGAGCTCGCAATTTGAAACCGTGGCTAACGTGATGGTTGAGCTGCCGACCCGTATGGTCGAGACCACACACATTATCGAGCGAGGCCGTTTCCATGCCACGGGCGAGCGTTTTGTGAATGAATTTTGGGCTGAGCCTGACGGACACGTTGTGAAAAGTAAGCAAACATTTATGCCGGGCGAGGCCCCTCTGGCGATAACTCAAGTGAAATGGATCGGACGCGAGGAGCAGGAATGAACATGCGGTTGAATGCAATTACCCTCGGTATCCTCTTTGCGCCCATCTTCTCCCTTGCGGGAACCGCGCTTGCGCTTGAGTCGGATGCATCTCAAAGTGGAACGAATGTGAATGGCCAGTATCGCCAACCGGCCAATATCGCCGATGATGTAACTCCGATTCCACGTGCGAAACAGATCACGCTGGAGCTCCAGGCATCGTTGCGCTTGGATGCTTTTTTAGATTTTGCGCTGGCGCAATTTGCCGCGCAAGGGCAACCCCTTGAAGATGTCTACTGGCCGAATGCACGCTTAGTTTTTAACGATAGAGCGGCACAAGCGGAAGCTGCGCGCTCGCGGGTCTTAGCTGATTTAGATGCCATCGCGCGTACGCAGCCCGAGATAGCAGCGCCATTGGCCCGCCAAATTCAGCAGTGGCAGCTTGGGGCTCAGCCTTATGGGGAGCTGTCATTGGAGCGGGCACGTCTTCGGAATGATTCAAACCCATTGATTCCAGCGGGAAGCTATACCTTATATCTGCCCACCCGTGGGAAGCATATCGCTGTGTATGGGCTGGTGGAGTCTGCAGGATTGATGCCTTTTGAGGCCGGCCAAAGTGTTCGAGGCTATTTAGCAAGTTTGCAGCAGCAAAACTTGCTGCTCGATGGGGCTGATCGCGATCACGCCACCTTGGTTCGCAACACTGAGGTTCGTTCTCATGTTCCTTGGGGACCGCATAACGCCACGCAAGTTGAACTCCAGCCGGGCGATATGGTGTGGCTTGGGCCACGAGAAGCGTCGGCGTATGGCATCATGCCCGTCGGTGTGCTGGGGCATGCGCTCCACCGAGAGGCTAGAAAAGCCGCCCCCAATTTTGACGAGAACCTAGCGTCTTTGCTGTCTTACTTCGTGTATGACCGCTCTGGCGCTCAAGTTCAAACGCAGCGCACGGATTCTGCTGGATATGCAGATCGCTTACGTCGCGCCACTCAGCGATACAGCGCGTCAGGCAGCTGGCAATCTGAGCAGATGGATTCCGCCGCAGGCGCCTATTCTGATACGCGTCGCCGAGTGACCACCGGAAATTACGGACAAGCTGGCTTGATTCAAATGCCTACGGCCCGCATGGGCGAGCCAGGCGAGCTGACCCTGTCTTATAATGACATGGATATTTACCGCCGTTACACGGTGAATTTACAGTTATTTGATTGGCTGGAAACCAGCGCTTTTTATGTGCGAGTGCCCAACCGGCTGTACAGTAACGTTCCAAGCTTTAGTGGTGACCAGATCCTTACGGATAAGGGCTTTGATGTAAAAGTCCGCTTGTGGGAAGAAAGTTACTATCTGCCCGAAGTAGCCGTGGGACTTCGTGATTTCGCTGGAACGGGTTTGTTTGATGGCGAATTTATTGTCGCGAACAAAGCATGGGGCCCCCTTGATTTTACCTTGGGTGTGGGGTTTGGGCGCTTGGGAACGCGGGATCAGTTTAAGAATCCGCTGTGCCACGCGGCTGATCGTTTTTGTGATAGGCCAACGGCAACGAGTGGACGCGGTGGACAATTTGAGTATGGGCGCTGGTTCCGAGGGCCGACCGCTATGTTCGGTGGGGTGGAGTATCAAACCCCGTGGCAACCGCTGCGCTTAAAACTTGAATATGAATCGAACGATTATTCGACGGACCGTGCGGGAATTGACATTGAACCGCGCACGCCTTGGAATTTTGGTCTGAATTATCAACTGAATAATGCGATTGATTTGCGTTTGGGCTACGAGCGAGGGGATACCCTCTCATTCGGTTTTACCTTGCGAACCAACTTTAATCAGCTCCAACAGGTGAAGATCAACCCAACACCCGTCGCGCCGCAAGAGCCCAAAGTCACGACGATTGAGGAAGTGAACTGGCCTGCCGTGCGTCGTCAACTGCGACAACACTTCACCTACAGCGGCACCCACTTCTACGCTTACGAAGAAGGTAACCAACCAACGTCGTCGGACACGAACGGTAGCCAACGCACTGCGTTGGGCGCTCTGGGCGACACCACCGCTGGTAGCCAACGCACTGCGTTGGGCGCTCAGACCGACACCACCGCTGGAACCCCCGACACCGTTGCGCTCTATACATATCCATGGCGCCAACGGGAACCGCGCGAAAAACTCGATCGCACGGCGCGCATTCTTGCCGCCGAGCTTCCGGAGCATATCACGCGCCTTGAAATTACCGAGCAGGTCTACAACCGACCGCTGGCAACCTTTGAACTGGATCTAAGCGAATACCGCCGCCAGCTCAATTACGAAGATCCTGACGTCAACCCACAGGATGCGTGGCAAGGATTTACCCGTGTTGAGCCGGGCCCACGACCTGATATCGATTCCGAGGGTTGGCAGGAGACTTATAGCCCATACCGTGGCCGACCGTCGTATGGATGGAGCCCGCACATTCAGCAGAGCTTCGGCTCACCGGAAACCTTTTATTTTTACCAACTCTACGTGTCGCTCTTCGGGCATTGGCAGTTCAATGAAAATTGGGGCGTGGTTGGTGATGTGGGTGTAAATATTCACAATAACTATGACCGCTTCAATTTCACCGTGGACGGTCAACCGAGTCCGCTGCCGCGCGTGCGCACGCTGGTTCGTGAGTATATGTTGCAAGATGTTTGGTTGAACCGTATTCAATTGAACTACTTCCAGCAGTTGAACAATGATTGGTATGCGCTGGCTTACGGTGGCGTGCTTGAGCGGATGTACAGTGGTGTTGGGGGCGAGGTCTTATATCGCCCATTGGACAGCACTTGGGCATTTGGACTCGATGTTAACCGCGTGCGTCAGCGAGATTTTAGTGGCGCGTTCGGCTTACGTGATTATGAGGTGACCACCGGGCATTTCTCTGTTTATTACGACATTGGACGTGATTTCTCTTTCCTTGAGGACAGCTTGTTAACATTGAACTTTGGACAGTTCCTGGCAGGCGATCGTGGGGTGAATATTACTTATCAGCGTCGTTTTGATAGCAGTCTCACGGTTGGTGCCTACGCGGCCTTTACCAATGTCTCATCACGAGATTATGGGGAAGGCTCGTTTACCAAAGGGTTCTTTATTTCGATACCGTTCGATCTGTTCTCGGTGCGTCCAACCCGAACACGCGGCACATTTGGCTGGACACCAATCTATCGCGACGGCGGCCACATGTTGAATCGTCGGATGCAATTGCACTCGATTACAGAAAATCGCGCGCCTTTCTATAACAGATAGCGCGCTAATCTAGGAAATATAACGATTTCCTTACAAAGTTTAACTTGATTTTCACGGTCAATTTGAGACCATTAAGCTTGGGTGTGTAGGACACACACCCGATACATGTATCGATAGAAGGAAATTCATCATGAAAAAGACAGCTATTGCATTACTGTCAGTTTTGTCACTTGCGGCGGGCTCGGCCATGGCCCAAGGCGATGAAGGCGCCGCTGGCCAAGGCGCTGCCGGAGCTGGTGCAGGTGGTGTAGGTGCAGCGGGTGCTGCAGGTGCAGTTGCAAGCGTCGCAATTTTGGTTGCAGCGGTTGCTCCAAGCACTGAAGACCCGCAGGACGAGATCACGGAGCCAACTACGCCTCCGACGACTCCTCCAACAACGCCACCAACAGTACCACCAACAACGCCGACGACTACGACGGTAACCAACTAAGGTTGGAAAAAAATTCTCTTGTGAGAATGGTGTGAAAGTTTAAGCCGCGCAGAAATGCGCGGCTTTTTTTGTGCGCGCATATTGCTTTTTTTTCAAAAGTGGAGGAAATTTAAGCAGTCGAAAGATACTTTTCCGGCAGACTGCTTTGATGCACCTTGGCCAAAAACTCGAGTCCGCTTGAGTTTTGGTAAGCGTAACGCCAACCACACCTATTCAGCCATAATTTGAAGCCGTAGGCTACCACCGATTCTAATTGATAAGGTGTTAGCATGATGAGCCAAACATATCGAACCCGTGAGGAATGGCGAGCGCTG
>NZ_PIPM01000017.1 GCF_003987175.1 Aliidiomarina sanyensis | reverse complement strand
AGCTCGCAACATGGGCCGAAACAGCGCTTCCTGAGGGGTTAGCTGTACTAGCTTTGCCCACAGGGCATCGTCGTCGCTTAAGAACGACCAACGCACTTGAGCGCGTGAATAAAGAAATTAAACGCCGTACACGCGTTGCAACTTTATTTCCAAATGAGGCCTCTTGCCTCAGATCAGTCACAGCGGTGATTATGGAAATATCGGACGAATGGAGCTCTGGTAAAAAGTACCTGACCATGGATGGCGCTGAATAGGTGGAGTCAGAGGGTAAACTGGAAATTACAGACGAATTGTTGCTTTATCTGATGGAACGCGCCCCCGCCGAGCATGCTTGTAAAACCGCCCCCGACACCACTCACAAACGCTTTGGTGGGTGATGCCGCCATGCCACTAAAGGCATGAAACATTGCACCGCTAATCGCACCGACTGCCGCGCCTCTGAGGCTTCCTGTGGCAATTCCACCTTCAATGAGAACAGCTCGAACTTTCATAGTTCGAATTCCTGATCGTCCCAAAGGACGTCTATATACAAAATTTACGAGTCTGGCACCCTCAGTTCGAGCTCATAGTGCCTTCAACCGCCTTCGAGTATCACGATACACAACTCAAAGAACGAGCCAGGACAGCAAGAAGCGTCCCCCCTCAAGTCGGCTCTCTACCAGATTTATCACGTAAATTAGACCAAGCAAAACCGGCAGCCCCAGAATAACGTAGCGCTTTCTGTTCTCTACCTCTCTAAAAAGAAGAATGGATAAAATCCAAGAGGTGCAAATGAACAAGAAAGAGTAGGGATTCATTCGGTGTGAGAATTCCAGCATCGAATAATTGACAGCGAAATTAAAAACCAAGAGCGATAAAACAAGTAGGGACAGCTTTCGGTTCCCCTTAAACAGCCCTGCTGCCAAATATAAATTCAACGCAATAACAGCTAAAGCAAGCACATCAAGCGAGTAACTAATAAAATCCATATCCGCCTCACAAAAATTACGCAATCCACCTTGAAAATAATGAGATACCCATGTAGCCATCAATTAGGAAAAAATTCACAAAGTAAATTAAGATGTAGAGCATTGGCAGGCCCAAAAGAGAATATCTCAACTTACCCTCCAAGCCTTGCATGACCATGAAAGTCATGCCAAGGCTTGAAGAAATATATATTAATGAAACAATAGGGAGGTGACCTGCAAATCTTATAGTATCGGAGATATTTAACAAAACATTAAAACCAAACAGTCCCAGCACTTTCAGTGCCAAAACTTTATTTATTTTTCGTAAACGCATTATTAATATCAAGTTAAGAACAATGAATACTAGCGCAGCAGGGCTAATAAACCAGAGAAAATACTTCAGGGTCTCAAAATACATTAATTCCTCCCCGCATATGCAGCGATTAACCGTAAGCGTAACGCCTAGCACACATTGACCATAATCATTTGCTCGTTCAGATCTGCTGGCCTTACAACCGGTCAAGACAATTGACGCTAGCGTGTGAGCTCAATATTCCAAGGCAGCAAGTGGTCGATGTCGTCGTTGTCTTTAATAAGCGGCCATTGCTCGAACAGGCTCATCAGGTAGTCGATCGGTTGCAGGCTGTTTGCTTTAGCGGTTTCCACTAGGCTGTAGAGCACCGCACTGGCATCCGCGCCACCATGCGTATTAGCGAACAGCCAGGCTTTGCGGCCTATCACGAACGGTTTGATGGCGCGCTCGGCGCGGTTGTTGTCGATGTTGATGCGCCCATCGGTTAAGTACACTTGCAATTTTGACCACTGGTTTAGGGTGTATTGCACGGCCTTGCCGAGCACACTGGTCGGTGGCACTTGGGTGAGCTGAGTATCAATCCATTCTTTGAAGCTATTCATCACCTTTGTCGATTCGGTTTGTCGTGCGTGTAAGCGCTCATCCGCTGACTTATTGGCCATCAGGCGCTCAACGCGGTACAGCTTTTGGATATACTTAATCGCGACATCGGCGCGGCCGGTTTTCTTTTTTCCTTGCACGGTTTTGGCATCCACGAACTTACGTCTGGCATGCGCCCAGCAACCAGCAAGCTTGGCTTCAGTTTGCTCATAGCCTTGATAGCCATCCACCTGCAAGGGGCCGCGGTAGACTTTCAGGAAGTCTTTCGGGTGTGTGCCGCCGCGACCATCTTGGTAGTCATAGAGTACGATGTTTGGTGGTGGTGATGCATCATCCGGCGGCGGTTTATCGCCGCCACACCCATACACCCACATGTAGGATTTACTTTTTTCCGACTGGATAACCTTAAGAGTCGTCTCATCCGCCCATAATACCGGCTGTTGCACTAAGATATCGTGCATGCGCTGGTACAGCGGCTCAAGCTTTTGGCTGACGGCCACCAACCAACGGCTCATGGTCTGGCGACTGATGTCCGCACCGAACTGCTTGAACATGGTTTCCTGGCGGTACAGCGGTAAACCATACTGGAATTTGGCCGTGATGATTTGCGCCAACAAGCTCGGGGTGGCAATGCTCTTGGGCAGCATGCTTGGCGGCACGGGCGCCTGCTTGATGTTACTTTCGGTGCCTTGCTGCTCACAGGTGCGGCAGCTGTATTTTGGGCGTACATGGCGAATCACCTGCACCTTGGCTGGAATAAAGTCGAGCTTCTCGCTGACATCCTCGCCCATGCGATGCATGTCGGTGCCACAGCACTCGCAGGTTTTCTCATCATCGCTGATATCGTGAACGATTTCTTGGCGTGGCAACGACGCATCTAATCGTGCGCGGCGCGGCAACTTGCGCGTGTAAGCAATGTGCTGCTCTACAGCGACCTCTTCCTCGTCAGGTTTGAGGATGTCTTCGATTTCGTTGAACAGGTCGCCCTGACCAGGCAAGCCTTCAGCACTGGCAGCAAAGCGTTTCTTCAGCTCTAATTGCCATTTTTCCAATAGCTGATAAAAATCACGCTTCCAGCGCTCGCCTTCTTGCTGCAAGCGAGCCGTCTCAGCCTGCTGCTCAAGCAGCATTGCCTTGAGGGCTTCAACGTCATCTGGAAGTGTATTGGTATCAAGCTTTTTCATGCGGCTATTATACCGCAACACGAGGTGCTAAACCGCTACTGATAAAGGCTTTCTTATACCGATTGGTGATCGATAATTGGCTGTTATGCTTGATCCCTATATGGGCAACTACGATCAGGTCACCGAACTAAAATGCAGCGGTTGATGGCCTTTCATCAAGGTAATATCAAGACCATCTAAGAGCCAGCTCCACTGTTGTTCAGTGAGCGTGATGGTGCTGCCGGGCATCTTACGTGGCCATTTGAACTTCGCCTTTTCCAGGCGCTTGTACCACAGGCAAAAGCCTGTTTTGTCCCAGTACAAGACCTTGGGTTTATAGCGCTGACGATTGCAAAAGATAAACAGCGCACCACTGAATGGCGAGAGCGCCATTTCGCTCTCAACAATGGCGCTTAAACCATTAATGCTTTTACGAAAGTCGACCGGCGCTTTGTGCAAATAGATGGCCGGCGGCTCAACGAACATTTTCATGCGCTGAGCTCTTTAACCAATTGAGCGACCCAGCGTGGGGAAACCGACAATGGCAATACCAACTTAGCTTGACCAATACAAAGTTGCAGCGTTTGCTGCGAGGTTGCCGGCTGCGAGACCGCCAGCGCAAAACCAGTGTCGTTATCTTCAGCTTCGCGCTGCAACTCTAATCGACGCTGACTAAAATACGCTGGGTTGATGCCTCGCGGCTCACAGAAGTCTTTCTGACTGAGGTCAGTTTGTTCAAATTCAGCAATCAGCTCACGCCACTGCTCGTACGCATCTTGCGCATAAACGAAAGGGGCTGCGGTCAACAACGCGACCCCTGCGACCGCTGTCGCAACCATCTGGCTCAATCCATACTTCATGGTCATGTATATTCCTACTATTAGTCTGCTGACACTGCCTCAACATCAGTCGCGTGGCGGTGGCGGTGCAAGGACATCGCGCGAACCGTTATGCCCTGCGTTACTTACGACACCAGCCGTTTCCATTTGTTCTACCACACGTGCTGCGCGGTTGTAACCAATGCGGAATTTACGCTGCACACTTGATACCGAAACACGACGCGTCTCGGTCACAAATGCCACGGCTTCGTCAAACAGTGGGGCGAGCTCTTCGCCATCAATACTTGGTTGCTCACCCGGTAACAATGCATCATCACCGCTATCTTGTGAGTTTTCATTTGAAACTCTCCATGCAAAAAAAACAGCCATGTAGGCCAATCACCCACCTGCGGGTAATCATCAGCATAATATCAGATAACCCAATAAAGACATGCAAAACAGACACCTGCAAAAGCTTTTATAAAGTAAACCTTTTTTAAAGATGCTGAATACCTCCACTGCAAGCAGCGCTTCTAATGGCCGGACTAATTGCTACGCCTTGTTGTTTCCCTTTTCTTTATATATCAGTGTATATAAAGTCGGAATAACAAACAGGGTCAGTACTGTTGAAGTGATTAGTCCTCCCAGAACTACAGTTGCCAACGGTTTATGAATTTCACTGCCAATTCCCTGCGACAATAAAATAGGCACTAACGCAAGTATTGAGGTTATGGCGGTAATCAAGACAGGCTGTAAACGGCTTGCTGTGCCTTGTAGCACAGCGTCCTGCACTGACATTCCACGCTGCCGTAAGCCATTAATCGCATCTAGTAATACCACGCCATTTAGCATTGCTACACCAAAAACAGTTATAAAACCAATAGCGCTCGGCACTGATAAATATGTTCCACTTAGGTACAGAGCAATAACCCCGCCGACAAGGGCCACAGGCACATTAGTTACTACCAAAGCCACCTGTTTAATGGAGCGAAAAGCCAGGTACAGAAATAGCGTAATAATCAGCAGAGATACCGGTACCACTACCATTAACCGTTGCTGCGCTCGCTGCTGATTCTCAAACTGTCCGCCTATTTCAATCGTATAGCCGGCAGGTAAGTCAAACTGCTGGATTGCCGATTGAATATCAGCAACCACACTACCCATAGCCCGGCCACTGATATTAGACTCAATGACAATTCGGCGCTGGGCGTTTTCGCGGCGAATCATCGGAGCTGCCGATTCACGCGTGATTTCAGTTATATCTCCCAATAAAACAATTGCTCCGCTGGCTGTTTTTAGCGGAATACGCGCAATGGACTCTGGTGAGGCACGAAAGTCAGAATGAAGTCGTACATTTATATCATGACGGGCATTACCATCCAGAATCTGCCCCGCATTTTCTCCACCCACACCTAAACGTACCCAGGCCATCAAGTCTGCAACATCAAATCCGTAACGGGACATTGCGGTATAATCAGGGCGAATAGTTAATTGCTCTTCACCACTAATTTGCTCCAGCGCCACATCGGTAGTTCCGGGGATAGCATCCACTAAACGTTGTAGTTCCTCGCCCTTTTCCACCAGAACACCCAAATCAGAGCCAAATAACTTGATCGCCAATTGCGCCCGAACCCCGGATAACAGCTCATCAACCCGTGTTGCTATAGGCTGAGAAAAATTGAGTACAACACCAGGTAGCTCACCCAGCACTTCATTCATTTTACTTTGCAGTTCTTCGCGGGTGGCTGCGGTCTGCCACGCCGCCATATCGGTTAAACCGATGTACATTTCGATATTATTAATAGGCTCAGGATCTCCACCCAACTCAGGGGAGCCTATACGCGACAACGCGTAGGTTACTTCCGGGAAGTCCATCAGCATGCCTTCCAGTTGCTGTGCTACACGAATGGAAGTATCCAGATTTGCCGACGGTGCCAGAGTAACCCGCATATTAATTGTTCCTTCTTCCAGTTCCGGGGCAAACTCTGTTTCCAGTCGTGGACCAAGCAGCACTGCTATGCTGACAAATGCCAGCGTAACCACCCCTACCCATAGCGGCTTTTTCAAACTCAGGGTAAGGCCCCGAATAAAGCCGCGTTCAACAATATGGTATATCTTCGGCTCAACATGTTTAGGCGCTTTTTTGAATAAGTACGATGCAAGCGGTGGCACTATAACTAACGCAACTATTAAGGAGCCTGCCAAACCTAAAATGACGCTGACCGCCATAGGCTGAAATAACTTACTTTCCACCCCTTCAAGAAAAAATAAAGGAACAAACACAGTCATGATAATCAACGTTGCAAACATAACTGGCCGGGCAACCTCCTGACCCGCTTCAATAATATGCTCAGTCACTGTCATGGGCCGGGTACTTTGCGATGCTGTAAGTCGTTGAAAAATCCGCTCGACCATCACGACCGACGCATCAATCATCAAGCCTGTTGCAATAGCTAATCCGCCCAACGACATCAGGTTGGCTGAAATTCCCCACTGATGCATAAAAAGCAGCGCAACCCCTATTGACAACGGGATCGATAAAAGCACTAACACTGAAGCGCGGATGTTTCTTAAAAATCCAAGCAAAACCAAGACAATCAGCACAAACGCAAAAAAAACAGCATCCCTGATTGTAGTTACCGCTCTTTCAATCAAGTGCGACTGATCATAGTACGCTTCAAGGTATACGCCCTCAGGGAGGGCGCTATTGATACTATCTAAACGCGCTTCAATACCATCGATAACAGCCTTTGTATTCGCACCTGTCCGCTGCAAAATAATGCCAGCAACCACTTCGCCCAGAGCCTCGGTCTCACCTGACTCATTTTTTTCAGTCATTGTGACTGCACCCACTCGGATTTCATGGCCAAAACCTACCGATGCAACATCGCCAATTCGCACCGGAATTCCCTGACGTTGTATAATTGGTAGTTGACGAATAGCCTCCAGCCCAGCATCACCCGCTGGCAGCATACCTGCACCACGAACGACTAACTGATTATCACCCTGAGGCATAAACCAGCCACCAGCATTCAGGTTATTATCGGCCACTGTGCTAAAGACCTGCTCCATAGTCAGGTCATATTCTAGAAGGCGTACGGGATCAATTTGCACCTGGTACTGCAGAACTGGCCCACCGAAGGACAAGATTTCAGTGACTCCATCCACGGGCATCAACAGTAACTTGACCAGAAAATCATTCAATGTGCGTAAAGCAGCCGCATCGTACGCCGGATTATCTGAGCGCAATGTGTATTGGAATACCTCACCAAGGCCGGACGTATTAGGCCCCATTTTAGGTATTCCAAGCTGTTCAGGAATCATCTCGCGCGCTTCACTAAGCTTTTCAAATACTTGCTGGCGGGCAAAATAAATATCAGTACCGTCTGCAAAAACAACAGTTACCACCGACAAACCAGTGCGGGATAACGAACGCACCTCTGTCACTCCCGTTAAAGCGTACATTGATGATTCAAGCGGATAGGTAATCAACTGTTCAACTTCTTCGGCTGCCAGACCATTGGCCTGAGTGTTAACCGTCACCTGTACATTGGTTACGTCTGGAAATGCATCTAAATTTAGTCGAGGAATAGTAAAAATTACCCCGCCAATAAAAACACTCAACAGGATGAATACCATTAAGCGGAACTGAATCAGACGACTTAAAAGTGTAGAAAACATTGCTTAGCTCCTTAATGGTTGTGGGTATCGAAACCATCTTTTGCCAGTTCAGATGCGATAAAAAATGCACCTTTCATGACCAACCTGGCACCTGGTTCAATACCACTGACAAGATGAAGTCCACCTTGGCTCTCCAACACGGTAACCTCAACAGAACTAAACGTATTTTGTTCATTTTGCACGAATACGCGCCATTGATTACCCTCCTGACGGTGCAATGCTGCATCAGGTACGAGTACGCCCTGCTGTTCAGCAGACGGTAAATGAACTTCAGCAAACTGTCCGGCATGCCAATGAGTCGAACGGTTATCTACAGAAATAAGGATCTGCTCAGTTCGGGTCACAGACGACACGTAATGACTTCGGCTCAACACCTCTCCGGTTACCAACTCTCCATTCACGTTAACAACAACAGACTGCCCCGCTTCCAGGGGCAACCGGTGTCTTACCGGCAACTCTGCGGCCACCCACAACGTTGATTCATCGTTAACCCGCAAAAGAGATGTTCCAGCTGATAGAGTCTGCCCGGCGGAGTACTGTAGTTGTTCCGGTGATAACTGCACTTTCCCGGCCATCGGTGATAACACCTGAACCTGACCAATACAGTCAGAACAACTAAGCAATGCAGTGATTTGTGCGTCCGTCATAAACACCGAGCGCAACACGGCACGCCGCCGCTCGGCCTCAATTCTGGCCTCTTCCCGAACTGTATCGCTGACTACGCCTTCTTCCATACGTTGAATGCGAGATAACTCCTGCGCTGCCAGTACGAAATCTGCCTGAGCGTCAGCAATCTCTCGCCCACCAATGGTCAAAAGCGCATCTCCGACAGCTACACTTTGGCCGATGCTTGCATCGTAATGGATAATTCGTACGTCCAGTTGTGGGGCAATCACAATACTGCGCGCCCGATCATTCAAAAGTTGCCCGGGCACCGTTGTCTGCAGTGAAAACCCTGAACCCACTGCCTGTTCAACTTCGATACCAGCAAGTCTTTGCTGCTCATTTGTCAGAGTAACTTGGCCGCTGTGTTCATCGTCGTGATTATCATCATGTGCAACCGCTGCCCCAATAAAACACGCACTGATTATCGTGCTCAGCACAACGACGAAGGTACATTTTGCTAAGATACACTGGACCACACGCCCCGCTCTATAAGCAGTGCTTGATATGATTTTCATAAAAATATTTCCGGTATGTATTCAGTACACAAATCCACCCGCTATATAAGCGAGTTCAAGTAATCCTAGATATAGAAGAAATAAAGTTATGCGATGGGAGGGCGAAATGAGGGATCAGGAAAGAGAGAACTGAAACGCACCGGTAACAGCACGACTCTAGAAGGCAGTAGCGCTATGTCTGTCGTTTGAGAATAATCAGTCATCATCGAGATACCGCCATGACACTGGCAGTCGAGACATAGCTCGTTAAAGTCTGAATCGCTTAATTCTGCTGAAATTGCAGTGGTTGCCTGAAGCTCAAGGTGTATATGGGAGGTTTGACTGTCATCATGTCGTTGTTCACTCAAATGCAACTGATGCACACCCGTACCAGCCAAAGAAAGCTGAGCGAGCAATATCAGAGTCATTATTGATAAAAGTGCGTGACGCATGGACAGTCCGGTTAAGCCTGAACTAAAATTCAGGCCCAGTATAGCAGATTATTAACCGGTAATAATAGATGAATTACCACGCTAAAAGGCGTGCATAGTACACAGTAATTCTACATAGTTAACACATGGTCGGTTTGACAGAACACCCTGTTTTCAAATAATCTGAGCTAGTACACAGGAATAAAGTCGAGCTTCTCGCTGACATCCTCACCCATGCGATGCATGTCGGTGCCGCAACACTCGCAGGTTTTCTCATCGTCGCTGATATCGTGAACGATTTCCTGGCGCGGCAGTGAAGACGCTAAACGCTCACGACGCGGTAACTTGCGCGTGTAAGCAATGTGCTACTCTACAGCGACTTCATCCTCATCAGGGTTGAGGATGTCTTCAATTTCGTTGAACAGGTCGCCTTGGCCGGGCAGGCCTTCAGAGCTGGCAGCAAAGCGTTTCTTGAGTTCAAGCTGCCACTTTTCCAGGAGGTGATAGAGCTTGCGCTTCCACTGCATCGTCTCAGCTTGTTGCTGATTTTGTAGTTCGAGCACCATCTTTTTGAGGGCCTCGACATCATCTGGAAGTGCGTTAGTATCAAGCTTTTTCATGCGGCTATTATACCGCATAAATTGACGCTAAGCCGCCACAGATAAAGTCTTTCTTAGACCAATTGGTGATCGATAATTGGCTGTTATGCTTGATCCCTATATGGGCAACTACGATCAGGTCACCGAACTAAAATGCAGCGGCTGATGGCCTTTCATTAAGGTAATATCGAGGCCATCTAAGAGCCATGCCCATTGCTGCTCAGTCAGCGTAATGGTGTTACCGGGCATCTTACGTGGCCACTTGAACTTCGCCTTTTCAAGGCGCTTGTACCACAGGCAGAAGCCTGTCTTGTCCCAGTACAACACCTTGAGTTTATCGCGCTGACGATTGCAAAACACAAACAGGGCCCCGCTAAATGGTGAGAGCGCCATCTCGCTTTCAACAATGGCGCTGAGGCCATTGATGCTTTTGCGGAAGTCGACCGGCGCTTTGTGCAAATAGATAGCCGGCGGCCCAACGAACATTTTCATGCGCTGAGCTCTTTAACCAGTTGGGCCACCCAGCGCGGTGACACCGACAACGGCAACACCAACTCGGTTTCGTCAATACGTAGCTGGACTGTTTGCTGCGAATTGACTGACTGCGGTACCGCCAGCGCAAAACCAGTGTCGTTATCTTCAGCTTCGCGCTGCAGCTCTAATCGACGCTGACTAAAGTACGCGGGGTTGATGCCTTGCGGCTCACAAAACTGCTTCTGGCTCAGGTCGCTTTGTTCAAATTCAGCAATTAGCTCACGCCATTGCTCGCGAGTTCGATAGGCTCGACTCATAGTGCTATCACCTTTTAAGTTAAACTTGGTGATAGCCTATGGCTTTATATTATGGCTGAATAGGTGTCGCTTCTGTGACGCTTACGATTAACCGCTGAACTTCGTTAGATTGCAGGGGCCGCGGTTCGGAGGAATAACTCATTACACTGTGCGGCGCCGAGTCACTATAACTAAACTTGTGCCCGAAGCCCAAAAAGTGGCCAAACTCATGAGCCCATAGGTCCGCAGAGTAAACTACCGACGGATACCTATCATTGAATGATATGGAGTCCCATAAAAGTCTTGGAAGGTGTTCTGCTTCAAAGGTCTGAGCATAATGTTGTTGCCGGAAACGTACATCAGCACGAAAGATGTTTTTCACTTCAACCATTTGAATGTCCACCGTGAGGCCGTCCACTTGCACATTAATGTAAGTCAGCATTTGTTCTACCATTGGCGCACATTCAATTCGCAGGGAACAGTAGTAATGCACCGTGCCCGAAATTGTCGTACCGTCGTCAGAAACACTTAAGCGCGCTCGACGATTCGCAATGACGTGATCCCGCAGGTCAGTTGTCGGCTCGCGTTGCCGCCCGCTTGCTTGTCCTTCTGATACTTGTTCCAGCACCCGCGCAAATGCCCCCGCCGACGCCCCATTCGCAAACTTCCCACTCGTCGCATGAGCACTTGTGCCTCCTTGCGTAGCCCTCATCACGCCTTCCATTGCTCGCTGATATGCACGGTTCATCAACTCATCTCCTAGGCGCTCAAGGTGGCTTCGCGTGCTCTCGCCGGCCGCACCAGCGGCGGGAGTGATTTGGCTCATGAACCCCGCGATAACAGATGTTCTCAGCGCTCCTGTTGAACTCGCTCCATGTGCTCTTTGTACTTGATACGTGCCGACCGCCAAACAGGCAGGCGCCATCCATCCACAGCCCGCTGATGCCATTGTCACCATCACTTGACTCAGCCTAGACCCAAGGATTTTGATAAAGCCACGCGAAATGTCCTTCAACCGATTAAACAAATACCCACTCGGATCCGTATAGCTCATCGGGTTATTGAGCACATAGCTGTAGCGGTTGTAATTCTGCAGGTTCGCGCCCTCCTGAATAAACGGGTCCGCCTGCATAAAACGCCCCAGCACCGGGTTGTAAGTGCGACCACCCATGTGAATCAAATCAAAATCATTCACCATGGTGTGGCCGGTGTAGCCGCGCATCTCCCCTAACCGCAGTCCAAAAACAAACTGGCTGTGGCTCCACAAGGTCGCTTGTTTACCCCACGGATCGTAGGCTATCTGTTGTTTGAGAACATTACCACTAACAGCCTGCCCCGTAATCACCACCGTCGAGCTCTGGGCATCTTTATGCAGATGCGTTATCTGCTTGGTGGTGCCACTCCCATGCTCGGTATGGGTGACAACCGTACCTCCCACCATAAACCGGTGCTCGATATCGCCGTTTTCTTGTACCGACCGCTCATAACCACCGAACAACCAGCGCGTTTGGGTGCCCGTAGGGCGAATATCTTGCTGGTAAACAAGCTCTCGCTTTGGGCCATACCGGAACAGCGTTCTAAAGTCGGCGGCCCGAACATCGGAATATTAACGAACCTCATCCTCCCGCGTGACGCACTGTTTTTCTACATTCTCTGTTTCAAGTAAGTCTTTATCTCATTCCAATCTATAAGCGTTTCAGTCTTATAGACTTCGCACTCCTCTACATCTGACATCTTAATGTTGCAAAGCTTATGTTCGCGCTTCCACGTTTTGACTTTTTCCGGAAGCTCTAGTCTCATGTCCTCATAAACCAACACAAACCGATCAATTTTATGAAGCCTTGATCCTTCCCCCTCTCTTTTCATCTCAAAACTTGCCATCACAAACGGTTGAGAGGCGAAGATGTCTCTGCAAAGCTCATCGTTAATTTGATTGGCTTGATTTACGTCTGAATTTCCAAGAAACACCAGATAATTTCGCCCGGTTTTTAGGGGTTGTTTTCCGTAAAAAGACAGATATTCTCCCACCTCTTCGCCATGGCTCAACAATTCCACTACGCGGCTTTCGTAAACGATGCCACAGCTACCTATGAAATCGCCATTTTCACGGATTTCAATCATCTCAGATGATGTGAGGATGACATGTGCGACCATGTTGGACTTCCGTGCTGCGACGTCCAAAGAGTTTTGCACCGCATGCAATGGCATGCTGAACAGCCCCCCTGAAAGGAGCCCTATAACAAGGCCAGCCGCTACTTTATTGCTCATATATCCTCCTAAATTTATGCATCGCCTCAAGACCCATTCGTTCCGCCTCGTAATGCGTAGGAGCAACATTACGAACCATGTCTACGCCCATTGAATGAGCAGCTTCATGGCCGATTGCTTGGACGGCTACAGCCTCCCTTGACAGGCTTCGGTAACCTTTGACTTCTGTAGGGCTAAGAGCGAAGGCGCGAAACCCTACCTCAAATGCTGGCTTAAAGAGTTCAATATAATTTCCACGAGGTTCGTAATGTCCGCTAATTGTTACAGCAACTAGACCACTGCACGTTGAATCAGCGCATGTAATCCAGCCAAGTTGTTTGTTATATATACGGTACTCATCTACAACAAAAATCTGTATCCCTTCCTTAAATTCAATCCCGAATTGAGCTCCATTCTCGAGGACCCAATCAGCCAGCTGTTGATTTGACATTTCATCAAAATTCGGCCATTCATTTGACTGACCCCAGAGCTCGTTAACACCCTCCGAAATCACCCAAGCAAACGCCGCCGACACCGCCCCATTCGAGAATTTTCCTCCGGTAAACTCCGATACCGTTCCACCGATAATCGCTGCACCAATAATTCGTGCGTGAGCATTCGGAATCGAATTCGTAACTCCTCCCGCCGATGAGCTCAGTACCCCGTGGCCAAATTTTCCACCTTGGACCACATTCATGACGCCCCCAAGCCCCCCTCGAGCAAGGACAGCAGAAGTTCCTCTCAAGCCTTGAAACTCAAATCCAATCCCCATTGTCAGTCCACCGACCATCGCTCCACGCAAACTTCCGGTCGCCCCAGCATCGGGTTGTAGGTGCGCCCACCCATGTGAATCAAATCAAAATCATTCACCATGGTGTGGCCGGTGTAGCCTTGCGACTGACCTAATCCTCGCCCGTAAACAAACTGCCCGCTGGTGTATATCAGCGCCTGTTTGCCCCATGGATCAACGCACTATAGTTTCATCATCGTGCACATCGGTTTGTTTTACAAGGTAGGATATAGACCATAATCCAAGCTCTCAGTTGGACTATCCTCATCGCTCTTCCGCTGATCAGTTCGCAGCTCCTCCACGTATTCGTTATGCTAGTGAAGCAACTCATTCGCGTATAAGGAGTACCGGTGAATAATTTCAGTTTCTATAACCCAACCAAAATTTTGTTTGGTGAGGGGCAAATTGCCAAGATCGGCAAAGAGGTCCCAGAAAATGCACGCGTTATGCTGGCTTATGGTGGCGGTAGCATTAAGAAGAACGGCGTTTATGATCAGGTAGTGAAAGCCTTGGGCGATCGGTTGGTCTCTGAGTTTTCTGGGATTGAGGCGAATCCTGAGTTTGATACCCTGTGCCGCGCAGCAGAACAAGTGAAAGCAGAGGATATCGACTTTATTCTTGCCGCAGGCGGAGGCTCGGTGATTGATGGCGTAAAGTTTATTGCCGCCGCAGCCCGTTATGATGGTGACCCGTGGGATATTCTCACCAAAGGCGGCAAAGTAATTCGCTCCGCGGTGCCTTTTGGAAGCGTCTTAACCCTTCCTGCGACCGGCTCCGAGATGAACAGTGGCTCAGTCGTGACTCGCGCTGAATACAAAGCCAAACTTCCGTTTGGTAGCCCCTTGTTGTATCCCCAATTTTCGGTCCTAGACCCCGTTACTACATACACTCTCCCAGTGCGCCAAGTGATCAATGGTGTGATTGACCCCTTTACCCACGTGATGGAGCAATATCTCACCTACCCTGTGGGCGCCCATTTACAAGACCGTCTGGCTGAAGCCATCTTGCAAACACTGATAGAAATCGGCCCGGAAGCGCTCGCGCAGCCAGAAAATTATGAAGTCCGCGCAAATGTGATGTGGTGTGCCACCATGGCACTCAATGGTTTAATTGGTGCCGGTGTTCCGCAAGATTGGTCAACGCATATGATTGGTCATGAGCTCACGGCTCTTTATGGATTAGATCATGCTCAAACTCTCGCGGTTGTTTTGCCGGCCAATTTGCGGGTTCGCAAGGCCGACAAAATGCCGAAGCTTGTGCAATACGCCGAGCGCGTATGGCACATTACCGAGGGTAGCGATGATGAGAAAGCTGAGGCGGCCATCGCTAAAACGGAAACCTTTTTCCGTAACTTGGGTGCCGGAACACGCATTGAAGATTATGATTTGAATGCCGAGGTAATTGATACCATTATTGCGCAGCTTGAAGCCCATAAAATGGTAAAGCTTGGGGAGCAACAAGACGTTACTCCCGAAGTGAGCCGAAAAATACTCGAGGCAGCGTTGCGCTAAACCTTGAGAATTCTCGAACCATCCTGAAGATATCGCGCCTTGAGGTGTGCGATATCTTCAGGTTCTGGGTTTAAACCCCGCTCCCGCAAGTAATTAACGTTATAGAGTTTTGATGCACTGCGCTCACCGAGATCGCAGGCAAAGGTCACAATAGTTTTTCCCTTGGGCCGATGCAGCGCGGCAAAAAAGGCAGCAGCAACATTTAGGGCGGAGCTGCTCCCCAACACGATGCCATCATGTGTCTGTACATAGCGTGAAATGGCTATCAGGTCTTGGTCTGGCAAATTCACAGCATAATCAATTTGCGCCTGCGCAAAGTTCTCGACCAAGCGCATAATCCCAATGCCCTCCGTCATGGAGCTTCCTTGCGAGACAAACTGACCATCTCGCAAATAGGCATAACTTCCTGAGCCATCTGGATCCGCGAGCCAAACTTCGAGGTTCGGATTTTTTTCTTTTAAATAACGTGAGTTGCCAGCAATGGTTCCTCCGGTGCCTGAGACCGATACCAATATATCAACCTTTCCATCCGTTTGTTGCCAGATCTCAGGCCCTGTATGCAAATAATGAGCGCGCATGTTGGAGGTGTTCTCAAACTGATTGGCCCACCAATAGTCGTCGCGGCTTTCAGCTAAACGTCGAGCCGTATGATAGAAATGACTCTCATCTTTAAACGGAACTGGAGGCACAGCTTTGAGGCGTGCCCCATGCATTTCAATCATCCGGGTTTTTTCAGGAGTTTGGTCATTCGGCATAACGACCAAAAGATCAAACCCAAGTGACTTCGCCACGACAGCCAGTCCAATTCCTGTATTTCCAGCAGTGCCCTCAACAATGGTCATTCCTGGCTTCAGTTCCCCTCGTTCGATTGCGTCTGTCACCAGCTGTAAAGCTGCGCGATCTTTAATCGAACCCCCAGGATTTTGAAACTCGCACTTTAAATAAATATCCGATCCGCATAAAGCTGATAACGATCGGATCTTCAGCATATCGGTTTGACCGATAAGATCAGACTGACGGTCGGCAATTTTTCCTGACTGTGACATAGAAACTCCTTTGGCAGACAGAATCCCTTGTACTATACCGAATTCTAGAAATCCACGGTGCTGCCAACTCGAATATTTCCCATTACTTGCCTCGGACTGACCTGTCAAAAAATATTCGCAAGGTAAAAATGGCCCATGTATACTTGAAAGGCTTTTACATCAGCCTGTTTTTCGCTGCTTGAACGAATCCCTTCCAAAAAGTGCTCGTCCCTGCCTCTGAATTCAGCTGCTTTGAAGCAACTTTAAGTCCGCCGGGTAAAATCGGCACGTTTTAAATACATTGCAATGTAAGTTAGGAAAGACTATGTCTGAAATCGTTACTGGTACCGTAAAGTGGTTCAATGAATCGAAAGGTTTTGGTTTCCTTGAGCGCGCCGGCGGCCCCGATGTATTCGTTCACTTCAGCGCCATTTCTGGTTCTGGTTTCCGTACTTTGACAGAAGGTCAAAAAGTACAGTTCACCATCACCCAAGGACAAAAAGGTCCTCAGGCTGAGAACGTTACTGTAACTGAATAAGCACCGCTTTTTCTTACAGAACATATCCAATGGCCGGCTGATTGCCGGCCATTTTCTTTTCCGGGAGTGAAGCTTACGATCCGAACAGCATGCTCCGTGCTCGCTCTGCAAACCCATTGATAATCATGTAAAACGCCGGAACAATGAAGAGTGTCAAGAACATTGCGCTTAACAAGCCTCCGACGACAGCCAGCGCTAGTGGATGCATGATCTCCGCGCCTTCACCAAAGCCGATCGCAAGGGGAAGCATACCCAAAATGGTGGTGAGGGTTGTCATCAAAATAGGGCGTAAACGAACCTCTGCGGCCCGGTAAACAGCATCTTCAAGTGCAAGCCCCATTTGCCGACGCCCAATTTCAATATACTCCACCAACAATATGGCATTGTTCACAACAATCCCGATCAGCAACACAACCCCGATCAACACCGGAGCCGACAGCGACGTCTGTGTAAGAGCGAGCAGACTCACCACACCGAATAAGGCGAGGGGTGCGGCAGTCAAAATGACAAGTGGGTTGGTCAGCCGCTCGTATTGAACAGCCATAACAACAAACACTAAAAATAATGCCAAAATCACCACCGTCCGTAGCTCGCGATTCGTCTCTTGAATGGTCTCCCATTGTCCTGAGTAGATCAGGCTGTATTGCTCAGGGAGATCAAAGTCCGCCATTCGAGCCTCGACTTCAGCCATGATTTGGCCCACATCCGCAACCGCATTTCGCACAGCACGGCCAACCTCGGATACACGTAACCCCAAGTCCGCGGCACGTTCCCGATCAACTAAGATTCGCGTGAGCGGGCTTTGGTCTTCCCGTCCTACTTCAACCCCTTCAAGTCCGGGAATTCCCTGCAATAACGCTGCAATGTCTCGCGCATATTCGCGCATATCCGCAAGTTCATCCCCTACCAAACTAATGGAAAAATCTGCGCCACCGGGGCTAAACTGAAGCCCTCGAATAGCCGGTGGCCGTACGCTAACTCTTGCGCCTGGAAGATCCAATGCATCCAGACGCTGTTGCGCCTCAGCGACCCACTGTCCAGCGCTCAT
This sequence comes from Aliidiomarina sanyensis, assembly GCF_003987175.1. Lineage (GTDB taxonomy): Bacteria > Pseudomonadota > Gammaproteobacteria > Enterobacterales > Alteromonadaceae > Aliidiomarina > Aliidiomarina sanyensis. The sequence continues at coordinate 18,535 of NZ_PIPM01000017.1, read as the reverse complement.
ATCGGGCCGCTCACGCGCTGGGGTTAACTGCACACGAATATTGCTGGTTCCAGGGCGTTCATTAATGATTCCTCCACCAAGATGACCGCCGACCAAGGCAAACATTGTGTCCACATGGGGCATATCCATGATCACGGATTCAATTTCCCGCGCTGCTGCATCCGTTTCTGCCGGAGGCGTCCCACTGGGTAGTACCATTCGAATCCCGACACCACCATCGTCCACTTGGGGTAAAAATTCATTACCGAGATCCGCTCCAATCCGCGCAATGCCAATGCCCGCCAGCAATGCAATGACGATCGTCACGTAACGAAACTTCAGGACAGGACGCAATAAATTCACGTAGTGCCGCTGCAATCGGCCAATACCTCGGTTAAAACCTCGGATTAAGAAGCTTTGTTCCAATCCACTGCGAAATCGAATTCGGGCCAGATGTGCGGCGAGCATGGGCACTAACGTCAGTGCTGCGGCCAGCGTAGCCAAAATAGCAAATGAAATGGTGAGAATTAACTCACGAAAAATCATTGATGCGTAGCCAGTAATCAATAAAAACGGAAGCACCGCAGCTAGGTTCGTGAGCGACGAGCTAAATCCAGCCTGCCAGACGGGATCTTGTGAGGGATCACGTTTATACAACCGAGGCGGTTCGCTATCACTCGGTAATTGTGTTCGAGCAAGCTCCAGGAGACGCCCTGCATCCTGCAGCGCTAGATGTAACGCTGATCCCCACTTTCGCCAACGGCTGCCGCAGGTACCGCCAGTGCGTCGGGTCGAGGGTCGACAATTAAAGGCAGGCGCGCCAAAAAACCAGGGCGCACACCTTGTTCAAAAGATTGTTCAGGAAGGAGAACCTCTATTCGCAACAATCGGCTACTTTGATCTGCTGCGGGAAAAATACGTCGAATCGTTCCCTCAATTTCCTTGTCCGGCATGCTGTCTAAACGAACAGGAACTGTCATGCCGACTTCAAGGTGGCGAATATCTCGCTCGGAAACACCCGGACGAATGACAAGCTCATTCATGTTTGCCAGCGTGAATAAGGGTTGCTGGGGTTCAATCGACTCGCCAATTTCGATATCAGCGACAATCCCCTGGGTTCGGCTGGTTAGAGTGACTTGAATTCTAGGTTCAACCGTTGCCGAGAGCATCAGCTGTCTTGACAGGTCTCTAGGAACAACCTCATAGGCTGCAATTGGGATGCGTCGCTCTTCTCCGCCACTACTGGACGAGGGTTCGGCACCGTCCGAGCATGCACCCAACAAACACACCCCCAAGACTCCCGCTACAATGCGTTGAACCACAATTCTGTCCTCACAATCCGAAGGCCCAAATTACTCCGTTCAATTTAAATACTAAGGAATCAACAAAATAAGTTCACTCATTTCAGTTGAGTCCCCGTTGCAGCACGATCAGTAACAATGAGTCATCTACGTCAAGACGCAAGGTCGGTGGTAAATTTAAGCGAGTCTCTCCCGCTCGCTGAATTCCGAGCAGTACGCACCCCTGTTGGATTGCCCTTTGCTGCAGTTCCTGCACCGTTCTTTGCCCAAAGAGACCATCCGGTGCTTTGCGCGTTGATAATCGCGCACCCTCGCTGGACAATAATTCTTCGTAGACTGACCGGAGCTGCGGATACCGAGCAATCTGTGAGAGCACATGCGAGACAATCACGGGGCTGACGATCACTGCATTTTCCGCACGCTGCACATAACTGGTATTACTCGAGTCGTGCAATTCAATCAAAACATGAGGTCTCTTTGCGTTTTGCTCCGGTGTACTTTGTAATAAGTAATCCAGCACCATAAAGCCGACAATCGTGCGAGCATCTGCCTCTTCACCGCTCGCGGCGCGATGACTTGAAAACAGCATAATGACATCGTACTGGTGAGGCATCAGCGCACGCACATTGGCTTCAACTGTGTAATCCTTCTGAAGGCACTCGATACGGTTGATTCGCTCGGGTGTTTCAATTAAATAATCCTGTAAAATCGCCATGCGTTCTTCCACTGGTACGGTTGAAACCAGCGTGATGGTAAATTCAGTACGCTCCTCTTGCTGCATCGTAGCGACCACACGGGCCACATGATTATTCCAGCCAAGAATTAAAATGGAACGTTTTCTAGGGCGCGCGGGCGCCAGCAAAAGCGGGGTCGCTTCAGGTTCATCTTTGACGTGCGTTGTAGGCTGAGCCTGAAGCCCACCTTGCCCTTCTGCTAACACCAGAATCTCGTCATGGCGATCAAGCAAAAAGTCCGGTTCAGGAGCGAGCACGGTATGCTTCTTCGCCCCTTCGCGTCGAATCACGCCACATGGGGTGGACTGTGAAAATGCGGCGAACACATTCTGCCAAGCCTGACCATGGAAAGCTGTTGCGGGGATTGGGACAAGTTGTCCTTGATCCTCGGCCACAAGCAAAGCATTGATCCCTCCTGCAAGCTCTGGATATACAGCGCACCGTGTCAAGATCTTCGCGATGACCCGATCACTCGCAATAACTTGCATGGGGCCCTGATAGGTGTGTAACGCGATGGGAATTTTTCGTGCATCTTGCAACTCGGCAATCACTTTAGGACGCCGTTGCAGTTTTCGATACTGCGTCTCCAAACTCGTCAAGATTTTGATAACTTCAGAATCGGCACTCAGCATCTGCTCACCGGAGTGTGAACGGCCCGGGACAATCACTGTATCCGCATGCAATACGCCGGCGCGGTGCAAATGCTCCGGATTAATCGACGAACCAGAGCGCAGAATGACGCGGTTTTTTTGACGCGCGGTAAGAGGCTCTTCCGCTAACTGTAACATAGGGCCGGCCGTAATATCGTCGGCCAGCACCACAATTCGGCGGAGACTGACCTTACGGAACCGCGCGGTAAGTAATTCATGTAAGACGGGCACTGTTCGCGATGTCCACCCCAGAATAACGGTGTGTCCTCGGTAACTTACCGGCGTCAATCCTTGTTCGAGGCGATTCATTTTTCGGAATAACCACTGAGTCATGATGGCGACCAAGGTCCCCATGAAGAGAACATAGCCGAGTACCGTCAGAATGGTTGAGATGAAGCGTCGGCCAGTCCCTTCGTCATCGCCCAAATATCCTGGGTCGGAAAGGCGCAGAAAAGACCACCAGAGTTCCTCCGTGAAGCTCCCCTCACGCGCAATCAGCAACACCAGAATACCACCCAGTACTGAAATCACGCCGACAATGCACCACACGACAAGCAACTGGAAGAATGGCCCCCCTGCCAACAAACGCTCCACATAAAATCTGAATCGGTGATAAAGGTTCACGAAAGCCTCGCTCGTTCGTTATTCTCCAGTTTTTTGTCGTTTGAGCATACACAACTCTCTTGAACTTCGCGAAAGCTTCCTCTCACTTTTTAGATTCCTAAGTTGCAGAACGGCGCACTCGCAGCGAAATGAACCGCGAACAAAACTTGTCAATCGATCAGCAGGTGCTAGCCTGAAATAACGAACGAAAGAAGTTTTTCCCTCATCAAGGAGCCTTACTATGAGTTCAAAAGCGCCATCTCGCTGGCGATCAGCCCTTCTCCTCCCAGTCTTTATTCCAGCCGTTGTTGTCATTGTTCTGCTTGTTGCAGGAACGCTCAGTAATCCCGAGCTTGCCGGAGAAGTTTTCTCGGCAGTCCTTGCACGAATTACCGAAGACTTTGGCTGGTTTTACATGCTTGCTGTCGCTTTGTTCCTGATTTTTATCGTGATGGTTGCTTTGTCACGCTGGGGGCGAGTCAAACTCGGGCCTGACCACGCGGAGCCGGAGTATAGCTTCCCCGCTTGGTTTGCCATGTTGTTCTCAGCGGGATACGGTATCGCGCTGCTGTTCTTTGGCGTATCCGAACCTGTCTTGCACTACGCAGATCCACCCGATGGAGCAGCGCTCACGGTAGATGCCGCCAAGCAAGCCATGCAAATTTCATACTTTCATTGGGGCTTTCACATCTGGGCAATTTATGGTCTCGTTGGGCTCGTGCTTGCTTATTTCTCCTTCCGACACGGACTACCACTCTCTATGCGCTCCACCCTTTTTCCACTGATTGGTGAGCGCATCCATGGGCCAATAGGTCACACGGTTGATACCTTTGCCATTCTCGGCACCATGTTCGGAATCGCGACAACTTTGGGGTTATCTGTTATTCAGATCAACGCAGGGCTTAATTACCTATGGCCGAGTATTCCAGTCAGCACCTTCGTGCAAGTCGCGGTGATATTTGTCATTACCCTCATGGCGATTGCATCGGTAGTGGCTGGTCTCGATAAAGGGATTAAGCGCCTATCCATCATCAATATGAGCCTTGTCCTATTCTTACTGCTTTTTGTTTTTGCGTTCGGACCTACGGTGCATATCTTGGAGACTTTCCTCCAGAACACTGGGAGTTATTTAAACTACATCGTAGAACGTACCTTTAATCTTCAGGCCTACAGTCGCAGTGATTGGATTGGCAACTGGACCTTGTTTATCTTTGGTTGGACGATTGCTTGGGCGCCTTTTGTTGGACTCTTTATCGCGAAAATTAGTCGGGGCCGCACCATTCGTCAGTTCGTCGTTGGTGTCATGCTAGTCCCCACGATTTTTACCTTCTTCTGGTTCTCCGTCTTTGGCGATACCGCACTCCACATGATCATGGTGCAAGGCTACGAATCACTGATTGACGAAGTACAGGCTGATCAGGCCATTGCCCTGTTCAAGCTGTACGAACGCCTCCCGCTTACGAGTATTTTGTCGTTTGCGACGGTCATTCTGATTATGACATTCTTTGTCACCTCATCTGACTCTGGATCTTTAGTCATTGACTCTTTGGCGTCGGGCGGCGTGATGAATACACCCGTCTGGCAACGCGTTTTCTGGGCAAGCTCGGAAGGCGTTGTCGCTGCTGTGCTGTTACTTGCGGGTGGACTAACCGCTCTGCAGACAGCAGCGATTGCCAGTGCCTTGCCGTTTGCAGTGATTATGATTATCGCCGCCGTGGGAATGTGGCGAGCCCTGGTCATTGAGGGACATCAATACAGTAGTTTGCGAAGCCACACTCAAGTGCATCGTCGAGGGGTCCACGCAGGTGCCAATTATTGGAAAAAACGTCTGGCCGGTATGGTCGATTATCCGAGCAAGGAAAAAGTCGATGCCTTTATTCGTGAGACCTGCCATGAATGCCTCAAACGTGTCGAACAAGAGTTAACTGCGAAGCGATGGAAAGCTGAAGTCAGCTTGCAAGAGGAGCCAACACGCGTGGTGTTAACCGTCGATAAGGATGAAATCGACTTCACGTACGAAATTCGATTGCGGGGTTATCATCGTCCCGCGTTTGCTATCACGAAGGATAGTGATGACGATGATTACTTCCGTGCGGAAGTCTTCTTGCGCCAAGGTGGACAGGCCTACGATGTCTTTGGTTTTGAAGAAGCCGACATTATTGATGATGTGCTCAATCAATTTGAAAACTACCTGCACTTCCAGCATCACTCGCCAGGAAGCTTACCGTGGGATGTTTCCGAGCACGATGATGATCTGACTGATATCAAAGAGGAACTAAAAAAGCCCGATGCATCTTAACGAAGCTATCGGCAAGGAAAAACGGAGAGCCGAGGCTCTCCGTTTTCCGTTTTTTGCTGCTGCTTATGAGGCGTGTATCCAAGCCAAAGATGCCTGAATATCCCCCATGACGATTAAAATGCAGAATCTATGCCAATTCCTTAAAAACCATGCAACCTACTGATTTTAATTAATTAAGTTTATTTAAATAAAAAGGGCGCTTATTGAAGAGCACCCTTTGTTGGTGACTTACACCGTTCGTTGGTGAAAATGACTATTCGAGTCCAAGCGGCCGTTTGCCTTGCTCAAATACAATATCAACCGGGATATTGGCCGCATCAATGCGATCCAACTCGGCTTGCAGATCGGCACCGATTCCACCCATTTCTGCAAACAAACGCGCGGTCCCTTCGTAATCGCCATCGCCCTGAAGGCGCAGGATAAGCTCTGACAAACTATTCATCGCTGCGCGCATGTTTTCCATATCCACAGAGTAGTATCCCGATTCATCCCGGACAAAGGCGCCAGCTTGTTCAAAATAATTAAACCGAATCATGTTGGCCTGACCATGTGCACTCGAAGCGCCGAAGCGAACCGAACGGAAAATGCCAGCCAAGAACGTCACGTAGTAATCCTCCAAAACGCCCTCGGTTAAAATCCCTTCCTCCATGAGTTGTGTCACCATGTACAGCCCGAGAATATCGGCTTTACCCTCTTCCAACGGCGCTGCATATTCACGCAAGGCGGTGCGCACGGGTCCACGATCATTAATGGTGTTTTTGATGCCAAGACCATGCGCCACTTCATGAAACATTGTGTTGGCAAAGAATGCATCGAAGGTAATGTGATGGCGCTGGTCCGGGGCAATCAACACATCAGCAATCGGCACCAAGATTTCATCAAATTTTGCCTGCATAGCATTCTTTAACTGAGAACGACGAGTACCCTTCTCCAATTGCACTTGCTCATCATTTGGCAAGTTCACAGCAATCGTCTTACTGCCCGCGTTAGAATGCCCCGCATAGTAGACGACATCATAGGCGTTTAACTGCGCCTCACTTCCAGGCTCCTCTGCTTTATATTCCTCAGGCACCGGCAAGCCACGTTGCAGGGCCGGTAAAGTGTCCGCATAGATCGCGAGGCGCTCACTCCACTCGAGGTCCTTGACAAGAACGTACGCTTCAAACCCTGCTTTGTACCCAAACAGACGGTCCTCATAGGTTTCAATCGGTCCAATGATGACATCGACGGTGTTATCCACCATATCCATCCATGCGTAATCCGATTCTTGATACTCGTTACTTAAGAACGCATCAGCGCGCATTTGCAGATACCGCGCAAACATCGGGTCTTCTGCTAACTCTGCGGCCTCACGAAGCAGTTCGGCAGCGCGTGCTAGACCTTCCGCATATTTCTCATTGTAAGCAACTGTGTAGAGCTGTCCGTGATCATCGCGACGCACTAGCGTATAGAGCGAGTCTTTGTCAGCGAGATCCGCCGCATCAAATTCTTCACGGGTCATGTCCGCAGGATAGTAATTCGCGCCCAACGGTTTCGGTCCAAAGCCTTGAATGAAGGGTTCCATATTGTTCAAACGGTCCCACGGACCATAATTGATTTCAGCAAACTGGCGCACACGCGGATCCGAAATGCCGTTGAGCAGCTCATCGCGATCTCCCGGGTAAGCCTGCATCCAAAACAACTCATCCATAATGTCTGCCGCGTCAATCAGGATACTGATGAGCTCACGTTTTTGTGGTGACAAATGCGAGATATCAACATCCATAGGAACCGGAACGTAAATATCAAGCCGGTGCGCTGCTTCGGGCACGAGTTCGTACCGTGCCTCAGCGGCCGCCTGCTCTGGACCTGATGTATCCGAACAACCCGTGACCAACGCGCCTGCAACGAGCACAGCCACCCCCGCTGAAACGCAGCGTGCGACATGCTTCAAATTTCCCATGAGCTTTCTCTCTTGTTATGTTGTAAGGAGTGCTTGCTACATGAACCGGAATTCATGAGCTAAGCTTCTCATCATACACAAAAAATTCGCAGAAAAAATGGATTGGAATCGTGAAAGCTATGACCTACGCATTATTTGCATTGCTCGCAGCCGCTGTAATCTTTTGGTGGATTTGGATTAGCCCCTACAGCTTCACTTATGGCGAGACCACACTTGAGATTGACCAAGAAGCAACCCATCGCGTTTTTGCATTTGGCACCTTGCGTAATAACTTTGTCCGGACCCTAATCATTCGTCGCTTTGTGCCAACTGAGCCTGCTCAACTGCAGGGTTACCGCCGGTACGGGCTCGATCTATTGCCCGATGACGACGCCGTGACCGAGGGCGTCACCTTTTACGTTACCCCCACACAGCTGCGGCGCCTCGACCGATATGAACGAGTCGGGGTGAAATATGAACGCTATTTGTATACCCTTGAGGATGGAGAGCATGCTTGGGTATACCGCCTTATCTCTGATATTCCACCGGTTCTCGAGGAGTAGTACATGGCCAAAGCCTTGATGAAAGTCCCGCAACCCAAAACCGCTGACGATGAGGAACGACGTGTCGGCGTGGAAATTGAGCTCGGGGATCTCTCGCTTGATCAGGTGACCGAAATTGTCTCCGCGTTTTTAAAGTCCCTCGGAGTTGAAACCGATATCTCGCAGAAAGGTCGGTACGAGCGAAGCGTTTCCGGTGATGATGCGGGCGACTGGGTCATTGAGTTCGATTATAGTTATTTGAAGAAGCTGGGGCGCGAGGAGCATCAAGAAGAATGGCAAAAGTCGGCAGAAAAGGGGCTCGCTTGGATTGCCGAGAGCGTTGTTCCGGTTGAGATAGTCAGCCCGCCCTTGCCGCTATCCCGTCTCGAGGAAGTGGAAACCCTGATTGAGCAATTACGAGAGGCAGGCGCCAAAGGTTCTTCCAACAGCCTCGCTTACGCCTTTGGGATGCAGTTAAATCCTGAAGTGCCCAATACCGATGCCACAACCTTGCGCAATTACCTTCAGGCGTTCTTATGCGCTTACGAATGGCTCTTGAAACGTATCGACCCCGATATTTCTCGGCGAGTCAGCAGCTATATCGATCCATTCCCTAAAAAATATTTAGAGAAGGTCCTCCATCCAGATTATGATCCCTCTCTTGAAGATCTGATGACCGATTATTTACGAGATAATCCAACACGCAATCGTGCGTTGGATATGCTTCCTTTGTTTCGTCATCTCGACGAGAAACGCCTGCTTAAATACGTCGAGGATGTATCCTTGGTAAAAGCACGGCCAACCTTTCATTACCGCCTGCCCGGCTGCGAAATTCACCGCAGCGATTGGGGTCTGTACTCGGTGTGGAACGATTGGGCGGCCATTGAACATTTGGCCGAATCTGAAGACAAGCGGTTAGCCTGCTTAGAGCGTTACCAGAAAGAACGGAAAAAGTTACTACCTGATTTTGGCAAAGGTTGGCGTGATTTCATGGACGCGGAAATCATGCGTTCGTTTGAAGCCTGATCCCGTTCAGAACAACGCCAGACCGATCGAGCGCACCCCAAGTAACAGCGCAACAACGAACACGATGCCGCCCAGAATATTCTGTTGGCGATTGTTTCGGTGTGCTCCCAAACGTGTTTGATTGACGGCAAGCAACAAGAAGCCAGCAATCAGCGGCAGCAAGATACCGTTGGCCACCTGTGCAAATAGAATCAGTGAAATTGGGCGGATACCAAGTGATGCCACGGTCACTCCCACCAATATGATGCTCAGCCACGTGAGTCGAAATCCTCGGCTTTTCATGTCCATGCGCCAACCTAGTACCCCGACGAGCGCATACGCTGAAGCGAGTGGAGCGGTAATGGCTGAGCTCAATCCGGCTGCGAGTAATCCAAACGCCATAAGATAGGTTGCTGCACGGCCAAAAATAGGCTCCAAAGACACAGCGAGATCGGCAGCCCCTTCAATTGTTGCAGCGTGTCCGAAATATGCGGCGGCAGCGGTCGAGACTATCGCCACCGAGACAAGCCCACCCAATGGGATCGATGTGACAATATCCGCGCGCGCTTCTTGCAAGGCAACATCTTTATTCACTGTTTCCGCCGGCCAGCGCGAACGCGCTCCTGCAGCATGTAAAAATAAGGCGTAAGGAACCACGGTTGTCCCAACAAGTGCAAGCATCGTGAGTGCTCCACCGGCGGGAATGCTCGGGAGCAAAAGACCGCGGAACAGTGCCAAGAAGTCAGGGCGCGTCAAAATGAAGGTTGTGAGGAAGGCGAGACTCATCAAGACCACAAGACCAATCAAAGCCTTTTCAATGGTTTTGTATTTCCCTTGCCATAACACCAAGGTTGCGAGGCTACCAAGAATAAACGCCCAGGGATTAAGTCCAGTGCGTTCCTCGAATGCAACAAGCCAGCCTGCATTTCCCCAGAGGGCGTCCGCACCCAAACTTGCTCCCGTCAGATTGCCACCTTGATAGGCACTGTTGCCGATCACGACGGCTGCCACCACGAGTGCTATAAAGGCGTTACGCAACAGTGGGTGCTGCACGACAGTTCGCAGCGCTTCCCCAAGTCCGGCTTGGGTAACCACACCAATCCGTGCGGCCATTTCTTGCAGAATCATGGTCGCAATGACTGCAAACACGAGGGCCCACAACAGGGCATAACCAAAATTGGCGCCCGCGAGGGACGCCGTAACAACCGTTCCCGGCCCGATAAAAGCGGCTGCAACTAAGGTTGCGGGGCCGAATTTCAATCGAAAGCCGGGCTTCTTCATGGTGGTTAGTCGTCCTTAGCCGTATGTTTCAGCATAAACTCAAGCACACGATCCATCATTTTCACATTGTTTTCCGGACGATAGAATCCGTGTCCTTCATCCGCAACCAATAATTCCTCATAGGGAATTTCCGCAGCATCTAAACGACGTTTAAGGAGGTGGTAATGGTCCACGTGGGCGCGAATATCTTCTTCACCGTGCGCAATAAACAACGGGGTGCGAATGTTCTCAACAAAGTTTGCAGGTGAGCGCGCCTTGAGATCATCTTCATCGGTTCCAAGCACGCGATCTAAATAGCGACGACCCATCTCGCTTTGTGGAATATCCCCGGTAGTTTTCATAAGTGGGAGATCATAAACACCCACAAAAGCAAACGCACATGCGTACATATCTGGCTCACGAGTGATGCCCGAGAGGGTTGAGAATCCACCGTAGCTCGCTCCACCGATACAAATGCGGTCAGCATCGGCATAACCTTGCTCAATCAACCAACGGGTTCCATCGGTGATATCGTCTTGCATCTCCGCGCCCCATTTCAGGTAACCGGCCTCTTCAAAGTCGAAACCGTAGCCACCGGAGCCGCGGAAGTTAATTTGTAGCACGCCAAACCCACGCGATGCGAACATTTGAACCCAAGGACTAAATCCCCAGAAGTCACGGGGGCCATGCGGGCCACCATGAATCCATACCATAAATTTATTATTCTCCGCTTGCCCCTGCGGCAAGGTCATATAGCCATGAATTTCGAGGCCATCCCGCGCCTCAAACGAAATCGGCTGCGTAGGTGACATCATTTCTGGATCAATCCACGGACGAGAACCCGCGATAAACACCAAGGAAGGTGCTTCCGTGTCGAGCAAGAAAAATTCTTGTGGTGCGACATCACTGGATACTGAGATCAGCGCACGTTTTCCATCACGCGTCCAGTTATGAATGTGGACATAGTTTCCATCGAACATTTGCTCAAGCTGGCGGAGCCAAACCATTTCATTGGCATCTTCATGAACCGACAAGATTTGCGGCTTGCCATCCGAAAAACGGAAGCCTAATAACCGCGTGCCCGTTGCATCGGTTTTGACAGGACTAAAGCCAGACATGAGCAGGTCATCTAATTCAACGCGCATATTCTCAAACAAGGGCTCGGCTCGGCCACTTTGTAGTTCGATGCGATACACCCCAACTTTCTCTGACTCACGAGAAGAAAAATACACCGACTGTCCGTCAGCGCTAAACCCAAGCGGCGAAATACGCGAGCCGAGCTCATTATTAAACGTACGCCATTCCGCATCGGTATTCGGGCGCCAGGCAAAACGTGAGTTTTGGTCCTCATCAAATCCGATCGCAAAACGGACACGTCCTTCCGTATCGGCCATTAGTCCGCCTCGATCGAGCGGTGAACTCGCCACACCTCGCTGACGGGCATCGTTTACATTCAAACGTTCTGCAATCGGGCGTGTCCGGTCGTGCGCCCAATGCTGAATCAAGATCCAATCCGGTTCCTCGGGCAGAGTGCTAATAATCGACATTTGACGGAATACGAAACTTCCCGGATTGGTACCAAACAGCTGACGACGATTACTTCCATCTGCATTCATGGCATACACACGACCGGTGCGCGCTGGAACTTCAAGCGCTCCAACCTGCATAGTGGTCTCAAAAATCAGGCGATCATTGTTCACCCAAAAGACATTGATAGGACTCTCGTTGCCGCGCAGCTCAAAGGCAGACGTGACTTGCATGTTGCCAAGGTCGCTAATGTCGATCACAGCAAGGTTTCGGCCGGAATCTGATGGCACGGTAACCGCCATGTAGCGACCCTGAGGTGAAATGGCAACATCACCAAATTCCGCGTGCTCAAAGAAATCTTTCAACGGAATATTCACGGGCTGTGCCGAAACACTTAAAGGCGCAGCGAGGAGGAGGAGCGCAAACCCAAGGGCACGCACCATAGAGCTTTTCAAGTTCATAACAACGTCCTGAATGGCTGTGTAAGCAGTAAAAGAAACGACTTCCTGTAATTTACAAAAGGTTAACAACCTCAGGCCGGGAAACCAACTGATTTCTTGTTACAAAGTATTGCGGGCCCAGCTATTCTTCGGTGCTCTCAGGACCAAGATCCGATGGCAAGGTAACCATTCGTTCCTTTAACTGTTTGAGTAGTGCTCGCTCTTCGGCACCGGGGACCCGACGTTTTTCCAAGTAAATGTCACTCAGCGACATCAATAAATAGACCAACCATGGTGGTTCTTCGACGTTTGCAGCTATCTCGAGTGCATCCACGTAATGCTGATATTTGGCCAAGGTATGGGTCAATGAGTGAATGCTAAAAGGAGCATGCTGAACCGTTTCGGAGGCAAGGCGTTTAAACGTCTCGGTATGGCCTTCTTGTAACAGCGACTCTCCAATTATTTCCAGAATTGAACTTGCGGTCATCGGATCCTGCCGCGAGAAATCATCGAGGACCAGACGGAGTGCGCGCTGCGCATCATCATGACGTTGATATTGAACAAAAAGCCGATAGGTTGAGGCGAGCACAAAAGCGCGCTCCTCTGGATCCACCAGATTCATCAAACTAGATGAAATCTCCTGCAAGACCCGTTCTAGATCATCCTGACGTCCAGCCCGTGCTAACGCCTCTGACAACACAATCAACCCCCAAATGCGATACTCATCTTGATCGGATGCAATTGCCGTCGAGACCGATTGAATCAGACGAGCTTCCTGTTCTTGTTCGCCATGTTTTTCAAGTAAATCCAGGAGAGATGAAAGATGATGCATTGCGAAGTAATAGCCAAACTCGGGCTCATCCTGCAGCAAATCCACGGTATTCTCGATCACGATGTCGAGTATTTCATGCGCGCGGTCGAACTCACCCAGTTCCGCAAATTTCTCAATGAACTTGAACCATGCGTAGAACTGCCAGCGATTTTCTTCAGTCACCTGTGAAAAATCTCGGATGTACATGGCTTGCAATGCCTCAACCGCCCGTTGACGTTGTCCAAGCTCTTGAAACATCGCGAGTAAGATGTGATCGGTCTCACTGATAAGTGCTTGTTCCTGCCGATCTTCAGTCTGGGACGTATCGCGTTGAATTTCACTGAGCGAGAAAGCAATATCATCGGCGAGTCGGCGAGCACGAAGCTCCTCTCCCCGATCAAGCAAAGCTTTCGCAAGAACCGCTCGGCGATATACTCGCTGCACGGTTGCAAACTCCCGTTCAACCAAATCCTCCAACAGACTGAGATCACCCGCTTTACTTGCAATTTCTGCAGCAGATTCTTGGTGCGACTGAGTCCAGTAACTCTCTGGACGCAACCGTGCGGTCCGATATATCTCATGAGCGACCGCCAAGGCGTCTGCGTCACGCCCCAGCGCTAAATAAGCGTTGGCTACCTCTCGCTCATAGCGAAGCGTGTCCGAAAATTCAGGCAACGGCGTATTGCTCACATGCCATTGCAACTGAACAATGTAGTCTAACGTGACATTTTCGGGTGCTCCATGGCGCGCGAGCTGCTCCATGGCTAATAAATAAAAATTAAAAACAACGGAAGAATCTTCGCGCTCTTGCTCCGAAATCAAGCGTGCTAGCGCCAACGGGTGGCGGGTCGGATCCATTAAGGTTTCGGCGTAACTTTTACCGCCCTCATTTGCTTCAAGCTCAGCGGTCAGCTCACTCAGCGTTTGCCCATCGGGCAAAATAATTTCAGGGTCGCCCGAACAGCCGAGCAATAGCATGGCGAACATCCCAAGCGAGATAGAAGTTCGGGAAGTGTGCTTCACGCGCGAGCCGAATACAGACAGAAAATTCATAAGGCATTGCACCTAAAGAAAAAGAATCATCTCTAAAGTAACCGATTCATTGCCCACGAGCAAAACTTCAACAACTGCATCGCACATACTTCTGGGGTAACGCGTGGTTTTGCGCGATAATAGCCCCTCATAATTTGCCGTCCCTGATTCATCAACGCTGGTCATTCTGCATGGAAATCAAAGTTAATTTTCTCGACAACCTTCGACTCGAGGCTAAATTTGATGACTTTACCGTCATCACCGATCAACCAATCCGCTACAAAGGTGATGGTTCAGCCCCGAGCCCCTTTGATTATTTCCTCGCCAGTTCAGCACTCTGTGCGGCATATTTTGTGAAGGTCTACTGTAATTCTCGGGATATCCCGACCGACAATATCCGCCTCTCCCAAAATAATATTGTCGACCCTGAAAATCGTTACAACCAGATCTTCAAGATTCAGGTGGAGCTACCTGAGGATATTTCTGAAAAAGATCGCCAAGGGATTTTGCGGTCCATTGACCGCTGTACCGTGAAGAAAGTGGTGCAAACGGGTCCTGAGTTTCAGTTAGAAGTCGTTGAAAACCTCGATGAGGACGCTCAAGCCTTGTTGATTGGCAAGCCCGCAGATGGTCAAGAGACCTATATCGTGGGCAAAGATGCACCCCTTGAGCAAACGATCCAAAAGATGACCGGTATTTTGGCTGATCTGGGCATGAAAATTGAAATCGCCTCGTGGCGTAATATCGTGCCCAACGTCTGGTCATTGCACGTTCGAGATGCCGCATCACCGATGTGTTTCACCAATGGCAAAGGTGCCACCAAAGAAGCCGCCTTGTGCTCGGCACTCGGCGAGTTTATTGAGCGTCTCAGCTGCAATTTCTTCTACAACGACCAATTTTTTGGTCAGGATATCGCGAATGCACCCTTTGTCCACTATCCCGATGAACGCTGGTTTCCTCTAACAGAGGATGATTCGCTACCAGATGGATTGCTGGATGAACACTGCCTCGCGATCTACAACCCAGATGGTGAGCTCTGTGGCTCCCATTTGATCGACACCAACTCTGGCAATATCGATCGTGGTATCTGCGCCCTTCCTTATGTTCGCGTTTCCGACGGTGAGACCGTTTATTTCCCGAGTAATCTCATTGAAAACTTGTACCTAAGCAATGGCATGAGCGCGGGTAATACCTTGCCTGAAGCTCAAGTTCAGTGTCTTTCGGAGATTTTCGAACGTGCGGTGAAACGCGAGATTATTGAACAAGAGCTCGCACTTCCCGATGTACCTGCCGACGTGCTCGCAAAATATCCCAAGATTGTGGCCGGCATTCAGGGGCTCGAAGCGCAAGGCTTCCCAGTGCTGGTGAAAGATGCCTCCTTAGGCGGACGCTTTCCAGTTGCATGCGTCACCCTCATGAACCCGCGTACCGGCGGAGTCTTTGCGTCGTTTGGTGCCCACCCAACGATGGAAGTCGCGATTGAGCGAAGCTTAACTGAACTGCTGCAAGGTCGCAGTTTTGAAGGACTCAACGATCTCCCGCTGCCCACATTTAACTCCATGGCGGTATCGGAACCGAACAACTTTGTTGAACATTTTATCGACTCAACTGGTGTCGTTTCATGGCGCTTCTTTAGTAACAAATCAGACTACACCTTCGTGCCCTGGGATTTTTCCGGGAGCAACCAAGAAGAAGCGGATACATTGTTCAATATCCTCGAGGATCTCGGGAAAGAAGTGTACATGGCGGTGCATACTGATCTCGGTGCGCCAGTGTGCCGTATCTTGGTTCCAGACTATTCGGAAGTATATCCCGTGGAAGATCTGATCTGGGATAACACCAACAAGGCACTAGATTTCCGCGAGGATATCCTGAACATCCATCGTTTAAGCGAAGATGAACTCGCGGAATTAGTTGAGCGACTCGAAGAGAGCCAGCTCGATGCTTACTCAGACATTATCACGCTGATTGGTGTGGAGTTTGATGAGAATACCGTGTGGGGCCAGCTCACGATTCTTGAGCTAAAAATTATGATTTACCTGGCACTTGGCCAACACGCTCAGGCCCTTGAGTTGGTTGAAGAGTTTCTACAATACAACGACAACACGGTGGCCAGAAACTTATTTTATCGTGCAATGAGCGCGGTGCTTGAAGTCACCCTATCAGACGATTTGGCGCTCGAGGATTTTATTGAAAACTTTGAGCGAATGTACGGCACCGATACGATGGCATCGGTTGTGGGAAGCGTACAGGGAACTGAACGCTTCCCTGGTTTGACCGAAACCGACATGCAACTTACCGGACTGGAAAAACATCAGCGATTGCTCGATAGTTACCAGAAGCTTCATGCAGCGCGAGCACGTAAGGCGGGCATGGCAACTTAAACATGATGGACGCTTAGGGTCCAGCAAGGAATGATCATTGACCTCCTATCTTTCGTTTGTCACTGCGTCACATGATGTGACGACCGCCTATGTCGGACATCATCTGACATCGCTGGTCATTCTTTCCCTCGCCATGGCTATTTTAGCGGCTTTGGCGAGCTTCTATCACACCAACCTCATTAAACGTACTCAGGTGCAGTGGCACCGTTTTGCATGGCACTTGAGCGGTGCTCTTACCATGGGAATTGGTGTTTGGGCGATGCATTTTATCGGTATGATCAGTTTTCGAATTGACGTTCCAATCTATTATTCCGTCCCGATTACAGCCGTCTCCGTACTGCCTGCAATCGTTGCCGCTTGGATCACACTCTGGGTGCTTCGAAAAGACCAGCAAACACTGAAAACGATCGCGATTGGCGGACTCTTTATGGGGGCTGGCATCGGAGCTATGCATTACACTGGGATGGCCGCAATGCAAGCAGACGCAGACATCCGCTATCTTCCCGGTATGTTTGTGCTCTCCGTTTTCGTCGCGGTCTTACTTGCAGCACTCTCTCTTGGGGCCCGAACATGGCTAGCGCCTATTGTTAAGAACGACAACCGCCGAACCCTCGTCAGTGCTGTGATAATGGGCATTGCGGTTTCAAGTATGCACTACACGGCCATGCATGCGACCGTATTTTTGCCAGTTGAAACTGGCATCGGTGCGCACAGTGGGCTCGATGCAGGACAGCTGCTCGTTAGCACCATCATCGTAACCGTTTTCCTCGTCGTCCTAAGCACCACGGTCGTGATTTTGGTCAGCAAACAACTTGGACTTCGTCAAAGCGCTCGACAGCGTGCAAAAGAAGTCCGTGCACTTTCGGAGCGATTGCGAAAAATCACGGAACGCGTCCCCGGTATGGTTTTCCAACTTCGCCGCGACCCAACAGGCTATTTGCAATTTAGCTATCTTAGCCAAGCCAGTGAGCGCCTGTTTGGTATTCCTCCCCACGAAGCAATGGAAGAGCCAAAGAAAGTCTTGAGTCTTGTACCTGAGAAAGAACGATTAAAAATCGTGGAAACCCTTGCTGAAAGTGCGGCTACCATGAGCCCATGGAATCATGAATTTCCGGTGCACACCCCCTCAGGAGAAGCCCGTTGGATGGCTAGCAACGCCATGCCTCAGCAAGAGCGCAGTGGTGTAGTCAGTTGGAGTGGCTTTATCAGTGATGTCACGGAAAAAAGAGCTCAAGAGCAAATTATTCACCAAATGGCATTTTATGATGGCCTAACCGGACTGCCGAATCGCAAGTTTATCGTGCGTCAGCTCGCTGAGTTGCTCGTCCGAAAAGACGAACGCCGTCCGACGGTCATTGCACTTCTCGTCAATCTCGATGGGTTCAAACGAATTAATGACGTCCATGGACAAGCGGTGGGTGACGCCGTCCTGCATACGTGCGCTGAGCGGCTACGCGAGCTAACGAGTGGTGACATGTAGCTTGCCCGACTCACTGCAGATGAATTTCTTGTTATTAGCAAAGCTGATACAGCCTACGTCGCGGGTGAGATGGGCACCTTGATTGGAAATGCTATCCTCCGGTCGCTGGCAAAACCCATGAGGCTCTCGCAAGTTCGCTACCAAGGAACCGTCAGTATTGGGATGGCGCTAGCAGATGGCAAGTGCACCGGTGGACAACCCGCAGCAGATCAATGTGCCAATCAGCGTCCAGAAGAATTGATTCGCCAAGCTGACCTTGCAGTGAATCTTGCAAAAGAGCAAGGCGGAAATCGCTTAGTCCGTTACTGCCCAGAAATTGAAGCAAGCTTAAGTGCGCAATATGCACTCGAAGCCGATATGCGCGAGGCTTTAGGAACAAACCAATTTGTTCTGTATTTCCAGCCCCAAGTGAATCAGCAAGGAAAGTCGATCGGTGCTGATGTCAACAACGGGTGAAAACTGATCCACTTTTGTCCTAAAAACAACGGAGTAAAAGTGATCCACCCTTAGCTAATTTTATACTTCAGACGCCGACTACAAAGTGATCCACAAAAGTGCTTACTCAGC
>NZ_PIPM01000016.1 GCF_003987175.1 Aliidiomarina sanyensis | reverse complement strand
ACTGGGTCTGGTATCGCTGATGGACAGTTACCATCAGCTCAAATGTAACCTATGAACCGCCGTGGTACGGAACCGTATGCCCGGTGGTGTGAGAGGACGGAGGCCAGGAGGCCTCCTCCTACTCGATTAACAACGATGATTGAGAATCGTTGGTTATTCCGGGTTTACGCCGGTTTGAACGGTCTCAATCCAATTGCGGACCCGTGCCTCGAGTAAGGGGAGAGGCAGCGAGCCTCCGCCGAGCACCGTATCATGGAAAGCGCGAATATCGAACAACTCGCCGAGTTCTGATTCAGCTTCTGCTCGGAGATCTTGAATTCGCATCATACCGATCTTGTAAGCGGTCGCTTGGCCAGGCCAAACGAGGTAGCGTTGGACTTCAGCTTGAATCGAGCCCTCGGTGATGGGCGTATTCGCACGGAAATATTCAACCGCATCTTGTTGTGTCCAACCGAGCGCATGCATTCCGGTATCAACGACCAGACGTGCCGCACGCCAAATTTCTGCGATAAGACGACCAAAATCGGAATAGTCATCTTCATAACCACCCATTTCTTTGGCGAGTAACTCAGCATAGAGCGCCCAACCCTCGACATACACCGTGTGACGGTCTTGTGTGCGGAAACGAGGAACACCGGTCAGCTCTTGAGCAATCGAGATCTGCATGTGATGCCCCGGATTTCCTTCATGATACGCCACGGCTTCCATGTCAATTTTGGGCATCGCGCGCATATCGGAAAGATGTGCATAGTAAATCCCTGGCCGAGAGCCGTCGGGTGTTCCAGGGAAGTAATGCTGGGGCGCACCATCTTGCTCACGGAAGGACTCCACGCGACGAACGACCAAATCGGCCTGAGGCAAAATACCAAAGAATTCAGGTAACCGCTCATTGATGGCATCAAGATAGGCTTTCGAATCATCTAGGTAGGCTTGGCGACCCTCGTCGGTGTTTGGATAGTAGAATTGGTCGTCCTCTAAGACGAACTCAAAGAATTCTTCAAGCGTGCCTTCAAAACCAACACGCGTCATAATTTCTCGCATTTCGTCTTGAATTCGCGCAACTTCATTCAAGCCAATGCGGTGAATTTCTTCGGCGGTTAACTCAGTTGTGGTGTGGATCCAGAGCATGTGTGCGTAGTAGTCACTTCCGCCCTCGAACTTGCTAACACCGGTTGGATTTGAAGCGGCATTTTCAAGGTCTGTTTCCAACCACGTAATCATTTCCATGTAACCTGGACCGACTGAGTTGGTTAATGCGTCCCGAGCGTCCTGCAAGTGTGCCTCAACTTGCTCTTGGCTGAGAACTCCATTTTCGTACAGGGCCATGGCTTTTTGATAGACATCGGCATACAGAGGTGAGCGCTCACCTCCATTATCCGCAAAGGGGGCGCCTTTAATTAGGTTTGCCAGTTGTTCAATCGCGCCTTTGTACGCAAAATCAGGGGGACGAATCCCTTTTTCTGCGCGCTGCTGAGCTTGCTCCGTGATGGTATTCAGTCGATCGCCGAGGTGATTGAGACGAGAAATGTAAGCTTTGAGATCATCTTCATCGTCAACGCGGTGAAAAGAAATCATAAATTGTGCGACGCTGACCGGCATGCTCGACATTTGATGAATTAAATAGCCGAAGTCACGATATTCATATTGTTGTTGCATCCGCTCGACATTATACAGCCAGAGGTCATAGGAGGTCTGTGCTTCCGCATCGAGCTGGGTGTAGTCAAAATTGGCTTGCAACTCGACAGCGGTGCGCTCAAACCACGCAAGCTGTTCTTCTTGGGCTTCGAGAGAGACTTCATCAATTTCATCGTAGCGTTCTTTACGTCCCATCATGGTGAGCTGGAGAGGACTATTTTGAAGATTCTCTTCGAACCGCTCGTCAAACCACCGATTCAAACGCTCACTTTCGGTCAGCGCGGCTTCGGTTTGTGTTGTGACTTCAGGTGATGCAGTCTCCGGCGGAGGCGCCTCGCCACAGGCGGCAAGAAAGAGGATAGCGAGTATAACCGAGAGTATTCGTTGCATAACAAACCTCGTGTTGGCTGAGTAATGAATGTTTTAAGGGAAACGTATTGAAGATTAGCAGGTTTTTTAAACTTTGAGAGATTGGTAATTACGCATAGAAGATGTGCAAATGATATACTTATCAGAATTCGAGTTCCGTACCGCGGAATTCAGCAACAAAAATGGATAGAAAATATATGAGTCAAGATTCGACTTCCCAGACACCGCAATATGACGTAGAGATTCCTTCACGCGAAGCCATGCTGGAAGTCATCACAAAAGCAATAAAACCCGTCCCGTACCAAGATATCATTTCTCACTTTAAGTTGAACGATGAACGGCAACAAATTGGTGTGAAGCGCCGCTTGCGGGCGATGGAGCGAGACGGGCAACTGGTATATACGCGCAACGACGCGTACGGCCTACCAGACCGCATGGATTTGAAAAAAGGGGTGGTAATTGGCCACCGTGATGGATTTGGATTTGTGCAACTGGACGAAGGTGGGCAGGATCTTTACCTCCCGTATCACCAAATGCAACTGGTGATGCATGGGGATCGCGTGTTGGTGAAAGCGGGCAGTGCCGACGCCAAGGGGCGCCGAGAAGCTCGAGTGGTTCGT
This sequence comes from Aliidiomarina sanyensis, assembly GCF_003987175.1. GTDB lineage: Bacteria > Pseudomonadota > Gammaproteobacteria > Enterobacterales > Alteromonadaceae > Aliidiomarina > Aliidiomarina sanyensis. The sequence continues at coordinate 43,203 of NZ_PIPM01000016.1, read as the reverse complement.
AGCCTAAGTGACGAGAAACGCGAGATTGTTGGTCGCTATTTCTTTGAGCAGGGTTTGTCACTTGTGGTACCCGATGATACCCGTCAAGGCCAAGATCTGATTATACCGCCCGAGCACGTAAACGGCGCACGCCACGGGCAAATGGTGGTCGCTGAAGTCCTCGCACGTCCGAGCCGGCGCTCCTCTCCACTTGCTCGTATTAAAGAGATTCTTGGTGATCACCTTGCCCCAGGGATGGAGATAGAAGTTGCGATTCGAGAACATGGTATACCGCACGAATGGCCCGATAATTTAAAACGCGAAGCCGATAAGATTCCTGATGAAGTACTCGAGTCCGACAAGCACGGGCGAGTTGACTTGCGCAAACTCCCTTTGGTGACGATCGATGGTGAAGATGCGCGTGACTTTGATGATGCTGTGTATTGTCAACCGGACGGAAAGGGATTCCGGCTGTGGGTTGCTATCGCGGATGTTAGTCACTACGTACGTCCGGGAACAGCGCTAGATAGAGAAGCCCACGGACGCGGAAACTCAGTGTACTTCCCGCAACAAGTCATTCCGATGCTACCAGAGAAGCTATCGAATGGATTGTGTTCCCTCAATCCACAGGTTGATCGTTTGTGTATGGTTGCGGAGATGGTGATTGGTGCGCGTGGTAAACTCATGGAATATAGTTTTTACCCAGCGGTGATGAACTCACACGCGCGACTCACCTACACAAAAGTCGCCGCCATTCTTGAGGGTGATCCTGCGCTACGCAAAGAATATGATGCAGTGGTTCCTCATCTAGAAAGCCTACAACAATTGTATAAGGTATTGCGGCAAGCTCGGGATCGGCGCGGTGCGATTGATTTCGATACGGTGGAAACACGCTTTATTTTTAACGCCCAACGCAAAATTGAGCGGATCGTTCCCGTGTATCGCAATCAGGCACATATGCTGATTGAAGAATGTATGATCATGGCAAACGTGGCAGCCGCCCAGTTTGTTGAAAAGCACAACGGGGGCGCGTTGTTTCGCGTCCACGACTTACCGGATGAAGATCGCTTGATGGCGTTTCGAATGGTTTTGGGTGAATTAGGTCTCACAATGCCCATTCAAGGTGATCCCACGCCTGAGGACTTTGCCAAGGTATTGGAGCAGGTCGCTGATCGCCCAGATCGTGAGTTGATTCAGACCATGCTACTGCGTTCACTCCAACAAGCGGTATACAGCGCAGAGAATCGAGGGCACTTTGGTCTTAGTCTGGCAGCCTACGCTCATTTCACATCACCGATTCGTCGATATCCTGATCTGATCTTGCATCGGGAAATTAAGCGAATTCTCAGCGAGACGTTACCGGGTATGCCAGGTCTGGAGGGCAAGCACGTCTACGATGAAAGTGCGCTAGGTGAACTTGGGCCCCATTGCTCCCATACGGAGCGTCGGGCAGATGATGCGACACGGCAAGTCGACGAATTCTTGAAGTGTGAGTTCATGCAGGACCATGTCGGGGACGAGTTCGAAGGGGTTATTTCGTCGGTGACCAACTTTGGTCTGTTTATCCGCTTGAACGATCTCATGATTGATGGCTTGGTGCATATCTCCAACATGACCCAAGAATATTATCATTATGATGCGGACCGCCATTTACTGGTGGGAGAGAGCTCTGGGAAAGTCTACCGGATTGGCGACAAAGCGACCGTGAAAGTGGCGAGTGTGAGCTTGGCCGAGCGGAAGATCGATTTTGAATTGCTCGCTGTAGAGCATTCGTCTGCTGCTTTACCGCCGCGCAAACGTGTTGACTTGAAACGAAGCCGCGGGAAAGGCAGTGAGCGAGGAAAAGGAACCTCGCGCGGTGGAAAACCGAGCGGCAAAGGTTCAGGTCCGTCCCGCGGGAAACGAAGTGATGGTAAAGGGAACAAGAACGCAAAAAAACATTCGGGAAAAAAATCGGGTAAAGGCCCGGCCAAACAGAAAAAGCGGCGGTCGTAATGAGTAAAAATGATGTAGTGTTCGGTATCCACTCGGTTGCTGCTGTTCTGGCACACCATCCCGAGCGAGCAATTGAATTATTTGTGCAAAAAGACCGAGACGATCCGGCGGTTCAAGAGATTATTAAAGCTGCACGTGCAATGGGAGTCAGACCGCAATTTTGTCATCGAAAAACGCTCGATGACCGAGTCTCTGAAGGGAATCATCAGGGGGTTCTGCTTTTTGTGACCCCCGCTCGCCAGTATCAAGAAAACGACTTACCTGAATTGTGCCAACAAGCTGGGCAAAAAGCACTGTTTTTGGTGCTAGACCAAGTCACCGATCCGCATAATTTAGGCGCCTGTTTACGAACTGCGGATGCCAGTGGGGTGACCGCTGTGGTCGTGCCTAAAGATAAATCTGCAGGGTTAAATAGCACCGTGCGAAAAGTGGCCAGTGGTGCAGCGGAAGTGGTACCTCTCGTGGTTGCAACAAATCTTGCGCGGGCAATTCGCCTGTTGAAAGATGAAGGAGTATGGGTCACAGGGACAGCAGGAGAGGCCACTCAAACGCTGTATGAGAACAAATTTGTGGGGCCAGTTGCACTGGTAATGGGCGCTGAAGGCACCGGGATGCGTCGCCTAACACGAGAATTGTGCGATGACTTAGTCGCGATCCCACTTGCTGGCACAGTAAGCAGCTTGAATGTTTCGGTTGCCGCGGGCGTGTGTTTATTTGAGGTTGTCCGGCAACGACTTGGGCAAGGAGCCTAATGGTGGAAAGAAAGCCATTACAGCAACTTGTACCAATTTTTTTATCGGTGGGTGTGGTTGCTTTTTTGCTTGTGTTTGCATGGATTGGAACCTCAGATCAAACCATGCAAACCCATCGTCCTCCGGTTTATTTGTCAGTGCAATCGGATTCGCAGGATCCGCAGCTACAGCCGTTTATGGATGACTTACGGTATCGGATGGAGACCCACCATAGTTATCGAATGGTGAGTCAGGAAGCTGCCGCAGCCTATGTGGTTCAAGTGGAGGTTCAGTTTGCGTCTGAAGGACTTCGCGCGAATGCGAGTGTTCATGTGGGACCGCAGGGGCGTCAACCTGAGGGAACGCTGCTGGGTTATCGTAAAGTAGTGCAAGGACCAACAGGCGCGAGCCTTCTCTTATCAGAGCAATTATTTCGTCTTATCAATCAAGAAATCGCGGACGCACCCGCTCGGTGATGCGGGCCGCGAACCCCACCATTTTACTTGCGCTCATTGCTCATCTTGCGTACAATGCGCCGGCTTGAATCAGCCCAACTATAAAGTTTCAAGTTCCTTGCCTTCACGTCAGCCGGGCTGAGCTGCACTTAGGCTTTCATCCATAAGGAGCAATTATGCGTCATTATGAAATCGTGTTTATGGTCCATCCAGACCAAAGCGAACAAGTCCCTGGCATGATCGAGCGGTACACTGAGACTGTGAAATCTGCTGGCGGTGAAGTTCACCGTTTAGAAGACTGGGGCCGTCGGCAACTGGCTTACCCAATCAACAAACTGCACAAAGCGCACTATGTTCTGATGAACATCGCTGCGACTTCAGAAGTTGTTGACGAGCTGGAAACCAACTTCCGTTACAACGATGCGGTACTGCGCAGCCTGGTTATGCGTAAAGACGAAGCCATCAGCGAGCCTTCACCTTTTGCTAAGCCAAAGGAAAAAGAAGACCGCCGTGAAGCGAAAGCTGAGACTGCATCTGCTGAGTGATGTCGGCTACAGCTCAAGGTACTGCCATTAACCAACTCGTGATTCGAGGAAGCCTTGTAAAAGCACCTAGACTCACGCGAAGCCCAGCAGGGATTCCCCACTTACTCCTCGCAATTGAACACCGTTCGTTGCAGATGGAAGCGGGTTTAACGCGACAGTGTTATGTAAGAATCCAAGCGGTGGTGAGTGGTGAAGAAGCAGAACTTTGGTCTACGAAACTAACTCTGGGACATGAAATTGAAGTCAGCGGCTTTCTCCAGCGACATGAGAATGCCAAAGGAGTCCCCCGACTTATCCTTCATGCTCAGAAATTAATACAGGTTTAACAGGAGAACACCATGGCTCGTTTTTTCCGTCGTCGTAAATTCTGCCGCTTTAAGGCAGAAGGCGTAAAAGAGATCGATTACAAAGATATCGCTACGCTGAAAAACTATATCACTGAAACTGGTAAGATCGTCCCTAGCCGTATTACCGGTACTTCAGCTAAGTATCAGCGTCAGCTGGCTCGCGCAATCAAGCGTGCCCGTTACCTGAGCTTGCTGCCATACACTGATGGCCACAAGTAAAGGAGACTGTAACGATGAATATTATCCTTCTTGATAAAGTTGCAAACCTTGGAAGCCTGGGCGACCAGGTCACTGTGAAGTCTGGCTATGCCCGTAACTTCCTGTTCCCACAAGGTAAAGCCGTTCCAGCTACCAAAGCAAACGTGGAAATGTTTGAGCAGCGTCGTGCTGAATTGGAAGCTAAATTGGCCGCTGATTTGAAAGCAGCAGAAGATCGCGCTGAGAAAGTCAACGCACTGGACACAATCGTAATCGCTTCTAAAGCGGGCGACGAAGGTAAGTTGTTCGGTTCAATCGGTACGCGTGATATTGCGGATGCAATCACTGCGGCTGGCGTTGAAGTGAAGAAGAGCGAGATTCTAATGCCTCACGGAACCATCCGTGAAGTTGGCGAATACGAAATCGAACTGCAACTTCATGCAGACGTACTGGCTGCTGTCACTTTGAAAGTGGAAGCAAGCGAGTAAGGATTACATATCCTTTCCAATAAAAGCAGCACCTCGGTGCTGCTTTTTTTTTGTGGCCTGTGTATTATCAAACGTCGGTCGTAAGGCACGGCCCACCCAATTTCATCCCTTTAAAGCAATTTGGAAGCGAACTCTGTGGCTACAAAGAATTCATCGTCGAGAACGCCAAAAACAAACGACGCGAAGCTTGATGCGCTGAAAACTCCCCCGCATTCAATTGAAGCGGAGCAATCGGTCCTCGGTGGTCTGATGCTCGATAATCAGGCTTGGGATAATGTTGCTGAGCGAGTAATTACGGATGATTTTTATCTGCTCTCTCATCGTATGATTTTCGCTGCAATGCATCGCTTAAGTGAGCAAAACAAGCCGATTGACCTCGTTACGTTGACCGAGCGGCTTGAGCTGACCAATGAACTTGAGCGTGTCGGTGGAACCGCCTACTTGCTGGAGATTCAAAAGAACACGCCAAGCTCAGCTAACATCAATGCATATGCAGATATTGTGCGTGAACGCGCGTTACTTCGTGAAATGATCGGTGTCGCGAACGAAATAGCGGAGGCAGGATACGATACGCAAGGTCGTCCGAGCAAAGAACTCCTTGATTTTGCGGAGTCCAAAGTCTTTGCGATTGCCGAAAAGCGCAGTTCGAGCTCTGAGGGACCACAAAGCCTCTCGGGTATCTTGGATCGGACCTTAGATCGTATCGAATATCTTGCGAACAACGCGACGCTGAACGGGGTTACCGGTGTATCGACAGGATTTACGGATCTCGACAAGAAGACGGCGGGATTGCAGCCTTCTGACCTCATTATTGTCGCTGCTCGCCCGTCCATGGGGAAAACGACCTTCGCGATGAACCTAGTGGAGCGAGCAGCTCTCAATGAAGAAAAGCCAGTCGTAGTGTTCAGCCTCGAGATGCCTTCTGAACAAATTATTATGCGGATGCTCGCTTCGTTGAGTCGCGTGAACCAGACGTCGGTCCGTACGGGTGATTTGGATGATGATGATTGGGCGCGAATTGGCTCAGCGATGACAGTGCTCAAGGAGAAGGGCAAACTCTATATTGATGATAGCTCGGGTCTCACACCCACGGAGGTCCGCTCCCGTGCACGCCGAATCGCCAAGGAGCATGGTGGGGTGAGCATGGTGATGGTCGATTATCTTCAATTAATGACCGTGCCTGGGATGTCGGAAAACCGAACGCTCGAAATTGCAGAGATTTCGCGCTCATTAAAGGCGCTTGCGAAAGAGCTTAAATGCCCGGTGGTTGCGCTGTCTCAGCTGAATCGCTCCCTTGAGCAACGTTCGGACAAGCGTCCAGTAAACTCAGATTTACGTGAATCGGGTTCGATTGAACAAGATGCGGATGTCATCATGTTTATTTACCGGGATGAGGTCTATCACCCGGAAAGCGATGATAAAGGATTGGCAGAGATTATTATCGGAAAACAAAGGAACGGCCCCATTGGCCGGATTAAGCTGATGTTCCACGGCCAGTATTCACGATTTGATAATTATTCAGGCGCGGCGATTGATGACGACTAGTCTTACTTCAAAACGTCACGAGTTGATTGTGATGCGCCCCGCGTGGGCTGATATTGATCTCGGCGCGCTTCACCACAATTTAAAGACAATTCGAACCCAAGCCGGAAAGAAACGTGTCCTTGCGATCTTAAAAGCGAACGCCTATGGGCATGGACTCTCACGGATTGCACAAGAGCTTCAGGATATCGATGCGATCGGTGTTGCTCGGGTGGACGAGGCCTTGCAATTGCGTAATGCCGGAGTGACTCAACCGATTGTATTACTCGAAGGTTTTTTTGAGGCTAAACAAATTCCGGTGTTGGCGGCAAGTAACATTCAGCCAGTTTTGCACACCAAACATCAGGTCAACCAATTACTCCAAGCAGATAATCTGCCGCAAGCGATGCGGGTTTGGATAAAAGTTGACACGGGAATGCATCGCCTTGGTCTCAATCTTGAGGATGTGGAACGAGTCTATACCCAATTAAAGGGCTCGAGAAACGTTGTTGGCGAGCCGGTGATTATGAGTCACTTTGCTTGTGCTGATGAGCCGGCACATCCTCAAAATCAGGTACAGTTGGCACGCTATGCGCAAGCAGTGAAAGTGCTCCCAGAGTCAGTGACTTCGATGGCAAATAGTGCCGCACTCTTTGCTTCCCTCGCGCCGGATTATGATTGGGTCCGCCCAGGTCTTTCGCTATACGGAATCAGTCCTTTTCCCGGAGGGGTAGGACGAGAGCTTGCCTTGCAACCGGTCATGAATTTGCAAGCGAGCTTGATTTCAATTCGAAAAATCAATCAAGGTGAGTCGGTCGGATATGGTGCGGCTTGGACTGCACCCCATGACACGTGGATTGGGATTGTGGCAATTGGCTATGGTGATGGATACCCGCGGCATGCGCCCCAAGGAACGCCAGTCTGGATTAATGGTAAGGAATATCCTTTGGTGGGTCGGGTAGCCATGGATATGATCACGGTGGAGCTCGGCCCCCACATGAGCGCGCAACTTGGTGATACAGCACAGCTGTGGGGCCCCGACCTTGCTGTAGAACGAGTGGCTGAAACCGTGGGAACGATCCCCTATGAGTTACTTTGTAACGTCGCTCGCCGCGTGAACCTGCACTATATTGATGGACATGATGTGAGTGGGTTGGGCGAGGTATCCTGACGGTCGGTGACTTTACCTCAGAGCAACGGACGATTCTCAAATCAACAAAGGCGCCTTAGGCGCCTTTGTTGATTTGTCGCTTCGGATTATTGTAATCCGCTTTCATCCTCATTCACGCTGTCAGCAGCGCAGGCTTCGCAAATGCCGATGGCCTCGACAGTTTGCTGCTGCACGGTGAACCCTTTCTTCTGGGCCTGCTGAAGAAACTCTTCATGCACACCCTTCGAGTGAATTTCTTGCACATTGCCACAATGTGAGCAAATGAGCATTTGCACAGGGTGTTGTTTCTCAAAATGGGAACAGAGTACATAGCTGTTCGATGATGAAACTTTGTGCACGAACCCTTGCGCTTGCAAGAACTCAAGGGCGCGATAAATTGTGGGTGGCTTCGCGTTTGGCATTTCCTGCTTGAGTTGTTCAAGGAGGTCGTACGCACCGATTGCACCGTCATGCTGTGATAACAGGGCAAATACCTCTTTACGTGTGGGGGTCAGTCGTACGCCGCGTCTTTCGCACATAGCCTCAGCACGCTGAATGAGTTGCTCAGTTGCTTGTCTACTCATAATTCCTTACTCAAAACATCAAGCTGCCCTTGCATCTTAGCATGGAAACTCGACCGCTTGGCAAGGGCAGATGTCGCTTGCTGTTTTTTCCGGCTCATTTGACGTAAAATGCGCGGCCCGAAGAGAGGAGTTTTGCATGATCAGTGTCGCGCCCATGTTAGACCGGACAGACAAACTATAATTTATAAGGCTTTGTCGCGGTCTTGGGTGACCAGTGGGTGACCGGTCATATTTTTATGGGTGACTCCCACCTCCGCGAGGATTTGGCCATTGCGCATTAGTACCACCTTGGAAACCTTGCTGATTTCCAACATAGCCGCCCGCAGGTTGCTGGCCGCCTGTCTGGCCGTTGGCATTCCCGCTATCATTGCTTTGCGCACCATGGCCGCTGAATCCTCCAGCTCCTTGATTCGCTCCGGCGGAATCGAGCATTTGCATTTCATTTGCAATAACCTCTGTTGTGTAGTTGTCTTTGCCGTCCTGACCTTGCCATTTGCGCGTTTGCAGGCGACCTTCAATATAAACCTTTGAGCCCTTACGCAGGAACTCGCCGGCTATCTCCGCCAGGCGGCGATAAAGAACAACCCTGTGCCACTCGGTTTGCTCGCGCTGTTCACCGCTTTGCTTGTCTTTCCAGCTTTCACTGGTGGCAACGCTCAGGTTAGCGATAGCGGTACTGTTCTGCGTGAAGCGAACCTCCGGGTCAGCGCCTAGGTTGCCAATTAAAATAACTTTGTTGATACCTCTACTCGCCACATTAAACCCCTTAAAAATTACCTGTTGGTAAATTCGATTTTAATTCATCTTTGCTCAGCTCTTTAACCTCATTCAGCTCAACTTCAAAGTCTTCAGGGCAAGCGCTAGTAGAGATAAAGTAAATACCTTTACTACCATCTAGATTTGGGTAAGCCTCCTCGCCAAAGTAACGATAAAACTCTACTGATACCCCATAATTATTAAGGCCTTCACCTAACTTCATAGGCGGAACGAGTTCCGCTATTCGCCTGAGTGCCGCCTCTATATGGCAGCCTTTTGCATCCCTCAGGTAAGATTCTGAATAAGCGAAGTATTCGTTTAGTTCTTTGCAGAATTCAGATAATGAACTGAAATGCTCATCTTTCCATTCAGTATCTATTGCCAGCCGGGTCACAATTCCACTGAAAGTTTCAAATTCATAAAGTTTAATAGACATATTAACCCCCTTTTACCTGAGAAAACTCAATGAAAGCCCGGGGCGGGTTAAAGCACAAATTCGTCAATTCATCCATCGAATCAGAAAAAACCTCATAATACCCACCTTGCTCCTCAGCGTTCTCACATAAAGGCTTAGCTACACCCAGAAACAAACGAATATAGCCAGCCAGAGAATCAATATCCGACTTTAAACCCTCAGCGTGAACCGCGCCCGTTGCGCCACTAGCAATACGTGACATTTCTCGCCAGAACTCATCGGCGTTATAACTCCCCAAGTCACGCAATAATATTTCCAGTTTTTTGCGCGCATAGTCCTTGTCTAAATTTTTCATCTAACGTACCCCACGTCTTCTATTATTAACTTTCTCCCAATCATCCCGGCAATCGGCATCACACCAGCGCTGGTTGTTGGGCATGTCTTCCCCGCAGTTCAGGCAGTAGCCTGTTGCGTGAACCTCTGGGCCTTTCACTCGCGCGGCCTCTAATTGCTTTTCCTGCATGTACTCATTCAGTTCTGCAGCTCTATCTACTGGATCAGCCATGCAGCCTCCCTGGTGAATTCACTTTTAAAAAATTATCCTTGGCCGCCTGCCGCTGCTTGTCGATATGCTCAGCCAAGTCGCGTACGTCAATAAACCAACGTGCCTTTTCTGAGTCGCGCAGCTTGAATGCCGGCACCGGTAGCAATTGAGCTGAAGCCAACATGCGCGCCTGCTTCTCCTTCATGCCAAAGAACTCTTCACAAACCTGATCCAAAGGCACGCTTGGCTTTTCGAATCTGGCCATTAACAACCAAACGGTATTCATGATCATGACTCCCTGTGAAATACCCAGCATTTAACACTGGTGGGCTTTTTGCGCGCCACACCCGGCAAGGTGTTAAAGCGGCGATTGATTGAGCTGTTCACCACCTTCTGGCCGATAAACTTACGTTTACGGCTGGCCTTAAGTAGCTTCTTCAGCTCTGTCATTGGCGGCAGCTGCTGGCGGTGCTCAAAGGCAACTTCTGAAAGGTGGTTAAGGTTTATTGCGATCTCGTCTTCGTTGGCGCTGTGGTTAACCTGGGGTTCTTCAAACATGTCCTCGAGGTAATCCACAACATCCCAGAATTCCTGAACAACAGGGTGGTCTGCGCTTACAGCTTTCTGACGCTGCACAGCCATGCGCACAAGCTCTTCACGGGTCTTATCCAGCTGGTGCTGGGTAACATCAGCCACAATGGCCAAACAGTCCACCAGCGCCATAATCTGTGCGTGTGTCCCCATGATGCGCTGGGTTTTAAGTTCTGGGTGTGATTCCAGCTGTTTACGGTACTGCTTATATTTTTCGTTGAAGTGCTCGAGCACGGCCTTTTCATTCATGGCGCACTTGAGCATAAAGCCACTAACTTCTTCCATCGGCATGGATTCAAGTATTTGCGCAGCTTCGCGCGTTGCTGCAGTCTGCCCTTTGCGGTCAGTCATAATGTGAACGATACGCGAAAGCACCGCTTCGCTTGCCTGAACCTCAGCGTTCTGGGCAATAACAATGGCACCACGAAAGGGTGGCTCATAGGTTTCGTTGCCCGAGTTCTTGAGGCCACGCGCACGCACTGAGCGCCCGTTAAACGCGGTTTTTAGTTCATCCCAGTCAAAGCCTTTTTGCTTCGCGTCCTTACCGTCACCGCGATCACCTTCAATCAGAACGACCGGCATGTTCGACACCTGGCTAAAGTTACGCGCCCGGGCTGCCAGCGTAGATTTAGAAGGGTCAAAGCCTTCGTAGTCACGGCGGCCGCAGAGTTTCCACATGAACTCAATCAGCGTTGACTTACCGGTACCAGGCTCACCAACCACCTCCAGAAACGGAAAGCTTTTGTGTTCTTCACGTATCTGCTCTGCGTAAAGCGAACCGAACCAGAACGCCAGCGCCGCAAAGCCCTTCGCGTCAAAGGCATTCCACAGGGTATTGGTCCATGACTTGTTCAGTTTTTTAAAGTCGGTTTCAAGGTGCAGGTCCACTGACTTGTTCAGGCTTTTAACGCTGAGCTTGCCCAGGTCAAAGTAGTCCTCTTCGTTCAGAACGGAAAGCTGACCATCCTTCACGGCAACATCACCCAGCACATAAGCACGGTGCGTCTTGCTGTAGCCAATAAAGTCGACGGTTTGCACGCGCTTAATGTCGTAAAGCTGCTCCTTCATTAGGCGGTCTAACTGACCAGCTGTGCCGGTCCAAACAGCGCCTGGGGCAACACCCATTAAACGCTTCTTAAATTCGCTGGCACTGGAAAGCTGGCCACCGGTAAAGGTGTTCTTCACGTTCTCACCGTCATGCGGGAAGGCAACGCGGAAGTAGTACCAGCTTTCATCAGTTAGTTCGTTGGCCTGGTAGTACAGCGCCTGGGGGTAGCAGGCCGCGATTTCCACCACGGTACCGGATTCTTTTAGCGCTTCGTCTTTTAGCTCTTCTTCGCTGCGGCCCTCGTTGTCAGGGCTACCAATAAGCTGTTCAAGTGCTTTGTTGTAGCGGTCCAAGTCCATCTTGAACCAGTAAAGGCGGTTGTCCTTGTTGAATGGGAACTCTTTTTTGCCGGTCTTGCGGTACATGAGTTTTGCTTTTTCGTTCGCACTTTTCGCGATCAGCAAATCACCCAGGTACTTGTACTCTTTGAAGTCGTCAGGCTTTAAGCGGTCGCGCTGCAGCAACTCATTCCAGTCCAGTTTAACGCGCCCAGCTGGCGGCTGAGCGGCGCCACACTCCCAACCTTCTTTTCTGTACTTTGCTACGAACTTGCGGGTGAATGTCTCGCCGGCCCTGCCATCATCGAGCGCAAATATCAGCTTTGGCCGCTTCTTAACGCCTTTCTCAACCAGTCGCTTCTGCAGTAGGTCAAGCGCAACGTCAGGGTAGTTGTTGCAGGTCATTAAGCTAACAGCCTGAATGCCAATATGCGCGAGCGCAATAGCGTCAAAGATGCCTTCAACTAACCAGATTTCATCTGTATTGATGTCGAACGTAGGCGGCTCCCACCAATAACCTTGGTAACTGCCTTTAAAGTTCGCCTTCATCTTGCCGAAGCGCTGGGGCTTATCAATAAAGCGCTCCCATGTTGCGCCGTTCGGCAGGTCGAATAGCACCGTGGCGGTGCCAATATCGCGCTTAGGGCACCAGTAAGAGCCTTGTTTAAACCAACCGCTGATTAACTCTAGGCGAAAACCGCGCGCATCACGCATGTATGCCTTGGCAGTGGCAATAGGGTCTTGTGGTGTTGGCTGGAATCGCTCTGACCAGCTATTGAACAGATCGGAATAAATGTCCTTGATATGAATTTCAGAGCCGCACTTATTCAGGCGGCCGCAACGCAGCACCCAAGGCGCCTCAGAGTTTGCATACAGTTCTTTTTTACCACAACTGGGGCAACGCCCCTGCTGAAGAAAGCCCGTAGCGCCCTCTTTAAAGTCGTAGTCATTTAAAAGGCGAGGTAAAACCTCGCGCTTCAGTTCTAAATTCATTAGGCTGCTCCCGTTAACCCACGCACGCGGGCTTAGCCGTTTGCTGTTTTTGTTGTTATGCCACGAACCTCAAGGTTCACAGACGGGTCAGGCATTGCTGAAGGGGTAATGGTGTGAACAATCTCTTCCATGGTGGCGTAGGTGTGGCCACATTCGATGTTCTGGCACTGCAGGTATCGCTTGGTGACAAGCTTACTTTCCTCTTTGGATGAACGAACCTTGGCGCATGAACCGCAGTGAGGGCACTTGTAGCGCCGAGTGGTGTATCTTACTTTCCCGTTCAGGGCGGGCTTGTTACTTTGCATGTCGCTAACTCCTTCTTGCCATTGCCGGCAGTTATTTATTCTTTTCTCTAATGGACTCAACTACCATCATGCGCACCTGGGCGCTTACCGAACGGAAGTTTTCATCCGCGCGGCGCTCAACCTCTGCAAGCTCTTCAGGCATAAGGCGAACCCAGACAGGCTTCGAGGCGACACCCCGGGGGGAATATGTACGTGCTTGTTTTTTTGCAGTATTCATGGCTGTATCATTGTGCAAGTTAAATAAGTACAGCTATTCTTTCTATATTCATGCAAAAAGTCAACGGTGATTTATATGAACGATGAAAATTATAAGGCAATATCAAAACGCTTGGCGGAAGAAAGAACTCGCTTGGGGCTGTCTCAAACCAAAATGGCGGAACTGGGCGATTACAGTCTGGGCGCTTACCACAACTACGAAACTGCAAAGAAGCTACCAGACTTGAAATACCTGATAACCGCGCAGGAAAGGGGGCTTGACTTGCTTTATGTTATTCACGGAAGGCGCAGCAGCGAAAGCGGAAGCGAAGCGCTTCAGGGGCTTATGAGAAAAATTGAACAACTCAGCGAAAAAGAAAGGGCCGCAATCACGGCCCTGGTCGACGCGCTTGCAACCTAGTCAGGAACCGCGCTGTTTTTTACTTCCATCTCTAACGCTGTCGTGAAGCCAGCATCAGAAATCGAGTGGGTTACTCGCACCAATATCCAGTCTGCAGCGTCTATCTGGCGCTTGTAACCCTCTACCTTCACTGGCGTTTCAGGGTACAAATCAGCATTACCTTCCACCAAAGTCACAGTAAAACTGGCCGCCCCGCGTTGAATTTTATCCCATGCTGCCCGTGCAGCACGCTTTGCGTTGCGCTCGTTCGCGTAAATATGCCTGAGCACCTTTACGTTCTCGCTGTCGCCGGCCATGTACTGATTGTCGCTTCCGGAAACTTCAGCGCTGTCTATTTCCGCTCGGTCGTTATCTTGCCATTGAGCAACCACCCCAGTGTAAGCCTCGCGGTCAGCAACAGAGAAGCTGTGCATGTCGCCCTGCTGGCGTTTAATTGTGATCGCATTGAGGCGCATGCCGCTGGCTGTCTTGCTCTCGCCAGACTTAATGAAAAGCAACCGTTCATTTTTAACCGTAGCAATGGCGTCAAACTCGGTAGCCAGGCGGGAAAGAAAGCCGGCATCTGACTCACTTTGCTGGTCGATATGCTCAATCACTTCACTTTGCCATTGTTCATCAACAGCGCTTTGCAGGTTATGGCGCCCGGCAATAATTTCAACAATATCCTTTATGCTCAGGTCGTCATAACTCTCTTCGTGCAACCGCTGCAGGCCTGCGCGCATGTCTGCAGATTTACCCGATATGCTCAGCACGTCAGCGGGCCCAGTGTGTCGAACCTCGTCAATGGTGAAAACTCCCTTATCAGTCAGCCCTTCACCCGCCCAGCCAATCCAGACTTGCATTTTTGCGCCCCGCGGGGGCATGTCAAGCTGGCCGTCACTGTCATCAAGAGCAATGTCCACGGTATCGGTCTCAAAGCCCTTGTTGTCGACCACGCTCAGATTAATCAGGCGGTCTTTAATTTCGGTGGTAATGTCATTGCCATTCACCACCACCTTGTAAGCCGGCTGCTTTCGCTCGTTGTTTTTGGGTAGCATCAGCGCAGCCCGCCTAAGATACTTGCACCCAAGCTCAGGTTGCCAAGGTCAGCACTGCCAATGCGGTTGCGTGACTTATCATCAGTACGCTTTAGCTTCATGCTGAATTCAATCTTGCGGGGAGCGCCGTCATTGAAAAACTCGGTCTTGGTTTCCTTGATATCCAGAATTGCAAAATGGCCGTACGTGTAGCCTTCGCCATCTATCAGCGGGTAAGACTTACCACTGTCAGCCATTCGGGTGACCTCGTTCAGGCTGGCTCTGCCACCAGTAACCTCTGGCCGCAGTTCTCCGCTGAGCGTTATAAATTCGTTATCTACCCCTGTAAACTGACTGGATGGCCGGGCGCCCACCCGGGGGTTGTCCGGGTGTCGCCAAGCTTTGTCATGCTCAAGGGTTTGGTAAGGTGCGGTTCTTCGCTCAAACACAAAGAACCCTAGCGTCATCATCATGCGCAATTACTCCAAGTCAGCTAAACGCGAACGCTCGCGCGCAGCTGCGCGGCGGTCTCTCTCTTCAATTTGCCGCGCAACTTCACGCGCAATATCTTGCGGGCTTTGCCCAGGTGCAGCCTGAATAACAATAGCCCCTGGTGCAATCTCTGTGCTGAACTGTTGGGTCAGCTGAGGCGACGGCTTGGAAACCTGCGCGCGCTGCCGAACAAAGGCCTGCTCGTCCGTGTTTATTCTGCGTATCACGTCAGAGTTGTCAGGCATTCCGGCTGACTCAACCCGCTCACGAATGGTGCGTGTGGCGTCCTCAATCTCAGGCAGTGAAGCGGCTTGCAGCTCCTGAGTTATGATCATGGTGCCGTTCGGCATTTGCACCATGCGCGCAGGCTCAACCACTTGGTTTATTTGCTGCTGCTCCGCCGCCGCTGGCATGGCAACAGCCCCAAGCATGATAGTTCCAGCCGCTGCAGCTTTTAGCTTGTCAATGCTTCGGTCCATCTCCTTGATGGGCGCAGCATTGTCACCAAGACCGATGGCCAAGCCATTCATGGTGTCATCACCATACTGCTGAAACACCTTGCTTGGTGAGTTAATGCCAAGCTTTTCTTTAAACCAGCCTGCAACGGATTCAGCGGCTCCGGTAACGCGGTCGCGCACCTCAGCCAGCTTGCCCGTTATACCGCCCATAAGGCCGTTCAGTATCTCAGCGCCAAAGCCATTAAACCGCTCTGGCAAGCTACCAAAGAACTGAAAGGTCGACTGCCAGCCTTGCATAATCAAGCCAAGGGGTGACCACTTGAATATGGTTTTCATCAGCTCCCACGTTTCAACTGCAGCCGCGTGCCAGTCAACCTCTCGGATCCAATCAAGCACCGCAGTAAACCCTTGAACAACCAAGCCCAGTGGCGACCATTTGAATACGGTTTTCATTAAATCCCATGCTTGCGAAGCTCTACCCGCCCAATCAATCTGACCAAGCCATTCGGAAGCCGCCGAGAATCCTCGGGTCATCAAGCCCAGCGGTGACCATCGGTAAATGGTTTTCATCACATCCCAACTGCGACTTGCTGCGCCCCGCCAGTCTACGCCTTTTAACCAGTCGACCGCACCACCAAAGGCGCGAACCATCAAGCCAAGTGGCGACCATTTGAAAAGGTCGCTCAGCGTCACTCCAAAGCGGTCCATAATAGACATGGCGCCTTTAACCAACCCGCCCAACATTCTGAACGGTGCGGTTACCAGGTAAATAGCTGGCTTAATGATAGCCGCCAGAACGCGGCCAAACGCTTCACCTGCAGAGCCTGCTTTTTGCAAAGAATCAGATCCGGACTCCACAGGCGTTAACAGCCCCGAGAACCAGCCGGCCACTGACTTAATAACTGAGCCAAGCCCTTTAAACACATCAATGACAGGGCTTAACGCTGGCATGATTGGCGCGAACACGCCTTTAAAGCTGCTCGCCATTGCGCGTATTGCATCGAACACTGGTGAAAGTCCGTCAACTATTCCGCGGCCAACGCCTTTAAAGAACGCTGTCAGCGGTTCCCAGTATTTGCGCACCAGAATCACGGCCGCGACAATTCCAGCAATGCCCGCTATTACCCAGCCAATCGGGGTGGCCATCAGCGCGGCGCCAAACTTCAGGGTAATTGCAGTCAACCCTTTAAACACAGCCCCCAGCATGGGCAATAGCTTTATACCCAGCACGGTGGTGGCATATCGCATCATAGCGAAGGGACCAAGCAGGCCAGCAATCGTTAAGGCCAGCGTGCCGCCTACAGCGGCCAATGCGGCAGTGGCACCGGCAACCATGGTAATAGTTCGAACCAGCTCAGGGTTTTCCTTCATCCATGAGCCAACGGAGCGAACCACTTCGGTTATATTCTGGATCAGCTCTCGGATTCCCGTGTCATTGGTTTCGAATAGTTGAATGCCAACATCTTGCCATGCAGAGCTTAGGGATTGCATGTCGCCCTTGGCGTTGTCAGCCATTACATTGGAAACTCGCATGGCTTCACCAGCAGAATTTTCGAGTATGCGAACGAACTCTTCAATCGCACCTTCCCCTTGCTGCTTAACCAACTCGGATATACCCGCGCCGGCTCGGGATCCGAATATCTGCGCCAATACCTCCGCCCGCTCTGCATTTCCCATTTCTTTGGTGGCGTCCATGACGTCCTGCAGAATAGCCGGCATAGCCCGCATGTTGCCTTCAGCATCTTTTGTGCTGAGCCCTAGCGAATCCATTGCAGCCGCTGCGGGCCCTGTTTGGCTTACCAGTCGATTGAATATTTCCCTGAGCGTAGTACCCGCCTGGCTACCCTGAATACCAATATTCCCTAGCAAGCCAGCCATGGCCGCCGATTCCTCCACGCTGATACCCAGCTCCCGCGCATTAGGAGCCATGTATTTCATCGTTTCACCAAGCATATTCAGATCTACGTTCGCTCGCGTTGCTGTCGCAGTAAGAACGTCGGCAAGCCGATTCATCTCAGCAGGCGCCATACCGAAGGCTGAAAGTATATTGGATGAAATATCCGCCGTTTGCCCTAGCGCAAGGTCACCCGCCCTGGATAGCGCGAGCATTGCGGGCATAGCATCTTGTATCGCTTTAGGATCGAAACCAGCCATGGCCAGAAAGCCCTGACCTTCACCGACCTCTGTTGCTGAAAAGCTGGTGGTGGCCCCTAACTCCCTTGCCTGCGCCCTGATAGCGGCCAGCTCAGCAGAATCTTTTTCTAAACGCGTCAAAGCCTGCACTCGGCTCATGGTCGCGTCAAAATCAGCGCCTGGGGCCATGGCTCTACTGCCGGCATATAGCGCCGCAGAGCCGCCAGCTGCAGAGCGAGCACCAACGCCCGCAAGCTGCCCCCGGAACTGCATGGTCTGGTCATAAGCCTGCCGCGCTTGAGAAAGCCTGCGGGTCTGCTCGTTTACCTGCTGTAGCTCGCGCTTTTGTCTGGAAAGCGCCTGTGTTGCCTGGTCAGTTTGCTGGCGAAGGTTGCGGCTCTCTTGCGCAAGGTTGCGGGTGTTTACACCGCTTTGCTGCAGCGCGTTGCGTTGCTCGCGCGCAGTTCTCGTCAGCGAGTCTTTCTGGTCACGCAGACGGCGAACGTCTGCCTGGGCGCTCTTCATTTCGCGCGCCATCGCTTTTGTCGGGTTTTGTGCGTTTCTGAATTCACGTGAAAGCTGCTGAGCGCGCTGCTGGGCACTGTTCAACTCTCGGTTTGTGGTTTGCAGGGAGTTTTGCGTTTGGCGGAAGCCATCAACGCGCTTGGCCTGGTCGTTTAGTTCGCGAATGCGACCTTGCGTAGCTCTTATATTTTGAGAAGCTCTGCTGGCAGCCTCACCAGTCGAGCGTAGCGGCTTGGTTATCTTGTCTACTGCAGAAAGCAGCACCTGAAGGCGTAGTTGTCCTGACATTATTACTCTCGGCGGTTCAGGGCCTTCAGGCGGTCAATGGCTTTTTCCCGCCATCCGGCTAGTTCTTCTAGCTCCATGGGCGCCATATCTTCCGGCGCCCAGTGGAACACGCACGCAATGTCTGCCATTGCGTCATCAACTGAGTTAACTAGCTTTCTGGGCTCTCCATCTCGCCCCGCATCTTCCGGCTGAGCAAAAAAACAGATAGCGCACTCCCGATTTGCACCAGGTCGGCCGGGTCTAGGTTCATCACTTCCATTTCACTAAGTGACGGCTGCGTGATTCGAGGCAGCACTTTGTTTAATGCGTTCACGTCCATTTGCAGAACATCGGTGAGCGCAACGCCACGCAGCTCACCTGAACGCGGCTTACGAATCGTGATCACCTTAATGACCTCTTCACCACGCTTTACCGGGGTATCTAAGGTCACTTTCTCAAACTGCTGCTGGGGCTGTTGTGTTGGTTCTTTTGCCTTGTCAGACATGCTTGCTCTCCGCTTAAAAAAGCCCCGTGCCCGGGGCTTTGGTTGGTTTAGTTGGGTTGGTTAGTTACAGGCCAATAGCGCGGCGGTGCTCTTCGAGCATGTCAACGCCATTCACAATGTGCACCATGGCCACCGTGTCGATTTCAACTACGGTTTCACCGTTCACCACTTCTTTGTAGTAGGTGTTCACAAAGTTAACCGTGGTATTGCTTTCTTCACCGGTCTTGTAGTCGCCACGGTCGATTTCCTGAATGCGGCCACGCTGCACAATCTCCACAGCAGTAACTTCGCCCGTATCGTCCTGCTGGAATGAACCAGCAAAGCGCAGCATTACGGCGTCATGCGTAGCGCTCGCGCTGTTGCGCAGAATGTCAGCTTCGTAACCACCCAAAATGCAGCTGGTGTCTAAAGCGTCATCGTCAAAGCCCATGTCCGTTTTTGCGGTACCAGGCATGCCGCCACCGCGATACGCTTCCATTTTTCGGCTCAGGCTTGCGGGCGTGAATTGCTCCGCTTGGCCAACCCAGTTGTCCCCGTTGAAAAACAGGTTCATGTATTTAAGCTTTCTTGGTAATGCCATGTTCTTCCCCTTACGCTGCAGCGCCTGCTTGCAGCCAGTGAGTAGGGCAGCGGCTACGCACCGCTGCGCGTTTAACTATTAAGCCGCGGCAACAGCTGCAGCAAAGTCGATTAAGTAGCGGTCTGTAATCCGCTGCTGGAATACCAGGTCTTCAAGCGGCGGCACAGGCGTGTAGTCGTAGTCGATGTACAGCTTGCCTGCCTTCAGCGTGTCCTGGTCGTTCAGCTCTTCGTTGTACCAGGCTTCACCGTTCACGATATAACCCAGCGAACGCAGCTCGCGGAACTTGGCGTTGATACCTTCAACGATGTCTTTAACCAGCGTTGGGGTAATTGGCTTATCAACCGCCCACATGTGCGCTTCTGCAATCGTGTCTGCAAGCACTTGAGCGGTGCGGGTGTAGTTCTCAAACGCAAAGAGTGGGTCATCTGATGTAGTGCGAGAGCCCCAGAAGCGAAAGCCATTTGAGCGAATCAGCGTGGTTACATCGTTGCTATTGAGGTAGCCGGCATCAGTTGCAGGGTCCTGCAGGTCAAAGAAAATGTCTTTCGTAATGCCGTCAACGCCGTTAACACCTACGTTCGAAAGGGTTTTATGCCAGCCAGTTTCGCGGTCGATTTTAGCCCGCAAGCCAAGGGCTACAGCCGAAGCCCAGAGGGCGTTGCTTTCGTTGGCGTTAACATCCCATGCGGTGAAGTCTGGCCAGATAACCATGAGTTCACGCGCTGAGAAGTTTTCGCGGTAGGTCACAACTTCTTCTTTGGTTTGGCAGTCGTTTGCGTACACGTAGCCGAACGCGCGTAGCTTTGCTGCAATCGCCGCTAACTCACTCGCCACAGCCAAGGCATCAAGCCCAGGCGCGCCGATGATGCGAGGTTTAACGCCAAGCTTTGTTTCTGCTACCAGTAACGCTTGCAGGCCGGTGTACTTGCCTGTTTCGTCAACGGTACCGATAACATTTGAGGTGGTTTCTGATTCGTCAGCGCCTTCTTCAACGCGAACAACCACCACCATGGGGTTGGTTTGCGAAGTGATTGCGCGCAGGGTTTTGCTTAACGTGCCTTCGGTACCGGCTTTGCCAATCGCGGCTTGCGGGTTTGTTAAAAGCACCGGCGTGTTCAGTGGGAACTTCTCTGCGTCTGCATCGCTAGCAGTGGCCACAAAGCCAATGATAGACGTCGCTACGCTGCGAATGGTGCGGGTGCCTTCGTTTACTTCGACAACTCGCACGCCGTGATGGTATTCCATAGGGTTTCTCCGGTCCGGTTGGTGGAACAGTTCGTTACATGCAAGGCCAAGTTTGCAGCGTTGTTGCGGGGCGGGCTATCTGGTGCGGTTGTAGGGAGTATGCTGACAACGTAAAGGGCGTGACAGGGGCGGCGAGCGCCCCTGTTGGGTTGGTTTAGTCTTCAAATAGAGGGAATCGCGCTTTAATTTCTTCGACCTTCGAGCGCCACGCCTGTTCTGCCTCGCTGGTTTGGTCAAATTGCCACTCCATGTATAGCGGGTCAGACTCTTCGCGGTACGCTTTTTGACGCTTACAAAGAACCTGTTCGCGCTCAAAATTGTACTGGCTTTGCACCGATTCAATTTGCTCCTGGTTCATGCCAAGGTTTTGCATGTAATCAACGCTGTGGTCGGTGTGCGTCACACCTTTGTAGATATAGCTAAAGCTCATGTTTAGTTCTCCTGAACGGTTTTGTGAATAGCGCGGTGCGCAAATTAAAGGTGTTCGCGTGACTGGCGTGGCCAAGCCATGATTGAACCTTTTGTTGGATAGTCTTAATGTCCATTTTTCCTGCAGCGTACTTCTTGCGGTACTTCTTCATGTTCGTCTTCATTCGCTTCACACTGCACTTTCTTAGTAGGCGGTGTGTTGAGTAAATCCGGTACCCAAGGAAGTCCAGCGCTCGCCCTTTACCCACTCCAATGGGGAACACTTGCGTTTTTTGGTTGGTGCAGAGGCCAAGCTCACTATTAAGGAATCGCTCCACTTCTACACGCCACGCATGCAGCTGCTGCTTGTCGTGGTGAATGAAAACAAAATCATCCATGTAACGAACGTATCGCTTTGCGCGCAGGGTGTGCTTTGCGTAGCGGTCTAGCTCATGCAGATACACGTTCGCAAATAGCTGGCTGGTTAAGTTCCCAAGCGGAATGCCAACGCCGGGCGTTTCTGTTGGGCTGGTGTCAATAACGTATTCAAGCAGCGAAACCATGCGCTGACACTTAAGCTTGCTGCTAACCAGCTGCTTTAGAACGTCATGGCGAATGCTTGAGAAGTACCGGCTTATATCTGCCTTTAGTGCATAGGCTTTCCCGTGGCCGCGCTCAACCTGGCGAATGAATAATTGCGCTCGTTCTGCGCCCTTATGGGTGCCCTTGTTGTTTCTGCAGGCGTAAGAGTCGTATTCAAAGCGTTTATCAAATAGCGGCTCTATCAGGTTGTAAATTGCCCGGTGAACCACTCGGTCGCGGAAGTTTGGCGCGGATATAAGGCGCCGCTTCGGCTCGAATACATAGAACTGGTGGTAAGGTGATGCGTGATACATGCCCCACGTCAGCTCGTTCTGCAGGTCTATGATGTTTTCTTCAAGGTTATTGAAGAACTTCAGAGAAGACGCCTTGTGAGCCTTCCCTTTTCTGCATTGGTACGCTGCTGTAAGTAAGGCATCAAACTGAATTAACTGCTCGTAAAGGCAGCCACTGGACGCATCCAGCGGCTTAATCTGTTTTTCAGCATTTGCTGAGGCTGCCGCATCCTTTTGAAAATGGCACTGACACTGCCCCATGAGGCAGGTGTTTCTGGCCGTGTCATCAAGAGCGGGGCGAAACCCGATGTTGCTGTTCGAATTAGAACGGGAGTTGTTGAGGTTCAAAGCCCCCAGCCCGGCATTCGAGCCGTTGTTCCAATTGCCGCCACGTAGCGGGAGACGCATCATAATGCTGCAGCCTTAACTGGCTTGCTTGAGTTTACGTGCTTTATCCAGCCGCCCAGCATCTTGCCGATTTCTACCATCATCGTGATCCAGATTTGGTAGCGCCGGTTGTCAATGTGGCCAAGCTCTTTTGAAAGGCGCGCTTGTCGCTTCAGAAGCGTTAGCTCAACGTCAAGGTCGGTCAGCGTGGTCTTTTTATGGTACCGCTTAAGGGCGGTCACAATTAGGCGGTGAGTTCGCCACATCGTTGCGCGAATCTCTGCGGCCAGTCCATGCTTCTCATAACGCGGGAACTGCTTAAGAACTACGTATCCGTACTTAATCATTTCAAGGCATTTCTCTTCAATGCTTAATGACTGCGACATCCTTTACTACACCTTTTTAAAAAGGCCGCGCTACCGCGCGGCAGACAAAACACAATGCTCAGTTACACAAAGAAAGCGGGGCGAAACCCGATGCTGCTGTGCGAAAGAGAACGGGAGATGCCGAGGCGCAAAGCCCCCAGCCCGGCACTCGAGCCGCTGCCCCAATCGCCGCCACGTAGCGGGAGACGCTCGCCATAGTTCCGCGTGTATAGTCGACCACCAACTGTCTGGTCTGTCGCCGTTTCCAGCAGCAAGCGGCGCAGCAACTGAATAGGCGTGTAACTTGGGTCTTGTGACATGCTCCGGAAGTCAATAAAGTTGCTGTTTCCAGAGTTCGCATCATCCCCGAGATCACCCATGCGGTTGGTTACTGTGGAGTTCAAAATAGGGTTGCCGCCAGTCTCGGATGTTGAGTCATAATACGCCTGGTGAGGCGTCCAGTTAGCCTCTGCAACTGATGGGTTATTGTCCAGCGTTGTAATGATTCGGCCGTCCTGCAGCTTCATCTGATCGATCCATTCCCACACGTTTCCAACCAGGTCTTGAATGCCAAAGTCGGTATGGTCATGACCCCAGGCAGCTGGTCCTTTACCTGTGTCAGTGCGTCCTGTGCCATCACTGTCACCAGGAATGCCGCCGTCAGCGCGCGGTGCTGTTTCCCAGTAGTTCACATGGCTTCGGCCGTGGTTGGTGTTGCCGCGCGGCACCGTGCCGTTAGCTAGCGACCAAAGCGCGATAGCTGCCCACTCGTGGATGCTCATTAAGTGCCAGTTATCACCCTTCTGCGTACAGAAGTTTTTGGCTGTATCAAAGTTCACGCTCACGCGAGGCTGAACGCCGCCAACCACTGCAGTGCCGCCAGAAGCGTTGGACGCCAAGAACTTGCCAACCAGAATTTCAGAGCGGGGCGCACCGTTGGTTTGAAAAGCTGGGTGAGTGCCGCTGCCAAGGTCCAATTCAGTAAGCCCAAGGTCTTCTACGTTGAAGCGAGGCACAACCACCATGACGTTAGGGTTGCCCTGCGCATCATAAACAACTGTGTTCTTGCCGCCACTCGCGCTTTCAACGGCTTTTTTGTAGCCATCTGTAGCGATAATAGTTAAGCCGCTCGCCTTTTCATCGTAGGTCTGCTCGACCTGCTGAATGGACTGGTTAACTTTCTGGTCAATGTCGCCCATTTTGCCGGCTACTTCCTGAGCTAGCTGCTGGGATGCTTGGGTTTGTTCGACCGATGCGGACTTTAGGTTTTCAATTTGTTCAGCGATAGTGCTCACAGCGAGCCCTCCATAGTGCGAATGCGCTCACTTAACTGCATATTCCAGTGAGCGTTTTTGATGATTGCAGCGCCAGTGTTCAGGAACGATGCCGCTGCAGCGATAAACTCAGCATCCAGTACCAAGTTCAGGTTTTCTGCGCCCACCACAACGGTAACGCTGTTGGTTGGTAGTGCGCTTAAGTTAAGCGTGAACCACTGAATGACCTTAACAGCGGGCGTGCGGTAGCCCAGCGTTTTGCCAGACTGTGAGTACACACCAAGCAATGTGCCGTCAGAAAGGAAAATTCCAATCTCTCGAATGGCGTATTCCAGCTCGCCATCGAATACGCCAGCCATGCGCATGTTCTGGCCGCCGTCTTGCCAGTCATTAATCTCGATGCGCTCACGCTCATTGTTAAGCTGCGTCTGGTTCTGGCTTGGGTTGTAAGCTGCGTCACCAAACGCCATGTGTGTAATCTCAGCTTTCAGGCCTTTGCTTTGTGCGTCCAGGCACGCGGCAAGGCCCTGCTGGGTGAACTGAAGTTTCAGTGCCATTAGGCCACTCCCATTAGTGAATAATCAGATATAACCAGCTGGTGTGAGCCACCGGCCAGCCGCCCTTCAATCTCAAATTCTTCAGGCAGTACGCCATTAAAAATCGCGTCATGCTCACGGCAGTCAATGCGGTGGGTAGCGTTGTATGTGCCAAGGTCAGCTTCTGCCTCGTCTGGTACCACGCCTTGTTCATTAAAGCCTGTGTCAAAAACGCCATAAGAAGGGCTGCAGCCAGCCGCTAGCGCAAACTCTTCATCTAACGCAATACCCAGCTGAACATTAAAGTGGATGCTGCCGCGCTTCGCTGTGTTAACGGTTTCCGTGACAAGCTTTAGCATTTCAGCCGTGATAAGGCCGTCATCTTCTCCGGTCAGGTTTTCGTTCAGTAAAGCAATAACGGTCATTGTTCCTGGTGTGCCGCTGCCGTTTTGCTCCCACCACTCGGTAACATTAGTGCTAATGCCAAGCCCATCTAGCGCATGCTGCACCGCAAAGGGTGTGGCTTTGAATCTGTGCACCTCGTATGCGTTCTTAACTACGCGGCGCTTGGTGTGCTCGCCCCAGTGGTCGCTCCAGCTGTCCACTGAGTAGGCCCATGCAAGCCAAGGAAGAAGTTCCGCGGGGCAGGTGTCCGGGTTCCATAGGTCGCGTATATGTACGGGCAGCGAGGTGCTGCTTTCAATAATGCGTTCAAGGTCTTTTTCCAGTGCGCTGGCGTTGGGGGGTAATAATGACTTAGCCATTGCTTACCTCGCTATTGACGTCGATTGACGTACAGTAGGCTGCCTGTGTTGGGCTTACGCTGATATTTCCATCAGGCTGGTGTAGCTCAACATTATCAACGCCGGGCTGGTGAAGCGCTCTGTGCAATCCACTGCGCGTTATGTCGGCGCCTAAGCGATGTTGCTCATCTGCGTACTTCTGCGCTGCAGCGATTGCTTGCTGTCTAATTACGCTGGCGTCAGGCCCTTGCTGCAGGTATATCGTGGCTTCCACCTGGTAGCTAATAATGGATGCGCTTTGCACTGTAACGCGGTCGCCTTGTGGTCGAATCTTTGAGGTGCCTAGCTGCTGGGTGCCATCAGCGCTAATGCCAAAGTGGGCGCGCACAGATTCGATAAGCTCGGCACTGGAATGGCCGTTGCCCTCGTTGCTTAAAATAGTCAGTTCTATTTCCGTCGGCTGTGGGCTGGCAGCCAGGGCGTCACGCACCAAGCCGTTAGCGCCCAGTGCGTGGAAAATATAACCGTCGATGCTGCCCGCGGTGTTTAAGCCGTCAAAGGCCATTTGTACACGGCGTCTTAGCGCTTCATCGTCTTCCATTGCGGCAGGTTCTGGCGGGTTGGCGTCAGGGTTCGCAGGCTGAATGGTTAAGCGCTCGATGTTATAGCGGCTTGCCAGCGCATCAAGGTCGCGGCCAGTGGCGCTCGCCAGTATATTGGCGCGCGTAGCGTCGTTAATGCGGGCCGTCAGGTACATTTCACGGTATGCAAACACCTGCAGTAGTCGCGCTGCAGGGTCAGATTCCAAGCTAAGTGATTGCGCATAATCAGGATCAAGGTTAATCAGCATGGACTTAAGCGCCTGGTACTTCTCTTCGAAGTCTGGCACTTCAATAATGTCAGGCACTGGCACCTTTGAAAGGTCAATCAAGCGGTATGTTGTCATTCGTTCACCTGTATGCCTGCAATCGTTATCATTTCGCCGGTGTCCACGCGCTCAGCCTCCATTGAAATAATTACGCGGCCGCTCTGGTCGTGGTATGGGTCCAACCTGGTAACATTTATGCGCGGCTCCCACTGGGTCAGTGCGCTTACCGTGGCCGCCATCAGTCGCAACCGATTCGCCCGGTTAACTGGCTGGTCTATCAATTCAAAAAGCAAGCTGCCGTAGTCTCTGCGCATGACGCGGCTACCAATTGGCGTGGTTAATATGTCGCGCACTGACTGTCGAATGTGATCCGTTTCATCAATCGCTTTGCCGGTGCTCCGGTTCATTCCATGCCATGCCATTACGCCACCGGTCCAGTAGTGCTAGAGCCCGAAGTAACACCTGCGTGTTGGTGCTCTGAATAGTCATCGCCATCAATCTTAAGGCCGCCATCAACGCTTGCGCCACTTTTAATCGCTGCGCCTCCGTTGGCAGCTAGCGCGCCAGTAACGGTGGCGGTGTCTTTCATGGTGGCTGCGCCCTGCAGTTCAGTCGTACCTTTCACAATCGCGTTGCCGCCTACCGTTAAGTTGCCGGTGGTTTCCGTTTCAGGGCAGTCGACCTTAACCCGTTCACTGGCTTGAACTTCTGCGTTCTTCACGCCAGTCACTTTCAGAAAGCTGGTTTCTGGGTCGTACTCAATCACCGCGCCGTCAGGGTAGGTAATGTGGTCCCGGTTTTCGTGGTCATCTTGCTCTGGGTTCTCGTTAGAGTTAATTGCAGGCAGTACATAGCAGTTGGCCAAGTCGCCACACAGTGACAGCAGCACGACCTGCTCACCAACGCTAATACGCCAGCTGCGCTTCGACGCGCCTGCGCGCTGAACCAGGTATGGCCGCCAGTCGGTTAGTATTTTGCCGGTGCGCACGCGAACCTTGCCCGCTTTGGCTTCTTCAACAACGCCAATGCGAATCATGTTGTCTATGCGGCGGTTTAGCTCTGCAATCTTCTCTCTCATGCCGCCAAGTTTGCAGCGTTGCAGCGGGGCGGGCTATCTGGTGCGGTTGTAGGGAGTATGCTGACAACGTAAAGGGTTTGTTCTGGATAAAAAAAGCCCAGCGCTGTGGCTGGGCTTTGGTGTGGTGGTTTTTATTCGCTGGCTTCGATAGACCAGGCTTGAATGTTATTGACGTGTAGCTTCATTAACTTAGCCACCTTATCCGCTTCCACCTTCTCGCTGCCGGCGGCCTCCAAAAGCTCTGTCAGGCATTCCATTGCGGTGACTGATTCATCAATCATCAAGCTTGCTTGTTGCTTGGTGGGTAGGTCTCGGTACTCGTCTAGCAAAATTGGAGTGGCCATATTACTTATCTCCTTTCAGAAGAATGGTGGCCACACGCAAAGCGGTGGCGTGGTCAAGTGATTCTGTGTCGCCATTAGTCATGACAGAAACACAATCGTTCAATGCGCGCTCAAGCCGCTGGCAGCGTTCTGCAGTCCACTGAATGCCGTCCTGAAGTGCTTTGTGGTCTTCAGGGCTGGCAATCACAACGGCGCGGGGCATGGCTTCACCCAAAAACTGGTAAACCTGCAAACCGTGCGGCTCCGCAATTGCGCGTAGGTGGTTCAGGCGCGGGTCTACCATAGTAACCATAGCATCACGGCGGTGAACCCAGTGCTCAACCGGCCTGCAGCTGTTAATAATACAGTGCTCACGGGGTAGCTTGGTTCGCTCCATGGCCCATTCACGGGCGCGGCCTTCGTTGGGTGCGCGCACAATCAGGGTTTGCGTGACTTCACCATCGGTCAGGGTTAATGCCCAGCAGTTCGCGGGCTTGCTATCGTGTAGTGCTAATGCTGGCTGGCTCATGGCTTCACCTCGTTAACCAGGTTGTTTTTAATGCCGCAGTTCTCAGCCAGCCAAAGGGCGGCTTCGCGGTTAATTAAAACGTGAATATAAACGTGCTTCTCGTTCGGCGTCGTAACAAAGAGCCGGTACGACTCTGGCGCTGCCTCTGGGTGCGCCTTAATCAGGCACTGTTCCCGGGTGGTCTCAACCGTCAGCGGGTGCGCGTGAATGGTGATCACGTTGAACCCTTTTAGCACCATGATTGCGGCGCCCTGTTCCAGGTGAACCGCCCAGCCTTTTGGGTGTTCTGCTATACACATAACGCACCCCGCTCAACTGGTGACAGAAAGCGGTTGTCCGCATACTCACTATGGGGCAGTTCGTTGCGTAGGCGCTTCAATTGCTTCGGGTTTAACCCCAGCGCAATCCGAACAGGACCCCCACAGTTACGGCAATGTGAATCCGCCATAACTTCCAGCATGCCGAACTCAACACCTGGGCAGCCGGGCGCAAGGTCGCGGGTTAGGCGAATGCTGCGCTGTGGTACCTCAATGTTGAGAGGGCCAATGTCGATACGAACGCGCTGGCCCAGGCTGTGCACGTTGATATTGCCAGCAAGGTTATTAATGGATGTTAAGCGCTTAGGCATGGGCTACCTCCCGCGCTTCGCTCAGCTTTTCAACTACCGCAATGAAGTCGACGCTGTTTAACCAGTGGTGCAATGCGGCGTGCATCCAGCTCACCATGCCGTGGCATGGCTCAAAGCATGGGTCACTGGCCATTTCATTGCTGCAGTTACGCCAAAACTCTTCAAGCTTACGCGCGGCCTGCTCGGTGCTAACCACGCCCAGCGCGGCGCTTTCAAACGAAAGCCCGCCCGTTCGCTCTACTGCTAAGGTGCTTTCAAACACGGCTTGGGTGGCGTGGTTCATAGGTCACCTCCCGCGCTGATTTGGCGTAGCTGCTCAACCTCTTCAATCAGCTCGCTGCTTTGCTGCTTTGAGTACACAACTTCATCAAGCAGGCGTGTGGCGCGGCGCAACATGGCGTTGCTGTGTGCGTTGCGTTCTTCGCTTTCCGTGAGCTG
Source organism: Aliidiomarina sanyensis (assembly GCF_003987175.1). Lineage (GTDB taxonomy): Bacteria > Pseudomonadota > Gammaproteobacteria > Enterobacterales > Alteromonadaceae > Aliidiomarina > Aliidiomarina sanyensis. The sequence goes on along the minus strand of NZ_PIPM01000016.1, from coordinate 13,928 downwards.
CCGGCGCAGCTCGTTCATTTGTGCACGCTGGCTTTCCACCTTGCCTCTCAGCCGCAGGTTTTCAATGGTCATCAGGTCGTGGCGGGTGAAAAACGCGATGCCAGTGCGTGGGTGTATTTTGGACTGGCTCATGCAACACCCCCTTCACGGCGAGCGTGTGTGCGGGCCTGCAATACCAGTGGCATGCCAGGGAAGTTTTTGCGGGCTTGCTCTTCAGTGTGGGCGAAGGTTGAAACGGTGCGCAGCTTTTTAAGCTGAGCCAGTTTTTGGCTGCTATGAGCCACGATAAAGGTATAAACCATTGTTGCCATCTCCTTGTGTTTGGAAATGGCGGATCGGGTAGCCGCAAGACAGTGCACCACAAGGGAATGCACAGATGGGGGCGTTTTCTTTGGCTCCCGACCCATGCCCCCAGTCAACGGTTCGTGTTGAATGGCCCAGCGGGGTGCTGGGTTTAACGCATGAAGTCTTTCGTGTCCCTTGTGGTTCAAAGCTTGCGGGTGTCTAATCCGCCAACTCGTTAGCTGGGTGTCTAATCCAGCTGCGAATAGTCTTGCACATTTTATTCGGGCGGTAAAGCCACCCAAGCCGATTTTATTGCATTCCATAGTAATACTCCGTAGTTAGTCCAACCGGCTGGTGTTAGTTATTGCGCGCGGGCAAAAGACTACGCACACCTATGACGGCTGGCAAGTGTTTGTAAAGAACCTATAAAAGTGCTAAAAATACCTGCTCAATTAACTGCGTGAGGTGATCATGAAAAAAGGAATTTATATAACTCTGGGTGTCCTGTTCGGGCTGGCTGTTATTGGTGCGTTCGTTGAAGATGAGCAGCCAAAAGAAAGCTATGAGCAAGTTGCTGTTGAAGTTAGTGAGCCGGTGCCAGCTGTCGGCCAGGGCGATCAGTCGGAAGATGTAGTCGAGGATGAGCGGGCGCAGCTTCTCGCAGAAAAAGCGGCGTACTATGAAGGTTGGATTGAAGAGGTTAAGCGCCTTCGTGCGCAGATTGAGACCGCAAAAGAGGCTTGGTGGCAAGCAAGTCCTGATGATGATTATGCAGCTGGTCAGTGGGGAGCCTTTGCGCAAAGCTTTCGCCAGCAAAGCCAAAAGCTTATGGATGACTGGCGTCAACCAAGTGATATTCAGCTTGTGTTTGAAGGTTTTTCTTCTCAGCCAGGAACGCTGGTTAGCATGATGCTTAATCCTGTTGCGTTCAGAAACACTGATGAATATGAAGAAAGAGTTCGTCTGTATAATGAGGCGCTGGTATCTGCAGAGCAGTTCATTCAGGAACACAAATAGTCCCATATTAGTTCTTCTGTAATTTTAAAGAGCGGCACTTAGCGCTTGGCTAAGTGCTGAATCATCAAGTCTTCTACGGTCTGCAAGTCTTGCTTTGTAAAGCCAAGTAACTGGCGTTCTTCCATCTGTACTCGAGTATTTTTATTCACCCGGGCGCGCAGGCCGTAATGGTGCTCCCGCGCTATGCGGCTTACTAAACCGCGAAAGCCTACGCCCGCCTCGTTCGGGTTTGAGCTGGGCCGCATAAACTGGGTGCGGTGAATGCGCCTGAACATACGCAAGCTGCCTCGGCGTCTGCGCCCCGTGGGTTGCTCTTGTGGTTTGCGTGGGGCGTGGGGCGTACCGTCTGGGTTGCGGTTCTCCCTGATGCGCCGGGCTTGGCTGCCACGCATAGTGCGCGCAATGTCGCGGGTTAAACGCTTGCGCTCGCCAGCGCTGAGGTTGTTCAGCAGGGCGTCAACGCGGTCGTTTATCAGGTGTAGGTCATCACTCATGGTTCGCCGCCTGTGTCGCCAACTTCTACCTGTTGCCCCTGAATAAATAGCTCCCACTCAAATTCGGCATAGGGGTTTATGTCAGGTTCTGGCAGGTGCTCCACCTTCATGCCTTCATCGGTCTGGCTTACCTTTACCCGCTCGGTCAGGTCCAGCGTTATTTCAATGTCGGCGGTGTTGTTGTTCAAAAGCTCCGCGCGAAACTGAATGCCAGTTTTGCGCTTGTCAGGGTTGGCCAATAGCTCATGCTGGTTGCGGTAAAGCCATGCCAGCAGCGGCACCATAATAGTGTCGGAATGGTCGGCATAATCGGTCACCAGCACAATGCACTTATACTGGTACTCGAAGCTGAGGTTTTCTTTCACTGTGGTGGCAGCTAAGTTGCCCTGGTCAATGTAAACCTGCAGGCGGTCAGGGTTGCGGCCCAAGAATGGCAGAGCATTAATTAACAGGTCGCGTATCTGGTTGGGCTTATTCACTGTGTTCGGCCCCCGCGTGCGGTTGGCGGTACCAGCCTTGCTTGTTCATTTCCTCTTCGCTGAGCTGGCGAATGTTGCCGGCGACCAGTAAAAAGTTGCGGTTTGGCCAGATGCGGTGAAGTTCTGCGCTCAGCTGCTGGGCTTCCTCGGGCCCCACGTCAGCGGGTACTTGCAGAATGCAGCCATCGTGCGGCACTATCATGCTTACGCGCTCACTAATTGCCTTGGCTTGTTTTCTCATTTTGCGTTTCATTTGCTCGCTCCTGACACTGAACAATAACGTCCACCTTGGCTGCGCAGGCGTGCCACGCAGCTTCAATGTTGCGGATGTCTTGGCTCAGGTCTTGGTTGGTTTTCGGGCTGCTGGGTGGCAGGCTGCACGGCGTCACCATTGGACAACCAATCTCGATAACCACGGGCGCCGGTGATTGCGGGGCGCTGGTGCAGCTCGCGAGCGGCAGCAGGCAACATAGTTTCAGCCCATTCTTTAAGGTCGTCATGTTCACGTTTCAATGCTTCCCATTCGGCGCTGCGTTGCAGCAGGTTTTGCTGGGCGCTTTGCAGTTCGTGTTGCAGGCTGTTGAGTGCCTGTGCGTTCGCGCTGTAGTTTTCCTGCAGGCGCTTAAGCGTTGTTTCGGTTGCGAGCTGCGCAGCGTTCGCCTGGTCAAGGCGTTCTTGTATCAGCTGAGCGTTGGTGTACTGCAGCCAGGCGTAAAGACCAGCAATCACCACCAACGCCATGGCGCCCAGTTTCAGCTTCATTGCTTGGCGCTGCCTCTGCGGGTGCGTTTTGCCTTCGCAGGGGCGGGCTCTGGCTCTTTGTACACTTGCGCAAAGTGCTCATAAGCGCGTTCAAGCTTCACGTCATACATGTTCACGTGGAAGCTGGGGCCGTTGTAACCACGTGCGAACGCTCGCCAGTCGCCTTCGTCCAATGCTTTTTTCAAATTGGGGTTGGCCTGAATGAAGCGAACCAAGGCGTCAAGCTGTTGCCCTTCGCTCTGGTTCATGGCGTCTACAAAGTGCTGAACCGATTCATAGCCCAATGTTTCAGCATGGAAACCCATGATCTGAAATAAGCCGTAACTGCAGGCTTTCAATGCTGCCTCTTTATGCAGTTGCTCAGCTTTGCCACGGCGCTGGTATTCGCCAATGCCGCCGGTGTAGCCGCCCATGCCGGTATTGCACAGGTTGGGGTACTGGCGGGCTAGCTGATCAGCTTTGGCGCGGTCTTCGCTGGCCACTTGGCGGTAAAAAATATGCCGTTCATACAAAATGGCGGCCTTGCCATTGCTGAAAAAGCCACTGCCTGAGCTTTCCACCTGCGCGATTGCAGCAATAACAGCAAGTTTCACACCCAACTTTTCAGCGGCTTGCTGCAGGTCTTTTTTGCCCAACCGCTTCGGGTCAATCACGCCAGCTAGGGCGGCTAGCGTTCGCGGGCCAGCAACGCCAATGGCGGTAATGCCGTGCTTTTCCTGGAATGCAATAACGGCCGCTTCAGTTTTATCACCAAACCAGCCATCTACTACCAGCTTGGGCTTTGCGCCTGCGGCGTTCAGGTCTTGCTGCAGGGTGCGCACATTCGCGCCTACGTCTCCGTTTCTCATGAGTTCACCTTGTTATTGTGGGCTTGTCGCTTACGCTTCGCGGCGGGCTTTGTCTTCGGTGCGTACGCAAGCCAGCGCAGTGGCTTGGGGCCGTTCTGGTCGGCCTTGATTAAGTGGGCGATGTTGCCATGGTGAGCCAGCAGGGCTATGGCCAGCGCGGTGGCCAGAACCACTTCGCTAATAGTGGGCGCGCTGGTGATGCCGCTCAGCACCGCAATAATTTGTATGAACGATGCCACCATAATGCTGTAGGCCAGCCAGCCGATAATGGGCTTGTGCGTGCCATGGCGGGTGAACAACAAAATACGGAACGCAATGGTGGCCAATAAGGCCACGTATATAACGGTTAGTGTGATCATCCCTTCTTGCCTCTGAACAATTGTGCAAAGTCAGTAGTTTCAGTCAGGCGAATAAGTTGCTGGACAATGCGGACAGAAACGGCGCTGGCAATTACAGCGCCTACGCCTGCGCTTACTTGTACGCTGGCAGGAATAAACCAGCTCATAATGGCCGCAAAGGAAGTAGCACCCAAGCAGCCAAGGGCCACGGAAACCAAAAACAAAAACAGGCGTTTCCAGTGGCTTTCAGTGCCTTCGTTCATTACAAAAATACCAGCGCCGCAAACAGCGCCAATGGCAATGCCTGGGTCGACACCCAGCAGCGGGGCGGCCAGAGCAGTGCCGGCGGCGGTCATGGTTGCGGCAGTGGTGCCTATTGGTTCATTCATCCTTCTAATCCCATAGTTGTACAAGCTTCTTTTCTTGTGGTGGTGCGTGTTCTGGCAGTTTTACCAGCGTTCCTTGTGGGATAACTGGCCCCAAGTCGGCAAGGCCCGGGTTGGCGCTTAATGCCTCTTCAGTAACCCGGCCTGTGCGCCCATAGTGGCGCTGGCATATCGCGTCGAGCGTGTCGCCCTGAATTGCGCGAACCAGCATTACAGTAACGCCACGGTTGAATGTGTTACGCCCAGAATGTCGCGAATGGCAAAGCGTGCGTCACGGCGTAGCGCAATAACAGTTTGTTCCAGTGGGTCTGTACTGTCTGCGCCTGCTTTGGTGGTGTCGTAGTCACGCATTCGCTCTATCAGGTTCGCGCGTGAAAAGCAGTACACGGCGCGGGCGTACCACTGCAAATAAGTGCTCTCGTCATTGATCTGCTCAGCGGGAACATCAGCCAATGTGTCATAGCCTTCTGCTTCACGCTCTTGGCGCCATGCTCGAAGCTCTTGGTTTACTGCAGCTACGGCATTGATTGCGGCGTGTTCAAGGCGAGGGGCTGTTACGTTGCCGTCCAGCCGCATAACTTCTCTCAGCTTCTCTAAATGAATGGCTGGCCAAAAATGGGAGCTCTGAATGGTCGCGTCTGCGGGGTTTTGTATTTCGCTCTGATTTGCAAAAAAAGACACGTCATGACTCCTATGGGTTGGGAGGTGGTCGGAACGTCATGCGCAGCGAGCAAAACAATCGGTTCCGAGCCTCCCAGGGTGCGTGGGTTACGCTCGTTTAGCGGGGGTTATTCACCTGCCGCGCTGTTCTTCTGGGCTTTCTCAAATTCCTGAATAAGCTTTTTAACGCCTGATTTTTCATCAAGCTCAAGCGCTTTCTTCAGGTGTGCAATGGCGCGTTCGTTGTCGCCGCCTTTGCCGTAAGTAATGCCCATGGCCTTCATAAGCTTGGCGCGAACCTGATCATAAATATCAAGCTCAGCAACCATGTTGCTTACTCGCTCCAAGTGCTCGATGGCCACCGGTGTTTCACTGTCGATGAACTTCAGTGCCTGGTTGGCTACTTCCTCGGTTACCAGTGTTGGCGCAGTGCGTTCATACTGGTCTGGCATATCAATTTCATGCGTGAGCACGTATTCCGCCAGGTCGAGGCCTTGGTTGTACTCACCCGCGTCAATGCACCACAGCATAACGGTGGTTAGCACGTCATTTTGCTGCCCGGTACCGGCGTGAATAACACCAGCGAGGTAGTCACGGTATTCAGGGATAAACTGGGCTTTCACCTCAGCTTTACGTTCTGAGCTTTGAACGGTTTTAAGCCGGCGCTTATGCTCGTGCAGTAGCTTAAGCATCAGCTCATAGTTGTTCATTGCCTTGTTCTGGTCCGCCGGATTAACCGCCCCCTCAAGGGCGGCTAATTTGCGCTGGCGGTTCGCTCGCGCTAGGTTTTTCATGTGCTATCTCCGGTTATGAGCCAGAAGGTGCTGCGTCGCTGATTTCAATGTTCTCAATCAGCACAACGCCTTCATAATCTTCAACCACGTAAGCGTCATTGCTGCTTTCGTAGTTTTCGACCTGATCACGTTTCGGGTTGTCCATCAAGTGGCGGCGGCGGGCGCCTTCCTGCCAGTAAATAGACAGGTTATCCAGTCGCGTAATCAAAATGGCGTTTGGCGGGAAGTAAGGAACGCGCACAGCCGGCAGGCCGCCAATGGTTTTTTGCATCTTGATAACGTCCAGAGCCAAAGACTCGGTAGGCGTATCGGCGTGCTTGTTCACCATAGGCAGGTACTTATCAGACAGCAGGGCGCGGCCAATAATAACTACCAGTTCAGGATCGTCCTGGTACCACTCTGGCAGCATTTCATTCGTTGCATTGAACACCAAAGCATCAAGGTTCTGGTAGTCAGAGCCTTCCCATGGGCCAACAGTGATTTTGCCGCTGGCTTCAGCAGCTTCGCTGAATACCTGCTCTGGTGCGTCAGTGCGGATATGAGCTAGCCAGCCAATGTTCACGTCCTGAAGCATTGGGTTTTCTGTGCGGTTGGTTTGCGCCGCTGCAGAAGTGCCGTTAAAGCCGATCATGATACGGTCAAGCGCTTGGCGGCTCAAAATGGCATCGCGCATGCGGTTCTGGAAGTCTGGGAACTTAGCCCAGGCGTCAATTTTGCTGTAGCGAATGGCTGTATCAAAGTTGGTTTGCTTACACTCATAAGAGTGCTTGGCAAGGTCTGTAGGGTCAGTGGGCTGACGGTCATTGCTGGTTGTGTCAGTGCGCCCAGCAATGGTGCTGCTAATGCCAAGGCCCACTTTTTCGCCTTTCTGCTCAACAACGCCGATCATGTTAATCATGCCAAGGAACTGCGAGCTTTCCTGTTGCTTGGTTTCGAGTTTTTGTTGAACGGTAGGGTCAACGCTGAACTTCGTGCTGACGTCTTCTACGTGGTTTAGCTCTGCCATTCGGCCAGCGTACTTGTTAAATACTTTGCGGGTTTCGTTTCTCATTGGTGCCTGTCCTTATAAACAATCGGATTCAAGTGGTGCACCGCTGGCCGGGGTGCGAGTAGGGCCGTCTGGGGTGTTTTCCAGTTGGCTTTTAAGCTCTGCAAACGCGCTCTTCTGCGCTTCCAGTTGTTCAGTTAGTTCACTGACTTGGTCTTCGAGCTTTTCGCAGCGCTCGTTCGACGTCTTTAGCGCAGCGTTGAACTCGTTCTTCAGCTCGCCAGCTTCAGTGGCGATAGCCTCAACTGCTTTATTCACGTCTGAAAAGTCAGCGCTGCTCTTCTCACCTGCTTTTTTCAAAAGGGCGGTTACGCGGCTAAACAAACTGGGCTTTTCTTCTGGTGTTTCTGGCTCTTCTTCAAGTTCAAGTTCCAGTTCAACCGCTTCTGAAAACAGGTTTTCAGGTCGGGTTTTGCGCGAGGCCAGCGGGCTTACTTGTTGCTTGGCAGAGAACTGCAGCATTTCAGTGCCTAAGCTGGCTGGCGAGTCAGTAACGGCAAGGCCAGTGAAATAGCACTCGCCGGTGTCAGCAAAATCAAGGTCGATTTCCATTGATGAATAGATTTTTTGCTTTTTCTTGTTTAGCTCAATCAGGTCATTAGTGGGTTCAATTTGAGCGTAAAGAACCAGCTTGCCTTCGCTGTTCTCTTCGGTTTTTAACGCGGTTACATCACCGTAAGCGCGGAAGTCACTATCAGGAAACAGGCCACGTATGTGCTCAAGCCACACCCGGGCGCCGTATTTGTTCGGGTCGTAATTGGCGGCCATCTGCTCAAGCCAGCTGCGCTGGATTGTGCGGCCGTCCGTGGTTGCGCCCTCGGTCGCGACACGGAAGAATTTGCTTTTTGCCATGGTCAGGTCCTATCAGTGGTTTCGGTGCAATAACGCAGTTTCTGGTATGGCTATGGTCAGCAGCGTAGCGCGCACGGTCAATGCGTTGCGGTTGTAGGGAGTATGCTGACAACGTAAAGGGCGCTGCGGGCGGCAGGGGCGCTAGTACACTGGCCGCATGAATATGATGAACCCAGACTTAGAACCCAGAATGTATGCGCGTGCTCTGTATTGGCAGGGCTTTCGCCTGCGCCGCATTGGCGAAATACTCGACGTGCCTGAAACCACAGTTTCAACCTGGAAAAAAGCGGGCAAGTGGGATGAAAGTCGCCCTATCGACCGTGTTCATGCGGTTATGGAAACCCGCATGATTCAGTTAATCAATAAGCCGGAAAAGGAAGGTAAGGACTTTAAAGAGATCGACCTTCTGGGGCGGCAAATGGAGCGCATGGCCAGAATTACCCGCTATGAGCAGACCGGGAGCGAGGCTGACCTGAACCCGAAAGTGGCGAATCGCAATAAAGGCCCCAAGCGTAAACCTGAAAGAAACGTGATTGACGATGATCAGCAAATAAAGCTTGTTGAGGCCTACCACGATAACCTTTTTGACTATCAGAAAAACTGGCACCAGGCAGGGCTGCAGCACAGAATTCGCAACATACTTAAAAGCCGCCAGATTGGTGCGACCTTCTTTTTTGCCCGTGAGGCATTTATTGACGCGGTTGAAACGGGGCGAAACCAGATATTCCTTTCAGCCAGTAAGGCCCAGGCGCACGTTTTCAAGCAGTACATCATTCAGTTCGCCAAAGATGCTGCTGGGGTTGAGCTTACCGGTGACCCTATTATTTTACCCAATGGCGCACACATGTACTTCTTGGGTACCAACGCCCGAACTGCGCAGAGCTACCATGGCAACCTGTACCTGGACGAATACTTCTGGATCCATAAGTTTCAAGAGTTCCGCAAGGTTGCCAGCGGCATGGCCATACACAAAAAATGGCGACAAACCTACTTTTCAACGCCCAGCAGCCTAACGCATGACGCTTACCCGTTCTGGTCTGGTCAGCTATACAACCGAGGGCGCGCAAAAGCGGATAAGGTTCAGCTTGATTTAACTACCTCAGCGCTGTCGCAAGGCAAGTTATGCGCGGATGGCCAGTGGCGTCAAATTATCACGGTTGAAGAGGCGGTTCGCGGTGGTTGCGACCTATTCGACTTGGATCAGCTTCGCCTTGAATACTCAGCTGATGAATACCGCAACCTGCTTATGTGCGAATTCATTGACGATACAGCCAGCGTGTTTCCTATGCCAATGCTGCAAAAATCTATGGTCGACAGCTGGGAGGTCTGGGAAGACTACAAGCCATTCGCTTTGCGACCAATGGGGCATAGAGAAGTGTGGATTGGTTACGATCCATCAAAAGGCGGGCTTGGTGATAGTGCTGGGCTTGCTGCAGTGGTGCCGCCTGCGGTACCAGGTGGCAAGTTCCGAGTAATTGAGCGCCACCAGCTCAGGGGTAAGGACTTCGAGGCGCAGGCCAAGGTAATAGAGGACATGACCAAGCGGTATAACGTCGGCTACATCGGTATTGATATTACCGGCATTGGTGAGGGTGTATACCAGCTGGTCAAGAAGTTCTTCCCCATGGTCACCACCTTCACTTACTCACCAATAGTGAAGAGTCGGCTAGTAATGAAGGCCTATGACGTGATCAGCAAGGGGCGGCTGGAATTTGACGCTGGCCATCAAGATATTGCCCAAGCGTTTATGAGTATCCGAAAAACCACCACCGCCGGCGGGCGCGCACCTACCTATGAAGCCAGCCGTTCTGAGGACGTCAGCCACGCTGATGTTGCATGGGCGGTTATGCACGCATTACACCATGAGCCGCTTGAAGGTCGCAGCGGTTCGAATGAATCATTTATGGAGCTAAATGGATGAGTAAAAGCCAATTCGAGGCGTTCACATTCGGTGAGCCCACGCCAGTTCTGAACCAGCGTGAAATTTTTGACTATCTGGAATCAATGAACAACGGGCGCTACTACGAGCCGCCGCTATCATTGCATGGGCTCAGCCGTATATACCGTGCCGCCGTGCATCACGCCAGTGCTATACAGGTGAAGCGCAACATACTGCGCAGCTGCTTTATTCCTCACAAAAAATTCAGCACAGAAGACTTCACCGCGGTGGTTATGGACCTGCTTGTGTTCGCCAATTTTTACGTCGAGCGACAAAAGAACCGCCTGGGCGGCTCACTGAAATTCAAGCGCTCACCGGCTAAGTACACGCGCCGGGGGCTTGAAGATGGGGTGTTCTGGTGGATTGGCAACCCTGGCAAAGACGAGGAATTCAAAGAGGGTGTTGTTTTTCAGGGTATGGAATCGGACATTGACCAAGAGATTTATGGCATACCCGACTACACGGCCAGCATGAATTCGAGCCTGCTGAACGAATCGGCCACATTATTCCGGCGCAAATACTACGAAAACGGCTCTCATGCCGGTTTTATTCTGCACATGACCGATGCAATGAACAATGAGGGTGATATTGAAGCTTTGCGAAAGGCCATGAAGGACAGTAAAGGCCCTGGTAACTTCCGGAACCTACTGCTTTACAACCCGGGCGGCAGCAAAGATGGCATAAAGCTGATACCGGTGGCTGAAGTGGCCGCGAAAGACGAGTTTTTAAGCATTAAAAACGTGTCGCGGGATGATCAGCTTGCCGCTCACCGTGTGCCGCCGCAGCTCATGGGTATTGTGCCTAATAATACTGGCGGCTTTGGTGACGCCAGCAAGGCCGCGCAGGTGTTCGATGCCAACGAAATGGAGTCGCTGCGGGCTACGCTACTGACCTTAAATGAGTGGGCTGGTGAAGAAATTGTCCGCTTTAAGCCTTACTCCCTTGCCGTTGGAAGCGATACCTGACCACATCCACGCCTCTCCAATGGACTTTGGCCCAGCAACCCGCTGGGTCTTTTTTTTGCTCATTTTTTGGCGCTGAAAAACCCAGTGGGGAGCGACCGCGCGCGGTTTAACCCACCCCACACCTGCCCGCTTTGTGTCTGTAAATTCACTTTTTAGAAAAAAGGCGACAGCGCCTTTCAGGCTGGGGGCTTCGAGCAGGGCGCTAGGCCTTGATTTGTAACGCTTTTTAACGGTAATCAATGAGCAAACAAAGGGGTTGTTTTTACCGGCGAGACTTTTACTACTGAGGGGGGTCTTCGGAAAAAGGTAACATTGGTAACCTGCCTGTTTTTGAGGGGTTAAGTGTATGATTTATAAGGTTTTGCAAGGTTACCTTTTAAAGGTAATTTATGGTAACCAAAAAGGTAACCTTTACTTAAGTGTTTGAAAATAAAGCCTTTATAAAATAGCAGATATTACCATTTAAAAAGGTAACCTATTACCTTTCAGTTACCTTAAATGTTACCTTTTTAGGTAAGTATATAATTCATATATAACAGTAACTTACACGCTCTTTTTGCTAGAGGTTACCAATGTTACCTTTTTCCGAAGCCCCCCCCTGACTTTATTTTTACCACTTTAACGCGCGTGTGCGTACGTGTGTAAATCTATATTTTATTCCTTTGCTAAATCTCTCAATGAACCAGGATTAATTTGCTGGTACACATTCCACAGCATGTTGAAGTTCCTGTGGCCGGTCACCTGGATAACCTCTTCAATGTGATACCCCATTTCAAACAACCTGGTTGCTCCCTCGCGTCTAAGGTCGTGGTACCGTAAATCTTTTATGCCCAACTCATTTCTTACGCGCTGAAATCCGGCACTGACTGAGCGCGGGCAAACGGGAAAAATCAGATCACCTTTTACCGGCTGCTTTTCGATGATAGCCATAGAACCACCCAGCAGCGGAACGAACATGTGATTACCTTCTTTCTTGCGCGGGTCCTTCCTGTTCCTGACCGTAATTAGCCGCCTTTCCTTGTCCAGGTCATCCCAGCGCAGCGCGCAAACTTCACCAATGCGCATGCAGGTTAGAATTGAGAAGTCGAGAATATCAACAAAGGGTATATGCGCAGCTCTATGGCTTTGCCTTTTGGCCAGACCTTCCCGCAACTTATCTAGCTCAAGCTGCGTCGGCCGCCTGGTTCTTCGCTGGCTTCTGCCAACTAAGCGCATTTTAACCAGTACCGGCATTGCCTCTGCTATAACGTCGACGTTGCACTTAACGCCAAATACTGGCCCGCCTAACTTCATCACTGCCCGTAGATATGAAATGTCGTGATACACAGTTGTCGGCTTGGCCCCGGCCTCGCCCCTGTTCTTGCAGTGGGTTATTAAGTGCTGCGCGCTTAAGGCGTCCGTTCTCACCATTGATATGTCACAATCCCTGAGCAGCTGAATAACGTAGCGCTTAGTTCTGCCGGTACCATCCCATATTCTGGGCTCTGCAATGTAAAGGTCGATTAGTTCACCTATGGTAATTACCCGCGCGCTGGATTCGCCAGGTATGCCGAATTCATTAATGTAAGCCACCCGCTTGGTTCCCCATGCGTTGGCCATCTTGTCGTTCCTGAAAGTCTTGGATTCTTGGTGTATAATCCGGCGGTCTTTTTTTACGCGAACGCTGCAGCGGTAGCTGATGCCGCCATTTGCACGCTTGCGCGGCTCAATGAAATACGATGCCATAATTGCTGTCCTATTTTTTTGGGTGCCCTATGGGTGACCCAATAAGACAACAAACGGCAATTAAAAGCAATTCTCAGTAATTTGGGGTTTTATGAAAACAAACACAAACTCAGCTGCAGCGCAGGACACAAAGAAAAGCGGGGCTCCGGTGTTTTCCGTAGCCCCGATGTTAGATTGGACCGATCGCCATTGTCGATTTTTCCATCGCCAAATTTCGCAGCAAGCGTTGCTGTACACCGAAATGGTCACGACAGGTGCGATTATTCACGGACGTGCAGATTACCTTGCGTACAATGAAGCGGAGCACCCTGTCGCTTTGCAGTTAGGCGGCAGCGACCCGAAAGAACTCGCCCATTGTGCAGCGCTGGCACAAGCACGTGGTTATGATGAGGTTAACTTAAACGTCGGCTGCCCGTCTGATCGCGTCCAGAATGGTCGGTTTGGTGCCTGCTTGATGGCCGAGCCACACCTTGTGGCCGAGTGTGTTAAAGCGATGCAGGATGCTGCACCTGAGATTCCGATTACCGTAAAGACCCGGCTCGGAATTGATGAACATGACAGCTACGCCTTTCTCCAAGCGTTTATTGAACCCTTGCTGGAGGTGAATTGCCCACGGATTATTTTGCATGCTCGAAAGGCATGGCTCAATGGTTTAAGTCCGAAAGAAAACCGTGAGATTCCTCCGCTTGATTACGATCGGGTCTATCAGGCGAAGCAAGACTACCCAGACCTCGAAATTCATGTGAATGGTGGGGTGCAATCTTTGGCGGAAGCGCGCAACCATTTGAATTTTGTGGACGGTGTAATGATTGGCCGAGCGGCCTATCAAAATCCATGGATGCTCGCTGAGGTGGACGCACTGCTTTCAGGTGATGTGAATTCACGAGACAAGCGTGATGTCCTGGTTGCGATGGCAACTTACATTGAACAATATTTATCAGAAGGTGGCCGATTTTGGCATGTTGCGCGGCATATGCTTGGGTTATTTCAAGCGAGTCCGGGTGCGCGGCAATGGCGTCGCCACCTTTCGGAAAATGGTCCACGCGCTGAGTCTGTTCAACCTTTGTGGGATGCGTATGCAATTGTAGAGCGTGAGACCGCGCGCGCGGCAGCGCGACTTGCAACCTCTTAGTCAAAAAGACTAACACACCCTAAAAAATAGTGAAAAAGACCACCTGGGGAGTTTACTCCTATTGGGTGGTCTTTTTTGTTGTGCGCCGGGCACGGCGCGTTGCGCCCTGACGGGTGCTATTCCTGTACAGGTGGTACTGACAGGATGACTTGGAGGTGAGAGTCCTCTGTGAGCCCGGTAAGGGGAATCACTAGCTGAACCGCA
>NZ_PIPM01000015.1 GCF_003987175.1 Aliidiomarina sanyensis | reverse complement strand
CAGGCTTCAAAAAAGTGGACGATGCCCATACGCAACTGGAAACCGGCAATGGCGCAGTTCGAGATTATGTATCAGGATCGGATTTAACAGTGCAATCAGCCATTTACACAAAATCTTTTACAGTCTCGGCATAGGCGTAACGATGAAAACCGTGAGAATTTTCTTAGTGAGCGTTGCTGTAACTGTGGCGTAGTAATAAAGTTTCATACTCGTCGGGCTGTAAGTTACTGATTTTTCGTTATCGAGATTTAGCACTAAAAAAATAAAGTATCATACTAGATGGTAGTTCTTGGTCTGGACAGGCCGAAAACTGAGTAATAAAGTATCATACTCATGCTTCATTTTATCATTGGCTCCATCTTCTCAATCAGTGACGCTGATGCGTCACAAACTTTGATCACCGATTTGCTGATTCTGCTGCGAATTATCTCGCCTCTTACAGCGAATGCAGGGCCTGCTAAATATTGTTTCGACAATCTAGCATCCTCTAGCTCTTCTAAGTACAAATCGGGAATACCGCCTTCCTCTAGGTAGCGAATAATCAAATATCGAAGCTTTGATATTTTAACCGCATAGTAATGCAGATCTATTCGTAAGGTTTCCTCCATTAAACCCGTTGTATCAAAGTAGTCATTCCAATCTCTGCGAACGAGAATAACTCTGTCAAATGAATTCCCCGGCGCCCAATCTCTCAGCCCACCATGAAAGAAATCCCAGTATGTCATTGTTGTGGTGATCGTCTTCTCTTTACCTTTGCCTTTGCCTTCAAAAAACATGGGCTGCTCAATCGAAAAGCTTTTGTTCTTGAGTTCTAATTCCGCGAGTACGGCTGATATTGCGGCTCGGTACTCACTGAGTGTAAATGCTTTTGTATTAGCTCTCAGCGCCTCGCTACTAGCTTGCCATTGGATAATGGTCGACCATACCAATATCGACAGGGTGCCTAGTGCCAAAAGTACACCCAACGTACCGCTTATGTAGCCACCAAAATGCGCCATATCAATAGGCTCTCTAGCCCAGACCCATTCGTTACGCACTGCGAAAGCAATGTAAGCTGCGATCGACAGGACAATGGCAATAATCGAAATTACAGCAATAGCTTTTGCACCCAAGATTAGCGAATCGATAGTCTTTTGTTGGTTATCGGGTTGGGCTAAGTTTTCGTCTCTTTGTTCATTACTCATTGAAAACCCTCCCAGCCATACGATCCAACCGCTGCTTCACCGCTTCCCACTTCGGCATTACTTGCCCCATGAGCCGGTAAAATCGTTCGCTATGGTTGTGCTCTGCGATATGGCAAAGCTCGTGCAAAATCACATAATCAATGCATTCTCTAGGAGCTTTCACGAGCAGTGGGTTTAAGGTGATGCGTCCTTTTGGCGAACAGCTTCCCCACTGAGTTTGCATGGTCTGCACTCGAATTGGCGGGCGTTGTTCAACCCAAAGGGCTTGTTCTAAAACTGCGCTAAGCCGCTTTTGAAAGAGCTCTTTAGCGCGTGCTTTGTAGAATTCCTCTAGCGCCAACTTCACGCGTTCGGGTTCGTTTTCGCGAACACTTACCTGTATTTGACCGCGTAACAATTTGGCGGAGCGGGGCAGGTGAGGGTTAACTTCAACTTTAAGCACATACTGCTTGCCTAAATAATAGTGGCTCTCACCGCTTACATAGCTACGAGGGGTAATATGCTCAAGTTGCTGCCGAAAGTCCCGCAGCTGCTCATAAACCCACCGTCCGCGCTTACGAACCGCTTTTAGTACCTCTTGATCGCTTGATTCTGCGGGTGCTAACACCTCAACGGTGCAATCTGGCTTTACTTTAATCACAACCTTCTGAGCGGAGCTTTTACTGGCTCGACGACTAAAGGGAATCCATTCATCGCCGTAATGAAACCCCTGTATGGCGACATTCATTAGCTGTCCAACCGGCCAACACGCACTATCTGCACAATAGACTCGACAATGCGTTTGGCTTGGTCAATGCCGCCACCCAAGCCCTTACACTCCGAAAAGATAATCGGCAGTAACTTCTTGCGCACATCGGCTTCGATATTTTGTGGGTTAATGGAGTTTTCAGAAACAGCTTGACCCACCACCTCATCTACCTGAAAAGCAAGTTTTGTCCATTTTTCTTGGGTAGTTTCGTCCATTAGCGCAAAGGCATCCGGAAGGTTTTGCTTAAACACACCGTAGTAGCCCTGTGCATGCTTGTTGGTAGCGAACACCTCGGGCATATCGTCAAGCTTGCGCGCCTGCACCTGCTCTTCAAACTCGTGGAACAGCATGTACTGCTTTAAGGGGTGATCAAACAGCTTCTCGGCTTCCTCAATGGCTTGGCGCAGCAACTTAGAAAATGCTTCTTGCGCATAAGGGTCATCACGCAGCTCTTGCTCAATCATTTTCGTAACGCGGGTTTTAATAATGTCGGTTTCGTTGCGGGTTTTCTCTTCGCTCCACTCATCCGGCTTTTGCTGTTGCCCCATCTTGCCCACTTCATACACACCTTCAGAATCTCGTACACCAACACCCACCACATGCTTGTCCAGCAGCTTTTTCACATCCGCCGCATAATGGTCATAGCTCACGCGCTCACCAGCGTCTTGCTGCACCACTTGGCGCAGGCTAGAAAGCTGCTTCACGGTTTCTTTGTATAACGCACGGTCTTTGTCGGTAAAGCTCTTGTCGTCAAAGAAGGTTTTCGATTGCAGCGCTACTTTCAAGCAACTGGCAAAATCGCTGAGTGCCTCGTAAAAATCTTCGCGGGTTTTCATGTTTACATCGACAAATTCACTACTTCTCTCTTCCATGCGAGGTAAGAGCACATGCTTTAGCGCTTCAATGTCTGACTTATTTTTTACGCCATCGAAAATGCTCCACAAGCGCTTATAAAGCTGCGGCAAACGTTTATACTCTGTACTCATCTGCTGGTACAAACCATCAATGTCATTGATGTCGTAACCTCCTTGAGTGCGCGAGGCGAGATCTTGATAGTCTTGAATGGTGGTATCGAGCTCAGCAAGAATGCCGCGATAATCAATTAACAAACCGAACTTCTTATCTGGGTGTAAACGGTTCACTCGCGCTATGGCCTGAATCAGGTTGTGGCCTTTCAACGGCTTGTCGATATAGAGCACCGCATTTCGAGGCTCATCAAAGCCTGTTAATAGCTTATCAACCACAATCAGAAGTTTTAATTTCGGATCATTGGCAAAGCGCTCTATTAAGTGTTTGGTATAGGTTTGCTCGTCGCTGCTGCCAACGGTTTCTTTCCACCACTTGGTAATTTCAGGGGCGCTTTCTTCATCTACCGCAGTATTCCCTTCACGCGTATCCGGCGAGCTCATCACCACGGCCGATTCAAACAAACCCAGCTCGTCCAAGAAGCATTTGTACTTAATCGCCGCAGCTCTCGAGTCGCAACACAGTTGGCCTTTTAATGTGTCGCCAATGTTCTTATCGAAATGGTGTGCAATGTCGTAAGCAATTAGACGAATGCGATCATCGGCACCATACACTTGCCCACGTTTCGCAAATTTCTTTTTCAAGTCAGTTTTCTGCTCGTCGCTCAAGCCTTCGGTAATGCGGTCAAACCATGCGTCAATCGCGCGCTCATTCACATCTAAATCTGGCACACGCTCTTCATATAAAAGTGGCGTTACGGTCTTATCCTCCACCGCTCGTTGCATGGTGTAAGCATGCACAATAGGGCCAAATTTATTTGTCGTTTTATCGTCTTTCAGCAGCGGCGTACCGGTAAATGCCACAAACGCAGCCTTGGGTAATGCCTGTTCCATGCGAATACTGTTTTCGCCACCTTGGCTGCGATGCCCTTCATCAATCAGTACAATAATATCGGCACTGGGGTTGAAGCATTCTTTGAGCTTGGTCGCAGAGTTAAACTTTTGAATAAGGGTAAACACAATTCGCTCGTGGCCCTTGCCAATTTGCTCCGCTAAACGCTTACCCGAGGTGGCCATCGCTGCCTCCCGATCTTTTTTGCTGGCAAGCTCACCACCTGAAGCAAAAGTTTTCGACAGTTGGCTCTCTAAATCCACCCGATCCGTCACGACCACCACACGGCACTGTTTCAGAGCTTCATGCAAAATCAAAGTTTTCGATAAAAACACCATGGTGAAGGATTTGCCTGAGCCAGTGGTATGCCAAATTACACCTCCTTCACGACCGCCATTGCGTTTACGCATTTGAATGCGCTCAATTAAACGTTTAATGCCAAATACTTGTTGATAGCGCCCAACAATTTTTCCGACCTTTTTATCGAAAATAGTGAAATAGCGAATCATGTCGAACAGACGTTGGCGTGAGAGCAAGCTAATTAACAGGCGATCTTGCCCCGATAGCATCAACTCGCCACCTGCCACTAAGTTTTTATACCAGGCTAGATCACCAGGAAGTCGATGAGCGAACAAACGATGGGTATCTGCCTCGCTTTGGGTTTTATTTTTCAGCGCGAGCATTTCCGTGTCGGCAATGTCTTCTTCACGCCACGCTGCCCAAAACTTCTCCGGGGTTTCAACCGTGCCATAACGACCATCGCTGCCATTAATGGAAAGCAGCAGCTGAGAGTAAGCAAATAAATGGGGGATTTCATCGGGCCGTTGGTTACGCAAGCTTTGCGAAATACCTTCTAACACCGTAGGGCCTTTTTGCGCATTACCATCTGGCCGCTTAGCTTCAATCACTACCAGCGGAAGCCCATTTACGAAACACACAATATCAGGCCGCCGCGAATCAAGCCCATTCGCGCGAGTTACGGAATACTCTTCAGTAAAATGAAATTGATTGTTCGCTAGGCTGTGCCAATCAATCAGCTGAATGGTAGGGCTTACCTTTTTACCATCGACAAATTCGGTAACCGACATGCCATACATCAAGTGGTTATAAATCTGCTCATTGGCATGGCGCAGCCCTTCGTTTAGCGCCGGCGAGCATATATGAGAAATAATGTTGTCGATAGAGTTATTCGACAGCGAGTGCGCAACACCCGCATGCACAAAAGTGCGCTTGGCGAGAGTTTCGCGCAGTACATCTCGCAACACCACTTGGTCTTGCTTGCCACCACGCAGGGCCAACGCCTCACTTGGCGCCAAAAACGCCCACCCCAAATTCGCCAATAACGCCATGGCTGGAATTTTGGCAGCATATTCTTCCTGAAACTTCGGGGTGTAGCGTTCCATTACCAGTACTCCGGTTTTTTTATTGGTTTTTTCACTGTCGGTATCATGTCGCTTTGTTCTGTCTACATTAAACTACTTGAACCAAAATTCGTCCTCAAGCCAATCGTTTGGTATACCGTAAAAACCTTCCGCGTTATCAATCTCATCGACAATATCAAATAGTTGGTCAAGCCATACGGTATTGCCCGAGAATTGCTTTAACAAATACCACGTTACGCCAAAATAATTAAATAAACAGGGCTCTTTTTGTCTTGGGAGATCCTTATCTCCGGCGGGTTGCAATGGTAAATGTCGCATCGCTAATCGCCCATGATGCGCGCACAAATTCCGTAAATAAGTTAACGAGTGCAACCATGATTCAAGAGTCGGTGGCGACAAATCGAGTTGTCTTGAAATCGATTTTCTAGTCTTACTTTCTTGAAAGTGTTGAAACAGTAGCGACCAAGACCCTAAAGAAAGCACTTCAGCAATCATCCAGCCCGGCGGAAACTCAGGAGAATCATAGTTCGTATAGTAATGATTTATAAACTGATCGCGAAGCCGCTGTCTTTCACTACCTAGTTCCGCTGATTGGGAAGTCGCCAATTTAATCTTGTTTAGAAAGCTACTATGCTTAAATTTGTCACTTTCAACAAAAAGCGTTTGGTCTAAAAACCAATGTGCCTTCTGTGTCCTAATGCACAGTGTATGATTTATTAGATTTCGAATACCAATTTCTATTTCAGCCAAAGCAGCGAGGAGTACTTGGCGTAAGCGAAGATCGTGATCGTAGAGGGCGATAATTTGCTGAAAGTTAGCACTAGATGCATAAACGCCCGTACGTTGACCTCGGCTGTTATATTCCTCGAACGGCAGCCCATACCCCACAAACCGATAATAGCCTATTCTTTTTAACTGCTCAGCGGCATATTCGGAGTCGCCGACCGTTAATCCCTTTCGCCTTAATTTTCCAATCAGGTCAGGATAATCGAAGGGAATTTTTTGGAATTCGCGCAAAGGCGGAGAGGGAAGATTAGCCATAAAAAAACCCGCACTGGTACGCTTGAGTCAGAGGCGCTGCGGGTGTTGTTACCCGACAATATAGCCCCGACAGGTTAATTTTGCAAACTTCACTGCAATACTGAGGCATATGTCCATCAGCACATGCGATAATTTTCATGCAAGTTCCTTATGCCAGAAATGAAAAAACCGCCGAGAGGCGGTTTTTTCGCCCCAAATCGAAGCCAATTGTATGACAGCTATAAGGGGTGAGTCGTGCGATAAGTATAGAAAGAACCCCTTCCCATGTCAATGTTCAAATTTCCATCAATGCAAACAACATTGCTTATATTTTTTGCCGCTGCCACAAGGGCATAGCTCATTTCTGCCTATTTTAGGCAAACTGACAACAGGGCTCTGCACCGTCGATTTCGTCATAGCACTAGGGTGAAGGTGCTGACGTTGATTTAACCAGTAGGCATGTATCATTTCGGCGCCTAACTCTAGCAACGAAACATGGGATTGGTGCTCTTTTAAGCTTAGCGCTTCAATCTTGTCGAAATGCTCTTCTTTTCCATGCAGGGCAATAAGTGCAAGGGCTTGCTCAGGCTCTTTCGACATTTCTGGCCAGTTGCCTAAATCGACACCACGCATATATCCAAAACACCACTCCTCAACAATGAATACCTGCTGCTTTGATTGTGTTCTCGCTTTAAACAGTGCCGAGAATTCACCCGTATTTTTCGTCATCAACATGTCAACAATGCAGTTCATGTGGCGGATAACTAATGAAATAAAGCGCTTAAACTCGTCTTCGCTTTCCCAGTTCGGGCTATGCGCCTCACCGCCCCAAATAGCCGGCATCCATACACTCGGCGGAATCATATCCGGGCCCGATACCACCGCCGTTAAAAAGCCATCCAGCTCGGAAGCATCAAGTACGGCTTCATCGTGGCCATATTTGTCGAGCATCGCTTCAATAAACTCAAACTCTTCGTCCGACAAATACCCTTGCGGTTGTTCGTTCATATTACTCACTTTTGTTTCCTTTGATTGGTTCTCTTTGCGCCAATACATCGCGCTCGTTACAAGTTAAGAATTCGTCTAATTTAGTGACGCAGTCTCACAGAAACACTCGTTTGTTGCGCAAAGCTAGACCCGTAATCCTCACAAGTTGAACGTTCATCCAGTTCAACGTCTTCGTAAACCGATCGTATATGCTGCGTAATCGCTTGCGGTGTTACTTGGAAGAGTTCAGCGATAGTGGCTTGAGGAAGCCAAAGAGTATCGCCTTCAAATCGGCATTGAGTTTGAACGCGACCGTCTCCTACTGAAAACAGAATAAAGTTGTCGGTATTCGCACCCTTATGCAAATCGTCCGTCATGCTCTAGCTCCAAGGCTGAAAGTCATAATGGCATCGCGAAGCACTTCCAACAGTTGTCCCTCATACAAGCCTCTAATACCAAACCAATCGCGTTTAGCTCTCGTGACGTCGGATACTTTATTTTCGCTCTGTTCATCTGCTGAGGTTGTACCTTCTATATCCTGCAGTATAAGACCTGTGATGGTACAAATCGTATCTGAATCTGCCTTTCTGACTTCGGTAACTTCGATGAAGCTCTCGCCCAATGCCTTGACTATCGACTCTTCACTTAGCTTTCGCGCTCGAATTGACCCGGCTAACTCAATATGAAAGCAATACACAAATACTCCAAAGATCCGGATTAATGCAAAACCAAAAGGGTCTCGATCGTTCAATCCACCAGTGAGTTGATGATAGATTTCTAAATGGCGTACAAAGGTTTCGACTTCACGCAATGAACAGCTTTTGCGAGATACTAGCTCTTTCGCAAACTCTGTTACCTTATTTTGCTCTGTTGCAAGCCGAGTGCCTTCCAATGTTTTACTCTTAGCAAGTGCTGCGACTAAATACTCAACAGATGCTCGGCGCTCCCTCTGGTACGAGTCACCTGTGCGTCTGTAGTTTTCCGGCAACACACAGCGGAACTTAATAAACTTATCAAGATATCGCTCGGCTTCTACGCCTGCGCCGTAAGCGTGGTTGATGGCAGCCTTCAATTGCTTCATGTTCGTCACAAGCACGAATTGAATACCCGACACATCGAAGGTATGTTTAATCAACTCCAGCATTTCTACGGCAAAATCAGGTCGGCAACGATCGAGCTCATCAATAAAAATTACGATTGGATGATCTTTAGCGACTGCTTCGAGCGTTTTCTGTAATGCTTTGATGTTCGTCTCGGCCTCCTCATGATCTTTAAGCATCGAGTGAACAGCGGAATCGATAACTTCATCAGCGGCTTTATCGAGCTCTCTCGCGACCTCAGCTTGAAGCGTTTCGGAATCCGTACGCAATAGATGACTCACAAAAGCTTTGCCGGCTACTTTGACGCCTAAGCGCAGAACTGGTAACGCTTTGTCTCTCAGGCTTTGTTTTTCTGCTTTATCCACCAGTGATAAGACAGCACTTAAAATGGTCATCAGTGGGTTGTCGGCATGGTCTGCCTTGAATGCATCCACATAGACGGCGCGATAGTCTGTCTGGTTTTCCAGCTTATGTTTAAGCTTGGTACAAAATTCAGTTTTCCCAGTACCCCAATCTCCATCAATTACTAGGGGAGAAATTTCGATTTCAGACGTCAACAGGTTAATGAGTTGGTCCGCGATAGGCTCACGCTGAAACTCATCGCGGGTTGCAAAAGTCATCGCTTCAACAAGTTCTGTCATGCCGCCACCTCATCAACTTTCACGCGGCGCTTGCCTGTTAGGAGTTGTTGCATCAGGGCTTTTTTCTCTTGTTTTAAGGCATCGAGCTTTTGTTGTAAGGCAGAGATTTCCTGCTCGGCGCTGGAAAGCACTGTGGCGATTTTTTGTTGCTCCTCTATTGAAGCTGGCACCCAGATTTTCTCCTTCAGGAAAAGTTTGAAATTGAATGTCATCTTCTCAATATGAACACCGTAGCTACATAGAAATGCTATGTGATACATCAACTTCTGTTTGGCAAACCACGCAAAGAAGTGAATATCTAACTTGCACTCATCTTTGGGAATGAGACTGATGTACGAATCAGAGACATGAAAACCATCAAATTCATTAGAAACCAAACCAGCGGCACCATGAACGATTTGCATTTTTGAAATAAGAAAGTCGCCAGAATGAGCTACATTCATCTTCTTAGTCAGAATATCTGATCCCTTGAGAACTTCCCTTAATACAACGCCTTCTGAGCGCCGCTTCACGCTGAGTAGCTTGTATTCCGCATCATCATCCCAATCGACAGGGCGTTTCACCTCTTTCAAAACTCTTCCAATCTCTACCACCTTCCACTCACCACTAAATCTATCCCCATTCTTATTCAACAATCGCTTTTTGCCGGTGAGCAATTGTTGCATCAAGGCTTTTTTTTGCTGCTGGCTGTTGGCAAGCAGTTGCTCAGTAGTGGTAATGGCCTTATCCCAAGTGGAAAGGATTTGGGCGATTTTTTTTTGTTCTGGAAGTGGTGGCACTAACAAAGATAAATTTAAAACATCTGATTTTGTGATGTTCTTCATGCTCCCGCTAGTACCTGTACCGAGGTTTGACAACCTATATCTGGTGTGAGCTGAACCAAACCAGTATGCTAACCATCTCACCTCAACAACTTTGTTTTTGGTTTTTATTTGCCAAAGCCTGTCCGGTAGATAAGTATTATTAAGAGCAGTCTCCACATAAGCATTCGCCCCGACTAATGCTGGAGTATTCATTCGACTAATAATGATGGAATTTGCTATCACTGGCTCTCGAAGCCTCGCAATCTCTGACTGCTCGATTACTGACTTGGTTTCATCACTTTTAAAATAACCATGTGAAACACAACTTGTTTTAAGTATTTTATGTGTAGCATTTTCATTACCATCGTCTTCAGAGTTCACAGAAACGCCTGAATCTAGGCTCCTGACTAACCCTTTGACATACTCTTCCGTCCACCCCTCAGGCACCATAACCCAACTCCTCCAGATACTTCGCCATCTGGTCTTCTAGTTCATCAAGTTCGGCCTTTAACTTCATACGCTCAGCGCGAACTTCCATGAGGTCAATTTCTTCCTCTTCCTCAAAGGTATCCACATAGCGTGGAATGTTGAGGTTGTAATCGTTCTCTTGAATCTCTTCTAGGCTGGCTAGGTAAGCGTATTTGTCGACAGTTGCGCGCGCACGGTAGGTATCAACGATTTTCTGAATATTCTCCTCGCTAAGCTGGTTCTGGTTTTTACCCGATTTGAACTCGCGCGAGGCATCGATAAATAACACTTTTTCGTTATCTTTGTTTTTCTTGAAGAGCAAAATAGCAGCAGGAATACCCGTGCCGTAAAACAGTTTTTCCGGTAAACCAATCACTGCATCGAGTAGGTTCTCATCAATGAGCTGCTTACGAATTTTACCTTCTGAAGAACCGCGGAAAAGTACGCCATGGGGCACCACTACACCCATACGCCCGCCGTGTTTCGATGACGAGCCCGGTTTTAGGGTTTCGATCATGTGCAGAATGAAGGCGTAATCACCTTTAGTTTTGGGCGGAATGCCGCGACGAAAGCGCCCAAACTTATCGTTTTCGGCGTCACCATGGCCCCATTTGTCTAAGCTAAAGGGTGGGTTCGCGGTAACGATATCAAACAGCATAAGGTCGCCATTTTTATCGAGCAGCTTGGGGTTACGAATCGTATCGCCCCATTCAATTTTGTGGTTATCTTCCCCATGCAGGAACATGTTCATTTTGGCCAGCGACCAGGTCGAACCAATGGCTTCTTGCCCATACAAGGCGTACTGCTTGCTGCCGTGGTTAGAAACGACCTTGCGGCCACACTTCATCAAGAGTGAACCAGAACCACAAGCAGGATCACAAATGCTGTCGCCCGGTTGCGGGTCGAGTAATTCGGCGATTAAATCTGACACCTCGGGCGGAGTATAAAACTCACCGGCTTTTTGTCCGCCGCTGGCGGCAAAGTTTTTAATCAGGTATTCGTAAGCGTTCCCGATCACATCCAGCGTGCCAACGCGGCTAGGTTTAAGGTTTAGCTCAGGTTTAGCGAAATCTTCAAGTAAGTGGCGCAGTATGTCGTTCTTTTGCTTTTCTTCGCCCAGCTTATCGGTGTTAAAGCTGATATCTTGGAACACGCTTTTGCCAGCGTCTTTGAGTTTGGTGCCGTTAGCTTCTTCAATAGCATGCAACGCTTGGTCAATGCGCTCACCGTTACCTGGCTCATAGCGGCGCTCGTACAAAGCATAAAAGCTCGCTTCGCGTGGTAATACGAAGCGCTCATTTTTCATTAGTTCTTCTATTAACTCAGGCACATCGCCATGTTCAGCTTGGTACTGGTCGTAATGGTCTTGCCACACGTCTGAGATGTACTTTAAGAACAATGTGGTGAGAATGAAGTCTTTATAGGTATCTGCGCTCACGGTGCCGCGGAAAGTATCGCAGGCATTCCAAAGGGCTTTGTTGATTGAATCTTGATTGATTTTGTTGTTCATATTAATTCGTCTCCTTGAGTAATTGCTGCAGCACACCGGTTATCATTGCTTCGCGGTTCGCGAGTAGGGCGTGCGTAAGCTGCTGTTCCCTTTTCCACATGGTGTCCAACGTTAGAATTTGGTTTTGCTTTTTTAGTGTTGGCAACGGAATGTGTACCTGTTTCACCGCCGATGTTTTCAATAGCATGATATTGGTGCCTTGGCTTTCACCAACCAACAAGCGCTGTGTACTTGCTTCATTCAATATCCAACAAAGGAAATCGGCTGACACCTTATTCTTATGGCTTTCTTTCACAGTAATCACCAAAAACTGACTACTCACCACCACGGGTAAACCGTTTTGGCTGGGTGCGATTTTAAAAGCCTTAAGAAAACTGCCTTTCGAGGGCAATATAATGCTATCAGCTTCAACAAATGCTTTAGGCTTACCTTGCCAGTTTATTTGCGGTAGGTCACTAGGTGTAATAGCTACGGACTGCGTTTCATCCCAGACTTTACGGGTATCTTTGAGTTGAACAATATGCGCGTTCCCATTTTTCACTTCATCTACACGTTCGCGAAAAGTAAAGCCCATACGAACGTCTGCGATGCTTCCGAGTGGCACCGTATTCGAAATTAATTTGTTTGTCATTAGTCCTCCTTGGATGCGCCTTCCTTGGCGCCTGATTTTATGCTGCGTTACTAAGCGTGCTTTTCAACCAGCTATTTAAAGTGCCATCTTGATCAAGATTATCCCAAGCGGCCTCTCCAGTTAGGCGGGTGACAAGCAGCCCATCATCGTGATCCATCACTGCTGCAAGTGCGTTGCGTATTTGAGCGGCTGTCATGTTTGATTCAATTATCCAGCAGGAATTGAGCACATGAGCCCAGTTCCCTAGTGACTGAATTTTCTCGTGAAGTCGCTCGTAATCACGCTGATTTCTTAGGTCATAATTTATCTGATATACTTTCATCGTGTATTTACCTCTTAACTTTTGAAGGGTTAGTGGTTGATGACAGCATTGGCAGGTTGCCCCCTGCCAATGCGCCTTCCTTTTATCGAAATCACTGCCGATTAATTACAGTAAACCCGATACCGCAAAAGTAAACTGAGAAGTCCTTCTTGTCAAACTTTATTTTACAGTACCTCCCCTACTGGGAAATAGCTGCGTTATAAGGTAGTAGTTTGCGACGAACGACTTTGCGCTTCTTTGGCTCTGTGAGTTACTATTTAGTTACATCTCGCTCTCGGCGACTCCTCCCAACATCTGGGAAGTGACGACCCGGGAGCGTTTTAGTTTAAGGAAACTACTAATGGCTAAAAGGACAGTAGCAATATTCGTTGATGCCGGTTTCTTCTCTAGGAAATTCACTAAACTGGCAGATCCATCTATGTCGGAAGCGCCTGATAGATTAGCTAAAGCTATGTGGCACTACTGGATTAAGCATGTCGACAGAAAAAATGGTGAAGAGCTATACAGAATTTACTACTACGATTGCCCTCCCCTTAGTCATAAAGCCCATCACCCAATAACCAATCAGCTCATCGATTTCTCTAAAAGCGATATTACCCGGTATAACAGCGCGTTACATGAAGCCTTACTAAGGCAACCATACGTAGCTAGTCGAATGGGGAAGCTAAGTACTACTGGCAATGAGTGGGGATTTATCCGAAAGGATAAAATTCATAACTTCAATAAGCTAATACGCGGTGAAATAAACACCAGCCAGATCGATCCTAACAATGTATCAATCAGGCCTATTCAAAAAGGCGTTGATATGAAGCTAGGGATAGATATTGCCAGCGTAGTTCTGAAAAAACTTGCCGATAAAATAGTCCTCATCTCCGGCGACAGCGATTTTGTGCCTGCCGCCAAATTAGCGAGGATTGAAGGAGCTCACTTCATACTTGACTCCATGGGACTCAAGGTAAATGGCGATCTTGCCGAGCACATCGACGGATTAAAGACCTTTGCTCATAGAGTTTCGCCTCTAGGCACTCAAGAATCCGATTGATACTAGAAGTCTGAATAAGGCCGTAACATTTGCCGTATTCCCAAAACAAGGGCCTTGCGGCCCTTGTTTTTACTCCACGGTCACACTCTTCGCGAGGTTTCGCGGTTGATCCACATCGGTACCTTTGATGATGGCAACATAATAGCTCAGAAGCTGGAGGGGGAGGGTGTAGACGATCGGCGCCACAAGCTCATCCACATGGTCGAGGTTGATGACCCGCATCGTTTCGTCGCTCGCGAACTCAGCGTCGCGATCAGCGAAGACATACATGATGCCGCCCCGCGCGCGCACTTCTTCGACGTTTGATTTCAGCTTCTCAAGCAATTCGTTATTTGGTGCGACCACAATCACCGGCATCTCGGCGTCAATTAATGCCAGAGGACCATGTTTAAGCTCGCCTGCGGCATAAGCTTCCGCGTGAATGTAGCTGATTTCCTTCAACTTAAGCGCGCCTTCCATTGCAATCGGATATTGTTCACCCCGACCGAGGAACAAGCTGTGCTCTTTATCTGCAAACTCTTCCGCCAGTGCTTCAATCTCTTGGGTGATTTTGAGGGCGGCTTCTAAATGATTTGGCAACGTTGAGAGGGCATGGGCGATCCGCGCTTCGACATCACGATCAACACCGTTGTAGCGGCCTAAAGCTGCGACCAACATCAACAAACCGGCAAGCTGCGTGGTGAAGGCTTTTGTCGACGCCACCCCAATCTCTGCCCCGGCACGGGTCAAGAAAGACAGATCGGACTCACGGACCATGGACGAGGTTGCGACGTTACAAATGGTCAATGTCGAGCGATAGCCTAAGGTTTTCGCCAAGCGCAAAGCCGCTAGGGTGTCCGCGGTCTCACCGGACTGAGAAATAGTAACCAACAAACTGCCAGGGAACACGTGCGATTTGCGATAACGAAACTCAGAAGCAATCTCGACGTTACATGAAACCCCTGCATATTGCTCTAGCCAGTAACGGGCAACCATGCCCGCGTGATAGCTTGTTCCACAGGCTACGATCTGCACATGCTTCACGTCTTTGAAAATCGCTTCGGCTTCCTCACCAAACGCGTTGACTAATACTTTGTCGCCATTGACGCGGCCTTCGAGGGTGTTGCGCACCGCAAACGGCTGCTCATGAATTTCTTTGAGCATATAGTGGCGGTATTCACCTTTTCCACCCGCATCATATTGCAGATCAGACGTCACGACTTCGCGCGTGACTTCCTGCCCATCCACGTCAAAAATAGTGACGGCGTCACGCGTGACAGATGCGACATCCCCTTCTTCGAGGTACATAAATTCGCGAGTGACGGGCAGTAACGCGAGCTGATCGGAGGCAATGAAATTCTCACCAATCCCGAGGCCAATCACGAGCGGACTTCCTGAGCGGGCGACCACCAGCTCTCCTGGATAGCGCTTGTCCATGATCACGGTTCCATATGCACCTTCGAGTTGTTTCACCGTCGCTTTGAGCGCGTCCAGCAAACTCACCCCTTTCTCAAGCTCATGGTGCATCAAATGCGAGATCACTTCGGTGTCGGTTTGTGACAGGAACTCGTAACCAAGACCCTGGAGTTTTCTCCGCAGTGTCTCGTGGTTCTCGATAATTCCGTTATGCACGACCGCTAAAGTGCCATTGGAGAAATGCGGGTGGGCATTCGCCTCAGTCACACCACCATGGGTAGCCCAGCGTGTGTGCGCGATACCACTCTTGCCATTGATGCCGGTTTCATCGAGTGCATCCGCAAGTGCTTGCACTTTTCCCACGCGACGAATTTGTTGCAGGCCCTGTTCACTGGCCAGCGCCATACCCGCCGAATCGTATCCACGATACTCAAGGCGACGCAGGCCTTCCAAAAGAATACCCGCAACTCGACGCTCTGCCGTTGCTCCTACAATCCCGCACATCGTTACTTCTCTCCCTTTTTCGTTGGGCGCTTATAGCCCTCAATATTCCGTTGTTTTGCGCGTCCGACCGCCAAAGCTGCGTTGGGGACATCGGTGGTGATCACTGACCCAGCACCGGTAATCGCTTGCTCACCGACTTTGACCGGCGCCACAAGCGAGCTGTTTGAACCAATGAAGGCTCCCGCGCCAATCTCGGTTTGATGCTTGTTTACGCCATCGTAATTGCAGGTGATGGTTCCTGCGCCAATATTCGCATGAGCACCGATGGTGGCATCCCCTAGATAGGTCAGATGCCCCGCTTTTGCTCCCTGGCCTAAGTAAGACTTTTTCACTTCAACAAAGTTGCCTACCGCCGCTTCTTTCGCGAGTTCGGTTCCTAGTCGTAAGCGGGCAAATGGACCCACTTGCGCATGTTCGCCGATTTTAGATCCTTCAAGCACCGAGTTCGCTTTAATTCGCGCGCCAGTTGCGATGCTGCTATTGCGAATGAGGCAATTCGGCTCGATCACCACCCCGTCTCCGAGGGTCACATTCCCCTCAAGCACAACATTCACATCAATTACGACATCTTCGCCGACGCGCACTAAACCACGGACATCGACCCGCGCGGGGTCTAGTAGGGTTGCACCTGCCATCATTAAGGCATCGGCTTGACGGCGTTGATAGGCCCGCTCAAGCGCTGCTAATTGAATTCGATTGTTTGCCCCTTCCACTTCAGGAATGTCGCGCGGTGCAGCACTTTGAATCTGCACTCCTTCCTTCGCTGCCATGGCGACGATGTCAGTCAGATAGAATTCCCCTTGGGCATTATGGTTATTCAATTGCCCAAGCCAACGTTTCAACGCGGCACCCTGCACCGCCATCATGCCAGTATTGACCTCGTTAATGGCCAACTGATCAGGATTTGCATCTTTATGCTCGACAATTCCGGTGATCTCACCGCTTGATGTACGCTCAATTCGGCCATAACCGGTAGGGTCAGGAAGGGTTACCGTCAAAAGAGCCAACGCACTGTTACCTTTCGCATCGAGCAAACCCTTCAATGTCTCTGGGCGGGTGAGTGGAACATCCCCATAAAGAATAAGCACCGTATCGTCATCGGCGATATATGGTACGACTTGTTGCACCGCATGTCCGGTGCCCAATTGCTCTGCTTGCTCCACCCAATTCACGTTGTAATCTGCAAGCGCGCGCTGCAATGCGTTTCCACCATGACCAAACACCAGCTGCAGCTTCTCAGCCCCAAGCCCCAACGCCGTATCGAGGACGTGCGCGACCATCGGTTTGTTGGCGACAGGATGCAGAACCTTCGGCAGGTTCGAGCGCATGCGTGTTCCTTTGCCCGCGGCAAGAACAACAACATTTAAGGCAGATTCGGACATGGCAATTCCTTGCAAACTTGAACGGGTGAAGACATCAATGTGCCGAGTATTTTATCAGTGTTTGGTGCCTGCTGAAACGGTTGTGGCGCGCTTCTGCAAGCCTGTGGATGTGAAGAAAACGCAAAACTCTGTATAGAAAGGGTTAAGTCGGTGCCAGAAAGGCTAAATATTGTTAATACTTAAGGGAGTCACAGCGATGTGGAATACCCACCGACCAAGGAGTACGTGATGAGAATGATGAAACAACGGCCAGTGCAGACACTGCTCTCGATTGGGGCGGGGCTTGTTCTTTGGAGCCTGCTCGCAACCGCACAAGCCGAAGAAGTAAAGCCATTTCAATTGGGATTCGTCGGTTATGGCGTATCGGTTGATGATGGCAACCGAGAAAACGAGTTCAGCGGCCCCGGAATTTCGTTTCAAGCCGCGGTCTCTGACTCGGGGCGCTTGGGTTTTCGTTGGGATTACGGTTTTAGGCAGACCAACGCAGTGCGTTGGTTACAGAGAATCTGAAATAAAAAACCCGGCGTGAGCCGGGTTTTTTGATGATTGCCTTTGCGAACCTGTTATTTGCCTTTGCGTTTTTTCAGCTGCTGCAATACGCGCAACTGTGCAACCGCTCGGGCAAGTTCTGCTGCCGCTTCTGCATACGACATATCCGGTGCAGAGTGCTGGATCGCGTCGCGAGCTTCTTGGATTGATTTCTCAATCGCCGCTTCGTCGAGATCCCCGCCCCGCACTGCCGTATCCGACAAAATGGTAACGACGTCCGGTTGGACTTCCATAATGCCACCAGCGACATAGAACAGCTCTTCTTCGCCGGCCGCTGTGACCAAACGAATCATGCCAGGCTGCAAAGCGGTCAGCAACGGAGTGTGCTTAGGCAAGATGCCCATTTCACCCTCGATGGCTGTCACCTGAATTGAACGTACGTCGCCTGAGAACAAGCGTTCTTCAGCGCTTACCACATCCAGATGTACAGTAGATACCGCCATTACAAACCTCCCGGTCGATTACATTTTGTTGGCTTTTTCGATCGCTTCGTCGATCGTACCAACCATGTAGAACGCCTGCTCAGGCAGGTTGTCGTACTCACCGTCCAGGATTCCCTTGAAACCAGCAATGGTGTCTTTCAAAGAGACGTATTTACCAGGTGCACCGGTAAATACTTCTGCAACGAAGAACGGCTGGGACAAGAAACGCTGAATCTTACGAGCACGAGCAACGGTGCGCTTGTCTTCTTCTGACAGCTCGTCCATACCCAAGATCGCGATGATATCTTTCAGCTCTTTATAGCGCTGAAGTACCGACTGCACGCCACGGGCAACATCATAGTGCTCATGACCAATCACTAACGGGTCGAGCTGACGAGAGGTTGAGTCCAACGGGTCAACCGCAGGGTAGATACCCAGAGCCGCGATATCACGCGACAATACAACCGTTGCATCCAAGTGAGCAAAGGTGGTTGCTGGTGACGGGTCCGTCAAGTCATCCGCAGGAACATAAACCGCTTGGATTGACGTGATTGAACCTGTTTTAGTTGACGTGATCCGCTCCTGTAGAACACCCATCTCTTCAGCCAACGTGGGCTGATAACCTACCGCAGATGGCATACGACCCAGAAGTGCAGATACCTCAGTACCGGCCAGAGTATAACGATAGATGTTATCGACGAAGAATAGTACGTCGCGACCTTCGTCACGGAACTTCTCCGCGATGGTCAATCCGGTCAATGCTACGCGCAAACGGTTCCCCGGAGGCTCGTTCATCTGACCGTACACGAGCGCTACTTTGTCGAGTACGTTTGATTCTTTCATTTCATGATAGAAGTCATTACCTTCACGGGTCCGCTCACCAACACCGGCGAATACAGAGTATCCACTGTGCTCGATCGCGATGTTCCGGATGAGCTCCATCATGTTTACGGTTTTACCAACACCTGCACCACCGAAGAGACCAACCTTACCACCCTTCGCGAACGGGCAAATGAGGTCGATAACCTTGATACCAGTCTCGAGAAGTTCAATCGAGCTTGATTGATCTTCGTAAGAAGGGGCTTCACGGTGAATAGACATCCGCTCTTCTTCGCCGATGTCACCGGCTTCGTCAATAGGGTCACCAAGAACGTTCATAATCCGTCCTAGCGTTGCCTTACCGACTGGAACCAGAATTGGCTCACCTGTATTTT
The DNA here is from genome assembly GCF_003987175.1 of Aliidiomarina sanyensis. GTDB lineage: Bacteria > Pseudomonadota > Gammaproteobacteria > Enterobacterales > Alteromonadaceae > Aliidiomarina > Aliidiomarina sanyensis. The sequence goes on along the minus strand of NZ_PIPM01000015.1, from coordinate 27,240 downwards.
CTACACTCACGCCACGGCGCAAACCGTCCGTCGTTCCGAGTGCAATTGTACGCACAACACCACCGCCTAACTGCTGCTGAACTTCCAGGGTTAACCCTTTCAGATCACCGCTAGCGATGCGCAGTGCGTCGTAGATCTTTGGTACGCTGGTTTGTGGAAATTCGATATCCACAACCGCGCCAATGATTTGGACGACCTTACCTTGACTCATGACTTATCCTCTAACTCTGCAAATCTCAATAACCTTTGCCGGGTTGCAGGTCTAAACTGCGCCAGCGCCCGAGACAATTTCCGAAATTTCTTGGGTAATCGCTGCCTGACGTGCTTTGTTGTAAACCAACTGCAACTCGTCAATCAGTTGTCCTGCGTTATCGGTCGCTGCTTTCATTGCGACCATACGCGCTGCCTGTTCACTCGCCAGATTCTCAACAGAACCTTGATACACCTGACTCTCTACGAAACGACGGAGCAGTGTGTCGAGAAGCGACTTTGCATCCGGCTCGTACAGGTAATCCCAAGCATGATCACGCTTGGCGGCTTCAGACTTCGGCAAAGGCAACAGCTGGTTAATGATTGGTGTCTGCGTCATGGTGTTTACAAACTTGTTGTACACCAAATACAAACGGTCAATCTCACCGCTGTCGAATGCGTTCAGCATGACTGATACCGTTCCGATCAGATCGTTCAGGGCAGGTTTGTCACCCAAACCAGACGTTTGCGACAGGATATTATTGCTCACTCGCTTCAAGAAACCTGATGCTTTGGTTCCGATTGCCGAGAAGCATACGTCAACACCTTTCTCTTTCCACTCCTGTACATCACGAATTACCTTACGGAATTCGTTACTGTTCAGGCCGCCGCACAAGCCGCGGTCGGTTGAGATGACGATATATCCAACGCGTTTTACCTCGCGCTCAACCATCCAAGGATGTTGATACTCGAGGTCACCCTGAGCAATATGGCCGATCACGTCACGAATGGCGTCCGCATAAGGACGACTGCTCGCCATCTGATCCTGCGCTTTACGCATTTTCGAGGCTGCAACCATTTCCATTGCGCTGGTGATCTTCTGAGTATTATTAATACTCCCGATCTGAGTTTTAATCTCTTTTCCAACGGCCATAATAATCTCCTGCGTTACAACGACTGCAGGCCGTAGTCTCCTACGGCCCGGTCCTTAGAAACTTTGGGTTTCTTTAAACTTGGTGATACCTGCTTTAATTTCAGCTTCGATATCGCCGTTGTAATCGCCTGTTTCATTAATTTTCGCCATGAGCTCAGCGTGCTCGCTCTTGAAGTACTCAAGAAGCGCAGATTCGAAGGCTTGAATCTTGCTGATTTCAACACCTTTCAAGAACCCTTTCTCTGCTGCGAAGATAGACACTGCCATGTCCGCAACGCTCATTGGCGCGTACTGATGCTGCTTCATTAGCTCGGTAACGCGTTGACCGTGCTCAAGCTGTGAGCGAGTCGCTTCGTCGAGGTCAGATGCGAACTGAGCAAATGCTGCCAATTCACGATACTGAGCCAAGGCCAAACGAATACCACCACCCAACTTCTTGATGATTTTGGTCTGTGCTGCACCACCTACCCGTGAAACCGAGATACCCGCGTTCACTGCAGGACGAATACCTGCGTTGAATAGGTCGGTCTCAAGGAAGATCTGACCATCGGTGATTGAAATCACGTTGGTCGGTACGAAGGCCGATACGTCACCGGCTTGAGTTTCGATGATTGGCAACGCAGTCAATGAACCGGTTTTGCCTTTCACTTCACCCTTGGTGTATTTCTCTACGTAATCTGCGTTGACGCGTGCTGCACGCTCAAGCAAACGTGAGTGTAGATAGAAAACATCACCTGGGAATGCTTCACGACCTGGCGGACGGCGCAGCAACAATGAAATTTGACGATAGGCAACAGCCTGCTTCGACAAATCATCGTATACGATCAACGCGTCTTCACCCCGGTCACGGAAGTACTCGCCCATGGTACAGCCAGAGTAGGCCGCCAAATATTGCAGTGCTGCAGACTCAGAAGCAGAAGCCGCGACCACGATCGTGTGGTCCAGCGCGCCGTGTTCTTCGAGCTTGCGTACGACGTTCGCGATGGTCGATGCTTTCTGACCGATTGCGACGTACACACACTTAATACCCGTGCCTTTTTGGTTGATGATTGCGTCAACTGCCATCGCCGTTTTACCGGTCTGACGGTCACCGATAATCAACTCACGCTGACCACGGCCGATTGGAATCATCGCATCGATCGATTTGTAACCTGTTTGCACAGGCTGGTCGACAGATTGACGCTCGATAACGCCCGGTGCAATTTTCTCAACCGGCTCGTAACCTTCTGCTTCAATCGCGCCTTTTCCATCGATCGGCATTCCCAGCGTGTTTACAACACGGCCGAGAAGGGCACGTCCGACTGGAACCTCAAGAATACGGCCCGTCGATTTTACTTTAATACCTTCTTGCAGATCCCCATAAGGACCCATTACAACCGCACCTACAGAGTCACGCTCTAGGTTCAGTGCGATGGCAAAGCGATTGCCAGGAAGCTCGATCATCTCACCTTGCATACAGTCGGCCAATCCGGTGACCCGGATGATACCGTCGGTAACTGCAGTGATAGTACCTTCATTACGAGCTTCACTGACGACTTCGAACTTCTCAATTCGTTGCTTGATCAGTTCTGCAATTTCATTTGAATTCAGTTGCATGCTCTCGTCCCCGATTATGATTGCAGTGTTGATGCGAGCCGCGATAGCTGGCTGCGCAATGTGCTGTCGATGACCAAGTCACCCGCTTGAATCAATAAACCGCCAACAATGGACGGTTCGACACTGCAATTGAGCTTAACTTTGCGTTCGAGACGTTTTTCCAACGCCGCGCTTAACTTTGCCTGTTGGGCGTCATCTAAAGTGACTGCGGAGGTAACCTCGACAGTGACTTCTTTTTCATAGGCCTGACGCAGTTCAGTGTACATTTCGAGTACTTCAGGCAGAGCGGCTAAGCGTTTGTTGGAGGCCATTACCTTGATCAGGTTCTGGCCATGTTCGTCGAGCTGTTCTGCACAGATCCCGACGAAGACGTCACCTTGACGAGTCAGGCTTGTTGCGCTGGCTAAGAACGTTTTCACGTCTTGGTTTTGCGCAACTTCCGCCGCAAATGACAGCATTTCGTGCCATTTTTGCAACGCACCTTGCTCGACAGCAAAATCAAAAGCTGCTTTAGCATAGGGGCGAGCGACCGTACTTAGTTCGGACATGGCTCAACCCCCGTGATTACAATTCAGCGACAAGTTTTTCAACAATGTCGCTTTGCTTCTGTGCATCCACCTCGCGTTCGATGATCTTCTCCGCGCCAGCGATTGCTAAAATAGCAACTTGCTTGCGGAGTTCTTCACGAACTCGAGTACGCTCAGCTTCCACTTCGGCATAACCGGAAGCGATAATCTTCTCACGCTCTACATGACCGCGCTGAGTCTCTTCTTCAACCAATTTTGCAGCCCGTTTTTTGGCTTGGTCGATTAGTGCGGCAGCTTTCACTTTCGCAGCTTTGAGTTCCTCATCGGCCTGTGCGCGCGCCTTATCCAAATCTTGCGTAGCACGCTCGGAAGCGGCAAGACCGTCAGCGATTTTCTTCTGACGTTCTTCGATCGCGTTGATCAGTGGTGGCCACACAAATTTCATGGTGAACAGCACGAATACCGCGAACGCGATTGTTTGGCCTATAAGGGTAGCGTTGATATCCACAACAACCCTCCTCTACGTTGGTGATCGACGAGTGCTATTAACCGATGAACGGGTTTGCAAACAGGAGCAACAACGCGATAGCAACACCGATCATTGCGATAGCATCGATAAGACCGGCCAAGATGAACATTTTGGTTTGCAGCTGTGGAGCCATTTCTGGCTGACGCGCAGTAGCTTCGAGGAATTTACCACCCATCAGTGCGAACGCGATTGCCGTTGCAAGTGCAGCAACGCTCATGATGATAGCGACAGCGAACAAAGTTGCGACTTGAATTTCCATTGGGTTTTCTCCAATTTTTAAGGTTTAAGTTAATGTAAAAAATTAATGTTGCTAAAGGTAAAACTTCTTTAGTGTTTTTCTGCTGCCATGCTCAAGTACACGAGCGTGAGCATCATGAACAAGAACGCTTGCAGCACAATCACCAAGATATGGAACACTGCCCATGCAAAGTGCAATGGCAACTGCCACAGACCCACAAGTGCAATCAGAATAAAGACAACTTCACCGGCATAGAGGTTACCGAACAAACGCAGACCCAGTGAGATAGGCTTAGACACCAAGGTCACCAACTCAAGGATGAGGTTGAACGGGACAAACAACCAGTGGTTAAACGGGGTGAACGACAGCTCTTTAATGAACCCGCCCACGCCTTTGAAGTACACGGAGTATCCGATGATCAGTAAGAACACACCCAATGCCAGACCCAAGGTAATATTGATATCTGTGGTCGGAGCAATGGTCAGGTAGCTCCATGGGTGCGCCATCACGCGCTCAAGATAGGAGTAACCGGTGGTGTCGTAGTGGGCAATGGCATCTGGATTGAGCATCAAGCCCACAACCCCAAACAGGGTTGGCATCCAATCAACGGGAACAAGTTTCATGAGGTTCATTAAGAAAATCCACATGAAAACCGTTAATGCGATCGGTGCGATTAATTTGTTCCGCACATGGAACATCTCTTTCACCGAGCCGTTCACGAACTCGACAATCATTTCAACGAAACATTGAAATTTGCCTGGCACGCCGGTGGTCGCCTTACGACCTGCGTACATGAAAGAAAGGACGAACACCACACCCAAGATGAGCGCGACGCCGAATGCACCTGCATTAAAGGTCCAAAAACCAGAGCCCACCGTCATGTCTGACAAGTGGTGGTTAATGTAGCTTTGGGTGCTGATATTACTTTGTGCAGCCATATTACAACCCAATCAATTTAATTTAGATTTCAGAAAAACGGGCGCCATCCATTGCAGGTGGAGCAAGACAAGCAGGGTGACGAGCAAAGGAATCCAAGGGCCCGTCAGGGTAACAAAGGCTACAATCAACAAGATGATCGTTGAGAGCCACTTCACTGCTTCTGCAACAAAAAAATAGCGTACGACATTTGGTACCATGCGTCCTGAGCTCAAACGAAATGCCAGTAACGCGAATAGCGCATTAGGAACAACAGCAATTCCCGCACCTGCGAGCGCTGTTCCTGCTCCTTGGATTGACATGGTCAACCCGAATAATACGATGAGTACGGCGGCAACCAGTATTTGGAGTGCAATAACACGCCACACGACGCGACGGCTTGCGTGAATTGTCGGGTGGGTTTTCCCCCTCGCCATCGCTATCTACCTTACGCGCTTAAAAAATTTGCTTCACGCGGACAATGCTTTGTCTGAGCCGCACCGAAAAACTGCGCAGATTATAAAGATTCCGCTCGAAATTGCAAACGAAGTCGGCGGAATTTCTGCACAGACGGCACACAATCTTTACGGGCCGTTATACTAGATGTTATGGGGACTCCGGCTGGAATTCTGTTTGCCGAAATCTAGGGTCTATTTGATGTGAGCGAGAATGCCATCTAGCTCATCGAGTGAGGCGTAATTGATCACCAGCTTACCTCTTCCTTTGCGGTTATGGCTAATGGCCACTTTTGCCCCGAGTCGCTCGCTCAGCTTTTGTTCGAGCTGTTGCACGTCAGGATCTGGCTTCTTCTCTTCTTTTTTGACCGGGTTTAAAGCGCGGGCGATTAATTGCTCCGCTTCACGCACCGTCATGCCTTTTGCCACGATAATACGCGCTAGTTCACTTTGCAGTTCGCCCTCAACACCAAGCAACACCTTGGCATGGCCGTGCTCAATGTCACCCCGCTCGAGGAGAATTTTTACATCGGCATTCAATTGAATCAGGCGGAGTAAGTTCGTGACTGTTGTGCGTGATTTTCCAACCGCCTCTGCCACGCTCTGATGGGTCATGTCGAACTCATCAATCAGACGTTGCAATGCGTTTGCCTCTTCTAACGCATTGAGATCTTCCCGTTGAATATTCTCGATCAATGCGATGGCGACAGCGGCCTCATCCGGCACGTCTTTTACCAAGCAAGGCACCGTATCAAGCTGGGCTAATTGCGCGGCGCGCCAGCGACGTTCGCCCGCAATAATTTCGTAATTGTCTTTACCATCGAGGGGGCGCACGACGATAGGCTGAATAATTCCTTGAGCTTTAACCGAGTTAGCGAGATCTTCGAGCGCTTCAGGCGACATATCTTTGCGGGGTTGATATTTCCCCGGACGCAAGAACTCGACAGGCAACTTGCGAAGTTCGCCTTTTTCACCGAGTTCGTTGAGATCCATGCGCTGGGCATCATGGCGTGCAGCCGCGTTGGCGCTGGTCGTCAATAAGGCATCTAAGCCTCGTCCTAATCCCCGTTTTTTCGCAGACATATCAGCCTTCCTTATGACGCATTGGCGGTGGTTTCAGCCCGGCGAATTACTTCGCCTGCAAGGGCCAAGTACGCTTTTGAACCGGTTGACGTTTTATCGTAGTACATCGCGGGCGATCCAAAACTGGGAGCTTCGGCCAGTCGAACATTCCGCGGGATCACGGTCCGATATACCTTTTCACCAAAGTGATTTTTTAATTGCTCCGAGACATCATTCGCCAACCGATTGCGTGGATCATACATGGTTCGCAACAGCCCCTCGATATAGAGCCCCGGATTCACAAAGGACGCGAGCTGCTCTATCGTATCCATAAGCGCTGTCAGCCCCTCGAGTGCATAATATTCACATTGCATCGGGACCATCACGGAATCCGCAGCTGCCATGGCATTCACGGTTAACAAGTTCAATGAAGGCGGACAATCAATAAAGATAAAATCATAATGGTCCCGAATTGGGTCCAAGGCGCGGCGTAAGCGTGTTTCCCGCGCAAACACTTCCATCAATTTAATTTCTGCAGCGGTTACATCACCATTGGCTGCGATCAGGTGATAATTTCCAGATGTCTCTGTTTGAATCACGATGGATGCCGGTTTCTCGTCCACCAAAAGATCATATACGGTGTGCGGAACCTCGTACTTATCGACGCCACTACCCATGGTGGCATTGCCTTGTGGGTCGAGATCAATCAGCAGTACTTTGCGCCGTGTAGCTGCCATTGAAGCAGCAAGATTCACGGCCGTTGTCGTTTTTCCTACGCCACCTTTTTGGTTAGCGATTGCGATGACTTTCCCCACGAAGCGTCCTCGGTAGTTATTTTTATATCAAAGCCGATGTCGAGTGCCCCAACGCTCAGTTATGAAGGGGCTCGTTCCTGACGAATATCAATTACATGCCGGGCTGCGTCGAGCATTGGAACCTGCAACGGATGAATCGCTTCAATCCGGTAGGGAGCAGCCACAGTTGCTAGCTCATCTTCAGTTGGTGCACCTTTGAGCGCTAAAAACCGTCCCTCAGTTGAAGGGAGATGATGACACCAGGCCAACATATCTGCAAGTGATGCGAACGCTCGACTGATCACCGAGTCGAATCCGACCGGCGTATGCTCTGTAGCCTGATAATCTTGAACACGGGCGAGCACCGGCGTGACATTCTTCAAGCCTAAAGTATGGACCACTTGGCGGATAAATGTGATACGTTTCGTTAAACTATCGAGCAAAACAAAATGTTTCTCTGGATAGCATATCGCCAAGGGCAAGCCTGGAAGTCCCGGACCGGTTCCAACATCAATAATATGCTCCCCATGCAAATAGGGGCCAACGACAATACTGTCGAGGATATGCCGGACCAACATCCCTTCGGGATCCCGCACAGATGTTAAATTATATGCATGGTTCCATTTGTACAGCAAAGCCAACAGGCCGATTAATTGGTCTTGCTGAGCCTCTGTGACCGTTAAGGACGTTTCGGCTAAGAGGGATGCAAGCTGACGCCGCATAAGCGCTTCTGGAAATGGCTTGACTCGCGCCATGATAGGGCCCTTTCAATGACGAATTCTTGGTGTTATCAGTTTGCGCTGACGCGCATGCTGTTTTGAGCAAACGGCCTCATTTTGGAGGCCATTTTCACATTCTATGCACTGCCGTTTAGGCGCTCTTGCGAAGCAGCCCTTGTTTTTTCAGGTGGACCAGAAGCATGGAAATCGCCGCTGGTGTGATTCCGCTGATTCGAGCTGCTTGTCCGATCGTCTCTGGCTTATGTTCCGAAAGTTTCGCGATCACTTCATTGGAGAGGCCAGAAATACTCTTGTAGTTAAAATCCAACGGCAACTTAGTATTCTCATGCCGGATTTGCTTCGCAATTTCATCTTCTTGACGCTTAATATAGCCCGCGTATTTGACTTGAATCTCGACTTGCTCCGCTGCTTTTGGATCTGCAAGGGCTGGGCCAATACTTTCGATGTTCATCAGGGCGTTATAGGTCACTTCAGGGCGACGTAACAACTCCTCAAGACTTGCTTCCTTGCTGATTGGCGTTTTTAAAATCGGGTTGATTGCTTCAACCGCCGGGTGGTCTTTATGCACCCAGGTGTTACGCAGCCGCTGTTGTTCTTGAGCAACCGCTTCCATTTTTTCGTTAAAGCGGGCCCAACGAGCATCGTCGATTAACCCAAGCGCACGACCTTGCTCAGTTAACCGCATGTCCGCATTATCTTCCCGCAACAATAAGCGATATTCGGCACGTGAAGTAAACATGCGGTAGGGTTCTTTGGTTCCCAAAGTCGCTAAATCATCGATCAGTACGCCGGTGTAAGCCTGATCGCGACGTGGAGTCCAAGCCTCTTTTCCATCGACGGCAAGTGCCGCATTCAAGCCCGCAATTAAGCCCTGCGCCGCCGCCTCTTCATAACCCGTGGTGCCATTAATTTGCCCAGCAAAATAGAGCCCTTGAACATGCTTCGTCTCAAGCGATTGCTTCAGATCCCGCGGATCAAAGAAATCATATTCAATTGCATAACCAGGCCGGGTGATGTGTGCATTTTCAAAGCCACGAATGGAGTGGACCAGTGCGACTTGAACATCGAATGGCAAACTCGTGCTGATGCCGTTTGGGTACAATTCCCGGGTATTTAAACCTTCAGGCTCAACAAAGATTTGATGCGAGGTTTTGTCTGCAAAACGCACCACTTTATCTTCAATCGAAGGGCAGTAGCGCGGACCAATACCCTCAATAACACCCGAGTACATCGGTGAACGATCGAGTCCACCTTTAATAATTTCATGTGTGTTCTCATTGGTGTGGGTGATAAAACAGCTGATCTGTTCTGGATGGTCCGCGGTACTTCCCACAAATGAGAACACAGGCCGAGGAGAATCACCTGGCTGTTCTTGCATCACGGAAAAATCAACGGTGTTGGCATCGATTCGAGGCGGTGTTCCCGTCTTCAATCGATCGACACGCAGGGGTAACTCACGTAAACGACGTGCGAGCGCGATCGATGGAGGATCACCTGCACGTCCACCACTGTAGTTTGATAAACCAATGTGAATTTGACCGCCCAGGAAAGTACCGGTCGTTAATACCACGGCAGGCGCATAAAATTTCAAACCCATTTGGGTAATCACACCCTCAACACGCGGCCCAATACCGGTTTCGGTGACCATCAAGTCATCGGCAGCTTGCTGAAAAATTTTCAGATTAGGCTGCGATTCAAGTGCATTTCGAATGAACGTTTTATACAGCGAACGATCGGCTTGAGCCCGTGTGGCGCGAACAGCTGGACCTTTTGAAGCGTTCAAAGTACGAAATTGAATTCCCGCATGATCAGCCGCACGGCCCATGATGCCACCTAAGGCATCAATTTCTTTCACCAAATGACCTTTGCCAATTCCGCCGATAGCTGGATTACATGACATTTGTCCAAGGGTATCGATGTTATGGGTCAGCAGGAGGGTTTGTTTTCCCATGCGTGCAGCAGCAAGCGCTGCCTCTGTACCTGCATGCCCGCCGCCGATGACAATTACATCGAACCGTAATTCACTTGCCATGATGTTCATAACCTCGAACGCTTAACGTCACTTGCTTGATCGTATTGAGATCGAAATCCGATAACGGAGTCGTCAGAAACGATCACTTAATGGATCTGGTAGCCGGATATTGTAGCACTTTTAAATGTCTGCAACATCCATTTGATCGCGAGTTTACATGGTCCCTGGTGAAACCATGCTGAGGCGCAAAGCATGGCTCGGGTCCGGTAGTAATTAGATCTATATTTATTTAAAAGATCTTTATTATTTCTATTATTAGCGCGCCCTCGATCTGTGGAAATGTCATTATTCAATATGAAAAACATAGACTTAGATTTGATCGATCCGTGTGCATAAACAGCGATCTTATCCTTGGTTAACCAGTGGGATAACTTGGCACTTATACACACTGAAAGTTATCCCCAGATCTATACCCGGATCAGATCACAGCAAAGATCGCTGTTTATCCCCAGCTTTTGAAAATCGTGGGTAATGATCCGGATATTTTGTGGATAAGATCTCAATAACGTGACCGAATCTCGGTATGTTGGCAGGTTGGGCTGGGGATGAATTTATCCCCAGATTTTGCGGGAAAGAAGCCGAGACGAGCGATATGCACGTTCTACAGAGCGCGTTGATCGCTCCATTGATCCAACCAAGCGATCGCAACACCTTCAGGATCAATTTCTGTGAGCATGTCTATCATCAGTGGTTCACAGAGTTTTCTAGCACCAAGCCGAGTGAATAGGTTTTGGGCATCGTGGCCGGCTTGGTTAAAGGTGTCATAGCTCGAATCGCCAATCCCAATTAATGCATACTGGACGGTTGACAGGTCGGTGTTCTGTTCATCCAGTGTTTGCATAAAAGGAAAAATTGAATCCGCATACTCTCCAGCACCGTGGGTAGCAATGCACGCAATCCATTTGGCATTCTGAGTGGCAACCTCGGTGATATCGGGTTGGTCATGCAGGGTAGTGGTATGGCCTTCCTCGTTGAGCTGTCGTGCGACTTCTTCAGCAAGATATTCTGTATTTCCCGAGGTTGTTCCTACCAAAATGTGAAAGTGCATGGCAATTCCTTGTATAGAGTTTATCCAATGGTATATCTGTTGGGCGTTCTTGCGTCGCTTGAAGCCGACACGTATCATGGCCGCCTTTTTTATACGTAATCTTATTCTTCTTCCTAAAACTGGGCTAAATCGAGCGGTTTAACTTGTGATTTTACGCCCTTTTGCGGTTGATTCTCAAAAATTCAATATTTCTGATTGATAACGTGTTCTTTGGGCAGCTTTTTTTTGCAGAATCCCGAATAGATAGCGGCCTGTAACGAGTTTGTCTTACGTTTAAAAAAACGTCGATTTATTAAATTTACACGAAAAAAGGTCATTTTCGACGACCTTAAGGTAAAGAAATGGGTAAGAACTGGAAAGTTGAGGGGTTTGGGAATATTCGAGCCGATATTTTAGCTGCGTTGGCGCGTTAGAGAAGGTCGTCCTAAAATTTAGACGAGAGGGCACCGAGGTGGAGGTGCTTGGTATGAATCAAGCGACAGCCAATGTGGTGCACCAATTAGGTAACCACGATAAGCAAACCACGCAACATTCTTAAGCGAGGAGCAACTTTGATGTCTTTGTATACCGTTGCCTGCATTGATGGATCTGCTTTATCAGACTCGGTGGCCGATTACGCTGCCTGGTCTGCGACGCGAATGTCGACACGACTTATTTTCCTTAATGCCGTCGACGATATTCAAAAGGCGGATGAAGCGGATTTCAGTGGTCAAATTGGCATGGACGAGCGACAGCGACTTCTCGCCGAATTTACTGATCTTGAAGAAAAACGTGCAAAGCTTGCGCGTCAGCAAGGGCATTTATTTTTAGAAGCAGCAGCAAAACATATTAAGCCATTCGGTCTCGAACCTGAGTTACGCCAGCGCCTTGGCGATCTCCTAGAAACCCTAGATGACATTCAGCACGATACGCGTTTGCTGGTTATTGGACGACAAGGCAAGCGCGCCACCAAAACACCGTCTCAAATCGGTCGGTATATTGGGCATCAAGTGGAACGCGTTATTCGTTCCATGCAGCGGCCTGTCTGGGTGATTCCCGGGGCGTTCCAAGTACCGGAACGAATTATGATTGCATACGACCACAGCGTAACCGCCAAGAAATCGGTGGAGATGGTAGCAGGCAGCCCATTGTTTAAAGGATTGCCCGTGCATGTGGTGATGGTTGGGTCTGAATCCTCAGAACATCAAGCACAATTGTCATCTGCAGTTACTATTTTAGAAGAACATGGTTTTGAGGATGTTACGTCAGCACTTCTCAGTGGAGATGTAGAAGATACGCTGAATCAATATGCGGCAGAGCATCAGATCAGTGTCATGGTTATGGGGGCCTATGGCCATTCCCGAATTCGCGAGTTTTTACTGGGAAGTCACACCAACGCCATGATTCTCAGCGCGCAAATTCCGCTGTTATTGCTGCGTTAAGCGATACCGAGTCATGAGAGGACTGCTTGCGATTTAGACGGAAGTCAGTCGTACCAAGGAGCATTAATGCCAGAACAACTTCAATGGCTGATTGACCTTATTCAACCCCATCTCCCTTGGTTGATTAGCCTCAGTGTCCTGATGGCGCTCGCATCTATGATCCTAATTCCATTGCTGATTGTCCGCATGCCGGCTGACTATTTTGCGCACCGTCGACGCCACCGTCATTGGACGGTGACTCGGATATTGGTGTACGTGTTTCGAAATATCATTGCGTTGCTATTGTTTTTAGCCGGTGCGGTGATGTTGATTTTACCGGGGCAGGGATTGCTGACCATTCTTATCGCCGTGGTGGTTTCAGATGTGCCGGGAAAATATCAACTTGAGAAATGGGTATTACGCCAAAAAGGAGTACTCAAGGCGATGAACTGGATTCGTAAGCGATACGAGCAGGTTCCGATCGTCCCACCGCAGAAAAGCGAACAATAGTGAGTGCTTACTATTGTTATAAGTTGCTATCTTCCTCGATATAACTCACGAGAACTACATGTCCCTGATGGTTCATGGCACTGACTGACCATCGTCCAGTTATCGGGTTTTGGATCACTCGCCCAATGAGCGCTAACTCGCTCCCATCACTGAAGGTTACCTGCACAGCGCATGCATGATTCACAGATTTCTTGAAATCGGGGATGGATACCTGGGTGGGACGCGGAACCTCGGTTGGTCGACGTCGTTTATGCCAACTTAATTGGCGTATTTCAAATGGCATGGTTCGAGGCTCGGACGGGTTGGTATTTGCTCCGGATGACGCGGGTGAGGACCAGTGCTGGGAGTAAATGCGTGAGCCACAGGGAGAATATTAACCAATGATCGGTAAAGGTACGATCCCATAATTGACCATAAAAATTGATGGTATACAGCACGCCGGCAATCAATGAGAGGGATGTCATAAAATGATAGGAAAGCGTGCCTTTCTCACGGACATAAAATGCAGCAATGAGCCCGACAACTAACGCCTGCACGCCGCCCACGAGGAAACTAAATGGTAAACCAAAAAGAATGCCGATGATCATGAAGGACAATACATCCATGATGGAGACACTCATGAGCAATGAGAGGCCGAGCAAAACGTTCAACGTGATGGCGCCCAGGGGTGGACCCAAGGCTACAAATAAAAGCACCACAGCCACCGGAAACTTTGGATGGTCTGTGGTGCGATTCATGAACGGCTGCTCATTCAGTTAGGAGGTAGACGTTTCGGTTTTTGCTTGATCGTCTACCAGAACGGCAATTGCGCCATCGCCGGTGACATTACAGGCAGTTCCGAAGCTATCCTGCGCCATATAAAGAGCAATCATCAAGGCAATAGCGGTTTCACCAAACCCAAGCATTGAACCCAAGAGTCCAACCGCTGCCATGACGGCTCCACCAGGCACGCCCGGAGCAGCCAACATCACAATGGCAAGCATCATGATAAAGGGCAGCATGGTAAGGAAAGAGGGCACGACAAGAGCGTTATGCAACACCATGACTGCAACAGTTGTGGCCACGATGGTAATTGTGGAACCGGCCAAATGAGTCGTGGCGCAAAGCGGCACTGTGAAGTTAGCGACGTCCTCATTCACTTTATTGCTCTTTACACTTTTCAGCGTGACTGGGATGGTGGCGGCGCTCGACATGGTGCCAAGTGCAGTAAAGTAGGCTGGGAGCATGTTCTTAATTAACGAGATAGGTGACTTGCCGGATTTAAGGCCCGCAAGGATGAACATCCCGACTATGTAAATCCAATGCAACACAACTGCGAGCAGGAGGATGACCGCGAACGTTTTCAGGGTATCAAACACCGTGCCCGCTGCGGCCATCTCGGCAAACACCCCGGCAATATAAATGGGTAAGAAGGGAATAATTACTTTTTCAAGCAGGACTTTAATCACATCACGACCTTGGTCACTGAGGTTCTTCAGTGCTTCTGCTCGCGTTGCGGCAATTCCCAGTCCAAAGATAAATGCGAGGGCCAATGCCGTCATGACGTTAAAGACCGGTGGAATCTCAAGTTGGATAAAGGGCTCTAAGATAGTACCCGTCATGCCTGCGACATCAGCGCTCTCCGGAGCCAACATCGGAACCACAGCACTTGCAGCGAAAAATGCGACAATACCCGCGATAATCGTCGATAAGTAGGCAATTCCTAGGGTTTTACCCAGTAGCCGACCCGAGTTTTGCGGTAAGCTCGCGATGCCGCTGGTAATAAAGAAGAAAATCAGCAGCGGAATGGTAAAAAAGAGCAATTGTCCGAAAAGTACTTTAAAGGTAAGGAGCAGTTGGGTTACTGCGTGTGGGGCATAGAGGCCTATAAAGGTACCGAGCAGAATACCCGCAAGCAATTTAATAATTAGAGCCATGGATGGTTTCTCGTTGTTTTAATCGTCATTGTGGGGGCATCATAACACGCCTCAGGCGCGCGCAGCATCCGACCTGATCAAAGCTTGAGCTATATAGCGATTGCCCGCGTTGACACCCTGATTGTACCCCATATTGAGGGAATCTAAGTCCGTGGTAAAGCGTGAAACCGGGAAATTACTTGGTGGTGCGATAATCCGCAAGCGACAATCATCTGGTGGTGCAGCGATAAACTCCAGTGCGGCATTGTATTGATCGGCTCGACGCACGACAGCATCAAATAGTGCGGGATGTTCAGAAAAGAGCGGTTTCATCAGAGTTGGAAAGCGTGACGGAGTTTTCTTAAAGCCTAATGGCTGTGAAAGCACAACGGTAATGTCTCGTGCTCCTTGTTGATAGGCACGAATGACCGGTATGGAGTCTGCAAGTCCACCGTCCGTCATCGGCTCATCGTCAACGGGTGGGAAATCTCGAAAGACCAGCGGCATCGCGCAAGAGGCCGGAAACAGGGTATTGATGTTTTCCTCATTGACTAAGAAATAGCAGGGCTTGCCGGTACGAATTGAACAGGTGACAACGGTAAGAGGAATGTTTCGTTCGTGAAATTTCGTCAAGTTGAGGGGAAGCTCATCAAGGGAGCAGTGCCATAACCAAGTTACATCGCAAAAGTGACCGCCTTTCAGGTACCGACGCATATTCATAAATTCATCGCGTCGCGCATGGTCGGTGATGATTTGATAGCTGCGGCGATGATTTCCGGCTAAATACCCGATTAGATTCGTACTGCCTGCGGAAACTCCGATCGCAGACTGAAAGGGGTAGAAATCTCGCTCAATAAACGCATCGAGGACGCCCGCTGCAAATATGCCGCGCATGGCACCGCCTTCAACCACTAGGGCATGATGTTCTGTATTGGTATGAAAGGTCATTGCGCTCCCCCCGTCGTCATGCTTTTACTAAGCATAGTCAAGGATAGAGGGAGCGATATGCGGATTGATTTGTTTCCGCTGATATTTTTACAAAGGGAGCTATTTGCCAATACAAAATGAGCTAAAAATTTTGCCCAAGAGGTCATCCGACGTGAATTCGCCGGTAATTTCATTCAGATGGTGCTGTGCGAGGCGTAATTCTTCCGCGAGCAAATCACCGGCAAGATAGGTCTCAAACTGCTCTTGGCCGGCAAACAGATGTGCTTTTGCACGTTCGAGTGCTTCAAGATGACGACGGCGGGCCATAAAGCCACCTTCCATCTTGTCATTAAAGTCCATGCAGGCTTTGAGGTGACCACGCAGCATCTCAACACCAGCGCCGGTGGATGCACTCATGGCAATCACTGGAACGCCATGGTCCTCATGAAAGCTGGCGCTTTCACGGGTGAGATCGATTTTATTTCGGATCACGGTAAATGGGAGGTGCTTCGGAAGTCGCGCAAAAAACTCCGGCCAAATATCGTCTGGATGGACAGCATCGGTCTCGGTACTGTCGACCATAAATAATACGCGATCTGCTTGTTCAATCTCGGCCCATGCGCGCGCGATGCCGATCTGTTCTACTTTATCCGGACTGTCCCGGAGGCCGGCGGTATCGATAATGTGTAATGGCATCCCATCAATTTGGATATGCTCACGTAGGACATCGCGTGTAGTGCCCGCGATGTCAGTCACAATTGCTGATTCTCGGCCCGCGAGCGCGTTGAGGAGCGATGACTTCCCAGCGTTTGGGCGTCCCGCAATGACAACCCGCATGCCTTCTCGGAGCAGGCTGCCCTGCTTGGCCTGAGCCTCGACCCGCTCGAGCCGTTCAATAATATCGCGCAAGTCTGTTGCGATTTTTCCGTCACTCAGAAAATCCACTTCCTCATCTGGAAAATCGATAGCGGCTTCCACATACATGCGAAGATGCACGACGGCATCCACGAGGAGGTCGATTTTGTGGGAAAACTCACCCTGAAGACTTTGTAATGCCATGCGAGCGGCTTGTTCTGAGGTGGTATCTATCAGATCGGCGATAGCTTCAGCCTGCGCGAGATCAAGCTTGTCATTTAGAAAAGCGCGCTCACTAAACTCACCGGGGCGAGCAAGACGTGCCTTTTCGGTTTTCAGAATAGCGCGAATTAGCATATCAACAACGACGGGACCACCATGACCTTGTAGCTCAAGAACGTCCTCCCCCGTGAAGGAGTTTGGTCCTTGAAAAAACAACGCAATTCCTTGATCGAGGAGTTGCCCTTCGCTGTCCCGGAACGGTGTGTAATCCGCATAACGTGGTTTAGGACAATGACCAAGGAGCGCTTTTGCAATGTTACGCGCCTCAGGTCCGCTTACTCGAACAATCCCAACGCCACCCTTGCCGGGAGGCGTTGCTTGGGCAACGATGGTATCGTTCTCGTGGACAAATTCACTCATACATTAAGGGGTCGTTTTTGGCCGGGCAGAGAGGGAATGAGGCTCACCATTTACAACTTCATAAAGTGCATGGGTTAACTGCTCGGTAAGATGTTGATGATGACGATGGATGTAGTGATAAAGGGGGAGCTCTTCCAACCCTGGATGAAGCCGCTGAATCCCAGTAACGTCTGTTCGACTGAGAACAAACTCAGCCATATTTCCGGGAAGAATGGCAACATCACTTCGGCCGCTTTCAAGGCGTTGAAATACTTGTTCCACGGTGCCTATTTCGTTGAAGGGATGATGCTGGACTAAACGCCGGGTAATCACGGACATGCCACGAACAGTATCAATTCGAAGACCTTCGAGGTCATCCCAGTCTTGAATGTTGAGATCATCACGGGCAGTGAAAACACTGATTTGGTCGGTCTCGAGCGGAACATCAATCCGGATCATATTGGGAAGAAGCGCTTGAACTTCGTCCGTTCGCGCAAGTTCGGCATCGACAAAGCGCCCACGATTGGCCTCATACTCGCTGCGCTCGTAGGGTAGTAATAATAGCTTCGCATCGTAGCCAATCATGCGATACGCTTGTTGGACACGTAAAAAAGTAGGATGTGAATCATCAATGTCACTGATGGTGCCAATGACGATGGTCCCTAACCATTCGTTCTGCGCCGATGTGGGCGTGATACCTCCCAGCAGCAGCGCGAGTACGAGCATAAATCCTTTTATACACTTCACGCTTTACCTCGATTTATAAAAAAGCCCGGCACTAAAGCACATTTTTAGGCCGGGCTAGTGAACTGTCAATCACCCAACTAGGCTTTTTTCTTCGCCTGTTCTTTCTTGTCGATCTGACGGTAGATATATGTCATCTGCGCGATCGAAATCAGGTTACTTACTAACCAGTATAGTACGAGACCTGCAGGGAAGAACAAGAAGAATACCGTAAATACGACAGGCATGTATTGCAAGATCTTCGCTTGCATGGGATCCGTCACCGGAGTCGGCTGCAAACGCTGCATTAAATACATACTTGCGCCCATCAAAAGCGGCAAGATGAAGTAGGGGTCACGACTTGAAAGATCAGTAATCCACAGCATGAAATCTGCATGGCGGATCTCCGGGCTTTCTAACAATACCCAATACAAGGCCAAGAAGATTGGCAACTGAAGGAGCATTGGGAGACAGCCACCGAGTGGATTGACCTTCTCTTCCTGATACATCTTCATCATGGCTTGGGACATTTTATGGCGATCATCACCAAATCGTTCCCGCATCTCTTTCATACGAGGTGCAATTTTGCGCATCTTCGCCATTGAGACGTACTGAGCCTTCGTGAGCGGATAAAGCACCGATTTCACGACAACGGTGACCAAGATGATGGCCAGACCCCAGTTATGAACAAATGAGTGCAAGAACGCGAGGAGCCAGTAGATAGGCTGCGCCAGCCACCACAGGAAGCCGTAATCAACGGTTAGATTGAGGTGCTGCGCAAGCTCGCGCAAGCGTGCCTGGTCTTTCGGGCCAGTATAGAGGACACTGGTCAGCTCAAGTGTGCTGCCCGGGGCCACAGTCATTTGTGGGCCTATGAAGCCAATCATCGCTTCGTTTTGGGCATTGCTGTTACTGTACAAACGATTCGTTACATTCTGATCTGGAACCCAAGCCGTCACAAAGTAATGTTCGAGCATGGCAACCCAGCCTGCGGGAGTCGTTTGATTCAGGTTGCGATCACGGATGTCGCCGAAGCTGTATTTTCGATAACGGTTGCTGTCACTTGAGTAAGCGGCACCCCGGTAGGTTGGCATGAACATGCTTCCCCGGCCGCCGTTTAACATGGTTTGCTTCAGCTGACCATAAAATGCAACAGTTCGCGCATTTTCGCCGTTATTCTCGATCCGATAGCCGACTTTCACTGCATAATCACCACGATTGAAGGTGAACGTCTTCACGATCACGCTGCCATCTTCATCGGTGTAGTAAAGTGGAACGGTGAGGGTTTCGCCCTGCAGTGCAAACTCACGCTGGTCGACGCTGAAGAGTGGTCGCTCTGAGCGATTGTCGAGCCCGTCAGGGCCAATCAAGCCGCTTTGCGCAACGTGTACTTCACCTGGGCGATTAAATAAGATGGTGTAGCGAGCATCTTCGCCGAGGGTTTCCGCGTGATTCAGCAGCTCGGCACGGATGATATCGCCTCCGCGTAAACTAATCTCAATGCGCTGAGTGTCGGTAACAACGGTGATTGTATCGCCAGCAATAACGGAGCTCTCATCGACCGCAGGGACACTGGCGTCTCGGGTTCCCTCTGCGACGGGGACATCGAGGTCACCTCCGGGAACGCTTGGATCCCGATCTTCTACTTGCTGCGGCGCGGAGGTCGGGTCGATGCCCGGGGTGCGCGTCGCGTCTTTGATTAACCACTGCTGGTACATGAAAAATGACAAGACCAAAAGGGCAATAACCAGAATTGTACGTTGCGAATCCATAGTTACTTCGTCTCTCGTTGGGTTTTTTTGGGTTCCGCTTCGGCCGACACGTCGGGAACCGGATCAAAACCACCGGGATGACCCGGATGACATTTACTTATGCGTCGAATGGCGAGCAAACTTCCCTTAATAGGCCCGTGCTTTTGTAAAGCAACGCGAGCATATTCAGAACAAGTTGGCAAAAAGCGGCAGCGGGGTCCAAGCAATGGGCTGATAAACCATTGATAGAACCGAATGCATGCGGTTAGGATTGCGACGAGTATTGCGCGCAACGCTTGCTTAATTTTCGCCATAAATAATTCAATAAATCGCTGAGAGCTTGATTGTCCAAATCATTCACCCCCGGCTTAGCGATGACGATAATATCAAAGCCGAGCAATTTATGCTGCTGTAAACGGAAAGTTTCACGAATGATTCTTTTCACTCGATTCCGATCCACTGCTTTTTTGGCGACTTTTTTACTCACAGTCGTGCCTAAGCGTGGATGATTCCGTTCATTTGGCTTGGCGAGCATGGTGAGCTGTGTGCTAACAGCTTTAACAGGAGGGGAGTTAAATACGTTTTGGAATTCTGCGGGAGTTAACAAACGTAACTCCCGAGAATAGGAATACTGATTCACTCAGCGACCTGAGCTATCGCGCATCGTTGACTGGCAATTAAGCAGTCAGGCGCTTGCGGCCTTTAGCACGACGGCGGGCCAGTACTTGACGGCCATTTTTAGTTGCCATGCGCGCACGGAAGCCATGGGTACGCTTGCGTTTCAGTACGCTTGGTTGAAATGTTCTTTTCATTGCTGTGATTCCGTAGCTGATCTGTCGTTCAAAATGAGCGCGGATTCTACCCACAAAAACGATCGCTGTCAAACCTGATTTCAAAAAAACGCCTGTGGATAAGTCAGTTTTTCTCAGGGCAAAATACTGGCGTCAGCCCTTTTAATTCCGTAGAATGGAGAGTCCGGTTTCGGGTTGAAAAATAGGTGATCGCAAAGCGGATCGCCGATCAGGATCGGGGCGCAGTTGGGTCGGCTCTCAAAGACGTTTCTTAAGCGCCTCGTTGGCACCTAAATTGTGTCACGGATTATAAAAAACACACCCGGATACACATGATAAGAACAGGAGTTCACCGGTGACGGTCAACGGCAACAACTTTCAATTCAGACACATTGAGGTGCGCTGTGAGTAATTCACTGTGGCAGGAGTGTGCGGCACGCTTGCAGAATGAGTTACCTGCTCAGCACTTTAGTACCTGGATCCGCCCACTTCAGGCAGACTTTGAAAACAACACGTTGTTTTTGTATGCGCCGAATACCTATGTCATGGATTGGGTCAAGGATAAGTATCTGAAGCAAATTATGACGTTCCTTCGCGCAGAAGCGGGCGAAAAATCGCCGAACGTTGAATTGCGCGTTGGAGGTGCACGGAAGCCGCTCGCGGTACCCGCATCGCAGCTCAATGGTGAAAGCCACGCCGCAGGAGAAGGACAACGTGCTCCCCGGAGCGGATCTCAACAGTCAAGCACTGAAACTTTACGCCAAGGCGAACGTCCGGTCTCGTTGCAACACAGTAATCTACAGCCCAATCATACGTTCGATAACTTCGTCGAAGGTAAATCAAACCAGCTCGCCCGGGCGGCAGCACTTCAGGTCGCAGAAAATCCAGGAAAAGCGTACAACCCGCTGTTTATCTATGGCGGAACCGGCTTGGGTAAAACTCACCTGTTACATTCTATTGGCAATGGCATCTTAAAGAATAAGCCGGATGCAAAGGTTTACTATCTTCGAGCAGAACGGTTCGTGCAAGATATGGTGTATGCCATGAAGCACAACAAGATTGATAACTTCAAAGAAAGCTACCGCAGCGTCGATGCGCTTTTAATAGATGATGTTCAGTTCTTTGCGAAAAAAGAGCACTTTCAAGATGAGTTTTTCCATACATTCAACTGGCTTCTTGAGGGAAATCAACAGGTTATCTTAACAAGCGATGTGTACCCGAAAGAAATTGAAGGGGTAGATGAACGGTTGAAGTCACGTTTTGGTTGGGGCTTAACCGTGGCAATTGAACCCCCGGAATTACCCACTCGCGTTGCCATTCTTGAGCGTAAAGCCGAGGAGCGGAAGATTAAACTTCCCCATGAAGTCGCGTTTTTTATTGCCAAACGGTTACGTTCGAATGTTCGGGAGCTTGAGGGTGCATTGAATCGGGTCATTGCAAATGTCACCTTGACGGGACGTGAGATCACGATCGAGTTTGTCAAAGAAGCCCTGCGGGATCTGATCGCAGCGCAAGAGCGCTTGGTGACCATTGATAATATTCAGCGTACAGTAGCAGAATATTACAACATCAAGGTGTCTGACTTGATGTCGAAACGCCGCAGCCGCTCCATTGCGCGCCCACGGCAAGTCGCGATGGCGCTTGCGAAAGAATTAACGAACCATAGTTTGCCTGAGATAGGCGATGCGTTTGGCGGGCGAGACCACACCACGGTGTTGCACGCGTGCCGTAAAGTGAAAGAGCTGATCGAGTCTGATCACGAGATACAAGAAGATTATCGGAATTTAAATCGAACTTTGTCGGTTTGAAGCAGGACCATCGACACGTCACAGTGAACGAATAATAAGAAAGGGGAGTTAGCCGCATGAAATTCACAATCAGCCGAGATGCATTGCTCAAACCGCTTCAAGTTGTCAGTGGTGCAGTGGAACGACGGAATACCTTGCCGATTTTGAGTAATGTGTTAATTCAAGTTACCGATCACCAATTGCGGATGACCGGCACCGACTTGGAAGTCGAACTTGTTTCAGAAGTGGCGCTAGAGGATTCGAATCCAGGAGACGTAACAGTTCCAGCGAAGAAGCTCTTGGATATCGTGCGCAGTCTGCCGGAGGGTGCGGACGTAAAGCTTGAGGCCAGTGATGACAAAGTCGTGGTTCGTTCGGGCCGCAGTCGTTTCACATTAAGTAGTCTCCCTGCTTCGGATTTCCCAAATATCGATGAATGGGAAAGTGAGATTCAAATTGAGATGAATCAGGGCGAATTGAAGGCGCTGATGGATAAAACTCATTTCTCGATGGCGAATCAAGACGTCCGGTACTATCTGAACGGCATGCTGTTCGAAGTGAATGATGATGTTTTACGAACAGTGGCGACCGATGGTCATCGTCTAGCGCTCTCTGCTGTTGGCCTCGAGCAAAGTGCATTGCCGCACAAGCAAGTGATCGTGCCCCGAAAAGGCGTCACGGAGTTGCTTCGGTTGTTAGCGGATGACGATAGCGCAGTTTCGGTTTCTCTTGGGCAGAATCATATTCGTGTCAGCACCGGAAATATGATTTTCACGAGTAAGTTACTTGACGGGCGCTTCCCGGATTACCGTCGTGTATTGCCAACCGGCGGCGACCGGATTGTGGTCGCAGATCGTGACCTGTTGAAGCAGAGCTGTGTACGGGCCTCTATCCTTTCCAATGAGAAGTTTCGCGGCGTACGTATTGCGCTCTCAACGAACGAAGTTGTGCTGACTGCGAATAATCCAGAGCAGGAACAGGCGGAAGAGAAGCTTGAGGTTACCTATGACGGCCCGTCGTTTGAGATAGGATTCAATATCACTTACTTGCTTGATGTTTTGAACGCGATAGAAGGTGAGCAGGTGAAAATAACGCTCAGTGACCCAAACAGCAGCGCAATCGTTGAAGATAACGCAGATGATGGTGCGTTATACGTTGTCATGCCGATGCGCCTTTAATGAAAAAGCGCGTTTGACCGTTTATGCATATTCATCAATTAGTGATTGAGCACTTTCGGAATATTAAACGCGCAGAATTAGCTCCTTGCTCCTCGATTAACTTGATTTGCGGTGAAAACGGAAGCGGGAAAACGAGTGTTCTGGAAGCTGTATATAGCCTAGGCTTTGGGCGCTCGTTCAGGACACACCAGGTTCGGCAGGTGGTGCAGGACACGCAAGATAGTTATACCTTGTTTGCACGAATTCAGCCGAGCCAAGGGGATGACGAAGCCCAGTATCGTGTCGGCTTTCGTCGGCAACGGAATGGTGAAACCGAAATTCGCTTAAACGGGCAGAATGAACAGCGTTTTAGCGCATTGGCTCGATTAATGCCGGTTCAACTGATTACCCCTGAAGGGGTCGACTTGGTCACCGATGGACCAAAGCTGCGGCGGCAATATATGGATTGGGGATTGTTCCATGTGGAACAATCCCATTATGCCGACTGGGTGACTTTTTCTCGGCTTTTGAAGCAGCGCAATAGTTTGCTCAAACAACGGGACTTTGATGCTCAAGGTGGCGCCTTCTGGGACAAGCAATTGGCGGAGGCGGGTGAACGTGTGACGAAAGCGCGTGGGGAGTATCTACAAGGATTGAACGCGCGACTAAATCGCTTTTGCCACCAATTTCTGCCTCAATACAATTTTGAATTCCGGCTCATGCCGGGTTGGCAAGAGCAGCAAACCCTCGCAGAGGCATTGCAAGAGAAGCTTGAACTCGATAAACGGCAAGGTTACACCAGCGTCGGGCCAAATAAGGCAGAGTGGCAGATTCGAGCAGATGGTGTGGATGCCAGGGAGCGCTTGTCGCGAGGGCAGCTGAAATTACTCGTAGCCGCTTTGCGTCTTGTGCAAGGGGCTGATTACCAAGAGAGACGTGGACAGCCTTGCGTCATCTTGGTGGACGATCTCCCTGCGGAGCTCGACCAAGAGAACCAACAACGACTGTGCCAAGCATTAGTCGAGAGTGGAAGTCAGGTTTTTGTGACAGCGATCGATAAAGAAAAAATAGAACATCACTTCACAACGACCGAAACCCGATTGTTCCACGTGGAACACGGAACAATCAACGTTGAATAAACAGGAATCATGTATGTCTGCTAGTAACTACGATCAATCGAGTATTAAAGTCCTCAAAGGCCTTGATGCGGTGCGCAAACGGCCGGGGATGTATATCGGTGATACCGACGACGGAACAGGATTGCACCACATGGTGTTTGAAGTCGTGGATAACTCTATCGATGAAGCACTGGCGGGACATTGTAATGAGATTTATGTCACCGTTCACTCGGACGGCTCGGTTTCAGTCCGTGACGATGGGCGTGGTATCCCCGTTGAAGTGCACGCAGAGGAGGGTGTTTCCGCTGCGCAGGTTATTATGACGGTGTTGCACGCGGGCGGTAAGTTCGATGATAACTCCTATAAAGTGTCCGGCGGATTACACGGCGTTGGTGTTTCGGTTGTGAATGCGCTGTCAAAAAAACTTGCATTAACAATTCAGCGGGACGGTAAAGTTTGGAAGCAGACTTACACCCACGGTAACCCAGATTCAGATATTCAAGCAGTTGGCGATACCACGAAAACGGGTACTGAAATCCGTTTCTGGCCAAGTACGGATACCTTTACCGATGTCGAATTTCATTACGATATTTTGGCAAAGCGCGTTCGTGAGTTGAGCTTCTTAAACTCCGGGGTATCGATTCACCTCATAGATGAACGCACGGACCGGAAAGACCATTTTAAATATGATGGCGGTATCGCTGCTTTCGTAAGTTACTTGAATGATAAGAAAACCCCAATTCATCCGAAAGTATTCCAGTTCTCAATGGAACGTGAAGATGGTATTTCGGTAGAGGTTGGTCTGCAATGGAACGATTCGTTCCAAGAGCACATCTACTGTTTCACGAATACGATTCCTCAGCGCGATGGCGGTACGCACATGGCAGGTTTCCGGGCGGCGTTGACGCGGACCTTGAATTCCTACATGGAGCAAGAGGGCTATGCCAAAAAGGCAAAGACGAACGCAACCGGGGACGATGCCCGCGAAGGGTTGACGGCAGTTATCTCGGTAAAAGTTCCTGATCCGAAGTTCTCATCTCAGACTAAGGACAAGTTAGTATCGTCCGAGGTGAAGGGGGCGGTTGAGCAGGCGATGAACGAGCATTTGTCGAATTTCCTCCTTGAGAATCCGACTGACGCGAAAGTTATTGTTCAGAAGATTATTGATGCGGCACGCGCCCGTGAAGCAGCGCGTAAAGCGCGGGAAATGACGCGCCGGAAAGGTGCTTTAGACCTTGCTGGGTTGCCTGGGAAATTAGCAGACTGCCAAGAGAAAGATCCAGCACTCTCTGAACTCTATATTGTGGAGGGTGACTCTGCGGGTGGCTCGGCAAAACAGGGCCGCAACCGCAAGAACCAAGCTATTCTTCCACTCAAAGGAAAGATTCTGAACGTTGAGAAAGCACGCTTCGATAAGATGCTCTCGTCGCAAGAAGTGGCCACACTCATTACCGCGCTTGGTTGTGGGATTGGTCGTGACGAATACAATCCAGACAAAACCCGTTACCATCGCATTATTATCATGACGGATGCGGACGTGGATGGATCTCACATCCGAACGCTGCTACTGACGTTTTTCTACCGGCAGGTCCCGGAGTTGATTGAGCGTGGATACATCTATATCGCGCAGCCTCCGTTGTACAAAGTGAAGAAGGGTAAGCAAGAGACCTATATTAAAGATGATCCGGGCTTGATTCAGTACCTAACCAGTCTCGCACTTGATCGCGCATCGCTGCACGTCAATGCGGATGCTCCGGGAATTACCGGCGTCGCATTAGAGAAAATGGTTCGTGATTATCAATTCGCGATGGACACCATCAATCGATTAAGTCGTCGTCTTCCCAAACATGTTCTCAGCCGACTTGTGTATGCTGAGCGTTTGACAGCGGAAAACTTGAAGGATGAGCAGTTTGTCCAGAAGTGGGCCGAGACTTTTACCAATGACTTGATGGGAACTGAGCGAGATTCAGCGACCTATGAAGTGAAGGTCGTGCATGAGGAAGGCCGAGGCGTCTATCTTCCGACGATTCGCCTGCGTCGCCATGGGGTTTACACCGACTTTCCATTAACCTACGAGTTCTTGGTTAGCCGTGACTACGACCGCTTGGCTTCCGTGGGCTCTGAGATTAATGGCCTGATGGAAGAAGGTGGATATGTTCAACGGGGCGAGAAAGTTCAGCCCGTTGAGGACTTCGTGCAAGCGATAGAGTGGTTGATCAGTGAATCAAAACGCGGGCTTTACATACAGCGTTACAAAGGTCTGGGCGAAATGAATCCAGATCAGTTATGGGAAACCACAATGGATCCAGACACACGCCGTATGCTTCAGGTTACGATTGAAGATGCCATTGCGTCGGATCAGTTGTTCACGACACTTATGGGTGACCAAGTGGAGCCACGCCGTGCATTTATCGAGAGCAACGCGCTTAAAGTAGCAAATCTCGACGTGTAGACAAAAAGGTTCCACGTGGAACCTCTGAGCTTTAACGGCAAAAGCGGGCCTACGGGCCTGTTTTTTTGTTGTGCGCCGGGCACGGCGCGTTGCGCCCTGACGGGTGCTATTCCTGTACAGGTGGTACTGACAGGATGACTTGGAGGTGAGAGTCCTCTGTGAGCCCGGTAAGGGGAATCACTAGCTGAACCGCA
>NZ_PIPM01000014.1 GCF_003987175.1 Aliidiomarina sanyensis | reverse complement strand
TGCAAAGTTGCTTCGTCACCCCAATTAAGAGGCCGAAGCGGCTCAACTATATGAATTTCTGGTGTCTTACTTTTTAGTAAGGCTCCTGCTTTCTAAGCTGAACCAGTTGCCAAATTAATGGCTTGGTTGATGCTTGTCGTCGCAAGTGCCCACACAGATTGCTTGGCTTGATAAATTGTTAAAGAACGTTGCTTCTTTCCGAAGCAGGGATGCGAATTTTACGCTCCCGGGCGAGGAAGTCAAGACCTTGGATTCAAAATTTTTGATTCTTCGGTGTTTCTTTCTCGCAGTCACTTTGTCGGTGACAACGGAGGCGCATTATAGAGATCGTTTGGACTTGATCAAGCGGTTTTTTCAAAAAGAATTCTAACCGCTGAATTTCTGAACAAGGCGCTTAGAATTCCAACAAAAAAGGCCGCACGTTTCATCGTAGCGGCCCTTTTCTTTTCGTTTCTGTGTAACGCAAGAAGCGATTTCAGTGAAGATTATTTGTTTTCTTCCTTACTCGCTTCGCTTGTTGATTTCTTTTCGGCCGTTTTTTTGTCCGAACTTGGTTTCGGAGTATCGGCGTGATCATCGCGACCATCATCGGAAGGGTCGCCGATCACATCCTCCAGCTTAAGCTTGCTGACATTCTTGATGGTCATTACTGGCCCTGAGATGGCGTAGGCCGTAAACATCAAAAATAAAACAACCGCTGGAGCGGTCGCAACCACAACAAAGATCAACACGATTAATAGAAGAACAACAAAGTTCACATTACTGCGCCAGTCGACTTCCTTGAATGAGTGGTACTTAAAGTTAGATACCATCAACAGACCACATGCAATGGTGAAAAGCACAACCAAGAGGCTCACGTTGCTCGGATCGATCTCATATTTCGCGCCCACCCATACCAAGCCAGCGATGATCGCTGCCGCACTCGGAATAGCGAGACCTTGGAAATAGCGTTTGTCGGCAGTCGCAAGTGCTGTGTTGAATCGCGCCAAGCGCAGCGCCCCACCCGCAACAAAGATAAAGGCAGCAAGCCAACCGAGCTTCCCTACATCATGCAAAGCCCAATTGTATGCTACGAGTGCAGGGGCAATACCAAATGACACGATATCGGCCATTGAGTCGTATTCCGCACCGAACTCACTCTGAGTATTCGTCATCCGCGCGACACGTCCATCAAGTCCGTCAAATACCATTGCCACAAAAATAGCAATGGCAGCCAACTGAAAGTCACCGTTCATGGACGCGACAATCGCATAGAAACCGGAGAACAAACCTGCTGTGGTCAGCAAGTTTGGCAGCAAATAAATACCGCGACGTTTCGTCTGTTCTGGCATAAATATCCTTGATAACTAATGTTCGGAAGCTCAAATCTTTAACTTTAAGCATATCACACAGGGTTCTTGCTTTGACAAGCGAAATCAAAAAAGCCCCTCGCACATGACCGCCGAGGGGCTATCTTAACCTAGCTTTACTGCGTAATTTCTAGGCCATGTGCTCCAGCATCCACGAGAATAGGTTTACCTACAACCAGTTCTCCATTCAGCAATTTTCTTGCCAGTGGATTCTCGAGCTCCGCCTGAATTGCACGTTTTAGCGGACGAGCGCCGAAGACCGGATCAAACCCGACCTCCGCAAGTTGCGCAAAGGCTGCATCAGACACCTCCAAAGTAAATCCACGCTCTTCAAGCCGCGTCAACAAACGGCTCATTTGAATCCGTGCAATCTTCTGAATGTGTTCATTGTGCAACGGGTGGAACACTACAGTCTCATCGATCCGGTTCAAAAACTCAGGGCGGAATGACTTGTTAAGAACATCCTGCAGCATCGCTTTCATCTCATCATAGTCAACGTCATGAGCATGCTCTTGAATCAAGTGCGAACCCAAATTCGAGGTCATGATAATCACGGTATTCCGAAAATCGACGGTGCGCCCATGCCCATCAGTGAGTCGCCCATCATCCAACACCTGTAACAGGATGTTAAACACGTCTGGGTGAGCTTTTTCCACTTCGTCGAGCAACACCACCGAATATGGACGACGCCGAACCGCTTCGGTTAAATATCCACCCTCTTCATATCCGACGTATCCTGGAGGCGCACCCACTAATCGAGATACCGAGTGCTTCTCCATAAACTCCGACATATCGATTCGTACCATGGCATCATCCGTATCGAACATGAAGCGCGCTAATGCCTTGCAAAGTTCGGTTTTCCCGACCCCAGTAGGACCTAAGAACAAGAATGAACCGATTGGTCGATCAGGATCGCTTAGCCCCGCTCGTGACCGACGGATCGCATTCGAAACCGCAACGACCGCTTCATGCTGACCCACAACCCGGTGATGCAATTCATCTTCCATTCGGAGTAATTTCTCCCGTTCGCCTTCGAGCATGCGCGACACAGGAATACCTGTCCAACGCGAAAGAACTTCCGCAATTTCTTCATCGGTGACGCGGTTTCGCAATAACGTCATGTCTTGCATCTCAGCTTTGAGTGCAGCTTCGAGCTGCCGCTCCAATTCAGGAATTCGCCCGTACTGGAGTTCAGCCATGCGATTGAGATCTCGCGCGCGATTTGCAACCTCTAGTTCGTTTCGCGCCTGATCCAACTGTTCCTTTATATGTTGATGACCTTGCACCGCGAGTTTTTCAGATTTCCATACATCTTCTAACGCTTGATAGTTCGCTTCTAGCTCAGACAACTCGGTGTCGAGTAACTCGAGACGCTTCTTACTCGCATCATCCTTTTCTTTCGCCAGAGCTTGGCGCTCTAATTTCAGTTGAATAATGCGCCGCTCGAGGCGGTCTAAGTCTTCGGGTTTTGAGTCCATCTGCATCCGAATGGATGAAGCAGCTTCATCAATTAAGTCAATTGCCTTATCCGGAAGTTGGCGGTCGCTAATGTACCGATGCGACAGCGAGGCTGCGGCAACAATCGCTGGATCCGTAATTTCCACCGAGTGATGGAGCTCATACTTTTCTTTAAGTCCGCGAAGAATCGCGATGGTATCCTCTACCGAAGGCTCCTCCACGAGTACTTTTTGGAAACGACGCTCGAGCGCGGCATCTTTTTCGATATATTGGCGATACTCATCAAGCGTTGTCGCACCCACACAGTGGAGTTCGCCTCGCGCAAGAGCAGGCTTTAGCATATTACCCGCGTCCATCGCACCATCCGCTTTTCCTGCCCCAACCATAGTGTGCAACTCATCAATAAAGAGAATGACCTGACCTTCTTCTTGTTGGAGCTCGTTCAAAACAGCCTTCAAGCGCTCTTCGAACTCACCGCGATATTTGGCGCCCGCTAACAAAGATCCGAGATCCAGCGAAAGTACTCGTTTGTGCTTCAATCCCTCCGGCACTTCGCCATTGACAATTCGTTGCGCCAAACCCTCTACGATCGCCGTTTTACCCACGCCCGGCTCACCAATTAAAACTGGATTATTCTTAGTTCGGCGCTGAAGTACTTGAATCGCACGCCGAATTTCTTCGTCTCGACCAATCACCGGATCGAGCTTTCCTTGTTCCGCTCGCTCGGTAAGGTCGACGGTATATTTTTGCAATGCTTGACGTTGATCTTCCGCATTCGGGTCATCAACTTTCTGCCCTTTTCGGAGTTGTTGAATCGCTTTCTCAATTCGCTCCGTCGTAAGACCTTGCGACCGTAATAGCTCGCCCAACTTTCCTTTATCTTCTATTGCAGCAAGGACAAAGAGCTCACTCGAGATATATTCGTCTTTGCGCTTTTGCGCATATTTATCGGTGAGGTTAAGTACGTTGGCGGTATCCCGAGATATTTGAACCTCGCCACCTGTCCCCGATACTTCTGGAATCGCGTCGAGTGCTTTTGAAAGTTGCGTTCGGAACGTTGCAAAGTTCACACCCGCATCCTGTAACAGCGGGCGAACCGTCCCACCATCTTGGTTCATCAAAGCCAGCATGATGTGGATCGGTTCAATATATGGGTGGTCGCGACCTAACGCCAAGGACTGCGCCTCTGCGATCGCAGATTGAAATTTACTGGTAAAACGATCCATGCGCATAGTGCACCTCACTCACAAACAAACGTTGCTACTAATGTGGGTGCTTTTTCAGTACTTTCAAGCAGGTTGGAAAGAATTATTTACGGGTCGACGATTCGCTACGCCAGAGTACTGAGGCCATCCGCCCCGTGGCGCCGCCGGCTTTACGATAGGAAAAATAGTGCGTCGATTGTGTGAAGGTACACTCGTTACACGAAGTGACTGCCAGAACACCCTGTGCCTCAAGTTCATTGAGGGCGATCTGATAGAGGTTTGCAAGGAATTTCCCACCGCGGGGGATAAATGCGCTCTGATGACGCGTGTTCCGATGGCTCATTGCGTCAAGAACATCATGACCCACTTCGAACGCATCTGGCCCAATACAGGGACCCAGCCACGCTTGAATCTGATCAGGAGGACACGCAAACATGGCCACTGCGCGTTCAATAATACCAAGCGCAATGCCACGCCAACCGCAGTGTAACAATGCGAGTTCCTGGCCGTCGGACGATGCAAGGAATACTGGGAGGCAGTCGGCCGTGAGAATCGCAAGCACCACATCCGGCTGATTGGTGTAGGCACCATCCGCTTCAGGTATATCTTGCAAACCGCTCGCACCGACTCGCACAATTTGATTGCTATGAATTTGCGATAACCAATTCGGCTCCTGGGGAAGTTTCAATTGGTCCCGCAAACGTGCGCGGTTTTGCTGAACCGATGCAGGCAAATCGCCTACATGTGTTCCTAGATTAAGAGAATCATACGGAGAGACGCTCACGCCACCCGAGCGCAATGTCGTATGCGCCTGCACCGAAGAAGGAACATTCCAAATCGCAGGTAACGTTTTCATCACTCCTCCCTCTCGTCGGGCCATCAGGATTCCGCTTGATGAAGCGCGTTGTCTTCGCGCATAGCAACCAACAGTTGCTTCATATCATCCGGTATTGGCGAGTCCCATTGCATATCCTCACCGGTCCGTGGGTGCTTGAGCGCCAACCGAGTTGCATGCAATGCTTGTCGCTGAAACCCTCGTAAAGCGCTTATAAAAGCGTCGCTCGCTTGCTTCGGTGGACGCGGACGGCCGCCATATTGCGGATCGCCGACCAAAGAATATGACAAATGCGCCATATGCACCCGAATCTGGTGAGTTCGACCACTTTCAAGACGTAAGCGAACGCGCGTATGCGCCCGGAACCGCTCCGCCACACGATAATGCGTTACGGCCGGTTTTCCATTAGGTTTCACCGCCATCAAAGTTCGCTTCGACGGATGCCGTCCGATCGGTGCATCGATGGTTCCGCCTGCGGTCATTACTCCGGTCACAATGGCTTCATATTCACGGGTGATTTCACGTGCTTGCAAAGCGGCGACCAATGCAGTGTATGCCGCAATCGTTTTTGCCACCACCATCAAGCCGGTGGTCTCTTTGTCCAAACGATGCACAATACCAGCACGCGGAAGTTGTTCAAGGGAGGGGCAATGATGCAAGAGTGCGTTTAGGAGCGTTCCATCCGGCGTTCCTGCGCCTGGATGCACGACAAGTCCGGCAGGCTTGTTGAGTACCAATAAGTCATCATCTTCATAGACAATATCAAGGTCGATTGCCTGAGGCTCAGAGAACACTTCGGCTTCCAGCTCAGCTTCTAGCGCAATTTGCTGACCCGCAATCACTTTCTCGCGCGGTTTCGTGACCACGGCACCATCGACTTGGATATTTCCCGCTTGGATCCACGTTTTCAAACGTGAACGTGAGAAGTCTGGGAACATTTCAGCTAATGCTTGGTCCAATCGTGCTCCGAGCAAATGCTCCGGAACTACTGCTGTTTGTTTTACATAATCAGTCATAAAGAACTTGCGCTGTGCATCCTCGTGTCAGTGCGCTACAATCCGAGCTCGGTGCCTAGTGTACTCCAGATGATGAAAAACATCACAGGGAATTCAACGTAAAAAAAGAGACCCAAAGCCCAATGAAAGCAGTTTTACCGATCGTTATCCTCACACTCCTCTTCCTCAGCGGCTGTTCATCACGCCCTCAGGATCAATCGCGCTCGAGTGTTGAGCAAATGTACGAGACCTCGCAAGGATACATTCGCGGTGGCCGTTATGCAGATGCTGCGGCATTACTCCGACAAATCAATAACCAGTTCCCATTTGGACCGTTTGCACAACAAGTCCAGTTGGACCTGATCTTTGTTGAATATAAAATCGGGGAACAGGATCGCGCACTCACCACCATTGATCGTTTCTTGACGTTGAATCCAAATCACGCAGACAACGATTACGTGCGTTACATGCGCGGGCTCGTCCATCTCCAAGCAGAAGGTGCATTCTTCCAAGACCTCTTCCGAATCGACCGAAGTGACCGGAACCCGGTGTATGCGGAAAACGCCTTCCAGGATTTTCGTGAGCTGGTAACTCGCCATCCGG
This sequence comes from Aliidiomarina sanyensis, assembly GCF_003987175.1. Classification (GTDB taxonomy): domain Bacteria; phylum Pseudomonadota; class Gammaproteobacteria; order Enterobacterales; family Alteromonadaceae; genus Aliidiomarina; species Aliidiomarina sanyensis. The sequence goes on along the minus strand of NZ_PIPM01000014.1, from coordinate 43,493 downwards.
ATAGCCCATTTGCAGCGGATGCGCGCCAGCGGATGGTTGGCATTAAAGCCCGCCTTGCTCGCCATGAACTAGCCGTCGCAGAATATTACCTGCGTCGGGGCGCTTACATGGCTGCAGCAAATCGCGGAGTGTATATCGTGGATAACTTCCAAGATGTAAACGAAGTGGAACGTGCTTTGGAGATTATGGTGTCTGCATATTCAGCATTGGGTCTAAATGAGCAAGCAGACGATGCGCGGCAGGTGTTACGCGCGAATTTCTAAAGCGCGCGGCAAGACATCGTAAAAAAGAGGACGCTAGATTGCGTCCTCATTTTCTTCTCCAGTCCGAATGCGGATGACCCGCTCGACCGCTGAGACAAAAATCTTTCCATCGCCAATTTTACCCGTGTGAGCAGTCTCGGTAATCGCTTCAACACACCGCTCAACATCCTCATCAGCCACGACGATCTCAATTTTGACCTTCGGTAAAAAGTCGACCATATATTCGGCCCCCCGATACAACTCGGTGTGCCCTCGTTGACGACCAAAACCCTTCACTTCCGAAACAGTCATACCAGCAATCCCTACCTCAGAGAGTGCTGCGCGCACGTCATCGAGTTTAAACGGTTTGATGATTGCTTCTATTTTTTTCATCTTCCCTTCCTATTTAGGCATCCAAGATTTGCTGAACATACCGACTCGTAATGGGATAACGGCGATCTTTGTTAAAGTTTCTCCGCGTCACCTTAGGTCCAACCGCTCCTTGTCGGCGTTTGTATTCATTTCGCTCTATCAAACGAATCACGTCACGCACGGTCTGTTCATCATACCCTGCTGCCACTAAATCTGCGACTGAGAGATCACGCTCGGCATAACCATCAATGATTTCATCAAGAATATCGTATGGGGGTAAGGAATCCTGATCTTTTTGGTCCGGAGCTAACTCCGCTGACGGCGGACGCGTAATCACACGCTCTGGAATGGCATTTCCAAGGGTGTTTCGATATTCAGACAGGCGATACACCAAACTTTTCGGTAAATCCTTGATGGGCGCAAACCCACCACACATATCCCCGTAGAGCGTGCAATACCCAACGGCCAACTCACTTTTATTCCCAGTGGTCAGCACGAGCGCACCATATTTGTTCGACAACGCCATCAAGAGCACCCCGCGGCATCGAGCTTGCAAGTTTTCTTCGGTCACATCACGGGTGGTGTTCGCAAATAGGGGAGCCAACGTGTCCATAAAGCTATCGACCATCGGCTCTATCGCGACCACATCAAACCGATTTCCAAGCCATTCACTTTGAGTGCGCGCATCCTCAATACTGATGTCGGCGGTGTAACGGTAAGGCATCATCACGGCGCGCACTCGATCTGGCCCCAATGCATCAACCGCGAGAGCGAGCGTCAAAGCCGAATCGATCCCACCGGACAGACCGAGTAACACGGATTTGAAGTTATTCTTTTCAACATAATCACGGAGCGCCATTACAAGCGCTTGATAGAGGCTTTCTTCGTTCTCGAGAGATGGAGGCAGTGTCTGTTTTTGCACTTGCTTCCCGTGAAATTCAGCAGACATTACTGCCTCTTCGCAGTGCGGTAAGTGCAATGCAACATCTCCGTCCGCATCCAAGACGACAGAGTTCCCATCAAACACGACTTCATCTTGACCACCGACTAAATTCACATACACCAGTGGCAATTGATTTTCCTGACAACGGGCCTTCAGAACCTGTAATCGCTGTGGATATTTGTATTCTTCAAATGGGCTAGCATTGACGGACACCAGAATATGGGCCCCTGCTTCCTTGGCTCGTTTGGCCGGCATTTCGTTCCAAAGGTCTTCGCAAATAAGTAAACCGATACGTTCGCCCTTGAGCTCGAAAACAACCGTCTCCGTGCCAGGCGTAAAGTAACGTTTTTCATCAAATACCCCGTAGTTCGGCAGAACTTGTTTGCGATAACGCGCCAGCAATCGACCGTGGTGGAAGATCGAAAGCACGTTCCATACTTGCGTTCCATCCGTTTCTGGATGACCAACAGCCACAGCACAATCGCCCGTTGCTTGTGCGATTTCCTGCAGAGATATTGCGACTGCTTGATGGAGATCCGGACGAAATAACAAATCTTCAGGTGGGTAGCCGGTAATCGCTAACTCGGGGAAAACTAATAAGTCCGTCTCGGGGTGATCAGCCATCACACGCACAATCTTTTGTGTGTTCTCTCGAATTGCGCCCACGGTGCAATTGATTTGGGCCAGACTGATCTTCAATGGGGTCGACATGGCGTTACTCATGATGAAAAACTTGGCTGCGGATCATAGCGTAAGGGGAATATGCGGGCAATGTATGCAATGCGACATGGACTACTGATCAGCCAACAATAAAAAACGCATTCCAGCACTTCGGACATAATACCCAGCGTCTTCGTTCCCTTCAGCAGGCGTTGCAATATCAGCCCACTGGTAATACACATTGCGGTGAACCCGCGCACGCATCCCATCGCGAACTTGAACCGCAGGTAAATTAGCGTCGACAACAAGAGGATGTTCCTCGCTTAATATATAGCGTTCACCCACATTCGTTGTCACTTGGATAATCGGCTCGCCCTGATGATGTTGTTGTTCCCACGAGACGACAACAAAAGGCAGGTCCTCCACCTGAATACCAATTTTTTCAACCGGAGTGACCAAGAAGTAGCGATCACCTTCGCGTTTTAGAACGCGCGCAAATAACTTGACGAGTGCTTGACGACCGATCGGAGAGTTTTCGTAATCCCACTGGCCTGAAGCGCGAATTACAAGGTTGATGTCACCACAGTACGGTGGATTCCATTGATCAACAGGCGCTTTCTCTTGATGTTCAAGTTGTTTCGCAAACGCGGTTAAGTCCATAACAAAACGCCTCTGAACTTAACCTTGGCGGAGTAAATACCATAATGTGGCTTCGGTGCGATTCGAAACCTTAATGGCTTTGAAGATAGCGGACAAGTGAACACGAATGGTGCCTTCGGTAATTCCCAAAATGTTGGCAATTTCCTTGTTTGAAAGCCCTTGCGCCAAAAGTTGCATAATTTCTTGTTGGCGTGGAGAAAGCTTTCGCTCGGCTTCTGATTGCTGGCGATAATTTAAACTTTCCGCCGGTAGGTATGCTTTGTTTTGTAGAAGTCCGTGAATCGCTAATTTCACGTCTTCTGCTGCAGCATCCTTGCGTAAGAAGCTCTTCGCTCCTTGATTTACCGCGCTTTGAATCTCATTCGGTTGGCCACGCCAGGTAAAAAGCACAAGATGTGCACTCGGAGCTAGTTGGTGTAAACGTGAGACCAGATGACGATGGTCAGCATCCGGTAAATCCAGCTCCGTGAATATCAAATCAAAGTGCTCCCCAGACAACAGGTAGCTCTCTGCAACTTCGAGCGAAGTGGCTTCATATATTGCAATGCTTCCCGGGTACGTCGTGATCACGTGAATCAACCCGGAACGGGTAAAGAAATGAGGATCAATGATAAGAATTTTCATAGATGACCGAGTACCGAAGTTAGATGCCTTGAAATCCGTGACAAGGGACACTCCCCACTTTAACAAATATATTAGTGAAGTGTTAGTAACTACGCGAGTTTTCGTTTTTTTTATTGCAATTATTTTGTAAAGGACATCCTTTACATACGGTCAACCAAGCTAAAAAACGTATAGAATTAAGTCCGGTGAAATATTTTGAAAAATTGAGTATAGTGCTCACAGGGAACTAACGATTAAATAACAAACACAAAAGAATTGATCGACTTGGCCGCCAAGCGTTCCCTTAACGGCCCACAAACCGAGGCAAATTATGCAAACACACTTTGCTAAGTTAATTCCGCTTTTCTTCTTGCTTTTCAGCGCTATGCCCGTCGTGAGCGCGCTTGAGGACGCCGACGCCCGCACGCAAGAAAAAGAAAAGAGTTATAGCCGCCACAAGGTTTTTCATAACCTTAACGGCTACACCTTCGCCGGTGGTATCGGCGATTACGCAGAGCTCAACCAGTTCTCTGTGATTGTCGTGCACAAAGGAAAGATTGTTGCCGTAGGTGACGAGGAATTGGTCACCAAATATGAGGGTGCACGCCAATACGACCTACGTGGTCAAACCGTGATTCCAGGCATTGTTGATGCCCATGGCCATATTCAAAGCCTTGGCGAGAATCTCGTACAAATCGATTTGCGCGGAATGAACAGCCGCACTGCAGCGGTCGCCAAGGTAGCCAATTATGCGCATGACCATCAAGACCTTCCGTGGCTGATTGGGCGTGGTTGGAACCAAGAACTGTGGCCAGACCGTCGTTTCCCCAGCAAAAAAGATCTCGACGAAGTTGTCAGCGACCGGCCGGTCTGGTTGGTTCGAATTGATGCGCATGCAGGCTGGGCGAATAGTAAAGCGCTCGAACTTGCTGAGATCACCAAAGACACGCTCGATCCTCCTGGCGGACAGATTATTCGCGATTCAGAAGGCAATCCAACCGGTGTTTTGATCGATACCGCCATGAATATGGTGCAAAACGTCATGCCACCGATTTCCGATGAGCAACTGCGTCACGCCGTGAATCTAGCGTTTGAGCACCTGCTTGAGTTGGGTATCACCCAAGTCCACGATGCGGGTGTCGATACACGCGGTCTCGACTTATTCAAAGAGCTCAGTGAAGATAAACGCCTGCCATTGCGTGTGAATGCCATGATTTCGGCAAGGGATCCCGCATTGATGGACTTGTTGGCTGAGGGCCCATTCCGAGATGCTTACGATCGATTACAGATTAATAGTGTGAAACTCTATGGGGACGGCGCCCTTGGAAGCCGCGGTGCGGCGCTTATTGAGCCCTACTCCGATGACGAGGACAACACCGGTCTGTTAGTTACCCCTGAAGAAGACTTGATGCCGCTGTTTGGTGCAATTCACCAAGCTGGATTCCAAATCAACTATCACGCAATCGGAGACCGCTCGAACAAGTTGGCACTCGATACGTTTGCTGAGATTTTCGCCTTGGAAGCAGAGCAAGAAGAAGCATGGCAAACCGATCCGCGCCATCGGGTCGAGCATGCACAGGTTGTGCGCGTTGGGGATATTCCGCGTTTCCTCGAGCTTGGCATTATTCCCTCAATGCAACCGACCCACGCGACCAGTGATATGAACATGGCAGAAGATCGGGTAGGTTCAGAACGGATTGCCGGTGCCTATGCATGGCGTAGCTTCCTGGATCAAGGCTCGCTTATTGCGGCAGGCTCTGACTTCCCGGTTGAACTTGCAAACCCATTCTACGGCATTCATGCGGCTGTGACCCGTCAAGACCGTGATAACCAGCCTGTCGAAGGTTGGTATCCTGAGCAACGTATGACTATCGAGGAAGCCATCCGCTCGTTCACAATCGATGCGGCCTATGCAGGACACCTCGAGAGCCGCACCGGCAGTTTAGAAGCTGGTAAATGGGCTGATTTTCTGGTTTTATCAGCGGACCCTTTCCAAGCCAAGCCAGAGAATCTCTGGCGAATCCGCGTCGAACAAACTTGGGTTGCGGGAGAGCGACACTTTCAACGTAGCCACTAGCTGGGTGAGCCCCATTTATGTCAGATGACTTTTTGTTTGCAGAAGAAAACTCCCATCAAGAGGCTCCCGCAGTGCGGGAGCCTTTTCACGTATTGATCGTCGATGACGATGAGGAAATCCACGTCATTACACGCATGGCGCTTTCCGACTTCTCGCTTGATAAACGTCCGCTGCAATTTCACTCGGCCTACTCCGGTGAGGAAGCAAAAGCAAAGTTACGCGAACGGAATGACTATGCGTTGATGTTGTTGGACGTTGTCATGGAATCCGATCATGCAGGTCTCGATATCGCTCGGTGGACTCGAGAAGAGCTAAAAAACCGGCTTGTTCGTATCGTATTGCGCACCGGTCAGCCTGGGCAAGCACCTGAAGAAGAAGTCATCGCCAAGTATGATATTGATGATTACAAAGAAAAAACGGAGCTAACTTATCGCAAACTCATGACACTAATGTATTCAAGTTTGCGCGCGTTTCGTGATCTGCAGGCAATTGAGCGGTACAAATGTGGTCTTGAACGAATCATTAAAGCCTCAGCTGAAATTTTTTCCGCGCAATCGGTCCATCAGTTGAGTCAAGGAATCCTTGAACAGCTGGTGGCCCTGTTAACGCGCTCGGATGCTGCAGCCTACTGCAAACTACACCTCGAGGGGTATACCGCAACGGGAACATCAGACACTCCCTTCTCGATTATTGCGGCAACCGGCGAATATAAAGATCATATTGGTGATATGTTGCAGCAAGGTTCAGACAAGCAAGTCATCGAATCTTTGCGCTCGCGCAATGAACCCGTTGCCTATGAAGTCCATAATGAAACCTATTATGGGCTATATCGGACAACCTTGGGTCATTTCTATCTTCTGTATATTCGAGGAATTAGCGAGTTGTCGGAAACCGATAAGCACTTACTGACGTTATTTATGAACAATACCGCCATTGCGTTCGAGCACACTGAGTTGCTCGGGCAACCACGACAAAGCTGAGGTGCTATGAGCTTGCGAGATATTCGTCGCGACTATGAACAGCGACAATTGAACTTCAATGATTTGAATCCCGACCCATTTGTGCAATTTCAACAATGGTTCGATGAAGTAATCGCGAGCGAGTGGAATCTCGATCCCACCGCCATGACCCTCGCAACCTGCGCCAACGATAAGCCGACCCAACGCATTGTGCTGCTCAAGGATATGTCAGCAGATGGATTTGTTTTTTACACGAATTACCAAAGCCAAAAGGGCCAGCAACTTCTCGCGAACCCGAATTGCAGCTTGCACTTCGCTTGGCTCCCGATGGAGCGCCAAGTCACAGTGGAGGGAGCTGCTGAGCGCTTAAGCGAGGCTGAGAATACTGCGTACTTTCAATCTCGACCCCGTGCAAGTCAACTTGCGGCGTGGGCCTCGCAACAAAGTCAGTTTGTTGCCGGACGGGACAAACTTGATGCGCAGTATCGCGAGGTTGAAGCACGTTTTTCTGAGCAAGAAACACTTCCACTTCCGCCATTTTGGGGCGGGTTTCGGGTCCGCCCAACGCAATTCGAATTTTGGCAAGGGCGCGCGGCGCGTTTGCATGATCGCTTCCGCTACCGCTACGCGAGCGACAACTGGGTTCTCGAACGCTTGCAACCCTAATGCGAAACGAAATAAAACCGCGGGCTTTATCCCGCGGTTTTCATTTTATGCAAATGTGGATTTAACGACAGCCTTTCCATCCGAAACAAGACGCTTACCGCGTGACCATACGGAATTCACAGACAAACTATCTCGCTCGAGCAATACAAGATCCGCCGACTTCCCGACTGCCAGTTCCCCTTTATCAGATAGTCCAAGATAACGCGCAGCATTGGTACTCACTGCGTGCAGCGCATGAGAAAGCGGAATCTCATACTGGGTAACGGCTTCAACAAAAGCATCATGCATCGATTGAACACGCCCCATTTTGAGTCCCACCAAGTTCCCGGTCTCGTCAAAGTCGGGGAGGCTCGCGTTCCCATCAGAGCTGAAACTAATCATCTTGTGGGAGAGCCCCGCAGCCAAGGCTCGATGCAGGGATTCCGCCGCACTAAGCTCACCTTGCGCCAATAGCTCTGGGGTCGTGCTTGCTGTGACGTCCAGCACCATCCCCTGATGCGCTAGGTCATAGCCATGCTCGAGTAATTCAATCGAACGATTCATGTGCGTTGGATAAAACTGCGTGGCAGGAACTGGGAAGCGAGTAATCACTTCGCGTAATAGCGCCAACTGCTCGGGTGCTTCTCCAATATGTAAGAACACAATACCGCGCTTTCCAGACAGCATTCCCCCCACCCTCGCGTCGGCGGCAATGCGCGCAAGCTCTTCGGCACTCGGGTGCGATCCACGATGATCAGCAATCGCCACTTCACCCACGCCAATAAATGCATCAATCAACATAATATCGTCGCGCACCGAACCGGTGATGGTCCGTACTGGAACTTCATAGGAGCCGGTGTAACAGTGAACCGTCAGACCTTCGTAGGTCAGTGCATGCGCCTTCGCCAAAAGATCCGGCAACGTTCGTGTCGTTGCATCGGTTCCAAGACACGCTACCAAGGTGGTCACCCCGGCGAGCGATGCATCCGTCAAGGTCATCTCGGGTGTCCGGGTGTGGAAGCCACCCTCGCCACCGCCACCGGTTATGTGCGCAAGCGGATCAACAAACCCGGGAACTGCATAAAAATCCCGACCATTGATTCGCTCAATCTCAATGCCTTGCCCCGCCAGACTAAGATTAGTTCCCATCGCCAAAATCTGTCCACCGGCGACTACGATGTTGGTTGGTCCAAGCGCATGAGGAGCGAACACCTCGGCACCTTCAATTAGAGTTAATTTCATTTACTGGAATCCCGTAAAAACAGCGGCCAGCACGATCAAAATCGAACTCACCATTAAAAAGAGCTGGAAACGCCAAATGGCTCGGACCCACACGGCCCAATCTAATTTGACGGCCCCAAGACAACCAATCAACGCCGCAGATGTTGGCACAATGATATTGGTGAGGCCATCACCAAGCTGAAAAGCAAGAACCGCAACCTGCCGCGTCACTCCCACCAAATCAGCTAGTGGTGCCATCAATGGCATAGTCAGCGCAGCCTGGCCCGAGCCTGAGGTCATGAAAAAATTAAATACCCCCTGAAAAACCAACATAGCAGTTGCAGCGATCGGCTCATTGGCGGCGCCCATCCACTGCCCTGCACCATACAAAATAGTATTCAGCGTTGATGGGCTGGTGGGGTCATCTCCCCCAAGCAACAAAATGATTCCTTTTGCGAACCCGACAATCAGTGCGGCTGGTAGTAAATCTTGTGCACCACGGGTAAAGGCACCGGACATTTCATTGGCCCGCATTCGCCCACTCAGAACTGCAACTAGGCCAATCACAATACCCATCACAAAGAACTGGGTAGCGATTTCGGGGATATAGTATCCGCGCTGGGTTACTCCCCAAATGACCCAGACAATACCCAGCGTGAATAGCACTAAAATAAGTGTATCCACGGGCGTGAACTTACTTTCGAGCTCGACCCCCTGAGCAACCTCGTTTGCCGCGGTTTGACAGCGTGTTCGCGCTGCGTAGCGCAAGGTAAAAATCAGGCCACAGGTAGTGAGAACAAACCAGACGCCCATTCGAAATCCGGCCCCGGAAAGCAATGGAACTTCTGCAATGCCCTGCGCGATAGCCACACTAAATGGATTCATCCACGAGGCTGCAAAACCAATCTGGGTTGCTACATAAGTCACTAACACGACCGTGACTTTATCGTAACCAAGCCGCGTCATTACCGGCAGCAGTACCAAACAGAATGCAATGGCCTCTTCGCCCATGCCAAACACCGCACCGCCCAGCGAGAATACAAAAAACAACAGCACCAAAAACAGCTGATCATATTTTTGTGTTCGCTGGATCAGAGCAAGAATACCCCGCTCAACACTGTGGGTTCGAACAATGATGCCAAAGGCTCCACCCACCAGCAGAATAAAAGCCATTACGCCGATGGCCGATCCCCATTTGGTACCCGAAACCAGTCCTTCGAACGGGATATTAGCAATGCCAATCTCACCTCCCTCCGCAAACCAGCGGAGCGATGCGGCATCGTCGACTCGCTGATAGGAGTCGGCAATGATCACCTCCCGAACTTGTTCTCCCGAGGGTGTCACACGGGTCACAGATTCGGTCTCGAATTGTCCCGCAGGCACAAGCCACACGAGTGCAGCCGCAAGCAGCGCAACAAAAAATAAAATGACGAACGTATCCGGCATTTGCCGGGACATTGACTTGCTCATGAATCACTCTCTTGGTGCAAATGAAACCAATGCTCACCCCACTTGAGAGTGAGCATTGGCAAAGACCTATCGTTTCTTATAGGTCACGCTTCATGCGATTAGAAGCGATACATGGCACTGAGGCGGTAGAAACGACCCATGGTGTCATGGTTGAAGTGATCCACATTCGCACTGGTGCCATAGGCATACGGTGCTTGACGATCGAACAAGTTCTCAATATTAAAGCGAACGATCAGGTTCTCTGAGAACTCATAGCCTACCGTTGTGTTCACTTTGGTCCAACTTGGAACTTTGCGGTTTGCACTAATGCCCAATCGATCCAAGTCCGCTTGGCGGAACCCTTCAATATCATCATCGTAGCTGCTGGTGTACTGCACTCGGACATTTCCAAACCATGCATCACGGCTCCAGCGTAACGTATTGGTGAGGATGGTTTGCGGGTAGCGGAAGGTCCCTTCAAGACGCTCAGGTTCTGCGTTCTGTGACAACTGACGCTCAAACTCTAACAGATGGGTCACATCGGTCAACCAGGTGAAACGAGCAACGCCATCAATATCAAAATGATGGGTGTAGGTCAGATCAATACCTCGGGTCTTCTGGGTCCCCAAGTTCTCCAGTTGTAAGTGAACATCACCCGCTAATCGGCTGGTGACAATCCCGACACCGTTTTCGTCACATTCTTCAAAACCAACACCTTGGCTCACGGTCGCTGGAAGCTCGCCACAGAAACGTAAGCTCGGATCCGACAAGCTACGTTGGAGGAGAAACTCCCCGTCAACACCCACAATATTATTGTGCTCAAACTGCCAATAATCGAAAGTCAACGTAATGTCACGATTGGGGCTGAATGCAAATCCAAAACTCAGTGACTCTGAGTCTTCCGCTTCCAGATCTTCATTACCGAAAACCTTTGTCAGAATATTGCGCTCAACCTGTGTTTCACCACAGTAGTTGCCACGAAACTCTGGCTTACAATCGAGGTTAAAGGAGCTTAGCGTAATCTCAGCACCCACTTGACTCAGTGACGGAGCGCGGAAACTCTGTGCCCATGAACCACGGAATACCCATTCGTCGGTTGGAGCCCAGCGAAGACCCACTTTCGGATTAAACTCACCACCAAAGTCGTTGTAATGGTCATAACGTCCAGCAACTTGCGCATCAAGCGTTTCGGTAATTGGAATAAAGAGCTCTGCAAATGCAGCCCATTGATTCCGACTCGCCGAAGCACCCGTTGAACCGAAGCCAATCACGCCCGGCGTGTAGTTGTTCTCAAAGGTTCCGCGGGCCAGTGGATCAGGACGATCACTGACTTCTTCGCGCCGCGCCTCGACACCAAATGCAGCTGACAAAGCACCATGGCGCAGTTCAGTCAGGTCACCGGAGGTCCGGAAATCAATGGAGTACAGTTTAGACACCCCATTGCGCGGAAGCTGTTCTTGCAATAAATCGAGTACTTGCTGTGAATTATTTGCTTGGCCACCAAACGGGTTATACCAAAGTCCACCATCTCCCGGTGCACAATTTGTGCTGCCATCAGCACAGAGCTCACCAAACAACGAGGCCTCAAAACGTTCCCGATTGAAAATACCGGCAACTGCTTGTTGCTCAGAGCGCGACTCCGAGTAGCTGGCGGCAGACTCCCAGAACCAGTTCCCCCAACTTCCCTCGAGGCCTGATACAAAACGCATGCTGTCAGTCGTGTTGGTAATGGTGCGACCATCTGGGAAGCGGCCCCAACCACGAATTTCATCGAGCGGTGCTTCACCAATGGAATCCCATAAATCGAGGAATCGATCACGCAGCTCGTCTGGCATGTTTGGATGATCAAAGGCTACATCATAGCCTGACCAAGGTGCGCCCGTTGAGTTGCTCGTTGCTTCAGAACGGGTGAACATAAACTCGTTGAACCAAGTCACTTGATCAAATTCATGCGTCACCATCAAACCAGCACCCATAGTCTCAAGCGCCGTGTACGTGGGGAGGAAGGCGTTTTGGTTGTATTCACAATACTCACCAAATGAGCCAACTTTACTTAAATTCTCGGGACATCCAGCCTCAACGTAATCATCATCATCAAAAAAACGAGTATTCCAGCTTGGGAAGGTCCCCTGCTGACTTGGGAAGAAGCTTTGCGCCGTGCGCTCGCGGTCTCGGTCAAATAGCGGCTTACGATCATAATAATCAAAAAATGCAGTCACGTTGGTGTTGCCGAAGTTGCGGCCACTGATCAAGTTCACACTGGTTTTTCCATCGTTCGAACTTGCTTCGGAGTTCCCGTAACTCACATTCAGTTCCGTGCCCTCAAAGTCTCGACGCAGGACGTAGTTGATGACCCCGGCAATCGCATCTGCACCGTAAGTCGCTGAAGCGCCAGTGGCCAGAATATCGATACGCTCAATGGCAGAAAGTGGAATTGAGTTGATATCGACAAAGTTTTCGAAGTTGTTGGCAAACGAGCTCGCACTCACCCGCCGTCCGTTGATCAAGGTCAGTGTTGACGATGCGCCCAGTCCCCGCAGCGAAGCGGCAGCTTGGCCAACCGGTGAATCGCCCTGCAGCGCACCACTTGAAAATGTTGAGAAACTGCCCTCACCACCGCGTGTTTGCCCGACTTCACGGAGTAACTCGGAAACCGTCGTGGCCGATGAATTGCGAATGTCTTCTGCGCTGATACTGATGAGTGGTTGCGCACCCTCAAGATCCACCCCTCGGATCTGTGATCCGGTCACTTGAATGCGCTCAACCCGTTGAGTAGTCGTTGTTGTTTCTTCTTCGGTTACATCTTCATCTTGCGCCAGCGCAGCCCCCATGGAGAGTGCGAGTGCTGAGAGCGACATACCGAGAATAGGATTCCGTAAGCTTCCGTAGTTCATAGCTAACCCCAAATATTTTTTTATAGGTATAAAGCTCCGAATCGAGACGTGAGAACGCTCAGATCGGAGGCCTTTGCTTGAAGCCCACACCCGAACCGCTAGGCGGATCTGGGGTGCAAGGCAGCAAAAATTTTCAATAAAGTTAGGTTCGTGCGGGAAAGTGCACGAGCGACGGACATAGGCCACCGCAACTGACTGTGGTCAGTTGAGTTCCTATTCGTCCCACCACTCGGAGAGGTAAAAACTCTGATAGTGATAGGCTGATAAACGAGGGGCTTTTTTCAACATAAATGCGTGAAAAGCTTTCGCTATCTCCTAAAAATTGCGCAGATAAATTGGCTTAAAATTCCATGCCGTGTGACACGACATCGGACAATTATTTCACAATCAATGCCGCAAGGAAAATGAACTCGTAACATTGACTTCACAGATGATTTAGCATTAGTTTTACACGCTGTCAAACGTCAGGCAATCTGATATTTGCATTACATCTGCTTCGGGCTTGGGTCCTTTTTTACCCACTTTCCGCCTTCTTATAAAAATCAGAAAGATGAGGTTTTTCGTGACACAATTAAAGCCAATCGCCACATTTAAGCGCATTTTATCAACCACGAAAAACACCCTTCAATACAGTTTAACGGTGTCTCTTCTGGCTTTTTCGCCGACCCTTTTTGCCACGAACGAATCGAATGAAACCACTGCAACTGAACCATCATTCGAGTGGAACTTGATGCTGGTCGGCGGTTCCATGAACACCTGTTCAAGCATGTCTCCCCGGCGTTGTGAAAATACCCATTGGATTGATCCCGCGACGATGCGAACTACAACCTATGTCGCTTTAACGACAGAGAATCTCGAACGACTTGCGGCACATGAATCGTGGTCACAGCATAACGAACTACAACGACAACTGATGCGTGCTTTACGGGCAACCGCACGCTCAAATGGAACGCACTTGGAGCTCTCAGAATTAAGCGGGCGTCTACGAAATGGCTACCCAAACCTCTGGCGCGAGCTCGATAACGCGCAGTGGCGCTTGGTTCGCGACATCCTTCAAAAGGCTGAGGCACCTGAACAAGCCGAAATCAGTCGGCCAGAATTAAGCGTCCAGCCTGAAGGCGCTGCCCTGTTTGAAACCTTCGCACGGCGCATTCAAGCCATTGCGGAACGGCAGGACCAGGAGGCTCGCGTACTTGTCGTAACCGCTTCAGGGATGGATTCCTTTGATGCTGTCGACTTTTATCTCAATACTTTTCGTGCATTTGGCATTGATGCACAGTGGCTCCCGATCGACGCTGCGCTCGGTGCAGTACTCTCAAATGCATCATTCGATGATTCCGACGCGCGCACTCGAGCATGTGAGCAACTTGACGAGGTCCGTGCTCAAGTTCAAGGAACCCATGAGCGCGCCCGCGTTTATCCGTGGTTAGCAGAACAGCAACAACAGGTTTGCAAGGATCCGGATACCCTGCTCGCTCTCATCGAATCAGCTCAAGGTATGTTCATAAACGGTGGGGATCAAAGTCTGACGCGCCAAGCATTTATTCACACCGATGGAACTCCGTTTCCCTGGCTGCGCGAGATTCAGCGGCGGGTGCACGCAGGAACCTTTATCGCCGGCGGAACCAGTGCGGGAACCGCCGTGATGACCGAAGCCCCAATGATTACCAACGGAACCAGTCTCCAAGCGCTGAAAGAAGGTGCGGTCGCCATGCCCGGCCCTCCTCCATTTGATTGTGAACGCAACGACACCTGCGCCCCAGCTCAAAATGCGGATAGCCTGACGTACCGGGCAGAAGGCGGTATCGGGTTGTTTCCATTCGGGCTGCTTGATACCCATTTTTCAGAGCGCGGACGGCATGGCCGGTTTACGGTATTGCAAGCATCCACTGGCACACCGATGGCAGTAGGAGTTGATGAAACCACCGCACTGTTAGTCGATACCCGCAGCGGTGATTTCCAAGTACAAGGGGCGCATGGCGTTGTTTTGCTTGAGCAGGCGGCTGCTGAGGCTGAGGGATTTCATGCACGCAAAAGTTATTTACGCCATGGATCGTCGGGTCGTTTCGCAGAAAATGGAGCGCTCGCATCGGTCCATTTCAGTCCGGCTGCGCATCCCGACACGGCGTTTGCAACACCTGGTCGCGGTGAATTGTTGCGGGACCGCACTTTGCTCGGAGCGCTCAATCAATGCACAGGTGGCTCTACGACTTTATTCTCTGGCCAGCATGAAGGGTTCGTCCTGCAACTGAACGCCGATGCACTCACATCCCTTGCCCACATCGACGGTGGGTGTGAATGGGTGCATGGGCTTCTGCTCATTGCACCTCAGACGCCCTAAAGCATGCATCGGTTTAGTCGGTGAGCTCCACCAGAGTTGCTGCGGGCAACGGCACATTAAGTTTTTGTGCCAAATGCTGAAGACGAGGCCAGGTCAACTCATCAAGGAGCACGCCTTCGCGCAGTTGCGTGCGTTTTAGTTCCAAGGCCCGCTCTCCCGGGATTCGCACTGCCGCCTTCGGAATGGCCGGCGCGGATTCTCGGCAGCGGCGCAACAGATCATCCGTCACGGTAAGAAAATCCTGGCGAGTTCCAAACGCTTCGGGATCCGCAACATGCACATATAAAGTATTCATCTCGCCATCAAACGCGCCTTGCAAACGCCCATAGTTTGACAGGCCAAGGGTCAGAATTTCACTCATTAGGCACAAGCCGTACCCTTTATAACCGAGGTCCGTTCCTCCTAAAGGGAGAATGGCGCCGTCGCGCTCAATGTACTCCGCAGGATCGGCAGTGGCCTCACCGTTTTTGGCGATGATTGCTGGCCATGGCAGCTGCTCTTTGCGATCGTAAGCCTGACGAACTTTTCCCGCGGCTGTAATTGAGAAGCTCATATCCAACACCAGCGGTTCGCCACTCGTCGGTGCGGCAAAGCCATAGGGATTCGGGGAAAATACGCGTTGCACACCACCAAATGGCGCCACACTCGATTGAGCTGGGGTCGCAGCAATCATCGAGATGACCATGCCTGCATCGGTCGCGGCCTGTAAATAAGCCGCAAGACTCGCAACATGTTCACAGCGTTTGACGATCACGGTTCCCGTTCCCGCAGCGCGCGCCATGCGAATGGCTGTGCGCACGGCTTTTGGGGCCACATAAAGTCCGGAAAGTCCTTCTGCATCCCACGTTTCGATCGCGGAGCGGCGGCGCAACACTTGCACCTCCCCTTGGCCTTTCATGGCCCGCGACTGCAGTTGCTTCACGTTATAGGGCAGCCGCCGAACGCCATGGGTTCGAAAACCCAGTAGATCCCCTTCAACGAGCGAGGTGGCCATCGCCTCGGCAATTGAATCCGCGGCTCCTGCAGTCCGCAAACATTGCGAAACGAATGACATCAATTGCGCGTGCTGCACCCGAACCATGAAAATCCCCTCTGTGATGAAATGATGATACGCCTGCTTTGCAGTCTATCGCGAAAATCAGACTTGGTCAGCGTTCGATTAGCCGTTAAGCTGTAAGGCTATTTGGTTGTATACTAACGCGAAACATTTGCGCTCAGAAGAAAGGAAGAATGAATGAAGAAAATCGCTGTGATCACAAGCGGTGGTGATGCGCCCGGAATGAATGCCTGTGTACGGGCGATTGTCATTACCGCGTGGCAGCATGATATTCAAGTGATCGGATTTCGTCACGGCTTTCGGGGCATCGTTGATGATCTCAATCAACCCCTGCATCCAGATGATATGCGTTTGGTCAGCCAACGGGGCGGAACCTTTCTGAAGAGCTCTCGTTATCCTGAGTTTCGTGAAGTCGAGAGTGCACAGCGCGCAGCAGCCGTTTTAGACAAGCATCAGATTGATGCCTTAATTGTGATTGGCGGTGATGGCTCGTTTCAAGGGGCGCATCACTTGGCAAAGTATTGGAGCGGCCAAGTGATCGGCGTTCCCGGTACGATCGATAATGATTTGGCGGGAACAGACACCACAATAGGTTTTGCAACCGCGGTCGATACTGCGATGGAAGCCATCGACCGAGTTCGTGAAACGGCCGAAGCCATGGCTCGAGTCTTTTTGATTGAAGTGATGGGTCGCCACGCAGGTTTTATCGGTTTACATGCAGCAATCGCGAGTTCCGCCGAATCGATGCTTTTACCCGAATTGGAGCCGCAACCCAAAATTGCTGAAATCGCAGATAATATTTTAAGAGCACGTGCGTCGTTTCCCGACAGCAGCTATGTCGTGGTTGTTTCTGAGAACTTGTGGCCCGGTGGCGTTGCTGAATTGGCCAAAAGCCTCTCAAAAGCGACTGGCGTCACCTGCCATCCATGTCCCCTAGGGCATATACAACGAGGTGGGCGCCCAAATGCACAAGATCGTATTCTTGCCATGCAACTGGGGCACGCTGGAGTCCTCGCGCTGTTAGATGGGAAGTCGGAAATTATGATCGGCAAGGAACAAGAACACGTAGTCGAAGTTCCCCTTGCCTTGACGTTCAAACGGGATAAGCCGTTAGACCCACGTCTGGTTGATCTACAATTAGGTCTGCAAGGCGTAAATTTCACTTCAAAAAAGGGCGCTGAAACCGCATAATAGCGGCCCTTTTTTGCACACTGAGACACGAGAGAAGGTAATTGCACATTGGCTAATACATTTCCTGTTCCAGTTACGTTAGACGAGCCAGTTCGCGCCTACTTCGGGGCCGATCTCGCAACAGACATTCAATCGAATCAAACCTACCTGA
The DNA here is from genome assembly GCF_003987175.1 of Aliidiomarina sanyensis. Lineage (GTDB taxonomy): Bacteria > Pseudomonadota > Gammaproteobacteria > Enterobacterales > Alteromonadaceae > Aliidiomarina > Aliidiomarina sanyensis. Next base: position 26,028 of record NZ_PIPM01000014.1, on the reverse strand, counting down.
TAGGCTTTGGTTTTGACGGCACAGCGTGTTTCCGCAAAGGAACCCGTTATGGGCCCGATGGCCTTCGATCTATTTCGGAAGATATTGAGTCGTATTCACCTTATTTGGATGCGGATCTGGAAGATCATGTGTTTTACGATTTAGGAAATCTCCAACTCGGCGATAGCACAGATGTTGAATCTCAGTGGCGCCATGCGACAGAAGACTTTAATCGGATTTTCGATCCGATTGATTTCGCAGCCGAAGGGATCAAGGTGGTCACGCTCGGTGGGGAACACTCCATCAGCTACGCGCCCATTGTGAAGTACTTGAAGCAGTACCCTGATCTGGTTCTGTTGCATCTTGATGCCCATGCGGATTTGCGCGATGGCTTTACTGGCTATCATTATTCTCACGCCTCCATTATACGCCGAGCGCTTGACCACTTTGGTCCTGACCACCAATTGATCCAGTACGGCATTCGCTCAGGAACGCGCGAAGAATATCAATACATGCGCGAGCATGGGACCGTGCGAACCTCGCGCAAAGATTTTCTAGAGAGCGTCGCGGCAATTCCGGCAGACCGCCCTATCTATCTCACGCTCGACTTAGATTATTTTGACCCCTCTTTCCTGCCGGGAACAGGGACGCCCGAGCCGGGTGGTGAAGACTTCCACTCCTTTGTGAGCTTGGTCAAACTTCTACGCCAACGTAACTTTGTTGGGTGCGATGTGGTGGAGCTTTCTCCTCAAATCGATCCAACCGGAAATTCTGATGTGTTCGCGGCAAAAATTGTTCGCGAACTTTTATTGACCCTGGAGGCCAGCCGAGCATGAGTAATTGGACCATCGAAGACGCTGAAGAGCTATATGGAGTGAAGCGCTGGGGGGCTGGTTATTTCTCAATCGGTGAGCATGGGAATATTCAGATTTCACCAAATCATCGCAAGCCGGATGTCTTTATTGACATGCAAGAAGTGCTCGATGAAATGCAAGCTGAAGGCATTCAATTTCCGGCTGTTATCCGTTTTCACGATATTTTGCGCTCTCAGGTGGAAATCCTGAACGAAACGTTCCGGGAAACGATCACAAACGCGGAATACGAAGGCGAATACGTCGGCGTTTACCCGATCAAAGTGAATCAGATGCGGGAAGTCGTCGAGGAGATCCTCGACGCAGGTGAACCCTACAACTATGGTCTGGAAGCAGGCTCAAAGCCCGAGTTGATGGCGGTGCTTGCATACAACGATAACAGCGAAGCACTGACCATTTTGAATGGTTACAAAGATGAAGACTATCTGACGCTCGCGCTGCTCGGACGCCACATTGGCCGTAAAATGATTGTGGTCGTTGAGAAGTTCTCTGAACTCGAGATGCTTGTGCGTTTAGCCAAGAAACTAAAAATCGATCCAATGATCGGACTGCGCTCCAAGATGATGGTTCGCAGTACCGGCAAGTGGTCGAGCTCCAGTGGCGATCGCGCCAAATTCGGTCTTGGAATTGCCGAGATCGTCAACGCCATTGAGTATTTGAAAGAGCACGACATGCTGCATTGTGCAAAATTATTGCACTTCCATATTGGTAGCCAGTTGTCCGACATTCGGAAGGTCAAAGAAGCCGTAACTGAAGGCGCTCGCTTATACGCGAAGCTCGTTCAGATGGGCGTACCGCTCGAGTATCTGGATATCGGCGGTGGCTTGGGAATCGATTACGACGGAAGCAGTACCACGACAGATTCTTCACGTAACTACTCAACCGAAGAGTACGTCGCGGACGTGGTATACGGCGTCAAGCAGATCTGTGACCTTGAAGACGTCAAACATCCTAACCTAGTGAGCGAAAGTGGCCGTGCCATTACCGCGCATCACAGCTTGGTGGTGACCAATGTCGTGGGTGAAGTAAATCCTGCTGCGACCAATTATGATGTATCACCTACGGAAGGCGAGCACGTTTTGGTCAGCAACATGCGTGAGCTGATCGGCGCCAATGATCTGCACCCACAGGAACGCTTTAACGACGCGGCGGCCTATAAGCAAAGCGCCTATGAAGCATTTAAACTCGGGATTCTAAGTGTTCTCGAGATGGCGAAAATCGATACCATGTATTGGATGACGCTCACGGAGATTCATTCAGCACTGGACGATGAGACGCGTCAAATTCAAGAACTAGAAGAGCTCGAAGACACCCTTGCGAGTCAATACCTCGCGAATATGTCTATTTTCCAATCGGCGGCAGATACGTGGGCCATTGGGCAGCTCCTCCCTATCGTCCCGCTGATTCGTTTGAACGAAAAGCCTCAGGTTCGCGTGTCGATTGCCGACATTACCTGTGATAGTGACGGCAAGATTGGGAAGTATATCGAGAATAATCACATCAGTGACAACATTCCGATGCACCGTCTCAACAAAGGTGAAAGTTACCCGATCGGCATGTTCTTGACCGGTGCATACCAAGACGTCATGGGCGATATGCACAACCTGTTTGGCCGGTTGACGGAAGTTCATATCTTCAGTCATGACGATGAGCCAGGCGCGTTTTATATCGAAGAAATCGTTCCAGGTCACAGCGCTGAGAAAGTACTCGAAACCATGCAGTACAACACTGACTACATGGCAAAGATGGTCAAAAAAGCCATTGATAAGCAAATTCGCAAAGGTCATTTAGCACCCCGTGAAGGCGTCAGATGGACGGACTTTTACGAGCGTTGCTTGTCGGGAAGTACTTACTTACGCTACGACAAATAAAAGGTTCCGCGGGAAAACACAGAGAAATGTGTATTTCCTGAGCAATTAAACGTGAACTGGCAAAAACCGGTTGACTTGCACAGCGCAAACACGTTTAATTGCATCCGTTGTCGCACAGGACACTGTGTCCGGCAGCTCGGTTTGCCCAGATAGCTCAGTTGGTAGAGCAGGGGATTGAAAATCCCCGTGTCGGTGGTTCGATTCCGCCTCTGGGCACCATTTATTCCCGAAAGCCCTGCTCGCAAGAGCGGGGCTTTTTTGTTGCACACGGCTCGCTTCACCCCGTTGCCTCCTCCGGCCTTGGCTTCGATCGTACCTACTTCTTAGTAACCCCAAAAAATGTTAGTCATTCGTTAAATTTATCAATCCATTGCCTAGGGATTGTGGTAATCTTGCGCCGCTTTTTGCGGTCAGCAGAGAAGTTTGCGCGATTAACTTCATCTTGAGCCCAAAATGCCGATAACTCACCTTTCAGGCACCGATCGCGGTCCTCGCTTCGTGTCTGTGTTGCTCGCTTGCTACGAACAGGTTATGACCATGAAATTTGCTCTGCTCCTTCTTGCCCTGCTAACCCTCTTCGTGAGCCCAGCAGCCTTCGCGGCTGCGCCGGAAATGGATTTAACCGGTACAGGGCTTGGATTGTTCGCGCTCTTTATTTTCTCCATCGCCTATCTATTGGTGATGGGCGAAGAAAAGCTCCATATGCGAAAGTCCAAACCTGTGCTGGTCGCCGCTGGCGTAATCTGGATTATTATCGGTTGGATTTACACCCAGCACGGCATGCAAGCAGCTGCAGAGAGCGCATTTCGCACCACGCTCCTTGAATTCGCAGAACTCATGTTATTCCTTCTTGTGGCCATGACCTATATCAATGCCCTCGAGGAGCGCCGTCTCTTTGACGCCTTACGGTCATGGCTGACGCGACGTGGTTTTAGCTATCGCTCGCTGTTTTGGATTACTGGTATCCTCTCGTTTTTTATCTCACCCATTGCGGACAACCTCACCACCGCCCTTTTGATGTGTGCGGTCGTTATGAAAGTTGCCGAGGGAGATAAAAAATTTATCGCACTGAGCTGTGTCAATATTGTCGTGGCCGCAAACGCAGGGGGCGCCTTCAGTCCGTTTGGCGATATCACCACCCTGATGGTTTGGCAGGCAGGATTAGTAAGTATCCATGAATTCTTAGTGCTCTTTATTCCCGCCGTCGTCAATTATCTGATCCCTGCGGTCATCATGAGTTTCTTTGTGGAAGATAAAAAGCCGATCGCAAATGACGAGGTGGTCGAGCTGAAGCGCGGAGCCATCCGCATTACACTCCTCTTCTTGCTGACGATTGCAACCGCGGTTGCCTGTCACACCCTACTCCATTTACCCCCTGTTTTGGGCATGATGATGGGCTTGGGTTACTTGCAGTTCTTTGGTTACTTCCTGCGCATGACCCTGCCCGGTTCCTTGGCACGCAAACGCGCAATGGCCGAACGTGCAGGTGATCAGGAGCGCCTAAAGCGGCTCGGAAGTGTCGTACCTTTTGACGTATTTAGCCGCGTTGCGCGAGCAGAATGGGACACCTTGCTGTTCTTCTACGGCGTTGTGATGTGTGTTGGCGGTCTTGGGTTCTTGGGCTATCTGGCCCTGATGTCCGATTTTCTCTACACCCAATGGGATGCCACCTACGCCAATATCGTCCTTGGCATGGCTTCCGCGGTGATTGATAACATTCCAGTTATGTTTGCGGTGCTGACGATGCAACCTGACATGTCTCACGGGCACTGGCTTCTTATCACACTGACCGCCGGCACTGGCGGAAGTCTCTTATCGGTCGGATCCGCCGCTGGGGTTGCACTGATGGGCCAAGCGCGAGGGTATTACACCTTCATGAGCCATTTAAAGTGGGCACCGGTCATCTTCCTTGGCTATGTCGGTGGAATTCTTGCGCATCTATACTTAAATACGCACTCCTTTACCTTGTACGGATGAGGATTTAAGCCCTTGTTTCGCGTCCTGCGCCATCATCGATCGGCGCGGGACCGCCCGCCCACAGCGCTTTTTATGCGCACATTGACCAAAATTCACTCAATTTATGAGGAAAATAAATAATCTTCGTGAATAGCTAGAATTCCATTCATAGATTGGATGAATGAAAAATCCAATCGCATACTCAGTCCGTGATGAACAAAAATTCAACATACGGACGACACCATGACTTCAGTTTTAGACCGCTCTGAACGCACCGCTGCTTCAGCTAACGAGCTCTCAATCGCCGCAGCATACCGCGCCGGAGCCGATGACATTCTGACCCCCACAGCTTGCCAATTTCTTGCCGCATTGGTCGAAGCCTTTCAAGAGCGCCATCAGGAATTACTCGCCCAACGAGACATTGCACAAGCACAGTACGACGCCGGTGCATTGCCTGATTTCGACCCCGCCACACGGCAAATCCGCGACGGCCAATGGCGCGTGGCGCCCATTCCCGGGGACCTGCAGAAACGACATTTGGAAATCACCGGACCTGTGGATCGAAAAATGGTCATCAACGCGCTGAATTCAGATGTCGACGTGTTTATGGCCGACTTTGAGGACGCCCAATCCCCCACGTGGGAAGGTCTAATTCAGGGGCAGCGGAACCTGAAAGATGCCAATCAAGGCACCATTCAATTTACCGATATCGCAAGAGATAAGTCGTATCAGTTGAACGATAAGACCGCACTCCTGATCGCTCGGGTTCGCGGACTGCACTTACCTGAGAAACATGTGGAATTTCAAGGTCAGCCCATTCCCGGCGCGCTGTTTGATTTTGCACTTTACTTCTATCACAACGTCAAGACCCGCACTGCGCAAGGCTCGGGTGTCTATTACTACATCCCGAAGCTCCAACATCATCAAGAAGCTGTGTGGTGGAATGATGTGTTTGCCTTCACCGAGAATTACTTCGCTCAACCCAAGGGCACCATTCGCTGCACGGTACTGATCGAAACCTTACCAGCGGTCTTTCAGATGCACGAGATTTTGCACGCCCTCAAAGATTACATCGTGGGCTTAAACTGTGGACGTTGGGATTATATTTTCTCCTACATTAAAACGTTGCGGGCGCACCCAGACCGTCTTTTGCCTGACCGCCATACGGTCACCATGCAGCAGCCATTCTTGCACGCCTATTCCCGCCTCTTGATTCAAACCTGTCATCAGCGGGGCGCATTTGCGATGGGCGGCATGGCGGCGCTTATTCCTAGCAAGGAACCGGCGGAAAATGAAACCATTTTTGCCAAAGTGCGCGCCGACAAGGAACGGGAGTTTGGCGATGGACATGATGGCACTTGGATTGCTCACCCGGGACTCGCTCCTATTGTGCGCGACGTTGCAGCGAAATATATCGGGGATTATCCAAATCAACTCCACGTGACGCGCAGCGATGATCCACCCATTACTCAAGCGGACTTACTCACACCCTGCCCTGGCCCCTACACGGAGTCCGGTGTGCGGACCAATCTGCGCGTGGGTCTGCAATATATTGCCGCATGGCTTGCTGGAAAAGGCTGCGTACCCATTGAGGGCCTGATGGAAGACGCGGCCACTGCGGAGATTTGTCGCACCTCGATCTGGCAACTTCTCACGCACAAAAAAACGTTGGATTGCGGCACACCGGTAACCGCTGACTTTGTGCTTCGCCTGCTCGATGAGGAGGCTCGCAAAGTGACCGAGAACACCTCTGAATCGCTTCCGTTTGAGGCCGCTCAAACTCTACTGAAAGATCTTATTGTAAGTCCTGAACTCACTGACTTTTTAACGCTTCCCGGATATCGCCAACTGTAGTCGATTGCCCGAACCGAATTAAAACCCAAGGAGCAAGACCATGAAAACGAAGACAGAAACACAGCCATCCAAGGCCCAAGCACTTGCACACAGCTGGGCGACCGAAGCTCGCTGGAAAGGAGTCCAACGGACCTACAGCGCCGACGATGTCATTCGCTTGCGCGGTTCCCGCCAAGTAACCTACACCCACGCACAGGAAGGCGCTGCCAAGTTATGGCGCTTGCTCAACGGTGATGCCAAAGCAAAATTTGGCAAAGACTATGTCAACGCCCTCGGTGCTTTGACCGGTGGTCAAGCGGTACAGCAAGTAAAAGCGGGACTGCAGGCCATTTATTTATCAGGATGGCAGGTCGCCGCGGATAACAATTCAGCCGCCAGCATGTATCCGGATCAATCGCTCTACCCGGTTGATTCCGTGCCAAAAGTCATTGAGCGAATCAACAACTCGTTTAGCCGAGCGGATCAAATTCAATGCGCCAAAGGCATCACCCCCGAACACCCCGATTACATTGATTATTTCGCCCCGATTGTGGCCGATGCCGAGGCTGGATTTGGTGGCGTTCTGAACGCCTATGAACTGATGCTCGGCATGATCAAATCCGGCGCCGCAGGCGTGCATTTTGAAGATCAGCTGGCCTCGGTGAAAAAATGTGGCCACATGGGTGGGAAAGTCCTCGTCCCGACCCAAGAAGCGGTGCAAAAACTGATTGCTGCCCGGCTCGCGGCGGACGTTGCTGGAGTCGATACCCTCATTGTTGCGCGGACCGACGCCAATGCAGCCGATCTGCTCACCAGTGATGTCGATCCGAACGATGCACCTTTCATTACCGGAGAGCGCACCGCCGAAGGCTTTTACCGGGTTCGTCCGGGGATTGAGCAGGCCATTTCACGCGGGCTTGCCTATGCGCCTTATGCGGATCTCGTGTGGTGCGAAACCGCCAAACCAGATCTCGATGAAGCACGCCAGTTTGCCGAAGCGGTCCATGCGAAATATCCGGGCAAGCTGCTCGCGTACAATTGCTCACCGTCATTTAACTGGAAGCGACACCTCGACGACGCCACCATCGCGAAGTTCCAACGGGAGCTCGCTGCCATGGGATATAAGTTCCAATTTATCACGCTCGCGGGTGTCCACAACATGTGGTACCACATGTTTAACCTCGCTTATGACTACGCCCGAGAGGATATGAGTGCATATGTGAAACTGCAGCAAGATGAATTTACTGCAGCGGATCGAGGCTACACCTTTGTCGCGCACCAACAAGAGGTGGGTACAGGTTACTTCGATGATGTCACAAACGTTATTCAGGGCGGCGTGTCGTCCGTCACTGCTTTGAAGGGTTCAACCGAAGAGGAACAGTTCTCGGTGCCCGCGTAAACCACGTTCAACCCTGTGCTTCCTCGCAGGTTTGCTCCTCAGAGGCCATCTCCTCTGTGCCTCAGCCCGACATCTTGTCGGGCTTTTTTTTGCCGCGAAAACGCACCGATTGAGGATACGGAAAGATATCTGCCATGATGCCTTGGTGGATGCGCTTTTGTTGCGACTGCCAGTACTCGGGCGTCAACAGCTCCGGATGCAGTGCACAAAAATGAGTACGAAGTTTCGGGTTCGGGAAAACAAAGGTCGCGATCTGCGCCGGAAATACATCCCCAGGCGCCACCGAAACATTGCGATCGGCTCCCAGCATATCCTCATAGCTTTCCGTGTGTGGAAGCGCACGAAACGTCATTTCATGCAGGTACTGCACCTCGTCATAGTCATAGAAAACCACGCGCTTTCCGCGCGTCACACCAAAGTTTTTTAACAGCATATCACCGGGGAAAATATTCGCCGCCACCATTTCTTTAATCGCGTCACCGTAGTCCCGCAGAATCCGCTTGGCCGTGTCATCATCGGCATTTTCCAAATAGATATTGAGCGGAATTAGACGCTTCTCGATGTAGCAATGACGGAAGATCACCAAATCATCTTCCAGCACTAGGGTATTCCCAATCGTCCCTTGCAGTTGCTTTAGAAGCTCCGGTGGAAAACGATTGCGCGGTAAGGCAACCTCTGAGTACTCCATGGTATCCGCCATCCGACCCACCCGATCATGGCGTTTGACCAGTTGATAACGGGCCAGCACGGTGTCGCGGCCAAAGGGTTTGGATTCGGGAAAGTGATCACGAATCACTTTGAACACATACGGAAAGGACGGCAAGGTAAACACCATCATCACCAAACCCGGAATTCCCGGTGCGGCGATAAATTGATCATCCGTGTGGGCTAAATGCTCAAGGAGCTCCCGATAAAATTCATTCTTCCCTTGTTTGTGAAAGCCAATCGCCGAATACAACTCCGCATGAGTTTTGCGAGGCATCAGCCCCTTTAAAAACCGAACCAATGCGGAAGGCGCTCGGGTCTTCACCATAAAGTAGGCGCGCGCAAAGCTGAAAATTACTAACATCTGCTCGACGTCCGTAATTAATGCGTCCAAATACAGCGCACCATCACGATTCATCAGGACTGGCACAATAAATGGGTAGTGAGCATCTTCAGTGACAATGCGTCCAATGATGTACGCTGCCTTGTTGCGGTAAAACGGACTGCGCAGAACATCGAGCCGAAACTGATGGGCACTGAGAGCTTTCACACTCGCTTGTTGCGTGAATGCTCGGAGCAGCTGTTGAATATCACCTTCAAGATCCGCGAAAGGCGCGCCCAGATCCATGTCCTGGACAATCTGCCGAATGGTTTCTCGCACCCCGTCAGCCACCGGAAAGTAGCTTTGATATTCGGTCTCAACCGCCACCGGGATGTGCTGCGCCAGCGTCGATTCAACAAAGATAAATTGGTTGTGGAAATAACGCCGATGAAACAGTTTACAAAACACCGAATTAAAAAAAGTTTCGGCCAGCTCAGCTTGAGGGTGAAACTGTAAAAAACTAGCGTACTGTTGGCGCACGCCAGTCCACAAGGTTTCATCGAGAGTTTCTGTCTGAAGCTTTCCTTGCAAGGTCACCACGCACTCGTGCACGCGCTCATCATAAAAGCTGATACGTGCTTGGGCGGCCGCTTGAATTGCAGCCCAATCCCGGGCCACGAAGCGCGCTTTGGCCTGTTCTGTGATCGCCTGAAATCCCTGATAGTGACCATGGAATCCATGCAAAATAACTCGGGCTATTTGCTTCCCTACTCCCTGCGTCACAACACCTTCCTCTCGTGGTTTCAACGATTTTCTTTCGCGATTATGCGGCTTCAGATTGCAGAACGTCACAGTCGCTTTATAATTCATCGTACTTATTCTTTACTGCAGAGACAATTCACTTCATGAATCATTTTCGGCATGTCGATCTGAACCTGCTCATTTATCTCGATGCCCTCTTGCGAGAACGCAATGTCACGCGAGCGGCAGAGCAGTTGAACATTACCCAACCGGCCATGAGCAACGGCTTAAAGCGTTTACGTAATTTGCTCAACGATCCGGTGCTGGTTCGCACGTCCGAAGGCATGGTTCCCACTGAACGGGCGCTCGCCATGCAACAGCAGGTTCGCCAAATTCTGTACTCGGTTGAAGAGGTGATTCAGCCGTCGCGGTCGTTTGTGGCCACCGAGAGTGATCGGGTGTTTCGCATCATGGTGTCGGACTATGCGGCATCAACCTTAATGTCCCCTTTGTTAAAAGCGCTGCGCGACCAAGCACCACACATTACCATTGATCTCATGACCCCAAGTGATGTCAGCTTCCATGATGTGGAGAACGGCAAAGTGGATATCGCCATTAACCGATTCGATGACCTCCCCCAGAGTTTTCATCAGAAGAAGTTATGGGATGATGACTTCAGTTGTTTGATTCATCATAAACACCCAATTTTGCAGGACTACACCCTAGAATCCTACTTAGCTGCCCGTCACTGCTGGGTGAGCAAAACTGGCTTCGGTGTGGGTATTGGGATGACACCTGATGCCGTACAAAAACTCGGATGGGTGGATGAAGCACTGGCAAAACTTGGGCATCAACGGCGTATCAAGGTGTTCACTCGAAACTATCACGTGGCCATGCACCTCGCACGCGAAGGGCTGATTGCAACCCTGCCGACTCGGGCGGCAAAACTCTATGAGAGCAGCCCGGATCTGGTACTTCGGGAACCGCCTTTCCCCATTCCTATCATTGATTTGCAGATGATCTGGAGCCCACTCTTGCAGCACGATGAGGGCCACAAATGGTTCCGCCAACTCATTGTCGATGTGGCGGCCCAAAAATAAAAAAGGCCGGGTCCCCCCGGCCTCAGTACACCAATCTAAGAGATGACGACGTTAGTTTGAGTACGTAGCCTCAAGCCGCACGCCGCTGTATGCTTCATACGCATACACACCGAAGTACCAGTTTCCTGGGGTCGGGTTATCAATGGTACACACCTCATCATTCCCCCACTGATACGGACGGCAGTCCCAATCATTAAGAGAAGGTTGCGAACCATAGCGCACGTAGAGATCGGCATCGCCGGTCCCGCCTGAAATTCGCACTTCAAGACGCGTCATTCCGCTTGGGATCTCCATAAAGAAGCGATTCCACTGACCAGTTGCTGCCGATAAGTTATCAACGGCACCACCACCGCTCTGACCACCGCCAGAACCCAGTGCCAGACTCACCGCAGCGCCCGCATCAATGATCCCGACACCACAACCACTGCACGCCGCAGGGAATGAACGAACTGAATCTCTGAGGATCTGTTCAACATTCGCTGCCGAGAGGCTTGGGTTGGCTTGACGAACCAATGCTGCAACACCCGCAACATGTGGTGCTGCCATTGACGTTCCTTGACTGTAACGATAGTTGTCAGCGCCAGGCGTTGTGGTCCCTGCATTGAACGTCGAAAGCACACCCTCAGGGTCGTTCGCAAAGCTTTGCGCACCACCTGGAGCCGCTAGGTCCACAACCGCACCAAAGTTTGAATAGTAGGCACGCCCACCATCGCGATTTGTTGCAGCCACGGTGACGACATTATTACAGCTTGCAGGGCTGAAGTTACCTGCGTTGGTATTGCTGTTTCCAGCCGCAACCACAATAACAGAACCCGCGTTCCGCGCACTGTTGATGGCCTGCTGAGTAACAGATTGACAGCTACCTTGACCACCAAGGCTCAGGTTAATCACATCCGCCGGATTACTGTTGGCCGGAACACCGGGCACATTGAGTCCCGCAGCCCACAAGATACCATCTGCGATATCCGCCGTGGTGCCACCACAACGCCCAAGTACCCGCACTGGGACGACTTTGGCATCATATGCCACACCCGCCACACCGGTATTGTTGTTGGTCACCGCCGCGACAGTTCCGGCGACATGGGTTCCATGCCAGCTCGAGTTTTGATTCTGCGGTGGACTATTAAAGCCACAGCCGCCGGCAGACACCCAATCACCCGGATCACGTGCATCGGAATCACGTCCGTCACCGTCATTGGCAATGAAGGGATCAGAAATCATGTCATAGCCAGGCAAGATATTCGCAGCAAGGTCCACGTGGGGACGGTAACCGGTATCGAGGACTGCGACAACGGCTCCTTGTCCAGTAATACCCTGACTCCACGCACCTTCGGTGTTAATGCCACCGACCGCTTCGCGATAATGCCACTGACTCGAATAACCCGGATCATTTGGCGCAGCTTGGAAGGTATGTATCCGGTTTTCTTCCACCTCAATAATGCCATCCATGTCACGCAGTTCACGCAAGATGGCTTGGACTTCACGTCGCTCGAGGTGCTCCTCAAGTTCAAATACATAGTGGTGCGCTAGACCCATGCTGCGCTGAAAACGCATGGTTTTTCCGGCGCGAGCAGAAAGTTCTGCGGCGCGCTGCTGCATCAGAGCCCCTCGCTCACTCGGGTTTCCGCGCACACGCGATTCCACTTCTGGATCTCGTTCGGGCGAAAATCTCACAATAAAACCGGTCACCAGACCGTCTTGTGGTCCGCGTTGGGATTGACCGCGCAAAGGACCATGCCCTTGACCTTGCCCACGTTGCGACAGCCCACGCGGTGCTGGATCAGCCACTTCCGTTTGAACTAGTGGATTCTCTGGTGTCGATGAATTTGCACTGTCTGCATGCAGCAAAAACGGTGCCGTTAAACCCAAGGCGGCGATGACCGCAAGAGACGTACGATTGATATAAGCTTGTTTTATTTTTTTCATATCCATTTTTCTTGTTGTTGAAGTTTATCGGGGGTCGGGGGATTGTTTTGTGAAGACCTCCTTGCTCTTTTTTGATTGATAACCCGCTTTGATAGCCCGCAGACTCAGCGGCCACTTGTTGAAGACCAAGAGTTAAGTAATAAAAATGTGAAGTAAACCCATAACAAAAAGCTAAATTTGTTACTTTAATGTTTATTTTTGCAGAGCGGGAAGAATGAGGGAATTCCCTCACGGCTAGCTTGCAGAGCGGACCATTAAAAGGCTCAAGCGACGGCTAAAGATTAAACAATGATATACAAAAAAAGCCCTAGGTATTCGCCTAGGGCTTTTGTAAAGAAGGGAAAACCCTCAGATTTTTTGCCTATTCAAAGTAGAAAGGACGACGTTCCCGTGCATTTCGGCCCAGTTCGTTCATCGTTTCCGCATCAAACAAGCGACCATTCACCATGGTGTAAATCACCCGGTCACTTACGCGCAGATTTTCCAATGGATTCCCATCAATAATCGCGAGGTCCGCCAACTTACCGACTTGAATTGAACCAATGGCATGCTCCATACCAAGGCTCTTCGCCGCATCGTAAGTTGCCGTGCGCAGTGCATTCAGAGGTGTCATGCCACCCTGCTCCATCATCCACACTTCCCAGTGCTGGGCCAAACCTTCACGCTGACCATGGGCACCCGAAGTCGACATTACACCGCGATCTTGCAACGCTTTCGCGCCGGCCGCGATATTGATGTGGTTGTAGTGATGCGAAGGCGCAAGCTCACGACGCATCGAGCGTGGCCGCAAAATGCGCTCAGGTACATATTGGCTCAAGCGTGGATGATTCCACACATCACTGTGAGCATACCAGTAGTTCTCACCCCAGATTCCACCGAAACCAACACCTAAGGTCGGTGTATAGGCGGTTTCGGTCTGGCTCCAGAACTGCAGCGCATCTTCGTACATAGCTTCGAGCGGAATCGAGTGCTCAATACTCGAATGACCATCGGCAATCATCGTCATATTGTGTTGATACAACGAACCACCTTCCGGCATTACCAACATTTCCAGCTCTCGCGCCGCTTGGATGATCTGCTGACGCTGATCCCGGCGGGGTTGGTTATAGCTCTTCACTGAAAACGCCCCGACTTTCTTCATCCGCTCGAGATGGAAACGTGCATCGTCGATGCTGTCCACATGGGCGGTGAAACCTGGGCCATTCGCACCATATAAAATGGTCCCGGTTGAGAAAATCCGCGGTCCGACAATTTTGCCAGCACGCTGCAATTCACTCGCAGTGAAGATTTGCTGGGTATTGTTGGATGGATCGTGAATGGTGGTCACCCCAAAGGTGAGGCCCGCATACAAAATCCAATTCTGCTGAGGAATGATTTGGTTCTCACCCTGCGCACCGTGCGCGTGGGTATCAATCAACCCAGGAATCATCGTCTTGCCGGTGAAATCAATCACCTCGGCGCCGCGCGGCACGCGCACATCTGGCTCTTGGCCGATCGCAGTGATTTGATTTCCTTCCACCACCACAATTGCATTCTCGATGACTTCATCGCCATTCATGGTAATGACGGTACCACCCACAAAGGCAATCGTTTGATCCGGCACATGGACATCGCGGGTAAAGCTAATGTTGGTGCCATCAGCAACCCGGGTGAAGTCCGTATTTCCGTCAATTGAGAACATACCGTTGAGATTGGCCGAATACAGCTCTGGGCCCAGCGTCCAATACAAGGTTGCGCTGTCTGACGTCCACGACAAGTTATCGCCCGCCCGTTGAGACAATTGCTCAATGGGGAACTGACGGTCGTTTGGACCGATCGCAATCGGTTGTCCACGCTCAACAAATGGCGTTACAAAGACGCGGAAGCGCTCAGCAAACGCGAGATATTTTCCATCTGGAGAAACCCGGAACTCAGTCGCGTGCTGTGACGTATAAAGGGTTCGTGCATCGCCGGTTGATACGTCGACACTGCGAAGTTCTGGGCCTGCAGGACCAAACCCTTGCACATAGACACGATCATTGCGCGAGCCAAACTGGGGTTGGTTTCCTGCCCGTGCAATGTGCTTTGGCTCATCGGCATCAAGCGGTAGGTAATATAAACCAGTGTTTAATCCATGCTTCGGGTCTGTCAGGTATCCGCCACTGATCTTGCGATACACAACGGCTTGGCCGTCTGGTGAGAATACGGGCTCGACGAACTTTCCAGGGCCAGTTGGGAGCACTCGCTCTGAACCTGAACGCAGGTTACGCACAATCACTTGGCCTTGTTCTTGATCATGCCATGTGGTGTAAACCAAATAGTTACCATCCCGCGAGAAGTTCGGGAATAACTCAAACCGGTCTGTGCGCGATGTCAGCCGTGATGGTGTTCCCTCTGGCAGAGCGCGTGTGTACAAGTGACCGAGCGCTTCATAAACCACGCGGCTTGCATTCGGTGCAACCGTTGCATTGCGCAGCATCCGAACCGAAAAAGTTGGCTCTTCAATGTGCTGACGGAAACGCAAGGTTTCTTGCACTTGCTTCTCGACATCTACTTGGAAAGGAATCTCGGCAACCCGCTGATTCTCAACGTTCACACGACGAATTTTACCCTTTGCATAGAACACGATTTCACGACTGTCCGCGGTCCAGTTCATGTGCGGATAGACACCGTGAATCGCCCACGTTTCTTGCATGTCGCGGCTCAAATCGCCATAGATTTCGCGCCGCTCACCCGTGGTCAGGTCAAACACGTACAGTTTGCTTTGAAAATCGTCACGGCTAACAAACGCGAGGTACTTTCCATCCGGTGATGGGGTCGGACGAATCGCTCCGCCGGTACCGCTGAGAATCGTCTCAATCTCTCCCGTTTCGAGGTCGTAGCGTTTGATTGAATAGATACCAGAGACCGAATCTTTATTATATTGGAAGGTATTTCCTGGCGTGTCGTCTTGTGAGAAGTACACATAGCGACCGTCTGGTGCAAACGCAGGCTCACCCAAATCTTTTTGATCATTCGGACGCTCGGTGAGCATAACCCCCTGACCACCGCGTTTGTGATACATCCAAACTTCGCCAGCGCCCAACGAACGACGGGCTGTGAAATGCTTGCGCGCCACCAGATACTGACCATCGGGAGACCAAGCGGGGCTGTTGAGTAACCGGAACGTTTCTTGCGTCACTTGCCACGCTTCAGAACCATCTGCGGTCATCACCCAAATGTTGTCACCACCACTTTCATCGGACGTAAAGGCAATAAATTGTCCATCTGGGCTATAAGTCGGTTGCATGTGCCATGCAATGCCACCACGGAGCAGCTCCGCATCACCACCGCTGGCAGGCACCCGATAAATGTCGCCTAACATATCGAACACGACATATTCACCATCGGGACTGATGTTGACTGACATCCAGGTCCCTTCGTCGGTGTTAACTTGCACGGTCTTGAATTCACCCATCGGCTCATTCACGGACCAACGCTCATTGGCCACTGTGGCGCTAGAAAAACAGAGCGCGGCAGCAACCCCGGCTATGGAAAGCCATTGCTTATAATTTTTCATCTTGAGTTCCTTGTTGCGATCGCATCAGCTTGTTTGTAAACGACCCACTTCGAATTGTCTATGTTGAAGCGGTAAGGGTCCCGTTCAGTGCGATAAAAGCGTGAGGGGAAACAGAAGGAGAAAAATAAAGCCGGGACATGCCCGGCTTTATTCTGAATTTACCCGTAAGGTCAGGTCAGCAACATGGCTGCGGCAACGACCACCAATGCGGCGAGCAGCGGCACCAACACAGTCACCACAAAAATATCCCGGTAGGCTTCTTTGTGGGTCAAGCCCATTAAGGTAAACAAGGCAATCACGGCACCGGAGTGAGGCAGTGAATCCAAGCCACCTGCCGCAAGATTAGCAACCCGATGGAGGATCTCCGGTGAAACACCCGCCTCAAGGTAGGCCGGGGCCAAGCTCGACATAAAGATTTGCAGGCCACCCGAAGCCGACGCGGTTATACCGGAGATAAGGTTCGCCGAGAGGAACACCGACACTAATGGCGGCAAGGGCAACTCCAACAGCCAACCGGCAAATGCATGGAAGCCAGCGGTTTGAATCACTACGCCACCAAAGCCAATCACAGCGGCTGTGTTAATGAGTGGTAAGAGCGCATCGTCTGCTCCTTGTCCTGCGGTTCGAACGAAGTTCTTGCGCACCGGCGGGAACAACAAATAACAAAGCACAGCCCCACTGAGCAGCGCAAAACTGGCCCACAAGACAGGCTGCGCCAGGGTAAAGCGAATCCACTCTGCTTCTACTCCAGCTAGCAGCAAGAACCGTGGGAAGGCAATCATGCCCAAAACCAAGACAATGGGTAACACCGATTTACCCATGGAGGGCAGCTTCTTGCCTGTTGCGGCTGCCATCGCAGCCATTTGTTCGTCTTTCGGGGTGGCCTGATACCCTTCCCCGCGCTCCGTAGCGAGTCGCCATTGGCGTTCGAGGTACCACATACCGAAAATCGCCATCAACGCACCCGCAAAAACTCCAAACCAGCCACCAGCAAACAAATCCGTGCCCAAGGAACGAGCTGCAATGACGTTATGAATGGACGGTGTTCCCGGCAAGGCCGTCATGGTGAAGGTTCCGGCCCCCAGCGCGATCGCGGCGGCATAGAGTCGGCGTGGAATATTCGCTTCGCGCATTAACGTCACACCAATCGGGTACATGGTGAAGATAACCACGAAGACCACCACGCCACCATAAGTCAACAGGGCGCACACCAACATGGCAATCAACAACGCACGTTTGGCACCTAAACGGCGCGTGATGCCCATCGCAACCCCTTGGGCCGCCTGACTAGCCGCCATGATACGTCCAAACAAAGCACCGCACAGAAACAGCAGTAAAAAATTCCCGGCGAAGGTAAATGCACCCGAAGCACCAAAGGGGAAATACTCTAAGAAGATTTCTTGAAACGCCATTCCGTTCGTCACTCCTATCACGAGGACAGAGAGCAGGACGGCAAGAAGGATATTGACGCCTCGAAGTGCCAAGGCAATCAGCAGGGCAAGCCCAAGCACCAAACCAAAATGACCGATCATGTGGGGATCCTTTTGCTTTTATTGTGTCTGTTGCAAGGTAGCAAACTCCTTCGGGTTAGGGAAGCCAGTGGTTTTGCTTGCTTCAACGTAATCCATAAACCGTGCGATGGGCATGGCGGGGGCAAACAAAAAACCTTGGCCATAGTCGCACCGACTGATCTGCAAAAATCGCAATTCCCCCGCTTGTTCAACCCCCTCCGCAGTGACCTCTAACCCAAGATTATGCGCCAGCTGCAGAATATCCTGATAGAACTGGGCACTGCGCGGATCCTCCGTGACATTGGTTAGCAGACTTCGGTCCATCTTAATACCCTTCAACGGCAGGTCTGCCGCATACTTTAAGTTCGAATAACCCCGACCGAAGTCATCAAGCCAGGTTGAAATTCCAAGTACCTGCAGCCGTTGAAAAAAATCGAGCAACCGCTGAGTCCAAACCAAAGCTGACGTTTCGGTAATTTCGATATGCAAAAACTCAGTAACGTGAGGCACGTCATCCAGCAACTCGCAAAACCACGGAATAAAGCATGGATGGTTGACACAATAGGCACTGAGATTAAAGGAGAGTTGCAGGGCCTGCCCAGTCCTGCGCTGGATGCGTGCAAAGTCACGACATGCCGTCGTAAACACCCAAGTGGTGATGGCGTGGATGTCACCGGAGTCTTCCGCTGCCGCAATAAATTGCTCAGGCCGGACTGGCTCCTGATAGTCATGGCGCCATCGGAGCAGCGCTTCCATACCAATTAATTGAAAGGGCTCAAGGGCGAATATCGGTTGATAATGCAGTTCAAATTCTTGACGCTCGAGCGCATGGGGCAGCGCTTCACGCAATTGATCCGAAAGCGCCGCTGGGGCGCCCTCTGAGGGGCAGGATGAACGCGCATACTCCGCAATGGGCACATCGAGAACATCCAACATACGAACAGCCATAATCACTCTCCTTGTGTCAGTTCGTATGAGATTAGTGGCGATCTTCCTTCCTTGCCGAAAACCTCCGCAATTACCCTCCTTTTGTGTTAGTCACGGCTCGCTTTTGAGAGATCCTTTACTCGCGCGAGCAAGATACCGCCTATCACAAAGAACCCGATTACCAACAAGAGTGCGTCCTGGCGTGAGAATAAATCGGCGACCACCCCAAACATCGCCGCGAGCAACATGGCCATGCGATTGAACACTCCCCATAACCCAAAAGCACTGCCGTCGCGTTCAGGACTTGCTAACAAGCCAACCAAGCTGCGACTCGAGGCTTGAATAGAACCAATGCCAGTCCCCGCTAAGAGCGCGATAATTAAAAACACATCCCGCAACGACCATCCGAGCCAAGCGGCAAGATCATGAATTCCGTACATGCCGCCAATCGCCAATAACCAGATGCCAATCACCGAAAACAAGACTTTCCGGGCACCAATAAAGCGCTCCACAACCCCGAAGGCAATGGCACCAAACAGCGCACTGAATTGGGTTGCTAAAAAGACCGCCACTAAATCTTGTTGCGTCAGCCCAAGTTCACCGGTGGTGTAGATCCCGATGAACTTGATCACCGCCTGCACCCCAGCCATGTAAAACAAAAACGCCCAGAAAAACTTGAACAACATGGGCTGATCGAGGCGCTGACGCACGAAATTGAGGCTTTCATACCACGGGCGTCGCACCTGCTTCGGGGCAATCCGAGGCCGATGCTTCACCAGCAAAAATGTAGGAATCGCCACCAGCACAAAATAAATAGAAATCGCGATCATCGCCCACTGATGCTGCGCAATATAGCGTTCGGTATCGGTACCAGGATCCGCGGAAATAATCACCACCGACACCATTACCATGCTAATAAAGCCGCCGATGTACCCAAGCCCCCACCCAAGGCCCGAGACAAAGCCCATACTCTTGCGGGTCGCAAGTTCTGGCAGAAACGCCGACATGATCGCTTCACCGAGCATCCATGCAGTGTTGGTAATCAAAATAATCGCAATACCCCACCAAATATCGCCCGGCCCGACAAAGTAGAGCAAACAAGTGAAGGAAGCACAGATGGCAGTCGACCAGCCGAGCAAGACCTTTTTCGATTTCCCTTGGTCAATCCATTGCCCAACGATTGGTGAGAGCACCATCGCCATGAGGGTCGAACCAATAATTGCGATAGACCAATAAGCATCACGCCAGGCACTATCTTCCGGCACAATATAAGCGACAAAAAACGCGGAATAGACAAAGGAAATAACAATGGTGGTGTAGGCTTGATTGGCGATGTCATACATCGCCCAACCAAAGATTTCACGTTTTGGCGCATTCTCAGTGCGTCCTCGCGGTGGCGGGGCGTCAGCCGTGTGCGGGGTTCGATTCTCAGTGCTCAAGCCGATTCATTCCTTGTTGTTCAGGTTTATCAATCTATCGGATTATTGCGACATTTCCGTTTCAACAATGCCATTTCGATTCAACACCACTTTATAGCGCTGAATATCATCTCGGTCACTCCACCGCTCACGAATCACAATGTTGAGCACCGAGCGCTTCTCAACGAGCTCTTTCACTACCTCGCTGCCATCTTGTCGATAAATCGGGTAGCTGGTTTGCTCCAACAGTGGCGCCAGCACTTCGAGATCCAACACGATAGTCTCGCGGGTGGTGGCATACCCACTGAGAAAGCGCGACGTCAGCATCTTGGACCAACTGCTAAAATGCAGGACTGTCTCTCCCCGCTGCGGGGCACCGGCGCGGCGGGCTTTTTGAATGGGCTCCGGCAAATCATTCAGGCGCTTATAATCAATCCACTCCTGGGATTTTCCCACCATTTGTTCGGTATTTGGGTCCACAAACTGGTGCCGCCATTTCGGTCGCCCACGGCGCAACCAAAGCCACAGCTTCTGACGGACCTCGTCCCGAAACACTTCCCGCGCGCCATACAGCACCGCCACCAATAAAATGAACACGGCGGTCACATCAAACAGGACGTCCCGGGCACTTAAAATCATTAAAGAGACCGCGGTCATCAGGACCGCCG
Organism: Aliidiomarina sanyensis; assembly: GCF_003987175.1. Classification (GTDB taxonomy): domain Bacteria; phylum Pseudomonadota; class Gammaproteobacteria; order Enterobacterales; family Alteromonadaceae; genus Aliidiomarina; species Aliidiomarina sanyensis. Next base: position 5,262 of record NZ_PIPM01000014.1, on the reverse strand, counting down.
CAACCCCAGCTTTCACCATCCGCTCTTCGACTTTCCCGAGCTCTTGCCCAAGGCGGCGCAGCGTCACCGGATACTCAATCAGACGACGCAGAAGCCGCATTTTATTCGACATCCGGGTACTATCTTGCTCAACGCTGTCGGAATTGTATTTTTGCTCCTGCCGATACTTGCGCTCACGCCGAGCAATACGCAGCAGAAGCTCCCGCATATCTTGTTCATCATCCGCAAACTCCATCTCCGCGCCCAAGCGCAAAAACTGTTGCTCCGAGAACCAGCTCAAGTAGTTATCAATATTGGTATAGTAACGGCGCAAACCGTCATCTTTGGGCGCAGTGCGACGCAGACGCCGCAATATGGTTGCGCTCAGTTCCAGCAGTTCCGCAAGAGGCTCCCGCAATGATTCGGGCCGTTCGCGTAAGAAGCGTGCGACCTCTTGCTCCATTGCGGTGACATATTGATAGGCATACAAACTCAAACTCAAACGATACTCAGGGCTTTGGCGTTCTTGCTGACGAGCAATGCGCTGAATCAAACGACTGCGAACCAGCGGCTCAAGCTGAATTTGTGAGTGATACGTTCGGCTAACATGGAATACTTGGTGATAGAACGCCCGTTCCGTCACGATATCGGCCGTGAGCCCAAGCTCACCAGGCACAAAGAGGCACACATCGAGCTTATGCTCAGGGTAATCCCCAAGCTCACGAACGATTCGAACACTGAACGAGTCGTTGCTGTCGATAGTGACCATTGTGCTTAGCTTTCCTTATGCTCAGATGGATTTTCTGAAGGTGCGTCCTTATCCAGTGTGAACGCCTCGATTGACTCGCCCGTGACTTGTTTAATTTTATAGAAAAGATAGAAGATCGCGCCAAACATCACCACCATCGTCGGCAACACAATCACTGGGAAACTAAGGGCGGTCATCCGGCCAATTTCATTATTGAATGCCTCGGTGCCCGCCGGACTGACCACGATCGCTCGAGCCAAGAAGTAATTCAGAACCGCCGATAAAAAGAATGCGCCCGCGACCCCATTCCCTGCATAGTTGAGGGTCTTGCGAAACTCGAGGGATTTGCCGCGTTCTGCAACCCGCGCGTACAATGCATCGACATCCAACACCTGCCGATTGAGTAGAATCTTTTCAACCACAGGAAAGCGTGTGTACCGACTCGCCCACACCACCAAACCAAACACCGCCGGAACCGCGGCTTCCTTAATGGCAATGTATTTCGGATCCAATTGCAGTAAGCCAATCCCACCGGTCAGCAGTACACTGACTATTCCCAACACCGAGAATCCGTTGATTTTACGGCGTTGCCACAAGTCCCACAGACCATAACCCACAGGAAATGCCAGACCAATAATCAGGGCGTAAACAGGGCCGAGACGGTCCTCACTGCTCAGTTGCATCAAGATAATGACCGGCAGCAAAATATTAAAAAGAAGGTTCGATAGAAAGCCAGGTTGCTTCTCAGTCCGGGCATTGCGGGCGCGCGTGCTCATGCATTCTCCAAAAACACCAAACGAAAAACCTATGGTACGGGATTTCAGGGCAGTTTGCAGCTGCCCATTGCTAGGGTAAGATACGCCTTTATTCGAGTTTTACAGGAAATCAGTCAGCATGAGCACATCGTCTTGGATTCGCCGATTATGGCCCCTGTGGGTCCTGATCGTTATCGTGGTTGTCGTGGCTTGGCCGGGACGCATTGTTTATCTGAATATACTGACTGAACGTGAAGCTGCACGCATTGAAGCTATTACGCCTGCCCGGGGAGCAGACTCGACCCCTGTGCGATTAGATATTGATCGCATGATGGATGATCTCACCTGGCTGGCACACCCAGACCGGCAAGGACGTTTCCCCGGTTCGGAGGGTGGACTTGCCGCCCGCGCATTTATTGAAGCGCGTTTTGCCGAGCTTGGCTTATTGCCTGCTGGCACCGACGGTTTCTTACACCCCTTTACCCATGAAGGTGTGGAAGATGCCGCAAATGTGATTGGCATGATCCCTGGACGTGATCCCAATTTACGGGCCATTGTTCTGACCGCTCACTACGACCATCTCGGTGTGCGCGATGGTGAGATCTACCACGGCGCTGATGACAACGCATCCGGCACCGCGGCCTTGCTTGAATACGCACGCTTCTTTATGGAGAACCAACCGCATCACACCATGATCTTCGCGGCCGTCGATAGCGAGGAGCACGGTCTTTTAGGTGCTCACGCGCTTTTCAATACCGGACATTTTGAGCCAGCGGACATTGCGTTTAACGTCAACGTCGACATGCTCAGCCGCGACACCGACCAACTGCTGTTCGCGGTTGGTACCTACCACCACCCATGGTTGGTTCCATTGGTCCGCAGTGTGCAACGCGAGAGCGAAGCGCGCATTGTGATGGCTCACGACCGGCCACGTTGGGTTGCCGGGCATACCCAAGATTGGACCATGAGTTCAGATCACGGCGCTTTTCATAAAGTTGGCATCCCATTTATTTATTTTGGCGTAGCGGATCACCCACACTACCACACACCGCGTGATACAGCGGATAAAGTGGATGTTGATTTTTATCGCGTGACAGCGGAAACTGCGCTCAGTTTCACCTTGTTGATTGACCGGGTTCTGCAAGAAAAGATCCCAACCCATTGATACACGATTAGGTTAAGTTGATACGTCCATGTGGCAAGCTTTGAAACAGCGAGTACCCCATCGGCACTCCCGTAGCACGAGGCTCGTTACGCGTTTAAGCGTGGCGAGCGCAGTGCTACTTGGGGTGTTTAGCGTGGGACTGCTGAGCGTTGCCCCCTCCACCGCACAACCGGCTAAACCGCTCCTCACCACAGGCGATTTGCGCAGTACCTATTTGGCGAGCACAGCCGAGCATGCACCGGTGCAACTCAAACCATTCTCACTGGCGCCAGGTTTTGACGACTTCTTTCAAGCACAACTCGCCTCGGATGATGTTCCCGGTGGCGTATATGCAGTGGTTCACCGCGACCGTGTGGTCGAAATCAATACCTTTGGAGTACGTGCCCGCAATCAAGCAGAGCCTATCACTCCTGATACCGTATTCCGTATAGCCTCTGTCTCGAAGACCTTTGCTGGCAACCTTGCATCGATACTTGAGCAGCAGGGTTACTTCTCAATGCACGACTCAGTGAAACACTTTGTTCCAAACCTTGATTTCAAAAACCCCGATTATGCATTACAGCTGCAAGTTGAGCATCTACTGGCACAAAGCACTGGGGTCATTCCAAACGCGTACGACAACCTAATTGAAGCCAATTACGAGCGCCAGCAGATCCTGCCGCACTTCAATCGAATTAACCCGATGTGTACACCGGGTCAATGTTATGGCTATCAGAATGTATTGTTCAGCTTGATTGAGGATGTGATTCACGAGAGCACCGGGCAAACTTACGATGATTGGCTACAAACGCTGATCTTCCAGCCCCTTGGCATGCGCTCCGCTTCACTTGGTTATGAGGCCTACCACGTCGCCGAGAATAAGGCGCACCCCCATATTCGGGGACGCAATGGCTGGTTTACCCGCGAAGTGACCCCTCACTACTATCGCTATTCGGCCGCAGCCGGCGTGAATGCCAGTGCACTGGATTTATCCCAATGGCTGATTGCGCAAATGGGTTATGCACCCTCGGTGATGCCAGTGGATGTGGTGAGCAAAGTGCGTGAGCGTCGCGTGCGTACCGTCCGGGATTTGCGCCGGGCCAGCTGGCGCCCGTACCTCCGAAATGCCCATTATGGCTTAGGCTGGCGGATCTATGACTTTATGGGCCATGACATCGTTTATCACGGCGGTTGGGTACAGGGCTTCCGAGCGGAGATTGCCTACTCACCAGAGTTCGATGTGGGCTTGGTAATTCTGATCAACGCTGAGAGCAGCGCCATGAATGCCCTCGCCCCTGAATTCTGGCGCCAAGTGCTTCCACGCATGCAAGATGAACAGTTCGTGCCCTATTTGTACGCCAATGGTGTGCGAGAAAACCCTTACCTCTCACCAGGCGCCGGCTCCTTTATTGCCGACCACTTACCGCTCACGCCACCCGATTTGATTAGTGATTTGTTGGGAACGCCTTAGAGGCTGTTCGTTCCTGGTTATTCAGCCCTCTCGGACTGCTATCCGTGCGTTATTAATAAGCGTAACGAAGCCCTGTTCTTCCATCAGCTTAAGAAATACCGATAAAGTTACTTCGCTGACTTCACTCGGTGGTTCCTCGAATTCGCTGCTAAACGAAAAATTGAAGCTCGTCGGGTTATCTTCCGCAATTGATGTCTGGGTGGCGATAAAGTTCTCAATTCCCTCATCGGAGAGTTTCAGCTTGTACTGAGTTTTTCCCGCAGACTTTGAAAACAGCCCTCTTGTGGGTGCAATTGAAGTTTCATTGAGCACCACCAAAGGAAAGTGAAAGGTTCTGGAACCTTGGTCATAGTTCAACCTCATAGTTAACTCGGAGCCTTCAATATCAGCTCGCACGGGTTCTTCCAATTCCAATCTGACTCGCACCACCTCCGGTTGAATAGCGAGAAGTTCCTCTTTACCAAACGAACGAAATTCGAGCATTGTCCCTAATGGGATACTCGCGCACCCACTCATAAAAACGGCTAAGACTGCAGCGATAAAACGCTTCATATTTAAGACCTTATTTTAATCACTGCACATGGGCAGGCTGATTACCCTGCGGGTTAGCGCTCGAGCACAGCGGCACGAACGAAGTGAGCGTCGCAGGAGCCGCAGGCCCCGAATGCCGCGGTTTGTTATGTGTTTGGGTAGTAAACAATTGAGCTACCCTCGATTAATGCTTGTTAGTGCATCATTCTTTCTGTAATTTCGCCTGAGCTGGAAAAGGTGCAGGTCAAAGTTTATCCTTTTGATTTACCGACCAAAGTAAATTGAAAGAGGAACCACAATGACCTGCGATATACAGGATAGATCGATTGGCGATGTTTTGGAATTATTGATTGAACAAGGCTTGGACGGAACAGCCGAAGCGATCAGTATTTTACTCAATGAAGCGATGCGGTTAGAGCGAGAGCGACACCTCGGAGCCGGCCCCTGGGAACGCTCAGAAGAACGCCAAGGGCACGCCAACGGATATAAGAAGAAATCGCTGCAGAGCCAGGGCAAGATCGTGAACGTTTTTTAAGCAACGAAACGATCAGTTTGACGATCTGAGTTACCTGTGATCATATACTCCCTTTTTCGGGAGTTGAATCATGTATATCGAAGCTTTCACAAGCCACTT
>NZ_PIPM01000013.1 GCF_003987175.1 Aliidiomarina sanyensis | reverse complement strand
CTTTGAGTACATCGAAGTTGATTACAACAAGACAAGAAGGCATAGTGCTATTGGCTATCTCAGCCCAGAGAACTTTGAATTAAAAAATAGTGCTTAGCAAAGTGTCCACTTTTAGTGGTACGGATCAGCGTCATCGCATCTTAAGGCTATTGTAGATTCAAGCGGTCAATGTGTCCACTTCCCCTAAATTGGGACAGATTGAATTAGAATCTCCTGCGAGTGGGAGATAATACGTCCGCTTTGACATCATGCGAGGGTTCGTTGCAGGCGGTAACCATCGGTCCCATCATCGTAGTAAGCAGGCAAGAGGTCGATGACCTCAAAATCTAATTTTCGATACAGGTCTATGGCGGCTTGGTTATCCACTTTCACTTCGAGCCGAACTCTTTGCGCATGCTCAATGACTGCTTGTGTTTCAATGGCTTCCATTAGGGCACGAGCCACCCCCTTGCCACGAGCCTCCGGCGCGGTAGCAAGGGAATATAAGCGCCAGCTTTGACTGTTTTTACGAGTCAGGATGATGCAGTAGCCTACGATGACCCCGTCGAGCACTGCGACCCATACGCGAGAGCTTTCCCTGCGCACAAATCGCTGAAAGGATGTCAGGCCAATTCGGTCATAAGTGAAGCAACGCGCTTCAAGCGCAGCAAGCGTTCGGGCATCCTCACGCTGTGCGCGCCGCACGAGTAGAGCCATTAATCGTCCATCCGTCGCACAAAGTCCGCCATGATGATTCGATACAGCTCATCACCAAGGTAAAGGTCTTCTACGGCGCTATCAATGGAAGGGTTGTCGTTGATTTCAATGATGACAGGCCCCTTCGCCGTATCTTTAATATCGACTCCGTATAGGCCATCGCCAACAAGTCGAGTGGCTTGCAATGCAACCTTAATGACTTCTTTGGGAACTTGATGAACACCAAGACATTCAAACGAACCACTCTTCCCGCGGGTGGTCTCGCTACTGTGGTTGTATATTTGCCAGTGATTTCGGGCCATGAAGTATTTACAAGCGTAGATCGCCCGATTGTTTAGCACACCAATCCGCCAATCGAAGTCTGTGGGCAGGAATTCCTGTACCAACAAGATCGTCGACATCTTGAATAGTTCTTTGGCCACTTTCCGAAATTCTTCTTCGTTCTTTGCTTTCTCGACCCCAATTGAGAAAGAACCATCAGGAATCTTTAGGACAACTGGGTAGCCAAAACGCTCGCCGATTGCCGTGAAGTCAATTCGATCGCCCATGACCAAAAGCTCGGTGCGGGGCTGAGGGATTTTGTTCTTCTCGAGCATCTCGTTGAGAAATACTTTGTTGGCACAGCGCAAAATAGAGTCAGGATGATCAATAACGACAAGGCCGTTGGCTTCTGCTTTTTTCGCAAAATGGTAGGTGTAGTGGTTAATGCGCGTAGTTTCACGAATGAACAATGCATCAAACTCTAGCAGGCGGTTGAAGTCTGCTTTTGTGATTAGCTCTGCATCAATGTCATTCTCGCGGGCGGCCCGGATAAATTTCTGTAGGGCTTTCTTGTCGCTGGTTGGAATACGCTCCTCGGGATCATGCAAAATGGCGAGATCATACCGGTACTCTTTGCGACTGCGTGCTTTGCGCCAGACTCGCTTGCTAAAGTACTCCAAAGACTCACCAAACAAAGTTTGCTCGTTATCATTGAGATCTGAAAGAGCCCGATTACGTATAGCATTCAGATGCCACCGACCTTCAAGTGAAAACTCCACTTCGAGAATAGGGCACGGGTAGGCTTCAAATAATTGACGCGCAAGGTCTTCCAGTTCTGGAAAGCTTGTTTTGCCAAAGCAGATCAGCAACCGAATGTGTTTGGGACTTTCTGGCTGATGCTGGGCCACGAAACGATTCAGTAGTTTTGTCTGATCATTTAGAAATAGTTGATAATGCGATAGATTCGCGAGATCGTTGATGGCCGAGACAGACGGCAATGCGCGCTGACCACGGGCTTCTGCCAGCAAAGACACGTAGTAGCCGGTCGACAAATAGGATAAATCACCACACAAGTTGATAATTGGGCCACGGTGTTTACTGATATTTTGGATATAATCAGCAGCGCTGATAATGGCTTGGCTTGGGTGATAGGGCTGCCAATCGCTCAAGTCGTCGAGAATGATCAGGGGTGCATTGTGCATAAGTAACCTTGTGATTTTTGTGGTCCGGATTACCGCGCCGGTCGCGTCGGCTTTATCGCTGAAATGCGTGTAATAATCAAGCGCTAGCAAAGGAAAATATAGTATGAAATTTCAAGGGTCTCCATCGTTTACACACGCACAGGTTCCAAAAGTTGGTGTCTTATTGACAAACTTAGGCACACCTGATGCGCCGACACCCAAAGCGCTGCGTACTTATTTAGCGGAATTCCTCTCCGATCCGCGCGTTGTGGAGGTGCCGAAACTGCTGTGGAAAGTCATCTTGCATGGGGTTATCTTGCGTATCCGTCCCCGTCGCTCAGCAGAAGCGTACAAAACGGTTTGGACCGATGAAGGTTCACCTCTTTTGCTTCACACGCAGCAGCAGACTGATGCGGTTCGCAGCCAATTAAAGAAGACCTGGGGTGAGGATATTGTTGTCGAGTTTGGGATGCGTTACGGAAATCCTTCCATTTCGAGCGCTTTGGAAAAGCTAATGCAACAGGGCGTCACCAAATTAGTGGTGTTACCGTTGTATCCGCAGTACTCCGCATCGACCTCTGGCTCCACCTTTGATGCGATCGCGCACGACTTTACTCGTCGCCGTTGGTTGCCTGATTTTCGCTTTATTTCCTGCTACCACGATCAACCTGAATATATTCAAGCTGTGGCGAATAAGATAAAGGCGCACTGGGAAACGCATGGGCGGGCGGACAAACTTATTTTTTCTTATCACGGAATTCCTAAACGCTATTTGCTCAATGGTGACCCCTATCATTGTCACTGCTACAAAACCACGCGCCTGGTGGCTGAAGCGCTCGGTCTTGAGAAGGATGCATATATGACCACATTCCAATCGCGTTTTGGACGTGAGGAGTGGCTCAAACCATATACAGATGAGACGCTTAAAGCTCTACCTGGCCAAGGCGTGAAGTCCTTGCAGGTGGTGTGTCCAGGTTTCTCGTCAGACTGCCTCGAGACGATTGAGGAGATTGGTGAGGAAAACTGCGAATACTTTATGGAAGCTGGCGGTGAGCGTTATGAGTATATTCCGTGCCTCAATTCGGATGAGGAACATATCTCGGCACTCATCTCATTGCTTGAACAGCACCTACAAGGCTTTCATGCTGGAAGTTCTGAAAAAAGTGAGCAAACCGCAGCGCGTGCCAAGGAACTCGGTGCTAAGCTTTAAGCTCTGATAAAGCATCTGATCATATAAGGAGAAGCGCATGTTGACGATGCTCGCGCGATTACTCAAAGCGCTGAATGCCGAGACAAGCCCATGGGCAATTGCATGGGCCTTTGTGCTCGGCATGTTTATGGGGCTTACGCCGCTTTGGAGCCTTCACAACCTATTTATTCTGTTTTTTGCGTTAGCCTTTCGCATTAATTTTTCTGCGTTCCTACTCGCGTTCGTGTTCTTCTCCGGACTCGCCTATCTTTTGGATCCGATTTTCGATTACTTAGGTGAAAGTCTTCTGACCACCGGTGCGCTAGAAGGGTTATGGGTCGCGCTATATGAAAACCCCTTGGCACGTTTATTCCAATACAACCACACCATTACGCTCGGTAGCTTTGTGTTTTGTGTGCTGTTCGCACCTATTTGGCTGTTTGCAAGTCACCGTCTGATTGTTCTGTATCGTCATCGGGTGATGGCACGGTTTAATCAATTGAAGATTGTGCAAATCGTGAAAAGCACGAAATTCTTTTCGACCTACCAGAGAATCAGTGGCTTACGGGGGAGCTAACTATGAAAAATGTGATTCGTTGGCCTGGCCTGATTCTCTTTTTTGTCGTTGTCATTGGTCTAGCGGTGTTAATTCGTGTGTTTGCAGGACCACTTTTGAAAGGTGGACTCGAGTATGGCCTGACGCGAGCCAATGGCGCGGAAGTAAACATTGCCCGGGCGCAGGTGCATTGGAATCCGTTTGGCATTGAGCTTTCCGAGATTCAGGTGACTGATCCAGATCAGCCGGAGCTGAATCGGTTCCAAGCATCCCGCGCGCAAGCACAGATTCGTTTTTGGGATGCGGTGATTGGTCGAATTCATATCACTGAGCTAAACGTACGTGATGTCGCTATGGGTGTGGAACGAGCCCGTCCAGGTCGTGTTCGTGCGGACTATCAAAGCGAGCGTGAACCCATGGATTGGCGTCAAATGCTAGCCGATCTTGAGATCGATATTCCCTCGGTCGATCAAGTGCTGGCGCGCAGTGACATTCGAACACCTGCACTGGTGGAACGCATTGAGGCAGATTTCACAGCGCAGCGCACGCAAGTCGAGCAGGCGCGCGAGCAGCTTCCGCCTCGCGAGCGGATTGAAGCGTACCGGACACGTATGCAAGAAATTACTGAAGCACGACCACGCACGCCACAAGAGTTACTTGAGTTGCGTCAACGTTTGGAAGCGTTAAAAACCGATGTACGAGCGGACCGTGAGTTAGTTCGTCAGTTCGTCGATGTGAGTGAAGAGGCTGTTCGTGTATTACGCACGGATCTCGAAGCGCTGCGCGAGGCTCCAGCGCAAGATTTAGCGCGGATCCGGCAGTTGTTGTCATTTGATCAAGAGAGTATCTCTGAGTTAAGTGGAATTTTATTCGGGCCGCGCGTCGAGCAGTGGAGCCGTTACGCATTTATGGCCTTCGATGTGATTGGCCCGATGCTAGCCCGAGCCGAAGAGCAAGAAACGCGGCCGAGCCGGTGGGTGGGTCGGTTTATTGATTTCGATCGTGAACAACGCCCTACATTCCTGATTGAACAAGCCGGAATCAGCATTCACTTTTTGGATACCACCGTTACATCGGATTGGCAAAACATCACATGGCAGCATGACCGCATAGGTGGGAATCCAACGACTTTCATTTTGAATTCCACTGCGAGCGATTGGTGGAGTGAGCTTTATTTCGACGGAGAGTTCCGACTATCAGAGCTTCGCGGATTCTCAGGCCGACAAGACTGGCGTGTACGCGGCGTGAATCTCCCAGAGCAGGGTCTGCTTGACCAACAGGGCGTAAGTGCACGCTTACTATCGGCCGCGATGAACTCTGAAGGGCGCGTTGGGATTCAAGAAGGCCGAATTGATGGGCGTGGTCTCATTCGTATGTCTGAAGTGGATATGCGCTTAGACGGCGAGGCACGTTGGGCGCAAATTTTGAGCGATGTGATATCTCAAGTGAACGCGTTTGATATGAACGTCAGTTTAGATGGCCCGTTTTCGCAACCGGGCATTCGCCTGCGCTCTGATCTCGATAATCAGTTGCAACAGTTACTTACCACCGCATTGCGTCAAGAGGCCGATACTCATTTGGCGTCCATCCGTTCTGACCTTGATGCGCGGGTTCAGAGCATCACAAGCACTTGGGAACCTCGCTTGCAGCAATTCACTGGCTTGCGTGATCAAGCACGTGATCAGAACGCCCTGTTGGCTGATTTGTTGAGCATTGAAGCGGATGACTTGAGCCTTGGTGAGCAGCTTGAAGACCGCTTGCGTGATAGCTTACGTCGCCGGATTGGAGGCTAGCGTACTTTAAACTCCGCTACTTATGTTCTTTGAAAACGGTCAAAGACCAGTGGTAGCGGATCGCCCCGAGGCGCAATGAAAGCGTCGTTAACATGGCGAGTGTCAGTGCTAACGTGGGTGAAAACGGTTGTAGCAAAACGAACACCACAGCACCTGCAATACAAGTGGTCGCGTACAGCTCACTTTTCAAGACCAACGGGATGTCACGTGCCAAGACATCCCGCAGCATTCCACCAAACACTGCGGTCATGGTACCCATGATCACTGCAATGACAGGACTCATTCCCGCATTTAATGCTTTTTCTGCACCCAAAACGGTGAAAAAGGCAATCCCTAACGCATCCGCAATGAGGAGACGGTTCAATGGGATATATGCTTTGAAGCGAAGCCATACAATGGTGGCGAATGCGGCAATCAAGATGACAAGAAAGTAGGTAGGGTCATGCAACCAGAAGACCGGTACGTCGAGGATCAGATCCCGCGTGGTGCCGCCTCCGATGGCGGTCACCGAAGCGAGAACCACAACACCGAAGCCGTCCATTTGTTTGCGAAATGCTAGTAACGTCCCTGCAATCGCAAACACAGCAACACCTGCGAGATCAGCAATATAGAACCATTGAGTCATTGGTCGGTCCATGAGTAACGAATCGATAAACTTAGTGTGGCATCGCAGAGTGGAAAAAAGAAGTCATTCTGCACTTGTAATTCAAGGTGTGTTGCCGCATATCCAATATTCTGCGGTATGCGTGCAAAGAACTGCGATACCTGAAACGCACAAGCGTTTCGCTTCGGCAGCGGTTCGGTTACAATACGGCGTTTATTTATCCGAAATGTAGAACTATCCAAGCCTGCGGGCTGAAGAATTGAAAGAGGAAGCGTTATGGAATTTTTGATTGCAAATGCGTATGCCCAGCAAGGGGGCCAAGAAGGTGGCACAGCATCTCTGATTATTATGTTGGTGCTGTTCGGTCTGATTTTTTACTTTTTGATTTATCGTCCGCAAGCGAAGCGCGTAAAAGAGCATAAGACACTGGTATCAAGCCTACAGAAAGGCGATGAAGTCTTGGTTCAAGGTGGTCTGGTGGGTCGCATCAGCAAAGTCACCGACGACAACGACTTCATGGTCATTGCCCTGACCGACAACGTCGAAGTCACGGTACAAAAAGCAGCGGTTGCTGCGATCCTTCCGAAAGGAACTATCAAAACGCTCTGATTCAGAGCGTTCGTCTAGCAGCTAACGAAAGGACGGACTTGTGTTAAACAAATTTCCGTTATGGAAAAATTTGCTGGTGCTATTTGTGGTGCTGTTTGGCGCCCTCTACGCACTACCAAATTTATATGGTGAAGACCATGCGGTGCAGATTTCTGCAACCCGTGGAGGGGAAGTCACCATGGATACTGTGGCGCAGGTCGAACGGACCCTCCAAAGCGCAGGTATCCAAACCCGAGGCTTAACCTATGAAAGTGGCCAAATTCTGGTGCGTCTTGAATCCGATGACGACCAGTTGGCTGCACGTGAGTTATTAGTGTCAGAACTCGGCCAGCAGTTTGTTGTGGCCCTCAACCTTGCCCCAGCGACGCCTAGCTGGCTTGCTGCGATTGGGGGTGAGCCATTGAAACTCGGTCTCGATTTGCGCGGCGGTGTCCACTTTTTGATGGAAGTGGATATGGAAGAAGCGTTGAGCAAAATGCGCGATAGCATGCTCGACTCAGTCCGTGATCGCTTGCGTGAGAATCGGGTGCGCTATACCGGGGTGAATGCTGACGGCAATAATATTGTTGTGAACCTACGCAGTGCTGAGGATTATCAACGGGCGTTAGGTGAACTGCGGAATCAGTTTGAAGGGTACGAGACGCGCACGGATTCAAGCAATAACTCCATCACACTTGTGATGACGGATCAGTTCTTACAAGAGACGCGTGCAAACGCGATCGACCAGAACATTACGATCCTACGGAATCGAGTGGATGAGCTCGGTGTTGCTGAGCCGCTTATTCAACGTCAGGGCCAAGATCGGATTGTCGTGGAATTGCCAGGTGTGCAAGACACAGCGCGGGCTAAAGAGATTTTGGGTGCAACTGCAACGCTCGAATTCCGTTTCGTTGATACCGACAACGATTTGCAAGATGCAATTGCTGGCCGGGTGCCGTTCGGAAGTCGTCTGTTCAACGTCCGTGGCGGAGGGCAGCAGCTGTTGGAGAACCGGGTTATCCTAACCGGCGACCACATCGTGAACGCCAGCGTCGGCTACGATGAGAGCAACCGTCCTCAGGTTAATATTACCTTGGATTCAGCGGGTGGCCGTCTGATGACTCAGGCAACTCGCGGCAACGTGGGCCGTCCCATGGCAACGGTGTTTATTGAGTTCCTAGCAACGGGCGAAACAACAGAAGATGGTCGGATTGCGTTTGAGCGTATTGAAGAAGTGGTGAGTGTTGCCACCATTCAAGCTGTTCTTGGCAGTAACTTCCGTATTACCGGTGTGGGTTCGATTCAAGATGCACAAAACCTCGCCCTCTTGCTACGTGCGGGTGCTCTAATTGCGCCAATTCAGATCGTGGAAGAGCGTACCGTAGGGCCAAGCCTTGGAGCAGAGAACGTCCGGGCCGGGATGACCGCGATTATGGCTGGGTTTATTCTCGTTTTGATTTTCATGGGCATTTACTATCGTAAGTTTGGTCTGGTCGCAAACATCGCACTTCTGACTAACTTGGTGTTAATAGTCGGTGTCATGTCGATGATTCCAGGTGCCACATTAACCATGCCAGGGATGGCGGGTATCCTCCTGACCGTTGGTATGGCAGTCGATGCGAACGTTATTATCTTCGAGCGGATTCGAGAAGAATTGTTGGCGGGGCGAAGTCCGCAGCAAGCGATTTCTCGAGGCTACGAGAACGCCTTCTCGACCATTGCGGATGCTAATATCACGACCTTGATTACTGCGCTGATTTTGTTCGCAGTCGGAACCGGCTCGATCAAAGGCTTCGCGGTCACGTTGGCGATTGGTATCGTCACATCGATGTTCACTGCGATAGTGGGCACACGGGCGATAGTAAACCTTGCGTGGGGACGTCAGAAGCGTCTCACCAAGCTGTCGATATAAGAGGTGCAGCAGAATGTTTTTAATTACTAAAGTCGATGAAAACAATCCGTTGCGCTTTATGTCCATTAACAAATGGACCACGGCGTTAAGTATCCTTTTGATCGTTGCATCACTGGCGACATTGGCCATCAACAAGCTGAATTGGGGTTTGGACTTCACCGGGGGAACCTTGGTCGAAGTGGGCTTTAGTCAGCCCGCAAACCTGAGTGAATTGCGCGAGGTACTGGAAGCCAATGATTACGGTGACGCTGTTGTTCAGAACTACGGAACTCAGCGGGATGTGCTGGTCCGGGTTCCTCCGCGCGGCGAAGCAAATGCAGAGTCAATTGGCGATAGCTTATTACGTATCCTGCAAACCAACGTGGACGAAAACCTGCAGATCCGTCGGGTTGAGTTCGTTGGTCCGCAAGTGGGTGAGGAATTAGCGGAAGCCGGCGGGTTAGCCTTGATCGTGGCGGTTATCTGTATTTTGATTTACGTGTCGTTCCGGTTCGAATGGCGTCTCGCTCTCTCAGCGGTTGCTGGTTTGGTGCAGGACGTCATTCTGATTCTCGGGATCTTCTCGTTATTCCAGATGCAGGTGGACTTGACTATTCTCGCGGCGCTCTTAGCAACCATAGGTTACTCCCTCAATGACAGTATCGTGGTGGCCGACCGGATACGAGAAAACTTCCGTATTATGCGAAAGGAAACTCCGGTCAGTGTTATCGATATCTCATTGAGCCAAACCCTAAGTCGGACCTTGGTGACATCATTAACCACCCTGATGGTGTTGGTTGTTCTGATGCTATTTGGCGGTCAGATGATCTTCGGTTTTGCGGTTGCGATGTCGATTGGTGTGTTGGTGGGTACTTACTCATCTATTTTCACGCGGAGCACGATTGTGCTTGCCCTTGGCATCTCGCGCGAAGATCTGATGCCACCGGAAGTGGAAAAAGAGGGCGAAGACCAAGAACCGGTCTTATAAACCTGCTCGCTTTTTCAGCAAGAGCCCCTCACATCGCGTATGGAGGGGCTTTTTTGATCCTGAACAGGTAGTCTTTTTGTTCAGATAATCCTATAGTTAAAGCTCAGAGTCGCTTCCGAACGACGTCCATGGTTTATGAAGAATTGTGCGTAGAGCATGATAGATACGCTTCTTCAGAACCGAGAATAAGAGGTGAGGTAGCTTATGTTATTTGTTGTGTCTCCAGCGAAAAATCTGGATTACGAAACACCGTCTCCAATTGAAGAATATTCTCAGCCCACAATGCTCGATGACTCGGCAGCATTGATAAAGATCTGCCGTAAGTTGTCGCCTCAAGATATTGCTTCACTGATGAAGATCAGCGACAAGCTTGCTGGGCTGAATGCAGCTCGCTTTGCCCATTGGCAACCGCCGTTTGATGAAAAGAATGCCAAGCAAGCAGTTTTCGCATTCAATGGTGATGTATATGCAGGCCTTGATGCTGCCTCGTTGAGTGAGAAAGATTGGGAGTGGGGCCAAGAGCATATGCGTATCCTCTCTGGTCTGTATGGTGTTTTGCGACCACTGGATCTAATGCAGCCTTATCGCCTCGAGATGGGGACAAAGTTGAAAAATCCGCGCGGAAAAAATCTCTACGATTTCTGGTGTGGGCGAATTACGGAAAAGTTAAATGAAACCATTCATGAAGTGGACGCTGAGTTTTTAGTGAATCTTGCATCGACAGAGTACTTTAAAGCAGTCCGTCCCGATGATCTTCACGTGCCCGTGGTGACACCGATTTTTAAGGATACCAAAAATGGCAAGGTGAAGATTATTAGTTTTTACGCAAAGAAAGCGCGTGGCATGATGGCGCGTTATATTATTGCAAAGAGAGCGAACTCCGTAGAAGACTTGAAGTCTTTTAATGAGGGAGGCTATCGCTTCTCGCCCGAGCAATCGACAGGGAACGAACTAGTGTTCGTTCGAGATGAAATAAAATAAGCTGCGCGAATCAGGAGTAGCTATGGCTCAAGAACAGGAATCGTTTCCGGAAACGGAACAAGAGAAGAAGAGTATCAATCCATTGGTTGTCGGTGGTGTGGTTGTGGTTCTCATCATCGCGTTGGTGCTTTGGTTTACCCGAGGCGCCGAACCTGAACCCGAACCTGAGCCGCAGCCTGTGGTGATTGAGCAACCCGAGCCGGAGCCCATGCCAGAGCCGGAGCCCGAACCGGAGCCTGAACCTGAGCCAGAGCCCGAACCAGCGCCAGAACCTGAGCCAGAGCCAGAGCCCGAGCGTCCGTTACCGTCTCTCGATGACGCTAGCGGTGCGTTACTGAGTGAAGCGCAAGAAAAAGATCTGAATACGAGCCCGGTTGAAAGCGAAAATCTTGTCCGCAAGTTAGTGGTTCTCGCTGATAACATTGCAAATGGTGTGGTGGTTCGTGAAGCGGCGGTAATTGAAGGTCCGGAATCGCGTTTCTTGGTTCGTGAAATCGATAACCAGTTATACATCGATGAGCGCAGTTATCAACGTTACGATGACTCTGTGAATTGGTTTGTTAGCATGGATACCGACGCTTTGATTCGGTTGTATCAGCGCTATGAGCCGCTTTTTGAGGAAGCGTATCGTGAGATTGGTGAGCCAAACACACGGTTTCGCGAGCGCGTGCTGACCGCAATCCAAGTCATCCTTGATACACCGGAGCCATCTGGATTGTTAGCGTTGTCCGACGAGCAAGTGATGTATACCTTCGCAGATCCCGAGTTAGAAGGCTTGCCGAGTGTGCAAAAGCAAATGTTGCGGATTGGCCCTGATAACCGAGTTCTGGTAAAACAAAAGTTACGTGAAATCCGGACGAGGCTCAGACGTTTGTGACCCAAAGCGCAGATAAATTAATGCGGTTACCCTCTCGGGGTAACCGCTTTTCCCGTTGGGTAGGCCGTGTAGGAATGAAACTACTTGGCGGCTGGACAATCCACGGCGAGTTACCCGATATTCCAAAAGCCATTATTCCTGTCGCACCCCATACGTCCAACTGGGACTTCTTTGTGGGTCTATGCGTTAAACTAGCACTCGGTTTACGGGTGTCGTTTTTGGGGAAACACTCAATTTTTGTATTCCCAATCCGTGGTTTGCTCACCTGGCTTGGTGGCATCCCTGTAAAGCGAGACAGTGCGCACGGGGTCGTCGGTCAGATGGTGGACGAATTTGCACAACGGGAACAATTGGTTCTCGTGATCGCGCCTGAAGGAACACGCAGTAAGGTGAAGGAATGGAAAAAGGGCTTTTTGCATATCGCTCTTGGGGCCAATGTGCCCTTAGTTCCGGTATCGTTTTGTTTTAAGACTCGCCGCATCAATATTGCCGATCCCATTTGGCCAAAAGAAGACGTGGAGCAGACTTTAAGTGAAATTAAAGCCTTTACAGACCAAGCGGTCGGGAAGCGCCCAGAGTTGCAGTAAACCGCGCTTATATTTACCGTTCGTCTGTAAAATGTGCTATTCTTCGCGCCTATTTTAGGTCGGTGTTTCATGGGTGGTTTGGTTGGTCGCTAGACGAACACATGAAGCAGGGCCCAATGACGTGATTTGAGTACACGTTTACGCATCAAACAATCGGCCGCCGTGAGGTGCCGAACAGCGCTGAGGATATTGCATGAAAGTCATCGAAGCCGGTGTTGCAGCACCAAACAAAAAAGTCGCGATTGTTGTCTCACGCTTCAATAGCTTTATTGTCGAGAAGCTTTTGGAGGGCGCTATTGATGCCCTGACGCGTATTGGCCAGATCAAAAGCGATGATATCACCGTGATCCGCGTACCGGGCGCTTATGAGCTCCCTGTGACTGCGAAGAAAGCGGCTGAGTCAGGCTCATTCGATGCAATTATTGCCATTGGTGCAGTGATTCGTGGTGGTACACCGCACTTCGATTTCGTGGCCGGACAAGCAAACTCAGGTTTGGCTCAAGTTGCCCTGGATACCGGTGTTCCGGTGGCCTTCGGTGTGATCACAACCGACACTGACGAGCAGGCAATTGACCGTGCAGGCGTGAAGCATGGCAACAAAGGCGCGGAAGCCGCCTTGAGTGCGCTCGAAATGATGAACGTTCTCGAGCAGCTATAAGGAGTATTTGCGTGAAGCCAGCAGCTCGCCGTAAGGCTCGTCGTCTCGCCATTCAGGCTGTTTACTCTTGGCAGTTGTCCGGGAACAGTGTGGCTGATATCGAAGCAGAATTTTTGACCGAGAACGATGTCAGCAAAGTGGATGTCGACTATTTTCTTGATTTGGTGCGGGGCGTTACGGCCCGCGCTTCAACGCTTGATCAAGCGCTGACCCCATTTACGGACCGTCCGTTCGCAGACTTAGACCAAATTGAACGTGCCATCTTACGCGTGGCTGCTTATGAGTTAAAGTCTCGTCTTGACGTGCCATTTAAAGTGGTTATGAATGAAGCCATTGAACTTGCCAAAGCGTTCGGTGCCGACGATTCTCATCGCTTTGTTAATGGCGTGCTCGATAAAGCAGTAGACAGTCTGCGCGCTGCGCGTCAATAAACATCTATGGATAACAGCCGTCGGGAATTTGCCCTGATTGAGCGGTTTTTCAGACACCGAGGGCCGGTTCGTCGTGATGTCCGCATTCATGCGGGAGACGATGCGGCGGTTCTCGCGCCACCTCCCCAATCTCATATCGCTGTGACCACCGATACCATGGTGGCTGGCGTGCATTTTGACCATCACCTCAGTCCTCACGCAATTGGTCACAAATTGGTAACCGTCAATATGAGTGACTTAGCGGCAATGGGCGCCGAACCTGCTTGGGCTTCCCTTGCGTTGACCTTACCCGAATACGACGAAACATGGCTTGAAGGGTTTACCGAAGGCTTATTTGCTGCGCTCGATTTCTTTAACTGTGCATTGGTCGGTGGGGATATCACGCGTGGGCCCATGACTTTGACGATCACAGCTCAAGGTCTGCTACCGAATGACCGGGCACTCACTCGTTCAGGAGCGCAACCGGGGGATACCATATTTGTCAGCGGAACGCTGGGGGATGCGGCATTGGCGCTTGCATTGCAGCATGACCCAACAGCCTTCAATGCGAATGATACGCAGCGAGACGCCCTCGAGAAGCGCTTGTTTTACCCAACCGCACGCGTCATGCTCGGGACCTTGATTCGCAATCAGGCTAGCAGTGCGATTGATTTATCCGATGGCCTCGGCGGCGATCTCACCCATATCCTGTCTGCTTCTAAAGTTGGGGCGCGAATTCATCTTGACGCGTTACCTGCCTCCGCAGCGCTCGATGCGCTTGTGCAAGGAGAGGCACGCTGGAAACTTCAATTATTCGGTGGGGATGATTACGAGCTTTGTTTTACTGTCCCTCAAAGTCGCCTCGGTGTGTTTGAGACCATGAGTAAACATGCAGGTGTTGCAGTCAGCCCCATTGGAGTGATTGAGAAAGAACCGGGTCTTCGGTTTGAAGCGAAGAAAAAACAAGTAGAATTCACGGCAAGTAGTTATAGTCACTTTTAATTCACGTTGCGCAGGATACCCACATGACTCGGCCTATAAAAAATAAGCGAGAACTGCTAAAAGACCCGATTCACTTTGTTTCCCTTGGATTTGGCACCGGACTGGCGCCCAAGGCACCCGGTACGTTTGGTACATTGCCAGCCTTGGTTTTGGTGTGGCTTTTTGCGCCACTGGGTGTCTCAGCCTATGTGGGGGTGGTCGTGCTGTTTACCCTTCTGGGGATTTACCTATGTGGCGCTACCGCAAAAGCAATGGGTGAGCACGACGCGCCGGCAATCGTTTGGGATGAGATTGCTGGTTTCATGATTGCTATGATCGCAGTGCCGGTGAGTGCGTGGTCGCTGTTGGTCGCGTTTCTTCTGTTCCGCTTCTTCGATATTGTTAAGCCGTGGCCGATTCGTTGGTTCGATCGCAAAGTCGATGGTGGGCTTGGGATTATGTTAGACGATGTGATTGCGGGGCTTTTCACCCTGGTGATTATGCACTTGCTGTTAATTTACGGCGTTTTTGCTTAACGACTGCACTGTGTTGCGGTTGTGCGAGCGAGTACATGAAGAAGGGCCGCGATGCGGCCCATTGCTATTTCTGATACGCTCGAATTTGCGCAAGGATGCCTGTTGCATCTAGCCCTAGTTCGGCGCGAATTTCGTCTTGGGTACCGTGCTTGATGAACTCATCTGGCAGACCCAACATCAACACTGGTGTTTGCTTACGGTGCTGTTGTAATGTTTCGAGAACTGCGCTACCTGCACCGCCGAGGATGGAGTTTTCCTCCAGCGTCACCAAGAGTTCATGGGATTCGGCTGCTGCTAACACAGCGTCGACATCCAACGGCTTCACGAACCGCATGTCGATGACAGTTGCATTGATAGCGTCAGCGACTTCTAGGGCCTCGGGTAAAAGTATCCCGAAGTTCAAGATAGCGACACCTTTGCCCGTGCGTTTCTCAACGCTTTTTCCGAGTGGAAGTGCCGCAAGAGGCTGATAATCAGCGCCAACACCATTTCCCCGCGGATAGCGCACGGCACTTGGTCCTGCGTGTTGATAGCCGGTGTACAGCATCAGACGGCATTCATTCTCGTCACTCGGTGTCATCACGACCATGTTCGGTACGCAACGCAAGAACGAGAGGTCATATGCTCCTTGGTGGGTGGGGCCATCAGCGCCCACAATACCCGCACGGTCTATTGCGAAGAGTACCGGCAAGTTTTGTAAGGCTACATCATGAATGACCTGGTCATAAGCGCGCTGTAAGAACGTGGAATAAATAGCGACCACGGGTTTCTTCCCGGCAATCGCGAGGCCCGCACCAAATGTCACCGCGTGTTGTTCAGCAATGGCCACATCAAAATATTGTTTTGGGAACCGTTGGGCAAACTCGACCATGCCCGATCCTTCACGCATAGCGGGTGTGATGCCAATCACATTCGGATCTTGTGCG
This sequence comes from Aliidiomarina sanyensis, assembly GCF_003987175.1. Lineage (GTDB taxonomy): Bacteria > Pseudomonadota > Gammaproteobacteria > Enterobacterales > Alteromonadaceae > Aliidiomarina > Aliidiomarina sanyensis. The sequence goes on along the minus strand of NZ_PIPM01000013.1, from coordinate 35,695 downwards.
GCCATCTCACAAAGCCACTGGCCAAAAACAGCCGAATAAGAGGGAACGGTAGCTGGTTTACTGGGCAGTGAATCAACGCTCGGATCGAATTTCGGAACTCCGTGGTAACCAATCGGATCTTTCTCCGCAGGGGCGTACCCTTTACCTTTGCGCGTGACCACATGCAACAACTGTGGTCCTTTCATAGCGCGCATGTTTTGCAAGGTCTCGACCAAGCTATCTACATCATGGCCATCGATTGGGCCAATGTAATTAAAGCCGAGCTCTTCAAAAATAGTGCCTGGGGTGACCATGCCCTTGACGTGCTCTTCTGCTTTGCTAACGAGTTCACGCATGTTTGGCATGCCGCGCAAGAGTTGCTTGCCGCCCTCGCGCAGGGACGTATACAGCTTGCCCGATAAAATCCGCGCAAAGTGGGAATTCAAAGCACCGACATTCTCGGAAATAGACATGTCGTTATCATTAAGAATGACCAACATATCGGGACTGACATCACCCGCGTGATTGAGTGCTTCAAACGCCATACCGGCGGTCAGTGCACCATCCCCGATGACAGCAACAACTTTGCGATTCTGCTCTTCATGCTGGGCGGCAATGGCAAGGCCTAGTGCGGCGCTTATTGAGGTGCTTGAGTGACCAACGGACAGAACGTCATATTCGCTTTCTTCGCGCCATGGGAATGGATGCAACCCTTCTTTTTGACGAATGGTGTGCATGCTGTCCCGGCGACCGGTCAGAATTTTATGGGGATACGCTTGATGGCCTACATCCCAGACCAAGTGATCAAAGGGAGTTTGGTAGACATAATGTAGTGCGACGGTAAGCTCAACTGTGCCGAGCCCAGATGCCAAGTGACCACTGCTTTTACTGACCGAGGACAGCAAATACTGGCGTAGCTCATCGCTCACCTGTTGCAGCTTTTGCTTGGGCAAGCCGCGCAAATCTGCCGGAGAGTCAATGAGATGCAGCAAAGGAAATGCTGTTTGGTTTGCAATGGTCATGGTTCTAACGGTCTCGTGTTACCAAATAGTCGGTGAAAGCATTTAAGAGGGCAGTATTGTACGGGATTCGCGAAAGCGCGTGTAGCGCTTTTTGGTGTAAATCCGAGAGCCTTTGCTTCGAACCCTCAAGACCTAATAAAGCAGGATACGTTGATTTGTTGAGTGCTTGATCAGCGCCTTGTTGTTTTCCGAGTGTTTGCGTGTCGCCAGTGACATCAAGAATATCGTCTTGGACCTGAAATGCGAGGCCAATGGCTTGGGCAAAATCATCCAAAGCGTCCAAGGTTTCTTCTTCAATTCCAGGCGCGGTAAGCGCTCCTAACATAACCGATGCACGCAACAGCGCGCCGGTTTTTAAGCGGTGGACATGCTCAAGCTCAGTGGCGGAAATAGTGGTGCCGGTGGCTGCAATATCCAACATTTGGCCGCCGCACATGCCTCGTAACCCAGCGGCTTCGGCGAGTACTGCAACCATGCGCAACTGACGTTCCGGAGCCACACCCGGTATGGGCTCGCTGATGAGGGAGAACGCGAGACTCTGCAGCGCATCCCCAGCGAGGATTGCGGTGGCCTCATCAAATTTAATGTGACAGGTCGGTTGCCCTCTGCGCAACGCATCATCGTCCATGGCCGGGAGATCATCGTGCACGAGCGAATAGGCATGAACACATTCGATAGCTGCTGCTGGTGCATCGAGTGTGAGCTCCGAACTGCCGAGCATGGACCCGGTGGCATACACCAAAAAAGGTCGCACGCGCTTGCCGCCGAGGAGAGTCGCATAGCGCATTGCCGCAAGAAGGGAGCCGAACTCGGGCTCCTGCTCGAAACGGTTGGCCAGAAATGAGTCATGGCGGTCCCGAAAGTGAGCTTGTGCGGCCTCAAGAGAGAGTGTTTCAACCGCAGGGTTCAGAGCGCTCATGAGGACGTGTCGGTTCCCGATTCATTGATTTCTGATGTGATGTCCTGCAATGACTCGCCCTGCTGTTGTTGCAGCAAAACATGCACGCGTTGCTCGGCATCTTGCAGCTTTTGCTGACTCACACGGGATAACTGAACCGCGCGTTCAAACTGCTGCAACGATTGTTCGAGGGGTAAATCACCTTGCTCGAGCGCTTGTATGATCTGCTCAAGCTCTTGCAACGCTTGCTCAAATCCAAGATTTTCCTGCGCTTTTGATTGCTCAGCCATGGGATCTCCTTGGGCCGTTCGAGGGATGCTTCTAGAACCCATAAAATACCACAGGCAGCGCGGAACGGCACATCTTTCAGATAACAGCCATTGCAATTCGCTGGCCGAGTGATTTTCCTGTATAATTTCGCGCTCATTTTTACGGTTGAGTTGCTATGCGTTTCATTGTTCGTCTTCATGCAGAAATTACGATAAAAAGTCGGTCCGTTCGGCAGCGGCATGTGCGGGTCCTGACTGGGAATCTGCGGACTTTATTAAAGCCACTTCATTCATCGGTACGTGTGCGGAATCATTGGGACCGGATCGAAGTGAGCCATGATGATCTGCCTGAGGTCACGCAAGCGACGATCGAGCGACTTCAGTCGACACCCGGTATCGCTTATTTTGAGCAAGTGCTGCAGGCGCCACTGATGCCATTCGAGGATATCCTGACGTGGGTCTTGACCTACAAGCAGGATGCACTGGTGAACACCCGGTTTGCGGTGCGTGTGAAGCGCAAAGGAAAACACGAGTTTTCCTCGATGGATCTTGCCCGTTATTTGGGTGGGGGCATCAAAGCGCGGGTTCCAGGTGCCCAAGTACAACTGGTGAAGCCTGAGGTAGAAGTGGTCTTGCACGTGATTGAAGATCAAATATCGCTGGTGGTCACCCGCTTTAACGCACTTGGTGGATTCCCGCTCCCTACGCAGGAAACGGTCGTGTCCTTGATGTCCGGAGGCTTCGACAGTGCCGTCGCCAGCTTCCAGATGATGCGGCGTGGGGCCCGGACGCATTTCTGTTTCTTTAATTTAGGGGCGGATACCCATGAAGCAGCGGTACAAGAGATTTCGTACTATTTGTGGGAAAAATTCTCGAAGACTCATGCGGTCCGTTTTGTCAGCGTAGATTTCAGCCAAGTCGTCCAGCAAATTCTCGAACATGCAGACCAGGGCGCCTTAGGCGTGTTTTTGAAGCGCGCGATGATGCGGGCAGCGGAACAGGTGGCCAAGCAACTGAGAGCTCAAGCCATTGTGACCGGGGAAGCGGTGGGGCAGGTATCCAGCCAAACCCTGAGCAATTTGCAATTGATTGACGCAGCGACTTCGACTTTGATTGTTCGGCCGCTGATCGTCAGTGACAAACAAACTATTGTGGATCAAGCGCGGGCGATTGGCGTTGAACACCTGAGTGCCGCTGTTCCTGAGTATTGTGGTGTGATTTCCAAGCAACCATCGGTGAAAGTAAAGCCAGATGTCATTGCAAAAACAGAGCAGACTATTTTGCCAGACAGCCTTATTCAGGACGTGGTTGCACAGGCTCGGTCCGTTGATATACGTGAAGTTCGTGTAAAATCAGTAGCAGGTCCAAAAGTTTATCGAGATGCTTTACCTGCGGAGGCCGTTTTGATTGATATTCGGACGGCCGACGAAGTGGAACAGGCACCCCTCGCGCTGGATGGACACAAAGTGTTACATATTCCGTTTTTCCGTCTAGCAAGCAAACAGGATACACTAGACAAACAGGGTTGCTATGCGCTTTATTGTCAGCAAGGCGTCATGAGTCGTTTGCAAGCAATTCAGCTACAAGAGCACGGATTCAAGGAAGTCGCGATTTACGAGTGCGGGAACCGCTAAGCGGGCCTGCAGATTTACACGGTAACTGCCCGGCAGATAAGGATAGGTGTGTTGTTGGTTCCCCGTATATTGTTTGTGCTGGTAATGCTTGGCGTCTCGGTTCTGTTTTTGATGCAGAGCCCCTCGAATCCAGAAGCGTTTCGTTTTCCTCACGCGGATAAAATCGTGCACTTCGGTTTGTTCTTTGTGCTTGCCGCCAGTTTACATATTGCGTTTCGTCCAAAGCTTTGGATCGCGTGGACGCTTCTGTTGTTTTACGGGATCGCGATCGAATTGATCCAACATTACGTGCCAGGACGTGGTGCAGATGTGTGGGATGTGGTCGCGGATATGGCGGGTGTCGCCGCATTTTATGGTTTACGGGCTGGGTTTGGGCGTTTCCTCGGACAACGACAGAAACGCCGCTCATTGCGCTCTTAAAAACCGTTTCGTGAATCGAAGCCCCTAGTCTTGGGGCTTTTTCTTCGGGCTTTCCTTTTTGACTTTTGTCGCTGGCTTGGGTTTTCCTGTCTTTGAAGGTTTTGCTGAAGTAGCTTTTCCTTGTTTCGCTTTTTTCTTCAGCTTCTTCTTCTTTTTCTTCTCTGCATCGGGGAATTTATATTGCGGCCGGAGATCGGGCACGAAGCGACGTTCAATCCGCTCACCCATATATCGCTCAATTCGCCCGAGATGTTCAGCATCATGGGCTTCAACTAAGGCCACGGCTGTACCGCGTTTACCCGCGCGCGCGGTCCGGCCAATTCGGTGGACAAAGGTATCGCCCTTGCGGGGCAGATCAAAGTTCACGACCAATTCAACGTCGGGAATATCCAAGCCTCGCGCAGCAACATCGGTCGCTACCATGATCCGTTGCTTGATGGAGCTAAACGACTTCAACCGCTCCTGCCGCTCTGCTTGTGGTAAGCCCCCCTCCAGTGCGATGGCACCAAATCCTTGTTGCTGCAAAAACTCCGCGACATCATGGGCGCGTTCACGTTTGCGTACAAAGACCAGAATGCGGCCCGAAAACGAACGCACGAGGTGCATCAGCAGTGCTTTTTTGTGCTCCAACGTATCACTGATGTGCAGCCATTGATGGATTTTGCCGCGCTCCCGTTTTGGGGACTGGGCGCTGATCACCTCGGGCTTTTCCAAGACTAACTTACCAAATGCAGCAAGTGTGGAATGGTCCGCAGTGGCAGAAAAGAGCAGGCGTTGGCGCAGATACGCGGCTTCATTCATGATCTGTTCAACCGGCGTCCGAAAGCCCATGTCCAACATACGGTCTGCTTCGTCGAGTACAAGAATCTCGACGTGCTCCGCGCTAAACGAGTCTGCTCGTAAATAATCCAATAAGCGTCCGGGGGTAGCGACTAACACATCAAGATTCTTTTCGAGGTGCTCAAGGTGAGAGCCGTAGTTGATGCCTCCCGTAATAGTCAGGCAACGGAGATCCGCCGCATCACACAAAGCCTCGGCTTCTTTCCCGATTTGCTCAGCGAGCTCGCGAGTGGGCGCGAGAATGAGAACCCGGGCACCACCTGAATCCCGGCGCGGAAAATCCATTAAATGTTGAATGGCAGGTAGCAGGAACGCGAGGGTTTTGCCGGTTCCTGTGGGCGATGTGGCCATGATATCCCGTCCATCCATTGCAAGGGGAATTACATCTTGTTGGATACGGGTAGGCTTATTCAGGCCTTTCTCAAGAAGGACATGAATCAGCTCAGGGGCAAGATCAAGTTCGGCCCAATCAGGTGTCATCGGTTACGGCTCCACAGTGGCTTGGATTTCAAGCGCCTGCTCAAGTTGATTCAATAATTCACTGAACTCAGCACTCATGAGCGCAAAATCGCGGTCAAGTTGTTCGGCTCGGCTCTCTGCATGCACGTCGTCGAGCTGCTCTTTTAGTATATCGCTAAAGCGTAATTTTTTAACGGCATAATCATCCGCTAGCGTGAAGCTCAATCGCTCAGACCATTCTAAGGCTAGCTGCGTGACCTGTTTGCCGTGCTGTAAATGCAGTGCGACCTCTTCAGTGGTGAGGTCATGATTCTTAAAACGAACCACAGAATCATCATCACGCTCTCCGCGCAGTTCAGCCTCGAACCCGATGGTAAACGGATGCGGTGGTGTTTGTTTCGCGACCCATTCGGTGAAGAAATGATGGCCCGGATGTTCAGCACCCCAAGGTTTGACTGGGAGTGAGCCCAAGCAACTGCGCAATACCGCAGTCAGTTCTTCGGCTTTTGATGCGCTAGATGCATCGACCAGTAGGCGCTGCCCAGTGAGATCGATGATGGCCCAGGTAATCCCGTACTTGCTAAATGCTTGGGGTAACATTTGATGGGTAATATCTTCTTTCAGACTTTGCTGCTCTTTGCGCGGCATTGGACGCGCATGCTCGTTTTGATACGCTTCTTTGCGAACATCCAATTCGGCATTGATAGCGCTGGCAGGCAGGACCTTCTCCTCTTTCTTTAAGCACACTAAAACAAAGTCACTTAATTCGTGCACCAGGGGGCCGTCTTCTTGGCCAAGGGGCGAAATCCAACCCACGCTTGCAGGTTCGGAACGAGCACATGGAGAAAAGCGGCGCTCTTCTAACGAGGTGACGGACGTTTCATCCCAACTAAATTTCTGGGTGAAATGATAGACACGAAGGTTCTTAAACCACATGAAACACAAACTCCTTCAAAAAATGGTGCCCTGACGGAAGCCTTAAGTCACGGAAACAGCAAAAAAGAGGCAGAGTGTCTCAGCGCGAGGCGCGGCATTCTACCGAAGTTTTCTCATGCTGTCAGTTTTGTGATGACATCTCAGACACAGGCTGTTGCAGGGTAACCGGGAATGAAAAATCGTAACACAAACCCTGGCCCGGTTTACTGCTTGCTGTAATTTTACCGTGCAAAGACTGCGTAATAAGTGAGTGGATGATATGCGTTCCTAAACCACTGCCACCCTGATTACGTTGGGTGGTGTAGAACGCATCGAATAATTGCCGGAGCTGACGTTGTGACATACCGACTCCGTTATCGCAGTAATGAAAATGCAAATGCTGACCATCAACGCGCACCGAGATATTGATCTTCCCATTGGGTTTTTGCTCAAACCCATGAATCAGGCTATTGACCATCATGTTGGTGAGGATCTGAGCTAATGCGCCCGCGGTAAACTCAGCCACGATGGTCTCGGGGCAGGTTAAGGTGACTTCACAGGCTTGTTTCTGTAACTGAGGCTTCAAAGCCTTAATAATTCGTTGAACATATTGTTTTACATTTACTTCACGCACAGCCTCGGATGCTTGATCCGCAGCCACTTGTTTGAATCCATCCATTAATTCATTGGCCCGTTGGAGATTCACGTCAATGAGTTCGACAGCCTCCTCGAGGGCTGAAAGACGTTCGAGTAGTCCTTCGGATGTTATCTTATTTTCGCTTATCTCACACTGAAGGTGCTGGAACTTTTCTTTCAGATAACTCGCCGCGGTTACCCCTACGCCGAGGGGCGTGCTCACGTCGTGGGCGATATTCGTAACTAAGCTCCCCAAAGAAGCAAGTTTCTCTGAGGCTAAGAGTTGATTTCGTGCTTGTTGTAAGAATGTGAGACTCTCCTCCAAGTCACGATTTGCTTGTTTGAGACGAGACTCGGTCAGGCGACGTTGATGCACTTCTTGCTCAAGAGAATGCTGGCGAATTTCAAGATCATGACGCCGCCGCTCAAGATCGAGCATCAATTTTGAAATACCAATGGTCTTTTCAGCGATTTCTTGCTCGAGCAGTAAATTTTGATCTTCAAGGCGTCGATTCGCTGCATTCAGGTTGGCATGAGCCGCATCCAAATCATTCTGGTGCGAGCGCAACCGGGAGAGCAAATCATTATATGCGTCTTCAAGGAGCGAGAATTCATTTACTTCCGGTTGCTCAAGTCGAATGTGGGATGCCTCGGGACGCTCCGGTGAGAAATTGCGCAGTTGTTCGATCAGATTCTCAAGGGGGCTTCTCAGAAAGTAACGGAATGCGAGGGTGAATAAGAGAATGAGCAGCGAGCTTTTGATCAGCGCGCCGAGCACTAATAAAATAATGCTGGGACGCAAGCGCTCGATCGTGACATCACGGCTTGAGAACAGGAATACATCTCCGACAATCTCAGTACCGCCGGCGAACTCAAAAACCAATGGCGAGTGATAACCAAAAATACCTGCGACCTCAGGAATCGGCCCTGAGTGCTCAATGGTTTGCAGACGATCGCTGGCAATGGTGGCGCCGCGGTTAATGAGAATACGCTCCTGATCATCCCTCAAAATGATGCCGTTGATGGCCGGGATGTTCATTAGACCTTCGGCAAGGGCATCAGTTTGTTCGTGGTTAAACTCCCACATGGCCCGTGAGAAGCTGGCTGCAAAGGTATGGTGCTGATTACGTAAATCGTCGAGCAGCGCATCTCGGGTGTTGTTATACTCAAAGGCAATCTGCCCAGTGGTGATCACGAGCGTCAGCAAAAAATAGACCGTCAGAACGCTGGTTAACAGTGTTCGTGCGATACTGCGGGGGGCCCGCGTTGTTTTTTGTGCTGTCAGTCGATTCACCCGGTTGGTATTCCGTGCTTTTCTTGTGGCGTATTTCTTATGGATGACTTTAACAGGCGCGAGTCATTTTGAACATCATCAATCAATGCTTTCCGCCGGTGTTATAAAAACAGGTACGATCTGTCTTTTATTTGTCACATAGTCACAATTCTGTAATAAAAGTGACGCATAATTGTTATATAAGTGTCATGCTTGTTGCGTTTTTCACCTAAACTATCAAAAAATCGGCAGTCTTTGCGCGCCAAGGAGAGAATCTATGCGCATACCTTCGGCTCTTGTCGTCACCTCCCTAGGATTCCTGTCCTTCGCGTTCGCCACTCCGGCCATCGCACAAAATACTAATGAGATTTCCTTTTACGGACGTTTGCACGTGTCTGGCGACTACCTGCACGATGGCGACGCCGGAGGATTGAATCTCTCGAGTAATGCATCTCGTATTGGCCTGAGAGGTGAACATCGCGTGAGTGATGAGCTCAAGCTGATCGGACAGATCGAGCGTCTTATTCAAGTGACCGATGGTGATGCATCGATGTCGGCACGGGATACCTTTGTGGGTGTGCAAGGCGAGTGGGGAACGGTTCGCGGTGGATTTATTGATACACCGGTAAAACGCATCTTAAATATGATGGAGCAATTTCGTGATCGTGTGGGTGAGGGCCGAAATATCACGCGGGCCGGTGAAATGCACTTTGACCGGCGCTTCCGCAACGGAATTCAGTACCTCAGTCCGGTCTGGAACGACTGGTCTTTCGTGGTTCACTTCGGGGCCGGCGAAGATACCGGTGCGAGCACCACCACGCGGGATGACGAATGGAGTGCTATGGTGCAATGGCGTCGGGATGCTTGGCAGGTACAAGCGGGTTATGAAGTCCAAGCACGAGACGAGCTCGATGATTTGAAAGCGTTTCGCAGTGCTGTTGTCTATCGCGGTGAGGGATGGCAGCTCGGGGGCTTTTTACAAGACGCGTCCGGAATGACAACGGGCGATGTTCGTGTGTATGGGGTTTCTGGTCAGTATCGACTATCCGACGACTATATCCTCAAAGGACAGATGTTTCACCGTGATGCGCGTGATTTGTCAAATAATGACGGCTCCTTGTTGACAGTGGGCATCGATAAACGCTTAAGCGCCTTTGCAACCGCGTATGTCGCGTTAGCGTTTGCCGATAACGATGAAACGGCGCGGGTGAATGTGTCGGCCGGTGGGCATGGTAAGCAAATGACGATTGCGCCCGGAAATGACCCCTATGCGATCTCATTGGGCTTGGTGTGGAATTTTTAATTTTGCCCCACAAGGGATGCGCTTATTGTTTGATTAAAAAGTACAATGAGCCGCGGTCATAAAAGTGTCATGGAAGCTTCGCCTAATGCAATCAATGATAACGGAAAAGGTCGGCCCTTATGCCCAGCAAAATATTGATTGTTGAAGACGAAGCGCCCATTCGCGAAATGCTTGCATTTGTGATGGAGCAACACGGATATGAGCCATTGCAGGCCGCGGATTACGACGCAGCCCTAGAACGTATTGTTGAACCCTACCCGGACCTGATTTTATTGGATTGGATGCTGCCGGGGGGAAGTGGGATTCAGCTCGCTCGAAAAATCAAAACCACCGATTATTTGCGCCATATCCCGATCATTATGCTGACAGCTCGGGGTGAAGAAGAAGACAAGGTCAAGGGGTTGGAAGTCGGGGCAGATGATTACGTCACGAAACCATTTTCACCGAAAGAATTGATTGCTCGGATGCGCGCGGTGTTTCGCCGCGTGTCTCCCACGAGCTTAGATGAGCCCTTGAACATTGAGGGCTTAAAGCTCGATCCCGTCTCACACCGGGTATCTGCGAATGAAGAACCTCTGGATATGGGCCCTACTGAGTTTCGTCTGCTACACTTTTTTATGACGCACCCAGAGCGCGTGTACAGTCGTGAACAACTGCTCGACCAAGTGTGGGGCACTAACGTATATGTGGAGGATAGAACCGTCGACGTGCATATTCGCCGCCTGCGAAAAGCAATTGAACTGCACGGGCACGATCGCCTCATCCAAACGGTGCGAGGCGTCGGTTATCGGTTCTCTACCCGATAAATGGAACGTCATTTTAATCTTTACCGCCTTATCAAACGCTTGATTCTATGGCTCCTGCCATTTGCGTTGATCGGTGGTCTCACGGGGTACTTCTGGCAAGCGCTTGCTCTTGGGCAGGCGCTCGCTTTGTTGTGGCATTACGTTTTCTTCCACCGCCTGAACGTATGGTTGTGGCAAAGTCGCACCATGCTTCCACCACGTGCGCCCGGTGCGTGGAGTGATATCTATGACGGAATCTACGGCACTTTGCGACGCACCCAAGCAAAGCGGCGCCAACTTGCTATCTTGCTGCAACGGTTCCGTCACGCAGCGGAAGCCATGCCCGACGCGAGCATGGTCTTGCAAAAGAATGGCAATATTGAATGGACCAATAAGTTGGCGCAGGTTTACTTTGGATTGCGATGGCCGACCGATAAAGGGATTCGCATCACAAACCTGATTCGTTTGCCCAAATTTCAAAAATACTTTGCTGCGGGGAAATTTGAAGAAGCGTTTACTCTCAATTCGCCACTCGGTGATGGACGGGAATTAGAGCTGCGCTTCATGCCTTACTCAGATCATGAACTCTTGGTTGTGGCGCGGGACGTCACGCAGCTGCGAAAACTCGAACGGATGCGCAAGGACTTTGTGGCCAACGTATCCCACGAGCTGAAAACACCGCTGACTGTCATGAGCGGGTATTTGGAGTTAATTGAAGAGCCAGCGACGGTAGCGCCGGCGGTTATGCGCAAGGCGGTCGTGGATATGTCGAAGCAGACCCGCCGTATGCAAAACATGGTGGATCAGTTGTTGTTGCTCTCTCGCATGGAAGCACAAATCCAAGATACCTACACCAAGCCCGTGCATCTGGGCGCCATGCTGCGTCAGATTTTAGATGAGTTACGCCCCTTAGTTGAAGACAAGAAGCTGTACTTAGATGCCCACATTGACGATTCCGTCGCAGTGCTTGGTAGTGAAGAGAAATTACGTGCGGCTTGCTCGAACTTAATTACCAATGCAATTAAATACACTCCAGTGGAAGGGCAGATTACCGTGCGGTGGGGCAAGATAGGTCCGATGGCCGAATTTTCGGTGGCGGATACGGGAGCTGGCATTGCTCCGGAGCATCTTCCGCGCCTGACAGAGCGGTTTTATCGGGTAGACAAAGACCGCAGTTCGGACACCGGTGGCACAGGGCTCGGCCTGTCGATCGTGAAACATGCACTGGAACATCACCGGGCGATTCTTCAAGTGGATAGTCGCAAAGGACAGGGCAGCCGGTTCTGGTTCCGGATACCCCCGGAATTATTGGTTGAAAGTGTCGCTACAAAAGTGAGTTGAGCCAAGTCCAGCGAACGTTCTCGAAACTGTCACAATTGTCATAATACTGTCACATTAATTTCTTAATATCAGCGAAGTTCAATCACACCTCCATTGGGGACGCATATGAAAACGAACATCACTGTACTATCTTTACCAGAAATCGCGCGGGCCATGACGGGCAAGCGGTTCTTCTCGGCCGCATTTGCATTGTCTTTCGCGTTTGCTGGTGCCGCATCGGCAGAAATTGATGAGAACCTGCGCGAGTATCGCAGCGTAAGCGGTATTTCTGGCACGATTTCATCCGTCGGTTCAGATACCTTAGCGAACCTGATGACCTACTGGACTGAAGAATTCCAACGCCACTATCCAAACGTGACGCTGCAAGTTCAAGCGGCTGGTTCTTCCACGGCGCCTCCTGCATTAGCAGAGGGCACCTCAACCATGGCTCCGATGAGCCGTGCCATGCGTCCGCGGGAAATTCAAGCGTTTGAAGAGCGCAACGGTTACCCTCCAACAGCGATTCGTGTCGCGATTGATGCACTTGCGGTGTTTGTGCATAAAGACAACCCGTTGCCCGGTCTAAACGTGCAACAAGTCGATGCGATTTTCTCGTCAACCCGTCGGTGTGGTGCAAATGAAGATGTCCGTCGTTGGGGCCAGTTGGGTCTGACCGGGAACTGGACAAACCGTGATATTCAGTTGTACGGACGGAACTCGGTGTCTGGCACCTACGGCTATTTCAAAGAATCAGCCCTGTGTGGCGGTGATTTCAAAAACGCAGTCAATGAACAGCCAGGTTCTGCCTCGGTCGTGCAGTCCATCTCGACCAGCCCGAATGCGATTGGTTACTCGGGAATTGGCTATCAAACATCAGGTGTTCGTGTCCTGCCGATTGCATGGGACAATGGCACGGATTATGTAGAAGTCAACGCCATGACCGCTGGTAGCGGTGAGTACCCCTTCGCTCGCTTCTTGTACGTGTATGTGAACAAACACCCAAATCGTCCACTGGATCCGGTCACCGCTGAATTCGTGAAGTTAATGCTTTCGAAGCAAGGTCAGCAGATCGTGAATAACGACGGTTACGTTCCGGTGCCAGCGGCAGTCGCAGAAGAAGATCTGCGTGCACTGGGTTTGTGGAACGAATAAGGCGTTAAGCCCTGATAATAACAATTTGTCCTGCTTAAAAAGGTAAGGAACTTATGGCGTCGTCTCAGACTTCCGCGCAATTCTCAGCGGGTCGCATGCGCCTCATTAAAGATCGGATCGCGCGCTTTGGGGTTACCCTTGGCGGCGGTCTTGTCTTGCTCGCGTTGCTCCTCATTTTCTTTTATTTGTTGTATGTCGTGTTGCCCATCTTCAAGGGCGCCGACGTGAAATCCGTCGAATCGTATGCAGTTCCTGGTGGTGGCGAAACACTCGCACTCGGCATGGAAGCTCGCGCTGAAGTTGGACACCGTGTGACCTCAGATGGTCGCATCGTGTTCTTCCAACTTCGGGCGGGTGATGGCTTACAACCGGCCGGCACTGTCTTGCTCGAGCGTTCACTCGTGGGCGAAGACGAAGCGCTGCGGGCGTTTGCACGCAATAGTCTGGCCAATAATGACTATGCGGTGGCACTGGCTGACGGCTTGGTTCGGATTGCTCGCCCAGAATACGACGTAAGCTGGCCCAACGATATCCGCTTGGTGGTCCCTCGTCTGACTTTTCCATTTGGTGAAACTCCGCTGCAACTTGATGAGCAGGGGCGAGATATTCAACGGCTAGCCTTTGAACGGGACGGAAACACCTTACTATTCGCCGCGGTCACTGAAGATCAGCGTCTTATCGTCACGCGTTTTACCGGTCGTCAGAATATGATGACCCGCGCCTTTACGTTCTCAACCCAGCGAACCGAAGTACCTCTGCGCGGCCGGATTCAAAGTCTTCATATTACGCCTAATCTGCGACAGCTGTTTGTTCAGCAGAACAATCGCTTGCACATTTTTGACGTGCGTAACCTTGCTGACGTACAAGAGTCGCAAGTCATTAGCTTGCCTCAGTCCCGGGGTGCGGTCAGTGCAATGGCATTGTTGGCGGGTAGTAGTTCACTCATGATTGCTCATGACAGCGGGCAAATTAGCCAATGGTTTGAAGTCAGTGGAGATGGGCAGCGGCAATACCGAGAGATTCGTACTTTCGACGTGGGCCGGCCGATTCGGTCGTTGATTCCTGAGCAGTTCCGTCGGACTTTCTACGCGGTCACTGAGGAAGGTGAGTTAGCCATTCTCCACACCACCTCGCATCGGCAGCTATATCAACGCCAGCCGGGCAATGTGGCCATTGAGCAGGCGGCTATCGGGCCTCGCGCAAACCATTTGGTTGCGCAAAATGGTGATCAAGTTCATGTGTTTCGTTTGCATAACGACCACCCAGAAGTAAGTTGGTCGGCCATCTGGAGCAAAGTCTGGTACGAGAATTACGAGGAGCCCACCTATACGTGGCAAAGTACTTCAGGTTCCGATGAATTCGAGCCTAAGTTCTCGTTGGTGCCTATTTCCTTTGGAACCATCAAAGCGGCGTTTTACGCGATGCTTTTGGCGGTGCCGATCGGCCTTGCAGCAGCGGTATATACGGCGTACTTCATGACGCCTGCATTGCGCAAAGTGGTTAAACCAACGGTTGAAATTATGGAGGCCTTGCCAACGGTTATTCTGGGTTTCCTTGCGGGGCTTTGGCTTGCGCCGCTGGTGGAGAGTCATCTACCTGGGTTTATTGCATTTGTTATTGTGGTGCCGCTCACAATCCTTGTCGCGGCATTTTTGTGGCATTTACTGCCGGAAAATATCCGCCGCCACGTCACCGATGGGCGCGCTGCGATGTTATTGATGCCAGTCGTTATTTTCGCGGGTTGGGCATCGTTTGCGATGAGTCCTTATCTCGAGCTTTGGTTCTTTGATGGGGATACGCGCTATTTCTTAACCAATGAGCTGGGCATTAACTTTGACCAACGAAACGCCTTGGTGGTGGGAATTGCCATGGGCTTCGCGGTCATTCCAACCATCTTCTCGATAGCTGAGGATGCTGTCTTTAGCGTACCAAAGCACCTGTCAAATGGTTCTCTTGCGCTAGGTGCAACGGAGTGGCAAACCCTCACCAAAGTCGTCCTGCTTACTGCAAGTCCAGGGATTTTCTCGGCGGTCATGATGGGGCTAGGGCGTGCAGTGGGCGAGACTATGATTGTACTGATGGCTACGGGGAATACGCCCATCATGGATTGGAATATTTTTGAAGGGATGCGGACACTATCCGCGAACATTGCGGTTGAAATGCCCGAGTCCGAAGTGGGCAGCACCCACTATCGCATCCTGTTCCTTGCAGCCTTCGTGCTGTTCGTCTTCACTTTCGCGTTCAACACGCTAGCGGAGTTTGTCCGACAGCGTCTGCGTGAAAAGTATAGTTCGCTGTAGGGGAGATGTTGATGAAAGCATGGTTTAAATCAGGCTCTCCTTGGATCTGGATGACGGCAGGCACAGTTAGCTTAGCCCTGATTGCAGTACTCGGTTTGATTGCCCTGATTGCATGGCGCGGGCTTACATTTTTCTGGCCTTCGACCATTTATGAGTTTCCCTTCAATGATGTGGATCGACAAATCCTGATTGGTGAAATTTATGAGCGCGAGCAGATTCCAGTAACCCGTTTGCAAGATGCGGGGATTGATACTTCGCACATTACCGATGAGTTCGTGACCCGCTATTTGGTGAAAATCGGAAATCGGGAGTTTGTCCCCCTCGATTTTACCTGGGTCCTGGCGACCGATATCGCCCGCATGGAAACGCCGCGCGATTTGGTCATGTTGGAGCGGGCTCGAAACGGTAATTTTTACGGATACGTAGAAGATGTACTAGAAGATGGCATCTCGGTAATGACGGCCAACGCAGATATTCGTGCCGTTTTCCGGGACCGGATTCGTCGTGCAGTGAATCTGCGTGATGAAGCCATGACACTGCAGCGGGGCCCCATTGCCCGTATCAACTATCAGCTTGATCAGATTCGTCTTGAGCGTCGCCGGATGGAATTGCGGGGAACCTTTACGGAAGAAGCCGATGCGGCGTTGCGTGAAGAGGAAGAAGCCCTGCGTGAGGCCTACTTAGAGGTTGAGGCAGAGCTCTTTGAGATTCGTCAACGTGCTCAGCGAGATGCTGTTGTGATGCGCGATATGCGTGGTGAGCAGGTTACGCTGAGCATGAACATGGTGCTTGATGCGACCTATGCCAATGACATGAACGTGTTACAAAAGTGGGGCTACTTCTTCCGCCAAATCAAGAAGTTTGTCACCGAAGATCCGCGTGAGTCGAATACCGAGGGCGGTGTGTTTCCGGCTATTTTCGGAACCGTTTTTATGGTGTTGCTGATGTCGGTGATTGTGACGCCATTTGGTGTGATTGCAGCCATCTACTTGCACGAATATGCTGGAAAGAATGCGATTACGCGGATGATTCGCATTGCGGTGATTAACCTTGCGGGTGTGCCATCGATTGTTTATGGGGTGTTTGGTCTCGGCTTCTTTGTCTACATGGTGGGTGGTACCTTAGACCAGATTTTCTATCCGGAGAGCTTACCAAACCCAACCTTCGGTACCCCGGGGGTGCTGTGGTCCGCCTTGACTCTTGCGATTCTGACATTACCGGTGGTGATTGTGTCCACAGAGGAAGGTTTATCGCGGATTCCAAGCGCAGTCCGTGAAGGGTCTCTTGCCTTGGGGGCTACCAAGGCCGAAACAATTTGGCGGATTGTGGTTCCGATGGCGTCTCCGGCGATTATGACCGGACTGATTCTGGCGGTTGCACGGGCAGCCGGAGAGGTCGCGCCACTGATGCTGGTGGGGGTCGTGAAATCTGCGCCTACCTTGCCGGTCGATGGAAACTTCCCGTTCTTCCATTTAGATCGCAAGTTTATGCACTTGGGCTTCCACATCTACGACGTCGGCTTCCAAAGCCCGAACGTCGAGGCGGCACGCCCCTTGGTATATGCGACCTCATTCCTGTTGGTCACGGTCATTGTTGGACTGAATTTGACCGCCATTGGGGTTCGTAACCGTTTACGTGAGAAATTCCGGGCACTGGAGCACTAAGGTGCGGTCCTTTTTGTCTCGATGAGATAGAGCGAATTATGATTACATTAAATGCACACAATACAAATGAGAAGCTGGACTTGGCGAGCCTCTCGGAAGAAGAGACAGCTTTGCGGATTGAAAATCTCAATCTGTTTTATGGTCAGGCGCAAGCACTTCACGATATCAGCATGGCGATTCCTAAAGGCAAAGTCACCGCGTTTATCGGCCCTTCAGGCTGCGGGAAATCGACGCTGTTGCGGTGTATTAACCGTATGAATGACTTGGTGGAGAGCTGCCGAGTCGACGGGGCGATCTCGCTGCATGGAAAGAATATTTATGACCGCGATGTGGACGTGGCGGCGTTACGCCGTCGGATTGGGATGGTATTCCAACGGCCGAACCCGTTTCCAAAGTCTATCTATGAAAATGTGGTGTATGGACTGCGTCTAATGGGCGTCAATGACCGTCGAACTTTGGATGAGGTGGTGGAGCGCTCGCTCAAAGGGGCGGCACTCTGGAACGAGGTGAAAGATCGTCTGAAAGAGAGCGCATTTAGTTTGTCGGGCGGTCAGCAACAGCGTTTGGTGATTGCCCGCGCCATCGCGATTGAGCCAGAAGTGCTCTTATTGGATGAACCGACCTCTGCGCTCGACCCTATTTCGACGCTGACCATTGAAGAGCTGATTACGGAATTGAAGTCTCAGTACACGGTCGTGATTGTCACCCATAATATGCAACAAGCCGCGCGGGTTTCTGATCAAACTGCGTTCTTATATATGGGTAAGCTGATTGAGTATGACGACACCAATGCGCTGTTCACGACGCCAGCGAAGAAACAAACAGAAGATTACATCACCGGTCGGTACGGTTAATAGGCGGGCACAATGATGGACAAGTTTAGCGTAGGTAAACATATCTCAGGGAAGTTCAATGAAGAACTCGACCTGATCCGGAACAAAGCCCTCACCATGGGTGGCCTCGTTGAGAAGCAGCTGAGTGACGCACTCAAAGCGATTGAGAATAGCGACACTGAGCTGGCCAACCGTGTGCTTGAGAATGATTACAAAATCAACCAAATGGAACTGGAAATTGATGAAGCCTGTACGCGAATCATCGCGAAACGCCAGCCCACAGCGAGCGATTTGCGTCTGGTCCTGGCCATTATCAAGACCATTTCAGACTTGGAACGGATTGGTGATGAAGCCGAGCGAATTGCGCACGTAGCGAAAGCGAGCTTTAGCAAGGACCAAGAGCATTTGCTGGTTAGTCTCGAGAACTTAGGCCAACAGGTGTTAAGTATGCTACGCCAAGTCCTCGACGCATTTGCGCGGATGGATCAGGAATCGGCGCTGCTGGTGCATCAACAAGATGCTAACGCAGACCGTCAGTATGAAGCGCTGACCCGCCAGCTCATGACCTACATGATGGAAGACTCTCGCAGTATCCCAAAGATCATGGATGTGATGTGGTCGGCCCGTTCACTCGAGCGCATAGGTGATCGCTGCCAGAATATTTCGGAGTACATCATTTACTTTGTGCAAGGTAAGGATGTCCGACACACGTCACAAGAATCGATGGAAAATACAGTTCGGGGCCGAACTCAATCTTAACCCCATCATAGAAAATGCAAAACGGAGCCGCTGGGCTCCGTTTTTGATTTCACCGGAATTCAAACAATTCGGTTTAGTTGGCGTTCGGATAGGCTTCCAGTTCGCGGACCTTCGGGTAGAGACTGCTTTCCACTAAACCAAACCAAAAGTCTGCCAGATTTTGCGTACAACCGTATTGATCGATGATTGCGAAAACCGCTTCACGGATCTCTTGGTCCGCGTTGATCTCGACTTCATCGCGCATTAGTTCGACGAGCTCGAGATAGGAGAGCGAGGTCTTGTCGCGAAACACTTGATCGATATACAACACATCGTAGATCGGGACGGTAAGGCTGCCATCGCAATTTTCTGACATCACAATGCCGGCCTCAACATAAAAGATGATTTCGCCGACGGCCTCCAATATACGCTCCGGAATCTCGATTTCCTGATTCGCCTGCGCAAAGGGCGCAAAAGCGAAGGCTGCAAATACAAGAGCACAAGCCGAGCGTGAAGCATGACGTAAACGTGTCATAAAACGATCCTCAAAAAGCTTTTACTTGCTTATATCTGTTTTTTTGAATGCCCACAAGCGATTGCGGGTTTCGAACCCTGTATTTTTTAATGCAGTACGCGGCAGCGAATGGTCCCATCTATTTCTTTCAGTTGCTCAAGTGCCTGCTCTGCCAGGTCACTATCCACATCCATGACTACATAACCGAGTTCGTTGTCGGTCTGCAAATACTGACCGGAAATATTAACTCCCAGTTCTGCGAAGATTTGGTTGATGCGCGTGAGAACCCCGGGCTGATTGCGGTGAATGTGCAACAAACGGCTGCTTTGAGCATGTGTTGGTAAACTCACTTCTGGGAAATTTACCGCAGATAGAGTTGAGCCGTTGTCAGAGTATTTAATCAGCTTATGGGCCACTTCAATGCCAATGTTTTCCTGCGCTTCTTGGGTGCTGCCACCAATGTGCGGTGTCAGAATCACATTGGCAAGACCACGCAGGGGCGATTCAAATTGATCGTCATTGCCTTTCGGCTCAACCGGGAAGACATCAATCGCCGCGCCATTTAAATGCTTGCTTCTCAGGGCATTGGCGAGGGCATCAAGATTAACCACCGTACCACGGGACGCATTGATTAGGCTGGCGCCGGGTTTCATGATTTCAAGCTCACGGGCTCCGATCATCCAACGGGTTTGCTCCGTTTCTGGCACATGCAATGAAACAATATCGCTCGCTTTGAGGAGTTGCTCAAGAGAGTTCATGGGGAGTGCATTTCCAAGGGAAAGCTTGGTTTCGATGTCGTAGAACACCACCCGCATACCCAGCTGCTCAGCCAACACACCGAGCTGGGTGCCGATATGACCGTAGCCAATGATGCCGAGCGTTTTACCGCGGGCTTCGTGTGAGCCAGATGCAGATTTCAGCCAACCGCCCTGATGGCAGGCGGCACTTTTCTCCGGCACCTTGCGTAGCAGCATAATGATCTCGGCCAACACCAACTCTGCGACACTACGGGTATTTGAGAAAGGTGCATTGAACACTGGAATACCGTACGTGCGGGCAGCTTGAACATCTACTTGGTTGGTACCAATGCAAAAACAGCCAATGGCATTCAAACGCTCCGCGCGGGCGAGTACTTTAGCGCTCAGCTGCGTCCGTGAACGGATTCCGATGAAGTGATACTCACCAATACACTCCGCGAGCTCATCTTCATTCATGGCCGTCGGGTGTGTATCAATCTCAGAGTATCCGTGCTGCACAAAGCATTCGACTGCACTTGGATGAACGCCCTCGAGCAAGAGGATTTTTATTTTTTCTTTGGCCAGAGAGAGCATGGGCGGCATAGCAAGTTCCTGAAATTAGCGTCGCGTGTGTTTCTTTACATCGTGTCCATCACTGATCAGCGCAATATCGGCGCCGCGTTTGGCAAACAACCCATTGGTGACCACACCAGTAATTTGATTGAGTTTTTCCTCAAGGTCTATGGGCTTTTCGATATGCAGGTTATAAACATCAAGAATAACATTGCCGTTATCAGTCGTGACGCCTTCGCGATATACCGGATCGCCACCGAGCGCAACAATTTGGCGGGCCGCGTAGGAGCGCGCCATCGGAATCACCTCGACGGGAAGGGGGAACTCACCGAGGACATCCACCCATTTTGAGTCGTCGGCAATACACACAAAGGTTTTAGACACTGCCGCGACGATCTTCTCGCGTGTCAGGGCGCCACCGCCTCCTTTGATCATTTGGAGGTGAGGATTAATTTCATCAGCCCCATCAACGTAGACCGCGATCTCGCCGACGCCGTTCAAGTCATAAACAGGAATGCCGAGCTTTTTGAGACGCGCTGTGGACGCTTCGGAGCTAGAGACTGCGCCTTCGATATCGTGTTTCAGGGCGGCAAGGGCATCAATGAAGTAATTCACGGTGGAGCCGGTTCCGACACCGACAATAGAACGGGGTGGAACAAATTCGATAGCGGCTTCTGCGGCAAGGCGTTTTGCCTGATCCTGTTGGCTCTTTTTCTGCTGGCTCATGGAGGCTCCAATCTGACGTGAGTGACGGGTGTAAGGCTGGGTCAGAATGGAAGAACATTATACGTTTTTGAGGGGAAACTGCCAGAGTTTATCCGGGGTTAAAATGGCCGGGAGGGGCACATCCCAGGTCGCATGGGGAAGTGCATCCGCACGTTGCTCGTTGTAGGCCACGCCAATGGGCCGCAAGTTTGGAAGATGTCCTCGCTGCCAGGCCGCAAGTGTGCGGTCATAAAAGCCACCGCCCATTCCGAGACGATTACCCGCAGCATCAAATGCCACCAAAGGAACAAACAACAGTTGCATGGAGCTCAGCGGCGTTACCCGTTCAACACTCAGTTCAGGTTCAGGTATTCCATATATGTTGGGGCGCATGGGGGTCTGTTGATCGTAGCGCAAGAATAATAAATGCCCCTCGCTAAATGGGTGCAACACCGGTAGGGCAAACCGGGTCCCCTGAGGGGCTTGTTGCAGGATCGCGGTGAGGTTTGGCTCGCCATCGTTGGGTAAAAACACGCCGACAGACTGGGCCTCGTGTTCCTTGATTAAGTCCACTATGGCTGCACACAACGACTGATCTGCCGCGACCCGGGCGTCTGGTGAGAGCCGGTTTCGAGCAGCCCGAAAGTGGCGGCGTGCTGCATGGCGATCGTGAAATACCGCATTCATAGAATTTGCGACCTGTCCTGTGAGATTGACGATAACTTGCGAGTGCCTTGCCTTTACTTCATTTCCAGAGCTTGCCACACTGACACCCATTATCCGAGACATTTCAAATGTGGACGACATCATGACACGTACAATAACAAAAATCGGAATGGGACTCCTCATTCTCTCCACCATGCTACTGAACGCCTGGATTCCAGCACAAGCTGCGAGTGAAGGCCCCTTTGAACGAATTATCCTGCGTGGCGGGATCTTGGTGAATGGAGAAGGTGCGCCGCCAGTAGGTCCGGTCGATATCGTCATTGAAGGGGATACCATTACCCGCGTTGATATTGTGGGCTATCCAGGTGTGCCGATCCACGAGCGTCGTCGTCCCGTTGCCGACGAAAATACACGTGAAATCGATATCTCAGGTCATTATGTCCTTCCGGGCTTTGTCGATATGCATGGGCATATTGGGGGTTCAGCGCCCAACATTCCGCCGGAGTATGTTTACAAGTTGTGGCTGGCTCACGGTATCACCACGGTGCGTGAACCGGGAAGTTTTCGCGGAGTGGAGTGGACTGTAGAAGAAGCACGTAAAGCAGCCGCGCATGAAATTATCGCCCCACGGATTATCCCGTATGCAGGCTTTGGCCGCGGCAGTGAAGAGCCAATTATTACCGGTGAGCAAGCGCGTGAATGGATTCGTTGGGTGCATGCCCAAGGCGCCGAAGGGATTAAGTTCTTTGGTGCCACCCCACGGGTTATTTCTGCAGCCATTGACGAGGCCAATCAACTCGGTATGGGCACCATGATGCACCACGCCCAGCTGAATGTGGTGCGGACCAATGTGTTGGATTCTGCCCGCATGGGGTTGGGTTCGATGGAACATTGGTACGGGTTGCCCGAAGCCTTGTTCACGGACCAGGTCATTCAGAACTACTCGCCTGATTACAACTATCAGAATGAACAAGATCGCTTCGGTGAAGCCGGACAGTTGTGGAAACAGGCCGCGCGCAAAGGATCGCCGCGTTGGGAGCAGGTACGAGACGAGCTGATTGAGCTCGATTTCACGATTAACCCGACCCTTAATATTTATGAGGCGAGTCGTGATGCTGCGGCGCAGCGGAACGCCGAGTGGCACGCAGAGTATACGCTTCCGACCCTGTGGGACTTCTTCAAGCCCAGCCGCTATGCACACGGCTCTTATTGGTTTGACTGGACCACGGATCACGAAATTGCGTGGCGGGAAAACTATCGGCTGTGGTTTGAATTCTTAAACGACTTTAAAAACCACGGTGGACGCGTCACTGCGGGCTCAGATTCTGGGTATATCTACAAAATCTATGGATTTGGCTATATTCAAGAGCTCGAGTTGCTTCGTGAAGCCGGTTTCAACGCGCTTGAAGTGGTTCGTGCAGCGACTTTAAGCGGTGCCGAAGCCTTGGGCCTCGAAGAGCAGATTGGCAGCATCGTGCCCGGGAAGAAAGCGGATTTGTTTATCGTCAAAGAAAATCCACTGCGGAACTTGAAGGTATTATACGGAACGGGGCACTATAGACTCGATGATGAAAACCGCCCGATGCGCACTCAAGGGGTTTTGTACACCATGCGCGATGGCGTGTTATACGACGCTCAGCAATTGCTGGCGGATGTTCGGGCCATTGTCCGAGAAGCGAAAGAAGCTGAGCAAACTGACGATTAACAGAAGCGATGCAGCGTGAACTCCGTGAGGAGTTCACCGAGGAAGCAATTCGAATGAACAATGTTCTTAAACGCTGTGTGAAGGCTCACACCCTGCTTTGGGGCGCGTTTGGCTGTGCGCTGCTACTGAGTGCGTGCGCACCCACCTATGGTCCAGAATTACGCGGTGAGTGGAAAATCACCAACATTCACACCACTGCAAACTCACAATTGTCTTCAAGCCGTGCAATCGAATGGCTTGGTTACAGCGCGTATTTTGAAGAACGGCGCATTCGGTTTAGCAAATACGATTGTCGTGAGCCGGGCATGACCACAGATTGGCAGCAGTGGGGGCGGGTGGCAAATCGGATTGGGATGAATCCGGATATTTTTGGATTGCGAACCGACACCCCGGTGCAGCTCATTTATATCGAGTGCTCCGGTGATGATTGGTTTACCCCAGGTGGCGAACTCATTCGCCTCGATGATGAGCGCTTAATTATGGCGTATCAAGGGGTGGTCTTTGAGTTTCGTCAGGAACGTCGATAGGCGGCTCGTCGTCATCCTCTTCTTGCGTCGCTTCTTCGATGTAATCAAGCGTTTCGCTAAGTGACTCTGCGGCTTCATCGACCGTAGCGGGGCCGCTGCTGCATGTATTTAAGATAAGAACGGTGGCAATTACGATAACGATTGCCGCAATCACTTCCAACTTTTTCATGCGTGGTTCTCTTTCTCGAGTTAGTCGTTCGACTCGCAGCTTAGCTATGGGGGCGAGTCGAGGAGTCAAAATCACGGAAAATCAGAGCAAAAAGATGGGGTTCTCCAGAGTGCCGCTGCATCGTGTCAGCCCTTGAACCCAGAGGTTCAAGGCGGGTGCTGAAGAAGCTACCGAAGGCTTCCCGATTCGGGTCGGGCTTGCACACTAGTAGTCCGACAGGACCCTGGTCTAAAAGTATCGGCTCAGGGACATTCACATGCTGGCAAACACCCCAGAGAACAACTCCAGTATACCTTACTCACGCTCCGAATTGGATGGGTTTTCCGCTGAATTTTCAGTAACTGCTTGAGTTTTAACCGATTGACGAATTTCCGAGCGGGGATCCCCAATCGCTTTTTCAATGGTTGCTTGCAAGAGACTGATCTTATCTTCAAGCGCAGCAATTTTCTTGCGCTCAGTTGCACGCTCGGAGATCCACTCATGGCAGAGGTTCAAAGCAGCCATGATGGCAATCTGTTCCATATTGGTCAGTTTTGTGGACGTCCGAGTTTCCACCATGCGCTCATCAAGCTGCTTGGCCGCTTCACGCAACGCGGTTTCCTGTCCATCTGGGCACATGACCCGATAACTCCGGTCTAGAATTTTAATATCAACGACATTACTGCTCATGCCATGTTCTCCCAAATCAACGAGCGATTTTTATTATAGCTGCTTCGGGACGCCCGAAGTGTAAAGGTCTTGCCGAAATTTCAATGTGATGGAGGATAGCGAGCGGATGTAAAACTTGCAATGGCTTGTCGTGGGTTTGAGCAGGGTTTACACGGGATGAGCCGATGAAATCATTCGTGATTTCTGGCTGATAAAGCGAACGAGTGGTAGCATTAGAAGCATCATACGCAATCCGAGTAGGTCAACGTACATGAGTGAAGCGAGTTCTCGCTGGTTTGAATCGCTGGCACGTTTGCTAGCCCAAGAAAATATCATTCTCAGCGCTGCAGAAATGCATGGAATGCTCACGGGGTTGGTGGCTAGTAGTGCGCCAAGTAAAGACCGTGATTGGGTCGTGGTGCTTTCTGATCTAGCCAATGAGGGGGAGAAGTTTTCTCCGAAGATGATGCATGAGCTTGAATCCTTGCATACGTACACGGTTGAGGGCCTGAGCTGCCCTGACCTAAGCTTCCAACTCGTTCTGCCGAGCGATGATGAAACCCTTGAAGATCGAGTGACGGCGTTGGCTGAATGGGCTCAATGCTTTTTGGTTGGATTTGGGATCCATCAGCAGAATTTGGCGAAGGCGTCCGACGATTTAAAAGAGGCCATTCAAGACATGGCCGAGATCGCAAGACTCTCGAGCGATGTCTTGAACTCTCAAGAGGATGAGCGTGCATTTTATGAAGTGAGCGAGTATGTGCGCGTTACCGCCATTATGTGCTTCAACGAGTTAAGTAAGATCCAAGCACCGATTGTTCCGGGCAGCCCAACCGTGCATTAAAGCTGAGGTCACACCATGATTTCTGTGTCTGAATTGCAGCAGCGCCGCGCCAAATACATGCGGCAGATGGCTGAAAATAGCATTGCCATTTTCCCGGCGGCACGTGAAGTCATGCGCAGCCGTGATACCCATTTCCCGTTCCGTCAAGACAGCGACTTTCATTACCTGTGCGGCATTGATGAGCCGGATGCATTGCTCATTTTGATGCCCCAGGAGGAGGTGCGCGAGATATTATTCGTGTTGCCACGGGATCCGCATGCGGAAGTCTGGCATGGTCGTCGGCTCGGTTGCGAGCAGGCGCAAACGATATCGGGAGTCGATGCCTGTTATCCACTCGACGAACTCGAGACGCGTCTCCTAGATTTGCTCAATGGCACCGACCATCTCTATTTTGCGTTTGATAGCGCACCGGAATTTGAGGCGAAGCTGCGTGAGGTGATTCGTACCCTGCGCGCCGCACCAAAACGGATTAAAACGGCGCCTGAACATTGGCATGACAGCCGCCCCGCTTTGCATCAACAACGCTTGGTGAAGTCCGCAGGTGAAATTGAGCTGATGCAACGGGCGGCGGACATCACCGTGCAAGCACACAAACGAGCGATGCAGATCACGGCCCCCGGCGTTTTTGAGTATCAGGTTGCGGCAGCCTTGCACCATGAGTTTGTGCATCACGGCGCCGTGGGCCCGGCTTATGGTTCAATTGTGGGGGGTGGAGAGAATGCCTGTATTTTGCATTACACCAAAAATTCAGACGTGCTGCGCGATGGCGACCTGCTGCTGATTGATGCAGGGGCCGAGTACGGCGGCTATGCCGCTGATATTACACGAACCTTTCCGGTCAATGGGAAATTCAGTCGTGTGCAGCGGCAAATTTACGAGATTGTCTTGGCATCGCAAGAAGCAGCATTTGCGGAAATAAAGCCGGGACATACATTGCCCAAAGCGCAAGAAGCTTGCCTTCATGTGCTGACTGAGGGGTTGGTGAAACTCGGGCTACTCAAAGGCAGTGTGCGCGAGCACCTTGATGCCATGACCGTACGGAAATATTTTATTCACGGTCTAGGTCATTGGCTTGGACTTGATGTGCATGATGTGGGTCCCTACGAGCAAGATGGCACACCGATTAAGCTAAGACCGGGTATGGTGCTAACCATTGAGCCTGGGCTCTACTTTGCCCCGGATGATGAATCGGTTCCTGAGGCGTATCGTGGTATGGGCATTCGAATTGAAGATGACTTATTGGTCACCGAACAAGGCTACCACAATCTGACGGCTGCTGTGCCGAAGAGCATTGAAGGGATCGAAGCGCTGATGGCTGCTGGTTCACGGGATCGCACACCAAGCCGTGGTGCGCGAGAAGAGGGATTGGCGCGTGGAGCGAGCTGATGTCGTGATCGCTGGAGGTGGCTTGACTGGCTGCCTCGCTGCCATAGTGTTCAGCCGACGGTTTCCGGCTCATCGGATTGTCTTGCTCGATCAGTTCTCCAATGGTTCCCATCAGGATCCGCGTGGCCTCGCCTTAGCCTTGCGGACACAGCAAATTCTCACTGAATTCGGGGTCTGGCAAGAAGCCCTGACCCACAGTGCCGCTATTGCGCATATTCATGTCTCTGATGCGACTGGTCCTGGCACCATGACCATGCATGCGGAGCGTGAGGGCCTCCCTGCACTTGGTTATGTGGCCATGGCGGGGACCTTGCAGCAGGAGCTTGACCGTGCTTTAGAAGGTATTCTCAGTGATCGCGTACAGCGCTTGCGTGGCACGCAGATTTCATCCCTAAAGGCCGAAGCCGATGGTTATCAGCTCACGCTGTCATCGTCGGATAAAAACGTGCCCCAAACAATACACGCGGGCTTGCTCGTGGTGGCTGAGGGATCCCAGTCGAAGACGCGCGATCTTCTGGGGATTAACATGGAATCCCATCCGTATGCTCAAGTCGCCTTGGCTGGCATTGTTGAGTATGCCGATGGGCATCATCAGTGGGCTTACGAGCGATTTACCGATCACGGGCCGGTGGCATTGTTGCCACAAGGAAAAAAGCAAGCCGCGCTGGTATGGTGTACCAGCGAGCAAGAGGCCCAGCGTATTCAAGCCTTATCTGCCGATGACCAACTGAGAGCATTGCAGCACAAGGTCGGTGCAGCCCCTGGTCGCTTACAGTCGGTGCAGCTGCAAGGGGTTTTCCCGCTCCAGCTGGCGTTGGCGGAGCGGTTTATTGGTCATCGCTCGGTGCTCATTGGCAATGCCTGCCATACGCTGCATCCTGTGGCGGGACAAGGATACAATTTGGGTGTGCGAGATATCATTGATCTTGTGCATCATCTTGACCCAAACGATCTCGGCGGCATCGATGGGTTGCAGCACTATCGCGCCCAGCGGCTTTCAGATTATCAAGAAATTGTGGGCCTGACTCACGGTTTGGTTCACGTATTTTCGAATCAAAACCCCATCTTGCGGCAGGCGCGTAGCAAAGGGTTATATACTCTGCGGATCTGTGATGCGCTGAGCCGACCCTTGATGCGTAAAGCCATGGGGTTTCGCGCGTTGATTGGATAAAGCGATTCACCCGCTGTTAGATGCATGCGGTCGCGAGGAGAGTAGGAACAAATATGGCGGTAATTCGCACACAAGTCACGGTGGTCGGTGGTGGTATGATCGGTCTCGCCTTTGCAACCGCAATGGCGCGTCGTGGCCGCGAGGTGGTGCTGATTGAGAAGCAGCCGATGCAAGGGCAGATTCCATCTACGCCGTCGTTGCGGGTTTCTGCTCTGAATCATGCCGCTGAAGCGTGGTTGCGTGAATTGGGCGCGTGGTCGCGCATTCCCGAATCGCGGCAAGGTGCTTACAGCGGGATGCATGTGTGGGAATATGACTCGTTTGGGCATATACGCTTCCACGCACACGATGCAGACATGACCCATCTGGGTACCATTGTCGAGAACGATGTGGTGGCAGCAGCCTTGTGGCAAACGGCCGAAGAAGCTGGAGTACGGTTGTACGCAGAAACTACAGTGAGCGAGCCGGAATATCATGCCCATGATGTCACCTTACAGCTTGGCAATGGTGACGTCGTTCTATCCCAATTGTTGGTGGCGGCCGATGGGGCCCAATCCAAACTGCGCGCTGCATCGGGGACACCGGTGACGCATCGAGATTACGAACAAGAAGGCGTGGTGTGTACGATTCGCACAGAAGTACCGCACGGCGGCATTGCGCGCCAAGTGTTTTTAGGTGATGGTCCGTTGGCACTGTTGCCGATGGCCGATCCCCATGAATGTTCGATTGTCTGGAGCACGCCCATTTTGCGCGCGCGGGAGTTGGTCAACCTTTCCGAAACAGAGTTTAAGCAAGCGTTACATGTGGCGAGTGATAATCAACTCGGTACCATCGAGCGTGTCAGTGCGCGAGTGAGCTTTCCGTTAACCATGCGTTATGCCGAAGATTGGATCCATGGACGTCAGGTATTGATGGGGGATGCGGCGCATACTATTCATCCGTTGGCAGGTCAGGGCGCTAATCTGGGCTTGGGG
Organism: Aliidiomarina sanyensis; assembly: GCF_003987175.1. Classification (GTDB taxonomy): domain Bacteria; phylum Pseudomonadota; class Gammaproteobacteria; order Enterobacterales; family Alteromonadaceae; genus Aliidiomarina; species Aliidiomarina sanyensis. Next base: position 6,636 of record NZ_PIPM01000013.1, on the reverse strand, counting down.
GATGCCTTTGTGTTGGCTGAACGACTCGGCGCACTGGGAACTCTGAATGGGCAGTGGGACGAAGCCGAGCTGGCCCGAGCTCTGCGAGGTTACAGCCGGGCGCGAAAGGCAGCTGCGGTGCGTCATATTGCCGTGATGGAAGGCTTCCATCAACTGTTCACGCAGCCGAATCCGTTGATGCGAGCGGCCCGGGCAACAGGCCTTGCGCTGGCGGATAAAATAAACCCACTGAAAGACTTCTTTTTGCGTCAAGCCAATCACTTTTAAGGATTGAGATAGCCGCTCAGATAATCCAGAAGGTGCTCTGAAGCGTCATTCGGCTGCTGCTGATGGCGCTCCAAATAGATACCCACACTGCCGAGCATGGGAAGATCGGGGTGGCGAATTTCGACCAAGTCTTGGGGAACCGAACTGCGTGCCAGCGCAGTGATCCCCAAATCACTTTTCAATGCACTGCTGATACCCGTCAGATCATTGTTGGTGTAGGTAATCCGCGAGGGGCGGCCGACCTGCTTGAGCGTCTGAAGTGTGCGCCGTCGGTAAATACATCCTTCTGCGGCGAGTACCAGCGGAACTGCGCCTTGCCACTGAAAATCTGAGCGGCCCGCAACCCACACCAGCTGATCTTCTTTCACTTGCACCGCTGTGGGGGGCGCTTGCTCAGCCACCGTCAGAATAATATCGAACTGTCCGCGGCTGGCGCCTAAGCGCAGATCACGACTCAGGGCTGATGTGACCTCCAGGGTTATTTGCGGGTAGCTGGTCGCGAACTGCCCGAGAATACGCGGCAGTAACGCCGTGGCGAACTCGCTGGGAATGCCGAGGCGAACCTGACCTGAGATCGGAGTTTTCTCAAATTTAGCGAGTAATTGATCATGGGCTGCGAGCAAGGCCCGCGCTCCTTGGTAGAGCTCTTGCCCTGCGGCAGTCAGTTTAAGTTTGCCACCTTGGCGATCAAACAGCGATGCATCAATTTGTTCTTCAAGGCGCTTTAATTGCAGGCTGATGGCTGGTTGTGAACGACCAAGCCGCTCACCCGCCTGGGTAAAACTTTGTAAATCAGCCACGGTAATATACGCCCGTAAACTCTCGAGTGAAAGGTGTTTCATGGTTAAATTACTCGCGTAAACACTGAAAATCCGGTGATATTTGCTATTTATATTATCAATTTTATGAGCAATCCCATAACAAAACTTAATAATCGTATTGCGGTTTTTAATTTGTTGCCTCGCAGCATCCCCCCTATAATGACCACCATTGTTTTGAGCAAAAAACCAACAGAAGTGAAAACGCTATGGCGCAACGCACTCCTCTCTACCCGCAGCACGTCGCTGCAGGCGCAAAAATGGTCGACTTCCACGGCTGGGATATGCCACTTAACTATGGTTCACAGATTGAGGAGCACCACGCGGTGCGCCAAAACGTGGGGATGTTTGACGTCTCGCACATGACCATCGTTGATGTCACTGGGCCGGAAGCAAAAGCGTACCTGCGCCGTTTGCTGGCCAACGATGTGGCCAAACTTAAAGAGCCAGGCAAAGCATTGTATTCCGCCATGCTGAATGAAACCGGTGGTGTCATTGATGATTTGATTGCCTACTTCTTCAATGACGAGTCGTACCGGTTGGTTGTGAACTCCGCTACCCGTGACAAAGACCTTCAGTGGCTTGAAAAACAAGCGGGTGAATTTGATGTGGCTATCACCGAGCGCACTGAGTTTGCGATGCTTGCGGTGCAAGGTCCAAAAGCGCAAGAGAAAGTGCGGGCTTTGATGAGCGCCGAGCAACACGCTGCGGTTAGCGCATTAAAGCCGTTTGTTGGCTTGCAGCTCGATGATCTCTTTATTGCCACCACCGGCTATACCGGTGAAGCGGGCTATGAGCTGATCATCCCAGCTGAGAAAGTCGCCGCGGTGTGGGACACCTTGCTCGCCGAAGGTGTTCAGCCGTGTGGACTTGGCGCGCGGGATACCCTGCGCTTGGAAGCGGGTATGAACCTTTACGGCCAAGATATGGACGAAACGGTATCGCCTTTGGCAGCGAACATGGGTTGGTCTGTGGCGCTCGAGCCAGCTGATCGTGACTTCGTGGGGCGCAGCGCAATCGAAGCACAAAAAGCCGCTGGTACTGAAAAGTTAGTCGGTCTGGTTATGAAAGAAAAAGGCGTGTTACGCGCTGGCTTGAAAGTGACTGTGGAAGGCGGCGAAGGGGTAATCACCTCAGGCACCTTCTCACCAACTTTAGGCTACAGCATTGCCATGGCCCGCGTCCCCACACCGGTGGGTGATACTGCCCAAGTGGAAATGCGCAAAAAAATGGTTACAGTAAACGTAGTGAAGCCATCCTTTGTTCGACACGGCAAAGCGGTCGTTTCAGCGTAGTCTCGGCAAAGATACTCAACAAATAACGTCAAACGACACAAGGGTTTAGAACATGAGCAATGTACCAAACGAATTAAAATATGCGTCCACACACGAGTGGCTCCGTGATGAAGGCGACGGCGTGTACACGGTCGGAATCACCGAGCATGCGCAAGAACTTCTTGGCGACATGGTGTTTGTTGAGCTGCCAGAAGTAGGTGACAGCGTTTCAGCAGGCGATGACGTCGCAGTTGCTGAGTCGGTCAAAGCAGCCTCTGATATTTACGCGCCGATTGGTGGTGAAATTGTCGCGGTGAACGAAGAGTTAGAAGATTCACCTGAGCTGGTAAACAACGACGCTTACGGTGACGGCTGGTTGTTCAAAATCAAAGCTGACGATGAGAGCGAAGTCGCAAGTCTGCTCGACGCAGAAGGCTACGCCGCTTCTATCGAAGAAGACTAAACACTTTTATGTCACAAGCCCCGGTACTGCCGGGGCTTTGTTATTGTTTTATCGGGGTTTTAACCCCTCGCTGATGCAACGCAGGTAATCAATTCATGAGCAGTACATCTTTGAAGCAGCTCGAGCGTCACGATGAATTCGTGACTCGTCATATTGGCCCGGATGCAAAAGAACAGCAGGATATGCTGGATTTTGTGGGTGCTGAATCGCTCGAAGCGATGACTAAACAAACCGTGCCAGGAGCGATTCTGCGCGACCCGTTTTTGAGCATCGGTGAATCGATGACCGAACGCGATGCATTAGCGCGTCTGAAGAAAATTGCGAAAAAGAACAAAGTATTCCAAAGCTACATTGGCTTGGGTTATTACGATACTTTGCTGCCAAATGTCATCTTGCGCAATGTGCTTGAAAACCCGGGTTGGTACACCGCGTACACCCCTTATCAGCCTGAGATTGCCCAAGGTCGTTTGCAAGCGATTTTGAATTTCCAACAAATGACCATCGATTTGACCGGCCTTGAGCTTGCATCTGCCTCATTGTTGGATGAAGCGACCGCTGCGGCCGAAGCAATGGCCATGGCGCAACGCGTCAGCAAATCAAAATCAAACGCGTTCTTTATTGCCGACAACGTGTTCCCACAGACGATTGATGTGGTGAAAGCCCGTGCAGAGATGTTCGGCTTTGAGATTATTCAAGGGCCGTGGCACGAAGCGGGCCAACACGATGTGTTTGGTGCACTGTTCCAAAGCCCTGCGGCAGATGGTGAACTGATTGACCTGACGGACGTGATCGCGCAAGTCCAAAACAACAAAGGTCTGGCGGCGGTTGCCTCGGACCTGATGTCCCTTGTGTTGACCAAGTCACCAGGTGAAATGGGCGCGGACATGGTGTTTGGCTCTGCTCAACGTTTCGGTGTACCGATGGGTTACGGTGGTCCACATGCTGCGTTCTTTGCGACCCGCGACAAATATAAGCGTGCGCTGCCAGGCCGTGTCATCGGCGTGTCCAAAGACAGCCGTGGGCGCGTGGCGCTGCGGATGGCGATGCAAACCCGCGAGCAACACATCCGCCGTGAGAAAGCGACCTCCAACATTTGTACCGCGCAGGTGCTTCTGGCCAATATCGCCTCATTCTATGCGGTGTACCATGGTCCACAAGGCCTTCGTACCATCGCTCAGCGCATTCACCGTTTAACCGATATTTTGGCGCACGGTTTGCGTGCCAAAGGGTTCACACCAGTTCATGACACGTATTTTGACACCCTGACCATCAAAGCCGATGGTGAGAAGCGCGAGGCAATTTTGAAGCGCGCTGAAGCAGCTGAAGTGAACTTCCGCACGGATCGTCCGGGCCTGTTGGGAATCAGCTTGGATGAAGCCAAAACACGTGTTGATGTCGCCACCTTGTTTGACGTTATCTTGGGTGCAGATCATGGCTTGCAAGTGGTTGAGCTTGATACCGAAGTGCAGAGCTCAGAATCCATTCCTGCCAGCCTTGTGCGTCAATCGGATATTTTGACCCACGAAGTCTTCAACCAGTATCACTCGGAAACTGAGATGCTGCGCTACATCAAGCAGCTTGAGAACAAAGACTTAGCGCTCAACCACAGCATGATCTCGTTGGGATCGTGCACCATGAAGTTGAACGCGACCGCGGAAATGATTCCGGTCACCTGGCCAGAGTTTGCCAACTTGCACCCGTTCTGCCCGCTGGATCAAGCGCAAGGCTACCAAGAGCTGCTCAGCACGCTCTCTACCTGGCTGTTGGATATCACTGGCTACGATGCGATGTCCATGCAACCGAATTCAGGTGCACAGGGCGAGTACGCCGGTCTGTTGGCGATTCACCGTTACCATGCCAGCCGTGGCGAAGGGCACCGGAACATTTGCTTGATTCCAGACTCTGCCCACGGAACCAATCCAGCATCGGCACAAATGGCCGGCATGAAAGTTATTGTGGTGGCCTGTGACAAAAACGGCAACGTCGATATTGCAGACTTGCGCAAAAAAGCGGAAGAAGTAAAAGACCAGTTGAGCTGTGCCATGGTGACTTACCCGTCAACCCACGGCGTGTACGAAGAGCAAATCCGTGAGATCTGCGACATCGTTCATGAGTTCGGTGGTCAGGTGTACATGGACGGCGCTAACATGAACGCGCAAGTGGGCGTGACCTCACCGGGCTATATTGGCTCCGATGTGTCGCACCTTAACCTGCACAAAACGTTCTGTATCCCGCATGGCGGTGGTGGCCCAGGTATGGGACCTATTGGCGTGAAGAGTCACTTAGCACCGTTCTTGCCAGGTCACGTAATGCTTGACGCGCCAGGTCTGACAGCGGGCAGCCCAGCAGTTTCTGCAGCACCGTACGGAAGCGCCAGCATTCTGCCAATTTCATGGATGTACATTGTCATGATGGGTAGTACCGGACTGCGTTTGGCGACTGAAGTTGCGATGCTAAACGCCAACTACATGGCGAAGCGTTTGGCCGAGCACTATCCGATTCTCTACACCGGCCGCAATGACCGTGTTGCACACGAGTGCATTATCGATTTGCGTCCGCTGAAAGAAGCGACCGGTATTGCAGAAATTGATGTTGCGAAACGTTTGCAGGATTTTGGTTTCCATTCACCGACCATGTCATTCCCTGTAGCCGGCACGCTGATGATTGAGCCGACTGAGTCTGAATCAAAAGCGGAAATGGACCGGTTCTGTGATGCCATGATTGCCATTCGTCAGGAGATTGAGAAGGTTGCCCAAGGCGAGTGGACACTCGAAGAGAACCCGCTCGTGAATGCGCCACACACGCTGGCCGATATCACTTCGGATTGGGACCGTCCGTACAGCCGTGAAGATGCGGTGTACCCGAAAACCTGGTTACGCGACCATAAGTTCTGGCCGAGCGTTAACCGCATTGATGACGTATATGGCGACCGCAACTTCGTGTGCAGCTGCCCTCCGTTGTCGGCGTATCAGGAGTAGGGGGAGTACCTTACCGCTCGCTAAGCTCTTTTAAGATTGGAAGCCCGCCTTGAGCGGGCTTTTTTGTTGATTTCTCGACATCTTCCATAGGCTTGGTACGCGGATATACCTTCTGAGCTTTAATGGCTTTTGGGATAAAATACCGAGAGCCCTTGTTAAAACATGTTGGATCTTTCTAATTCTGCGAAAAGACTCTCTACAATTTGAGAGGCGCGAGCCTCGTACATTTCGTCAATATTCCAGCTGACCAAATGTTCTCCCTGTGATACGCCTCGCCAAACAGTTGAGTCTGAGGAAACCTCTTCAAGTATCCAGGTCACGTCAAAGAATCTCCAAGCGCCCGAGATAGTCATGTGCGATGGAATGATGAGAAGCCGATATTTCACACTTGTGTCTTGTTCATTTTGTGCGTACTGCGTAACGAACTCTCTGAGGGGAATCCTGCCACTTCCGGAAACCACGTAGGCTGTGCCCGCATCACTTCTTCTAAACTCCCTTACAACCGCGTCAACGTTTCTCTTCTCAAACTCAGAAATAAGCTGACGGTTGAGTGAGCCAAGCATTTGATGGCTCAATTCCCCGGCTCTAATATCAAGCATATTGTACGCTACTATATTAGTGCCAGTGAGCTTGAGATCTTCCTGAATTAGTTCTGATGCCACAAATTTATTACTGGTACATCCCTGTAAAAAAACCATAACTATTATTACCTAGATTCAATTAATAACTGCAACACTCGCTCTGCGCGTACTGCAATTGCTCTTTAAAAATTACATCTGGTTGCTTAAACCCTAATATCTTACGCGGCCTGAGATTTATACGCTGTTGTATTTTGG
>NZ_PIPM01000012.1 GCF_003987175.1 Aliidiomarina sanyensis | reverse complement strand
CACTTGCTGCCTTGGAATATCGAGCTCACACGCTAGCGTCAATTATCTCGGCCGGTCGAATGGCCAACAAAACTGATCCACCTTAGAATAAAACCACGGTCAACGTGTGCTACTAACGACGCTTACGCTCAACAGACCCTCGATGACGGATATATTGGTGTTGGTGTATATCGGTATGCCGGTTCCAGTGAGCCACTAGTCATCGCGAATGTCCGAGTAGGTGAAAAGTTCAGTCTTGAGGGGTCGGCGACGACGGCTTTTGATTACATTTTAAGGGCAAACGCTTTTTATCACGTAACACCAGCGATAAAGCTAGGTCTTGGGGTGATAGACTACAAAAGCGGAGATTTTAGCGAGACTGGGACACGTCTCTCCGCAGGGTATCAGATAGTCGGAACTGATCAATGGCGTGTTAACGTGTTGGCAGGGCGAGAATTCATTTTTGATGATAAGAACTTTGTTGAGGTCCAGGTGCGCTATGAGTTCACGGATCGGTTCAGTGTATTCTATCACTTGCAGAATAATTCAGGCTGGATGCGAAACGAAGGGTATTTAGGTCTTGGATATCGTTTCTGACGAAATGTTGATATCTCCCGAGAACAAAAAGCCCCGCTAGAATTAGCGGGGCTTTTCAAATAATGGTGCCCAGAGGCGGAATCGAACCACCGACACGGGGATTTTCAATCCCCTGCTCTACCAACTGAGCTATCTGGGCATGCCGAGCATCATGTGATGCGGGCGGTATTAGACTCGTTTTCGCAAGCTCTGTCAACCGCCAAGGGTTTAAGTGGTGAAAAAATCCACCACGTCCTTTCAATGCTCAACTCGCTTCAAGTTAAGGACGAACTTGCCCTGTCCCTGTGACTACAAACTTCTCGGTGGTCAATGACTGCAAACCCATTGGGCCATATGCATGGAGCTTTGATGTGGAGATTCCAATTTCAGCACCAAGACCGAGTTGACCGCCATCGGAGAACCGTGATGAGGTATTCCACATGGTCACCGCAGAATCGATGTCTGCGATAAAGCGACGCGCTGTCGCTTCATTTTCGGTACAAATGACGTCGGTGTGGCCACTTGAAAAGGTTTGCAAGTGCTCAATTGCCTGATCATAGTCACGAACGGTCCGCACGGCAATTTCAAGCGCAAGGTACTCTTCACCAAAAGCATCGTCTGCGATCGGATGGGCGCCATCAAAATGTTCGATCGAGCGCTGACACGCGTGCACCTTGACTTGCTTTTCAGCCAAAGCAGCGGCAGCTTTGGAGAGAAACTCGTTGGCAACGCTTTCGTGCACCAGTAACCCTTCAAGGGCATTACATACACCTGTCCGTTGGGTTTTGCCGTTCAGGAGCAGCTGCAACGCTTTTTCCAAATCAGCATCCTTATCTACATATAAATGACACACGCCTTTGTAGTGCTGGATAACGGGAATCTTACTGTTGTCACTGACATAGTGAATGAGGCCTTCACCACCCCGTGGAATGACGAGATCGATGGTGTCTCGTTGTTTAAGAAGTTCTGCCATTAAATCACGATCGGGTGTAGGAACCACGGTCACGACATCTTTTGGCAAGCCACTTGCGGCAATCGCTTCGTGCATTGCATCAGCGATGACTTTGCTAGTACCGATGGCTTCACGACCACAACGCAAAATGACGGCATTCCCAGATTTAAAGCAAAGTGCTCCGGCGTCGGCTGTCACGTTAGGACGCGCCTCGTAAATCATACAAATGACACCGAGCGGGATTCGCATTTTATCAACGCGCATGCCGTTCGGGCGCTCCTCAAGTAAGTAACTCTCACCGACTGGATCGGGCAGGGCAATAATCTCCTCAATTGCACTGGCCATATCTTCGACGCGTGTTGCATCGAGGGCAAGTCGATCCATCATGGCGTCATCAAGACCTTTTGCTTTGCCGGCTTCCAGATCTTTTTTGTTCGCTTCTAAAATAGCCGGGGTGTGCGTTCGAATGGCGTCTGCCATCTGCTGCAGGACTTTATTTTTTGCATCCGTTGATAAGGTTGCAATGGCGCGTGCAGCTTTGGCTGCGCGCTCACCAATGGTTTTGGCTAATTCAGTATTCGTTTGTGCTGAGTGATTCATTTTTTACTCCATAACATTAAATCGTCGCGGTGAATGACTTCGCTGATTGGGCTATAGCCGTATGCTTCAGCGATGGCGCTGCCGGATTGTCCTTTGATATGAATAAGCTCATGGGAGCTGTATCGGCAGATGCCTTTTGCGATCGTTTCCATGTTTTCTGCACTGCGGATGAGTACTGCATCGCCGCGATCGAAGTTTCCTTGTATATCGACGATACCCGAGCTCAACAACGACGCACCATCTGCACGCAATGCGCTGACGGCACCGGAGTCTACCAAGACCTCGCCTTGGGCGATGAGGGTATGGCGTAACCAATGCTTCTTGTTGCTCAACGGGTTTTCTTTGGCTTTAAACAGCGTTCCTGGGTTTTCGTTACGTAGCAAGACTTCAAACTTGCTGCCTTTCCGGCCGTTTAAAATATAGGTATCAATACCGTGTGCCGTGGCTTTCTCTGCGGCCTCGACTTTGGTGCGCATACCTCCGGTACCGACAGCACTTGCAGAACCACCTGCAAGTGCGTAAATGCTTTCGTCGATTTCCTCGACAACAGGCATCAGAGTTGCGTCTTTGTGCTTTTTTGGATCTTTATCGAACAATCCATCAATGTCGCTACAGATAAAGAGGGCGTCGGCATCGACGACGGTTGCAACCATGGCTGCTAGATTGTCGTTGTCACCCACTTTCAGGTCATCGGTCGCGAGTGCATCATTTTCATTGGCGATTGGCATGATGCCATGCTCAAGCAAAGTATTGACGGAATTCCGGATGCTAATGTAACGCTCACGATCTCGGAGATCATCGTGCGTCATCAATACCTGAGCACAGGGGAAATCAAAGAAGCGTTGCCAGCTCTCCATAACGTGAGTTTGACCCACCGCGGCCATTGCTTTTTTGAGAACGACGGGCACATTGTTGTGCTCGAATTCGAAATGATGTCGGCCTGCTGCAACGGATCCAGAAGACACCAGGACAATTTCTTGTCCGCGCTCACGGCATTCATTAATGAAGCGAGCGATGGCGAGAAGATATTTTGAACTGCACCCGTTTCCATCTGGCGCGATAAGAGCACTGCCGACCTTGATGACTGCTCTCCGCCAGGCTGGGATTTTCATAGAGACTCCCTGTTAGTCAATCGAGGCGCGCAGTCTAGCACAGGGAGTCTTTTTTAACCACCGAGCAGCGAGTTAAATGGCTGTAAATGGCATTTTCATTCTCTATACGTACAATTCATCACATTTTTATAAGTGATGTCGCTGTATCCCTTATTTTTCAGGAGGTACATACCCTTCTATTTCTACATCTTTGCCTTCGAATAAAAATGCAATCATTTCCTTTTCTAGAAACTTCCGAGCTTCCGGATCCATTAGATTCAAGCGCTTTTCGTTGATAAGCATGGTTTGCTTAGCTTGCCATTGAGCCCAGGCTTCTTTCGAAATATTTGCATAAATACGCGCTCCGAGCTCCCCGGGATACATTTGAAAATCTAAACCCTCAGATTCTTTCTTAAGTCTTTGACAATAAACAGTTCTTGTCATGTTTAACCTCTGTAGTTCATATGTTTTCTTCAAAGCGCGAAAAAACCGGCGATCACGTCACGTGTGATTTGGGATTTGACGTTGAGCCTGAATAAATTTTCGAATGGGCGCCGGCAATCCGAAAGCGCTCAGTTCATTGTAACTGACGTGTGTACCTTCCTGCGATTCATTTACTTGCTGCGTTTTTTCGCGCCACACCTTTGCAATGAGTTTATAGTGGCTAAATGTATGCTCAAACTCACCCACTAATGTCGCATCTGTGGGAGGGGATTGGACCTCAGGTAGGCACCATAGTGACGCCCAGATTCCGCGTTCAGGGCGTTTTTGTAAGAAAATGGAATGTTGATTGCCTGACCAGAGAAAATGCCCAGGACGCACGGGTGTCACTTGCTTTTGTTTGGGAGTCGGCAATTGATCGATCTGCTGTGTTTTCAGCGCATAACAGGATTCGTGCAGCGGACATTCTTTACAGTTAGGAGCGCGCGGGGTGCAGCATGTCGCACCCAAATCCAGAAGCCCTTGGGCAAAACGACGATTGTCCGTCGCAGGCGTATAATCTTCTGCAAGTTGCCAGAGCTGATTATTTACAGCGGCCGTTGATGGAATGCCTTCTATACCAAAAAAGCGGCAAAATAACCGTCGGACGTTACCATCAACAATGGGGCCATAAGCATCAAATGCGAAGGACCGAATGGCCCCTGCGGTATATCGTCCCACTCCCGGAATCTTCTGGATGTCGGCGAGCTCCGTTGGAAACTTTCCTTGATACTCGCCAATGATAAAACGAGCGGCTTTGTGCAAGTTGCGGGCTCTCGAGTAATATCCTAACCCCTGCCATAGCGCCATAACCTCATCTTCAGTAGCGTTTGCTAAGTGTTCAAGGGTCGGGAAACGCGCCATCCATCGTTCAAAGTAGGGGATAACCGTGCTTACTTGCGTTTGCTGGAGCATAATCTCGGAGACCAGCACCCGGTAGGGTGTCGGGGGATTTTGCCAAGGCAAATCGTGGCGGCCATGGTGTTTTTGCCAAGTGAGGACACGCGTGGCGAAGATTTTCGGGGCAATTTTGGACATTTGCTTGTTTTTCCGCCGCCAGATTGCATAATGGCGACCCTTAATTCCATCATTACTGAATTGCTAGTTTAGCCAGTGTAACAGGTTCACCGTCAATGACAGAGCACAAATCAGCACCTGACGCGCCACGCGCCGATGTATATATCCGAAAAATTCGTAGTTTTGTTCGCCGAGAGGGCCGTTTGACCAAAGGTCAGGCGGGGGCGCTGGAACGTCAATGGCCAACGATGGGCATCGATTTTGATGGGCAATCGATTCATTTCAATGAAATCTTTGGGAATGACCAACCTGTCGTGCTTGAGATTGGTTTTGGGATGGGGCACTCATTGGTTGCTATGGCGAAAGCCGCGCCGGAAGAAAACTATGTTGGGATTGAGGTTCACCGCCCGGGCGTGGGGGCGTGTTTGCTCGAGGCCGAATCTCAAAACGTGAAAAACTTGCGCGTCATGGAGCATGACGCGGTGGAAGTGCTCGAACAAAGTATCTTGGATGGAAGTTTAAGCCGCGTTCAAATTTTTTTCCCGGATCCCTGGCATAAAAAGCGTCACCACAAACGCCGTCTAATTCAACCAGAACTTGTGGCGTTACTGCGTCGCAAATTAAAATTGGGCGGAGTACTGCACCTCGCAACCGATTGGGAAAACTACGCAGAACATATGCTCGAGGTAATGCGAGAGGCTCCCGGGTATGAAAACCAATCAGTTGACGGAACCTTTATTCCGCGTCCCGAAGAGCGCCCATTAACCAAGTTTGAAAAACGCGGGCATCGGCTCGGACATGGTGTTTGGGATCTTAAATTCACCGCGATCTAATCGGTTTCAAGTAACTCCGTCAATACATGGTTCAGGTACAACCGCCCTTGGGCGGTTGTTTGCCACGTTGTGCCCTGATCGTCTAAGTAGCCTCCGACGATGGCTCGCTCAAGCGCTCGTTCAGCAACCCCAATTGATAAACCCGTCCGCTCTGAAAACTCGTGCTTTGGTACGGGCTCAAGCAACCGAAGTCGATTCATAAAATATTCAAAGGTCCGGTCACTCTCGGTTACCGTCCAACGTTTGAAGGTCATGTCACGGGTCAAATCCAAATAACCCCGAGGATGTTTTACCTTTTCAGTACGGATTATATCTTGCTCTTCAGGACGCGTAATCTTGCCGTGCGCTCCACAACCGATGCCTAAGTAATCGCCAAACTGCCAATAGTTGATATTGTGTCGACCGCGGTGCCCTGGTTTTCCGTAGGCGCTGACTTCATATTGCTCATAGCCTGCTGCGGCAAGGCGCTGATGGCCCTGCTCATAAATTGCCCACAGCGTATCGTCGTCAGGCAATACGGGGGGCTTGCTAGCAAACAATGTGTTCGGCTCAATGGTGAGCTGGTACCACGAAATATGAGGTGGGGAGAGTGCAATGATGCCATCAAGATCACCCATCGCAGAGGTTAGCGTTTGATCCGGCAATCCGTGCATAAGGTCGAGATTGAATGAGTGGAGTGGGATTTTTGCAGCGTGATGCGCCGCCGTCTTCGCTTGGATTGGGTCATGAATTCTTCCCAATCGCTGTAATTGATGCGCTTGCAAGGATTGCACCCCAATCGACAAACGATTGACACCCGCGTCCACAAATCCGGAAAAGCGTTCGGTTTCGAAGGTGCCAGGGTTTGCCTCAAGGGTTATCTCGATGTCCTCAGCAAAGGGAATACGCGCTTTTACTTGCGCAAGGAGCTTTGCAATGCCCTCTGCGGAAAATAAGCTTGGGGTGCCGCCTCCAATAAAGATCGAGGTGAGCGAGCGGTCTTGAACGTAGTGCAAGTCGGCTTCGAGATCGTCAATTAACCGTGCGATATAGGCCTGCTCCGGAATGACATCCGGTTGGGCGTGTGAGTTAAAGTCGCAATACGGACATTTCTGCACACACCAAGGAATATGAATATACAGACTGAGTGGTGGGAGTAAGAGAGGATGCGAGCCACTCATGCCGTACGCTCGCCCAACTGGTTTGCCAACAGTCGCAAAGCCTTTCCTCGATGAGACAGTTCGCGCTTCTGGGCTTTGCTTAATTCTGCGGCCGTGGTATTTGTCTCATTCGCGATAAAGATGGGATCGTAGCCGAAGCCACCAGTGCCAGATGCCGCATGTGCGATTTTTCCAGCCCAACGGCCATGACAAATCAGCGGTGTGGGATCATCGGCGCTTCGCATCCAGACTAATACACAATGGAATTCAGCCGTGCGCTCCCCATCAGGGACATCAGTCATCGCCGCAAGCAGTTTCTCAACATTATCGGCATCTGTGGCGTTCGGACCTGCATAACGCGCAGAATAAATCCCTGGAGCGCCTCCGAGGGCATGAACGGCCAAGCCTGAGTCATCAGCCAGCGCCGGGAGTCCAGTCACCATACAAGCATTTCGTGCCTTAATGATGGCGTTCTCAACAAAGGTTAACCCGGTTTCGTCCGCATCGGAAACACCAAGCTCCGTCTGCGGTGTGACGTGCCAGCCAAAGGGTGCGAGAAGATCGGACAGCTCGGTAACTTTTCCAGGATTGCCCGTGGCCAGGACGAGCGTGTGCTTTGGCGAACTCATAAGGTTTCCTGCTTAATATCAATAATTTGCCCTTGGGTGTATGGGAGCCAGAAACGGGCAATTAAAATCAGGACGCCATTATAGCGCAGTTGCGCGCCTGTGTTATTATCGAAACTCGATTCAGGACTCATCGCCCACACGATGACATCATGAGGATGCATATACCGTCATGGATGCCGTTAATCTAATGATCTTTATTGCTGGAGCCCTGCTATTTGTGAGTATTCTCGCAGTGCAGTTCTCCGTGCGTGTGGGCGCGCCTCTGCTTCTTGTGTTCCTCTCCTTTGGTATGTTAGCGGGTGAGGATGGGCTGCTCGGATTGCAATTCGACAATCCTGACCTTGCATTACTCATCGGTTCGGTCGCCCTCGTAATTATTTTGTTCGATGGGGGTTTACGAACGCATCCAGAACGCTTTCGCGTGGCACTGGCGCCCGCCGCCATGTTGTCGTCTGTTGGTGTGGTGATTACCTGTTTAATTACTGGGGTAGGAGCCGCCTACCTATTCGGCTTTTCCTGGGTTGAAGGGTTATTGCTTGGTGCAATCTTGGGATCGACCGATGCTGCCGCGGTATTCTCGATTTTTCAATCCCAACGATTACGCATTAAAGAACGGGTTGCTGCGACCTTAGAGATCGAATCGGGCAGTAACGATCCGATGGCGGTTATGTTGACCGTTACTTTGGTCAGCGTACTCGCCATGCCGGATACTCCCATGGATGCGTCGGTCGTACTGGTCTTTTTACAGCAAGCTTTGGTGGGCGCAGCAGTCGGTTTTGCTGCGGGTAAAGCCTTTGTCATGTTGTGTAAACGATTGTCGCTACACGTATCATTCTTTCCACTATTGGCGGTTGCCGGAAGCGTGCTGGCTTTTGGATTGACCGCGCAGCTTGGGGGAAGCGGTTTTTTAGCGGTCTACCTGATGGGCTATCTTGTTGGAAATGCGCGACTTCCCCAAGTTATGCATATCCTGCGGGTTCATGATGGTCTGGCATGGCTCTCGCAAATTGTCATGTTCTTGATGCTGGGTATCTTGATGACCCCATCATCTATTCTAGATATCGCCGTGCCAGCCTTGGCACTGGCTCTGATTCTTATTTTTGTTGCGCGACCACTTGCTGTCTTTATCAGTCTCGCTCCATTTCGCTTCCCTTGGCGCGATCAATTCTTTATTAGTTGGGTTGGGCTGCGCGGTGCTGTGCCGATTGTTTTGGCACTTTTCCCTTGGATTGCGGGGTTGGAAAACCAGCAACTGTATTTTGAAATCGCTTTTGTGGTCGTATTGGTTTCTCTCGTGGTCCAAGGTTGGAGCATCGCCTTTGTGGCGCGCAAAATGGGATTGGAGATTCCTGCTGAGCCGGAACCGGATTATCGAACACCGCTGGATGCAGTCCATGCGAGTGAAGTGCTGGAAGTTGCGGTTTTTAATATTACCGATGACAGTGCGGCGGCTGACCATCACTGGGATGAGATTAACTTACCTCGAGAGGCCGACTTTATTGGTCTGATTCGGGAAGACGCGTGGATCCGTAGCGCGGTCAATCCAATGCTCAAACCCGGAGACGCATTGATGATTCTTGCCCGCACACAGGATATGAGCAAGATTTCCGAAGTATTGGGTAGTACCGGTACTAATTCGCGCATTAATAAGAAGAGTTTCTTCGGTGACTTTGTTCTGAATGGGCAAATTACATTGGCGGATTTGGCAGGCTTTTATGTATTACCCGACGACGGAGGCGAAGACCTGAGTACGTCGATCAATGACATCTTCAAGAAGCGCTTCCACCGTCGTGTGGTCGTAGGTGATCATATCAAGCTTGGCAACCTGATGTTTACGGCCCGTGAAGTCGACGACGATGGGCGCATTCTAAAAGTCGGTGTGAAACCGGTTGAACTTTGATTAATTTCGGTAGAACGTCTGACTAAAACGTAACTCTTCCGTTCGATCTCCGTGCTGAATGGTAATAAAGAACCGCAAGCGATCCTCATTTCCATGAGACGTTTCCGCAATGTAGTAAATCGCAGCGTCTTCAATAAAACGACTGAACGTTAGGTTCTGTCTTTGCCCTAAGCTGTTTAGAGCGTATCCACTCAAGTTGACCCGTTGACCCGGCTTCCCTTCGGTTTCTGCATCAAGGACCGAGATATTGATCAACGCCCGAGAGTTGCTGCGTCGAATGTTGTAGAGCTGTGCGATCTCCGCCGAGAGCATAGTGCTTGGGAAGGCAATGTAGTGCACTTCCCAATTTCCAAATCGCTCAAACTGACCTCCTTGGGCGTCAGCTTGTGCTTTCCAAGAAAAGAGAGCGAGTGCAAGAAGGGTGACAACCCAAGCAATTCGAGTGAGTATACAGTGCCATGAGGTGCGCATAGTTCACCGCCTTAGCTGATAGAAATACGAACAAATTGCACAATAATTATGAGCACAAGCACCGATAAGTCCAGACCGCCGATCGGTGGAATGATTCGACGAATCGGCGCAAGCATCGGTTCGGTGAGCTGCGCAAAAACAAATTCGATCGGATTGCGCCCTTGGCTGAACCAACTCAGAATGGCCCGGATAATCAAGATCCAGAACATGAGCTGTAGCGTCAGCGTGAGGACATTGCGCACCGAGGCAATCAACAAATCAATGATCGAGTATGGGAACTGACCCAGCTGCATGTGCACGAGAATGAAGAACTTAAGAGCCATCAGTGCAAGCGCAAGGAAGGCGGCAGCGATATCGAAGCGCCCGATCGAAGGGAAAAGTCGACGCAAAGGGTTGAGCACTGGCCCGGTAATTTTCACGATAAATTGTGAAAACGGATTGTAGTAATCGACTCGTGCCAGTTGCATCCAAATACGCAAAATAACTGCCATGATGTATAAATCAAAGAGCGTTTGGATGAGAAAAGTTGCCCCATTATTCATGCCTGTAATCCTTAAAAAAGTTTTGCCATTTCTTGGTTTCGTGCCACGGCAGCTTCAACTGCCCGTTTCGAAATATCGGTGAGCTCCGCATTCTGATAGACTTCAATTCCCTTCGCTGTTGAACCACCTTTGCTCGTGACTTGCTTACGCAGTTCGATGAGTGATAAATCACTTTCACAGGCCATTTTGGCGGCCCCGAGTGCGGTTTGTTGCACCATGGCGCGGGCTTGTTCTGCGTCAAAGCCTAATTCTTCTGCGGCACGTTGCAAGCCATGCATAAACTCAAAAAAGTATGCAGGCCCGCTTCCAGCGACAGCGCCTAACACATCAATTGCGTCTTCCTCATCGAGCCAAATGGTGAGGCCAACATAGTCGAACACTTGGGTGACAAAGTCTTTATCCGCGGTTGTTGCTTTCCCATCCGCGACGAGACCCGAGACGCCGGCACCGACCAATGAAGGCGTATTCGGCATGCAGCGAATGAGCGTGATGTCATCCCCCAAGAATTCGTAGTAGCGAGCAAATCGAAGTCCTGCGGCAATGGAGACAATTAGTTTTTTGTCTAAATCGGGCACGTGTGCCGCGAGATCCTCACACACTTCTCGCATAAGCTGTGGCTTTACACTCAGTACAATGACGTCCGCTTTGCGCGCGATTTCATGATTATCTTGGCTGGTGTAAATACCATATTTTTCCTCGAGCAAATCAAGCTTTGGTCGGCTTGGATTGCTCGCGAGAACGTGTTTCGCAGGGTACCCACCTTTGATCATGCCGCCAAGAATACTCTGTGGCATGTTTCCTGCGCCGATAAATCCGATGGTTCGTACTTCTTTTGCGCTCATCGTCTTTCCTTTTAGTTTGTTGCTCTCGTGATTGTACTGAACTGTAGTTTAGTTCTGTTCAGTCCGTGCGCCAAAAATTGCGGTGCCAACGCGTACCAAGGTCGATCCATGCGCTATCGCTGCATCAAGATCGTTGCTCATTCCCATTGATAATGTGTCAACGTTTGGGTGCGTTGTCTTTAATTCTTGAAAGGCTTTATAAAGCGCAGCGAACGAACTTTTTTGCTGGCTCTCCGAAGCATCTGCCGCAGGTATTGCCATGATTCCGCGTAACCGAAGATTCGAGCATTTTGAAATGAACGTGGCCAAGGCCTTGAGTTCACTCAATGCGATACCCGCTTTGCTTTGCTCATCATCAATATTGATTTGAATTAAAACATTCAGTGGTCCGCTTTCGCGCGGACGCTGCTCATCTAGCCGCCGCGCAATTTTTTCTCGGTCAATGCTGTGTACCCAATGAAAGTGCTGGGCGATATCTTTGGTTTTGTTGGACTGAATAGGACCGATGAAGTGCCATTCAATATCACCCAAGTCCGTCGCCTCGTTGATCTTCTGCACGCCTTCTTGCACGTAATTTTCGCCAAAGCTCCGTTGGCCGCTCAAATAAGCCTCACGAATCATAGTCATCGGCTTTGTTTTGCTGACAGCGAGCAGTGTAATGTCCTTTGGATCTCGGTTAACTTGCTGAGCAGCATTGATAATTTGTTGTCTGACGGCCTGCAGTCTATAGTCAATGGAGCCTCTGTCAGTTGTCATATAGTAAAGACCTCTGGGCAAAAAAGAGCTAGATTACATGCAAGGGAATTTTTGCGTGTCCCACATTCACGCACCTGCCATTTACATTTGATAAAAGAAGAATCGAAATTATGGATATCAATGAACTTCTCAAGTACGCAGTAACGCACGATGCATCTGACGTTCACATCTCTTCCGGCTCACCCGCAGTTATCCGCGTTGATGGCGACCTCATCAAGCTTAACACAGCGCCCCTTGCTTCTCACACTGTCCAAGAGATGGTTTTTTCGATTATGAACGAACGCCAAATGCGCGAGTTCAAGGAGAAGTTAGAGGTTGATTTTTCATTTGAGATCACTGGGTTGGCGCGCTTTCGTGCGAACGTTTACATGCAGCAATATGGGCCCGCCGCTGCGTTCCGGACCATCCCTGACCATGTGATGAACTTGGAAGAACTGAAGGCTCCCTCAATTCTTCAAAAAATTGCTGAATTCCCACGGGGGTTAGTATTGGTCACAGGGCCGACGGGTTCGGGTAAGTCGACCACCTTAGCTGCAATGGTGGATTACATTAATGACAACTTTCCTTATCACATTTTAACCGTCGAAGATCCGATCGAATTTGTGCATAAAAATAAACGGTCATTGATTAACCAACGTGAGGTTCACCGGGATACTCACAGTTTTAATGCGGCTTTACGCGTGGCGCTCCGGGAGGATCCGGACGTTATTTTGGTGGGGGAGCTACGGGATTTGGAAACCATTCGGTTGGCACTGACAGCGGCTGAAACAGGCCACTTGGTGTTTGCAACCCTGCACACTACCTCGGCGCCAAAATCAATTGACCGGATTATTGATGTATTCCCGGGGGATGAGAAGGCCATGGTGCGTTCGATGTTGTCTGAGTCGCTCCGGGCGGTCATTGCGCAGTTACTCCTGAAGAAGCAAGGAGGAGGACGAATTGCATCTTATGAGATTATGCTGGCAACCCACGCGATAAAGAATTTGATTCGGGAAGACAAAGTTGCCCAGATGTATTCCGCGATTCAAACCGGTGGTGCGCTTGGAATGCAGACCATGGAGCAATCGCTTACAAAACTGCGCGATGCCGGCCATATTTCCGCTGCACAAGTCCGTTCAAAACTGGGCATGATTGGCGAGTAACGGAATTACTTCTTCCACTGCGGGGACTTTGATAAACTTGCGCGCTGCGGGTTTACCAAAGTCCCCGTATTTTTTGTCGGTTAAAATCTGAAGACGCCTTGGGAAGAGAAGTAAAGCGCATGCGTGTATTGGGAATTGAAACGAGTTGTGATGAAACGGGGATTGCGATCTATGACACTGAGCATGGACTTCTCGCCAATACATTGTACAGCCAAGTGAAATTGCATGCAGATTACGGGGGCGTGGTTCCAGAACTCGCTTCACGGGATCACGTTCGTAAAACGCTCCCTTTGATTGAACAGGCGTTGCAAGATGCTAATTTACTTGCCACCGATATTGATGGCGTGGCTTACACAGCCGGCCCAGGGTTGATTGGTGCTTTATTGGTGGGTGCGACCATTGGGCGCAGTCTCGCTTTTGGTTGGCAGGTGCCTGCTGTGGGAGTCCATCACATGGAAGGGCATCTTTTGGCCCCGATGCTGGAAGAAAAGCGCCCTGACTTCCCTTTTATTGCGCTGTTGGTATCCGGTGGGCATACCCAGTTGGTTCGTGTGGATGGGATTGGTCACTACGAATTGTTGGGCGAATCTGTTGATGATGCAGCGGGAGAAGCTTTCGACAAGACAGCAAAGTTGTTAGGGCTTGATTATCCAGGTGGTCCGCGCTTGGCTAAGTTGGCAACGACAGGAAACCCGGATCGCTTTCAATTTCCCCGTCCGATGACTGATAAACCGGGTTTGAATTTTTCGTTTAGCGGATTGAAAACGGCAGCAGCGCAAGCCATTGCAAAATATGGTAATGACCCGAGCTGTCATGCGGATATTGCTCGTGCATTCGAGGATGCGGTGGTTGATACCCTTCTGATTAAGTGCCGGCGCGCACTGGAACAGACTGGCCTAAAGCGGCTGGTCATGGCCGGTGGTGTCAGTGCAAACGTGCGTTTACGGGAAGCTTTGGCGCAATCCATGCAAGAGATAGGTGGAGAGGTGTTCTATCCGCGTCCCGAGTTTTGTACTGACAATGGAGCGATGATTGCCCTTGCTGGAGCGATCCGTTTGAAGGCTGGCGCCCAAGAGGGGCTGGGTGTCCGCGTCAGACCCCGGTGGCCCCTGGTTGAACTCCCACAGCTCTGATTATTTTTTTCGGTTTTTAGTCGATGTGCGAAAGCTCACTTCGGTGCCGAGCCAAAGGCGCTTGATGTTGGTTCGATGACGCCAAATAATCAGAGCCGCAAGCATAATTGCGGGAATCGTATATTGCGGTTTAATAAGCCATGCGTACAAGGGGGAGAGCGCGACGGTGACCAGCGCTGCGAGAGACGACACTCGACTCATCCAGAACACGAGCCCCCACGTCACAATAAGTAGTAGGGCCATCTCCGTGGCGACTGGGAACATGGCACCAAGCGCAGTCGCCACAGCCTTTCCGCCCTGAAACTTAAAAAACAGTGGATAGATATGCCCCAAGCACGCAGCAATCGCGACTAAACCCAAAATAATGGGGGGCAGACCAAGTAAGTAACCGCTCCAGACCGGTATCATCCCCTTCAATACGTCAAATAGCAGGGTCATCCCAGCTGGAATAGGTCCCCCGAGACGATAAACATTCGTTGCGCCCGGATTTCCAGAGCCACGTAAGCGAGGGTCGTCCAAACCGAAAATTTTGCACATGATCACAGCGCTGCTGATGGAACCTAGCAGATAGGCAAAAACGATCATGAGAATGGCCAATGCAGACATGGGGTAGGGCAAGTCCTAGTTGCGTTACTCTTGTTGCGCAAAAGGCTGCGCGTTAAGATGCGCCAACTAATGCGGATTTGCGGTCAAGGATACGAGGTTTATTGTACAAAAGCTATCCGACCTGTTGGATTGGCTTCGAACCTTGGCATAAAAACTGTAACATTTTGTGACACGTCACGTGCCTAGCGTGTGAGACGCTCCGAGACGATATTTTAATCCACCATCAGAAGCATGAGACAAACCATGGAATACAACGAAATGCCGGATAGCGCCAATGATTTCAATTGTCTATTGAATAGCGATCACATTGCAATTGAAGGATTGGAAGTGGCTGCGGTGATTGGTGTGTTTGATTGGGAAAAGGAGATCAAACAGCCCTTGTTTATTGATCTGATGATGGCTTGGCCCAATCGCGTCCCCGCGGCGTCTGGCGAACTGACAGATGCACTTGACTATGATCGTGTTAGTCGGGCCGTCACGCAATGGATTCAAGCAAGGCCCTATGGATTGATTGAAGAAGTGGCAGAAATGATCGCAGAGCAGGTCTGCCGGGAATTCGGGGTTGCGCTATTGCGGGTAAAGGTGGCTAAGCCCACGGCCATCGAGTCGGCTCGTAGCGTGTCGGTGACGATTACACGCAGGGCAGGAGACAGTGCGTCGTGATGAGCACGGGAAGTTCAGATGACGTTCTAGTTTTCTTTGGGATCGGAAGCAACCTTCAACGCGAGAAACATGTTCAAGCTGCGGTCCGAGAGCTTGCTGCGCTGTTCCATGAGACGCCGATGACCTGTTCGAGCGTCTATGAAAGTGAAGCCCTTGGCTTTGAAGGTCCGCCTTTTTACAATTTGGTCACACGGGTGAAAACGTCGATGTGCTTAGCTGACGTACAAGCTAAGATTCGAATGATTGAATCGCGCTATGGACGACCGCCGGATGCAGAGAAATTTAGCTCTCGTACTTTGGATATCGATATTCTGACCTACGGGGATTGCGTGCAATCGCATCGGGGCGATTTGGAGCCTGCCTTGCCCCGCGCAGAAATTCTCACAAGCCCGTTTGTTTTGAAGCCACTGAGCGAGTTAGCACCGCATGGGAAACATCCTGTGTGCGGTGACACGTACGCTGAACTATGGCGTCGTTTTGCAGCGCGCCATAGCGGAGTCAATATACAAAAAGTTACTCATGTGAGCCTTGTGCCGCTTCATGATCAATAAGAGCGGAAGCAAGGATCTGGGTGCGGCGGCGGTCCAACTCTTGGCCGATCGCTTGATGTTGATAGCCTTCGGCAATCACATCTTTGACCTTGAGTGAATTGAGAAGCACGAGGGCATTTGAGAACACAACGAGGTCTGCCCGATTTTCCCAGTCTCGTTGTGAGGAAATAAAGATCAATGCTTCACGAACGTACTCCCAACGCTCGGGGCGTCGAAAAGCATCCAATCCGTGCAGGGCGTTCAATAGTGCTTCGGCCGAGAGTGTGCTTTTGGCGAATGCATCACACAACTGACTTCCGGCGATTGCGAGTTCCTCATGAAGTTTTGGTGGCCGCATCTTCTGGGTAAGCGAAAAACGTTTTTGACTTGTTTCGTCCTGCCACTGATTCAGATCAGCTTGCGCAACGATAAACCGCACGACTGGAGCAGCACCTTGCTTATGGGTTGCACGCAATGCGGGCATAAACCGTGAGTGTTGGTGGGTTGTTCTTGTTCCGGAATGAAACTCGGGGAAAAGCGCATCGAATGCTTTGCATTCCTTAAGAACCTCAAAATAAACAGCCGGTGCATCGGTCGTGAGGGCCTTTTCGGTCTCCATCCAAACACGTTCTGGGGTTAGGCTCGTGAGTTCACCACTGCCCGCAAGCATTTTCATAAGAGCCAAGGTATCATCCGCAATGGTAAAGCCCAGATGGGCGAAGCGCGCGGCGAAGCGGGCTACCCGCAGGACCCGCAAAGGGTCTTCAACGAAGGCTTCAGATACGTGACGGAGCGTGCGCGTTTCAAGGTCCTTCAGACCGTTGAAGGGATCGATCAGCTGACCGTTCTTGTCTTGAGCGATAGCATTAATGGTGAGATCCCGCCGCAAGAGATCCTCTTCAAGTGTGACATCTTCAGATGCATCACAAACAAATCCTGTGTATCCACGCCCCGACTTTCGTTCGGTGCGAGCCAAGGCATATTCTTCTTTTGAAATAGGATGCAAAAAGACCGGAAAATCCTGCCCGACCGGGACGAAGCCACGCGTTAAGAGCGCATTCGGGGTGCTTCCAACGACGACATAGTCGCGCTCAATCACTGGGAGGTTGAGCAAAGCATCGCGCACTGCACCACCGACAAGATAATAGGTAATCCCGCGTAAGGGGTCTTGCTTATCCATATTTGAATCTTCCATCGGGTTCTAAACGCCTGTTAGGAAACGCTTCTTCAAGCCCCGCACAATGCTTATCGGAATGTTTTATCATAGGTTCTATTTGATGATCGGGGAACTTCTGCTGCAATGCAAGGGCCGTATTGCAAGGATTCACAAGGACTGTTACTTTGAAGTATTCGCGCCCATTGAGTTTCGGTATGTATCACGATTATTTCGGCTTTGAACAAGTCCCGTTTTCAATCGCCCCAGATCCCGACTTTTTATTTCTGGGCCCTCGCCACCAAGAGGGTCTCGAACATTTGCGCAATGGGCTGCTCGGTAGTGGTGGGTTTCTGTTACTCACGGGCGAAGTCGGAACCGGAAAGACAACGCTGTCTCGGGCGGTACTTGAAGAGCTCGGTGAACAAGTCGATGTGGCGTTCGTACTCAATCCCATGCTCAGTGAACGCGAGCTGCTCGCGACGATTTGTGACCAGTTTGGAATCCCTGGGCGGCATGAAAAAGCTTCGTTGAAGCGGCTGACAGACCATCTAAGTCGGTTTCTGCAAGAAGCCAGCGCGAAAGGCCGGAATCCGGTTGTGCTGATTGACGAAGCGCAACATCTACTCCCGTCGGTTCTGGAGCAACTTCGTTTGCTGACCAATCTCGAGACGAATTCGCGCAAGCTCCTGAGTGTTGTCTTGATTGGCCAGCCGGAGCTGCAGGAGCTTCTTCAGCGGCGCGAGCTTCGCCAAGTGGCTCAGCGGATTGTCGCGCGGTACCACCTTTTGCCACTCACCGAACGTGAAACCGAAGCCTACATCCAGCATCGCCTAAAATGTGTGGGCGGTCGTCCCGATATCTTTGAGTCTGCAGCGATTAAGCGAGCATTTCAATTTAGTCAGGGCACACCGCGACTGATCAATTTAGTGTGCGATCGTGCCTTACAGATGGCTGCGCGTCAGGAAACCCGAAAGGTCACTAAAGCGATCGTCTCTGCTGCTGCCGAGTCGTTAAGTTTTGTGCCTATGAGCCACACAACGACCAATCCATCGTCACGGACTCGCAAAAAATTCCTACTGCCTGCGGGCGGGGTGATAGCAGTTGCTCTTCTCGGGTTGTTTGTGTGGCTTCTGTGGCCGGCCTCGACGCCAGACGAAATACAACGTGCTCGTATAGCCGAACAACAAGCCCGGTTAGAAGCGCAGCAACAAGAGCTCGAGAAATCTGAAATCCGAGATTTCCGCCTGCGCGGCCTGCCTGCGGGCGCAATGCTCAAGATGTTAGCGGATCGTTGGCAAGTCGCTAGCTACATTTCAGGGCCGCGCGCCTGTGAAGAATTAGAATCCCTCAATCTTGCTTGTGTGCGGGCGAATTTTACTCTTGATCAACTTGTCCAGCTTGATTTCCCCGCGCTTCTCGAAACAGAATCTCCCGACCTGTGGCTCTTACTTAACGGCGTGGTCACTCAAGATAATGGGATGCAGTATTTTGAGGTGGTCGATATTCGTGGAACGCACCAGCTCACGGCGAGCGAGTTGCGCAGATTCTGGAGTGGTCGAGCTCTGGTATTTTGGCAACTTCCCGACGATCAAAACTTCCGGCAATGGCTCCGCGAGGGCGTCCAAGAGTATCTACCGTTTTCGCTTCGAAACGCATCTCTTGAACAACAGCTGAGTTGGCTGCGCGCCAGTCTTGGTCGCACGGTGACAGCAAGGATGCATGAGGAGGACGAGAGCTATTTGACGGATGTTGAGCTGGCCTACTTAAGTGCAGGTTTCTATGCGAGCCGACCGACTTTGGCTCGGCCAAGCCCGGTCTTTGTGCCCACCACACTGACTGAAGAAGGGGCGCTTACCGCCCGGATGGAAACCCTCGTTATTCCCCTTCAGCGACGCGCGATTCCGAGTGCGAGTGGTTCGACAACCTCCTCAACGACCACTTCAATGAACGCAGCGACCGCTCGAGAGGAACCGCACTCGAATCGTTTGGCTTCTAGTGAGTCAACGCAAACAACGCAGACCGAAGATGAGGTACCTGCGCATATACGAAATCTCTTTGATAACGCCGTAGCAGAAGTGGGAATTGATGATGTGTTGCGTCCGCCTCAACAGCAGGCGGTCACCCAAAGCTTGCCGTTCGCTAAGGACTTGCCACGGGACCAGTTGCGACAATTACCTCGTTTCAGTTACGACTCCCATATGTACAGTGGAAGAACCCGTGATCGGTGGATTCGTCTTAATGACCGGATGCTGCGTGAAGGTGAGCGAATGGGTGAGTTGCGTGTCATCGCAATTGAACCATCTCACACGGTGTTTGGCTTCCAAGATATCCTCTTTCGTCTCGAAGCCCTCGAGGATTTGAATCACTAAAGCGCTTGCGAACTGGTTCGACCTTTGCGATGATGAGAGCAAGTTAAACGCTTGTTTGAAATTCGTTTGTGCCGCCGTGCGGCAAAGAAAAGGTACCGGAGTGACGCATGACTGATTATCGCGCTGCAGTGCAGGACATGAACTTCCTGCTCCATGATGTTTTTCAAGTCAGCCAAGATTGGGCCACTATGCCTGAGCTGGCCGAGATGATGGATGCGGATACAGCCCGCGCTATTTTGGATGAAGCTGCGAAGCTCACGGAAACGTTGATTGCGCCGAATGCGCGTCAAGCAGATGAGCAGGGTATCTCTTTTAAAGATGGTGAAGTGACGACGCCAGATGGCTATAAAGAGCAATTCGCTCAATTAGCTCAAGGTGGATGGGTTGGGGTCACCGCAAATCCTGAGTTTGGAGGCATGGGTTTACCGAAAACTTTGTCCGCTCAGTATGAAGAAATGATGTGCGCAGCAGATATCTCTTTTAGTTTGTATTCGGGATTGACAGCTGGTGCCATCATGACCTTGGACTTGCACGCAAGCCAAGAGCTTAAAGAGACTTATTTACCACGGATGGCGGCCGGAGAATGGACCGGAACCATGTGTTTAACCGAGCCTCATTGCGGCACGGATTTGGGAATTTTGCGGACCAAGGCAGAACCGCAAGCCGATGGTTCATTTGCGCTGACCGGAACGAAGATATTCATTACCGGTGGTGAACATGACTTAGTTGATAACATTGTGCATCTTGTACTTGCAAAACTTCCCGATGCGCCGGCGGGCACAAAGGGGATCTCGTTGTTCTTGGTGCCAAAATTCTTGGTTAATGAAGATGGATCGCTCGGTGAGCGGAATCCAGTCGTTGCAGGTTCAGTCGAACACAAAATGGGGATTCACGCGTCCGCGACCTGTGTTTTAAATTTTGACGGTGCAAAGGGCTGGTTGGTGGGTGAACCAAACCGTGGTTTGGCCGCAATGTTCACCATGATGAATTACGAACGTCTTGGGGTCGGAATTCAAGGTCTCGGTGCGGCGGCCCGCTCCTATGGGACGGCCCTTGAATACGCATTGGATCGCCGTCAAGGGCGTGGCGCGAAAGCGACTCAAGAGCCTCAAGCTGAAGCGGATCCTTTGATTGTGCACGGTGATATTCGCCGTATGCTGTTGACCATGAAAGCGTTTGTCGAAGGTGGACGTGCATTCTCAACCTACGTTGGTCAGCAGCTTGACCGAGCGAAATATGCAGCAACTGAACAAGATCGCGCAGATGCAGAAGCGCTCGTCCAACTTCTTACCCCGGTGGCGAAAGCCTTTATGACCGATACTGGATTGGAAGCAACCATTGCTGGGCAACAGATTCTCGGTGGCCATGGTTATGTCCGCGAGTGGGGACAAGAACAGTGGGTACGTGATTGTCGAATTGCACAAATCTATGAGGGAACCAACGGTATTCAGGCGCTTGACTTGCTCGGCCGGAAAGTGGCTGGTTCGCGAGGTGAGCTGTTAAAACCGCTGTTGCGCGAAATGACGGAGTTTCTGCAAGCGGATGCCGGTCAGTGGTCAGCTGAATATCAACAACTCGCCGATGCGGTGAAGTCACTGACCGAGGTGACTGAAGCAGTTCTTGCGCAAGTCCCAAGTGATGAAAACATCATCAATAGCGTAGCGGTCGAGTATTTGAACCTTGTCGGATATGTGGTGTACGGCTATCTGTGGCTGAGAATTGCGCGCGTGGCCGAAGCGCAGGATGCGCTGGGCGAGTTTGCATCGTCCAAGGTGAAAACTGCGAAGTTCTACTTTGCAAAGTTACTTCCGCGGATTCACAGTCTTCGTCCGAGTATCGAAGCTGGTTCAAAAGAGCTATTCTCGCACGAACTCAATGAGTTTTAAGTGCAAAAAATCGCAAGAAAGCCCCGCTCTGAAGTGACCCCATAAAGTTGGACACATTTCTAAGCGGCTACCAAGGCCTGATTTCGATATTCAATCGGAGTCAGGCTTTTTTGTTTTATCAACGAACTGAGGGCTGTTTTTGTAATTCACACTTTTCAATGGTTCGGGCATCACGTATGTTTGTTTGAGAATAAGTGAGAACTAAAAAAATATGCAAACACTGGACGAACAGACTGAAGCGCATCCTGAAGAAGTAAACCTCGAAAGTATCGGCAATATGGGTTGGCTGCGGGCCGTGGGAATCTTCCTTGGCTTTATCCTGTTGTGGCGAGCCTCAGGCATACTCGAGTATGCACCCCACGCAAGCATCTGGTTTCCACCCGCAGGATGGAGCCTCGCGGCTTTCCTCGTGTTCGGCGTGCGCGCGTTGTTCCCGATTGCCGCCGCGATCCTCATCACAACGATGTGGTCAAACGCCATGTATGGCGTGCAGATGGGACTTCTTGAACTTCTTATCTACTGGTTGATATTTGTATTTTGTCATTGCCTTCCATACGGCCTTGGGGCGGCATTGTTGCGGCAATTTGTCCGGTTCGGCGTTGTTCGGCAGCTTCCTGCCATGATTATGGCATTTCTTGCGCTCGGGGTTTTAACGTCGCTACTTGCCTCGTTCTTGGGGACCCAGGTGGTGTTGCTGAGCAGTGCGGTCAACATTATGGATGTCTACACCATCTGGCTTGCTCGCTGGATCGGAGACATGACGGGTGTCATGGTACTCACGCCAATCTTTATGGCCCTAATGCTCTGGAAGCAGCCTGTGATCGGAAGCCTCCTGCGAACATTGCGCCTTGGCGCTGAACCCAGTCCGCTCTATCACTTTGGATTAAAAGTTACCATCCTCATTTCTTGTGCGTATTTCTGCATTCTCGCAAACTGGTGGTTTGAGCACCGGGACGTCGCCTTCGCTGTATTCTTTTTAATTATTCCGCAGATGTGGATTGCTTACACAGAAAACCCACTTCGCGCTGCGGCAAGCTTGGGACTATTCAGTTTTTCTCTGGCAATCGGTATTAGTGTTTTTGATCTTGGAGAATCGGCGATTATCTATCAGTTTGCCATCACTGTGATTGCAAGCAGTGTCTATTTTGGAGTTGCCGTCCCCGTGCTGCTGGCGCAGAACCAGCAGCTCCAATATCAAGCGCAAACGGATTATCTTACTGGGTTGAGTAACCGTCGCCACTTTATGGAATCGGCGGAAGAAGAAACACTCCGCGCACGCCAATATGGATATCCCTTAACGCTAGCAATGATGAATATTGAGCACTTTACACGGATTAATGACACCTATGGATACGAAATTGGTGACCGTGTGCTGTTGGCAGTCAGTCAATCCGTGGCTGAACAGCTGCGCCCAGCGGATTTGTTTGCACGCTTCGGGGGCGATGAATTTTTTGTATTAATGGCTGGCGTATCTAGGCTGAGTGCCCACCGCATACTGGATCGCGCTCGCGAGTCAATGCGGTACATTGTCGTGGAAGGTGTCGATGAGCCGATAGCTGCGCGGTTTGTTATCGTCCAGTTGGAGCCGGAACAGTCAATTGATGAGGCAATCCAAATCGCATCAAGGGAGATGCTTAATGCTCCTCGCAGTGGGCTGAACGGCAAGGATTAAGCGAGGGGTTATCCCTTGAGTGAAACGTTGTGGCGTGAGCCTTGTACCACGAGTGCTTCGAAATCGCGCCGTGCAACGGGTTTTGAGAACAGATAGCCTTGGAATCGCTCACAACCCAGTTCACGCAGAAAATCATACTGGCTCACTTCCGAAACTCCCTCCGCGATGACTTCAAGCTTCAGAACTTTTGCAAGACTGAAAACAAGCTCTGCGATTGCCGCATCCTCCTTGCTTTGCAACATATCTTGGACAAATCGCATATCGAGTTTAATTTCGTGAATTGGAAAGAGCTTCAAATAGGAAAGTGAGGAGTAGCCGGTTCCGAAATCGTCAAGTGAAAACCGGAAGCCCATGGAAATCAGAGCACGCATGCGTTGAACGACGGTTTCGGTGTCTTGAATCATTGCGCTTTCGGTGATTTCGAGTTTCAACATATGAGGTTCAATTGCCATGCTTTTTGTTAAGTTGGCGACGGAATCGACAAAGTCTTCTTGCAGGATATGATTTGCACTGATATTCACGGCGACTGGAAGGGAATAACCAAGCTTCTCTAGCTTTTTAATCTCCAAACATGCTTTTTCTAAGACGAGCATGCCGATTTGTCCAATCAGGCCTGTTTCTTCTGCAAATTGAATAAAGTACGCAGGCGAAAGCAGGCCACGTTGGGGGTGGTTCCAACGAACCAGCGCTTCGGCTCCGATCACTTCTTTGGCGGCATTGACCTGGGCTTGGTAATACACTTCAAACTGCCGATCTGCGATAGCAGCTCGGAGATCCGTATAAAGTTGTGCACGATCCAGTGCTTGTTTTTGCATTTCAGGGTCGTAGAACTGAAAGCTATTGCGCCCTTGTGCCTTGGCACGGTACATCGCAAGTTCGGCCTTCTTAAGTAGAGAGCTCGGCGTCTCTTCCGGATTCAGATGTACAATTCCTAGACTTGCCGAACCATGAAATGTCTGACCCTTTAATCGGAACGGGCGGACCATTTCCATCCGGACGGTTTCGGCGATGTTGCGAATGCGAAGCAAGGATTCATCACCCCAGATACCGTCACTTTCGACTAAAATCGCGAATTGATCGCCCCCGACGCGAGCAAGAACATCCCCCTCGGAAATAACCTTTCGTAAACGCTTACTAATCTCGAGAAGCAGCAGATCGCCGGCTTCGCGACCGACACTGTCATTGATTCGCTTGAAGTGATCGAAGTCCAAGAAAAGCAAGGCACAACAGTTCGGTTGGTCTGCTGAAAGTTGCACCGCTCGCTCGATTCTGGAACTCAATAAACTCCGATTTGGTAGTTCCGTGAGTTCATCATAATACGCCAAGAACTCCACTTTCTGTTCCGTGGTTTTACGCACAAAAGTGCCCGCAATGAGATCGGTGACTAGTTGGAGTGAGTCACGAATATCGGCTTGCTCAAAGCTCCTTCGTGATTCATGCGTGGCAATGAGAACGCCGAGTTCCTGATTCGAGTGACGGAGTAATATCACGAGGGCGGGTTGATCTGATGGCGTCTCCATCCCTAGCTCATGAGTAGTTGATAACAGATGATTGTGTCGTCTTAATCTAGCTAACAAAGCCCGCCGTTCGGCTTTGAGGGAACGAGGGACCGGGCGGATAACGTCGATTGATGTTAATCGGAGAAACTGTCGGATTTGTGTTAGGGCTGAGCGGACCGTGTCATCAACCTGTGACGTTGGTAGGTTGATGAAGTTTACTGCAATGCGTGAGATTAATTGGCGTAAACGGAAAAATTCATCCGCACGTTTGCGTTGAATGGCACTAGCAATAATTTCGCCAATGACTTGCAATAATGCAATATGTTCCTCCTTCCAATCAAATGGAGCGTCCATAATATCAAAGCCAAATATACCTTGGAGGTCCTCTTCACCTGGAAGGGGGACCATAATCACTGAACGCATTCCTTGCGGCTCTAATAGGGCACGCTCAGGCGAATCAGCGGGTAATTCCAGCACATCGCGCACCGGAATTGAAATGCCTTTGCGCCATTGGTGGATCCACTCTCCGTACATGGCCATCGGTAAGTTTTTGAGGTTTTCGATTTCGGCAGGAACATTTGGAGCACACCATTCGAAGGTGTTGTCGGCGATTTGATGATTGTCACTGAATTCAAAAATGTAACTGCGGTCAGCACCAAAGAATGCGCCAATATCGGCGAGCGCTTGTTGTATTGTTGCATCGATGTTTTCTACCCGTGCGGCGACGAATCGCGCTGATATTGTCGCGATCATTTGATAGAAAGACAGGCGCTTATTGCCGGTGATGCTTTGCAAACATAACCCCAATTAAAAATGACAATGATTATGATCTTAAGTCTAGAAGATAAACCATTGTTTGCGAGATAACACTAAGGTTTTGTTTGATTTAACAACCGTTAAACGCTTAATTGCCATCTATCAGTTTAAGATATCCGATATGCCCGTGCCGTGGCATGAAAATCAGTCCCCTAGCGCCGCTCGAATAGAACCATACATTCTGCATGTGCAGTCTGTGGGAACATGTCGAGCATTCCCCATTTCGAGAGCGCGTAACCTTGCCGTTCAAGAATCTGCGTGTCCCGGGCTAAGGTGGCGGGATTGCACGACACGTATAAAATGCGTTTAGGGTTGATTAGAGATATTTGTTCACAGACTTTCTCTGCACCGGTTCTTGGTGGATCGAGCAAGACTACGTCCATTGGATGGGGCGGAAGAGCGACTTTCGCGAGGGGTTCTTCGAGGTTTGCGGTCATGAACGTGAGGTTGTTTATCCCGTTGTGAGCGGCATTTTCAGTGCCTCGATTTACTTGCTGTTGACTCACCTCGATTGCGGTGACCGACCCTGCATGCAAGGCAAGTGGGAGAGAAAAATTTCCAAATCCGCAGAATAGTTCCAATACATGTTCGTGTTTCTCAAGCTGGAGCCACGCCAAGGCTTGTTCCACCATCTTCTGGTTTATATCTGCATTCACCTGCAAGAAATCATTGGGGCCAAACGCCAGGTGAATTGGATGGCCGGCGATATCTAAGGAGTAGGTTAACTCAGGGCAGGGCTCGTTGTGGAGCGTTTTAAATTCCAAACCGTATTCCGACGCGCGGTCCATTCCCGTAGCAATGATCACTGAGGTTTCTTGCTGAGTCTCAAAATCAGTCCAAAGCGCTCTGTCTGCCTCGCTCATGGCGGTGACCATGCGAACGACCACAAGATTTCTGTCCTCCCCTTGAATCAATTCAATGTGCCCGATGTTGCCAGCGCCTTTCAGTTTTTTCAGTACTATTTGAAGTGGCTCAAGTAAGGCGGAAAGTGTGGGAACGAGGATGGGACAAGCATAAATTGGCGTGAGTCGCTTGGATTGATATTCACGAAACCCAAGGACTAAACCTTGCGATTTGGTTTTGGTTACCCCGAGACGAGCCTTACGCCGATAACTATAGCTATCGCCAACCAAGGGCTTATTTCTTGCGGTTTCAATTGCGTCATCGCTTATATTTGCAAAGTGAGCAAGCTGCTCTCGGATGACGGACTCTTTGTGTTGAACCTGAAGTGACGTGGTTGCATGTTGCATGGAACAGCCACCACAGGTGCCGTAATGGGTGCAACGCGGATCTTGGCGCGTGGGCGCAGCTTTCAGAATGGATACCGCATGGGCTTCATTAAAACGGCTGTGGGTTTGTGTGACTTGGAAGGTAACATGTTCAGATGGTAATGCGCCGCGCACAAAAATAGTCTTCCCATGTGCATCATTGGCGATGCCTCGCCCCTCATGACTCAAACGTTCAATGAGCACGCCTTGCTCGACGCTTTGCATGGGTATACTGGTTTCGGTCGACCGGGCCTTCCGTTGGGATTCAGCCTTCTTCTTTTGGCGTTTTTCTTTTTGGTATCGGTCGAAAAGTGAAGC
Organism: Aliidiomarina sanyensis; assembly: GCF_003987175.1. GTDB lineage: Bacteria > Pseudomonadota > Gammaproteobacteria > Enterobacterales > Alteromonadaceae > Aliidiomarina > Aliidiomarina sanyensis. The sequence continues at coordinate 25,097 of NZ_PIPM01000012.1, read as the reverse complement.
CATGGGCAGTTACTCAATTAATTAATTCTTTTCCCTATTCTATCACGCACGGCGAGAGTTTCTTGGAGTTTGTGCTAGCTTTAGTTGTGCAAGACCAGATAAATCAATAAGAAATCACAACAAGCGTGTAAAGGAGAGACTTTATGGGTGGTGGTCTATTAGGAATTATTCATTTAATTTTAATTGTTTGGGCACTGGTTAAAATTATGCAGAGCACCGCAACCACAGGCACTAAGGTGCTTTGGATTGTGTTGGTGATTCTATTGCCGGTAATCGGTTTTATTATTTGGCTGCTGATGGGCCCCAAAGGTTAGGGATTGAAGAAAAAAAGAGCCGTCGTGTAGACGGCTCTTTTGCTAAGGTTTTGACGTTGAGACAGTTAGTCGCCAAGCGACAGCAGGGTGGCGTTTCCACCAACCGCGGTAATATTGTCGGTAAAGGTCTTCTCGGTCATGAACGCGTACAGGTAGTGCGGCCCACCTGCTTTTGGACCTGTGCCAGACAAGCCGCGGCCACCAAATGGCTGCACACCAACGACCGCACCTACTTGGTTGCGGTTGATATAAACGTTACCAACTTGAATTCGCTTCGCAACATCGTATGCAAAGGTTTCATTGCGACTGTGAATACCAAAGGTCAGACCGAAGCCTGTGTTATTGATGTCATCAATAACCTGGTCCAAGTTTTCACGCTTGAAGCGAATGACATGCAGAATCGGACCGAAGTTTTCCCGGTGCAATTGATTGATGCTGTCAATTTCAATTGCGGTTGGGGTGACAAAGGTTCCGCCCCGAGTGTACTCAGGCATGGGTGATTCGGAAATCAATTTACCCACATGCTGGATATCAATAATATGTTGCTCTAGGTTGGTCTTTGCGATTCCGTCGATCACAGGACCCACGTCGGTTTTGTGATCAATCGGGTCACCAACCAGCAGCTCTTGCATTGCGCCTTTGAGCAATTCAATGATGCGATCCGCAACATCGTCTTGTACAAACAGGACGCGGAGCGCTGAGCAGCGCTGTCCAGCGCTCTTAAACGCACTGGCCACGATATCTGTCACCGCTTGCTCTGGCAACGCAGTGGAATCGATCAGCATGGCATTTTGGCCGCCGGTTTCAGCGATCAAAGGCACGAGTGCGCCAGTTCGCGCAGCGAGCGCACGATTAATAGCTTGTGCGGTATTGGTCGAACCCGTGAAACATACTCCAGCGATGTTTTCTTGGCTGACCAAATACGAACCAACTTCTGCGCCTTTCCCAGGAAGGAATTGAAGCACATCGCCTGGAATGCCCGCTTCTATTGCTAGCTGGACCGCACGATAGGCAACTAAACCGGTTTGCTCAGCTGGTTTTGCGATGACACAGTTCCCGGTCGCTAGCGCAGCGGTAACTTGGCCAAGGAAAATCGCCAGTGGGAAGTTCCAAGGGCTGATACAAATAAAAGTACCACGTCCCTGCACGAACAGTTCATTGGTTTCACCCGTTGGCCCTGGTAATTTCTCACCCGCACCCATGAGCTTGCGTGCTTGAATTGCATAGTAACGGCAGAAATCAACCGCTTCACGAACTTCATCGATACCGTCTTGGAGGGTTTTACCTGCTTCCAATGTACACAACGCGATTAGCTCATGGAGGTGCTCTTCGAGTAAATCGGCGAGCTTTTCGAGCGCTTCAGCACGTACATTTACATCGGTGTTGGTCCACCGTGGATAGGCTTTATTCGCTAGCTCTAGCGCTTTTTCAGCGAGCTCTGCGTCGGCCCAGCCGATCGTACCTATTTGATGGGTGCTTTGTTGTGGCGAAGTGACGCCAACGCGCTGACCTGTTTCGACCAGTTTGCCGTTAACGATTGGACCGCCTTGCCATTGGTTGTTTTGGAAGCTGCGCACTTTTTCAAAGAAAGGCGCACCCTGAGATTCAATATTCATGTTTAACCCCAGTGAATTCGTGCGTTGCCCGAAAATTTGAGTCGGGAGAGGAATTTTGTCGTTAGCCAAAGATGGCTTTTTGCGCAAATTGAGCAGTGGGTGCTCTACCAGCGTTTCGATCGGCACTTTTGGATCCAAAAGTTTGTGAACAAACGAACTGTTAGCACCATTCTCAAGGAGACGGCGAACCAAATAGGGCAGTAACTCTTTGTGTGCCCCGACGGGTGCATAGATCCGGACTGTTTTTCCAGGATTCTTTTCCAAGAACGCGTCGTACAGATCTTTACCCATCCCATGCAGGCGTTGGAACTCGTACTTCCGTTCACCGGCAAGTTGCTGCACCGTGACAATAGTTTGTGCATTGTGGGTCGCAAATTGCGGATAAATATTTCCTTCCGTTGCGCTGCTCAGCAAGTATCGTGCGCATGCCATATAGGATACATCAGTGCTCGCCTTGCGCGTGAACACAGGATAGCCCGGCAAACCTAATTGCTGACAGTGTTTAATCTCGGTATCCCAATAGGCACCTTTTACCAAGCGAACTGGAATTTCATCGCCACATTCCTGGGCGAGCGCATTAATCCACAAAAGAACGGGGAGTGCACGCTTCGAATACGCTTGCACAACGAGCCCAAAGTAGGGCCAGCCTTTACATACACCGCTGCGATAAACTTTCTCAAACAGGTCGAGGGATAGCTCAAGACGATCCATCTCTTCAGCATCAATGCTCACACCCACGTTCGCATCTTTGGCGAGCTTAATGAGGTCGGTCAGGGTCTTGGCGAGCTCTTCAAGGACTCGGTCCTTATTGGCCATCTCGTACCGAGGATGTAGCGCTGACAATTTGATTGAAATTGTCGGGCGTGGAACGTCAGGGTTGTTGAAGTTCTCAGCTGCAACTCGTTGAATTGAATTTACGTATGCTTGTTTGTAACGTGCGGCATCGACTGAAGTAAGTGCCGCTTCGCCTAACATATCGTAGCTGTGAGTGTACCCACCGTCGCGATTCTTACGGCTATTCTTCAGGGCCTCATCAATGGTGCGGCCGAGAACGAACTGTTTACCCATCAACTTCATGGCTTGGTAGGTTGCCTTACGCACAACAGGTTCACCGAGGCGTTTTACCAATCGGCGGAAGCGATTGACAGGTTCATCGCGTTTGCGGCCATGGGGATTGACGACCTTGGTCGCAAGATTCAGTCCCCAGGTTCCGGTATTGACGAGAATCGATTCGCTTTTGCTTAAGTAGTCGTTCCACGCGCCTTTACCCAACTTATCTTGGATCAGGGCGTCAGCCGTGAAGCTGTCAGGAATCCGCAACAGGGCTTCGGCCAAGCACATCAGAATGATCCCTTCCTCTGTGTCTAGGCTGTACTGTTGTAAGAATGCGTCGACCCCATCGCCACCTTGGGTTTTTTCCCGTACTTCATGCACTAAGTCATGGGCAGCTCGGGTTAGGTGGTCGACCGTCTCCTGATCTTCTGGAACCAGCTTAATCAGCTCTTCCAAATACGCGTTTTCATCAACCGAGTAATTATCGGTGATTACCTTACGCAACTCCTTAAGTTGCGTGGGCTGATCGTGTTGAGACAACACCTGACTGGCTCTAAACATCACGTCTCCTGTAAGCAAAAACCGACCAACGATCGGTACCACAGATCCGCACGGGAACATGGCCGCCATTGTATGTTTATTTTGCGCCGCGTAAAGTCTTGTCGAAAGGATTTTTCACTGAGACCGACGAGTACGGCAAGAACTGCGATTAGCAACAGGTCGTACGAGGTTGACCCATGCTCTGGTTGAAGCGCAGAATAGGGCTTCAACTGCTGTTGCTGGAGGCGACGAATGCGCGCTGAAGATTCCCAAGAAGTAGAGCTTAAGTTTCTGATTAACAAAGAAGAGATATCGGCCCTCCGAAAGTTTCTCGATGCACATGGACGCGCAATTCAAGCGCTAAAGCTTCGCAATTTGTATTTTGACACGCCAGATGAAACATTAAGTCAGGAGCGAATTGGGTTGCGAATTCGCTGCTGGAATGACCAGTGTGAGCAAACCATAAAGCTCGCAGGTTTACAACAAGGTGCCATGAGTCAGCGGCCTGAGTATACCGTTCCGTACCAAGGAACCGTGCCAGATCTTACCTTATTCCCACGTTCGATCTTCGGGCGTCATCTGGATCCTATATCGCTTACGCAGAGTTTAGTGCAAATGTTCACAATTGAATTCAACCGGGAACGTTGGCGCTTCTATGATGGTGACGCTGAAATTGAAGTCGCTGTGGATCAAGGTGAGATTATTAGCGATGGAGCGCGGGAGCCGATATGTGAGCTTGAACTCGAGTTAGTGCAAGGGGATATGAGCCTGCTTGAGCGTGTCGTGTCGGAAATTGAACAAATTATTGTGCTGCGTCCGGGGACCAGTAGCAAAGCGCAACGAGGATTTGCCCTTCGTCATAAACGTGCGGCACAGGATCATAATGGGCAATGAGAATGCTCTCACTTCCTGAGCCCGGCTTATATCCCCGTGATGCACAACTGCCTTCCTCGCTCGAAAATGAAGGAGCATCTCAGTGGGATCGGCTTGCTTCTCTCAAAGATTATTTTCACTCCGACTCTGAATGGACCGAAGTGCGCTGGCTTGTGCATGTAAGCCCGTTTGTTGGCCGCGTTATCGAACGATATGGTGAAGCAGCGTGCAACCGGCTATTCAATCCATTGTCCTATGCTCGATCATCTGCCTCTGAAGGCCACAGCACACAAATGGATGAGCGCGCGTTAATGCGTCATTACCGAGCGTTGCGTGATATTGAAATGGCCCGGATTGCTGCGCTCGACCTCCTTGGCCGGATGCCCTTGAATCAAATGCTCGAGGAAACGAGCTACCTTGCGGATGCATTATTGATGCAAGCCATCGAGGATGCACAGCGTCTTCTGGAAGCGCGTTACGGTCGGCCTACCGATGCGCAGGGTGAAGTCCCGTTGATCGTCTTAGGCATGGGAAAGCTTGGCGGGCGTGAATTGAACTTTTCTTCAGATATTGATTTGATCTTTGCCTTTTTGCGGCATGGGGAAACCTCCGGTGGACGGCAGTCGGTTCCGTTCGAGCTGTATTTCGGCAAAGTGGTGCAGCTGCTCACACGTTTGCTCGGTGAACACACGGCGGACGGACAACCGTTTCGTATCGACCTTCGACTGCGGCCTTTTGGGCAATCTGGGCCGTTGGTCTCTAGCGTTCAAGCGTTGATTGATTACTACCATGAGCAAGGCCGGATGTGGGAGCGTTACGCATTAGTCAAAGCGCGCGTGATTGGTGCCGATCAGACCGTCCGGGATGAAGTTGAGGCGATTTTCCGTCCATTTATCTATCGTCGCTACCTTGATTACAGTGCGATTGACGCATTGCGAAAAATGAAGTTGATGATCAACCAAGAAGCGCGTCGTAAGGGTGTTTCCCACAATATAAAGCTTGGCTTGGGTGGCATTCGAGAAATTGAGTTTATTGCGCAGGTTTTTCAGTTGATCCGAGGGGGGCGGGAGTTCGAGTTTCAAACCCGCTCGTTAATTGAAGCGCTGAGCGTATGTGAAAAGCATCGAACCCTCGATGCTGCAGCCGTTGATGATTTGCTGCAGAGCTATGCCTTTCTTCGAAAAGTCGAGCACGTGCTACAAGAAGTTAATGATAGGCAAACACAGACGTTGCCGTCGGATTTTGAATCACAGCAACGAGTCCTATTGGCCTGTGGTTATGAAGCGACACCTGAGGCATGGGAGGCCTTTCTGGGACGAGTCAGTGAAGTGATGGCGACAGTTCATCAGCACTTTTTAGATGTAATTGGGGGCGAAGCGGATCTGCTCGACAGTGAAGACAGTGAGTATGCCGTGTTGTGGCAGGACATGTTGGCAGATGAAACTGCGCTTGATGTCCTAAGCGAAGGGGGAGCTGAGGATCCAAATACTGCGTGGGAAGCCATTCAATCGTTTCGGGATGTTGCTCGAAAACGACCCTCCGGTCCACGGGGACGTGAATTGCAGGCTCAGCTGGTGCCGATTATTATTGAGCATGCACTGAGTCAGAAGGATACGACGACCGTCCTGCAACGGACCTTTGGTGTGCTGGCGCAAATCATGTCGAGAACCACCTATCTCGAGCTCTTAGCAGAAAACCAGTCGGCACGTAAGCAGCTAATCTTTTTATGCGGTTCGAGTCCGTGGATTGCCCATTTACTCGCTAAATTCCCATGGCTCCTCGATGAGCTCATCGATCCGGTGCAGTTGTATCAACTGCCTGCGGTGACCGACTACCATCAGCATGTTGGCGAATACATGATGCGCCTTGCACAAGACGATATCGAAGGGCAAATGGATACCCTGCGACATGTAAAGCAAATTTTTCAATTGAAAGTCGCGGCCGCGGATCTTAACGAAGGGGTGCACCTCATGCGCGTGAGTGATCACCTGACGTTTCTCGCAGAAGCAATTTTAGAGCATGTCGTGTTGATTGCGTGGCGCGAGCTTGTTCATAAGCATGGAACACCGCCTGGTCGTTCGGAAGATGACACTGGGTTTGCTGTCATTGCGTATGGCAAGTTGGGCGGATATGAATTGGGCTATGGTTCTGACTTAGATCTTGTATTTCTGTGTGAGGATGACATTAGCGGTCAAACGGACGGAGCGCGGCCGATTGATGTGCAGCAATTCTATTTGCGGCTCGCGCAAAAGGTGCTGCACTTGTGCACCACGAGAACCAGCGGCGGTGTGTTGTATGAGGTGGATATGCGGCTGCGTCCTTCGGGGCAGAGTGGTCTCTTAGTGGTGCGCATTGGAACCTACAAAGAATATCTTCAAAAAGATGCTTGGACTTGGGAATTACAAGCGTTAGTGCGTGCTCGGATGATTTTCGGAACAACATCTATGTATGAGAAGTTTGCCGCGATTCGAAAGAACGTCATTTGCCGTGCGCGGGGAGAGGAAGAGTTGCGAGAGGATGTTCTTAACATGCGCTGGAAGATGCGCAATCACTTATGGCAAAAGAATCCTGACTTTACCGATGTGAAGCATGTGCCGGGTGGAATGACTGACATTGAGTTTCTGGCGCAATACCTGGTTCTTCGTTGGAGTCATGAGGTTCCGGACTTTGCAGTCTGGACGGATAATATCCGGATTTTGGAGACCGCAGACACCCACAAGGTTCTGCCTGCTGGGGTGGCTAGCGGACTCATCGCTGCCTATCAAGAATATCGAATCGAAACCCATCGGTTAGCACTCGCCGAGCGAGGCGCCTTGAGTGAGCGAGACTTTTCTGAACATCAACACGTTGTTTCAAACGCGTGGGAAGCTCTGTTTGGTGAGCCCCCTCAGGCAAGTTAATTCTCTTTACGTCTCTGTTCGGCGGAATAATAGCTCGGCATATCGTCGTTGGGGCGCGTTTTAAAGCGTCGATGAACCCACATATACATAGAGGGCATTGACTGAACTGCACGCTCGACCTCTTTGTTTACATGCACGGCATCGGTGGTCTCGTCACCTGTTGGGATTGGATTCTCCGGTGGATAGATCCTTAATACATAGCCTTTTGCACCGGGTAATCGCTCACAGGTACTCACGAGGGTTTCGCAATTTGCGCCTGCCGCAAATATGGTGGTTCCAGTTGTGGTGCATGCATCGGGGACCGAAAAAAGCGGCACAAAAACGCTGCGATGGCGACCATAATCTTGGTCAGGAAGATATCCTGCGACTTCGCCGTTATCCAGTGAGTTAAGCATGCTACGCAAGTCTTTGCGTTTGATCATGAATTTATTGCTTCGGCTGCGGCCTTTGGTTTGTAAGTATTCCATAACCGCGTTGTTATGCGGTCGATAGAGGCCAACGGACGGTCGGACGATACCAAATACGCGGGCATGCATTTCGAGGCAGAGGAAATGGAAGAGTAACAAGAAGACGCCTTTCCCCTCTCGCTCGCAGCGCTCAATATGTTCCCAGCCCTCCACTTGGAGTTTACGTCGCACCCGCCAATCAGGCCACCACCACGCCATTCCCGTTTCAAATAGGGCGATCCCGGTATTTGCAAAATTGGTTTTTAATAACGATTCACGTTCGCGGGGCTCCATGTCAGGAAAGGCGAGTTCCAAATTCCGGCGTGCCACAGCGACACGTTTTGGCATGGCTTTGTAGAATAAACCACCTAAACCTCGCCCAAGTGCGAGTTGAACACGAAAAGGAAGCCAGGAAATGGTGTAAAGCAATGCCACCAACAACCACGTGGGCCAGAATTTGGGATGCAGGAAATACATTCTGAAACGAGGGAGTTGGACGGAATGAATAGTTTTTTGTGTCGCCACGTTGGAGAACCTTTTTGAATTATCTTGGCGGATTGTAGCGAAATGAATGCCAAAGAAAAACAAAGCCGACGCGAAGTCGGCTTTGTTTCAATGCGCGAAACCGTTTTTTATTGCGGTGCGCTTAACCCTTCATTCAACGAAATGATATCCGATTCAGAGATGATACCCGCTGCTTGATATAGGGTGAACATGCGGTTCACATAGTTGTACCGCGCCTCTGATAGGTTCCGGCGGGCGTTGAATAGGTTCCGCGTGCTGTCGAGAACATCGACAATCGTCCGGGTGCCGACTTCAAAACCGACCTGAGTTGCGTTGAGGGCACTTTCTGCCGATACGACCGCTTGCTCAAATGCGCGAATACTCGAGATGCTCGCGACCACGTCGAAGTAGGCGCTCCGCACGGTCCGCTCTACTGCACGACGGTTTTCCTCAAGGGTTTGACTCACCGCGACATATTCATTTCGCGCTTGCTCTGTGGTGGCAATGGTCCGCCCCCCAGAATACAGCGGCAGGGTCAATTCGAGCCCAATATTTCGGGTATTCAAGCCACTGAGGTTACGCGAAGTTCCCATGGATGAGGTGTCTTGATCGCGGTTTTGATAACTCGCATTTAGGTTTACTCGTGGGTAGTGACCAGTACGCGCAAGTTCAATGCGTTGATCAGCGATCTCGAGCCCAGTGCGGCTGACGAGCAGCTGTAGATTTCGATCGTGCGCCAGACGAATCCAACGGTCCACGCCGTCAGGATCTGGACGAACAGGTTCGAAACGCTCTGTATTCAAACGATAAATGTCGTAATGCTGGCGACCGGTAATTTCCCGCAATCCTTCCAAGGCAATTTCCACTTGGTTTTGCGCTTGGATTTCACGGGCAACTGCGTTATCGAACTGGGCCTGTGCTTCATGGACATCCGTAATTGCGGTGAGCCCTACCGAGAAACGATGTTTGGTTTGCTCAAGCTGGCGCTCGATGGCACGTTTTTCAGCTTGCACAAATTCAAGGTTATCTTGTTGCTGAAGGACATTGAAATACGCATCTGTCACGCGCAGCATGAGTTGCTGGCGGGCGAGTAGGTAATTGACCTCAGCTTGATAGGCTTGTTTCTCGACAATGCCTGTTGAACGCCAAGTGGCAAGGTTAAACACGCTTTGGCTCAAACGAACGGTTTGGCTAAAGGTCCGGGTATTTGCTGTTGCCAAGAAAAACCCGTCTTCCGTGTTTTGCACGTTGTCGGCACGCGAGTCAGAATATCCAACATCAAGACTGACTTGTGGGAACCAGTCGGCTCGTGAAACATCAATCCCTGACTTTGCTGCGTCTCGTTCAGCGGCCGCACGCAAGAGACGTGGGTCGTTTTCAAGGGCTAAACGGTATACATCAGCAAGGTTGGTCGCATTTGCCTGAAACCCGGTGAGTCCCAGTCCCATTGCCAGTGCGACTGACAAAATTCTTATCTTCATGGGTTATATTTTCCTTTGCATAAAAGGTACGGCGAAAGTTTTGCAGCAAAAAACTGGCGCTATTCTAGCCCGACTCGCGAAGCAAAGTAAGCCCGTTGGTCAAGTAATAGCTCGCAAAAGTGTAACAGATTCTTACGTATGCACCGTGTAAAGGCGCCGATTCGTGAAGATCCTGCGATGCCTTGCATTCGTAAAACCCCCGACAAGCTTGCATTTACGTGATGAACGCCCGTATCGTTCAGCAGAAATGTGTAAAAATAATGAATTTTCATGTAAAGGAGCGTTTCGTGCAGCAGTTTGGGCCAGATGATGTTGAAATTCAGGCGGTAAAGCCAATCTATGACGGCTTTTTTAAAGTGAGTCAGCTGACATTGCGACATCGTCTTTTTGAAGGTGGATGGAGCGAACTGATGCAGCGCGAGGTGATGGACCGCGGGCACGCCGTGGTTGTTATTCCGTATGATCCACAGCGTGACGCCATTGTCATGCTGGAGCAGTTCCGTGTCGGTGCGATTGCCACGAGTGAAACACCGTGGCTTCTAGAGCTTGTTGCAGGAATGGTTGATCCGGGTGAGACCAAAGAGGAGGTTGCTCACCGCGAGTTGCAAGAAGAAGCTGGACTGACTGCGCATTCGATTGATTACGCGTTAAGCTATCTATCAAGCCCTGGCGGGATGACGGAACGAATTTACATATACCTTGCCCAAGTGAACAGCGAGGCAGCCGCATCGTTCGGAGGGCTTGCTGAGGAACATGAAGATATCCGTGTTCAGCCTTTACCTCGCGGTAAGGTGATGCAACTTTTGGAAGATGGTAAGATTGACAACGCCGCGACCGTGATTGGTTTGCAATGGCTTGGATTGCACTTAAACCGCTACCGTCAACAATGGGGATATGACCCAATTCATGAATAGACGTTATGTACCGGATTTGAAAGATTTGCACAGTCTCGCGGAGCGAAATTATACCGCGTTGAATCGTCTCTTGCCGGAAGGTAATCAAGGGGTCACGATCCAGATCGGAGAGCAAATGCAGTTTGAACTCAGCCGAATTCAAGATGCGCGCTATACTTCGGACTTTCAAATCACGCAGACAGCGCCTGATGTTGCGGATTATCTTCAGGCTCGCTTTCTTGTGCGTCTCTATCATGATGCGCGAATGGCCGAAATTATTGATTGCCAAGGGCAAGATCGGTTGACCGCGATCGCTCCGGGATTGACTTCGGGGCGTCACCAAAAAGATGAGAAATTGCAATTAAGTCGACACTTAGCCGAGTGGCTGAAGCTTTGTTTCCGGCAAGGCAGAGCAAATATAGAGTGGCAGTGCGCGCCAATCTGATACCCCGGCGGTAGCGCACTTAGTTACAAATTTCCAAAAGTTCAACACACTGCATTCATGAGCTATTTTCGGGCTTGCCTTTTGGCGCCGAACCTTTCAGGATAGCTCGAATATAAGAATAATTAGGTACGTCTCTCTCATGACTCAAAATAAAGATTATCGTGCTGATTCGATTGAGGTTCTGAATGGTTTAGAACCAGTCAAACGCCGTCCGGGAATGTACACCGATACAACTCGCCCGAACCACTTGGGTCAGGAAGTCATTGATAACTCCGTGGATGAAGCGTTGGCGGGCCATGCGCGCAGCATCGAAGTGGTCTTGCATGCCGACCAATCGCTAGAAGTAATCGACGATGGGCGTGGAATGCCCGTGGACATCCACCCAGAAGAGGGGATGCCTGGCGTTGAATTGATCATGACGAAACTCCACGCGGGCGGGAAGTTTTCCAACAAGAACTACCAGTTCTCTGGTGGTTTGCACGGTGTTGGAATTAGCGTCGTAAATGCTTTGTCGACTCGTGTTGATGTGACCGTGCGTCGCGATGGTCAAGTATATGAAATGGCGTTTGAGAACGGCGACAAAGTGTCTGATTTAAGTGTGACGGGTACGGTCGGTAAACGGAATACCGGAACACGCGTACGATTCTGGCCGGATGGTAAATACTTCGATTCGCCAAAATTCTCGGTAACCCGCCTGCGCTATCAGTTGCGCGCGAAAGCGGTGCTCTGTCCGGGCCTTAAGATCACGTTTAAAGATCATGTGAATAGTGAAGAAACCACTTGGTTGTACGAGGACGGACTACGCGACTATCTGACCGAAGCACTTGGTGACCTTCCACGCTTACCGGAGGAACCATTTATTGGCCAGTTTAGCGCAACGGAAGAAGGGGCTGAATGGGCGGTAACCTGGTTGCCTGAAGGGGGAGAGGGCCTCGGTGAGTCGTACGTAAACTTAATTCCAACCGCGCAGGGCGGAACTCATGTGAATGGATTACGCCAAGGGATGTTGGAAGCCTTGCGTGAGTTTTGCGAATTTCGAAATCTCCTCCCCCGTGGGGTTCGCCTAACACCTGAAGATATTTGGGAGCGCTGCAGTTATATTCTTTCCGTCAAAATGCAGGACCCACAGTTCTCAGGACAAACGAAAGAGCGCTTGAGCTCACGTCAAATGGCAGCGTTCGTGTCTGGTGTCGTCAAAGATGCCTTTAGTCTCTGGTTGAACGAACACACCGACCTTGCAGAGCAGATCGCGGAGTTGTGTATTTCGAGTGCACAGCGGCGTATGAAAGCGGCGAAAAAAGTCGTCCGCAAACGTGTTACTCAAGGCCCAGCATTGCCCGGCAAGCTTGCAGATTGTGCATCACAAGATCCTGATCGAAGTGAGTTGTTTTTGGTGGAAGGGGACTCAGCGGGAGGCTCAGCGAAGCAAGCCCGCGATCGGCAGTTTCAAGCCGTGATGCCATTACGCGGTAAGATTCTCAATACATGGGAAGTGGATCCCGATCAGATCCTCGCATCGCAAGAGATTCACGATATCTCAGTTGCTCTTGGCGTCGACCCCGGTGCGCTCGATTTGAGTAATTTGCGCTACAGCAAAATCTGTATTCTTGCGGATGCGGATTCCGATGGACTGCACATCGCAACCCTCCTATGCGCCTTATTTGTTCGGCATTTCCGTCCCCTTGTTGCCGCAGGTCACGTGTACGTTGCAATGCCACCACTGTACCGGATTGATGTCGGGAAAGATGTCTATTACGCCTTGGATGAAAGCGAGAAGCAGGGTGTGTTGGATCGAATTGAAGCAGAGAAGAAAAAAGGGAAAATCAATGTGCAGCGCTTCAAAGGACTTGGTGAAATGAACCCTTTGCAGCTGCGGGAAACAACCATGGACCCCAACACCCGCCGTTTGGTGCAGCTAACCGTTGACGATCCGGCTCAGACCGATTTGTTAATGGACATGCTACTCGCGAAAAAACGTTCCGGTGATCGGAAGGAATGGTTGGAAACCAAAGGAAACCTCGTTGAGCTCGCATAAATCGGTGACGGTTATGCCAAGATTGCGCTCGCAGACAGAAGATTAGGATGAAGCATGAGTACAGCGCTCGAGAATATAGAACAATTACCGCTGCATAAATTTACCGAAGATGCCTATTTGAATTATTCCATGTACGTCATTATGGACCGGGCACTTCCTCATATTGGCGATGGGCTCAAACCTGTTCAGCGTCGCATCATTTATGCGATGTCGGAACTTGGTCTTTCGTCAATTGCGAAATATAAGAAATCGGCACGAACTGTGGGTGACGTGTTGGGTAAGTTTCATCCACATGGTGACTCGGCATGCTATGAAGCCATGGTCCTCATGGCTCAGCCGTTTTCTTATCGTTATCCTTTGGTTGATGGGCAAGGGAACTGGGGTTCGCCTGATGATCCAAAATCGTTCGCCGCGATGCGGTATACCGAAGCGAAATTGTCACGCTTTGCTGAAGTTCTGCTGAGTGAGCTTGCCCAGGGGACTTCCGACTGGGTGCCGAACTTCGATGGCACCATGCAAGAGCCGAAGATCCTTCCCGCTCGTCTGCCACACATTCTGTTAAATGGGGTTACCGGTATTGCGGTTGGGATGGCGACCGATATACCGCCACACAATGTGCGTGAAGTAACCCAAGCCTGTGCCTTGCTTCTCGACTCGCCGAATGCGTCTCTGGCCGAGGTGATGGAGCATGTTCGGGGGCCGGATTATCCGACCGATGCGGAAATTATCACGCCAAGCGAAGACATCGAAAAGATTTACGAGACGGGTCGGGGAAGCATCAAGATGCGCGCCCGCTATTTCCTTGATGATGGCGAGATTGTGATCGATGCGCTCCCTCATCAAGCATCCGGCGCGCGAATTCTCGAGCAAATTGCCGCTCAGATGCAGGCCAAAAAACTTCCCATGGTCTCCGATTTACGTGATGAATCGGATCATGAAAACCCGACTCGATTAGTGATCGTTCCGCGTTCGAATCGCATCGATACGGATCAGTTGATGGCGCACCTCTTCGCGACGACGGACCTCGAAAAGAATTACCGGGTCAATTTGAACATGCTTGGGCTCGATGGACGCCCACAAGTTAAGCCACTAACAGAGATTTTGAAAGAGTGGTTGCAGTACCGATTGCAAACGGTTACCCGCCGTTTGCAGTTCCGCCTCGATAAAGTAGAGAAGCGTCTGCACATCCTTGACGGGCTTTTGATTGCATTTCTGAATATTGATGAAGTAATTGAAATTATTCGTCACGAGGACGAACCCAAACAAGAGCTGATGAAGCGCTTTGGATTGTCTGATACGCAAGCCGAAGCAATCCTTGAATTAAAACTTCGTCATTTAGCCAAACTTGAAGAGATCAAGCTCAAATCCGAACAAGATGAACTCGCGAAAGAACGCGATGCACTCCAGTTAATTCTTGGGTCTGAACGTCGATTGAAGACGTTAGTTAAGAAGGAACTGCTCGCTGACTCGGAGAAATATGGTGATGAGCGCCGCTCGCCGCTCGTCGCTCGTAAAGAAGCCAAGGCATTGAGTGAACGTGAATTGACCCCGTCCGAGGCCGTCACTGTGGTCTTATCTCAGAAAGGTTGGGCGCGCTGTGCAAAAGGCAATGATGTGGATGGCTCCACGTTAAGCTACAAAGCAGGGGACAGTTTCCTGGCGCAAGCCTCAGGTCGATCGAATCAGCCGGTGGTATTCATTGATACCTCAGGTCGAAGCTTTAGTTGTGAGGCGCATACCCTCCCATCGGCGCGGACTCAAGGCGAACCACTGACGGGTCGATTTAGTCTGGTCTCTGGTGAAAGTATAGCGCAAGTGTTAATGGGTAAAGATGAGAGTCTTTGGTTGATGGGATCCGATGCTGGTTATGGATTTGTCACCAAGTTCGCCGATATGCAAAGTCGTGTGAAAAATGGGAAGGCATTGCTCTCGTTGCCAAGCTCTGCACGTGTGTTACCGCCGCAAGCGATTCGTGACGTAGAAACAGATTTGATTGCCGCCGTTTCGAATGAGGGGCGTTTATTAGTATTCCCCGTAAGAGATTTACCACAGCTGGCGAAAGGCAAAGGAAACAAGATGATTAGCATTCCTTCGAGCCGAGCGAAGATGCGCGAAGAATATGTGCAAGCGATCGCAGTTCTTCCTGCAGACGCAACGCTAACGGTTGTTGCAGGGAAACGAAAGCTTTCGCTTAAAGCATCTGATCTCGAGCATTACACCGGCGAGCGAGGCCGTCGTGGGAACAAACTTCCTCGAGGACTCCAGCGTGTTGATGCGCTTCTTGTTGAGGCATCGCACACTGCTCCCACCAACGGAGAAGAGACGCTCGACGTACCGCAGAGCGAATAATTAAGAACACGTGTACGCAAAATAAGGGCGCGCTGGTTTGACCATCGCGCCCTTTATTTTTGAGCATTTGTCATAATTAGTCGGTATACTAACGCTTCGTTTTTCAATTTAAGTGTACACATGTTAGCTGTAATTCGATTGATCATTTTGGGTGTTTTTATTGTATTTGCGGGAGTTTTCGGCTCGCTGTTCTGCTTGTTCCGGCCATTTCATCGGAACAATACAGCCCTGTTTGCCCATCTATTTGGGCGTATGCATCGCATTCTCGGCGTTAAGCTTGAAATACGGGTACCAGAGCAAGTCCAGAATGGGGGGCCATTTGTCTATGTGGCCAATCACCAAAACACCTATGATATCTTTACCATGAGTCGCTCCCTATTACCTGGGACCGTCACTATCGGTAAGAAAAGCCTGAAATGGATTCCATTTTTCGGGCAGCTTTACTGGCTGGCTGGAAATATTCTGATTGATCGCAAGAACAGTTCCAGAGCGTATGGCACGATAGGTACAGCGGTAGGCGCTATCAAGGAGAAAAACCTGTCTATTTGGATGTTCCCAGAAGGAACACGAAGTTATGGGAAGGGATTGCTGCCCTTTAAGACAGGTGCATTTCACACGGCACTTCAAGCCAAAGTCCCCCTCATTCCGGTCTGTATGTCAACGACCACGAAAAAGATTAAGCTGAATCGGTGGAACAATGGTACAGTGATTCTCGAAATGCTACCGCCTGTTGATACCAAACATTATGGTCGCGATGGGATTCGCCAGTTGATGGCGGATGTGTATGCGCAGATGAATGAGAAGATTGCGCAGCTTGACCATGAAGTGGCTGCATTGGCGAATGATTCGAATCAGGGTGAAGGGGCCCGATCCGCATGAATGATTTAGAAGCGTTATTAGCGCAAAGTAAAGAAACCGTAGAGGCGTTGCTTGAAGCCGGCATTGAGGAAGATTTTGAGCTTGAAATTGAACATCACCTCGTGAGTACTGACTTTAGCAAGTTGGAGAAAGCGGCGGTCGAATTGGTCAAATTGGGATATCACGTTGAAGACGCTGAAGAATTCCATTTGGATGATGGCAAGACGTGCTTCTATTTTGCTGCTATTACAGAGTGTCTTCCAGATGTTGCGGTGCTTGAACAACAAACTCGTGAGATATGTGCTGTTGCGGATGCATGCCACGTCGAATATGACGGCTGGGGAACCTTCCTTGGCGATGAAGAGGAAGAGTAACTCGGTTACTCAGAATCTTTACCCAGCTGCAATAGAGCGCTCGGTTCATCTCCTAACAGATAAAAAACGGTGGCATAAGCCACCGTTTTGCGTTTCATCGTCCCGAAAATTAAAGCTCGAGAATGCGTGCGTGCTGCTGCTGAAGTTGCCTCAGTGTTTCTTCCGCTTCCGCTTGTTTTTCTCGTTCTTTGGCAATGACCTCCGCCGGCGCTCGGCTTACAAAATTCTCATTTTGCAGTTTGCCCGATACGCGTTGAAGGTCCCCCTGTGCTTTTTCGATTGCTTTGGCGAGTCGCGAAAGCTCAGCATCTTTATCAATGAGTCCGGCCATTGGGATGTGAATTTCCATGCGACCCACCAACGCTGTGGCACTTGCGGGCGCGTCGTCGGTTGATGTCAGGAAGGTAATCGACTCAAGCTTCGCAAGAGCTGCCAAGAATGATTCATTTTGCTCCAAGCGTCGCTGGGCCGTATCATCGGCATTCGCAATCAGAACCGGCAATGATTTGTTCGGTGATAAATCCATCTCTCCGCGAATATTCCGAATTCCCACGATCACTTGTTTCAGCCACTCCATGTCATCCTGAGCTTGTGCAAACCGTGTTGGTTGCTCCTGCGGGTAGGCTTGATTCATGATGGTATCTGCATGAGTTCCTGCTACTTCTGCAACACGCTGCCAAATCTCCTCGGTGATGAAAGGCAGCAGTGGATGGAGCAAGCGGAGTAATTGCTCAAGTACCGTGACCAAGGTTCTGCGAGTGCCACGCTGCTGAGCTGGGGTGCCGGACAGCAAGACAGGCTTGGTCAACTCAAGGTACCAGTCACAGAATTGGTTCCAAGTAAACTCGTAAGCAATGCTCGCCGCATGGTCGAACCGATAGGTGTCGAGGGCATGGCGGAATTGCTTTACGGTCATATTGAATCGCTCAATGATCCACTGGTCCGCGAGGGAGAGTTCGAGGGCATCCTCGCTCACCTCTAATCCACAATCATGGGACTCGGTGTTCATCAAGACATAGCGGCTGGCATTCCACAACTTGTTGCAGAAGTTTCGGTAGCCTTCTAGGCGCTTCATGTCCCAGTTGATGTCGCGCCCGGTTGAGGCCAATGCAGCGAGCGTGAAGCGCAGGGCATCGGTACCATGCGCCGAGATACCTTGTGGGAATTCGTTTTGGGTTCGCTTGGCAATTTGTTGAGCCAGCTTTTCTTGCATTAGATTGCTGGTACGTTTTTCAACAAGCTGATCAAGTTCAATGCCATCAATCATATCCAAAGGATCAATTACGTTGCCTTTGGACTTCGACATCTTGTTCCCTTGTTCATCACGAATTAGTCCTGTCACATAGACGGTCTTGAACGGGACTTGCGGTTTACCATGCTCGTCTTTAAGGAAGTGCATGGTCATCATAATCATCCGAGCGACCCAGAAGAAAATAATGTCAAAACCTGTAACCAACACGTCGGTCGGGTGGAATGTCTTTAAGTCATCCGTCTCTTCCGGCCAACCGAGGGTGGAGAAGGTCCACAGCGCAGATGAGAACCACGTATCAAGGACGTCATTGTCTTGGGTTAGGGTGACATGCTCCGCGATATCATGCTTGGCTCGTACCTCGGCCTCACTGCGTCCGACGTAGACATTGCCATCCGCATCGTACCAAGCCGGGATTCGATGCCCCCACCAGAGCTGACGCGAAATACACCAATCTTGGATATCGCGCATCCAGCTGAAATACATGTTTTCGTACTGTTTTGGAACAAACTGAATTTCGCCATCTTCAACCGCTTTGGTTGCGGTCTCAGCTAAAGGTGCAACACGCACATACCATTGGTCTGTGAGGAATGGTTCGATGACGACACCCGAACGATCACCATAGGGTACTTTGTTGTCATGCTTTTCGATTTTTTCGAGTAAATCTGCATCATCAAGTGCTTGCACAACCGCTTTTCGGGCTGCAAAGCGCTCGAGGCCCGCGAAGGCTTGTGGCAATGCCGTAGCGACATCAGTGCGAGGCTGGCCTTTCAGATCGAATACTTCAGCGTTTGCAAGGATATGAGCATCGTCGCTCAGGATATTAATGAGTGGAAGGTTATGACGCTTGCCAATGTCATAGTCATTAAAATCGTGAGCGGGCGTGATCTTAACGCAACCGGATCCGAATTCTTGATCAACATAATCGTCGACGATGATTGGAATACGGCGTCCGGTGAGAGGAAGCTCAATGAACTTCCCATGCAGTGCCTGATAGCGCTCATCTTCTGGATGCACGGCAACCGCCGCGTCACCGAGCATCGTTTCTGGACGCGTTGTAGCTACAACGAGGTATGATTTTCCATCAGCAGTCGTCGCTCCATCGGCCAGGGGGTAGCGTAAGTGCCAGAGGCTGCCTTGGCTTTCTTTATTCTCAACTTCCAGATCGGAGATAGCAGTTTTGAGCTTCGGGTCCCAATTGACCAAACGTTTACCGCGGTAGATCAGATCGTCTTCAAATAAGCGCACAAAGACTTCTTGAACGGCTTTCGATAGCCCATCATCCATGGTGAAACGCTCGCGATCCCAATCCACGGAATCGCCGAGACGTCGCATTTGTTGAGTAATGGTGCCGCCGGACTCTGCCTTCCAGTCCCATACCCGTTCAATAAAGCGTTCACGACCGAGTGTGTGACGGTCCAAACCTTGGGCCGCAAGCTTGCGCTCAACAACCATTTGCGTGGCGATACCGGCATGGTCCGTTCCGACTTGCCACAAGGCGTTATAACCATCCATTCGCTTATAGCGAACGAGGGTGTCCATCAACGTATGTTGAAATGCATGCCCCATATGCAGTGATCCCGTCACATTCGGTGGCGGGATCATGATGCAGTAGGACGGGCCTTGCTGCGACGGACGGAAATAACCAGCTTGTTCCCAGTGTTCGTACAAGCGCTGTTCAATATTCTGGGGCGAATACGTTTTATCCATGCTGTCCTTCAATACAAATCTTAAGTAGGTTCGTTGAGCTGCTGCGTTGTCAGTGTGAGACCCTGACGGCGGTACTGACGATAACGCTCGCGAGCCTGCTCTTTGCCAGCCGTATCGGCGGGCACAAAATCAATTACCGATCGAAACTGGTGTGCGACATCGGGTGCGTGAGCTTGCAGATTGACCAGCAGATGTTTTTGATAGCCATAGTCAGAGAGCGGTTGATCCCAACCGATCACCACCGGCGCTCCGCCTGCACCTCCCTCGCCAACCAGGCTATGGGGAACGAAGCGTTCTGCAGGAAGTGACCATAGTAGTTCATCAAACGCCTCTGCTGCTTGCTTGTCGTTCGCCATCACAGCGATTCGCTGTCGCCGTTGGAGTCGCTCAATGAGGAGCGTGCACGCAACTTCCTCTGCCGCTTGTCCTTCGCTAAGGACGTAGAACGTCACTTCGGTGGCCACTTACTCACCCTGTGCTGCGTTTGCGCGCGCGAGCAAAAATTGGGTCAGCATCGGAACCGGGCGCCCGGTACTGCCTTTTTCTTTGCCACCTTTCCATGCGGTGCCTGCGATGTCTAAGTGCGCCCAGTGATATTTCTTCGCAAAGCGAGACAAGAAACATGCTGCGGTGATGGTTCCTGCTGCGCGTCCACCAAGGTTTGTCATATCAGCAAAGGGGCTTTCAAGCATTTCCTGATATTCATCCCATAGGGGCAATTGCCAAGCGCGATCACCGCTTTGCTTGCCTACGTTAAGGAGTTCGTGTGCCAGCGGGTTGTGATTACTCATTAACCCGGTTGCATGTGGCCCAAGGGCAACTACGCAGGCGCCAGTGAGCGTTGCGATATCAATTACTGACTCTGGATTGAAACGCTCCACATAGGTCAGCGCATCACACAATACAAGGCGACCTTCTGCATCCGTGTTAAGGACTTCTACGGTTTGACCCGACATGGTTTTGATGATGTCACCGGGGCGATACGCTCGCCCATCGGGCATGTTCTCGCAGCCTGCAAGAATACCAATGACATTGATCGGGAGCTTCAACTCTGCAAGTGCTTGCATGGTGCCGAGTACGCCTGCGGCACCACCCATGTCGTATTTCATTTCGTCCATGGCTTCTGACGGCTTGATCGAAATCCCGCCCGAGTCAAAGGTAAGCCCTTTGCCAATCAATACAATGGGGGCTTTATCGTCAGCGGCGCCGCGATAATGCATTATCGTCATGACGGCTGGGTTTTCTGAACCGCGACTGACTGCAAGGTATGCGTTCATTCCCGCCTCAGCCATATCGGTTTCATTCACGCGCTCAACGTGCAGCGCTTCATAATGCTCTGCAACGGCTTCAGCTTGCTCTGCGAGCCATACCGGTGTGCAGATATTCGGTGGCATGTTGGCGGCATCACGACACAGCTTTACCCCTTTTGCAACGGCCAAACCGTGTGCAACCGCTCGCTCGCCAATGGGAAGCTCACGACGGGTCGGGACGTTGAAAACGAGCTTCCGCAGTGGACGGCGCGGCTCTTCTTTGTGTGTTTTCAGTTGGTCAAATGCGTATAGGCTCCCTTGCGCGGCTTCCACCGCGTGGCGCACTTTCCAATAGGTGTCACGGCTCTTGACGTGCAGTTCGCTGAGAAAACAGACTGCTTCCATCGCTCCTGTTTCATTCAGTGTCGCAATGGTTTTGCTAATAATTTGCCGATATTGTCGTTCATCGAGCTCGCGTTCTTTACCACACCCAACCAATAAAATGCGTTCACTCAGAACGTTTGGTACATTATGCAGCAGGAGCGTTTGGCCAGCTTTGCCTTCAATGTCACCACGGCGTAGTAGATTGCTCAAGTAACCATCGCTAATTTTGTCGAGTTGCTCGGCAGCTGCGGATAAGCGGCGCGGCTCAAATACCCCGACCACGATACACGCGGACCGTTGTTTTTCTGGGCTACCGCTTTTTACATTGAATTCCATAAACTCTCCCATTTCTGGTGTATTAGCACGAAGCGTGGCATCATGTTAACGCTTCTATTTTATCGGGTTCTGCGGGTCAGAATAACGCACTTCAGGGCTTGGTGTAGCGCATTCGTGCGGTTGGGCTCTCGATGTCCGAATAGGCCTTCGTACCTGCGGCTCAGTTCGCTCTATCAGTTTGCTAAAAAAGAGCGCAAAAAGGCTTTAAAAACCCAGAGTAAACTTTGAAAATGAACCGCGGCAGAACCGATTAAACTTACTTTTCACGGATTAAACTTGCCAAAACACAAAGTTTACTGAAAAATTTGACGATTTCCAGTGAAAAACGAAGTTAAGGACTGAGCACGTGCTCATTTTTCGTTACATTATTAAAGAGACATTCAAAGCACAAATTGCTGTTTTCGTTGTGTTGTTGACCATTTTTGTGAGTCAGCAGTTCGTGCAGATTTTGACGCAGGCGTCTGACGGGCAGCTACCTGCCCAATTGATATTGACCGTTCTAGGCTTACAACTTCCGGGATTGGCTTCCCTTATTCTTCCGATCAGTCTTTTCCTTGGGGTCTTGATGGCTCACGGTCGGATGTATACTGATCATGAGATGTCAGTTCTTCATGCCTGTGGCGTAAGCGAATGGTATGTCACACGGGTCACGTTAGTTTTTGCTCTCATTCTCTCCGTAGCGACCGCATTGTTAACACTCTGGTTAAGTCCGTGGGCGCTCTCACAAGAGCATTCTCTTGCGGAACGAGCGCGAGCCGAAGCCGGTGTTTCGGTGATTCAACCCGGACGTTTCCAGCAAGCGGCGCAACAACGCGCGGTCATTTTTGTTGAGAACCAGGGGCGGGATGGGGAACTGGAAGAAATCTTTGTGGCGCAATTACCCGCCCGCGGAGAGCTCGGCGAAGACCAACGTGCGAGTGTGGTAATGTCCGCGAGAGGGCGGGTTGAAACGCTTTCCAATGGCGCGCAATTATTGATTCTTGATGATGGACGTCGCTATTCCCAATCACTCGTGAACCTCGACCATCATGTGATGCGCTTTGATGAGTACCAAATTCAAATTCGTGAACAAGAAATGGACGAAGAACGACGTCGCCTCGAAGCGATTACTACACAAGAACTGATGCAAACACCGGGAACCGAAGCCCGCGCTGAGATGCAATGGCGGATTGCTATTCCTCTTGCGATGCCCTTGTTGACCTTGATCGCCGTTCCACTCAG
This sequence comes from Aliidiomarina sanyensis, assembly GCF_003987175.1. GTDB lineage: Bacteria > Pseudomonadota > Gammaproteobacteria > Enterobacterales > Alteromonadaceae > Aliidiomarina > Aliidiomarina sanyensis. The sequence continues at coordinate 2,266 of NZ_PIPM01000012.1, read as the reverse complement.
CCGGGTCAATCCGCGGCAGGGTAAGTTTGCCAAGATGGGGCCCGCAATTTTGATTTATATGGCCTACTTCATGATTTTGATGGCCGCTAAACGCGCACTCGCCGATGGCTCATTGCCTGAATCCCTCGGGTTGTGGTGGATTCACATCGGCTTGTTATTGGTGGGGATTTCATTGCTGGTGCGGGAACGCCCGGTTGGGTACCGAATGCGGGCCGCTATTCGAGGGCAGCGATGATGTTTAGTATTCTCGATCGTTACATCGGCAAAACGGTCTTGATGACCTCGTTGCTTAGCCTTGTGGTGTTAACGGGCTTGAGCGCACTGATCCGTTTTGTTGAGCAGATTCGCGCGATTGGGCGGGGTACCTACGATATGACGGATGTCCTCGTTTTTGTGGTGCTAAGTTTTCCGCGCGATGTCGAAATGTTCTTCCCGATTGCAGCGCTGCTTGGAGGTCTGATTGGCATGGGACTCCTTGCCAGTAATAGCGAGCTGACCGTAATGATGGCGGCAGGGCGGTCGCGTTTAAATCTGATTGGCTCGGTAATGAAGTCTGCTGTGGTGATGATGCTTGCCGTGCTGGTTATTGGCGAGTGGATAGCGCCGCAGCTTGAGTCCCAGGCTCGTCAGTTGCGTGCTCAAGCAGTGAGCGGAGGCAGTCTGATTAGTGGGGACCATGGCATTTGGGCAAAAGATGGCAACCATTTTATCCATATCGGTGAGGTTGAGGATGTTGGACGTTTGAAGAACGTTACCATCTATCAATTCAACGGTCGTGAGCTCGATAAAGTCATTCATGGCGGCCGTGCGACCTACATTGGACCAGAGTGGCGCGTCCATGATGCTCAGTATACCGAATTGAGTGATACCGAAGTTCAAAACTACCAGCTCGCAAGTTGGAGTTGGCGTTCAACACTGACGCCTGAGAAATTGGGCATTTTTACTGTTCGGCCCGAGTCGCTCTCGATTTCTGGCTTAAACAGCTATGTGTCGTATTTGCGTGCCAACCGGCAGGATGCGAGTCGATACGAACTCGCTTTCTGGCGCAAGGTGATGGTTCCGTTTACGGTTGCGGTGATGTTGCTGGTCGCGCTGTCGTTTATCTTTGGACCATTGCGGTCGGTCACTATGGGGGCAAGGGTGCTATTGGGGGTGATCACCGGCTTCACCTTCCATGTGTTTAACGAAGTGTTTGGACCTATTTCTCAGGTCTATCAAATCCCGCCATTTTTAGGGGCTATTTTGCCGGGGCTGATTTTTGCCTCTGCCGCCATTTATATTTTGTCCCGCAACCGCATTTAATTCCCGTGGTTTGTACTGGGTTGGGAGCACCGTTTACTTACGTTTCCAGTTCTTAAATTGGTTCGCTTCTACCGACAAAACCACCACTTCACACCCTGCAACCTTATCCTGTAACGCAAGTTTTTCACGGCTGAAAAGAACCCAAAAGTTCCCGAGGCCAAGCAATGCAGTGAGGGTTCGAATCAAGGCTTGTTTCCAGCTCACGCGACTGCCATCGGTATTTTGCACACGCATCCGCCACGCACGCATGCCAAGTGTTTGACCACCGCGGCGCCAAAATCCGGCATAAAATAGAATGATCACCCCGATAATATAGAGAGTGAAAAGTGGGTTTCCTTGGACCACGCCTGCATGATCCTGTCCTTCAGCCAATGTAATCAGCCCTGCCACTTCGAGCCCCACCACGACCGCTAACCCAGCACCTGCGGCAAACATAATGACCGCAGTGATGACAAGAAGGTCATAGATAATCGCGCCAATGCGTCGCCAAAATCCGGCGCGCGGAAATGTGCCTATTTGGGGGGTAAAGTCATCTGATTGAGGGTGTGAAGTCATGAGTTGGTGAAATCCTGAACATTTGAGAGTTCAAGATGATACATGAGGCGTTATTTTTTTGCAGCACCCCTTGCACAGGCCTCGATCATGGGTATAATGCGCAGCGTTCTCTTCGCGAGAACGTCACCTCAAGAAAATGCCTGGGTGGCGAAATTGGTAGACGCAGCGGATTCAAAATCCGCCGGGCTAATCCCCCGTGTCGGTTCGAGTCCGACCCCAGGCACCACTTGTACGGCCAGATTCAAAAAGCCCAGCTCAACCGAATGGTGAGCTGGGCTTTTAGTTGTGCGCCGGGCACGGCGCGTTGCGCCCTGACGGGTGCTATTCCTGTACAGGTGGTACTGACAGGATGACTTGGAGGTGAGAGTCCTCTGTGAGCCCGGTAAGGGGAATCACTAGCTGAACCGCA
>NZ_PIPM01000011.1 GCF_003987175.1 Aliidiomarina sanyensis | reverse complement strand
TGCAAAGTTGCTTCGTCACCCCAATTAAGAGGCCGAAGCGGCTCAACCATATGAATTTCTGGTGTCTTACTTTTTAGTAAGGCTCCTGCTTTCTAAGCTGAACCAGTTGCCAAATTAATGGCTTGGTTGATGCTTGTCGTCGCAAGTGCCCACACAGATTGCTTGGCTTGATAAATTGTTAAAGAACGTTGCCTCACTCGAGGCGAGGTGCGCATTCTACACACCCCATTTTTTCTGTCAACCGCTTTCGAAAAGTTTTTTCATTTTTCTAAGCTTGTGGTTGCTATCTAGGCTTGTTATCAGAAAGTTAACATCTCTTTATGAGGGGTTAGCTTCTGATTTTGTAGAAACCAGCTGTTTTTAACAGTTTTGATTTCTTTCAAACCCGCTTTCAACTGGCGCAACGCGCTAAGTGCTTGTTGTGTCTGCCGTCGAAGTGGGGCGAATTATATAGACACGAACGAATCCAGCAAGTACTTTTTTGATGTTTTTTGGGTTTTATGATGCGAACGCAGAAAAATCATTCAGATTGACGTATTATCAGACGAAGTTGGTGTGTTTTCTGCTCGAACCAGCAGAAAGCCAGATGTAACAGAGAGGATTGAGGGTGTTATGGCAGTGAATACGTATGTGGGTCGTCCTTATAAAGGTATCTATCCGAGCTTCGGGGCTCAATGCTATGTCGATCCATCCGCCGTTATTGTCGGAGACGTCACATTAGGAGATGACAGTAGTATTTGGCCGCTCGTTGCTGCACGGGGTGATGTGAACCATATTCGCGTTGGCGCACGAACCAATATCCAAGACGGCTCTGTACTCCACGTGACCCGAACAGGTCCAGATGACCCTCATGGCTATCCTTTGCTGATTGGAGACGATGTAACCGTTGGACACCACTGCATGTTACATGGCTGCGTCATCGGTAATCGCATCTTGGTGGGCATGTCTGCTGTCGTCATGGATGGTGCCGTTGTAGAGGATGATGTCATCATTGGGGCGGGTTCATTAGTGCCACCAGGCAAGCGTTTAGAGAGTGGTTATCTTTATGTGGGGAGCCCAGTGAAAAAAGCTCGGCCACTCAATGAGCAGGAGAGGGCATTCTTACAAAAGTCCGCCGAGAACTATGTCTATTTAAAGAATGAGTACTTGCGCGAAAACGCCCAAGGCTAATGAAAGTCCCGTGATTTAATGCGCGCGACCGGCAGGCGTGCGCTTAAATCCCGCATATCACCCGCAACAATATGGATGACATCTCCCTCCATTTCTAAGATTCCTTTTACGCTGAGTAGCGATGCTTTTAACCACTCACGACGTTGTTGGCGCGCTAAATCTTGCCACAGCACCACATTCATCGTGCCCGTATCATCTTCAAGTGTCATAAAGGTAACCCCTGATGCGGTGCCAGGCCGTTGGCGATTCGTAACGACACCGACAATCGTCACCAACTGACCATGCCTGAGTGCTTTTAACTCATGCGCTTTGCGATGAACAGGGAGTTCTCCCATCTCATCAAGTAATGCAACCGGATGCCGGCCCAATGTAAGACCAAGCGTGCTGTAGTCTTCACACATATCATCTAACTCTGTGGGACCAGGTAAGGTGTAATCACCTCGCATGTTCTCTGCAACTGCCAATAACGAGAGTTGATTTGTGTCTGGTTTTGAAGACTCAAGCTTGGTCATATCCCAACGGGTTTGATACCGATGACCTGCCAAAGCAGCAAAAGCATTCGCGCTCGCAAGATGTTCATAAGCTCGACGACTGAGATTGGCGGCGCCTAGCCGCGTTTCTAATGCATCGATATCTGAAAACCCTTGTGCCGGACGTACTCGAACCAAGGCCTCAGCTTCAACTTGTGAGAGCCCTTTGATCAAACGAAAGCCCAACCGAATTGCTGGCTCCCCAGCACGCGCTATCAGTTGGTGGTCCCACTCACTGTGGTTCACACAGATCGGTAAAATCTCAATACCATGCTGACGCGCATCTTGCACAAGTTGTGATGGGGAGTAGAAACCCATCGGATAACTATTTAACAGGCCGACATAAAAAGCCGCAGGGCAATGGTGCTTTAACCATGAAGATGCATAAGCCAAATTGGCAAAGCTAGCGGCGTGCGATTCAGGAAAACCGTATTCTCCAAACCCGCAGATCTGAGCGAATAAACGCTCGGCAAAATCACGGGTATATCCTCGGGCAAGCATCCCACGAATCAATTTATCTTCAAATACGAGGAGTTTCCCTTTACTGCGCCAGCTCGCCATCGCGCGCCTCAACGCATCGGCCTCACCCCCGGTAAACCCTGCCGCGACCATAGCAAGCTTAATCACCTGCTCTTGAAAAATAGGCACGCCTAGAGTCCGTTCGAGCACATCTTTAACTTCCGGCCCCGGATAGGTCACAGCTTCTTTCCCTTCACGACGCCTTAAATACGGATGCACCATGTCACCTTGGATGGGGCCTGGCCGTACAATGGCGATTTGAATCACCAAGTCATAGAAGCAACGTGGCTTTAAGCGAGGCAACATATTCATTTGCGCGCGCGACTCAATCTGAAATACGCCAACCGAGTCCGCTTTCTGTAGCATGCGATACACCTTGTCATCGCCTTGCGGGATACTCGCCAACGTATGGTTCATCTGATAGAAGCGCGGGAGTAGGGCAAGCATTTTGCGAATGGCAGTCAGCATTCCCAGCGCTAACACATCGACCTTCAATAAACAGAGGGCTTCAATGTCGTCTTTATCCCATTGAATCACCGTCCGTTCCGGCATCGATGCATTTTCCACAGGCACTAAATCAGAAAGGTTACCCGCCGCAATCACAAAGCCACCCACATGCTGAGACAGGTGCCGAGGAAAGCGTAAAATACATTCAGTCAACCGAAGTAAATGATGCCCCTGCGGGTGATTCATCACCCCCATTTCTTGCAATTGCGTGCGCCAATCATCCTCTTTGTCGCGCCGATCCAAGCGGTCAATCCACTGTTGAATCCGTGCTTCTGGAAACCCAAGCGCTTTTCCAACATCTTTGAGAGCACTGCGCACACGATAAGTAATCACAGTCGCCGCTAATGCTGCACGCTCACGACCATACTTTTGATAAATATATTGAATCACCTCCTCGCGTCGTTCGTGTTCAAAGTCCACGTCAATATCAGGCGGCTCATTACGCTCGCGCGAAATAAAACGCTCAAAAAGGAGATCTGATTGGGCAGGGTTTACCGCTGTAATGCCTAAGCAATAACACAAGACAGAATTCGCCGCTGAACCTCGGCCTTGATGAAGAATGCCTTGCTGCCGAGCAAAAACCACCAAATCGTAGATAGTCAAAAAGAAATGGGCGTAATGTAACTCTGCAACTAATGCCAATTCATTCTCTAACTGGTCTCGGACCTTATCGGGAGCACCCTGCGGATATCGCCAGCGTAACCCTTGATATCCTAACTGCCGCAAATACTCATTTGGCGTGAAACCTTGTGGCACAACTTCCGCAGGGTATTCATAACGAAGAGAACCTAAATCAAAGTGGCACTGCGCACTAATGTGCAAAGACGCCTCGCGCCATGCTGCGGGGAATATCTGGGTTAAGTCCGCGATAGAGCGCAACGAAACCTCAGCATTTGCATACCGCTTGGCGCCCAAATCCGTCACTTTGCAGCGGGCTCGTATTGCTTGCATTACGTGCAATAGCGGTAATTGTTCTGGCGCATGAATGAGCACACCTCCTGCTGCAACAATAGGCCACTCCCACGCCTCACTCCACACTTTAAGCTGTCTCGTTTGCTGCTTATCTTTCACCGTAAGTTGCCGGTGATACAACAGCCAGTGATGTTTAGGGTAAGCCCCCTTTAGTTGTGCCGCACATGCAGACAAATCCACCTTAGTTTCAAAAGTAGGGCGCCAAAGAACAATGCAATCCTTCAGCGGCAGCTCCCAAAGCATCGCGCCAGAGAACTGATAACTTCCTTTGTCCGCAGCGCGCCGACACCGAGTGATCAAGCCACTCAGCTGGGCATATCCTTGCCGGTTTTTCGCCAACACCACAAATAAACCCAACTCTGGGCAGTTAAACTCACTGCCGTAGATCAGCTTCATTTTATGCGCTTTACTTGCCTGCCATGCTTTTACAACCCCGGCAACAGAACACTCATCGGTGATTGCTAAAGCGGCATAGCCGAGTTCCGCAGCTCGCTCGACCAATACTTCAGGTGCTGAGGCCGCCCGCTGAAAACTGTAATGGGTTAAGCAATGAAGTTCCGCGTAAGCCATTAACTAAACCATCCATGCAACCACCAACAACCCTGTCGATAATCGTAAAAAACCCAACCCGGTTGACCTTTCTGATGGCGCGCATACCAATAATCACGGTCGTAAATTTCTGCTACTTCTTGCGACCACCAGGGTGTACTCAGTCGCTCAGGCCCTTTTAGTAGCTGCCACTCGCGAATATCGATGGGGCAAGGATCAGGCAAGAGCCAAAGGGGACGTTGTTCTGTTTGCGCAACGCCAATGACTTGCCCAGCAGGTACCCGCTTCCATGCAGCTTCCGGTAACCACTCGGCCTGATTTTGAATACCCCACACACGCTGCTGCCCAAGCCGAAGCTGCAATTCATTTAATAAACGAGGAAGCGATTTATTCTGACGCCCAGGACCTCGCAACAAATCAGTTTGTCCTGTCGTCCGCGGCGCGAGTTGGCGCGCCTGAATACTGATTTCAAGAACCGGCGCATTTAATTGGCAATTTTCCATTTTCAGCTGACAAAACTGAGCCAATTCCTGTGCCTGGTAACTACCATGGGCAAAGCCGAGGTCCAGTACCGTAGGTTCCATATCGCGATGGTGAAAACAAAGTTTTAGCTGACGTGTTTCCTGCTGGCGACTTTCCAGAAAATACTCCAAATCCTGCAGTAAACGATTCAGCGGAAATCGCAAGGCTTGCCAACTGCTCGCCTCTGCCAAGAGCTCTAAGCGTTGAAAAAACCACTCTGGGGGGCGAAAGAAGTGGAGCTTCTCAATTTGTTCTCCTTGCACCCGCGCAAGTAAAAGTACGAGTTCTTTTCCTAACCGTCGGCCTGCCAATGCGCGAGGAACCGCTTGCAAGGCGCCCAATGTATGTAGCCCCATACGGCTCAATTTTTCATGTAAAACTGGGGAACAAGGTAAGTACACTACTGGGATATCACCCACCGTAGAAACACCGGATTGAGCGAGCATTTTGGCTTGTAGGGGAGTGCTCCCAAGCCCAGCATGATAACGGACTCCCCATGGGGACAATTGCTGTTGCAGCTGTACACAATGCTGCTGCGGATCAGGATAGAGTTTTTGCATGGGCGTCAAATCAAGCCAAAGCCCTGCGGGAGGATCCAAACTGATGACAGCAAAAACTTGGTATAAATCGGTTGCCACTTGCTGCAGTACATGACGTTGTCGCGCCTCTCGCCAACGCAATGTGTACAGCGCATCACTGAGCAACCACGCATCGGAAAGCGACATCCCCGACTGAATTCCTAGCGCTTCGGCTGGCCCATTCATTTGCAATACACGCTGCTCTTGCTCATGAAACAGCACCACAGGTTTTTCTTTCAACTCCGGCTGCAAAACTTGCATCCGGTCCAACAAGAGCGTTGGGAAATCAAGATACATCCACATCACCTGCCACTCTCAGTTTATCATTGCACCCGCAGTGTTAGAGGATGGTTTGTCGGTGTAACGCAACCAAGTCGGCAATGGCTGGCGTGGCATGCGAATCGGCCACCCTCCATGGCGCTTAAGAAGTTGCCACTGGATATATTCATTCTCATGATGTAACCGAAGGCGAGTTCCGTAGCTTCGTGCATCTTCTGGCTGCCATCCGGTTAGAACAAATACAAACGCATCACTTTCACTGGCCGCCAAGTGCAAGCGCCGTGTGGCAGTGGCGGAAAGATCCTTGGCCCACAATAAAATCATACCCGCTTGGCGACTATGCAAAATGGTTTCTGCCGCCCATAGCGCATCTGAAGCCTGTATGGGAGATAACACAATATGCTGAGCATTTTCACCCATCGACGCTAATGCCGGCGCATTAGGAATGGCCGGAGGTGCTATCCAAAAAATCGGGACTCCTTGCTTTGCGGCTTGTTGCATGGCGGGTCCAAATAGCGTCAGCTCCCCACAAAAGGAGTGAGGAAGTTGTAACTCATGCACGCGACCACGAACCCAGCCACCCGCCAATGCTTGATCGAGTAGGGCATCACCGGTTGAGGCACGCACGGCATCATGTGCCTGACTTTGATGGCCTTGCCATAAAGCACCCGACTCCATTAACTGCTGTAACTGCGGCTGCATAACCACCTCAATACTGTATGTTTATACAGTGTAGTGTAGAGAAATATTCTTTGTTTGCAAGCAGTGCTCTCCTGTTCCTGCTAAGTTCAGGTATCATCTAAGAAAAGAATAAGATCATGGAGAAAATGCCGGCATGTTCAGTTTTCTACCCGCACCTTTGCGCGTCTTGATTAATTTCCTCTGGGGAGCAATTGCGACCCTAGTGATAGGGCTTACCGTCATCTTGCTCGGCATATTTAAGTTTTTAATTCCAATTCCTCCATTCCAACGCTTTGTTTCTCGGTTAGCGAATGGTGTTTTCCGAGGCTGGGCATACTCTGTGTCATGGATGTTTAAAATCAGTTACCCCATTGAGTGGATTATTGAGGGTGACTTACCCGACGACCGAAATGGCTGGTACATGATTCTGTGTAATCATCAAAGTTGGGTTGATATTCCCGCTTTGATGCACTTGTCCCGCAAACAGCTCCCTATGCCACGCTTCTTTTTGAAGCAAGAATTGTTCTGGGTTCCTGTGATTGGAGTGGGCTGCTGGGTGTTAGACATGCCGTTTATGAAGCGCTACAGCAGAGAGCAAATTGAGAAAAATCCAGCATTGAAAGGCAAGGATATCGAAACGACTCGTGAGAAATGCGAGAAGTTTCGGCATATCCCAACCACGGTCATTAACTTTTGTGAAGGCACACGTTTCACGCCCGAGAAACATCAAAAGAAACAAAGTCCTTTTCAGCATTTGTTGCCACCAAAAGCCGGTGGAACTTCATTCACTTTGCAAGCCATGGGTAATCAATTCCAAGAAATTCTTGATATCACCCTGGTTTACCCCGAGCGTAATGAAGAACGTTCGATCGTTTTGGACCTATTAGCCGGGCGCCTAAAAAAGATATACGTCTATATCGACCGCATCCCCGTCACCGATGATTTACGCGGTGATTACTTCAATGATCCTAGGTTTCGTGATCATTTCCAAAACTGGCTCAACGGCCGCTGGAGTCTCAAAGATCAGCGCATTCAAGAGGTCCTCGAGCGCGAGTCCGTTTAATCCCAAGTGTCAAAATTCTGTATAGATTCATGCATCCCTAAAAGCCGCATGCTAGATTCAGCGTCGCTTTTATCAGTTGGGGAACACATTGTATGTCTCGATACCTATTACTTGGGTTCGTGTTATTGAGTGCGCTGTTAAGCGGCTGTTCGAGCACACCTCCACGCTCAAACCCTGAACTAGTCGGATATACCGAGACAGGAGTGGCCTCTTATTACGCCATGAAGTATCAATTCCGGCAAACCGCGAATGGTGAACGTTTCAATCAACTGGCCATGACCGCTGCGCATAAGACGCTGCCTTTTGGGACTCGCGTACGCGTTACAAACCTCACAAATAATCAGAGTGTTGTGGTGCGAATTAATGATCGAGGCCCTTTTATTGAAGGTCGGATTATTGATCTTTCACGCTCGGCATTTAGTCGGATAGGGGATCTGAATTCCGGACTGGTGCAAGTAAAAATAGAGGTCATTGAGTAAACAAGTAAAGGGCTCTAACACAGCCCTTTATTCATCTGCACTCGACTCTTTTAAGGACGTAAAACCAGAGCCACGGATGCGCTCACCAAGCTCGCGCACATCAAGGCCACTTGGGTGTTGGTATGCGCGCAAGCCAAATTCCGGAAGGATCGACAAGAGGTGGTCAAAAATATCGGACTGAATCGCCTCGTACTCTACCCATGCAACGGTGTTGGTGAAACCATACACCTGTAACGGTAAACCATCGGATGTTGGCGACAACTGTCGCACCATCATCGTCATTTCTTGATGGATACCTGGGTGGTTTTTCAGGTAGTTCAGTACATAGGCACGAAATGTCCCAAGGTTCGTAATTCGACGGGTATTGATGGGTACCTTTCCATCGTCTTCAAGACTAGCGTTCCACTCATCAATATCTTTTTGTTTGGTCGCAAGATAATCCCGCAGCAAACGAAACTGGCTCAACCGCTCTTTCTCTTCTGGCTCCAGAAACCCTATGCTCTGCTGATCAAGAAGGAGGTTTCGCATAATTCGGCGCCCTCCAGACTCTTGCATGCCCCGCCAGTTTTTAAACGAGTCGGTGATAAAGCGCCGAGTCGGAATAGTGGTGATGGTTTTATCCCAGTTCTGCACTTTGATTGTATGCAACGCAATATCAATCACATCACCATCCGCATTCAGTGATGGCATCTCGACCCAATCACCAACACGCACAATGTCGTTTGAGGAGATCTGCATACTCGCAACAAGCGATAACAAAGTATCTTGGAAAACCAACATCAACACAGCCGCCATCGCTCCTAGCCCGGAGAGCAGAATAACTGGCGAACGATCAATCAGTGTTGCAATGATCAAGATGGCAGCAACCACATACACGACAATCTTGAGAACTTGGATATACCCTTTAATGGGTTTGAGATGTGCGCCGGGGCGCTTCTCATAGATGGTATTAATGACCGTCAATGCATTGACGATGGCAAGCGCAACCGTCAATACCACAAAGGCATTGGCTACATTCTGAATAATTGCAATCAGAACATCCGGTAAATTCGGGACATGGGCAATCCCGACTGCGATAATCAATGCAGGAATAACATTAGCAATGCGAGCAATAACGGTGTTTTTGGAGAGGGTTTCATCGCGGCCAAGGGGCGATGCACGCAGGGCTCTCATCAAGCCCCGCACAAGCAGGCGCTTCACAACGGCGTTACCAAACCATGCAACGATCAGGAGAACAAACAATCCCGCTGCCATATGCAAATCAGGGTGTTGCTCTAACCACTGCAACGAGTCTGTGACAACCGTAATGACGTCATCCATAACCGCGCCTCAAATCAGCCGAATTAGGTATTTCTGGCGAGTCGCTTATTCTTTTTCCATCAAGTAACGCGCCAGCGCCAAGTATTCGTCAAAGAAATTACGTGAGTTTTGGAATCCTTGTGGATTCATTTGGTATTTCCGATTGACGATGTACGTCGGAGTTGCACGTACATTAAAGGTATCTTGCAACGAACGCATCCGATTCGTCAGACTGCGCACCTGCATACTGTTCCACGCACGATCAAAGCGCTCTTCATCGACACCGAGATCGGCAAATACGGCTTTTGCATCGGAAACTGAGTTCACCCAGCTATTGCGCACGAAATGACGCTGAAATACACGCTCTGCAAAGGCTTCATCAACGCCCAGCACGGTAGCAGTAGCCCAGATCTGCATGATGTTATCGCGCATGGTGTTGTTTGGCACCACGATATTTACATGATATTTCCGGAACGCGTCACCAAACTCATCTTTTAACGTGTCACTGAAGGTTGCAAATTGATAGCACGCATTACAATACAGTGAGAAGAAATCGATGATTTCTGGATTCCGGCTGCGCTGATCACTAATGACGGTGTAGTGCACACCCTCTTGGAAACGGCTTGATGACGCTTCTGCGTAAAGTGAGGTAAAAAACAGGCCGATGGCCAAAAGTACGACTGCGAGTTTCTGCATTTTCTTAAGTCCTATGGAACGAACAACGTCCAATAATTAAGTTCATACGATCCGTATAGCATTATGCCGTCAGTTGAAACCCGGCTGCAAGCGCAGAGGAGCTTCATCCAGAGCGGCAAGTTGCTCCTTCAACGCAAGTATTTGCTGCTCCCAGTACCGCGCTTCCGCGAACCAACTGAAATTGTGGGGAAACGCGGGGTCTTCCCATCGGCGTGCTAACCATGCCATATATTGAATGATTCTGAATGCACGCAAAGGTTCAATTAAGCGCAGCTGACGCGTATCAAATGGCATAAATTCCTCATACCCTTCGACCAGCGTTTCAAGCTGCATTTGCTGTTGCATCCGATCGCCCGAGAGCATCATCCACAGATCCTGCACCGCAGGGCCTTGTCGACAGTCATCAAAATCCACCAATGTCAGACCTTCTGGACGCCACAATAAATTACCAATATGACAATCTCCGTGCAGTCGCACCGTGGGATATGCAGTCCAATCCAGCGCCTTTAAACGCGCCACCACCACATCTAAAATTGTGAAAAATGGGACGTGTAGCGAATCCGGGATCAGCGGGCAGTTTTTTAATACGTGCACAGCCTCCGTCAGGTTCTCTGCATCAATTAATGCGGGTCGCGATGAAAAAGGTCGCGCACTGCCCACCAAGTGTAAACGCCCTAAATGACGCCCAAGATCTTCGAGCTGCTCGAGTTGCTCTGGTTCGAGCGCCCGCCCTCCAATACTAGGAAAGACAGAAAACCGAAAGCCTTGCCAATGGTGTAAGGTCTGACCCTCCAGCTTAAGGGGACACACGACAGGGATTTCTGCAATGGCCAACTCTTCAGTAAACGCATGCTCTTCGAGAATTTGCGCATCCGTCCAGCGTTGCGGCCGATAAAACTTCACCACGTAACGCTTTTGATCATCGGCAAGAAACTGATAGACCCGATTTTCATAGCTATTCAGCGGCAGAAGCCCGGACGTTGGATACAACCCGATGGATTCGATCGCATCCAAAATGGTATCTGGGGTGACTCCTTGAAAACTAAAATCCGACAATATATACGCCCTGTTTGTTGTATAGGAATCAATCGCTATTGATAAATAAAGTTAGTGCGCACACGGCGCCGGATCCGTTCTTCGTCCACCGATTGAATCGTGAAAGTGATTTCTTTGATCGGGGTTTCCAAGAAGAACGGGTCAATCGCAATCGTCACCGGAACCACTTCCGAGCTCTCGGGCTCAAGTACCAAAGATTGTGGGCCATACCATTGCATATCCTCTACACCGCTGACTGAGAAGCTATATTCTTGCGCCTGTTGTGACTTGTTAATCACACGCAAGGTGTACACATTCTCAATCCATCCTTCTTGATTTTCCCGGTACAAACTTGCACGGTCCCGAATCACATCAAACTCAAGTGGGACCCGCAGAATGATATCCGCCACCAAGAGGCCGGTGAGCACCAGAAGGGCAGCGCCATAGCCCACACTCTTGAAGCGGAACACTTTCGTTTTGCCCCCTTCGAGTCGACGCTGAGTGGTAAAGCTAATGAGCTTCTTCGGGTAGCCCATCTTCTCCATCACACTGTCGCAGGCATCAATACAGGCACCGCAATTAATGCACTCGTATTGTAGTCCGTTGCGAATATCGATACCGGTCGGACACACCTGAACACACAAGTTGCAGTCGACACAATCGCCAAGCCCTTCGGACTTTGGATCGATTTTGCGCTTGCGCGGTCCTCGCGGCTCGCCCCGATCGACGTCATACGCCACAATAAAAGTGTCTTTGTCGAACATGGCCGATTGGAACCGCGCGTAAGGACACATGTGCGTGCACATAATCTCGCGCATCCATCCCGCGTTCCCATAGGTCGCAAAGGTAAAGAACAGCACGGAGCCGGTAGCCCAGGCAGAGGCTTGAAGAATAAAGAATTCTTGAAAGAGCGTTCGGATATCCGTGAAATAGCCGACAAAGGTCAACGCAGTAAATAAGGCAACTAGAACCCAAGCGGTGTGTTTCGCTGACTTTCTTAAAAACTTGTCCGCATCCATTGGCCGCTCATCGAGCTTCATGCGCTGATGACGCCCCCCTTCAATCTTGCGTTCGAACCACATGAAAATGAACGTCCATGTGGTTTGGGGGCAGGTAAATCCGCACCATACCCGGCCAAATAGCGTCGTCACAAGAAACAGCGCAAAGGCTGCGACCATAAAGATCCATGCCAATATAGTGAGATCTTGTGGCCACAAGGTCATGCCGAAAATACGAAAGCGTTGATCAAGAAGGTTCAGAAGAATGGCTTGCTCACCGTTCCAGGTCAGCCAAGGCAGGATCAGAAAAAGAGCCATCAAAACGAAGCCGAGTGCCCGACGAGTGGTTTCCACACGCCCCTCTGCTTCACGGACATAGATATGATTTTTACCCCGACCTGAGCCTTTGTCTGGCTTTTTGATTTCAGGTCGTTGCATCTGTACCCCATGATTCTTGGGAGGGGCATCCTGTACTTCAATGGTTTGCTTCACCACGTTATCAACCGCCGTTCTGCATCTTCAGGAATGGGCTCATTATACGCCCATTCCCCTCAAAGATCAGGGCTATCGATAAGATCTGGATCAACAATTAAGCAGGCGGTGTTAATGTTAAGAACGACGCGGCAATACCAAAATAAATGAGAACACCACTCGCATCAGCAATGGTCGTCACCAAGGGCGCACTAGCAACCGCGGGATCCCAGCCAAGACGTTTGAGAATGAACGGTAATAAGACGCCGATCAGACTCCCCACGAGGACAATACTCAACATACTGAGTGCGACAATGGGTACAATCACTGAGTCCACACGGAAAAACGCGACTGTAGCAACCGCAATTGCCATGGTGGTTCCAAGTCCCATCGAAACCAACATTTCTTTCCCAAGCATATACAGCCAATCGCGTCGCTCGACATCATTGGTCGCCATCCCCCGCACAATCAGAGTGGCGGCCTGTGCACCGGTATTGCCCCCCGAAGCAATCAGAAGCGGCAAGAAAAACAGCAAGGCAATGTGGGTTTCGATCGTCTCCTCGAAATACATCAACCCTAGCCCTGAGAAGATGTTGGCAAACACCAAAAGCACTAGCCAGTTAATTCGGCTGCGATAAATCAACACCGGACTTGCTTCTTTAATACTCGACTCGAGCTTTCCAACGGTTGCCGAGCGGTGCATGCTCTCTGTGTCTTCTTCTTGGACCACGTCCATCGCGTCATCGAAGGTTACGATACCGAGCAGCACGTCCTCCTCAGAGACCACAGGAATCGCAATCAAGTCATAACGACTGATGATCCGTGCGGCTTCTGATTGAGGCATTTCCGGCTTTAGAGCGACCACATCACGGGTCATCAAATCCTGAATTTTTTCCGTTGGGGCCGCGGTAATCAGTTCTCGCAACGAGACTACACCGGCAAGACGATGGTCTTTATCCACCACGTACACTTGATAGATAGTTTCTTTTTCGGGTGCAGATTGGCGTAATCGTCGGACCGCATCTTCAACTACACCAGATTCCGGAATAGTCGCATAATCCGACGTCATCACGGCACCAACAGTCCCTTCTTCGTAGCTTGCCAAACGCAACAGGTCTTCCCGATCACGTTTGGCAAGCCGACGCATAACCGCGTCCTGAAGTTTCACATCAAGCAGTGCATACACGTCCGCCCGCTCATCCGAAGACATATCGCGGAATAGTTGTGCGAGCACACTGACTTCCATATGAGAGGCGAGTTCTTGCTGATTCTGCGGACGCAAATAACCGAAAACTTCCGCTTGCTGCTCAGCGTCCATTTTCTCGAGTAAAGTGAGGGTGCTGTACACCTCAAAATTCTGGTCAATGTATTCGGCAATATCCGCAGGAGGGATTTCTTCCAATGCATTGCGCAATGCTTGCTCATCGCCTTGAGCAATCAAATCTATCAGATGTTCATAGCCTTCATATGTCATGACATCTTTGCTCCTCTGTCATGGGCGATTATAGGCCCGTCAAAACGAGCCTGCGCGATTATTTAAACCTGTGAGCTAGCAATATATCAGTGAACCTCGGGAACAACCATGTTGTCGCTATGTTCACGTTCAAATCGATCAGATGCGACCGACTCGAATGTCCCATTTGCTCGGTAGAGAAAGAGCGCCGCGATGTCATGTTCGTTGGCAAACGCAAGTCCGCGCTCTTCTCCTAGAACCATGAATACTGTTGCAAGCGCATCAATCTCGGTGGTGTTCGCTCCGAGCACATTCACACCCGCGAGCCGATGAGCAATCGGTCGGCCCGTGGTTGGATCGATCGTATGGGAATAACGAACCCCATCTTCTTCAAAGTAATTTCGATAATCTCCGGAACCAACCATGGCGATGTCGTACAACGGCAAAATATGTCGGACAACCTGTTGTGCATCATTCGGGGCTTCAATCCCAATATGCCACGTCCGATCTGGGTTCCGTTGACCCCGAGCAATTAAGTCGCCCCCGATGTTAACAAGATGATTATCAAGCCCTTGCTCAAGTAAGTACTCACTTACCGCGTCAACTCCATAACCTTTGGCGATACCTGATAAATCAATAAATACATCGGCATGTCGAGTCACCGTGCGATTATTCGCATCTAATGTAACAAATCGATATCCGACTTCTTGTAACCGTTGTTGAAGCTCATCTTCGTCCGGAGCCGAAGTAATCCGGCCTTGCGGCCCAAATCCCCACAGATTCACCAAGCCACCAACCGTGAAATCAAATGCACCGTCCGAGAGTTCAGCGATGTCATACCCAAGTTGCAGCACATAAAAAAGTGCTTCTGGAACTTCCACAGCCTCTCCCAATGGAGCACGGTTCACTTGGTTGAGTACCGAATCATCTCGGTAGGTCGACATTTGGCGGTCTACTTCATTCAGTACTGCGAGAACGCCTTCTTTGATCTCAGTTTCATCGAAGTCATGCTGTGTACCAATGCTTACCTGAAAAAACGTCCCAAAGATTCGCCCTTCAAGCACCTTTGGCGCAGGTTCCATCCGTGGTCCGCAAGCGCTCAATAGGAGCACGGCAATGAGTAGCAGGAATCCAGTTTTCAACTTCATCATCACGAAACCCTCTCAACGGGATGGTTTACAAAAAGAACCAAAGTAATAAGCCGCCTAACGCAAGGCGGTAAATCACAAACGGCTGCATACCAATGCGCTTAATAAACGCGAGGAAATAGTGAATACATGCATAGGTACTCACAGCAGAAACCACGAAACCTAACAGCAGAATGTCCCACGGCATTTCGGTGCCGTTGCGCAATAGCGTTACCGCTGAAAGTAAGCTCGCTGCCGCAATAATTGGAATCGACAACAAAAATGAGAAGCGTGCTGCGGCCTCCCGCGACATTCCCAAAAACAGCGCTGCGGTCATGGTAATACCCGAACGTGACGTGCCTGGGATCAGGGCGATGGCTTGCGCAAACCCGATAATCAAGACGTCTTTCAAAGTTAGCGAATACTCGTCCCGATCGCCACGTCCCTTCCAATCAGCCAAACCGAGCAACAAACCAAAGACGATAAGTGCGACACCCATGATCACTTCGCTACGCAACAATCCTTCAGCGGCATCTTTGAAAATCAATCCGAGAACACCGGCGGGGATCGTTCCGATAATGACCCACCACGCCAATTTCGAATCTTTGGTTTTTTCGCCACCACTGACTGCGCCCATCCAATCCCGAATCATGGTGAAGATCTCCTTACGGAAATAAGTAATTACCGCGACGAGCGACCCCGCGTGCAATATCACATCAAAGTCCAGACCTTGATACACCTCGCCAAGCCACTGACCCGCCAACACGAGGTGCGCTTGGCTAGAAATGGGTAAGAACTCCGTCAATCCTTGCACAATGGCAAGCCAAAACGCGGTTATGTAATCCATTAAAAACCTTTTACAACGAGAAAAGCAGCCCCCACGGCTGCTCTATGAAAACCTGTGCGCATAGTGTACCAGAGCCCTACAAAATTATGAACGATACCAACGTTCTTTGAGGGGCATCCATGAAGCGATTGAGGGCGCGTACCTAGATGGTACGTAACCGATTGAGATTTATGGATAACGCCGGCATGGAATTCCCTGACAAGCCACCCCATCTTGGCTCGAAGCGCAGGCAGGTGATTTCAGGCCAAGGCATCCGTGAAGCGATTGAGGGCGCGTACCTAGATGGTACGTAACCGATTGAGATTTATGGATAACGCCGGCATGGAATTCCCTGACAAGCCACCCAAAAAAAAGCCCGTCAGGGGGTGACGGGCTAAAGCTCACGGTCTTTGGGGAAAACCGCAGTTTTTGCCCCAGGGGAAACATGTGTGGAGAGCGTACTCCCCTGGGATTGCAAAATTATGACAATGCGCGCGCTGTTTTCGCAGCGTTCAAGACCGCTGCCAGCTTCACCGATGTCTGAATGGCTTGAGCACTCACGCCGTGCTTCAAAAGCACACCGACGTGCGAATCAATGCACATCCCGCAGCCGTTCAATGCAGAAACCGCGAGGGAATAAAGTTCGAAATCCGCTTTGTCCACACCGGGGTTCGCCATACCATTCATGCGCAAGCCAGCAGGCAGTTTCGCAAATTGTTTATCGGTACTGAGGTGGACAAAACGATAGTAAATGTTGTTCATCGCCATCAAAGTGGCAGCAATTTTTGCCGCTCCAAATACGTTGGCATCCACTTTATCGTGGGCTTCAGTCTCAACCGCTTCGATCAATTCGCGGTTGTCGAGGGCATAGACCAGAGAGAGGGCAGTTCCATAAAACTGCACTGGGGTCATGCCTGAGGAATCAACATTGCCGAACAAATTCGATAGGTTCAGCTTAATATCTTTACCGTGGTCACCCAGGTTCTGCTTGTATTCTGCAATTGCCATGATGTCTCTCAATCTCGTGTTGGGGGGTGTCTAGTTCATCTTTTAAAGGGCCAGCGCCGAAGCGCTGGCCATCAGCTGCAGTTAAGCGACTTGAAGGGTGTCACCGCCAACAGGGCGGTTACATGGACACAGCTCGTCAGTCTGCAGACCGTCAAGAATCCGCAGGACTTCCGCTGGATTCCGACCCACGTTCAAGGCGTTGACCGATACGTGCTGAATAACGTTGTGCGGGTCGACGATGAAGGTCGCACGCAGCGCAACGTTTTCCGCTTTGTCGCGAATACCTAAGCCGTCTACCAGATCACCTGCCGTGTCAGCGAATGAGTACTGGTTCAAACCGTTCAGATCTGGGTGCTCACGGCGCCATGCTAACTTCACGAATTCGTTGTCTGTGCTGCCGCCGAGTACAACTGCATCACGGTCTGCGAACTCTTCGTTCAGCTTCGCAAACTCAACGATTTCAGTTGGGCACACGAAGGTGAAATCTTTTGGATAGAAGAAAATGACTTTCCACTTCCCTGCGAAGCTGTCCTGCGTGATAGTTTCGAACGCGCTCTCACCGTTTTCCTCTGGCATGTTAAAGCCAGGCTTCGCGGCGACTACAGAAAACTCGGGCAACGTATCACCAATTGTTAACATATTGTATTTTCTCCAAAAGTTTGGGGTTGGTCTTAAACTCGGGATGCATAGTAGCGATCAGTGACTATTGATTAAAACGAATAAAAGCTATTAATATAATCGGATATTATGATTAGACGTTTGGCCTTGCTTTGAGCGTCACCGTCGGAGTGAAATATGAGTAAATTGCCCAGCCTGAAAAACCTTAGCTATTTGTTGGCACTGCACCAACACCAAAACTTTAACCGGGCAGCTCAGGCGTGCTTTGTAAGCCAGTCTACGTTGAGTAGTGGGATTCAAAATTTAGAAGAGCAGCTCGGATGCCAGCTGATTGAACGTGATCATAAGTCTTTTTTGTTCACGGGCATGGGTGAGGAAATTGTGGAGCGCGCTCGCGCTATCCTGACCAGCACCGAAGAGCTCGTAAATCATGCGCAAAGTCAGGGAAAAATTATGGAGGGCCCACTCCGCGTTGGCTGCATTCCCACCATAGGCCCATTTATGCTCGGTCCTTTGAGTCGCCGGCTTCGAGACCAATACCCGAAGCTCGAACTGCTGATTCGCGAAGACACCACCCAGCAGCTCATGAATTTACTTCGAGATGGTGAACTCGATGTGCTTATCGTGGCGTTGCCGATCGATCTGCAGGGAAATCAGCAATGGGTTATTGGCCAAGACCCCTTCAAAATGGTACTCACTGAAGAAATGGCGAGCATCGCGGGGGATCCTGTCATCTACAACAAGCTACCTGATAAAAGCATTTTCTTGCTTGAGAAAGAACACTGCCTGACGGAGCACGCGGTGACGGCTTGTCGTCTTGGTAATCGCGAGAAAGTAAACCCTTTTACTGCCTCGAGTCTCCACAGCCTCGTACAAATGGCAGAATCCCTCAATGGGGCAACCTTTGTCCCTCAAATGGCGATCGATGCCGGAATTCTCAATGGAACCGAATTGACCACGGTCGACCCAACCGATGGTGAAGCCTATCGAGAAATTGGTTTGGTGTTCCGCCCGACAACCAGCCGTCGTCAGACGTTTCGAAAACTTGCAGAGGAGTTGGCTGCATTGTTACCCATCTCAACACTAAAGTAAGTCCTTGCGAACCATCCTAAAAAATCGTCGAGTCAACGTCTGAACTGATCGAATTTTGCAGGAAAATGGTAATGATCTATTGTTATTAATCCAAGTCAGCGCCAAAGATGGCGCTGACTACTTCTAAAACTGAGAAGTTTTCAACCAAGGAGTGACACATGAAAATCGCATCCATTGCGTTGGCTACATCCCTCGCACTCGGCACATCTGCATTGCTTGTTTCCCAAGCCGAGGCGAAAACCATCGAAACCCGTTGGGCCGATGTTGAAGTTGAAACGGTTGCTGATGGTTTGGTCCGCCCGTGGGGTATCGCTTTTCTGCCAGAAGGGCGGATGCTCGTAACTGAAATGGAAGGCCGTTTGCGCATTATTGAAGCAGACGGAACCTTGGGCGATCCGATTCGTGGTGTTCCTGAAGTGATCGTGCGGAATCAGGGTGGCCTGCTTGATGTCGCCTTAGCACCTGATTTCGAAACATCGAATCGAATTTACATCTCATGGTCTGAACCTGAAGCATCCGGCAGCAACATTACCAGCACAGCTGTTGGGCATGCCGTTCTTGGGGATGGTGAGCTTGTCGGCTTTGAACGCATCTTCAGCCAATATCCAAAAGTGGAAGGCGGGCGTCACTATGGCGGACGTATGGTCTTTAGCCAAGACGGTCGTTATCTCTTCGTCGGCTTGGGTGACCGCGGTCATCAAATGATGGAATCGCAAGATCTCGACAGCCATACCGGGACGTTGATCCGTCTCTATGCAAACGGCGACGTTCCACAGGATAACCCGTTTGTTGGACGCGAGGGTGCACTGCCTGAAATTTGGTCTTACGGCCACCGGAACATTCAAGGCATTGATATTCAACCTAGCACCGGCCGAGTTTGGGCCGTTGAGCATGGCCCTCAAGGCGGAGATGAACTGAATCTGCCCGAGCCTGGTAAAAACTATGGTTGGCCACTGGCTACTCACGGAGAGGCCTACGGTGGTGGGCAAATGAGCGAGACAGTCGGCTTTTATGTCGAAGGGACCGAATTGCCCGTTTGGCATTGGACACCTTCCATTGCCGTTGCTGGAATGACCTTTTACGACGGTGATGCATTCCCAGAGTGGCAAGGGAATGTGCTAGCAGCAGGCTTACGAGGTGAAGTTATCGCGCGTCTCGAAATTGATGGCGACCGCGTCATTCACGAAGAGCGTATGGATATGGACTATCGTATCCGAGAAATCCGTCAAGGTCCCGACGGTTATCTTTACCTGCTGACCGATGAGCGCGAAAACGCCAAAGTACTGCGGATGCGTCCAGCGAATTAAACCGACCAAGGAGTAAGCAATGACCCAGGCTTTTGTAGTGCCGAGTCTAAGCAGCTTCGCCGTCAACCCGATCAGGCTCGCTATCTTGGCGAGCCTGTTTATTTCTGGGGCGGCTGCACAAGCACAAGAGCAATCACAGGAATCCGACGCGGCAGCACGCGCCGATGAATATGTGGTGGTCACCGCAACCCGTTCAGAGCGCCCCTGGCTTGCAACGCCTGCTTCGGTTGAGCGCGTGGAAGTCGATCAGCAACTTCCTGGCCAACGAACCGATGCAGCGGAGCTGCTACAAGGATTAACGGGCGTTCAAGTCGACACGCGGTATAACTTCGCCCAAGACACACGCATCACATTACGAGGCTTTGGTGCCCGTGCGGCATTCGGAGTTCGAGGTGTGCGTCTGCGCCTCGATGGCATTCCGTTGTCGATGCCCGATGGACAAGCACAAACGTCCAGCATTTTGCTCGACGAACCCGCTCGGGTCGAGGTACTTCGGGGGCCCTTCGCAGCAATTTATGGAAACTCCGCCGGTGGCGTGATTGATCTACAAAGTGAACGTCCCCAAGAGCGTCTCGTCCGCTTCGATGGAAGTGCAGGCTCCGCGTCCCGCGAGAAGCAACGAGCGCGGGGTGTATACAGTACGGATCGTTCCGCCGTCACGTTGGATTACGTGCGCTTCCGCACCGCTGGGGATCGCCCGAATAGTCAGGTTAAACGCGATCAATGGGCCGGTCGATGGTACTACGACCTCACCGATAGCATGGAGCTGATTGTTCGCTGGGACGACAATGATGCACCATTGCTTGAAGATCCCCTTGCCTTAACCCCTGAACAATGGCGCGCCGATCCAAATCAAATAGCAGCACCGGCCCTCACCTTCGGAACGCGCAAAACCATTCGCCATCGACAGCAGTCCGTTACCTTGCGGGAACGTCTTCCCCAGCATGAATGGCAAGTGGGGGTGTGGAACGGACAGCGGGATGTGGTGCAGTATCTCGCTTTTCCGGGCTCTGCGATCACCGCAAGCGGAGGAGTTGTCGACCTTGAACGCAGCTTTTCAGGACTTCATGGAAGTTACGCGTGGCAGCCCTTGCGCGACATCGATTGGCGTCTCACCCTGGGTGTTGATCTCGAACGACAAACCGATGAGCGCTTAGGTTTTATCAATGATATGGGCGTACGGGGCGATCTCCGTCGCGATGAGACTGGAAAAGTCCGCAGTTACGACGGTTCCATCATTAGTGATGTGCAGCTCACCTCCAATCTCGTTTGGCTTGCTGGTGTCCGCTATAGCGACCTTGATTTTCGTGTCGATGACCGCTTTATCGTGCCCGGCAACCCGGACGATAGCGGAGAAACGCAATACGCTGAGTGGAGTTGGAGTACCGGTCTGAACTATCAGATCTCGCAGACAATGAGCGCTTTTGTAGCAACGGGACGCGGATTTGAAACGCCAACGCTGACGGAAATGGCCTATCAAAATGAAGGGACTGGATTGAACACCGAGCTCCGTGCTGCACAACTTGATCAACATGAGCTTGGCCTCAAATGGTTTTATTCCACAATTCGTGGTCAGGCGTCTATCTTTACCATCGACACGCGAGATGATCTTGTCGTAGACCAAAGTATCGACGGTCGGACGACCTACCGTAACGCGGCGCGCACTCGCCGCGACGGTGCGGAGTTAAGTCTCCAGTGGGATTGGAGTCCGAACTGGTCCTTGCGCAGTGCTTATACCTGGCTCGATGCACGTTATGTTGGGGAAGCGAACGATGGGAATCGTCTGCCTGGGCTCGCGCGCTCGAATCTGTATACGCAAGTTGAGTGGCGTCCGCTGACTCAAAGTGGACTCCGTATCCAGCTAGCCGCACAGTATCGCTCGCGCGTTGCGACCACGGATGCGAACGATGAATATGCGCCATCCGCAACGGTCTGGAGCGCAGCGGTCCAGCATCCAATGCAGTGGGGTGATTGGGAGGTTTTACCTTGGTTCCGGTTAGAAAACCTGACGGACAAAACCTATGTGGGTTCCGTGGTGGTCAATCAAGGCAACGGTCGCTCGTTTGAACCGGCACCCGGTCGGATCTGGCTCGCTGGATTCGAGCTGACACGCCGCTTTTAGCTAGTCATCCGTATCGGACTCTGACTCCTCGGTCTGCGCTAACCAACGATACAAAGTCCGCCGAGTAACCCCAAGAATCTCGGCGGCTTTTCGTTTATTTCCTCCCGTCTCTCGCAGTACGTATTGCACATATTCCTGTTGTACTTCATCGAGACTTCGCAGCGGCTGTTTTTGTGTCTCATTTGCCGCAGGTTCTGGAAATTCGAGTGTCTGTTGCATCCGCTCCGGCAGGTGATGAGCCTCAATAACCGGTCCTTCTGAGAAGGTTACAGCACGCTCAATTGCGTTCTGCAACTCACGGACATTTCCCGGAAATGGATAACGGTAAATGCGATCCATTGCCTCCGGGCTGAAGACCGGAGGATTTTCTTGTGTTTTGGTTAAGTTCGCTAAAATTGTTTGGGCGAGTAGTTCTCGGTCATCACCCCGTTCACGCAATGCAGGAACCTGTAAGCTCAGTGTTTCGAGACGATAAAATAAGTCCTGCCGAAATTTCCCTTCTGCAACATCTGCTTCGAGGTCTCGGTGGGTCGCCGCAACAATGCGCACATCGACCGTTACTTCACGGTCCGAGCCAACCGGTCGCATACTTCCTTCTTGCAGGACACGCAGCAACTTCGCTTGAAGGTCCAACGGCATTTCGCCTATTTCATCAAGCAGTAACGTTCCCCCCTCAGCTTCTTTCAACAGGCCTGCACGCGCTTTTTGCGCGCCGGTAAACGCCCCTGCCGCATGGCCAAAAAACTCACTTTCCATGAGCTCTGCGGGAATACCTGCACAGTTCACCGCCCGAAAGGGCCCCTCAGCGCGCTGACTTTCTGCATGAATTGCCCGAGCAACAAGCTCTTTCCCTGTGCCACTCTCACCCAGGACTAGAACCGGCGCGTCTGACCCAGCGACTTGAGCAATCCGTTGATAAAGCTGGCGCATCACACGGCTCTTACCGAGCATTCCATGAAAGTCATCTGCCCGTTGTTCCGCTCGCATACTGGCCACCTCGGTTCGTAAACGGCGATTGTCCAACAAGCGCTGTACGCTGATTAAGAGATGTTCAATATCGAGCGGTTTGGTTAAAAAGTCGTCGGCTCCTTGCTTCAGTGCTTCGACCGCTTGATTCACCGTTCCAAACGCTGTGATCAGAAGCATGGCTGGCGCATCGGGTAAGGCTTTTAATCGCGGTATTAAGCTCATCCCATCGGCCCCAGGTAAACGCAAGTCACTAATCACCAAACTCGGCTGGTGATTTTCGGTCAGCGGCCAACCGGTTTCTACGGATTCTGCATGCCAAACCTCAAAACTTTCCGCTTCAAGCTCTTCGACGAGAAGCTCTGCAAGTCCTGGGTCATCTTCAATTACAACGATTCGCTCTTTCATATAGTCTCAATTATCTAACTCGCCACATCCAAATGGATCGGCAATCGCATGACGACTTCACACCCTTGCCGGTCACGCCGGTTCCGAATCTGCACAAAACCACCATGCTCTCGCGCCACATTGTCCACGATCGCTAATCCGAGTCCTGTTCCTTCCCCTTGACCTTTGGTTGTAAAAAACGGCTCCATCAATTTTTTTGCATCCACATCGATAGGTAATCCAGCACCGTCATCCAGCACCCAAATAAGCAACTCCGACTGGCGACGTTCGTGCAAACTTGGCTCCACGCCTATCGCCTCAATGGCGACATCCACATGATGTTCAGCAGCTTGAGCCGCGTTTCGAACGAGATTCACCAACGCGAGTTCGAGACGCGCCTTATTTCCTTTGATGAGCGGTACTGATTTTTCTGGGGCATGCAGCGTTAACTTCGGCGCTTCCTCGGGGAGCTCATGGCGGACGCTTTCCAGTACACCGGTGAGCAAGGTCTCGAGCTTAACATGCGTGAAAACGGCCGGGTCACCTAGTTGACCGGGCCGCGAATAATTCAAAAGTTGTTGAACGATTCGCGTCAAGCGGGCAACTTGCCCGCGAATTGCATTCAATTGACGCAATTGCTCCTCATCGCCGGTCGATTTTTGTAATCGTCGAGCGCGTCCGTCGATCACTGTTAATGGCGCCCCGAGCTCATGGGCGATGCCACTTGCAACGCGGCCAATCGCGGCCATTTGCTCTTGATGCTGGAGCCGTTGGGCCATCTCCTCTTCATGCTGACGGGAGAGTTCAAGCGCTTCATCTTTACGCTCAATACTATCGAGCATCTGATTTAACCCACGCGCAATGTCGGCCAATTCACTTGGCCCTTGTTCCGGTGCGCGGGATTCACGATAGCCAGCTTCAACCCGGTTCATGGTATGTTTCAGCGAATCCATGTGCCGCCCAAGCCCTCGGTAATGACCGAAAATGACAATCGTGATGGTAAGGACTGCCATCACCGCCCATATAGTCCAAGCCCATAGACTCAAACGGCGAAAGCTCGCATCAAAGTCGCTTGCTTGTCGGTTGATCTGGATAAATCCATTGGGCTGTCCAAGCGCATCAAAAATTGGCAAAAATTGCGAGTACATATCAACACCTGATATCTCACGGACCCGATCTTGCTGCTCCCCCGTAACAACGACTTCTTGTGCCACTCGGCTTCGAGTGAGATCCCGTGAGGCAATCCCCGCGGCGGCAACTTGCGTTCCGTTGATGTCATAAACGGAGGCGCCATATACCCGCCCAATATCAAAAACCGAATCCAAAGCGCGTTCCACCGCCTCAAAATCACCCGCCATCAATGCTTCTTGAACAGGCAAGCGAATTGCGCGCCCGAGCAATTCAAGATCACTCTTCAATCGCTCGGTTTCCTGACTATTCATTCGCTCGAGCCCGACACCCAAACCAATCCCTATCACAGCCAAAATTGGCAGAACAACATATAAAAGGAGGGCTCGCTGAATGCCTGTCAATCGCCAAACAGGAGGACGTGGGGGCGGGGCGGTTTGCAATGTGCTCGATTCCATAAATTAATGCTCTGTTTAGTACTTTGAGGTGGGTAAACTCTCCCTGATGAAAAAATAATCAGCAGGGCTATTGTGACACAAATTGACACGTATAAAAATGACACATGTGACAAAAGTATACACATAACATCGTTCTTTTAAGGCGTGGCGCAGCGTAAACAATTCGAAAAACAAAACATAATCCATACAAATCAATTATTTATTAAAAATACATGAAAGTTGGCACGGTCTTCGCAACGTATTTCAGTGAACACATAAAATTATTTTTGTTCTTGAAGGAGGACACTATGTTGAAACGTACTTTTGCACTCTCTGCGATTGCCGCTGCAATGTTTTCTATGCCAGCGATTGCTCAGCAAGATGACCAAGCTGCATATGCTCAGCAGCAAATGGAGCAAATGGCGAACGAGCCAGTGACCGAAGAACAACTGGAAAAGTTTGTTTATGCGATTGGTCACATCGAGCGCATTAATGAAGAGTTTGTCACTGCACTGGAAAGTGTAGAGACTCAGGAGCAAGCGCAAGAGCTCCAAATTAACGCTCAGCGTGAAATGGTTGAAGCCGTTGAAGACACAGGTTTGACCGTCGAAGAGTACAACGCGCTTGCGTATCGTCTGCAAAACGATCCTGAGATCCAGCAGGCTGTCGAAGAAATGCGTGAGTCTGATTCGTACTAATCATCTAACTTCCTCTTTCCCTGTTGGGAAGTGATGATGAAGGGGGGCTTCGGCCCTCCTTTTTTGTGCGCGTCTATCGAGACAAGACGCCCGCGAGGTCGCCCATCAAGTGGGAGATGCCCGCCGCATGGATTTCGGGTATGATGAAGTGTTGATGAAACAATGCCCGTTCAAATAACGAGAAAGAGGAAATCTTCATGCGCTACTTTACCTTGTGCGCATCGGCACTCGTGCTCGCGACAGCGTGCTCTCCAGCTCCCCAAGTGGAAGAACCGTTGTATCCCGCGCAAACCGATGCGGATGGATTAGTTGATAGTCACTTTAGCGATACGTATCGCGACCATTTACGTACCCTTGCTTCTGATGAATTCGAAGGCCGTGCTCCGGGGACTCGCGGTGAAGAGCTCACCATCGAGTACGCCGCAAACGTTTTTCGTGAGCATGGGATTAAGTCGTTTACCAACGAAGACTACACACAACCTGTACCACTGGTGCGCGTTGCTCCAAGTCGCGTGACCAATATGACGCTGACCCATGAAGGTGAAACCAGTGAACTTTCCTATCGGTCCCAAATGATGGGCTGGACAAGTCGCGTGGTCGATGCCATTGAAGTCTCAGAAAGCGACATGGTGTTTGTCGGATACGGAATTGTTGCCCCTGAGTTTGATTGGAATGACTATGAAGGCCTTGATGTTGAAGGCAAGACAGTCGTCATGTTTGTCAACGATCCCGGTTATGCAACGCAAGATCCAGCACTCTTCAACGGGAATTCAATGACTTACTATGGTCGTTGGACATACAAATTTGAAGAGGCGGCCCGCCAAGGCGCCACCGGCGCTATTATCATTCACGAAGACGGCCCTGCCGGCTATGGTTGGGGCGTGATCGCGGGTGGCTCGCCAGTTCGCTTTATGATGAAGACCGAAAACAACAACATGGACCGTGTAGAGCTTGAAGGCTGGGTCACTGCCGACAGTGCAGAAAAGCTCTTCGCCAACGCCGGAATGACATTGGCTGAAGCACATGAACTCGCATTATCCAGCGATTTTGCGCCTGTGGACCTGAATACGTCATTGTCGATGATTGTCGAGAATGAGTTTTCTTATATCGATACACACAACATTATCGGTTATATCGAGGGGTCGACTTATCCGGAAGAGCATGTGATTTACATGGCTCACTGGGATCATCTCGGTGTCGATCCGATCAGTGGCGACATCTACAACGGAGCACAAGATAACGCAAGCGGTACCGCTGGTGTGCTCTCAATTGCAGAAAAGTTTGCGCAAGGACCGCAGCCTGAGCGGACGATTGTGTTTGCGTTAGTCGGTGCGGAGGAGCGCGGCTTACTCGGCTCCGCTTGGTATGCAGACAACCCCTTGCTGCCCATTGATCAAGCCGTTGCGGGTATTAACATGGACATGCTGAATATGTATGGCCCTGTCCGAGACTTTGTCGTGGTCGGTTGGAATAACTCAGATATGCAAGCGTATGCCGAGCCGCATGTCGTCGCACAGAACCGCTATCTCGCTCCGGAAAACAACCCAGAGGCCGGCATTTTCTATCGCTCTGATCACTTCAGCATGGCCAAGAAAGGCATCCCAGTGCTGTATGCGAAAGGTGGTGTCGATCATTTCTTCAATGGGCGTGAGTACGGCGAAGCAAACCAAGCTCGTCTATACGCAGAGAAATACCATAAGCCTGCTGATGAATATAACCCAGACTGGGATTTGCGTGGCGTCCATCAAGACCTATGGATCTACTTCCGTGTCGGCCATGAATTGGCCAATAGTCGCGCGTGGCCTCGTTGGGCACCCGGCAACGAGTTCGAAGCACTTCGCCTCGAAACCGAAGACCGTCGCAATTAATTCCTTGCACTTGGAACGACGAAGGGAGGCTCAAACGCCTCCCTTTTTTAATGCCTGAAGAAGCCCTAGTGGTTAGGCTACCGCCACAATCCGTTCCGTTCGTTGCCACAAACGACGATGCAGACTCTCAACCGATTCCACCGCACCCTCGGCCAACCATTGCGCTATCACAGGCGCGACGTCCGGCCACTCCATGCGTACCTGACTATCTTGCTCAAGCCAATGCTCGACATGATGTGCGCTGAGGTTATCCATCACCGATGCCAACTGACGATTCTGCAAACAACGTGCATTGGCTAGCTGCTCAAATTGACCATGAAGCGGTTTGACTAAGAGCTTTTTCCCACGCGCGAGCGCTTCACTACTCGTTTCAAATCCGGCATTTGAAATGACCCCCTCAGCCCGTGCAAATGCCTGAGCAAAGCCTGTCCGTGAAGGTGGAAAGTATTGGATATGTCCTTGTTCTGCCCGCTGGGCATCGGGGTGGTACACCACAAAGGTATATTCCGGAAAATTGTTTAACAAGGCCGTCACTTCACTTAAAGGCTCAAAGGGCAAGTACACCAAAACTTCTTTATGCAGCGAGGGCTGCGCGTGTTGTGCGCCATGAATCAATGGTGGAATCACATGCGGTCCAATATCTTCCCAGTGCATTCCCAGTAACGTATCGCATGGTGCAAACTGCTTGACCATCGCCCGTTGAAGGATATTTGGCGCGAGCGCCTGGGTTGCTTTAAAAAACGCATACTGCCGCCCCATACCAATGGAACGAACTTTTTGACGTCGGGCCGCCCATGCGGTAACTGGCTCAAAATCAGTCAGGACGAGGTCATACGAGGACAAATCTAAAGCGCGGACGTCACTCCAAAATTGACTCCACGGATTCGTACTCAAGGTATCCAACATAGACACGCGTCCGTCGCGCACTGCAA
Source organism: Aliidiomarina sanyensis (assembly GCF_003987175.1). Lineage (GTDB taxonomy): Bacteria > Pseudomonadota > Gammaproteobacteria > Enterobacterales > Alteromonadaceae > Aliidiomarina > Aliidiomarina sanyensis. The sequence goes on along the minus strand of NZ_PIPM01000011.1, from coordinate 30,175 downwards.
AACTTAGTCCCTGCCGCCATTGAAAATCGCCAAAAATTTCCATGTCAAAAAGTTTCTCTGGAGAACGACCCGAAACCAAATAGTCGGCATGAATGTCATCACGCTGTTCGAGGGCTTCAGCCAGCGCATGGCAGCGGCTAATATGACCGTTTCCGGTTCCTTGCACACCGATCAATATTTTCATCCGAGGTATCCTGCTGCGAAACTAAGAACGAAGGTAGCCAGGCCAGAGCCAAGTAATGCGCCAGCGACAATATCCGTGGGGTAATGCACCCCAAGTGCAATGCGAGAGAGACCAATAGCCACCGCCCAGAGATAAACCCAAAGCGCGAGCGATGGCATGATCACAGCGCAGATCCCAGCGAACATGAAAGCAGCCGTTGTGTGGCCAGAAGGAAAACTAAATTTATCGCTGGCCTGGATCAGGGAGGTAAAATGCTTGACTCGCTCATAGGGACGCGTGCGTCGGAGGGTGTTTTTAAGAACCCAATACACCGGGATTTCAACCAAGAATGCGGCGAGCAATAAAATGAGCAACAGTGTGGCATCGGGGTCTTGCAGAGCAAAGGCGAGTAAACAAGCAATGAGGTATCCGTATCCATCGCCGCTGCGAGAAATCCATCGGGCCAGCGTTCCACCGGTTGGGCGTCTTAACTGGGTACTAAGCCAATAAAAAGCCGCTTCATCTGCGCGTTGGATCGGGGCAAGCCATCTCATCAGGCAATCCTCATATCGGTTGTTGCGGCAAGTCTAGGCGTCATGCGTGACACTTTTGTTACACCGGGATGATGATTTGGTGAAATTTCACACAGCCGGTCGTCTCAACGGCGCTTGTGCTTCCCCACATCTCAAGGCATGATGTGGCGGTTTTCCTGACTCGCTGAACCTAAGAGACCATTCAGATACAAAGAGGCTGCATACATGATTCGGTTATTTGGAAGTTTTACTTCACCCTTCGTGCGTCATTGTCGTATCGCACTTGCACAAGCTGGATTGCCTTACGAATTCGTCGAAACTAACTACCAGCAAAGTGCCCAAGGGTCGCCGACTCAGCGTGTTCCTTATCTGGAATGGGAAGAAACCAAACTCACCGATTCCACCTCCATTTTGAAGTTTATTCGTGCACAGCAAAGTCAGGACTTTCTTCCCTCGCTTGCTGAATGTGAGCTTTACGCAACCGCCAATACCTTGCTCGACACCACAATCAATTTATTTTTGTTAGAAAAAGATGGGTGCACACCGGACAATACACCGTATTTGGCGCGTCAATTGGCCCGCTTGGGGACCACCCTAGAGAATCTGAATGGTCAGGTTTGGCCCACCGATCACAAAGTGGTCGTGACAGATGATGGGATGTTACGCCTGTGTTGCTATCTCGACTGGGTACTTTTTCGGAATCGACTGGACCTTACCCCCTACCCAAACCTTCTGACATTATTGAAGACTGCACAGCAGAATCCGACGTTTACCGCATCAGCACCCCCTCAGTAAGCGCGGACTATGCAGCCAGATAAGAAAGCCCTGCTGTTTGCGGTCACCGCGGTCCTATTATGGTCCACCGTGGCGACCGCCTTCAAAATCACCCTGACGTACCTCACCCCGTTGCAAATGGTCACAGCAGCGAGCGGTGTATCTCTCGGTCTGTTTATTTTAATTCTTGCGAAACAGGGGCGACTGCGTGCAATTGGGCCTGAGTTCAACACGCATCGAAAGTACTATCTTTTCCTCGGGCTTATGAACCCCCTCATTTATTACTTGATCCTCTTTGAGGCGTACCGTTTACTCCCCGCATCACAGGCACAACCCCTAAATTACACCTGGGCGATTGCGTTGACGCTGATGGCCGCTCTCTTCTTAGGGCAAAAAATCCGGAAGCGTGATTGGATTGCCTGCGGGTTGGGCTATAGCGGCGTCCTCGTGATTGCGACTCGGGGGGATATACTCGGGCTCGAATTCACCAATCCACTTGGGGTTGGACTCGCGTTGCTTTCGACATTTCTTTGGGCGGGTTATTGGATTCTAAATACCCGCCACAAAACAGACCCTGTTCTTACACTTACCGTGTGTTTTGGCATTGCGTTCCCCATTGCCGTTGTCGCGTCACTCATATGGTCAGACTGGTCAAATATCCCGTGGCAGGGGTGGCTCGCGGTCAGTTATGTGGGCTTATTTGAGATGGGAGTGACCTTTATTTTGTGGCTAAATGCCATGAAGTTAACGTCAAATGCAGCTAAAATAAGCAACTTGATATTTATTTCGCCGTTTATTTCATTGCTATTGCTCGCCCTAATCATTGGGGAAACTATTTATCCCGCGACCGTAATTGGTTTAATGATGATAGTCGGCGGCCTACTGATTCAACAGTGGCAGCGCCGCACCCGTGTCGCGGGCGAGGCATAATTTGAATGAGCAGTGAGTGGGCCGTCCATCAACGGCCCGTTATTCCATTTATCGGACCGCCAGCGTGACCATGACACCTAAGACAAAGCCAATCACCGTGGCCATCATCACAATGGGAAAAATCAGTCCTTTTGGGTTCAGTGGATCGGACCGCTCAGGTTGCAACACATCATCCCGTGAAATGTCCAGGACCGCGCACAACGCATTGCACGTCTCTAACGAACCTTGACCCGCACTCTCAACGCGCTGGATCGTTCGCAAACTCAAACCGGCGACTTCACTCAGTTGTTGCTGGGTCCAGCCTTTTTGAATACGCGCTTCACGGATGACGTTTGATTGTAATTCCATAACCGGTCTCCGTTAACCAAGCCAGGTCGCGACGAAGCCTCCGACCAGGAATCCAGTCACGGCGCCTGCGAGCAAGAAAACGATAAAGCTTTTCCAAGAGAAAGCTTTTTTGTCCTTGCCCATGATCAAAACCCAATCTTGGTCAATCAGGTCGTCGCCCGCATACAAGCGAGCAAAATATTTGCCGCCAAACAGATCTTTCCAGCCGTCAACACCGAGTTCGATGCGATGTGGTTGTCCCTCAATCTCAAAGTGATGGGTGGTCATAAACCGCCAGCTCCGCGTGCGCGAGACCTCCGTTTCATTCACGTAAACGCGCTCGCCTCCGCTCCAACCCGAGAACCAGACCCGAATCGGGTGGCCTTGCACGTCAAAATAAACGTTGCCGCCTTTGCTGATGCTGTAACCACTCTTGGGTGACTCGACTTCTGGGGTTTGTTTTGAATCATTTGAATTCATGTCATATGCTCCTGTAAGCGTGGGGTTGACGCTAGCAAGTGAAACACGCTCGCTTAAAGATCGCGCCGACACTTTAGTGACTGACTCATAAATGACATACGCCACTTCTATGACAGTTCAATTAAATCAATAAGTTAAGAATATCACCGGTACGCTGTATTCTTGAAGTTTTCTATTTATTTTCGCGTGCAGCACCGACTATTCATCGCTATCACCATGAAAAGTTGAGCAAAATAGACCACACTTAACGTCAATGAGATGCCGTCCGCACATCTTTCATCATTCTTTGAGCATAGGGCTTTTATGGCAGATTCTGAGTCGACGATTCCGAAACAACTTCGAACGCCCATCTATGGGTTATTTATTCTCGCACTGCTTTACACACTCTATTTGGCGCACGCCATTCTCCTGCCGATCGTACTCGCGATCTTAGTCACTTTGCTCTTCTCACCAGCTGTCGCGTGGCTTGAAAAGCATTGGAAAGTTCATCGTGCTATTTCGTCACTTACGTTTCTTGCTGCGCTGGTGATTGGCATGATCAGCGTGGGTTACGCCATGCTGCAGCCTATCTCCGAGTGGGCTGAGCGCGCCCCGGCAACCCTCGGTGAGCTGTTACCGGGGGACAGCGCCGTCGAGCGTCAACTTGATCAACTGACTGAGACTGCCGAACGGGTTGAAGAAGAGCTTGAGGAGCAACTCGGGAATGGCGACGATGCGGCAAGTGCCCAAACAGTCGTGCTGCAAACCGACTCTTGGCGGAACCAATTAGCCGCTGGCGCCTATGAAGCGGTGGCCGGTCTTGCTCTTGCACTCGCGTTAACCTATTTCCTCCTCATTAGTGGCGATAACTTGGTGCGAAACCTCGCACGACAGATGGATCGACCCAAACGTCAAATTACCCTGAAGATATTACGCAGCGGTCAGGAACAAATTGCCCGCTACCTTGCGGTCATTACTAGCGTCAATGGTAGTATCGGCATCGCTATCGGATTGGTCAGTTGGGCGATAGGACTACCCAACCCTATTGTCCTCGGCGTTATGGCTGCACTGACTCGCTTTATCCCCTACATTGGTGTATTCATTGCCTTTGGCCTACTGACCATTGTTTCGGTCGCAACCTTCGATACCTATTGGATGATGCTGATCGCGCCGGCGAGTTTTGCCGTAATCACCAGTATCGTCGGGTTCTTTTTAGAACCTTACATTCATGGCCAACGGCTTGCGGTTAATCCGGTGATTATTTTTGTCTCCATCTTCTTCTGGGGATGGTTATGGGGGCCAATTGGTGTGTTGATTGCCGTACCGCTTATGACAGTGATCATGGTGTTTATCAGCCACATCCCGCAAATGAAGCCGGTCTACAATGTCATTGTAAACAAGAAAAAATCGCGCCGCGAAAAATCAAACTAACTTGGAGGAACCATGAAGTTACTCGTGTTTGCAGGAAGCCTTCGCAAAGCGTCACTCAACCGAAAACTCGCGAAGCATATTGCTCGCGCAGCGGAAGCTGAGGGTGCACAAATTACCTATGTGGATCTCAATGACTACCCTTTGCCCATTTACAACGGTGACATTGAGGATGCGGGGATGCCTGATAATGTGCGAAAACTGCAAAGCTTAATGAAGGCCCACGACGGCTTTTTGATTTCAACGCCTGAGTACAATGGTGCGGTCCCAGCATTGGTAAAAAACACGTTGGATTGGATCTCTCGGCAACAAGCGGACGGTGAATCCGGTGGAGCGCTCTTCAAAGGAAAAGTCGCGGGCCTCTGTTCAGCTTCGCCCGGTGCGCTTGGTGGTTTACGGTCACTCCTGCTGCTGCGCGACCAACTCGCGAAACTGGGCATGTGGGTCGCGCCCACCCAGTTCGCTCTCGGCAAAGCACATGAGCAGTTTACCGACTCCGATGCCCTCAAAGAAGATCATCACAAAGCGGTTCGCGGCGTGATTCAAGATGTTTTGAGTTTCCGAACGAGGTGATTTAATTCACCAGAGAAACCCTCCAGGACTTCTGCTCCATGGAGGGTTTTTTATTTATACCTACCCACTTGTTTGTAAAACTTTGTCACCCACAGATGCAGAAAAACCGCCCGTCTGATAGAGTTTTGACCATTCGCGCTCGAGCAATTTTTTAAGCTGCGCCTCACAAACACGAGTCAGACAAAAGGAAACAAACCTTTGTTAAGGAACACCCTTCAAGGACTCTCACACAAGGATATCGGTGTGAAACGGGCCCCACTTGTGCTGCTGATCAGTATGCTTGCGCTGTTCTCTGCCACGATAAGCGCACAAGAGCAGGTGCTCGAAGTCCCCTGCGAGGAATACGAGACCGGGTGCATAGATACGCGCACCTGGCATCTTTCTGCATCCATCGGCTATGGCGAGCGGAGCAATCCGTTGCGGGGCGGCAAGGCGCTCCCTATCTATCTCGTCCCTGATATTTATTACTATGGTGATCGATTCTTTTTCGACAACGGAATCCTAGGTCTCAGTCTTCAGCAGCGGTCCCGGGTGGAAACCAGCTTGGTGACTCAATTGAATCTGGAGCGTGCTTATTTTGCAAGCAACTTAACTGGAATTTGGCTCGGCAATCAGACATCAGGGTCCGGTGACGTCTCGCTGATGCCCCCGACGGATCCCCCGGGTGGAAGCGATGAGACAGAAATCAGACCGCTGCGGATTGACGATGTTGCATCTCGTCGCTGGGCCCTTGACGGGGGCGTGCAGCTCGATATGTATCCACATAAATTGATTCATGTGCGCATGCAACTCCTCACAGATCTCACCGGTGTGCATCATGGGCAGCAAATGAACATTCGCTTGGCCACAGCACGGGAAGGTCACCTTGGCCTGCTTGAGGTTGGCGCAGAACTAAATTGGAAAAGCCGCGACCTGATTGACTACTACTACGGTGTAAACGAACGTGATAGCGGGGTTCCGACTGCATTTTATTACGAGGGCCGTGCGGTATGGCAACCGGCGCTCACCGCATCGTGGCATTACCCATTAAACGCCCAATGGTCTTGGGTCAGTTCTGGGCGATTGCAATGGCTCGGATCAGGCATGAGTGACAGCCCATTGGCCGAGCGGAGGCATGTTTCGACCTTTTTCACGGGGGTGAGTTATCGCTTTTAACTACACCCCCTTAGGATTATTCTTGTTCCTATTACCCACCTCATCTCAGGCTACCGAGCTGTGCGAGGAGGCGTTTTGCCTGTCGGCGACGCCGGAAGTTTGCATCGTTCAGCGAGCCGGAGATCGATGTGAACAAGAGCTGCGTGTGCATTGGATCGCCACAGAGATCCAGCCCCTGTGTTTATCATTACAAGGGGAGGCGCTCGCGTGTTGGAGTGATGTTGAAACCGGTTCTTATCAAGAGAAGATTGACTGGCCACAACACGGAGAGCTCGCCTTAACCAATGCACACGGGCAGCCTTTAATCTCCCTCGAATTATCGATTCAAAGTTTACGCCCTCGCCAGCGGCGTCGGCTCGGCTCCCCTTGGAGTGTATTTTAATGACAAAACGAATCTTAATTGCCGAAGATGACACCCGTTTGGCGAAGTTGATCGTCGACTATCTGAAACAGAATGGTTTCGAAGTTTTTTGGGAAGCTGATGGCAATCGTGTGCAAGCGGCGGTGAAACGGCATGAGCCTGACCTACTTATTCTTGATGTGATGTTGCCAAACCGCGATGGCTTTGACTTATGTCGGGCGATGCGCACTAGCTTTCGTGGGCCGATCTTGATGTTTACCGCGCGCGAGAGCGATATTGATCAGGTCCTCGGCCTGGAGCTGGGAGCCGATGATTACGTGGTTAAGCCGGTCGAGCCACGTGTTTTATTGGCGCGCGTGAACGCACTCTTGCGACGCTCGGGAGGTCTCGGAGCCGATGACAAGCAAACACTCACTTTTGGACAACTGAGCTTAAATGCACGATCTCAAACGGCGAGCCTCTCCGGTGAGACCTTATCGCTGACGAGTCACGAATTTGAATTGCTCTGGTATTTGGGCGAGCGTGCTGGATCGGTTGTTACGCGGGAGTCTATTCATCGGGACGTGATCGGTCGGGAATACGATGGGCTCGATCGCACCGTGGACATGCGGGTATCTCACCTGCGTAAAAAAGTGGGTGACGATCATAAACAACCCGAGCGACTGAAAACCGTCTGGGGTAAAGGCTATCTCTTTGTGCCGGATGCCTGGGAATAATCAAACATGCGCCGCTTACTTGTTCACTTTTATGTATTTCTGCTGCTTGCCATCATCGGGCTCGGCTGGAGTCTTGAGCAAGTCTGGCGGGATTACCAACCCGAGATTCCTCCTTGGTTTTCCGCTCTCGAACAGAGTGTGTTGACCCTGACACAACAAGCTGAATCGCCCGAAGCGCTGCAGAGCACCCTCGACTTGTCGGTGCTCGTCGTTGGGGATGGCCGGATCGGGTGGCCTGAAACAGAACAACAACGCTTAGATCGTGGCGAGGCACTGACCGTATTTAGCGCCGATCAATCACTCTATCTTTACGTGAAAAAGGGAGAGGAAGTATGGCGTATCGGCCCAATTGCTGATGGAACGCCATCGTCGAATTACTGGTATCACATTCTGTTCTTTGTGTTGCTCGCGCTTTTGACGACCCTGTGGCTGCGCCCGCTTGCTCGAGATTTACGTGCGCTTGAAAGCAGTTTGAACACCTTTGCGAAGGATCCCGCTCGCTCCCTACATCTCCCCAAGCGGAGTCTGGTTCAAGGGCTCTCACAGAGCTTTGAGCGAATGCGATTGCAAATCTTGCATCTGCTCGGGTTGCAACGAGAGCTCACCAGTGCCGTGTCCCATGATTTAAGGACGCCTTTAGCGCGGATGAAGTTTATTCTCGAGATGCAAGATAGCCCGGAGTTTCGCGAAGCGCTGCGCGACAATGTGCAAGAAATGGAAACCTTGGTCGATACCCTGCTAGATTATGCTCGACTTGAGGGACAGCAAGAATTTTTGGAGTTAAGTGCCGTCAACTTGAGCGAACTTGCGGAGAACCTCGCGGAAAAGCTTAATCCGTTGCCGGGCCCCGAAATTTCCCTAAATGTTCCCGAGACGCTGATTTGGCAATGCGACGGCCATTACATGGAACGCGCCATTCAAAATCTCATCCAGAATGCACGCCGCCACGCACAAGGGCGAGTGAGCGTAACACTGGAACGACGCGCAAAAACGGTCATGATCCATATTGATGATGACGGTCCGGGCATTGCGGAGCACGAACGAGAGCGCATCTTAAAGCCATTCGTGCGCCTCGAGCCGAGCCGATCGCGACACAGTGGCGGCGTCGGCCTTGGGCTCACGATCGTTCAACGCATTATGGAATGGCATCATGGGCACATGGTTATTGGAACGAGCCCCTTAGGCGGGGCTCGTTTTACCTTGACGTTGCCAGACCACTAAAAGCCCGTCAGCACCAATTTGCCGATCGTTCGACCTTCCTCCAGCATGTGATGGGCCTTTTTCAAGTTCTTCGCATTAATCGGCCCAAGCGCCTGACCCAAGGTGGTCTGAATTACGCCCGTATCTACTAAATCGGCTACCGCATTCAAGATGACATGCTGGGCCTGCATATCCTCAGTGGCAAACAATGAGCGCGTGAACATGAGCTCCCAATGCAAGCTAAGACTTTTACGCTTGAGTGGACGCGCATCAAGAGGCTCCTGCGGATCATCGATAAGTGCCAACCGCCCTTGGGGTGCAAGCGCCTCAATAAACGCGTCATAGTAGGCCGAGGTATCGACCAAACTTGCCACATGAGTGACAGACGCAATACCAATCCGTTTCAATTCATCTGCCAATGGCTTGCTGTGATCAATCACGTGGTGCGCGCCCAGTTTCTCCACCCATGCTTTACTTTCAGGTCGTGAAGCTGTCCCAATGACGATCGCGTTGGTTTTTGCCACCGCTAATTGCACCAAAATAGAACCCACGCCACCTGCGGCGCCGCTCACAAGGAGTACGGGGTTGGGTAACTGCGGGTTGGGCACATCCAATTGCAGCCGGTCAAATAGAAGCTCCCATGCGGTCAATGCCGTAAGGGGGAGTGCAGCCGCTTGCGTCGCATTCAATGTGGTTGGTTTGCGACCTACAATGCGTTCATCGACGACCTGATACTCCGCATTGGATCCCTGGCGAGTCAAAGCGCCAGCATAGTAAACCGCATCGCCAGGTTTAAAAAGTGAGCAATCGGAGCCGACCGCCTCCACGGTTCCCACTGCATCCCAACCTAAAATGGCGGGAGACTCCGGCGTTGGTTTCAAGCGTTGACGCATTTTATAGTCGATCGGATTGACCGCAATCGCTTCAATTTTTACCAACAAATCGCGACCCGATGCTTTAGGTTTGGCTACTTCGATATCCACAAGGGCATCGTTTTCTGAGATTGGCTTTGATTCGAAAAATCCAACAGCTTTCATGTTTGCTCCTCAGTTTTGCGTTCAAACACGGCGTAAACCCAGTAAAAATGTGCACAAACCATGAAGAATTCATGCATTTGGTAAGTGTCTCACACCCTTGCAGGCCTTACAGTACAACCTTCGTCGAGGTGCTCTACATTTTTATACAAATTGTCACATGAAACAGATGATGAACTTCGACTACTATAAGCGTATCCAAGTGTTTATATACCGAATAGTCGGTTTCACTTTAAACAGGTGGAAAATCTGAGCAAGTCACCACAAAGATACTCGTAATCGCGTCGGTACTCGCCAGAATAACCAAGCAGTGCTTTACTGAAATCATCGAGCCCAAGAAATAGTGATGCGTTTCAAGTTCGGCACTAAGGAGTTGATTATGCGCAACGTGACACAGCAAAAGAAGCAAACCAAGCGAGTGCATCATACACTTGCCGCCAGCTTTTTGGGTCTCGCGCTCTCGGGAACGCTTGTTGTGCAGGCTCAGTCAGCAAATGCAGCCACTGAAAGCAAGCCTTTGCCATTTTTCTTCTCAGATTGCTCGCATTTACTGTTTGACTCCCATGAGGGCGAAGAGCTGACCCGGAGCGAGCGCATTGCCATCTTGAACGCGGATATTCAAGCCAACGTCGGAAACTACGAAGCCTGTATGGAAGCCGCGCTGAGTTCAAGTCAGCAACGAATGCGTGCCGCTGCCAACGTCTCGCAATCCAATCAAAGTGGTTCGGATCAAAGCAGTGCAGCGCAAAGCGAGCAAGCATCAACCGAATCACAAGAAACTGCGTTAGCTCAGCAAGCGGAATCACAGCAGGAAACGACTGAGCAGGACCAACGGGAAACATCTGAAAGCTCGCGTGCGCATCAAGGGAGTGATCGTCGGCAAGGAACCACGGCAGTTTGCGATGCCATTTTAACTGGACTCGACTCTGCCACCACCGAGTCAGAGAAAGCACATTTTGAAGCCCTCGCCAAAGAATACGGGTGCTAAGAATAAGACGAGGATCGCCATTGGGCGATTCAAGGAGTGAATATGAAAATCGACATAAATCTATCAAACGCCAGTTTCCGCATGTTCGGCGTGCTCCTGATCAGCCTCTTCTTGAGCGCTTGTCAAAGCACACCACACCGGGTCGAAAGTGTCGGTCCGAGCATCACAGGCCCATCGGGAAACACCATTGGCGGTCCGCGAGCCCGCACCTATGACTATCCAGGCGAAGTGTATCTGAATGTGGCAATTCCAGTTTTCGACCCAGGCCTTCCTCTCGATCGTCAAGGAAACCTTGATTATGGGAAAGTCCAAGAGCTCGATATCTGGCCACAAGTGCGTCGGTTAGAAGCCAATCGCTTTGCGGTTGATACCAAAACGGCGTTGGAAGAAACGCGTGCCTTCAATACCATCTTTGTGACGCCCGGTGCGGACGCAGCAGCGGATGTGTATGTGCTCGGAACGATAAATCATTCAGACACCGAGACCTTAAACCTCTCAATCCGGGTCGTTGATGCAACCAATGAAGTCTGGGGTGAGCGTACCTTTGAATACCGTGTCCACGAAGGCTTTTATCGTGATGCGTTCAATCAAAATAAAGACCCCTATGAGCCCATGTTTAAGAGCATTGCTGGGTACGTGTACGATCTCTTAATGCGGAAATCAGACGAAGATCGCCGCCACGTCCAACGGGTTGCCTCATTACGCTACGCAGCAATGTATAGTCCAGAATCGATGGCGTCCTACCTTGAAGAGCGCAGCACACGCAATGGCGTGCGTTATCGGATCAACGGCATGCCGGCGGAAGAAGATCCAATGTGGCAGCGTATTCAGCTGATTCAAGCAGAGGATCAAGCCTTCCTCGACGGCTTGCAAGCAAACTATGCTGCCTTTCATGGCGAAAGCGATGCGAGCTACAAAGATTATCAACGGGAAACCTTGCCGATTGCTGCGGAAATCCGCCGTGAAAAAGCGCGTCGTTCTGCACAGCAATTCAATGTCCTGTTAGCTGCAGTTGGGACCGCTTTACTGGTGCGCAACTCCGACTCTACCGCAGGTGAAATTGGTGCCTATGTGCTCGGAGCCACTGCACTTTACAACTTGGGTGAAGCGATAGAAACCAACCGGAACTTGCGTTTCCAACGACAGCAACTCAGTGAGATGGGCAACAGTCTGGATATTAAGGTGACCCCACAGGTGGTCGAATTTAATAATCAACGGATTGAACTGCAGGGAACGGCGCTTGAGCAATACACGCAGCTCCGGGCGCAGCTCCAGGCAATCTACCGCCTTGAAGCGACCCCTGATCAGCAGCTTTAAGGCGATATATTCCGCCGTGTCGACCACGTTGTAAGGAGTCCCTGTGGCAGACTTTGACCATACGATTGAACAAGAGCACGCACTGCGGCGTGCTCGTCTGCAAAAAGTTGGTATCATTCTCGGTGCAGCCATCCTGGTGCTGGCACTGCTGATCCTGTCAACGCGCTTGATTGGGGATCGTGACGCAAGCCCTTCTGCCGATGCACGGGAGCGCGCACCTGTACAAACCGAAGAAAGCGCTGAGGACACAGCGCTTCGAGCTGAAGCACAGCAACGTCTTGCAGCAATGCGTCAGCGACTGCAAGAAACTGAGGCAAAGCGGCCATTTGTGAACTTTATGGCCGATGCCTTTGTGTCGTTGCAAGCCAAACTCGATGAGGGTGTCATTCTTTATACCCAGCGGGATTACACAGGAGCACTTGCACAATTTAACCTCATTGAAGAGGGTTTACGGACGCAAACACAACGGTATCAAAGCGCCTACACTCAGGCTTACGAGGCCGCATCACAAGCCTTTGCAGCGGAGAATATTTCCGGCGCTCGGCGGGACAACCAACGCGCCTTAACGCTCAACCCAGAGTTTGCCCCGGCCCTCGCATTACAAGCACGTCTTGATGTCTATGATGATGTTCAAGCACTCCTTGAGCGGGCCCATGTGGCGATGATGGAAAATCGCTTCGATGCACAACGAGACTACTTGCAACAAGTTGTCTTGCTTGATCCCGCACATCAGGATGCGCAAGAAGCCTTAGCCGAAGTGCAAGCAACCTTGCAAGAACGCGCATTTCTTTCCGCATTGAATGATGCGGTACGCCACCTTGAGCAAGGGCAGTTGACCCAGGCTTCCAGTGCGGCGAATCGCGCCGATAATCTTATATCGGGACGCGCGGAAGTCCGTGATGTCCGTACCCGCATTCAAGCCGCGCAAACCGCCCGAGAGCTTGCCGCAATCGAACAACAATTGACGGCCTTTATGGCGGCGGACGAATGGGCGACAGTCGCGATGGTCGCGGGAAATGCACTGCAAAAATACCCAAGCCACGAAGCATCCCAAAATGCCCAACGCAAAGCCCAGCAAATCACCCAAACTCAAGCGCGTCTGCAAAGCTACATTCAGCGGCCCGAACGGCTAACGGATCTTGGTATTTTGCAAAATGCGCAGCAGGCGTTGCGCAATGCCGAAGCCCTGGCCAACGACAGTGCCAAACTCGCGTTTGATATTGACCGCTTGCATGACTTGGTGGAAGAAGCCAACCGCCCAGTGTCCGTCGTCCTGACCAGTGACGGTCGCACCTTTGTACGCGTTTTGGGCGTTGGAAATGTGGGGGTGCACCAAGAATACCAGTTTAGTTTGCGCCCTGGGGTATATCAGTTTGAGGGGCGTCGCGACGGCTATCGCTCTAAAATCGTTTCGGTCACGGTGACGCATCAAGATGCACCGGTCCAAGTCCATGTGGTGTGTGATGAGCGTATTTGATTCCGACATTGAACATGATCAGAGAAAACGCCGGCGCTGGGTCATCATCAGCTCGTCGGTGCTAGCTGCGCTGCTGTTCGGCTATCTGAGCTGGCTGATGTTGCTGCAAGGGTACCAAGTCGTGATTGCGCCCGAAGACGCACGGCAGGAGGCCAGCATTCGGGTAGCTCACGGGGTCGGTTTCACCAGCGGTCACACGGTCTACACCTTTGGTGGATCCGTCACCCTGGAGGCGAGCGCACCCCTATATTACTCAAAACAAGTGGAAGTTAGTCGCCGCAGTCCATCCCGGATTGATCTTGAACTTGAGCCCTTGCCCGCTCAACTCACAGTCACCAGTAATCCAGCACTTGAAGACGCCCGCTGGTGGGTCAATGATCATCTCGCCGGTGAGGGCGAGCAGCTAGTCGCAGAGTTAGCCGAGGGGACTCACGAAATCACGTTCGGCCATCCGTACTTTCAAAGTTATACATTGCTGGTTAACGCCATGAAAGGTGAGGTGATCAATCGCCATATTCAACCCGAACCGGTTCTGGGCGAACTGAGCATTACCAGCCAACCAACCGGTGCAACCGTGACGATAAATGGCACCGAGGCAGGGCAGACACCGCTCGCGCTTGAACAGCCCGGGGGCCGGTACGAAGTGCAAATCGAAGCGCCCGGCTATAAACCCATTTATGATGCGCTGTTCATCCGAGAGGACCGTCCGTTCGATTCGCGAGACTATCAGCTGCAGTTGCTCGGTGGGACGCTTCGAGCGGATGTCACGCCCAGTGGGGGTGTCTTAACGGTCAACGGAAGTCCGATTGCGAACCCAGGGCGCGTAAATGCGAATGAAGCGCTGAGGGTTGAGTACAGCAAAGCCGGGTATCGAACTGCGTCACAAACGGTTGAAGTTGCTCCAAATCGGGACGTTCACGTGCGTTTCCAACTTGAACCAGAATATGGCGAGGTTCAGATTACTGCCAATGTTCCAGCGACCATTACGATTAATGGCCAAACACGTGGAACCGCACCCCAAACCATCCGCTTGCAAACCGTTCCTCACGATATTCGCGTAAGCCATCCGCACTATCGTGCGCAAACGGTCTCGGTTTTGCCTGAAGCGGGGGCCACACGACGCACCCATGTGGACTTACTCGAGGAGTTTGATGCGCGTCGCCGGGAGAATCAGCCGCTCGTTGCGACGGGCATGGGCATTGAACTCCTCCCCGTGCAACTCAGCGCCTTTACCATGGGCGCTCCCATGCACGAAGCAGGGCGCCAACGAAACGAACTTGAGCGTCCCGTCACATTCTCGCGGGCACAAATATGGGTCTCCAGTCAGCACATCACCGAAGGGCAATTTGCACGCTTCCGAGGCCAAGGGGATACCAACAGCACACTTCCTGTGACCAACATCAGCTGGCTTGATGCGGCTCGCTTTACCAATTGGCTCAGTGAGCAGGAGGGCCTCATTCCTTTCTACGAGATTCGTGGGAATGAGCTCGTCGGTGTGCGGCGGGAGTCACGGGGATATCGACTGCCCACCGAGGCCGAGTGGGAGTTTATCGCGAAACATTTTCG
This sequence comes from Aliidiomarina sanyensis, assembly GCF_003987175.1. Taxonomy (GTDB): domain Bacteria; phylum Pseudomonadota; class Gammaproteobacteria; order Enterobacterales; family Alteromonadaceae; genus Aliidiomarina; species Aliidiomarina sanyensis. Next base: position 15,174 of record NZ_PIPM01000011.1, on the reverse strand, counting down.
CCGCGCTGCCCGCACCACATACGTTTGGGGCAATCAATCAGTACTTCGGGACAACATGGCTAACTTTGCGGATGAAGCCCGTCGAAATGAACAACCGCAAGTTCTGATGGGCTATCAAGATGACCATAAAGAGCGTGCCCCAGTCGGCAGCTATCCAGCGGATCGCAATGGCTTTTACGATCTAGATGGCAATGTCCGAGAGTGGGTACACGACCGCTATGGTCTGATTCCAGTAAACGCTGCTGGACCCCTGCCGTCGGAACGTGACTTTTTAGGTCCCGAAAGTGGTCGTGGCCATGTGATTAAGGGTGCGTCATACCTCACGGGCCAGATGAACTTATTACGCGCAAGCGTGCGCTATCAAGGCACCGAGCCCATGGTTGACGTGGGCTTTCGGATTGCGCGTTATCATTGATAGGAGGGCGCTATGAAACGCCGGATCATTATTATACTGGGTATTGTGTTGTTGCTCGCTGCAGCAACTGCGGGAGCTTATTTTGTTTCCCTCGATGCACCTCAAGACTTTCCCGTAAACATCTAAGAAGGAACGGACTATGAAACCGAGTCGCAACGATGCGGCCATGAATCCCGGCATGGGCACCAGCGTGATTGTCTTGCTGATTGCCTTTACTGTGGTGCAATTGGTGTATGCAGGAATCATTCGTCCCGCGGCCGATCAAGTAATTGCAGCCGAGGGAACCATGTCCGTCGCGTCCATTTGGGTGATCTTGAATGGAGTCGAGCAACAAATTTGTATCTCACTCATGCTCGTCGCTATTTTCCTCATGGGCTACAAAATTTGGCGTTTGGTCGATGAGGAAGCCTTCTATCAGCGGGATTTCCTGGCTGATCACGACAAGGATAAACCACTGAACGTCAATGCAGCTTTGGCACAACTTGAGGGCTCGCGCTACCGCGACAACCCCGCGTTAAATACCTGGATCATGTGTATTCGACGCTTTAAGCACACCAAAAATGTGCAACATGCCGCAGATGCTATTGAGTCTTCGGTCGAGAACGTGGCATCGCAATTGGAAAATGGCAACAACATGATTCGTTACATGATTTGGGCCATTCCAAGTATTGGTTTTGTGGGGACCGTGCGCGGTATAGGGCAAGCGCTGGCGCAGGCGGATGATGCACTGGCGGGCGACATTGCGGGAATGACCGCCTCGTTAGGTTTAGCCTTTAATTCGACCCTGGTGGCACTCTTGATTTCGCTCTTACTGATGTACTTGATGCATCTTCTCAACAACCGCCAAGATACCATGGTTCTCAATATTCAAAACTCCTGTGAGAAGAGCTTGCTGTCTCACTTGCACCGGTAAGCATCATGTCGAAGAAACGCCGCGCAACCGATGGTTTTAATATGTCATTTATTGACGTCATGGCCTGTGGCCTTGGCGCGGTTATTTTGATTTTCATCCTGGTCGACTTTTATGCAGCACGGGTTGATCCGAGTGACGAGCTCGCGCGTCTTGATGCAGAAATTGCCTCGGCTTCCGCTGCCGAACAAGATATGAACGAAGCGGTGGCCGATATCCTCGATGCCATTGCCGAAGCGCAAGCGCAACAAGCCGACTCTGAACAAGCACAATATGAGCAAATTCAGCGACAACAAGCACTACTGAACCAAGTCTCTTCCCAACTCGCCGTGATTGCCGAGCTGCAAGAAGAACTCAATGCATTAGCCCAAATTGAAACACCTGATTCAGCCATTGAGTTGGCTGGGACGGGGGAAGAGAATTACATCACTGGGATGGTGGTCGAAGGCCGAGAAATCGGCATTTTAATTGATCGCTCCGCCTCGATGATGGACACCAACCTCGTGTCGATTCTCCGCTCACTGGCATTAGCACCAGAGCAGCGAAAACAGCGTCCGAAATGGCAACGAACCGTGCGAGCAAGCAAATGGCTGCTGGCGCGAGTACCCGAGGCATCGAATGTGACCGTCGTCGCTTTTTCGGACACAGCAGAAGTGCTTGGTCCACGCACCACCAGTCCTGGGCGCGACAGCAGCGCGTTGACCGCTATCGCCCGAGAAATCGATGAGCTGGTACCCGATGGCGGCACCAATTTATTGCTCGGAATGCGCACCCTATTGGATGCGAATCCAAATTTGACCGATATTTACTTAGTCACCGACGGGTTACCCTCGTTGGGTGAGGGGTTGAGTTTAGCCTGTCGCAACTTTATCTCGCGAACGCGCTCCATCAGTTCAGATTGTCGCCGACAACTGACCGTGCAGACCGTCCAACGAGTTGCCGGACGTTATCGGATGAACGTGATTCTGCTTCCGCTCGAAGGCGACCCGTACGCAGCCTCCATGTATTGGGAATGGACTAATGCATCCAAAGGTCGGCTACTTGCCCCCAGTGAGGAATGGCCACAATGAGTAAGCGCCAGCGCATCAAGCGCCCTCCGATTGAGATTTTTAATCTGTCGTTCTTGGATATTATCGCCTGTGCCTTTGGTGCCATTGTGTTGCTCGTCTTGCTCGCTAAAAATAATGAAGTACCTGCGGAGCTCTCAGCAGAAGATGTGGCGATTCGCATTGAGCAGTTGATGGCGGCACAGAATCGGGTGGCGGCCCTACAAAGCCAACTTGAAACCCAACAAGATGAGTTAATCAGCGCGCAAACCCAAGCTGCAAGCACCTTAGACGCCGAGCAATTGCTTGAATCCTCCATTCCGCGTGCTCAACAAAGTCTGGCTCGATTGCAGGGACAAGCCCAATCGCTGCGCGAAGAAATCCGGCGCGAGCAAGCACGACTGAATGTTGCAAGTGTGCCCGAGACGCCATCGCTTAACGTCGGGGGAATCCCTACCGATGCGGAATATGTGATTTTCGTCATTGATACCTCCGGCTCTATGTCCGTTGGTCGCGGGTGGCAGCAAGTAACCAGTGTTGTCGGTGATATTATTCGTAACCATCCTGAGCTGAAGGGTTTTCAAGTGATGTCCGCAGATGGCGACTTTATGTTCTCGAATACCTCAGGCCGCTGGTTAACGGACTCCGAAAGTATGCGGCGCCGAACTATCCAAGGGTTACAAAACTTCCGCGGCGGCGGCAGTGCGCCCGAAGTTGGGATGAAGCGGGCGCTCCAGCTGTATCGAAACTCCCCCGGCAAGATTAGTATGTATGTGTTCGGGGATGACTTCCGCCCTGGCACCATGGATGCCATTGTGACCGAAATTACGGATCTAAATCGCGGCCCTGATGGACAGCCCCGTTGGCGCATCCATGGAGTGGGATTCCACCGCGAGCGCTGGGGCGACGCCCCTCAGTTTGCCGCCTTTATGAAAGCGGTGGTGGATCGCAATCGCGGCGCGTTTGTTGCCTTACCAAGCACCTAAAGATCACACAATGAACTCGGTTCGCACTTGCTTATCGTTCCTTTCCCGTCAGCGCTTTTAGTAGCAAACGATTCGCTAAGTTCTGCCCAAAAAAACTGGTGTGCCGACTTTCCACATAAATGACTGGGTCGACATGAAGCGCAGCACATGGGGCAATTTCACTTTGCCGCTCTTCGGTCACGACCCAGTCATGACGCAAGGTCCGCAGCAAGATAGACAACACCCCATGCAACGCCACCGCACCGATACGGCGAATACGTCCACCTTGCACGGTATCCCGTGTGAATCGACCCGCAATCGGCACGAGTATCGTTTGTGGTGGTGTCTCCGGTGCGAGAATAGCCTGATTCATTGGGTCATCGCGATTCATTGCCCGAATTCCCTCCAAGTAGTTCAGTGCGCGCCCCGAATGCTGCGCCAACGCATTAACAAACGTCAGCATAGTACTCGGCGGCGTGATACGTCGAAGTGCATTGCAAAACGCCGCTAAGTTTTGCGGAAGCCGGGTGTACTCCACATGATTGGCTCCGGCCACGGTGACTGCTCGGCTAATCTGAAAATTATGACCCCGGGTAGCGAGGCACTTCAATAAGAGAGCCCCGCGTGAAAAGCCCATCGCCGTCACGGGATGTTCAAAGACATGGCTACCGAGAATCGACTCAAGTTTGTCTGCATTCCGTTGCGGCGAGGAAAATATCGTGTCGTGATCGAACGCAATGATTTGCTCGAAATGGCCAGCATCCAATAGGTACTGAAGGAATACTGGACTGTCCGCAAAACGCTCATCTGCTTTTTCATACAAGCCGCCATACGTGCCGCGAGTGGAAGAAAAAGTGCCGTGCAGTAAAAGTAAGGTGCGTTGGTCAAACCGAATATCATTGGCATCGATTTCCTCAAAGTAATAGCTGCCAGGAATCGGGTTCCACTTCAAAAGTGTATGACGACTCAGATTCAGGCGCTCTGCCACGCGATTCAGAATGTCATGGGTTGTGCTGTTTTGGCGTTTAAAAATCAGGGCCTTCACAATTAACTTCGAGCGTGAGCGAGCGGCACTTTTCAAACGAATTCCATCCTCCGTCTCGACCGCCTCAAAGTCTGCCGAAGGGTACAATGGAATGCGGTAATTCAACCGGTCTCGATGCTCACAATCATGATTCTCCGTAGCTTCCGGTAAGATATATTCGACCGCGGTGTCATAAGGTTCTTTAAGTCGCTCCTTCCATGGCCCCGCCTCGATGCGTTGGTAGAAGACGAGGGCGCCCTCATCGGGTTTGACGAATAAAGTGAGCCGTAAATACGGGAGATCGTCGAGGGTAAATCCAGCTTTCAACTGTGGAAGTGGGGCTGGCGTAAAGCTGACATAGCGCTCAATAACGGGTGCATTTTCATCTTGATTGAAATGTGCCGCCCGCCCCATGCGCACCAAACGGATTTCTTCCATGGTCGCCTCACCAGAGAGCTCTGCGCTGCTTTGCGTACAGCCATAATCAGAACATTCAATCATGCCGCGAAGCGGTGGATGGCGGGATTCCCAGCCACCGAGCGTTCCCCAAATTCGCTCAGGAACTCCGGATTCTTTGCGCATCAGGCGTTTTCGATCGCGCTGACTGACTCGATTGCTGCGCACGCGCTTACCAAGCGGGATGTAACGCGCCTGATCGCGACTTGATGTCAGCATGGCACCGGCAGCGGACAGTTTAATTTTCATGAGAGCCTCCGTTTGGTGTAACCCAAATCAATGCAACTGGAAGCCATGGACAAACGCGGATACGAACGAACGGGACAACGAGAAACGGGTTCCGAATTCATGCAAAAACAAGTCTTATAACCATGATAGTTGATGCGTTAAATTTCCACCCATTCCGAAGCGAAAGTCCCCAACCCACTGACGTGGATTGATTTTCAACCTACAACGACTCCTCTCGATGTGATTAAAAAATAAGTAAACCTTCGTCTGATAAGCATTCACGCGCTATGCTAGTGCGTGAGTAAGGAAACATTCGACAAGGACATTTTTATGCAACGCATCTATTGGGCTGTAATCGTGGTACTGGCCGCTGGGCTCTTGTTAAGTGCAATTCCCTGGTATGGTATTTATACCTTTCCGATGAAATACCCGAACGTGTTCTTCGGAGACTGGCAAAGCGTACTGACTAGTGTGGGGCAAGTCCTCTTTATCTTATTGCCTATTATCGCGCTGATCGGTGCACTACGAGAACGTTTCTACTTCTTTACGAGCGCCCTGTTACATACGTTTATCGCGTCTTTCTTTAACGTCTCTGTCATCTATGGCCTAAATCGTGTTCCTCTCGATCTTGGCCCACTAAATGCCCACCCGATCTGGGTGGTGAACGGCATGGTCGCCATCGGTATATTAGTGCTGCTGACCCTCGGACGAGGCGTGAACCGCTAGTGCTTTTTAAGAACGAGAACGCGTAACAGAAGAAACTTTTTGCGCTTGCACCGCGTACCCATAACCCGCATCCTTATTTTTTCTTTTGCAAGGAGAGGGTTATGGCTGATACAAAGTACACTCCACCGAAAGTATGGACATGGGAGCCGGGCAACGGTGGAAAGTTTGCAAACATTAACCGTCCGACTGCCGGTGCTCGGGTTGATCGCGACCTACCCATTGGTAAGCATCCGTTGCAATTGTATTCGCTAGCCACCCCAAACGGGGTCAAAGTCACCGTTTTGCTTGAGGAATTACTGGAGCAAGGTGTTCAGGCCGCCGAATACGATGCATGGCTGATCAACATCATGGAAGGCGATCAGTTTGGCAGCGGTTTTGTTGCTGCGAATCCAAATTCAAAAATCCCCGCTCTGGTTGACCATGGTACATCGCCCCCAACGCGGGTGTTTGAGTCAGGGTCGATCTTGCTCTATCTCGCGGAAAAGTTCGGTCAATTCATCCCAAAAGATTCACAGAAGCGGACCGAGTGTCTGAACTGGCTATTCTGGCAAATGGGCAGCGCACCCATCTTAGGCGGTGGTTTTGGCCATTTCTATGCATATGCCCCCGAGAAGTACCAATACCCCATTGATCGCTACACGATGGAGGTCAAGCGGCAGCTTGATGTCTTGGATCAGCAGCTCGCAAAAACGCCTTTTATTGCCGGTGATGAGTACACCATTGCGGATATGGCAATCTGGCCATGGTACGGCGCACTGGTTCGCAACGAAGTGTATGAAGCCGCGGAGTTTCTGAATGCGCAAAGCTATCCGCATGTGCGCGCTTGGGCAGAAAAGATAGCGAATCGCCCAGCGGTGAAACGAGGTGTGATGGTGAATAAGGCGTGGGGTGAGCCGCATGAGCAATTGCATGAACGCCACGATGCTAGTGACTTTATATTAAACACGGAAGATAAGCGGCAAAAGTAATTTGCGCCCGAGCTTCTATACTTAAGGTTAAATTTCGTATGGAGGACCGTGAAAATGCGCAAAGCTGTCACGCGCGACGACCTTGTTGATGCTGCACTTGAACTAGGTGATGAATCAGGGTGGGAGAAACTCACCCTGGCTCAGATTGCTCGGCATCTGCACATCTCTCTTGCGCAGATTCATACTCACTTTCCACAAAAAGATGACCTCGTAGATGCATGGCTCGATCGGGCCGACGCTATCACTCTGGCTCAGTTTCCACACAACACCCCGGAAAGTCCAAATGATGATCAAGCTGATCGCCCATCCCCAGGTGCGGAACGTCTTTATCAGGTCATTCAAACATGGCTTGATTCCTTGGCGTCACATCACAAGCTAACCGGTGAAATGCTCCTGTATAAACTAGAACCCGGTCACTTTCACCTACAAGCCGCTGGTCTTTTGCGTATTAGCCGGACCGTCCAATGGTTCCGAGAGGCTGCCGAACTGAAAGCCAGTCATGGCAAACGGATTGGTCAGGAAATTGCGTTAAGCAGTCTGTTTATTGGGATCTTTGTGTATTGGCTAAATGATCAGTCAGCCAACCAAATCAACACCCGCGCGAAGCTAAAAAATCTGCTGAAACGCGGGGACCGAATCGGCCTTTGGATGTAGGCTCATATGGATCCGGTGACCCATGCCGCCCTCGGTGCATTAGCCGGTGTCGGCGTTCAGCGCCTGCATGCACGCAAAACACATCGTCTGCAGAAGGTTACCTCCATGACACCCGGGCAGGCGCTTTGGATTGGCGCGGGTGCCGGACTCTTTCCCGATATCGATATCCTAACCTTTCTGATCGACCCATTGGCTTATCATGCGTTGTGGCACGGAACCTACACCCATTCGCTCCTCCTCGCTCCGCTCTGGGCAGGACTCTATGCATTCGGTATCTATTCCCTTTTTCACTATTTTCAGCGTTCCAAAGCGCGTGAGCTACCCGCGTTTGGACTGCTTTTCATGGTCAGTTTACTGGGTATTTTGAGTCATATTGGTGCGGATCTGCTCACCGCCTGGGATGTAGGAATTGGCTACCCTTTGTTCGATCAGCGCCTGTCATTTGGACTACTTTTTGTGATCGACCCCATTTTCACCGCAACACTCCTGTTCGCGCTTTGGGGGATCTGGCGACAACGCAAACATATCGTGATTCCTGCATTGATTGGGGCGATTGCTTGGATCGCCTTCGCGCACGTACAAAAGGAAAACGCCCAAGCCATTGGCGACGCTGCGCTACCAGAACAAACCCATATTCACGCGTGGCCCCAGCCTTTCTCCGTCTTTCATTGGCTGCTAATTCAAGAGCGGGACAATGGCTATGCGGTCGCCTATGTTCGCACCCAAGCTAATTCGCCACTGCAATGGCCACTGCATTGGATGCGGCAGACCGCCACAGCGTACAAGCCAACAGATAGTCTGATCTGGGAGGTACATCTCACCACACCGCATGCCCAAGCGCGAAGCGTGTGGGAGCATCAGGAATTTGCGATGGTGCGAGCCTTTATGACGTATCCGATCTACTGGGAGACCGATGCCGATGGCTGTGTCTGGTTTACCGATTTGCTATTCGTTTTACCCACGCAACCACCTCCTTTCTTGTATGGCGGTTGCTGGGAAGATAGACAGGTGCGGGTGGAGCGCCAACACATTGCCCCACCATGGAGCGAGCATTAGCGTGAGATATTAAGCCTTTTTCACAAATTCCGATTTCAGCTTCATCGGGCCAATGCCATCGATTTTACAGTCAATGTCGTGATCGCCGTCCACTAAACGAATATTTTTCACTTTAGTGCCCACTTTCACCACCAGAGACGAGCCTTTCACTTTGAGATCTTTAATTACAGTGACGGTATCACCATCCGCCAATGGATTTCCGTTGGCATCCTTAATCACCGCGTCAGACTCTGTGCTACTTTGCTCACCCTCAATCCACTCATGACCGCACTCCGGACAGACCAACATCCGGCCATCATGATAGGTAAACGTCGACTGGCAACTGGGGCAATTTGGAAAATCTGACATTGAGGGATCCTATTCTTTATTTCACGAGTCGATACAAAACAAAGGGCACCCGGAGGTGCCCTGAATCGACCTACGTAATACGTTATCGGGGCAATTCTTGATAGCCCATATTATACAGGATAAACGAGAACACATCTGCTGCTTGGTCAATCACCATGGAGACCGGCATGCCCGCGCCATGTCCGGCATTCACATCAATCCGGATCAGCTGCGGATTTGCACCGCCATCTTTGGCCTGCAACTCCGCCACATACTTAAATGAATGGGCAGGAACCACTCGGTCATCATGATCTGCTGTGGTGACTAAGGTTGCTGGGTGATTTACGCCTTCACGCACATTGTGAACCGGCGAATACCCTAACAAGTACTCGAACATTTCTTCGCTTTGCTCCGATGTACCATAGTCATACGCCCAACCTGCGCCAGCGGTAAAGGTGTGGTAACGTAACATATCCAAAACACCCACGGCTGGAATCGCGACCTGGAACAGCTCAGGACGCTGGGTTGAAACAGCGGCTACCAACAAACCCCCATTGGAACCACCGCGAATGGCCAACTTATCGCTGCTGGTATAATTCTCATCAATCAAGAACTCCGCAGCCGCAATAAAATCATCAAACACGTTTTGGCGATTCATCTGGCGACCGGCATCGTGCCACGCTTTCCCATACTCACCGCCGCCCCGAATATTGGCCACCGCGTAAATACCGCCCATGTCCATCCAGACCGCGTTTGCCACACTGAAAGAAGGGGTCAGGCTGATATTAAAGCCACCATAGCCAAAGAGGATGGTAGGATTCGTGCCATCGAGTTCAAGATCCTTGCGATAGCTGATAATCATCGGGATCTGTGTGCCATCTTGAGAGGTATAGAACACCTGCTCGGACACATAGTTTTCGGGGTCAAACAAGGTCTCGGGTTGGTTAAAGAGTTTGCTTTCGCCAGTCGCAGGATCAAAGCTGAAGATACTGCTCGGCGTCGTGTAATTAGCAAAGCTAAAGTACAACACTTCCGCGTCGATCTTGCCCGAGAAGCCGCCCGCACTGCCCACACCCGGCAAGTCGACTTCGCGAACGAGCGTGCCATCAAAGTCGTACTGCTTTACTTGAGTGACAGCATCAACAATGTAGTTTGCAAAAAGATAACCACCACCGGTAGAAGCTCGCAGTACATGCTCGGACTGTGGAATAACATCTTGCCAATGCTCTGGTTGCGGATTTGCAGCACTGACCGTCACAACGCGACGATTTGGCGCATCACGATTGGTCAACAGGAACAACTGATCATCTTTTGCCGTGAGCAAACCCACATCGTGGTCCGTGGTATCTACAATCGCCGTAAAGCCAGCATCCGGATTCTCTAAATCTTTAATAAATAGTTTATTGCCGGACGTTGAAACCGCTGCAGAAACCAGCAAGTAACGGTCATCACGGGTTACTTGCGCACCCACATAACGATGTTCCTCTCCCGGAGCCTCACCAAAGACCACCTGATCGTCCGACTGGGGCGTGCCTAACCGATGGAAATAGAGCTTATGCTGCTCAGTCATGGCCGAGAGCTCACTGCCATCGGGCTTGTCGTAGCTTGAGTAATAGAAGCCTTCGTTGCCGACCCACTGAATGCCGCTGAACTTAATGTCTTCTAGCACATCACCAATTTGTTCACCGGTTTTCGCATCAATCACGATAATCTTGCGCCAGTCACTACCACCCTCAGAGATTGCATAGGCCGCAAGGCTGCCGTCTCGTGAGAAACTGATGGTGGCCAATGACGTTGTGCCATCTGCGCTGAAGGTGTTGGGATCTAAAAATACTTCTGGCTCACCATCTTCTTTCTGGCGGTACAAAACAAATTGGTTTTGCAGCCCGTCATTGCGATAGAAGTAGGTGTAATCACCTTCAACAAATGGAGCGCCGACCCGTTCAAAGTTCCATGAGTCCTGCAAGCGCTCACGGATATTAGCCCGATAAGGGATTTGCTCAAGGAACGAGAACGTCAGTTCATTTTGAGCCTGAACCCAAGCTGCGGTCTCGGGACTGCGATCATCTTCAAGCCAACGGTAAGGGTCTGCGACTTCATGTCCAAAATAGGTGTCGACCACATCACCACGGTGCGTTTCTGGATACGTCAAATTATGTCCTGTTTGCTGCTCTGGGGCAGGCGCCTGGCCGCACGCGGTCAAGACCACCGCAGCCAGCAGTGGAAGCGATTTCTTCATGAGGGAGTAGCTCCGATTGTTATTGTTATAGCATCACAAGAGTAACAAAGTATGGTGGCCTTGCCTATTGGGAATAGGAGTCACGCTTGTTATCGGAAGCGAAAACCTCTTCGCCACTCTGAATCACCTGCAGCAGCGTGTCTAAATGACTCAGATCCTCTGCTGGATTCTGTTCAAACACAAGGAAGTCTGCAATGTAGCCCACCTCCAGCTTGCCAAGTTCATGGCCCATGCCAAGAACAAGCGCACCGTTTTCGGTCGCTAATCTCAAGACCTCGAACGGCGGAATGCCCGCCTCATTGAGAAGTCTCATTTCCTGAAAATAGCTCACGCCGGGGATAACCCATGGATTGCCCAAATCCGTTCCTATGCTCAACTTGACACCTGCTAAATACAACGTATTCACCAACTCAAGGACTTTGGGCCATACTGCTTGAGCCCGCGCAAAATCATCCTCACTCCAACCTAAATTAAAGTGATAGAAGTCCCGCCAATTCTCAACCAGTTGAGGATGGGCATGCGCCATCTGAGGATGCGCTGTGACGTCCAACTGGTCGCCAAAAAAGGCGTTGTAGAAGACAATGAGTGTTGGATCAACCTTCACTGCATGACGCACCAGAGTGTCAATCATCGTACGCATTTCATTGCTGCTCAAATCAACCGCATCATACCACTCAAAAAAACTAAAGGTTCCTGGCCGTTGCTCGGCTTGATAAGACTCTCGAAGATGGTATGGCAAGAGTTCTGGAGAAATAGGCATCGCATGAACGAAATGCTGAATACCGAGCTCGGCGCCACGGGTCCAACTTAATGACTCCAGGTGACCGATCACCGGCAGATTGTAGTCCCTCGCAGCCTGCACAGCGACGTCCACCTGCTGCTCATTCAATCCAGTATATAGTTTAATGAAATCAACACCTTGTTCGGCCTGATACGTTACCGCAGACTGAATCGCGACCTGATTATCAACATTGACCACTAGCCCTGCAAAAGGATCCGTGTTCAAGATAGCTCCCGCCACGTAGGCGCGTGGGCCGAGAAGTTCACCGGCAATCTGCGCATCTCGGTAGGCCAAGTTCGCCCGCGTATCACCCCCAGGATTTCGTATGCTTGTGACACCAAATTCCAAGAGCTTCTTTGCGTTCCACTGCCCAATCTCCAGTTGATTCTCCGCATGCAACAGAAACTCGCCATCCATCATAGAAAACGACACGGCTCCAAGGCTCATGTGCGCATGAGTGTCAATAAAGCCGGGCATGACATAGGCACCAGCGAGGTCAATCACTTGTGCGTCAGTTGAAGATTCAGGGCGGGTTGCGCCCACAGCGCGAAACCGTCCATCGACAACCCAAAGGTACCCATTCGGTGTCACCTGTTGTTGGTCAGGTTGAACGATGGTTGCATTGGTATATAAAATCGAAGAGCTCGTTTCTGATTCGGTGACAGCAAACGCACTCGATGACAAAACCAACCAACCCAGTGCAAAGGCATGTAAACTATTTTTCATTTGAAAATCCCTGTGAAGTGAATACTCAGGGATAGCAGTCGTCCGATCATTTATTTTCTTACATGCTATTGCATAAAACTTTCTCTTAGCACCTCGCACGCCTGACGTCGCTTCCGAAAGAAAGCCATCAATAGAATGAGGCCAGCGAAAACAATCATCTCCACCCACAAGGGATATGCATGGAGTTCAGAAATAAATGTCCATACCGTAAGCGCCAGCAACACCACAAGGAGCGTTCCTGTCGCGTAAAAGCTCAATCGCCAGCGCAAAATTTCTTGGTCAAGCAAATGAATATGGTCGTCCACCGATTCACGCAACGACTTACTTTTCATCAGTCTAAAGCTGCGCCAACGACTGACCGTCAAGGGAACGAACAATACCCAGCCCCAAATCACCAACACCGCAATCCAAAGCGTCTTATGCAAGGTCTCACCACTCAGTAGCCCCCAAACCGCGAGACTGGTGACAATGACCAATAACATCGGCTCGATAACTAAATTGAAACGCATCAGCCAACGATGTTTTCGGTATTTGCGTTGCAAATCAGTCAGGTTAAGCTGTGCCTTGGGCGCTTGCTCCTGCCAGAGCGCACTCAATTCATCTAGATCATCGTTCTTCATGGCGTGGTTCCTTGCATTAATTCCATTAACTGGCGTTTCCCGCGGTTTAGCCGCACACCCACATTCGATTCGCTAATTCCCAATGTCTCAGCAATTTCGATGTTGCTGAGATCCTCAAGCTTGAGTAATACGACCTGACGTAAGCTAAGCGGTAGCCTGTGCACCGCTCTTAGCAACCGCGCTTGATTCTGCGCATCACTCACGACACGTTCAGGGCAAGGGGAGAGCGACACAGGCTCTTCTTCGTTGCAGGTAATAGGTTGGCGCCCAGCTCGACGGATGTGATCGACACCTACATTGTGCATCACACGATAAATGTAGGTATTGAGTGCACATTGGTTTGAGAAGGTCGCAAGCGCACGCCAAACTTCAAATGCCATTTCTTGTGCCAACTCCTCGCGTAACGTGGGGTTATGCTCATAGCCCATAGCCGCCCGAGATATCCTTGGCCAATAGTGTTGGATAATTTCATCGCGAGCTGGCGCGCCTTGGAGCATATTTTTCAAAAGAAGCCTTCCTGTAGCAGAAAAATGAGCACAACGACGTTAGTCGTGCCGCTCAGATAAATCTTACAAAAATATTTTTGTTATTTTTTGGCTGGCTTACCGACTGATATCCATGAAACCCATTCATATCAAAGGATATTCACATGAAGATATTGAAAAAGCTAAATAAAAAGGTCGCTCTAGTGACTATTTGGGGAACCGTGTTGGTAAGTTGGCTTATTCTCGGTGTCATTTTCTTCGCCACCGAAAGCACGACTGTCGCGGTTATCGTAGTCACCATAGCAGCCGTCATCGCCGAGAGTGCACTGTGGTTAAGTGGCTTACTACTCGCTATGGGACTTGGGATGGCACTCGTCGATGCACGAAAGAATATTTGGAAACTAATATTCCGAGCGCGCGGCTAAGGGGAGCAGGGAGCCTCCCGAATACTGAGACGGGTGCTCGTTCACCCGTCCGTTTCAGCGGCTTTCAGGCAATTTGGGAATTAACGCTAAAATTAGCGTTGCAAAGGGTCCTATAAATAGGGAAATAAAGAACCAGACGAGACCACTCCGGTTTTTTCCTTGGGCCAGTACCGCATTAATCAACATGAGGGTTCCCCAACCCACGAAATACTGTCTGCTTGCTTCAATGTATTCTGGATTCAAAACTTATTCCTTTTCGTTCGTATTTTTATTGTCAAAACAGTGTTCGCTGCAGCAAATCGCAAGAGCCGTGGACGCGATTCTGCTGTTATCTTAGTTGGCTTCGTGTCTGAATTCATAATTTGTATTGAATCCCGAGGAGAACTTACTGCGCGGTCTTAACGTGCGCACTTTATGGAGGTCTGAAATGCTAATCACAAGCTCCTCATCACTCGACCACCTAACTTCTAGCCCAGTTTCTTCAGGTCGTCCTCTGAAAGTTATTAACCGCTCAAAAACTTCGTCCCCATTTTTGCTCGTAACATTGACGCCACCATAAAAGTCGGTCGTAGCTCCACCACAATCCCCAATATAAATCTCTGCAGAGAAGGCTCCGTTTGGAGAGTGTTCGGTATGCAAAACCTCGTGGTAACACAGCGACTCACAGCTTTTCAGCAGAAGAGCGGCGACTCCCCACACAAAAAGTAGTCCCCAAAATGTGTATCCACCAAAATTGATGAGCAGTTTTTTCACTGGATATTTCATGAAAGCCTTATGGAAATAGCACGCTACGTAAATGACGCTAAGTAAATGAATAAGGGCGCAAAAACACATTCAATCCCGGTAGTCGAAGCGATTGCCAGAAGTGATGATATATTGTTAACACACTTTATAAGGGAAAGTAACACTCAGAGTCAGCTCATCCTAAGCAAATAGCTTCAACCGTTCGACCAGCGATGTTGACGCCCGCTTTCAAGGGCATACATTAGGCATAGGGAGAGTGTAAAAATATCTGTGTAAATGGCATTCTTATCAACTCCTTAGAAGGATATCAGAATGCCAATATCAGAAAAACTTATCGATCAGCTGCTTGAAGGCTGTGATTCTCCAGAAGACATTTTAG
>NZ_PIPM01000010.1 GCF_003987175.1 Aliidiomarina sanyensis | reverse complement strand
TCCACTAGTTGCTCCTGAGTTAGCATGTTAGGCCGCCTTGTCATATTGAAAAGTGCGGCTATGATGCCTCAGGTGGATCACTTTTAAACCGTTGTCAGTGGATCAATTTTACTCCGTTGGTAACACTGAAGCTCTGATTCGTTGGAAGCACCCAGAAAAGGGAATGATTTCGCCTGCTGACTTTATTCCACTTGCCGAGCGCAGCGGTTTGATTATTCCACTGGGAAACTGGGTATTAGAAGCGTCTTGTCGGCAGCTGGCGATCTGGCAAAAGGAAACCTCATTGCACGCGTTCACTTTAAGTATCAATGTCAGTGCCAATCAATTCTATCAGCAAGATTTCACGGAAATAGTTTTACATACCATTCAGAAAAACGGTCTGCCACCGCACTGCATCAAGCTTGAATTGACCGAGAGTTTAGTCCTCGAGGATATCGATGAAGCCATCCATAAAATGAAGGTTCTTCGGGGCGCTGGGGTTCGCTTCAGCATGGATGATTTCGGCACAGGCTACTCGTCACTGTCCTATTTGTCGCTGCTGCCTTTTGATGAAGTGAAAATAGACCAAGCGTTTATTCGCCGGGCCGTCATGGTCGATCATGAGCGAGACTGGGCTATTGTGGAAGCTATTCTCCAAATTGCAAAACGCCTCGAAATGGGTGTTGTTGCCGAAGGTGTAGAGACAGAGATGCAGCTCTCACGGCTGCAAAGTATTGCCTGTGAGTTCTACCAAGGATACTTCTTTAGCAAGCCTGTTCCTGCAGAGGAATTCCTTGAGGTCGTTATGGGCACACGCCCCACCGTGCTCTCTAACAGACTTCCGGATACTGCTTAACTTCATGACCTATCCGCTTCAGAAATGAAAACGAGGGCGATTGCGGTCTATCGCCAGGGGAAAAATGGTGGCCCCTCCCAGACTCGAACTGGGGACCAATCGATTATGAGTCGACTGCTCTAACCACTGAGCTAAGGGGCCACACAAAAGGAAAGGGCTTCTTGCGAAGCGGCGGCAAGTATAACGAAATCATCCCCAACAAAAAAGCGCCCGTAGGCGCTTTTTCTTAAGGTCTTTAACCTGTTACTCGTCAAGGAAGCTTTTCAGCTGCTCGCTGCGACTCGGGTGACGCAGTTTACGCAATGCTTTGGCTTCGATCTGACGAATCCGCTCCCGGGTAACATCAAACTGTTTACCTACTTCTTCGAGCGTGTGGTCGGTGTTCATATCAATTCCAAAACGCATCCGCAGTACTTTCGCTTCCCGCGCGGTCAAGCCACTTAGGACGTCACGAACTGCGTTCTGCAGGCTCTCAGACGTCGCTGCGTCGACCGGCAGATCCAGCGTAGTATCTTCAATGAAATCACCCAAATGCGAATCTTCATCATCACCAATGGGCGTTTCCATTGAGATTGGCTCTTTCGCAATCTTAAGCACTTTGCGGATCTTGTCTTCCGGCATGCTCATGCGCTCTGCGAGTTCTTCTGGCTGCGGCTCACGCCCCATTTCTTGCAACATCTGGCGCGATATACGGTTGAGTTTGTTGATGGTTTCAATCATGTGCACCGGAATACGAATCGTCCGCGCTTGGTCTGCGATCGAACGGGTAATCGCCTGACGGATCCACCAGGTCGCATAAGTCGAAAACTTATATCCGCGACGGTATTCGAATTTATCGACCGCCTTCATCAAACCAATGTTGCCCTCTTGAATAAGATCCAAGAACTGCAAACCTCGGTTGGTGTACTTTTTGGCAATCGAAATAACCAAACGTAAGTTGGCTTCAACCATTTCTTTCTTCGCGCGACGAGCTTTCGCTTCACCGATCGACATCCGACGATTAATGTCTTTTACTTTGGCAATCGAGAGTCCAGTTTCTTCAGCGATGGTCCGCAACTTGCCCGTGCAACGCTCAATTTCTTCCCGATGCTCAGCCAATGCTTCGCTATAACCACTGCCCTTCTCGACAAGTTCTTCGAACCATGCCATGGAGGTCTCGCGGCCCGCAAAGGCTTGAACAAAAGTGCGCTTAGGTACTTTTGACTGCTCTAGCGCGAGCTTCATGATCAGGCGCTCTTGAACCCGCACGCGGTCCATCATCTCGCGCATATCTTTCACAAGACGATCGAACTGCTTCGGTACCAAGCGGAACTGTTTGAACAGCTCACTTAGCTTCTCAATTTCTTCTCGCGCTTTTTCGTTCTCACGACCAAATTCTTTGATAGACGCGCGCGTGGCTTCGTACTGAGCGCGCAGCTCAGCAAACTTTTCACGCGCTTGCTCGGGATCAACGCCGCTATCCGATGAATCGTCATCGCTGTCGTCATCGTCATCGTCGTCGCCATCGTCGTCTTCATCTTCGAGCTGCTCTTCGCTCAGCTCAGAACCTACGTGAGTCGCGCTCACCGGCGCTTCATCGACCTCATTGGGATCAATAAAGCCGGAGATAATTTCAGTTAAGCGAATTTGCTCAGCTTCGAACGCATCCCATTGCTCCAACAAAAAGTTGATTGCCTCGGGGTATTCGGCGACTGAACACTGAACCTGATTGATACCGTCCTCAATGCGCTTGGCGATGCTGATTTCCCCTTCTCGGGTCAACAGCTCGACAGTTCCCATTTCACGCATGTACATGCGGACTGGATCGGTCGTTCGGCCAATTTCGCTTTCAACGGTTGCGAGCGCCGCGGCTGCTTCTTCAGCAGCATCCTCGTCGGCAGCGTCTTCGCTCATCATCAGCTCGTCGGCATCTGGGGCCGTTTCATAAACAGTGATCCCCATGTCGTTGATCATGCGGATGATGTCTTCGATCTGATCCGAGTCAACGATATCTTGCGGAAGGTGGTCGTTCACCTCAGAGAAAGTCAAATAACCTTGCTCTTTCCCTTTCGCAATAAGTAATTTAAGTTGCGACTGACGAGTCTGCATACGGGCGTTCACCTCAGTAAAGACGTTTTTTTAGATTCGTGCGGAATGACCGCTCAGTATAACAAAATGTGCGCGATTCGACCAGTCACGTTTCGTGTTTAAACAGGTCGTTGGCGCAACAGGAGCTTTAGTTTAGCTACGTTTCATCATGCGGATGAGTTCATTTAACTCGTGTAAGCGCTCTTTGCTCATTTCATGGGCCGGTAGTGCTTTGAGCTCTTCGTAACGTTGTTCGAGGTAGCGATCAATTAAAAACATAAAGGTCTCAAGAAACTCTTGCTCAATGTTTTCTTCGAGAACTTGGTGCTCCCAACTGGCCAATTTACGTAAATGCGGTTCGTGCTTCGTGCCGCGCCAAGCTTCCAAAACTTGTGCAGTGGTCAGCGTAGCTGCTTGCGTTTGACGATGCAGTCCCATAAATACCTTGATCCCTTCAAGCTGCAAGCCTTCTAACTCAGGATGAACCGGCACAAGTTGCCCAAGATAGGGATGTTGCACCAACAAACCAATTGCACGTGCTATCGGGCTTAACGGCTTTGCTTTCGCGGCGGTACTGCCGGTTCGCACTTGTGTCGGCACAGGGACAAGTTTCTCGATCTCT
Source organism: Aliidiomarina sanyensis (assembly GCF_003987175.1). GTDB lineage: Bacteria > Pseudomonadota > Gammaproteobacteria > Enterobacterales > Alteromonadaceae > Aliidiomarina > Aliidiomarina sanyensis. Next base: position 68,784 of record NZ_PIPM01000010.1, on the reverse strand, counting down.
TGAACCGTCCGGCTGAGCTTGCCCGCCAAAGTTTCCATCAACAACCCGCGATAGAAATCACTGGCAACACGTTCAATCAATGGTCGTGCGTTTGCCACCAGAGCGGATTTCCCTGCATCAGTGCGCAAGTCCAGATCAGCGGTGATATGTTCAAAGAAATAATCCCGAAATGATTGGGCCTTATCCACCCGTGCTTGGAATCCTTCCGCGCCTTCGGCACGAACAATGGTATCTGGGTCTTCCCCATCTGGCAGAAATAAGAAACGAAGATCGGTGCCATCCCGCAACAACGGCAAGGCATTTTCTAATGCACGCCATGCGGCGTCGCGCCCCGCACGGTCCCCATCAAAGCAACACACCACGTGTTTGGCTTGGCGAAACAGTAACTGCAGATGATCACTGGTTGCTGCGGTCCCTAGGGCTGCAACTGCATTGGTAACACCATATTGGGCGAGAGCCACAACATCCATATAGCCTTCCACGATGATGACACGCTCAAGCTCACGGTGGTGTTGCTTCATTTCATAAAACCCGTACAGCTCACGACCTTTATGGAATAAACGTGTTTCTGGCGAGTTCAGATACTTCGGTTCGCCTTTGTCGAGCACTCGTCCACCAAAACCAACCACGCGTCCGCGCCGATCGCGAATCGGGAACATGATGCGGTCTCGAAAAAAATCAAACCGTTTGCCTCGATCATTCTCGGTGATCATTTTCAACGCGAGGAGCTGTTGTTGACGCTCTTTGGTCCCGCCGAACTCTTTGAGAATTGCATCCCAAGCTTCTGGGGCATATCCAATCCCAAAGTCACGTACTACCTCGCCGCTCAATCCTCGGTTTTTAAGATAACCAATGACGCGTTCGCGTTCCGGCGAAGTTTTCAATTGATTCGCAAAGAACTTCGCACACCGCTCCATCAATTGAAAATCATCTTCAATCTCCGCTTTAGCACGCGCTGGTTTGCCACTCCCTGCTCGTTGCTCGCGGGGGACTTCCATTCCCATGCTAGAGGCCAGTTCTTCAACCGCATCTGGAAACTCGAGCCCATCATATTCCATGATGAAATCAAGTGCGTTCCCGTGCGCGCCACAACCGAAGCAGTGATAGAACTGTTTATCGGGTGCCACAGTAAACGACGGAGACTTTTCATTATGAAAGGGGCAACAGGCTTGATAATTACGGCCTGCTTTTTTTAGACGCACACGGCTTTCGACCACACTGACAATATCAGCGCGGGCCACTAAATCTTGAATGAAATCGCGAGGGATTAATCCAGCCATGCTGTTAATGTACTCTGCTCAGGGTGCAATAAAAAGCGGATTTCCAACAAAAAAACCGTGCTGAGCACGGTTTTTGTGCATTCCTACGCGGAACACAAGTCAGGCGCGGCTTCGCGGCCGCACACTGATTAATACAGGCGAGTGCGACGAGCGTTTTCGCGAGCCAGTTTCTTCGCGTGACGCTTCACTGCTGCTGCTTTCTTGCGCTTACGCTCAGAGGTTGGTTTCTCGTAAAATTCGCGGCTACGAACTTCAGACAAAACTCCCGCTTTTTCGCAAGAACGCTTGAAACGGCGCAGGGCGACGTCAAATGGCTCGTTTTCTTTCAATTTAACTGCTGGCATTAGCCTCTCACCTCAAAAAATTCGTTAGTTGCGGGTCTTCAAATAACCCAGCCGGACAAAATTGGTGCTGAATTTTAAACAAAGGACAGCCCCATGTAAAGCCTAAGATCAATTAATTCAATCTAAAGGTGGCACGGATTCTCCCCGTTTGGCATAAAAGTCCGCCACAAATTGATCAAATTGATCGTTTTCGATCGCATCCCGCATGCCCTTCATCAATGTTTGATAGAAGTGCAGGTTGTGGATGGTGTTCAACCGGGCACCAAGGATCTCGTTACAGCGATCCAAATGATGTAAATAGGCGCGCGAGTAATTTTTGCAGGTGTAGCAATCGCACTCAGGGTCCAGCGGAGCCGTGTCGGTCCGGTGTCGCGCGTTGCGGATTTTAATCACTCCTTCGGAGGTAAACAAGTGTCCATTTCGTGCATTCCGCGTCGGCATAACGCAATCGAACATATCAATTCCGCGACGCACCGCCTCAACGAGGTCCTCAGGCTTGCCGACACCCATCAAATAGCGCGGTTTGTCCGCTGGCATCTTCGGTGCGGTATGGTCGAGAATTCGCATCATATCTTCTTTTGGCTCGCCGACTGAGAGCCCGCCAATGGCATAACCATCAAAGCCAATCTCTGTCAGCCCAGCTAATGAAACATCACGCAGATGCTCATACATACCGCCTTGAATGATGCCAAACAAAGCCGCTGAACTGTCACCATGCGCCGTCTTCGATCGCTCAGCCCAACGCAATGAGAGCTGCATGGAATCTTCTGCTTGTTTCTCGGTTGCGGGGTACGGCGTGCACTCATCGAAAATCATCACGATGTCAGAACCGAGTTCACGCTGTACTTCCATTGATTTCTCGGGGGTGAGAAGAATTTTCTCCCCATTGATCGGTGAGCGGAATGTGACACCTTCTTCCGAGATTTTCCGTAAATCACCCAAACTAAAGACTTGGAAACCACCCGAATCCGTTAAGATCGGTTTGTCCCAATGCATGAAATCATGCAAGTCCCCATGTTGTTGAACAATCGAGGTTCCCGGACGCAACATCAGGTGAAAGGTATTTCCCAAACAAATTTGCGCCCCTGTGTCCTTGAGCTCTTCGGGCGTCATGCCTTTCACGGTCCCCAAGGTTCCGACTGGCATAAATGCAGGGGTATCAACCACGCCACGGTCAAACTGAAGTTGTCCTCGGCGCGCTTTCCCAATCGTTTTCTTTAATTCAAATTTCATGGATTAACCTGTTAAGCATCATCACGGTTTGCGAGTAATAAACATCGCATCACCATAGCTGAAAAAGCGATATTCTTCCTGAATTGCAGCCTGATAGGCCTGCATAACTTCGGATTTCCCGGCAAACGCAGAAATCAACATGATCAGCGTTGACTCGGGTAAATGGAAATTGGTGACCATGGCATCCACAACGTGGAAGCGATATCCCGGATAAATAAAGATATCCGTCTCGGCCGTGTAAGGCGCAAGGGTGCCCCCATTAAAATGTGCTGCGGACTCAAGCGACCGGACCGATGTGGTACCCACTGCAATCACGCGGCCACCACGAGCTTTGCACGTGGCGACCGCATCGACCACCGCTTCGGAGACCTCTGCATACTCACTGTGCATTTTATGTTCGAGAATGTTTTCAGTACGCACAGGTTGAAACGTGCCGGCCCCAACATGCAGTGTGACGTATGCCGTCTCGATACCTTTATCCGCAAGCGCCTGCATCACGGAGTCATCGAAATGAAGTCCTGCGGTTGGTGCTGCTACAGCGCCAGGCTTCTTGCTATAGACCGTTTGATAGCGTTCCCGGTCACTTTGTTCATCAGGACGGTCTATATAAGGAGGCAACGGCATATGGCCGTAGGCGTCAAGCCACTCGAGAACCGTCTTGGCAGGATCAAAAGCAATTTCAAACAACGCCTCAACACGCCCTACGACTTCTGCATGCACAGCACCTTCAAGGAGCAATTGGGCGCCGTTTTTGGGCGAACGATTGCTGCGAACATGCGCCAGCACGCGATGCTGATCGAGAATGCGTTCGACCAACACTTCGATTTTTCCACCCGACACTTTCTGCCCAAGGAGTCTGGCAGGAATGACACGCGTATCGTTAAATACCAACAGGTCGCCGGGGGCGAGCAAACTTGGGAGATCACGAAACCCTCGATGACCAATCGCACCGCTTTCCCCGTCAAGGGTAAGCAAGCGACTGCTACTGCGATCAGGTTGAGGGTAACGGGCAATCAGATGATCAGGAAGATCAAAGTAAAAATCAGACTTCTTCATGGATGGAATGTCCTCGTTCCTTACACGAACGTAGGGATTGGTCTTCAAGCTTCTTAAGCGAGGGCAAGCGTCCGCTTGCCCGCTCAATTAGAATGTGTACACAATCGTGACTGCAGTTTCGGTATCCAACTTCTCTGGAATCCGACCATTGGGTTGTTCAAATACAGTGGTGTTGTGCGTCAGCGTCAGCGACAAACGCAGCGCTAAACGCGAGTTCAAGTTTGCGGTCAGCGCACTTACCGCCCGTGAACGGGTGTTATCATCGCCAATCTCCGTGGAAATCAGCTGGGTAAAACGCGATGTCTCACTGATCTGCCAATCAAAGTTCGTTGCCAGACGAACGATGAGGTCTGTATCGGTTTCGCCCGTATCACGCCGTTTGTCGAACGAGACACCCGGACCGATTTCGAAGTCAGCGAACATGTCGTCATTGAACACATACCGCGTACCAAAACCACCGGCAATGGTAGACTGGTATTCAAAACTGTTTAACGCATCGTCCTCATAGGAGCCATACACAAAGAACGAGGAGTGACTAAGCGCCTCAAACTTTCGGTTCGACTGGCCGGAGAGGAACAAGCGGTCCGCATCGGTGACGGTCTCACCTTCAAAGGTTTTTCGCTCTTGGCGGTAATAATCAATGATGCCCCGGTGACGCCACATCAAGGTGTCCCGTTGTAAGTCAATCTTACCTTTCCAAGACCGAGAATCCGTGTTTCCTGAGCGGATCAGAACGCCCACCTCAGCACTCGCTCGCCATCTTCCGTCTTGTTTGGCGGGATCGACATCCTGAATGTCATCGAACATAAACGTCGATGCAGATGCGCTTCCGCTCGCCATCAAAAAAGCACCTGCGATCGCAAGTCCAAGCCGATTTTTGCACGCGTGTCTAAGCACCAGGGCCCCCTGAGAATTATCTTTATTTTGCCGAATCGTATGCATTTTACCGAATTTTTAAAGGGTTTCGTACCCAAAAAGCAAAAAACCACCGACATTTACACGCCGGTGGTCTGATTATCGGTCGTCATTCCAATTACTTAACTGTGGCGTGCAACAAACCTTTTTCGTACTTCACGAACATCTCCTCGAGGGAGATCGGCTTGATCTTGCTTGCATTGCCCGCAGTACCAAATGCTTCATAACGCGCTTTACAGATCTCGTACATGGCTTTGGTCGACTCTTGCAGATATTTGCGTGGATCAAACTCAGCCTTGTTTTTATCGAGGTAGCGACGAATTGCACCGGTCGATGCAAGACGCAAGTCGGTATCGATGTTGACCTTGCGAACACCGTGGCGAATCCCCTCTTGGATTTGCTCAACCGGAACACCGTAAGTCTCTGGGATATCCCCACCGAATTCATTAATGATGGCAAGCCACTCTTGAGGAACCGATGAAGAACCATGCATTACCAAGTGTGTGTTTGGGATACGCGCATGAATTTCTTTAATTCGGTTAATATCCAGAATATCGCCCGTTGGCGGACGGGTAAACTTGTAAGCACCGTGTGACGTACCACACGCAATTGCAAGCGCGTCCACTTGGGTTGCTTTCACAAAATCCGCCGCTTCCTCTGGATCGGTCAGAAGCTGATCGTGGCTCAAGGTACCTTCAGCACCTACACCATCCTCTTCACCTGCCTGACCTGTCTCAAGTGAGCCAAGACAACCGAGTTCACCCTCAACCGAAACACCACACGCGTGGGCCATCTCAACTACTTTGCGGGTGACGTCTACATTGTAGTCATAGTCCGCCGGTGTTTTGCCATCTTCACGCAATGAGCCATCCATCATGACTGAGCTGAAGCCCAACTGGATGGAACGTTGGCACACGGCGGGAGAGGTCCCGTGATCTTGGTGCATCACCACGGGAATATGCGGCCACTCTTCGATCGCCGCTAAAATAAGGTGACGCAAAAATGGCGCTCCTGCGTACTTTCGCGCGCCAGCCGAGGCCTGCACAATGACCGGGCTATCGGTTTCGTCAGCCGCCATCATAATCGCGCGCATTTGCTCGAGGTTGTTTACATTAAATGCCGGCACTCCGTAGCCGAACTCTGCTGCATGATCGAGCATTTGACGCATGGAAATTAATGCCATGGGAGAACTCCTTATCTTTCTCTTGTGTATTTCAATCTCTTGTATAACTCAGTAATCACAGGGTGTGCCTGCACCCCACCCAGACCGCTTAATGCGCTTCGCTGCCCCGGGCTTCTAAAATAGAGACCGCGGGTAGTTTTTTGCCTTCCAAAAACTCAAGGAATGCACCGCCACCGGTCGAAATATAGGAAATTTTGTCAGCAATTCCGTACTTGTCGATTGCTGCTAGCGTATCACCACCGCCAGCGATTGAAAATGCGTTGCTGTTGGCGATCGCTTCCGCTAAGAGCCGTGTCCCCTCGCCAAACTGGTCAAACTCAAACACCCCAACAGGGCCATTCCAAACAATGGTACCGGCATTTTCAAGCATCTTTGCAAGTGCTTTTGCAGTTTCAGGACCCACATCAAAGATTTGATCATCTCCGCTGACGTCTGAAACGGACTTAATACTCGCTGTCGCATCTTCACTGAAACGATCACCAACCACCACATCGGTTGGAACCGGAATCGTTGCGCCACGTGTTTTCGACGACTCGAACAAACGGGACGCTTCACTCACTAAATCCGGTTCATATAGTGACTTGGCGACATCATGCCCCGCCGCTGCGATAAAAGTATTGGCAATCCCGCCACCGACAATCAACTGGTCGACTTTGCGCACCAACGAGTTTAAGACTGTAAGCTTGGTCGATACCTTGGAGCCACCGACGATCGCTACCAAGGGGCGCTTCGGATTCTCTAACGCTTTCTCGAGCGCTTCGAGCTCCGCTGCGAGCAGTGGCCCAGCACAGGCAACCGGCGCATACTGAGCTACGCCGTAAGTCGATGCTTGCGCTCGATGGGCAGTACCAAACGCATCCATGACGAAGATGTCACACAGTGCAGCTAATTTTTTAGCAAGACTGGGATCATTCTTCTTCTCACCGACGTTAAAGCGTACGTTTTCGAACACCACCAGCTCGCCTCCCGCTACTTCGACACCGTCGAGGTAATTGGATTCAAGGCGCACCGGGAATGATAACGCTTCTGCTAGGTACTTCACGACCGGGGCCATGGAGTATGCTTCGTCGTACTGCCCTTCTTCAGGGCGTCCAAGGTGCGACATGACCATGACCTTTGCTCCTTGTTCCAAGGCACTTTGCAGTGTTGGGAGCGCTGCACGCAAGCGGGCATCTGAGGTTACTTTTCCTGCCTGCACGGGGACGTTGAGGTCCTCACGGATCAGGACGCGTTTCCCGCGAAGATCAAAATCGGTCATCATTTTAATGGTCATGGTACGTTTCCTTTCTGACGCGCTTAAAAATATATTTAGTGTGAAAGCACGGCACCAATGCCTGCCGTGCTTTCTAACATTCGATTCGCAAAACCCCACTCGTTGTCGCACCATGCGAGTACTTTAACGAGCTGGCGATGACTCACCCGAGTCTGGGTCCCATCCACTATGGCAGAGCGAGGGTCGTGATTAAAATCCGACGAAACCAATGGCAACTCAGTATATCCAAGAATACCGGGAAGAATACGTTGGCTCGCGGCCTGCAACGCCGCATTCACCGTTGCAATATCAACGTTGCTGGTGAGTGTGACACTTAAATCCATGGCCGTCACATTTGTGGTCGGGACGCGCACCGCAATGGCTTCAAAGCGGCCAGCAAACTTTGGAAGTATCCGTTCGATTCCGCGCGCCAAACGCGTATCGACGGGGATAATACTTTGCGATGCTGCGCGCGCCAAACGCAGATTGTCATGATATGCATCGATCACTTGTTGGTCATTCATCGACGAATGGATTGTCGTAATGGTGCCGCTATCAACACCGAATGCGTCATCGAGCACTTTAATGACCGGCACAATACAGTTGGTCGTGCAGGAGCCGTTCGAGATAATTCGATGCTCTGCCGTGAGTTCTGCGTGGTTGATCCCTTGAATCAACGTGAAATCCACATCAGGCGATGCAGGATGCGAGAAAAGCACTCGCTTGGCTCCAGCGGCAAGATGCGCTTCACCATCGCTTCGCGCACCGAAGACCCCAGAACATTCCAATACCACATCAATATCGAGTGCGTGCCAAGGCAGATCGTGAATTTCAGTTCGGTGCAGCACTTGAATCGTGGCTTCACCGATACAAAGCATCTGATCCCGGACCCGCACCTCAGCAGCAAATCGTCCATGCGTGGAGTCGTACTGCAGCAAATGCGCCATTCCTTCAATGGTGGCCGGCTCATTGATGGCAACGATATCGATATGCTGATACCAGCCAGACTCAACCCAAGCGCGCAGCACAGAACGGCCAATTCGGCCAAATCCATTAATGGCAACCCGAATTCTCGGGTTCGAATACTGCGCTGCGTTCAAAGAACTTCTCCTATCAAAGTGCCTTGGCGGTTGCCACGACGTTGTCGACCGTGAAGCCGAAGTGTGCAAACAGTTCATCCGCCGGTGCCGACTCACCAAAGCTCGTCATACCGACCACTGCCCCTTCAAAGCCCGTGTACTTGTGCCAGAAATCGGCAATACCCGCTTCGATCGCAACCCGGCGACGTACCTGTGGTGGTAGCACGGAGTCACGATAGGCTTTATCTTGTTGGTCAAATACGCAGGTGGAAGGCATTGAGACCACACGCACGGTCTGCCCCTCTGCGTGTAAAGCTTCCGCGGCCTTCATCGCCAGCTCTACCTCTGAGCCGGTGGCGATCAGAATCAATTGCGGATCGCTTCCAAAGTCCTTCAAGACATAACCACCTTTACGCACATTTGCGAGCTGGTCTTTATTTCGGGCCATTTGCGCCACACCCTGACGGGTAAAAATCAAACATGTTGGACCGTCGGTCCGCTCGACCGCAGCTTGCCATGCGACAGCCGATTCCACTTGGTCGCACGGGCGCCAGGTTTGGATATTGGGTGTCAGACGGAGGTTTGCTAACTGCTCCACTGGCTGATGCGTCGGGCCGTCTTCCCCCAAACCAATGGAGTCATGGGTGTAGACATGAATGACAGGCTGCTTCATCAAGGCAGCCATTCGCACCGCATTGCGGGCGTATTCCATAAACATTAAGAAGGTTGCACCGTATGGACGGAAGCCACCGTGCAGCTGAATGCCGTTCATAATGGCTGACATCCCGAACTCACGCACGCCATAGAAAATGTAGTTTCCACTCGCATCATCATGGGTCAGGGGTTTGGAGTCTTTCCAAATGGTGAGATTGGAACCCGCAAGATCCGCTGAGCCACCGAGCAATTCAGGCAGTAGCGGCCCGAAGGCATTTAATGCGTTCTGTGACGCTTTGCGGGTTGCCACTTTTTCTGGGTTTGCTTGCAATTTTTCGACATACGCTTGGGCATCGGCCGCCCAATTCTTCGGTAACTCACCGGCCATTCGGCGCTTGAACTCAGCGGCAAGTTCAGGGTGGGCATCGGCGTAAGCTGCAAATAAATCATTCCAGGCGTGCTCGGCTTGGTTACCACGCTCTTGCGCTGACCAAGCAGCATAAACGTCTTCTGGAACCTCAAATGGCCCATGGGACCAGCCTAGGGCTTCCCGGGTTGCAGCGATTTCATCATCCCCAAGTGGTGCGCCGTGGCAGCTCTCGGTGCCCTGCTTGTTTGGCGCTCCGAAGCCAATGACGGTTTTGCAACAAATGAGGGTCGGCCGTGTCGTATCCGCACGCGCACTCTCAATTGCAGCGCGCACTGCTTCGCTGTCGTGGCCGTCCACATCAGCAATCACCTGCCAGCCGTACGACTCGAAGCGCTTAACCGTATCGTCGGTAAACCATCCTTCCACTTCACCATCAATCGAAATACCGTTGTCGTCATAAAACGCAATCAGTTTGCCAAGGCCCAGAGTGCCCGCCAGTGAACAGACTTCATGAGAAATCCCTTCCATCAGACAGCCATCGCCCAAGAAGGTATAAGTGTAATGGTCGACGATCGGAAAGTTCGGTTGGTTAAATTGTGCGGCCAATACTTTTTCCGCAATGGCCATCCCAACTGCATTCGAAACCCCCTGACCCAATGGGCCTGTCGTGGTTTCAACGCCCGGCGTGTACCCATACTCTGGGTGGCCCGGCGTTTTACTATGCAGTTGACGGAAATTCTTAAGATCCTCAATGCTCACCGCATAGCCTGTCAGGTGCAGCAATGAGTAAATTAGCATCGAACCATGCCCATTCGATAAGACGAAGCGATCGCGATTCGCCCAGGTGGGGTTCACTGGATTGTGCGACATATAGTCACGCCACAACACCTCGGCGATATCCGCCATTCCCATTGGAGCGCCGGGATGACCCGACTTGGCTTTCTGGACAGCATCCATGCTTAATGCACGAGTTGCGTTGGCGAGATAACGGCGATCTGACATCAGTGGCTCCTCACAGTTCGATGATCATTTAGACGGGTGGGCACGTAAACCCCTAGCGCGCGTATTGTCCATCATTCAGCCATGACAGGCAAATACCTGTGGCCGCTGATGTGCAACAAAATAAAAACGTTTAGACAGATAGACGTCTAAACTAGATATTGAATTGAGTTTCGGGTACACTCTGCCCCAATCCTAAAAGTGCCGGCAAAAACCGGTCTTTCTTTTATTTGCGAGTTGAAAAAATTATGGCACGACACTTGTTTACTTCCGAATCTGTCTCAGAGGGACATCCTGATAAAATTGCCGACCAAATTTCCGATGCGGTCCTCGACGCGATTCTTGAACAAGATCCGCGGGCGCGTGTCGCTTGCGAAACCTACGTCAAAACCGGCATGGTTTTGGTCGGTGGAGAGATCAACACCAATGCGTGGGTTGATATCGAAGAACTGACCCGAAATACCGTCCGTAAAATTGGTTATACCCACTCTGACATGGGGTTCGATGCCGACAGTTGTGCGGTTCTCAACGCCATTGGGAAACAATCCCCCGATATCAACCAAGGTGTTGATCGTGAGCGTCCAGAAGATCAAGGAGCCGGCGACCAAGGGTTAATGTTTGGTTATGCCACAAACGAAACCGAAGCGCTGATGCCGGCACCGATTATGTATGCACACAAGCTTGTGCAACGTCAGGCCGAAGTGCGTCGTGGCGAGCTGCCGTGGTTGCGTCCGGATGCCAAAAGCCAACTCACCTTTATCTATGAAGATGGCAAGCCGGTTGGAATCGATGCCATCGTACTCTCAACGCAACACGCGCCGGAAATTTCTCTTGAGCAATTGCGTCAAGATGTGATGGAAACCATTATCAAGCCGGTCTTACCGGAGGAATGGTTGACCAAGGCAACCCAAATCCACATCAACCCAACGGGTCGCTTTGTCATTGGTGGTCCCATGGGAGATTGCGGCCTTACGGGACGTAAAATTATTGTCGATACCTACGGCGGGATGGCGCGTCATGGTGGGGGTGCTTTTTCTGGAAAAGATCCATCAAAAGTTGACCGCAGTGCCGCCTATGCAGCGCGTTATGTGGCCAAGAACCTCGTCGCGGCTGGTTTGGCGGAACGTCTTGAGCTGCAAGTTTCTTACGCGATCGGTGTAGCTGAACCAACTTCGATTTCCATCGAAACCTTCGGAACGAGCCAGTACGACGAAGAAACCTTGATTCGTATCGTGCGCGAGCATTTTGACTTGCGCCCGTATGGCATTTTGCAAATGCTCAACCTTGAGCGACCCATTTACTTGCCGACTGCAGCGTACGGCCATTTCGGCCGGGACGAGTTCCCATGGGAGCGCACCGATAAAGTGGAGGCAATTCAGGCTTCACTGAGCTAAAACCGCGCCCCACTAAAGTAAAGCCAGTTTGCAAAAAGGCCAACGCAGATTTGTTTATTGAGTTGGCCTTTTTTTATGCATGCCTCACGCTGTCGCAAACCACGCTATCGACCATCTCCAGTCCAGCGGAATAAGTAAGCGCCCACTCCGAGGAAGACCAACGTCATCAGCAAGAGAATGCCGATCTCCGGTAAGACCGCCGCAAGTCCCGCGCCATCAAACATGACCGCACGTGCCGCATCAATCAAATGAGTCAATGGGAAAATCTGCGCGAGTTGCTGCACCCAAATCGGCGAGCCATCAAGGGAAAACCAAACCCCAGAAAGCAGCAGCATAGGCCACGAAATGAAATCGAGTAAGCCCCTTGAAAGCTCTTCACTGCGCGTGCGAGAGGCGACCATCAGGCCCAATGCAGCAATACATACGGAACCAATGAGGCCCAACAATAAGAGCAGCCAATAACTGCCCTCCATGACAAAGTTAAAAATGGCATGACATATCAGATACACCACCACCAACGTCGCCATCACGAGCCAAATTCGGCTGACCACTTGTGCTAACAAAAACTCAAAAGCGGACAACGGTGTGGCTTGCATCCGTTTTAATACCGAGTTCTTGCGATAGCGCACGATGACGTACCCCACACCGTAAAGACAGCTAAACATCATATTCATGGCGAGGATGCCCGGTAACACCCAATCCACGTAGCGCAACGCTTGGCCTTCCACCTGCTCCGCCTGATAATCCACAGTACGCGCCAGGAATAATTCTGCTGCCAATGCACTGCCGCTCGATTGGGCGTTATACCAATAGGCACCTTGCATCGGTGACACCACTAGATCCAGCTGATGCTGCTCTAAGCGTCGTTTGGCGTGACTGAGATCATCATAGGGGATTTGATTGACGTAACCGAGGGTCTGCAATTCTTCGACCTGCTCAGCACCCACCACCCCAACGCGCAACAAGGTGCGATCATCACTATCAAATAGAAAGGCGAACGCAACCACCAACACCAATGGGAAAATTAAATTCCAACTGAGCGCCTCTTTATCTCGCCAGAACTCAAGGTTCCGAGCCGTAAGTACGCCGTAAAAACGTTTCCAGAACATCATTCACCTCGTAGCTCATGGCCGGTTAATTTCAAAAAGAGATCGTCTAAATTAGCAGACTCCACTTGAAGGCCTGTGAGTGGAATCCCGGCTTGCATGAGCTCACCGAGCGTACTATCGACTTCAGTGGCCTGCAGCTGGAGGAAATCTCCTTGCAACTCAGCATGGGCAAAGAACTCAGGCAAATCACCCTGAAAATTCCCCACCGGAATTCGAATCAGCGCACCATGGAAATGTTGATTGAGCAATGCACGCGGTGCTCCTTCAGCAATAATAGTGCCCTTATCCAGCACTGCGATCTGGTCACACAGTTGCTCGGCTTCATCCATGTAGTGTGTGGTGAGCAGAACCGTTTTCCCTCGGCTCCGCACCGAGCGGACTAACTCCCAAAAATTTCGACGCGCTTGAGGATCCAGACCGGTGGTTGGCTCATCGAGAAACAGTAAATCTGGATCGTTCATTAGAGCCAATGCAAGGAGCAAGCGTTGCTTTTGTCCACCAGAGAGCTTGCGATGATCGCGGTCTAGCAAATCCTCCAAACTACACCATGCAATCAATTCATCACGCGGCAACGGTGCATCATAGAAACGTGAGAACAGATTTAGCACATCACTAACCTTCAAGAAGTCGGGCAGCGCCGTGTGCTGAAATTGAATACCTACTTTTTGATAAAACCCGGTACCGACAGGTGCACCCTGATAATAAATCTCACCGCCATCTGGCTTTAAAATGCCTTCGAGCATTTCAATCGTGGTGGTCTTGCCGGCACCATTTGGGCCTAATAGTCCAAAGCAAATCCCTGCAGGAATATCGAGATCGAGCTGATCCACGACCGCAATCCCGTTATAGATTTTGGTCAATCCTCGGGTTGTTAAAATAGATTCACCCACAATAAAGGTCCTTGATTGTCTGACTCGTGTGCAACGGGTAACATGGCCCAATGTAATACGTTCACTATATACGGACTCACCATGCGAATCCCACGGATTTTTCATCCTGAACCACTCCAAGCCGGAACTCAGGTCACCCTGAGCGATGATGCGAGCCACCATGTTGGTCGCGTTTTGCGGATGCAGGTTGGCCAAGCCTTGGAGCTGTTCACTGGCGATGATCATCGCTTCGAGGCGGTTATCCAAGCCGTGAGCAAAAAATCAGTCACCGTTGATGTTATTCAAGCACACTATGACGCTCGTGAATCCCCACTTGAAATTCACCTTGTGCAAGGAATTTCGAAGGGTGACCGAATGGATTTTGTGCTGCAAAAGTCCGTGGAGTTGGGCGTGACCTCAATCACGCCTGTGTTTACCGAGCGATGCAACGTGAAGTTAAGCGGTGAGCGGTTGGAGAAGAAACAGGATCAATGGCAGAAAATTGTGCTTGGCGCCTGTGAACAGTCGGGCCGAAATACCGTACCGACCGTGCATCCGGCATGCACCTTGGCGCAGTGGTTAGCAAAACCGCGAGCGGGTCAAGCCTTGATTCTCGATCCCCATGCCAACACACGGTTTCGAACAATTCAGCCCGCCGCAACGTACACGCTGTTAATTGGCCCTGAAGGGGGTTTTTCTGACGCTGAAGTTCGGCTGCTCGCTGAGCATCAGTGCACGGGGGTTGCACTCGGGCCTCGGGTGTTGCGTACCGAAACTGCGGCACTCGCAGCCATTACTGCGTTACAATCCCATTTTGGCGATCTCTAAGAGGAGTAAATGATGATCCGTGTAGCTATTGTGATGGACCCGATTGAGACGGTGAAGACCCACAAAGACACGAGCTTTCGCTTAGCACTCGAAGCCCAAGCCCGAGGACATACACTGTATTATCTCGAGCTGAAGGATATGTTTATTGACGGTGGCACGGCGATGGCTCGCGTGCGCCCGCTCAACGTCCGTGATCAGGCGCGTGACTTTTACACGCTCGGCGAGCCCGCCATTGAAGCCTTGAGTGACTTTGACATCATCCTCATGCGCAAAGACCCGCCATTTGATATTGAATTTGTATACGCCACGCACATCCTTGATCTTGCTGCGCGTGACGGCGCATTGGTCGTCAACCGTCCCCAAAGTTTGCGAGACTGCAGCGAAAAATTGTTCACCGCTTGGTTCCCATCGCTGATTCCTGCCACCTTGGTTAGTCGCGACGCGACGCAAATTCGGGAATTTTATGCGACTCACAAAGACGTCATCCTGAAGCCGCTCGATGGCATGGGCGGTGCATCCATTTTCAGAGTGGACGAGAGCGGTGCTAACTTAGGCGTGATCATCGAAACCCTGACCGCCCATGGAAAGCGCTTCGCCATGGTGCAAGAATACTTGCCCGCCATCAAAGACGGCGATAAGCGGATTCTTATTATCAATGGTGAACCGGTACCCTACTCCCTGGCCCGAATTCCTTCCGCAGGCGAAACGCGGGGGAACTTAGCGGCCGGCGGCAGTGGCCGTCCTCAACCGTTGAGTGATTCAGATTTTGCCTTAGCCCGCGCGGCCGGGCCAATTCTCAAGGAAAAAGGACTTTACCTCGTGGGCTTGGATGTCATCGGCGATCGCATCACGGAGATCAACGTGACCAGTCCTACCTGTATGCGTGAGATTGAGAATGCGTATAATATCAACATAGCCGGTCAGCTCTTCGAGGCGATCGAAGCAGATTTTCCTGCGACATCCTGATGGTGAAGTGAGTACATGAGTAAAGCAGTAGACGCGACCCCGAAAGAAACATTCTCGAGCTTGCAGAATCATTTTTTGATTGCCATGCCGGGACTCGACGATCCGTTTTTTCATCGGACCGTTACCTACGTGTGCGAGCACAACGAAGAGGGCGCGATGGGACTAATCATCAACCAGCCGGTCGGTCTGACGGTTGCCAGTTTACTTGAGCAGATTGAAATCCAAGTTCCGCCAAGTAAAGCGCTGGAATTAGCCCAAGTGCTGACCGGTGGCCCGGTTGCGACTGACCGGGGCTTTGTTTTGCATACCCCACAAAAGGGTTGGCGCAGTAGCTTGCAGCTGGGGGATGACATCATGATCACGACGTCAAAGGATATTTTGGAATCCTTTGGTTCAGACAAGGCTCCACCACATTTTATCCTGACCCTCGGTTACGCCGGCTGGGAAGCGGGCCAACTTGAGCAAGAAATTGCGGATAACAGCTGGCTGACCATTCCCGCCGATGCCGAGTTAATGTTCCACACGCCAACGGCGGATCGCTGGAGCAAAGCTGCCGAGCGTCTCGGATTCGATATTGCTCAGCTGTCGAGTGAAGCGGGCCACGCTTAATGTCGGTTCTGGGATTCGATTTTGGGACAAAAAGCATTGGTGTGGCCGTTGGCCAACTAATTACCGGTACGGCGACCCCGCTACCTGCGCTGAAAGCAAAAGAAGGCGTTCCGGACTGGCACCTCATTGAAAAGCTCATCAAAGAATGGCAGCCCACGGTTTGCGTGGTCGGGCTGCCCTTGAATATGGACGGGAGTGAGCAGACACTCACCACCCAAGCCAAGAAGTTTGCGAATCGACTCCATGGCCGCTTTGGGGTCCAAATTCACTTACAAGATGAACGGCTCACCACGACCAGTGTGCGGGCCGAGCTTTTTGATCGCGGTGGGTATCGCGAGCTACAAAAAGGCCGCGTCGATAGCGCCGCGGCCTGTGTGATTTTAGAAGATTACTTTTCTGAACATGGCTAAACCTAACCCGACATGACGGCGTCAGTTGCAACTCGACCGCTGCAACCGGCGCCATTCTGTTACAGGTTTTCCTCCGCATATTGCGCCAAGCTTGAACGTACCACGCCATTGAGGTTCATCGTCGAACTGCCATGGTAGTTTTTAAAGCGCTCAACAATATAAGTCAGGCCCGACGTCACAGCGGTTAAGTAATAGGAATCGATTTGCGCAAGATTCCCAGAACAAATGATCTTGGTGCCTGCTCCGCAGCGGGTAACAATGGTTTTTAACTGAGAAGCTGTCAGGTTTTGCGCTTCATCCAACAAAACCACGGCATTTTGAATACTTCGTCCGCGCATGAAGTTTAATGATTTAAACTGGATATTGGCCTTATTCATAATGTAATTCATGCTCGACTCCATATTCTCATCTTGCTTGTGCAAGACTTCGAGGGAGTCTGTAATCGCCGCCAGCCACGGCGCCATTTTTTCTTCCTCCGTGCCCGGCAAATAGCCAATCGATTCAGCAATTTCAGGGGTATTCCGGGTGACGATAATCTTCTCGTACAACCCTTTCTCCACCACTTGCTCGAGGGCCGTTGCAAGCGCCAGCAAGGTTTTTCCGCAACCCGCCGGACCCGTCAAAATAACCAGATCTTGTGTGGGATCGAGCAACGCGTGCATACCCATGGCTTGATAAATGTTCTTTGGCGTGATGCCCCACGCCCGAGTAGACATCAAACGTTCCCGGCCAATATCTAAAATCTTCACGTGGGTATCCGTAAAGCTTTCAACACGCGCCGCAAAGGTTTCCGTTTCATCGAGCAAGTATTCATTCGGGTACAAAGAGGGGAACAGCTCCCGTGAAATAAAGTGGTAGGTATCGCGGCCGTCTTGCTCTGTCTTTACCTCCCCAACCGCATCCCAAAAGTTGCCTTCAAAGGTATAAAAGCCTTTCGCCAAGAGTCGAATATCATCAATTAACTGGTCCGTGCGATAGTCTTCAACGCACTTTACGCCTGCCCCTTTCGCTTTCAGGCGCATATTAATATCTTTCGTTACCAAGACAACTTTGCTGGGTGCACGATCAATCTGCAGCTGCAATGCAGTCTGGATAATTCGATGGTCATTTTCGTTTAATGAGAGTGCACTCTCGGTTTGTCGCAGTTGGTAATCGGGAAAGATCGAGATGTGTCCTTCTGCCTGGTGTTCTCCGGTGATCCGAGTGAGCGGAACCCCTGAAATAATCTGCTCCGGTGTGGCTTCGTGCAGCGCCTCCTCCAGCGCTCGAATCGCAACCCGTGCGTCACGGCTGACATCTTTTTGGCGGTCTTTGATGTGGTCGAGTTCTTCAAGGACCACCATGGGAATAACGACGTTATGTTCTTGAAAGTTGAGAAATGCGAGTGGTTCGTGCAGGAGGATGTTGGTATCCAGGATGTAATACTTGGGTCCGGATTCACTCATATGTGACCTCGTCGTTTTGTTGTTGTTTTTTTTAATAGTAGACCAATCGTGTGAAGGCGGTATGACGAAATTGAAATTTTTACGATAAAAATCTGTTATGCTGACGGTTGTTGTTTTGAGTCCGATTTTTGCATCTATTTTTGCTGACGTAACTGCAGCGAACTTGACCTAGAATTTGCCCACGCCGATGTTTCAATATCACCCTCCAATCACCCCTTGGCTCACCATCCTTTGGCGCGATGACGATTATGTGATCCTGCACAAGCCGGCAGGACTACTCACCGTTCCAGGCAAGGCTCCGGAGCATAAGGATAGTCTGGAAAAACGCGTGCAGCGCGTATTGCCAACGGCGCGGATTGTACACCGGCTCGATATGGCAACCTCGGGGATTGTCGTGATGGCGTTGAACAAAGAAGCACAAGGAAAACTAGGTCAACAATTTGAGCGTCGGCAGGTGGCGAAGCGGTACAAAGCTCGGGTCTGGGGCGTGCTCGCGGATGCCCAGGGCGTCGTGGATTTACCCCTTCGTTGTGACTGGCCGAATCGGCCAAAACAGATGGTGTGTTTTGAGCACGGGAAAGCTGCACAAACTCGTTACGAGCGCCTTGAAGCGACGGAAAACAGCTCCGATGTAGCGCTTTATCCAATCACAGGCCGGTCGCATCAATTGCGCGTCCACATGCTTTCGTTGGGTCACCCAATCCTTGGCGATCGCCTCTACGGAACGCACGAAAGTACGAGCGCAGCACCCCGTTTATTGTTGCACGCGGAATGGATAGCGTTTACACATCCACGCACACAAACTCGCATTGAAATTCACTGCCCCGCGCCATTTTGAGCCCGGTGACGCATGAGTTTTTCGTACAAGTCCTGCACTTCCTGACTCGCTTCTTTTGCGGCCTGACGCGCCGCCTCGCCTTGAGCGGCCACTCGGTCCGGATGACACGCTTTCATTTTTCGGTGGTAGGCTTTTTTGATCGCACGATCGGTATCATCGGGTCGCACATCAAAAAACTCGTAGATTTCGTCAATGGTTCGAACAGATTTAGCATTCTGGGCAGTTTTCTCCGTACGCTTCGCCTTATCTGCTCGGTGCGCTTGCGCGCGCTCATTGGCTAAGGCATCAAACCACCAACCCATGAGAAATCCTAAAATCGCGCCAAACACACGGCCTACGGCAAAACCAAACAACGCGCCGAGTAATCGACCAAACATTATTGCCTTAACTCCTCTTCTAATCGCGCAAGTCGTTCTGGCGTACCCACATCGGTCCAGTGCCCCACATGATGCTCCCCTGCTACTCGTCCTTGCGCGATGGCGCGTTCAAAAAACGGTCGGAGCGGCAAAAAATCTACCGCGACACCGGCGAAAAGCTCAGGAGAGAGCACACTCACGCCACTAAATGTAAGCCCTGGCTCAGCAACAACTCGTTGACCACGAAGGGCAAAATCACCGTGCGGGTGATGTTTTGGGTTATCCACTAACACTAAATGCGCCAGATCTCCGCGTAGATCACGCGGAAGGCGATTCATATCATAATCCGTCCAAATATCCCCATTGATAACCCAAAACGGTTGTTCTGACGAAAGGCCATCTGTCAGCAATGGAAGTGCCTGAATAATCCCTCCAGCCGTCTCAAGGCCTCCGGGTGGTTCATGAGACCATCGAATCGATACACCGAATTCCGCACCATCACCAAAATACGCCTCGAGCTGTGCTCCGAGCCATGCGGTATTAATGACGATGTCGGTCACACCTGCGTTGCGAAGCTTTTCCAGATGCCAAGCAAGGAGCGGCATCCCACCAACCGAAAGGAGCGGCTTCGGAGTGTGATCAGTCAAAGGGCGCATCCGCTTCCCTCGACCTGCCGCCAATATCATCGCCCGCATACTAGGCTCCTGTTGGAATGGGTTTAGCTCCAGGCTGCGCGTTCTCCAGCCTCTCATGTTTCGCAAGAATGGCAGGGATAATCCGTTCCACGAGCCAATCACGATATGACGCCAGTTCGGGGTAAGTGGCCGCCACCGATTCAAGATAGCCCACGGTATTTGGAATATCGTTTAAGTAGCCGGCTTTCCCATCCCGGTGATAGAGTCGTGCAAAAATCCCGCTGGCCTTGGTGTGACGTTGCAGTCCCATCCAGTCAAACCACACTTGCCATTCATCTGCACTGACTGACGCAGCGAGGAGCCCACGGGCTTGGAGGAGTTCTCGGCACTGTTGCGATAGTTTTTGAACAAACTCAGAAGGCCACTGCACATAACAATCGCGTAACAGAGAGACGGCGTCATAGGTAATGGGTCCGCGCACTGCATCTTGGAAATCGATAACCCCGATTGTCTGCTGCTCGGTCAGCATTAGGTTACGGCTGTGATAGTCCCGATGGACGCCCACTTGCGGCTGCGCAAGAGCCTGCTGAATCAACCGTTCAGATACCGACTGCCACAGTTTTTCTTCTCCGGGTGTCACGGAGAGTTGCAAATGGGTGCCCAACAACCAATCACGAAATAAGCTATTTTCGCGTTCTAAAAGTGCACGATCATAAGGCGGGATTTTGCCATTTCGATGCGTCACCACCTGCATGATGGCTGGCAACTCTCCCAAGGCTCTCGCATAAAGAGACGGTGCCGTTTGAGGATTCAACGCACTATGGAAGAGTGCATCGCCAAAATCCTCCAGTAACATGGAGCCTAGCTCATGATGCGTCCCAATAATCGCCGGGACGTGAACTCCCTGCTCTCGGTAGGCAAGGGCGAGCGAAACAAAAGGCTCAAGTGATTCAGGTGGTGGGGCATCCACGAGAACCCATGATGCGTCTTGCTTATGAGACCACACTCGAAAATATCGACGGAAGCTCGCATCTCCAGCCAGGGGTTGGACTTCAATATCCGTACGTGCCAATACCGTTTCCGCCCATCGAGTGAGCGTTTGCAATCGTGTCATTCTCGAAAAACTCCGGAACGTGCTCGAACCGATAAATTCGAACCTAAATCGTGAAGAACCCATCTTAGCAAATAGCCCAAGGAAGGAAATTGCTTTATCATACAATCCACAATCACCCGCTTGGATGTAAGCTTGTTTACATGACGTTTTCGCTTTTGCCATCGCACCGCCGTTCGCTACTCGCAATTTCACTCGCAGTGACGCTTGCGGGGGCGGGTGCGTGGAGTTCATCGATCGGAGCACAAGAGCCTTCGTCGAGCGTTCCACCCGGGGCAACGGATTCAGGATTACAAGCTGAAAGTGAAGACAGTAACCCGCTTGCTAATGCGCAATGCCGCGTGCTCCCAGCCTGGTTGCTCGACCTCCCAGAGTACAACGGTACTCCCACCGACGACCCAGATGAAATACGAGCCCGTGCTGACTTTGCCCAGCTTGATGGTCGCGGATTTGCGTACCTCACTGGGAACGTAAATCTGTTTCAAGGGGGACAAATTCTTCGCACTGACCGAGCAGAAGTCGATCAACAAACTGGGCAAGTAAATGCCTCGGGCGGCCTAACCTACAGCGACGGATATATCGCGGTTCGTGCCAATGAAATCAATGCGGATCAACTGAATCACGCGATCACCATCTTGGAATCGGAGTATGTTCTCATTCCCACCGGAGCTATCGGACGGGCTGGGCAGATTGATATTCTAGCAGCTACGGGGGAACGCGAAGTTACTTTGCATCGTGGAACCTTTACCACATGTCCCGGTGAGCGCCCGGCGTGGATGATTCAAGCGAATAAAATTACGGTCAATGAAAATGAGAGTTGGGGCACCGCCCATCATGCCCAATTCCGTATCTTTGATGTCCCCGTGGTTTACATTCCACGCTTTAGCTTCCCGCTCACCGACGAGCGGAAATCAGGCCTGCTGTATCCGACCATTCGCAGTTCGTCGCGCAATGGTGTTGAACTTGAGGTCCCCTACTACTTTAACCTCGCACCCAACTATGATCTCACTCTGACGCCGAGACTTTTAACCGAACGCGGTATCATGGCCATGACCGAGGGGCGTTACCTCACGGAAAATCATCAAGGAACCGCCTACGTCGAGTATTTGCATAATGACCGCAGTCTCGCGGCAGACAACAGCCGCTCGTTAATGCGGGTGGAGCAGCGCTCGACGTTGTCGGATCGCTGGACTGGCTATGTCGATTTCGCGCAAGTCAGCGATGTCTCGTACATCAATGATTTTGGAGCCCCCTTTGCGAACCGAGCCGATTCAAACCTCTACCGCAGAGCGCAATTCGATTACCGTGCGGAGCAAACCCGCGCGCGCATTCAATTTGAAGATTTTCAAATGTTGGGGCCATTCCAAACGCCATACCGGACACTCCCACGCATTGCGATTCATCATGTGCAGCCCTTGGCCACAAATCTCGAGTTTTCGGTGGAATCAGAGTTCACCCATTTTCGCCGGCCCGACAATAGCTTTGACCATGCAACCCGTACCCATATCGAACCCGGACTGCAATATAGAATGGTTCGACCGGCCTGGGATTGGACGGCTGATGTCCGTTATTTGATGACCTATTACGAACAATCTGATCGGCCCGAAGTTGATTCGTCAGTTAGCCGCTTCCTGCCACAATATCGGTGGCATGGCCAAATTCACCTGGAGCGGCAATTCCAAAATAGCGATGGGTTTCAAACTCTCACGCCACAGATCCAATATCTCTATGTGCCGTTTCGCGATCAAAGCCGGATAGGCATCTATGACACCATCTTGATGCAAGATGATTACCACAGTCTGTTCCGGCCTCGTCGGTTTACCGGCTTAGATCGTATCGCAGACGCGCACCAAGTCACCATTGGTGGGAGTACAAGCTTTTTTGACTCGCAAGCTGAAGAGCGGATGCGGCTTAGCTTGGGTCAGATCATCTACCTTGATGAAAGTCGGACCCAGCTATTTGATGAGACAAGCCGGATCACAGGCAACAATTCGGAGCTCGCGGCAGAGCTTGATTTCAGACTGAGTAGCCGTTGGTTCGCAAGCTCCGCTTTGCAATACGATACGGATTTGAGTTTAGTACGAAAGAGTCGTGCAGCATTGGAGTATCGTCAAAGTGACGGGAACTTGATACAGTTAAATCACCGTCGCGTTCGAGGCCTGTTGGCTGCCGAGCAGGAGGTGGAACAAGCGGGGCTGATTGCATCATGGGAAATGGCGCAGAACTGGCGATTCGCAAGCCATTGGTATCAAGATTTGAATTCAAACCGGACTATGGACGCCATGTTCGGCGTGCAATATGATCGATGCTGTTGGTCCATTCGCGTCAGCGCGTACCGGCGCGTGAATCGGAATTACGAATTTGCGATCCCCGGTGAGCCACTTCCTGAAGCTGAGTTCGACAATGGTGTTAGTCTGCAGTTTATCCTATCGGGATTGGGCGGCTCTGGTCCTCAAATGCTCGACATGTTGCAACAAAGTATCTTTGGATATCGCCGGCCGTTTTATTTGAATAATTAATGAAACGGAATAATTCCGCGCGAGAGCGGAATTTTTTCCTCATTTTGGACTCAATATGAACACGCCGTGCAGTGCCGCCACAGACACGCTGTAAACTTGAAGCATCAAGAAGAGCAAGCGGCTCAACCATTAAATATCACACAGAGGCTCATTAAAGCCTCCGAAATACACAATGATTGGACGTTCTATGAGAAAAATTACAAGCTTGGCTTTTGGGGTTGTTGCCATGCTGGCAAGCACCGCTGCAACTGCAGAGCAATTGCTCGACCGGGTTGCGATCGTGGTTAACGATAAAGTTGTCCTGCAAAGCGAAATGGACAGCATGCTCACGAATGTGCGCCGAGACTTAGCACAAAATGGTGGGCAGATGCCTTCTGACAGCGCGCTCCAAACGCAGGTTGCTGAGCGCCTCATTTTGCAGACACTGCAAAAACAAATGGGCGAACGCATGGGGATTCGGATTAACGATGCCATGCTCGACCAAGCCATTGCATCCATCGCCTCCGATAATAATATGACCGTCGAAGGGCTTCGGGCTCAAATCGCAGGAGAAGGCCAGAGTTGGGCCGATTACCGTGAAGAAATCCGAACACAAATTATTGTTTCAGAAGTTCAACGTGCCTCGGTGCAACGCCGTTTGTACATGAGCCCACAAGAAATTAATTTGTTGGTTGACCTGATCAAACAACAAGGCGCGCAGGATACCGAGTATCGCGTTGGTCATATCTTGATTAGCTTACAGGACGAGCAAGGCCGCGAGAATGAAACCCTTGCGCGGGAGCGTGCAGGCGATGTTATTGCACGGCTTGACGCGGGCGATGACTTTGCACAGCTTGCCATCAGTGCATCGGCTGCGGCGAACGCCCTTGAAGGGGGTGATATGGGCTTCATGTCACTGAACGCAATGCCGACTTTGTTTGCTGCGAATGTCCGAGACCAGCAAGAAGGCTCCGTTATTGGCCCTCTGCGCAGCGGCCTCGGCTTCCATATTCTAAAAGTTCATGAGATTCGTGGTATTCAACGTGCTGTTGAAGATGAAGTGATGGTCCGCCACGTCTTAATCCGTCCTTCGGTGATTTTGTCAGATAACCGCGCTCAGCAAATGTTGCGGGAGTTCCGCCAACAAATCCAAAGTGGCGAGAAAACCTTCGAAGAAGTTGCCCGTCAGCACTCAAGCGATACTGGCTCTGCAGCCGATGGCGGAAAAATGGACTGGATGCCACCGGATATGTTCGTACCGGAATTCCGGTCCGTGGTAAACCGCATTGAAAAAGGTGTTATTTCTGAGCCTTTCCGCACGGAGTTTGGTTGGCACATTTTAGAAGTTCTTGACCGTCGCCAGCAAGACATCACGGACCAACGTTTACGCGAGCAAGCTCAAAACATTTTGTATCGCCGGAAGTTCCAAGAAGAATTGGCGGTGTGGTTGCAAGAGATTCGCGATAACGCTTATGTCGAATATCGTTTGCAATGATCCCACGCATCGCGGTGACACCCGGTGAGCCGGCGGGCATTGGTCCCGATCTGATTATTCAAATCGCTCAGCAGGCTTGGCCTGCTGAGCTCGTTGTATGTGCCGATCAAAACGTACTGAAAGCACGTGCACAGCAATTAAATCTCCCTCTGCACCTGCATCCTTATGACCCTGAGCAGCCGGCTCACGCGCATCAGCCGGGTACACTGAAGGTATGTCATATCCCAGTGGAAGCTGACGTTGAGCCCGGTGTGTTGAACGAAGCCAACGGGCATTATGTCGTTGAAACATTACGCCGCGCCAGCCAAGGAAATCTTGACGGTGAGTTTGCAGCCATTGTGACCGGACCGGTGCATAAGGGAATCATTAACCAAGCGGGCGTTGCGTTCAGCGGCCATACCGAGTATTTCGCTCAGCAGGCGAACTGTAAAGACGTGGTGATGATGCTCGCGACCACCGGGTTGCGCGTCGCATTGGTCACCACCCATATCCCCTTGGCGTATGTTTCTAAGGCTCTGACACCGGCTCGTTTGGAGCGAGTAATCAGCATTTTGCATGATGACTTGGTGCAGAAGTTCGGTATTGAACGCCCACGAATTTATGTGTGCGGACTCAACCCACATGCAGGTGAAGGTGGGCATTTAGGCCATGAAGAAATCACCGTCATCCAGCCGGTGCTCGAGAAACTGCGCACAGAGCATGGCTGGCAGTTGATGGGTCCGCTGCCCGCCGACACAATTTTTCAACCGAAATATCTGCAGCATGCTGACGTTATTCTCGCCATGTACCATGATCAAGGGCTTCCCGTGTTAAAATACAAGGGGTTTGGCGATGCGGTAAACATTACCCTGGGCCTCCCATTTATTCGTACATCCGTCGATCATGGGACGGCGCTCGATCTCGCTGGCACCGGACAAGCCGACACTGGCAGTCTGAAAATCGCACTACAACAGGCGATTCACATGGCGACGCAACAAGCACAAGGACAGAAAGAATTTCATGAGTAAAGCGTTACAAGGGCACCGCGCGCGCAAACGGTTTGGCCAAAATTTCTTGCAAGACGAAACCGTCATTGATGCTATCGTCGATGCAATCGCGCCCGAACCCGGTCAGCCGCTCGTCGAGATTGGCCCAGGACTAGCCGCTCTAACCCGCCCTGTGGTGCAGCGGGCCGGCCATCTTCATGTGGTCGAGCTTGACCGAGATCTTGCCACGCGGCTCGAGAACGCCACTGAGTTCCAAGGGAAGTTGACGGTTCACCGCGCTGACGCCCTCAAGTTTAATTTTTCCGAACTCGCCGCGACCGAGGGCAAGCCCCTTCGGGTTTTTGGCAACTTGCCATACAACATTTCGACCCCACTCATTTTTCACTTACTGTCCCAAGTGAATACCATCAGTGACATGCACTTTATGCTGCAAAAAGAAGTGATTCAACGGATGGCGGCCGAGCCAGGCTCGAAAGCTTTTGGTCGCCTAACCGTCATGGTGCAACAAGCATGTCAGGTGCTCCCAGTTCTCGAAGTTCCGCCAGAGGCATTCGATCCTGCCCCTAAGGTCGATTCAGCCGTTGCACGATTAGTCCCCTATTCTGAGTCTCCCTGGCCTGTGAAAGATCGCGCTACCCTAAACCATGTATGTCACATGGCCTTTCATCAACGACGGAAGACCCTGCGTAACAACATGAAGAAGCTGATGTCCGCCGATGAGCTCGAATCAATTGGTATTGATCCAGCCGCCCGTCCCGAAACGTTAAATGTAGGAGATTTCGTTCGCATCGCGAATTGGGTTACCGAACACGAGAGGACACTATGAGCCGTACAGATGTCGCACTCGACGTTGAAACACAGTACCTGACCGACCAATCTGAGCCGGATCAGGAGCAATTTGTATTCTCCTACACCATCACCATTTCAAATAAAGGTGACCAACCGGTTCAGCTCCTTAGCCGCAAATGGATTATTACGGATGCCAATGGCAAGGTAACCGAAGTGATGGGCGAAGGGGTTGTGGGTAAACAGCCTCGAATTGAACCCGGGAAAACCTTTAAGTACACCAGCGGTACCGTTCTTAAAACGCCGCTTGGTCTCATGGAAGGTTCATACGCCATGGTGAATGAGGATGGCACGAAGTGGCAGCTTTCTATTCCCGTTTTCCGCCTTGCAAAACCCAATATCCTCCATTAATTCCAATCGACGAGAACGCAGGAGGCACTTTTGGCTCGGTACATTGTTGGTGACATCCATGCTTGCCTCAGCGACCTCAAAGCATTGTTACAGCAAGTCGACTTTAATCCTCGCCACGACCAACTTTGGTCGGTGGGTGATTTGATAGGTCGCGGTCCTCAGCCTTTGGCAACATTGGAATTCCTCGCAGACCTCGGACCCGCATTTCAGTGCACCCTCGGTAACCATGATCTTCATACCCTCGCGGTGTTGTGTGAGGTTCGCGCCCCGCATAACAAAGACAACACGCTCGAGCTGTTGCAAAGTAAACATCGGGACCGCTGGATTGATTGGCTACGCAAACAGCCCCTGATGCTCGTTGATCCGCAGCTTGGACACGTGGTCTCTCATGCAGGCGTCCACCCGGCGTGGACCATTGACGAAGCATCCCAGTATGCTCACGAAGTCGAGGCGAAGCTCGTTGGGCCCCATTATGTGCGTCTGCTGGAGGAAATGTATGGAAACGAGCCGACCCGTTGGCGTGATGAACTTTTTGGCATTGAACGCGACCGCTTTATTATTAACACCTTCACCCGTATGCGTTATCTAACGCCCGATGGGGCGCTCGACTTCAGTCAGAAAGCGCATCCGCAAGACGTCGATAGACAAGTATTTATTCCTTGGTATGAGCAATGGTCTGCGCGCGGCTGGACGTTATTTTTTGGCCATTGGGCGACATTAATGGGCGAAACCGGGCGGCCTGATATCATTGGGCTTGATACCGGTTGTGTGTGGGGCGAAGCGCTCACCATGATCAATGTTGAATCCGGTGAGCGAATCGTCCAAACGGCTCGCTCGACTTAATCGGTCGGAACGCCTTACACCAAAGTAATCCGCGCGAATTTGCGTTTTCCGACCTGATATACTGCAGGGCCCGCTGCGCAATCGATGCGAGCATCCGTGACCTTTTCGCCATCAATCCGCACTGCATTCTGCTTAACCATCCGCATCGCTTCAGACGTTGAGGCGACGAGTCCAGCTTCTTTGAGGACATTTGCGAGACCCCGTTGATCAGCAGGTAGCGTGAGGGTCAATTCCGGCATATCATCTGGAATCGCGTTCTTCTGGAACCGCTGAACAAAGTCCTGCTCAGCCGCATCTGCTGCTGCTTGATCATGGAACCGTGCAATGATTTCTTTCGCCAGCGCGACTTTCGCATCGCGTGGATTGGCGCCAGCTTCCACCGCAGCTTTCAGCGCAGTGAGTTCTTCCGTTGGGCGGAAGCTTAGCAAATCAAAATATTTCCACATCAACTCATCAGAAATCGACATGATCTTGCCAAACATGTCATTCGGCGCGTCGGTAATCCCAACGTAGTTACCGAGTGACTTGGACATTTTCTGCACACCATCGAGCCCCTCAAGCAACGGAACCGTGATGACGGTTTGTGGACGCTGCCCTTCTTCTTTTTGCAGTTCACGCCCCATCAACAGATTAAATTTTTGATCGGTTCCGCCCATCTCGATATCAGCTTTCAGTTCAACCGAGTCCCACCCTTGCACGAGCGGATAGATAAATTCGTGAATGGCAATCGGTTGCCCACCTTGATAGCGCTTTTTAAAGTCATCCCGCTCGAGCATCCGAGCCACGGTTTGCCGTGCTGCGAGTTTGATCATACCCGCGGCGCCGAGTGTGTTCATCCATTCGCTGTTAAAGCGAACCTGCGTTTTACTTGGATCCAGAATTTTGAATACTTGCTCTTTATAGGTTTCTGCGTTCGCGAGAACGTCTTCGCGGCTGAGCGGCTTACGTGTCACGTTCTTCCCGGTGGGGTCGCCAATCATGCCCGTGAAATCACCAATCAAAAAGACCACGGTATGCCCCAACTCTTGGAACACACGGAGTTTATTGATCAGCACTGTATGGCCTAAGTGGAGATCAGGGGCGGTCGGATCGAAGCCAGCTTTGACCACCAAGGGTCGCCCTTCCGCTAGTTTGTCTTTTAATTCCTGCTCAAGCAGAACCTCATCGACACCCCGCGTAATTAGCTCGAGTGCATCTTTTACGCCTTTACTCATCTTTACTCCACAATGACTGAACTTTTTTGCCAAGCAGCATTCTACTTGATTCAGCGGCCGCTTTTAAGCGCGCTGTTTATGCTTGCACAAAGAAAATGCTATGATATAACACAAAGAAGTACAGAGGGCTCTTGGTTTTATGGTCGAACCGATACAACGTTTCTTGCAACAGCTCCCGAAACGACACCAACTTATTATTATTTCCGTGAGTATTTTAATGCTCGTGCTGCTGGTATGGCCATCAGAAAAAGCCAGCGCGTCCCGCGACATGGCGGCCTATGAACCACTTGAGCCAGGCGTCCGCTACGATCTCGAACTTTACCTCGGCGAATCCTCATCGTTCAGCGATGATGGTGAAGAACTCACTTGGATTGAATACGAAGTGCGCTCAGGCGATAGCATGGCCCGCATTTTCCAACGGGTCGGTTTCTCGGCGCGTCAACTTCATGACCTCACACAAGCTCCCGATGCAAACGTATTGCGTCGGATTCACCCAGGCGACACCCTGCGCTTTGCGCGCGACGAAGACAATAATTTGATCGCCCTTCATTACCGACTCAATGATACCGAGACCCTCATCATTGAACGCGACGATGAAGGACGCTACATCAGTGATCGGGAAGAAAAGGTCATTGATACTCGGCTCGAATTTGCTCATGCGGAAATTCGCAATAACTTCTGGAATGCAGGCGTCAGTGCAGGCCTCACGCAAGGCTTGATTATGAGTCTTGCCGAGCTGTTTGGATGGGATATCGACTTCGCCCTTGATATCCGAGCGGGTGACCAATTCAGCGTATTGTATGAGCGTAACTACATCGATGGGCAGTTTGTTGGCTTCGGGCGCATTGTCGCCGCCGAATTTTACAACCAAGGGGAGCGCTTCACTGCCGTGCGTCACGAGGATGGACGTTACTACACAGAAGCAGGTCGAAGCCTCCGACAAACCTTCTTGCGCGCACCAGTTGCCTTCAACCGGGTCTCAAGCGAATTTAACCCGCGCCGGATGCATCCGGTCACAGGCCGCGTGGCGCCGCACCGTGGAATCGATTACGCGGCCCCGGTTGGAACCCCAGTCATGGCTTCCGGCGATGGTCGTGTGGTTCGCAGTGCTTACAACAACTTAAATGGTCATTACATTTTCATACAGCATGGTGAGCGCTACATGACAAAATACTTGCACCTGCATCGCCGGAGCGTTCAACAAGGAGAGCGCGTGCGTCAAGGGCAAGTGATTGGTCAAGTCGGAGCGACCGGCCGCGTAACGGGTCCGCACTTACATTATGAATTTTTGGTCGATGGCGTACACCGGAACCCACGCACCGTGGAGCTTCCGAAAGCGGAGCCATTACCAGAAGCACAAATGGCCGTATTTAAAAAAATCGCCGAAGAAAAGCTCGCAATGATCGAAGGCCGCAAGCGGTTCTTCTTGGCGATGAACGGCGAATAGCAGAATCATGGCGGCCGAACGCTTTATCGGTGCACTCTCAGGGACCAGTCTGGATGGGATTGATTTGGTCCTTACTGAGATTTCCGCGCAAGGCGAGATTCGGCAACTTGATGCCTTCAATGCATCATTCCCAGAGCACCTCCGAAACAGTTTAAAGCGTCTGTGCACACCCGGTTCGGATGAAATCATCCACCTCGGGCAAGCGGACCGGCGCTTTGCCGAAGCCGTGGCGCAGGGTGTTCAGACACTTCTGGAGCGCAACGCGCTCGATGCCAGTGCCATCCGAGCAATCGGTCATCATGGGCAGACCATTCGTCACCATCCTGAGCTTGATCCAGGCTTCAGTCTGCAAATCGGCTGCAGTCATACCCTTGCAGCGAAGACTGGAATTGATGTGATCGGTCAGTTTCGTCAAAAAGATATTGCGCTTGGTGGTGAAGGGGCGCCACTCGCACCGGTCTTTCATCATTGGGTGTTTGCTGACACATGCGAGACGCGCATTGTGGCGAATATTGGTGGTATTGCGAATATCAGTGTACTGCCGCCAAAAACCTCCGATACGCCCATCCTCGGTTACGATACAGGCCCGGGCAACACCCTGCTCGATCATTGGGTCCAGCATCACCATCAACAACATTACGACGTCGGAGGCCGTTGGGCTGCGAGTGGCACCGTCCACGAGGGGTTATTGGCGACCTTGCTCAGTGATCCCTATTTTGCCCGATCCGCACCTAAAAGCACCGGGCGCGAATATTTCACGTCGAACTGGCTTCACCAGCGCTTAGAACGCTTTGAGTCGATTGCACCAGCGGATGTTCAAGCGACCCTACTCGAGTTAACCGCGCAGAGCCTCACCACGGCCATTCAAAGCCACCTGAGCGATTCCCAAATGACCGTCTATATCTGCGGTGGAGGCGCGCACAACAGTGAGCTCATCACGCGCTGCAAAGCACTGTTGCCGGATGTGTCGCTGCAGACCACCGATACATTGGGCGTTAACGTAGATTGGGTGGAGGGAACTTTGTTTGCGTGGCTTGCGTGGGCTTATGTGCAAGGACTTACATTGGATCTAACCGCGGTCACCGGAGCGAGCCGGCCGGCTCGCCTCGGTGCTTACTTTCCAAAAGATTGAGATTTAGTTCAGGGCTGCAAATGCATCTCGCGTGATGTTTTCGCTACCGTCTTTGGTCACAATCACGCTGTCTTCAATTCGAACACCACCGAACGGCCGCAACTCAGCGACACGTTGCCAGTTGAAATCTTCGTTGCCATCAAACGCTTCCAGTAATTGATCCACGACATACAGACCCGGTTCAATGGTGAAAACATTCCCTTCTTCCACCTCTCGGCGCAGGCGCAAGAATGGATGACGTGCATCACGCTCAAAGCTCTCGCCCTTCGGGTTTTTCAAATAACCACCCACATCATGAACCTGCAAGCCAATGTAGTGACCCAATCCATGCGGGAAGAATGCGCTGGTGTAACCGCGCTCATAAATGGTATTCGCATCCACTTTAAAGAAACCGAATTCATGTAAAATAGCAGCGATCTTCCGGTGGGTTTCCACATGCAAATCATAGTACTGCACGCCCGGCTTAATCAGGGCAATAATTTCCTGCTCTGCACGGTCCACGGCCTCAACGAGTTCAGCGAAGAAACCTGGTTTTGCTGCGTAAGTTCGCGTGATGTCAGCACAATATCCGTTGTAATAGGCACCGGCATCGATTAAGAACGAACGATGCTCAGCCGGGGCTTCGGTTTCATACACATCATAATGGAGTACGGCTGCGTGCTCGTTCAGACCAATAATACTGTTATACGGCGCCTGGCTTTCCCGGAATTTCATTGCGCCATAATACGCATGGCTAATTTCAAGTTCCGATTTTCCCGCGAAGAATGCTGCTTTTGCCGCTTCATGCCCCCGTGCTGCAAGAAGATTTGCCTTGCGCATATTGGCCATTTCCCACGCTGTTTTGTTCGCCCGTTGATAATGCAGGTGATCAATCAACCCTTGTGGATTAAGTGCTTTTACATTCCAGCGATCAAGTGGCTCAAGCGGCTCACTGATCAAGGCGGCGTGCGGCAGTTCATCAGTAAGTGCTGCGCGCACCTGATCAATATTGTCAATTAAGGTTACATCACACTTTTCCTGCCACTCTCCCGGAGGCAATTGGGGCTGAGCATGCCAAAAATCACGGGCTTGGTAGAGGAAAACCCGCGGCGTTTCGCCACGGCGGTAAAAGATAAAACTTTTGGGGCTCTCGGTGACGGGAATCCAGTACTTAAACATAGGATTCACCCGATATGAATACGGGTTGTCATCTAGGAATGCATAACGAGGGTGACCTGCATAAATTAATACGCTGTCAAAACCGTTGGCCTCAAGGGCCTCGTCAAACCGCTTTTGCACCACCTGAAGGTGGTCGACATATTGACTCATAACGTCCTCTTTGCTGAGCAAGAAATGGACGCTAGTGTAGCAAACTTACGGAACCGAAGAAATCCGGTGCGATAGACGCCCGAAGAAATGAGATCGGATTGAGTATGACTAGATTTCGCCGAGGCGGCGACGCACTGCTTCAACAATCGGCGATGAATTGTAGCCCGTCGCATCGGCCCAACGAAGCAAAGGAACCCCGTCCACATCATCGTTTTGAATCATACGCGCTGGGAGTGACCGAGTGAGCATTCGACCGACGTCTTCGGCTTCTGCGGTAATCGCGAATTGCAGCATCGAATAACCATTGCACCGTACTGAGCTGTAGAGGTTGCGCAGACGCAGGTTGTGACGATTAATAATGGCACTCAACTCCCGCAAATTGTCACTACTAATTTCGTAACAAATCGCGCGCGC
This sequence comes from Aliidiomarina sanyensis, assembly GCF_003987175.1. Taxonomy (GTDB): domain Bacteria; phylum Pseudomonadota; class Gammaproteobacteria; order Enterobacterales; family Alteromonadaceae; genus Aliidiomarina; species Aliidiomarina sanyensis. The sequence continues at coordinate 35,315 of NZ_PIPM01000010.1, read as the reverse complement.
AATATCTTCCCCTTGCGCCAAACTTTGGCTCGACGGCGTAAGACTTGCGAATACAATCGCGGTCAGTCCAATCCATCCTTTCACCAAGCTTCGTGCCATCAATACAGCTACTCCAGTCTACCTGCGTTCGTGCGAGGAAACGGCCTTCGCACTCTTTGAGCGTCCTTATTTTTGAGATTTAAGCGACTGAAAGCAAGCAATTTCATGTAACCATTTTGTTAAATTTCAATGAGTTGAAACTATGCAATCACGCTTTATTTTGCCCACAAAAAAGCCCCTCGTCTTCGGGAGGGGCTATCCGTGTGGCGCTTACGGAGTGCACAAAAAATCAACAGGGGTATACACCCATGCACTGCGGCTACACCGCAAAGGAGGCTCCGCAACCACATGTGGTCGTTGCATTTGGATTATTCACGAAGAAACGCGCACCTTGTAAGCCTTCTTCGTAATCAACGACACCACCTACGAGATACTGCAAACTCATGGGATCCACAACAAGGGTAACGCCTTGTTTCGCAATCTGCATGTCATCGGGATTTACTTTCTCATCGAAGGTAAAGCCATACTGAAACCCTGAGCATCCCCCACCCGTAACAAAAACACGAAGTTTCAGTTCAGCGTTTTCTTCTTCCGTGATCAATTCGAGGACGCGTTTTGCCGCAGCTTCGCTAAACTCAATCGGCATTGCCTGTTCTACTGCACTCATTCCAGACTCTCATTTACATCACGTGTGACATCTACACGGGAATAACACCGTGTATTTCGATTCCTTATTTTCGCTTAACCGAGCGTGACAATCAACTTTCCGGTGATTCGGGGAGTAGACTCTCAGAAATCAGATCGTCCCATGGGAAATATCGCTCGGTCTGCCGTCCGCCTCGGGCACGAACTTGGACCTGTACCGTATCCGGAACAAAACCTTCGGGCAGAACAAAACTTCCTTCGGTCAAAGCAAAATAATTCATCGCAAACCGATTCGCATCTCCCTCAAGCCCCGCGAGCTCCAGTAGATTTAAGTCACGGCGCTGATTGCCTTGGTGCCCGCGCACGGTTACCACAATGGTCCCCGTCATCAACTGTTCGATTCGTTCCAACTGCAATAAGATAAGCCGGAAATAGAACCCGCGATCTGCGCTAATTGGGCTGATATGGAACGAATCAATGGTCACACCATCGGCATCCAACTCGGGGGCCATCACCCGTTGATAAAAAGCGAGCTCCCGCCGAATCGAGGCATTCTCATCCAATGCTTCGCGAATTTCGTTTTGCAATGCACGATTCGCCGCACGCTCAACATCCAACTCTACCTGTAGAATATTGTTTCGATACTCCAAGCGATCAACACGCTGGTGGAGCGTCTGGCGCTGATTTTCTTGTAAGCGCGTGCTTTGCTCAAGGTAATTCAGCCGCGCATTTCCACCAAAAAAACCGAGAATAACAAACACCACGGCAACGCCCGCGTATCGCAGAAACTGATAAAAACGTCCTTGCTCTGGCGTGGCGGTCATGAAGGTCTCCCAATCCGTTCGTTAACTATTTAGCAAAGCCACAAATGGCGATATAGTAGCGCAGTGTAACCGAATTTTTTCGCTGCGTCCGCAGCCTTCACCTTCAGGGTTTAGAAATGAACGAACTGCTTTTGTTGCAATGGCTCACGGCGCTGCATATCGCCTTTATGGTGGCTTGGTTTGCAGGAATTTTTTACCTACCGCGCATTTTTGTCTACCACGCGGAATCGAACGAGCCCATTGTGCACGCACAGTTGAAAGTGATGGAACGGCGATTGCTGTATTTTGTCACCCCGTTCGCGGTGCTGACGATTGTCTTCGGTGTTGCCATAATTGGCATCTACGGAATGGATTGGTTCCGTTTGAGCACCTGGTTACACATAAAAATCGCACTTGTGTTGCTCCTCGTGGGGTATCACCTGTATTGCTTCAAGCTCCTGGCAGATTTCAAAGCCGATCGTAACACTCGGTCAGGGCGTTGGTTTCGCGTGTTTAATGAAGCACCTGTCATTTTGCTATTTGCCATTGTGATTCTGGCCGTGCTCAAACCCTAAAACAAACTGGCCGGATATATTCAGCGCCGGCCTTGCATCTGTTATCATTCCATCCCAACACCTCACCACGTTGGATAAGCGCACATGATGAAATTTATCGGTTCCCATGTTCTTTCGGTCGATCAGTTTGATCGAGATGCAATCGAGCACGTTTTTCGGATTGCCGATATCATGGAACCCTACGCGCATCGCCGGAAACGGACCCGCGTTCTTGATGGCGCTATCCTCGGAAACCTCTTTTTTGAACCCTCGACCCGCACACGAGTGAGTTTTGGTACCGCCTTTAATTTGCTTGGCGGCGAGGTCCGTGAGACGACCGGCATGGAAAGCTCGGCACTTGCGAAAGGCGAATCGCTGTATGACACGGCGCGCGTGTTATCGAGTTACAGCGATATAATCGCCATGCGCCATCCGAAAGCCGGCAGTGTCGCCGAGTTTGCCGAAGGAAGCCGGGTTCCAGTGATTAATGGCGGCGATGGGGCCAACGAACACCCCACACAAGCACTCCTCGATTTATATACAATTGAAAAAGAGCTGTCCCATCATGGACGCAGCGTTGACGGAATGCATATCTGCATGATTGGCGACCTGAAATACGGACGAACCGTCCACTCCTTGTCAAAATTGCTTTGTATGTTCAACCAAATTCGTTTCACCTTCGTATCCCCTCCTGAACTCGCTATGCCAGATAGCATCGTCGATGCATTGGAGCGTGCAGGGCACCGCGTGGATCGGGTCGAGGCCTTAAACGGATCGTTGGATGCCGACATCGTGTATCAGACGCGCATTCAGCAAGAGCGGTTCGCAAGCCAAGAAGAGGCAGCCCAATACCGCGGGCGTTTCCGACTCAACAGTGAAATTTATACTCGGCACTACAAGCCAAATACCGTGATCATGCATCCGCTTCCCCGTGATTCTCGCGCGGAAGCGAACGAGCTTGATAATGATCTTAATCAGAACCCAAACCTGGCGATCTTCCGCCAGGCTGACAACGGCGTGTTGATTCGTATGGCGCTCTTCGCGCTCACGTTAGGGGTTGAGCATTTAGTCAGTCGCTACGATACCGATGTGATTTGGTACAGTGACAAAGCAAACAGTTAATAGAGGTTGTAACTATGGCATCTCGTTCCGCGCAGTTATTTGAGGCTGCCCAACGCTCCATTCCTGGCGGTGTAAACTCACCGGTTCGCGCATTCAAAGGCGTCGGTGGACACCCGATTTTTATTGAGCGTGCGCAAGGCGCGTATCTGTTTGACGTCGATGGCAACCGCTACATCGATTACATCGGTTCCTGGGGCCCGATGATTTTAGGTCACAACCACCCAGATATTCGTGATGCAGCGATTGAAGCAGCTGAACGCGGACTCAGTTTTGGGACCCCCACTGCGGCAGAAATCACCATGGCCGAGAAAGTCATCTCGATGGTACCTTCAATCGAAAAAGTACGCATGGTCAACAGCGGAACGGAAGCAACCATGAGTGCAATCCGCCTCGCCCGTGGTTACACCAAGCGTGATAAAATCCTCAAGTTCGAAGGGTGTTACCATGGCCACGCGGATGCCCTGTTGGTGAAAGCAGGCTCAGGAGCGCTGACCCTCGGAGTTCCAAATTCTCCAGGGATCCCAGAAGATTTCGCCAAGCACACATTAACCGTTGGTTTTAATAAGCTAGACGAGGTGAAGCAGGTATTCTCTGAAGTCGGAGAGGATATTGCCTGTATTATCGTGGAGCCAGTCGCTGGAAATATGAACTGCATCTTGCCCGAACCGGGATTCCTGGAAGGTTTGCGCGCAATTTGTGACGCGTACGGCAGTGTGCTGATCTTCGATGAGGTCATGACGGGGTTCCGCGTTGCACGAGGCGGTGCTCAAGAATTCTTTGGGGTAAAACCTGATCTCACCTGCCTTGGAAAAGTGATCGGTGGTGGTATGCCGGTGGGCGCATTCGGCGGAAAGCGCGAGATTATGGATTATATTGCTCCAACTGGGCCCGTTTATCAGGCGGGAACACTTTCGGGCAATCCGGTTGCGATGGCCGCGGGTCTCGCTGCGCTTAATTTACTCGATACCCCGGGACTGTATACCCAACTCGAAGCACGGGTCACTGAGCTGACCACTGGTTTATGTGAGCTTGCCGAACGCAAGGGGATTCCGATGACGACTGCACAAGCGGGTGGTATGTTTGGATTCTTCTTCACGGACGCGCCAAAGGTCACCACCTACGAGCAAGCAACTCATTGTAATATGGAACATTTTAAAAAGTTCTATCATGAGATGTTGAAGCGCGGTGTGTACCTAGCTCCGAGCGCATACGAAGCTGGATTTATGTCATATGCACACTCCGAGCGGGATATAGAAGAGACTCTGCAAGTCGCTGAGCACGCATTTAATTCTCTCTAAGGTTTAAGGTACACTATACGGCCCGTTCGGTTTTCCTGTCGCATGAGCGAGAGAAGCCGAACGGGCCGTTTTTATTGATATGAATTCTTAGTGTGAGTCGCGTATGACTTTTTGCCACACAACGCGAGCAAAGCAGTAGTCCAACATGACGGAGCAGCCATGAGTAACGTGCGAACCAAAGCCCCTTTATATATTCCCCATGCAGGTCCTTCCCTGTTGGAAACCCCGTTGCTCAATAAAGGCAGTGCATTCACCCGTGAAGAGCGGATTATGTTCAACCTGACGGGGTTGCTTCCGCCACGCTACGAAACCATTGAAGAGCAGGTTTCACGGGCGTACATGCAGTACCAAAGTTTCGATACGGCACTTAACAAGCACATCTACTTACGCGCTATTCAAGACAACAATGAAACTTTGTTTCACCGGCTCGTTTCCGATCACCTCGAAGAAATGATGCCGATCATCTACACGCCAACCGTGGGTGACGCATGTGAGAAGTTTTCCGATATTTACCGGAGTTCTCGTGGCTTATTCTTGTCCTATGCCGAGCGCGACCAAATGGATGATATTTTGCGCAACGCCACCAAACGCAATGTGAAAGTCATTGTGGTCACCGATGGGGAGCGAATTCTTGGTCTTGGTGATCAGGGGATTGGCGGCATGGGCATTCCCATTGGAAAACTCTCATTGTACACGGCCTGTGGCGGTATAAGCCCGGCCTATACCTTACCCGTTATGCTGGATGTGGGAACCAACAATGAGAAGCTATTGAATGATCCCATGTACATGGGGGCGCGCCACAAGCGCGTAACCGGCAAGGAGTACGACGAGTTCATTGAAACCTTTATCCAAGCAGTAAAGCGTCGTTGGCCCAACGCCATGATTCAATTTGAAGACTTTGCGCAGCAAACGGCAATGCCCATTCTAAAGCGATATCAAGACGAAATTTGCTGCTTTAACGACGACATTCAAGGGACTGCGGCGGTCACGGCAGGAACCCTGATAGCTGCCTGTAAAACAAAAGGACAAAAACTCTCTGAGCAACGCATTGTCTTCGTCGGATCTGGGTCAGCAGGGTGTGGGATTGCAGAACACATTATCTCGCACATGTGCGCGGAGGGTTTGACTCGAGAGCAAGCCAAAGCAAAAATTTTCATGGTCGACCGATTCGGTTTGTTAACTGAGGGCATGGCCGATCTACGAGACTTCCAACAAGCGCTCGTTCAACCCAAATCGGTGGTCGCGGAATGGACCTTTAGTGGTGATTTCGCTTCGTTGTTGGATGTGATGCATTGTGCTCAACCGACCGTCTTGATCGGTGTTTCAGGTCAACCAGGATTATTTACCGAGCAAGTCGTACACGCTATGCAGCAGTACACCCCAGAGCCGATTATCTTCCCGCTGTCGAATCCATCTAAGCGAGTTGAGGCCACTCCCACCGATGTGATTCGCTGGACCCAAGGAAAAGCGATTGTTGCGACCGGCTCGCCATTTAGCCCTGTCCAATATCAGGGCACGACCTATCCCATTGCTCAGTGCAACAATAGTTACATTTTTCCGGGCATTGGTTTAGGCGTGCTAGCGGTCAAAGCAAATCGCATTACAGAAGAGATGTTGATGGCGGCTAGCCGAATGCTGGCAGAGAGCTCACCACTCGCGGCAGGCGAGAGTGAACACTTACTACCTGCAATCACTGAGATTGCTGCCCTAAGCAAACGCATTGCATTTGCTGTTGGAAAAGTGGCGCAAGAGCAAGGCCATGCACTCGAGTTGCCCGATGATGTGCTTGAACAGCGCATCGATGATCAATTCTGGAAACCCCAGTACCGTCAGTACAAGCGCGTTTCGATCTAGTCAACCCGCTCAATTGAACACGCGACGCCACCATGGGCGTCGCCGTGGTTCGCTATCCTCTTCCGCATCGCGTGATGGTTCAGCACAGGGGGTCAATTGCGCTGCGGAAATCGCTTTGCCTGGAAATGCCAGGGTGTCCGGACAATTGGCACCCATCGGCGCGCCTGTTTCGCGGTGCCAATAGAGCGTCTGGACTCCAGCCGGAGGTTCCAAATCAAGCGGCACGACACCTGTTTCCCGCCAAATTCCCGCACTGGTAACCAAAGCACCACGGCTCCCGGTCAATCCAATCGGCTGATTGTCATCTCGGCCCATCCAAGTAGTCATCACATAACGCTCGTCAAAGGCAACAAACCAACTGTCCCGTAAGTCATTGGTTGACCCCGTTTTTCCTGCAAGGCCCTGGGCGGAATTGCCAATCATGCGCTGCATCTGTCGGCCCGTACCCTCTTGCATGACCCCATGACTTGCATAGCGCGCCAGATACGCCGCTTCCTCTGAGAAGCCGCGCACTGCACGAGGCTCCCGGACATACAGATGATCACCGCGATGCGTGGTAATTCCTGCAATCGTTGTCGGCGCGTAAGCCTTCCCTTGGTTCGCTAGATAGGAATACAAATGCGTGATCTGCAGTGGCGTCAATTCAACGGTGCCGAGCGCAATCGATGGATACGGGTGAATGGTTCCGGTCATTCCCATCTGTTGCAGCTGACTACGAATCCGCTGTGGCTCAACGGTGAGGCCCACTTGAATCGCAGGAATATTCCGCGAGTCGACCCAGCTCCGGTAGAGGGTGACCGGCCCAACAAATTCATCATCAAAGTTTTTTGGTTCCCATAGCTGGCCACGTTCGTTGCGCAAACTCAGCGGTTCATCCATCAGAACCGATCCTAAAGTAAATGCTCGCTCGTTCTCGAGGGCCAAAGTATACACGAAGGGCTTCATCAACGAGCCGATCTGCCGACGCGCTTGGAACGCACGGTTAAATCCTGCGTTGACTCGGCTACGCCCACCAATCAAAGCCCGTACCGTCCCATCGCGATAATCACTGATCACGACAGCGGTCTGAATTGCGGTATCTGGAAATTCATGCATCCGCTCGGTCACCGCATCTTCTGCCTGCTGTTGCAGATAAGGGTCAAAATAGGTGAAGACTCGCAAGCCAGTTTCTTGCCAATCACGACCCGGGATCAGGCGGCGTAACTCATGTTGCACCAGATCCACGTAGTCGGGGCGACTCATCGCCATCAAGCGCGTATTCTGGCGCCCTACGACTGGTGCTTCGAGCGCTGCAAGATACTGAGTTTGACTGATTAAATCATGGCTAAACATCAGACGAAGCACCAGATCACGGCGCTCGCGCGCCCGCTCCGCGTGTCGGAATGGATTGTATAAACTTGGGCCCCGAATCATGCCGATCAGTTGAGCAATCTCTGCAGGATTCAAATCTTCCGGCGCTTTGCCAAAATAAAATTGACTGCCCAATCCCACACCATGAATTGCGTGGCCTCGATCTTGGCCAAAGAATACCTCATTAAAATACGCTTCGAGAATCTCGTCCTTGCTGAAGCGATAATCCAAGCTCAACGCCATAATCGCTTCATTGATCTTGCGCGTCATGCGTTGATCCATGGACAAAAACATATTTTTCACGAGCTGCTGGGTAATGGTACTGCCACCCTGTACCGTGCGTCCGGCCCGCAGATTTGCCATCGCTGCGCGGAGAATTGCACTCGGACGCACCCCATGATGGTGATAAAACTCCCTATCTTCGACTAACAACAAAGTCTGCTGCATCAGCACGGGGACCTGCTCGAGCCCAACAAGCAATCGGTCCTCGTTATTATCCGAGGCAAATCGGCCGATCAACTGAGGCTCAAGGCGCAAAGGAGGTGCCGGCTCTTGTGTAGGCCACTGCACCAACTCTTGGATAAACCCGTCGGCATCGAAAGTTAGCCGGACGCGCTGGGCATGCTCATATTGGTCCGGAAAATCAAACGCTCGCCGATGCAATAGTAGATGCTGCCCTTGCTGTTGAAATTCCCCAGGGTTGCGTGCATAGCGGGTTTCTCGGTAATCAAGCGCATGGAGCTCACGGAGAACCTCTTCCCGGGAGACACCATAATCAACGCGCAATTCAAGGGCTCGGCTGTACAACAAAGCCGGCGCTTCATAACGCGCTTCTGTAAAACGCTTCGTTACGACGGAATCGAGGTAGATCACGTAAAATAGCAGCGTTACGCCGCCAATTAGCGCAAGCTTTGCAAAAAGATTCAATAAATGGCCAACTCGGTTCACGGTTCTAACGCTCGTTTCGTTTTGTGGCTAGGGAGTGCTTGGAGCGGATCCTCAGGCCATGGATGTTTCGGATACCGGCCACGCATCTCTTTGCGCACGTGAGGGTACCCATCCTGCCAAAACGAGGCGAGATTTTGAGTCCGCTGCAAAGGGCGTCCAGCCGGAGATAAAAGTTCAAACGTCATCGGTAGTGTCCCCGCAAGGAGCATTGGCGTATTGGGTTCGCCAAAGACTTCCTGCAACTTCAAGCGCACAACCGCGGCGCCATGCTCGTCGTAAGCAACTGCGTGGGAACGACCGCTAGGTGCCTGCCAACGGATGGGCAGTAAATGGTTGAGCTGTTGCTGCTCGTCGTACCCAAGTAATGCTTGGAGTGCCGGTAACGGGTCCCACGCTCGGGCGGCTCGCAAGGTCGAACAATCTCGCAAATAGAGCGCTGCCCAAGCGGGAAGTTCCGCCAGTAATTTTGGTGGTTGCCAATCTGCCGGGTCAATTCCCAAATGCTGCGCTGCCAAGCCAACCCGACGCAAAAACTGAGTCACATGCTCAGAGGCAAAAAGCGCCAATCCTGGGTCGTCTTGCATCGCTGACACCAGTGCATGCTCCCGTTCCTCCGCTGTGGCAGCCCGCTCTTTCGGGTCTACATGCACGGTGAGCGCGCCGATTTGATAGCGCGTAGTACACACCAACCGGCCTTGGCTGCCTTGCCACTGCCAGTGCTCTTGTTTCTGCGCAGAGGCCAGAAGTTGGTCAAATTGTTGCGCTTCTTGCAAAGGGATCCCTTGACGAATCATTGCGTTTGCTTGGTCCTCTTGCAATGTCAGCTGCGTAACCACCACCCATGCATTTCGGGATTTGTCGGCTCGATGGTTGCTGAGTGCACTCGCACTCACTAACTCAGCGCTAGCTTCTGCGGCGAGCCCTGTAGCGAGTTGGAACCGAGGTTGAGGAGATCCGTCAGTGCCTATGGCAGCACGGGCTAACCACAAAGGCTCTAACTGCAGTGCAAGGGTTTGCACATAACGGGAGTCAAAGTTACCTTTTGGCTCTATTTGGAGTCGGTGACACCAGTAGTGAAAACGACGCGTGCTCCGGGGATAAACTTTGGGTTGTGTCAGGATCGCATGTAGGCCCACCAATACATCGACACCTCGTTGCCACTCATTTTCGTCCAGATGCGCAGCAAGCAATGCCGCATGCATTTTTAATGCAGGATCGTCGGTGATTTGAACCTCGGCAAGCAATGCGGCAACATGAATCTCAGTGCCAAATTGCTGGGCGCGACGTCCCTTTGCGGTCAGATTTGGTGCTTTTTTCCCAGCCAGCACAGCGGGATCAGGCGCATCAATCAGACCGAGCCGCTGGAGTTGTTCAACACCCCGTCGAATCGACGTTGCTGGCGGCGCAGAAAACCAACGCAATTGTTCAAGGCCGACACCCCAAACCGCTGCCTCAAGAATAATCGGTGTGAGATCGCTCAACGCGAGGGCCGGAGAGGAAAATTTTGCCATTCCTTGAGATTGGCTTTCGCTCCACAGACGGAAGCAATGTCCCGCTTGGACTCGTCCCGCACGTCCGGCGCGCTGCTCAGCGGAGGCGAGCGAAATCATTCGTGTCTGCAATTGGGTTTGCAGATACTTATCCAGATACCGCGCCTGCCGCTCCCTTCCACTATCCACCACAACATCGATATCCGGAATGGTGACACTGGTCTCAGCCAAGTTAGTCGCCAACACTAATTTCCGCTGACTCTTGTGTCCGAGGGGCGCGAGGACCTGAGCTTGTTGCGATAGTGGGAGACGACCATGGAGTTCCATGATGCGCCAAGAATCGGTTTGCAGCCATGCACTCGATTCAAGCCGCTGTCTTAATCCATTGATTTCACGGATGCCTGGCAAAAACACCAGGACGCCTTGTGTCGCGCACTGACAGGCCTCTTCAAGGACCGATGACAAAGCATCAAACCACCGCTGCATCTGAAGTGCGGGACGGTAATGAATCGACACCGGGAAAGTACGTCCTTCACTGACCAATACTTCACAGGGTTCGTCTGAATCCGGTCCTTGCAACCAGGTTGCCAAGGCATCGGCGGGGATGGTCGCAGACATCACAAGAACACCCAGATCATCCCGCAACTCCCGGGCTTCCAGCGCCAATGCCAGCCCCAAATCGCAGGCTAAATTACGCTCATGAAATTCATCAAAAATAATCAAGTCAACATTCGAAAGACTGGGATCACCTTGGATCATTTGCGTGAACATGCCATCGGTAACAACCAATAAGCGCGTATTTTCAGTGGCCTTCCGGTCCTGACGAACCCAATAACCGACGGTTTCACCGACGGGTTCGTTCAGTTGTTGAGCGAGATAACGTGCGATGTTAAGCGCCGCAACGCGACGCGGCTGGATCAAAATAATTTGTTTTGAAAACGCCCCTTCCGTGAGTAATGCCAGTGGCAAAGCCGTGGATTTCCCTGCACCAGGCGGCGCTTGCAATACCACCATGCGTGCGGGCAAAGCAGCGCGCACGGCTGGAAGTAATTGCATCACGGGGAGTTCTGAATTCATGTTCATATGATGCCACAAAAAAGCCGCAGGCCCGTATTTAACCTGCGGCTTATTTACTGAAGATTAACGCTTGCTTCGTTTACCGGCCCGCCAGCATCATTCGTGCAATGGAACGAACGCCTAAAGCTGTTGCTCCCGCCGGCCATAAGGCGTTGTTTTGGGTTTGATAAGCCGCTGCTAGATCAAAGTGAGTCCAGCCTTTACCGCCATTCGGTGCAAAGCGAAGCAGGAATCCAGCAGCGTTACTTGCGCCACCTGCGCCACCCCCTTTAACCGGCCGACTATTCGCGGTATCCGCAAACGGTGATGGGCAATTATCTTTATGGAACGCCGCGAGCGGCAGACGCCACAACGGCTCGGATTCGTCAGCCGCAGATTGCAATGCCGCCTGCGCTGCCTCATCATCCACGCTAAACAACGCGTTGTATTCGGTACCAACCGCCACTTGCGCTGCGCCCGTCAGGGTGGCCGCATCAATAATTTTCTCTGCACCGAGCTCACCTGCACGAAGCAGTCCATCCGCCAGCACAAGCCGACCTTCAGCGTCGGTATTTACGATCTCAACGGTCTGACCGTCTTTGTACGTGATGATATCTCCGTTTTTATAAGCGGTTCCATCTATCATGTTCTCCGCACAGCAGAGCAGGAGTTTTACGCGCTTCTTCAAACCCATCCGAATCGCTACCAAGAGTGCGCCCGCAACGGTAGCAGCACCGCCCATGTCGCACTTCATCGCCACCATGCCTTCACTGCTCTTGATACTGTAACCGCCGGTATCAAACGTGATGCCTTTGCCAATCAACGCATAATGAATTGGCGTATCATCTGCTCCGGTAGGATTGAAGTCGAGCTCCAGCAAAGCCGGTCGTTTGGCACTGGCACGACCGACCGTATGAATTCCCATCCGGCCTTCTTTTAGAAGTTCGTCACCTGCCACAACACGCCAGGAGACCTGGTCGCCTGCGACGTCTTGCAGCTTTTCTGCAACGCGATCACACAATGACTCTGGATAGATTTCTGACGAGGGCAAATTAATCAGTTGCCGGGTCCAACGAAATGCATCGGCATAAATGTCGAGGGCTTGTTTGTCATCTCCAGTAAACTGAACTTGATTGGTACTCAGCGTGTCCGTGAAACCAAGTGACAGCGCCCATTGGCGATCCCGCGACCATCCATCGCCCGCTGGGGTAATAAGACGCACACCGAGTTGATCGAGCTTGCGACCGGCCTGTTGAATCGTCCGCAAAAGGCTCGCTTCGTCATTTTGCAACACAATCTGCATGCCCGCCTCATTCATATAATGACGCGTGTTGCCTTTGAAAGACTCAGGCGCGGCCTGCTCAGTTAGGTATACCTTGACTGCACTGGACATGATATTCCTCTTTTCGTAAGGTGTTGGCGCCACGGAACATTCCGTGACCAGAACAATAGATGAAGACCTCTTAGTGTATCAGGAAGCAGTCCAGATTAGAAAATCTGAGCGACTGATTTTGGTTTCCATCCATTACAGGGCTATTGCAGATGAAATTTTCTCCCCCGCTCGAACAGGGCACCTTGCTCCGACGCTACAAGCGTTTCTTAGCAGATATTAAAACTGCAGATGGCCATGAATTAACAATTCATTGCCCAAACACCGGTGCCATGACCGGCTGCGCAGAACCTAGCGATACCGTCTGGTATAGCACATCAGACAATCCCAAACGCAAATATGCGCATACGTGGGAGTTCACGCAAACTCAATCGGGCGCAACGATTTGTGTCAACACAGGTCGAGCCAATCAATTGGTCGGGGAGGCATTGCACAAGGGTGCCATTTCATCCCTCGCCTCATATCAAACAATCCGAGCAGAGCAGAAGTACGGTGAAGGTTCACGCATCGATTTTTTACTCAGTGATGCGTCTGATGGAGCACCCGACGCATACATTGAAGTAAAGTCCGTCACCTTGAATGAAGCTGGACAAGGGTACTTTCCGGATGCAGTATCCGCTCGTGGGCAGAAACATTTAACCGAGCTCGCAACGGTTCGCTCACAAGGATATCGCGCAATTTTAATCTACGCCGTCCTCCACTCAGAGATCCAAAACGTGGCGCCGGCTGTACATATCGACGGTCGGTATGCCGCGTTGTTCGAGGATGCCAAACAGCAGGGCGTTGAGGTCATCGAGCTGTTTTTCACGCTTTCTCCGCACGAAATCTCTAATCCCCGTACGAACTTGAAGAAAAACACTTGATTTCGAGGACAATCGCCCATATAAACCGCCCGGTACGCGAATTGCGCAGGAAATTTTATTCTGATATACATACCCCTCTTTTTTATGGGACGGGTTCATTTGCCTCCTGGAGGAAAACGTTATGACGGATGCGACTAAGGAAAGAAAAGCGCACGGGATTTTGGCGCTAGCAGAGCTTGCGCCCTATCAGGAAAAGGATGGCGAAGAATACATGAATGAGCACCAACGAGCTCACTTCAAACGTATTCTGGAAGCTTGGCGTGCGCAGCTGCGTGAAGAAGTTGACCGGACGGTCGGCCACCTCAAAGAAGAGGCTTCGAACTATGCGGATCCAGTGGATCGCGCAGCACAAGAAGAAGAGTTCGCTATTGAGTTACGGACACGTGACCGCGAGCGCAAACTGATTAAGAAAATTGAGAAAACTCTCGAAGCTATTGAGCGTGACGACTTCGGTTTTTGTGACTCATGCGGAATTGAAATTGGAATTCGTCGCCTTGAAGCGCGTCCAACCGCAGATTTATGCATTGACTGTAAGAGCCTTGCAGAAATCCGTGAGAAGCAAATGAAAGGTTCGTAGTGCATGGCGGTGCAGCCTGCTGCTGAATCTTTATCTGACTATCGGGGCAGATTTGCCCCGAGTCCATCGGGCCCGCTTCACGCGGGCTCGCTCGTTGCGGCCCTCGGGAGTTACCTCGATGCCCGTGCTCACGCCGGCACTTGGTTGGTGCGGATAGAAGATATCGATCCTCCACGCGAGGTGGCAGGTGCGGCGGACACAATCTTACGGCAACTAGAGAACCATGGATTGCATTGGGATGGGCAGGTCACTTGGCAACACCAACACGGTGCGCGTTACCAAGCAGTCCTCGAGCAACTGACGCAACACGAATTCGTGTATCGCTGTCACTGCACCCGGGCAGAGATTAAAGCCCGAGCACCCCACTATGACGGTTTTTGCCGCACCCGTCAGTCTAGCGTGCTGACCTCGTCCCGTCGTTTTGCTTTGCGATTACACAATACGCAGCCAGTCACATCGTTTCAGGATCGTTTTCATGGTGAGGTGATCTGCGAGACCGCCCTCGCCCACGAAGATTTTGTGTTAAGGCGCCGCGATGGCTTGTGGGCGTACCAATTGGCGGTTGTCGCTGACGATCGAGCCGAGGGAATCACTCATCTGGTCCGCGGTGAAGACCTATTACATGCCAGTGCCTGGCAACTAACCTTATGGCGCCAGTTGAATGCTCTGGGAGCAAGCACGGTTCCCTTACCGCACCTTGCACACCTGCCGTTAGTTTATGGTCCTGATGGACGCAAATTGAGCAAACAGAACCACGCGCCCGCGCTGGATGAAACCAAACCATTAGAAAATCTCTATTATGCCGTACAAGCGCTCAGACTGGTCCCCGAGCCACTGCATGCCTACTCGGATATTGATGAACTTTTAACTCACGCTCAGGCCCTCTGGAGCCAGACTAAGACAACAGAAAACAAAACGCAGCAGGGATAACAGGTCTCCCACGGGAACGGTTTGTATTGAGGCGTGGCAGGAAGCGAAAAACTAGGTTAAAATTGCGCCTCATTTAGCCGCGTGAACTGACAAGGAGTTCGGCAATTATCAAGCGTTTAGCCTCATTCGCCAAGCGAGTCCTGCCTTCCAAGCAGGAAAACACGCCTGCGCGCACCTTACCAAAACCCACCGTGATCCCGCGCTCGGAACACCCCATCTCCCGCGATGATATTCCCGAGAACGCGTTAAAGGTGTTGTACCGCTTGCACAAAGCCGGATTTGAAGCCTATTTAGTGGGTGGCTGCGTCCGTGACTTACTCCTTGGCGTGACGCCAAAAGACTTCGATGTGGCAACCAATGCCAGTCCAGAGCAAATCAAAGGCCTGTTTCGCAACTGCCGTTTGATCGGCCGACGGTTCCGGCTTGCGCACATTGTCTACGGCAAAGATATTATTGAAGTAGCCACCTTCCGCGGACATCACCCAGAAGATGAAGATGACTCAGGGCGCAGTGTGCAACCGCATGCCAAGCAGAACGATCAGGGGCTGTTATTACGCGACAATGTGTACGGAACCATTGATGAAGATGCACAACGCCGCGATTTCACCGTCAATGCGCTTTACTACTCCATTGCTGACTTCGCCATTTACGATTTCGCAAATGGTATTGCTGATCTCGAAGCGGGACGACTGCGCCTCATTGGCGACCCAGAACAGCGCTACCGCGAGGATCCGGTTCGCATGTTACGGGCTGTCCGTTTTGCAACCAAATTAGGGTTACGCATCGAAGAGCAGACTGCAGCACCAATCAAAACCTTAGCCCCCCTGCTGGAAAATATTCCACCAGCACGCTTGTTTGAGGAGTTCTTGAAACTCACCTTACACCAGCGCGCTGAAGCAAATTTTGAGTTGTTGCACGAATACGGCCTGTTTACTAAATTATTCCCGATGCTGAAATCAGCGCTCAAGCAGCCTGAGAGTTTTGAATACCGCATGACTCAACAGGTCTTTGCGGACACAGATGCGCGCCTTCGCGAAGATAAGGGAGTCAACCCTGCTTACCTTTTTGCTGCTCTTTTGTGGTACCCAGTGCAAGCTCACGCAGAAGAAATTATGGCCGAAGGCGGCTTGGCGGAATTTGATGCCTTTGCGATCTCCGCGGCCGACGTGGTTGGTCGACAAGTGCGTAGTATCGCCATTCCGAAGCGGTTTAGTTTGCCCATGCGGGACATCTGGATGTTGCAACTTCGGTTACGTCAGAAGCAACCACGTCGTGCCATCCGGTTACTTTCGCATCCGAAATTCCGGGCAGGTTACGACTTCCTTTTACTCCGTGCCCGTGTAGAGAACCACCCCTCATTACGTGACTTGGGTAAATTCTGGACCGACCTGCAAAAAGAGCACCCGCAAGCACTCGAGAGTGCACCTCAGGACAAACGCTCGCGGAGCGGAACTCGCCGTGGTCGCCGCCCGCGTCGCCGCAAACCTAGCAGTAACAACGGGTAAGCTCAAATGAGCCCAGTGTACCTTGGACTAGGCGCCAACCTTGGGGATCCAATCGAGACGCTCCATCGTGCTGTTGCGGCGTTACGCGCCGCACCTGGTTTGCACAACGTCACCTGTTCAGCGCTGTACGCGAGTAAACCCATGGGGCCGCAAGACCAACCCGATTATGTAAATGCCGTCGTCAGAGGATACACATCGTTGCCCCCAGAGGCGCTCTTGGATGTCGTGCAACAAATAGAACACGCCCATGGACGTGTTCGAAAAGAACGCTGGGGAGCGCGCACACTAGATATCGATATACTACTCTATGGTGAGCAGCAGATTGCCACAGAGCGGTTAAATATCCCTCACGTGGGGCTTGAGCTTCGCGAGTTTGTTCTGATTCCTCTCGCTGAAATAGCTCCAACACTTGATCTGCCCTCGGGTAAATCAGTAAAGTCTCTGGCTGAACGCATTCCATTAAATGGATTGGTGAAAATTGCACCCGCGCCCTAAGCGCACTGTGTACACACATCAGTTCGATACATTCGCCGCATGACACAGGATTCAATCGATGAGCCGTATCCGTACCGCAGCACTCATGAAGATGAAACGCGAGGGCGTTAAAATCACCGCTCTCACCGCTTATGATGCCAGCTTTGCCAAACTAATCGCAGAAGCCGGTGTGGATGTCATGCTCGTTGGCGATTCACTTGGTATGGTATTGCAAGGCCATGACTCCACGCTTCCTGTCACCGTGGCCGATGTAGCCTACCATACCCGTTGTGTGCGTGCTGGCGCTCCTGAAGCGTTCGTTATCGCAGATATGCCGTTTATGAGCTATCCGGACGTCGCGAGCGCGTGTGAGCATGCCGCTGAGCTCATGCGAGCAGGCGCCAACATGGTGAAACTCGAAGGGGAGACCTGGCTGGTCCCGATAGTCGAAGCACTCACCCGCCAAGGAATTCCAGTATGTGCTCATCTTGGTTTACTTCCTCAATCGGTCAATGTGATTGGCGGATACAAAATCCAAGGTCGGGAAGAGGCGGCAGCAGATCAAATGATCGCCCACGCCAAGGCGCTTGAAGCGGCCGGTGCGCAGCTTTTAGTCGTGGAATGCATTCCCGCAACACTCGGCGCCCGTGTGTCCGCATCACTCACTATTCCAGTGATCGGCATCGGTGCTGGGAATCAGACGGATGGTCAGATTCTGGTCATGCACGATATGCTTGGTCTGAATGCCGATTACCTACCCAAGTTCACCAAGAACTTTCTGCAAGGCAGTGACAGCCTTGATGCAGCGATCCGCGCCTACGTTGCCGAAGTGCGCTCGGGTGAGTTCCCTGGCCCAGAACATACGTTTAATTAAGCAGGATTGAACTGGCTATGCAGCATCTTGAGACGTTAGAGGCACTTCGCAACCTTCGCCAACGATACCGTCAGCTGGGCGAGAGCGTCGCATTCGTCCCCACAATGGGTAATCTACACGAAGGCCATCTCCGTTTGGTAGACCATGCGAAGACGCTCGCAGACCGGGTTATCGTTAGTATTTTTGTGAACCCCATGCAGTTTGGTCAGAACGAAGACTTGGATGCCTACCCGCGTACGCTCGCAGCCGACTGTGAAGCACTCCAAGCTCGAGGTGTTGATGGCGTGTTTACTCCAACCTCTGCGCTCGTGTACCCCAAAGGGCTTGCCGCACAAACTTTCGTCGAGGTTCCAGAGATTAGTCAGATTCTATGTGGCGCCGCTCGTCCCGGTCATTTTCGTGGCGTGGCGACTATCGTCTGCAAACTCTTCAATATGGTGCAGCCCGAGCATGCAGTGTTTGGTAAAAAAGACTATCAACAGCTAAAAGTCATTCGCTTAATGACAGAAGATTTGTCCCTTCCTATTGCGATTCACGGCGTCGACACAGAACGTGCCCATGATGGTTTGGCTTTAAGTTCACGCAATGGCTATCTGAGCGCGGAAGAGCGGGCGCAGGCGATACAAATCTATCAGGTTATGCAGGCGCTTGCGGCCGGTGTGCAAGCCGGCCAGGCAATTGCAGAACTCGAGGTACGCGGTCAACAAGCGTTGGTTGATGCGGGATTTAAACCAGATTATGTCGCAATTCGACGTCAAGCTGATTTACAACCGGCAGAAGCGAGCGATGAAGCCTTAGTGATTCTTGTTGCTGCCTATCTGGGGAAAACCCGACTTATTGATAACTTGGAAGTGTGGCGCTAAGCGCCACTTAAAGTCCTGCTTCAGTCGCTGCGTCCATTACGCGCTGCAACAAACTTGGCGCACTTTCCGCAATAGTCCGTTGCTCTTCGATAATCTCGGCGAGCATCTTCTCGCTCGTCAGCGGGTTTGCTAGCACGGTTCGGAACACAAGGGTTGGTTCCCGATGATACTGTGCAGGGGTTAGCTTCGTTCGAGAAACAAACGAGCGTCCATTCTCACGCTGGGTTTTTTGAATATATTTGGTCAGCACATTTAAGCTAGGCGTCACTTGGGCAATTTGCTCGGGTGTCGCTGCTTGCAGTCGCTTTTTCAACGAGCGAGGAATGTACCGGTAGGTGAGTAGGCACAGTTCCGGATGGGTAACCACCTCAAAATCCGGCTGTCGCTCAATGAATCCTGCAAAAAAGTGGGCCTTATCAATACTCGTATTGATCAAGAGCTCGTATCCACGCCGTCCCATCACATGCAACGCTGAATAAACAAGCATGGCCATGCCGGGCCGCGAACCCTCAATGGTGTGGCTTCCTAAATCTTTTGAGCCCCGACGAATCACATATTCCGCATGGTGCTCAATGGCGTTCACCAACGCCGGATCTTTAAACAACACCATGCCTGCCCCCATAGGCACATACATTTGCTTGTGTGCATCAATGGTCACACTGTCCGCACGTTCAATTCCGTGCAATAAAGGGCGGTGTTTTTCAGACATCAGGGTGGCGCCGCCCCAAGCAGCATCCACATGAAAATGCGCTTCGAGCGACTGAGCTATGTCAGCCATTTCATTGAGCGGATCCACATGGCCAGTTTCAGTCGTGCCGGCAATGCCGACAATGGCCATCACCCGACCACCCCCTTGCTCGACTTCATCCGCTATGCGGCGTAGCGCATCTATTTGAATACGGTTCTCTGCGTCTGTGGGGACAGCGATAATGTTCTTCCGACCAATACCAAGCACATCAGCCGCTTTGCTTAATGAGTAGTGTCCGCGCTCAGAGACTAAGATTACCAATCGGTTATAACCATAATATTGTAAACCGGCCGGCAAACCTTCGGCTGAGACGCCCGCAAACTGGTCCGATGGGGCAAGCAAATTGTTGCGAGCCACCCAGAGCGCAGTGATGTTGGCAATCGTACCGCCGGAGCAAAATGCACCCAATGAATGGTCGGCGTTATGCATCCAACGGGTATAAAACGCCTCGCTTTCACCGTACACCAAATGATGCATCATACCGAGCACTTGACGTTCTAACGGCGTAAATGCTTTCGACGTCTCGATCTTCACAAGGTTCTGGTTCAAGCCAACCATCAGCTTCGCTAATGGCAGCAAGAAATAAGGTAAAGCCGACGTCATGTGGCCGATAAAACGAGGAGATGCCGTGTGAACCGATTGCGCCACTAAGGTGTGGAGGAGTTTTTCCGTGTGAGTCGAGACAAACTCAGGCTGCTCAGGGATGCCACTCGCTGCAAAGTCTTGTTCGATTTCATGCAATGGGCGCTCTTGCGCGACAATGTGCGACGACAGAAAATCCTCTAGATTCTCTGACAAATGCCGTTCAATTTTCCCAAGGGTAGAGTCAGGCGCTTCCGGAACAGTGAAGATCCGAAAGAGTGATTCCATACTGACTTCTGCGGTGAGTTTAGGCCCCACACGATTCTCCTGGCCTGTTTTTGCGAGCCGGGGACTTTAGCATATCCCCGGTTGATTCGGCTAGTTTTCTGAGCGCTTCTCGCTGTTCGATCGACGCAAGTTTTGGGTGATCTAAACGTGCGTTGAGCGCCCAAAGTGGCTGTCCGCTGGCTTGGTATTTACGCTCAAATGGCGTAAACGGATGCGCTTGGAACGCAAGCGCAACAATCTCACTGTCAATCTGCAGTGTCCGTAACGCAATTTGCATCTCTTGCAAGTACAAAGGCCAATTGGTTCGCATATGCAGCTGACCGCCCAAGTTTACCAACGCGGGAAAAACTGGCGCGCCATGCCAGCGACGCCCCACGTGTTTCTTCTTCGGCCACGGGTTCGGATAGAGTAAATAGTGATGGGCGAGGCGCCAGCCTGCTCCCTCAGCCAGACGCCAAAAATCATTGAGATCCGCCCGCACAATGATCAGGTTCGTCGGTTCGTGGTGCGGTTCCATGCCGGTAAACTTACCGATTCGATGGGCTGATTTATCCACCCCAATGACCAAGGCATCCGGATGTTCCTCGGCAATACGCAACGAACTCTCGCCCACACCACAGCACGAATCCATGATCAGGGGACCATCCCATTCTTGGACACGCTGAGCGACCTGTGCAAACGCCTCACGACTATGATCAGCCACAGGCTTTTTGAATTCGCTCTGCCAATAACGAGCAACCAACGCGGGAACCTCTTCATGAGGACCGCTTTGATTGCTCGTAATACGACGTGATCTAGCCTCGGACATTAGGTCCGTGTTCCTGTGCCGCGCTTCAAGAGCCACCAGGCCAGCAAAAAGAATGCGACATTGAAGGCAAGCAGAACGGTAATCGCAACCGCAGGGGCAATGTCGGACACCCCAATAAAGCCATAGCGGAAGCCATTGACCATATAAATAATCGGATTGAATTGTGACACGGTTTGCCAGAACTGCGGCAAAAGACTGATCGAGTAGAAAACCCCGCCTAAGTACGTCAAGGGAGTCAGCACGAAGGTCGGAATGATTGAAATGTCATCAAAGGTTTTTGCAAACATGGCATTGAGTAGACCGCCCATTGCGAACAATGTCGCGGTCAACAATACCGTCAACAGGATCAACCCGAAGCTTTGAATCGAAAGATCGACAAAGAAGCCAGAAACCAAGGTGACGATAACCGCCACCAGAAGGGCACGGGCCACACCACCTCCAACATATCCCAGAATTATCGTGATATTTGAGACCGGCGCTACCAACATTTCCTCAAGGTTCCGCTGAAACTTGGCACTGAAAAAACTCGATGCGACATTCGAGTAAGCATTGGTGATCACCGACATCATGATCAAGCCTGGTACGATAAACTCCATGTAACTTACTCCCCCCATCTCACCAATTCGGCTCCCAATCAAGCTGCCGAAAATGATGAAGTAGAGGGTCATCGTGATAGCGGGCGGCACCAGAGTTTGCACCCAAATACGCAAAAAGCGTGTGCACTCCTTAATCCAGATGGTCTTTAACGCGGTGAAGTGAATCGGGTTTTGCATCTTATGCGCCATGGGTAACAGACTCCTTGCGGTCACGACCCTGTTCAACCAAGGTAACAAACAACTCTTCTAAACGATTCGCTTTATTGCGCATTGAGAGCACCTTGCAGCCTTGCTCGGTGAGCTCGGAAAACACCGAGTTCAACCCAGCCGATTTGGCTACATCCACTTCAAGGGTGTGATCATCAATGACCCGCATCGTCGCACTGGTGATCGCTGGTATCTTTTCAACGGGCGCTAAATCGAGCACAAAGGTTTCAATGTTGAGCTTACTGAGTAAGCTCTTCATGGTGGTGTTTTCGATAATCTGACCTTTGTCGATAATCCCGATGTGACGACAAAGCATCTCTGCTTCTTCGAGATAATGTGTGGTCAAAATAATGGTGACGCCTTCTTTGTTGATGCGTGTTAGGAAATCCCACATCGAGCGGCGTAATTCAATATCTACACCCGCGGTTGGCTCATCTAAGATGAGGAGTTTGGGTTCATGTAGAAGCGCGCGCGCAATCATCAGGCGCCGCTTCATCCCACCGGACAGGGTTCGTGCGCGGTCATTGCGCTTTTCCCATAGACCTAATTGCGTCAAATACTTTTTGGCCCGCTCTTTCGCTAGATCCCGCGGAACGCCGTAGTATCCAGCTTGATTCACCACAATCTGGAGCACGGTTTCGAATTGATTGAAATTGAACTCTTGTGGAACCAGTCCAATATGCTGTTTCACTTCGTTGATTTGCGTGTCTAGGTCGTACCCAAAGACCCGAACCTGCCCCTCGGTTTTGTTCACTAACGAAGAAATGATACCGATTGTTGTCGACTTCCCTGCCCCATTTGGTCCAAGTAGCGCGTAAAAATCGCCTTCACGAACCGTCAAATCTAATCCTTTCAGGGCTTCTAAACCACCCCGATAGACTTTTCTTAAGCCTGTTATTTCAAGTGCAAATGTCATGTATGACTCCAATCACTGCGCAGCAGTTTAGCCTTTGTCGTCGGGCTGATAACCCCACCGCTGCATAATATTTTGGTCAAGCCCCAAGTGATCAAGGATGCGTGCGACCACAAAGTCGACCAAGTCTGAGATTTGTTTTGGCGCATGATAAAAACCTGGTGCTGCAGGCATAATGGTCGCCCCCAGCCGAGAAAGATTCAGCATGTGTTCCAGATGAATTGCATGCAATGGCATTTCGCGCGGGACCAGAATCAACTGTCCCCGCTCTTTGAGAACCACGTCCGCTGCACGCTCAATTAAATTGTCGCTGGCTCCCGTCGCGATCGCAGAGAGGGTTCCTGTTGAACACGGACAAACCACCATACGTTTGGGCGCAGCTGACCCTGAAGCCACCGGTGAAAACCACTCTTCACGGCCATACACTCGCAATTGCTCTGAGGTCACCTCAAATCGTTCACAGAAGAACGCCTGGATACTCTCAGGAGAGCCCGGTAACTTCATATTTTCTTCCGTAGCAAAAACCACTCGGGCTGCACTTGAAATCAGCAACGAGACTTGCTGATCTTGTTCCAAGAGACACTCGAGCAAACGAAGCGCATAGGGAGCCCCTGATGCGCCGGTGATCGCCAGTGTAATACGCCCGTCTTGTTGTGACTGATGTGTCATTCCACTCAATCCTCTATTCTGGTGAGTTCGCGCTGGTGAGAGCCCAAACGACAACTCGTGTGTTACCCGTCGGTAGGAACCGGGTCGTTTGCCATGATACCGTTGAGCAGCTGGTCATGGATGCCACCAAAACCACCATTGCTCATGACCACCCAATGATTAGCGATCGATGCATCCTGAGCCCCCAAATAAGGCGCCTCATTCGCAAACAGACACTCAACCAACGCTGCAACGGAGGCGCAGACATATACCGGTTTTCCACTCGCCTCGAGTTGAGCGGCCAAAGGCCAATCAACACCGTCCGGTTGTAGCGCATAAATAGCGTCGGCTTCACGAAACGCCGGCCCTAGTGTTTGCGCATGCACACCCGCTTTCATGGTGTTTGAACGTGGTTCAAAAATCGCAACCACCCGTTGGGAATCAACGCGCGCACGCATTGCTTCGAGTGTGGTGCGAATGGCGGTTGGGTGATGTGCGAAATCATCAAACACAGCTACACCACATCCTTGGCCGCGCAATTGCAAACGGCGCGCTGGCGCTTCGAAACTGGCAAGCGCCTGAGCCGCAACCTGCGGCAACACTCCCACCGATGCCGCGGCTGCTATCGCCATTAAAGCATTGCGAACGTTATGTACGCCAATCAGACTCCATTGGACCTGCGCAACACGCTCACCATTTTGAATGATGTGAAAGTGGCTTCCATCATCTGCATTGAGTTCAAAATCCCAAGCCGCCCCAGGGCCAACCCCCTGACATTCGACCCAGGATGCCGAAGCCACCACTGGTGCTACTGCAGGCTCATCAATGGGATATAACACATGCCCATCTTGTGGCACTGTTCGCAACGCATACTTGAACTGCTGTTGGATCGCCGCGAGATCAGCAAAAATATCCGCATGATCGAATTCCAGATTATTCACCACAAAGGTATCAGCGAAATAATGCAAAAACTTGGAGCGTTTATCAAAAAACGCCGTGTCATATTCGTCGGCTTCAATCACGAAGTAGTCACTGTCGGTCAACCGCGCCGTTTGCCCAAAAGGTTGAACCACCCCACCGATCAAAAAGCTCGGTGATTTTCCAGCTTGCTCCAGAATCCATGTCAGCATCGAAGCCGTTGTGGTTTTGCCATGCGTTCCTGCGATCGCCAAAACATGTTTTTGGCGCAACAAGGTTTCACCCAACCATTGTGGCCCCGAGATGTATGGAATTCGACGTTGCAACACCGCTTCAACCAGCGGATGCCCGCGGCTTAATGCATTGCCGATAATGACCTGATCCGGAGCAGGTTCAAGCTGTGTGAGGTCATCGTCCTGGTGCAATGCAATCCCGAGTTTTTCAAGTTGCGTGCTCATCGGGGGATACACATTTTTATCAGAACCTGTCACCCGATAGCCAAGCGCCTTCGCAAGCGCGGCAATACCGCCCATAAAGGTGCCACAAATGCCAAGAATATGAAGATGACCTTTCGTGGACGGTGTAACGATTCGGCGGCTCTCCGCCCCATCCTGTAATGATGACTCGTTCGACATGATTATTTCGGCATTCCTTTCAACAAATTAACTTGCTTCATGGTCTTGTGACGGGGCATCACGCTGTTCGGCGTCTAACTTTTAAATAGTAACCGCCCATTGTATCACTACATCTAGACCGATTCATCCGCATTCCATGTGCGCAAAAAGGGAGCATCTGGAAGGGATTTCAGGTACACTAGCGGGCGTTTCCGGCAATGACCTAAAAACGACACAAGGACCCGAGGCTAATCATGCAACGCCTGATTCCCGTTCTGAATAGTGATCACGTACCCTTACACTTAATTTCCGTGATCAACACTTTGCTCACCGCTGCAAAAGAAATCTCTCACCGCCTCCATCAAGGAAGTCTCGCAGGAACGCTCGGGTCAACCCTCGACGCGAATATTCAAGGCGAAGTCCAGAAGAAACTGGATGTGGTGTCCAATCAGCTCATCAAGAATATGCTCCTTGAAACCGGGCTTGTCCACGCGGTCGCTTCTGAAGAAGAAGACGACGTCGTGATGGGCAACCCCGACGCAAAATATTTGGTGGCATACGATCCACTCGATGGCAGCTCAAACATTGATATTAATGGCGCGGTTGGGACTATCTTCACCATTCTTGAAAAACCAGATCATCCTGCAGAGGGCACCGAGTTGTTCCTGCAAACCGGCGATGAGCAGCTAGCGGCCGGTTATATCCTCTATGGTCCAAGCACCTTGCTTGTGATGACGACCGGGCGTGGCGTGCGCGTCTTTACGCTCGACCACACGGTTGGCGAATTCCTCCTTACCGTCGATAAGATCACCATTCCACAAGATACTCAAGAGTTTGGCATCAATATGTCAAACCAGCGGTTCTGGCTCCCGCCAATGCAGCAGTACATTGCTGATCTGTTGGCAGGCAGCACCGGCCCGCGCAAGAAAGATTTCAATATGCGGTGGAACGCGGCCATGGTGTCCGATGTCCATCGAATTCTAACGCGCAGTGGAATTTTTAGTTATCCAATGGATTACAAAGACCCCAAGAAGCCCTGCAAGCTGAGGCTACTCTACGAAGCCATGCCGATGAGCTTCCTCATGGAACAAGCGGGCGGGCGGTCTTCTACAGGCTATGAGCGCATTATGTCGATTCAGCCAACCCACATTCATCAACGCGTCTCCGTGATTATGGGCTCGCGCAACGAGGTCGATACCTGTTTGGGATACTTTAAACAACATCCCTGCACTCGACCCGACAGTATATAAATACCGCATATTCGCGCCATTCACCGGAATCCTTTTGAGCTTATGCCCCCAGATTCGGTATACTTGCGCGGTTATGAAAAATTTAGCGAACTTGAAAGGAACAAGACCATGAGTCTGAACGCTGTACCTGCAGGCAAGAACCTGCCAGAAGAAGTAAATGTCATCATCGAGATCCCAGCAAATGCGGATCCGATCAAGTACGAAGTAGATAAAGACACCGGCACGGTTTGGGTTGATCGCTTCATGTCGGCACCGATGTTTTATCCATGCAACTATGGCTACGTGAACGACACCCTATCGCTCGATGGCGACCCAGTCGACGTGCTCGTCCCCACGCCATACCCACTCCTGCCTGGTTCTGTGATCCGCTGCCGTCCAGTCGGTGTACTGAACATGAGCGATGAGTCCGGCGAAGACGCAAAAGTTGTTGCCGTTCCAATCAGCAAGCTCAGCAAAGAGTATGATCATATTCAAGATGTGAACGATTTACCGGAGCTGTTAAAAGCGCAAATCACTCACTTCTTTGAGCGCTACAAAGAGCTTGAAAAAGGCAAGTGGGTCAAAGTTGAAGGATGGGCAAATGCTGCCGCAGCAAAAGCAGAAATTTTGTCTTCCTATCAGCGCGCGCAAGAGCAAAAGTAAACGCTCACCCAACGTCAACTTGAGGACATTGGTTCCATGACAGACGTTTGCATTTCTGCCCAGGACCTCGTATTTACGTGGCCTGGGCAACATCAATCGACACTAAACATCCCGGCACTCACCATTCAGCGCGGAGAGCGCGTTTTATTGCGTGGCCCAAGCGGAAGTGGAAAATCAACCTTGCTGTCATTGCTTGCCGGCGTACATGACGTGCAAAAAGGCGAGCTCCAGGTACTCGGTACCTCATTGAAGACTTTATCAAGCCGGCGCCGTGACCGGTTCCGTGCCGATCATATCGGCTACATCTTTCAACAATTCAATTTGTTGCCATTTCTATCCGTCACTCGCAATGTCCTCTTAGCACTTGAGTTTTCCAAGGCCCGCCGCGCACGATTACAATCTTTAAACACAGGGGCTCAAGCCGAGTGTGAGCGCTTGCTAACGGCACTGGGAATCCCACAAGAGTTGTGGGAGAAGCCCGCTAGTCAACTCAGTGTGGGGCAACAGCAGCGAGTTGCTGCCGCACGCGCATTGATTGGACAACCCGAATTATTGATCGCTGACGAACCCACCTCAGCGCTTGATACCGATGCACGCGATAACTTCCTCGCCTTATTGAAGGCGGAGTGTGAGCGAGCGAAAATCACACTGCTTTTTGTCACGCATGATGCCACGTTGAGCAAACACTTTGATCGCGTGATTGAGCTTCATCAAATCAACCTGGGCCATCCCGGTGCATCGGAGGTGAAAGTATGAACTTAATTCGCCTCGCCCTCGCAAGTTTAAAGAGTCGAGCCAGCAATGCGTTCCTCACCGTGTTTGCCATTGCCATTTCCGTCACCCTCCTACTCGGTGTAGAACGTGTAAGTCAGGAAACTCGCGCAGGATTTGCCAATACAATTTCTGGGACAGACTTGATCGTCGGCGCTCGCAGCGGCTCAACAAATCTTCTCTTGTTCTCGGTTTTCCATATTGGCAATCCAACCAATAACATCACGTGGCAAACCTATCAGCACTGGGACAACAACCGACATATCGCTTGGACCGTCCCTATCGCACTCGGTGATAGTGTCCGAGGCTTCCCAGTCGTGGGGACAGACCAACGTTACTTTGAACACTTCCGTTACGGTCGCCAACAAAACCTCGCCTTTGAGCATGGTGGTCCCTTCGAAATTGGCGAAGCCGTGATTGGCGCAGAAGTTGCTCGGCGGCTCGGCCTTGAACTCGGCAGCGAACTGGTGGTCGCCCATGGAACCGGCTCTGTCAGCTTTCACGAACATGATGATCACCCACTTGTGATCAGTGGCGTCCTCGCTCGCACCGGAACGCCGGTGGATCAAGCCGTGTATATTCACTTGCGTGATTTAGACATGATGCATGGAGGACATTCTCACGATCACGAGCATGGTCATGAAGCGCATGAGCATTCAGGCCACGAGGGGCATAACCATGAAAGCCATGACCACGGAGATCACGAACATGGTCATAGCCATGGTCACGGAGATCACACGCATACTGGTGATTCCCATGAGGCTCACGCGCATCACGGGCAACATGGCGAAGCACACTCCCATGAAGAACAAGCCCATGCGCCACCCCCAATCCCCGGAATCAGTGCATTTTTAGTCGGGTTGGACTCACGTCCGCGGGCTATATTCTTGCAACGAGAAATCAATACCTATCGTGATGAACCGCTGACAGCCATTATGCCCGGAACGACATTACAAGATCTCTGGCGCACTTTGAGTGGCTTTGAGCGCGCGTTGACAGTTGTTTCAGCGTTCGTCCTACTGACGGGGTTAATCGGGATGCTCACTATGTTGTTGGCCAGTCTACGGGAACGACGACGTGAGATGGCGGTCTTACGTTCCATTGGTGCAGGCCCAGGTACGGTGTTCACCTTATTGGTCAGTGAAGCGGTCGCGTTGACCCTTGCGGGAATCGTCCTCGGCGTTGCACTCTTGTACGGGGCCTTGTTGGTTCTTGCACCATGGGTTCAGCAGTCATTTGGTATCGTCCTTGCGGTCAGTGGCCTGAGTTTCCCTGAGTGGGTGCGCATGGGGATCGTCTTGGTTGCTGGATTAGTGATCAGTTTCGTACCGGCTTGGCGTGCGTATCGCAACTCGTTGACCGATGGTTTATCAGTGAGGCTTTAAATGAAAAAAGTTGTACATCTAGTGACTTGCATGGGCATTTGGGTTGCTTTCGGACTCATGAGTTCCGCAGCCATGGCCGACGTCCGGCAGTTAGATTGGCGCGAATTACGCCCAGCGGATTGGACACCGCCTCCAGTCCGTGACCCCATGTACTATGAAATGAACCCTGAAGCTCAGGTCCAGACAAACTTGGACGCACCTCTGGTTCCCGAGCTGGACGGACAAAAGGTTAAAATTCCTGGGTATGTGGTGCAACTGGAAGGCGATGACCGCCGGGTCACTGAGTTCTTACTCGTTCCTTACTTCGGTGCCTGCATTCATGTTCCACCACCGCCACCGAATCAAATCATCCACGTTCGCTTTCCTGAGGGTGTGCCCTACCCAGTTACATATGACGCCGTGTGGGTTACGGGGACTATGAAAGTTGAGCACCTAGATGCAGACATCGCTCTCGTCGGTTATCAAATGGAAGCCGCAGAAGTCATTTCTTACTTCTAAGACGCTGCCTTATGGTCACAAAAAAGCCAACCCGGTGAACCCGTGTTGGCTTTATTTATGCTCAAGTGATTTGAAGTGCGTGTTTAGAACCGCAAGTTCACCGCAACAAAGGGGCCGCGGAAATCATAATCTGCTTGCAGACGCTGCCCTTCATCAATTTTAAAGTTCAGACTCCGGTAGCCGGCGCTGATGTATCCCTCGAACATCCGATTATCAA
This sequence comes from Aliidiomarina sanyensis, assembly GCF_003987175.1. GTDB lineage: Bacteria > Pseudomonadota > Gammaproteobacteria > Enterobacterales > Alteromonadaceae > Aliidiomarina > Aliidiomarina sanyensis. Next base: position 5,595 of record NZ_PIPM01000010.1, on the reverse strand, counting down.
GAAAACGATAGCGAATAGCTGCCTCAATATCCTGAACTTCGTTGTCGTCAAATGAGAAAAAGTGACCTGAGCCTTGCACCGAGAGTCCAGTAAATGGAAGTGAAGTCTCAAGCAACAAATATACCATCGGGATATCTGCATCGATGTCATCACGGGTCGTTGGTCCATCGACAATGTCGCGCTCCAAGTAACCGCGTACCCGCTTTAAGCTGACACCAAAATGTAGCCGGGTCAGATCGTTATCTAACGGCGCATAAAACAATGTGAAGGTATCATGCCCCAAGTCCAGACGACCGTCGAAACCACTGGATGATCCGGTGAATTCCAGTTCCTGCGTTTCCAATCGAACATTTGGGATCAAGGGGATAAAATGCTGAAAAGAAGCTGAAAGACGCAACTGCCCATTGCGATCCCAATTAGCAGGGAACATCTCTTCGCCCATATCCGTCAACGAGTCCGATCCCGAACCATCTGGATTCCAATACTGCGCCTCTGCTTCGATCGAGAAGAGGTCGGCATGGGCAGGAAATACAACCGTGCTCGCTAAAACAAGTGCAGCGGGAAGCGTTAATCTCATAAGGGAACACCTTTTTGTCATCTGGGGGGTGAACTAAGCATACCACACTTACAGGTATCCTTAATGTCCATGGTGCCCCTGATGTTGGCGCTGCACGAGTTCCTTTACGGGAACTTTAACTGTGTGCGTAGAACCATCGCTGAAGACCAGCGTGAGATCATGATCGGTATCCACGACCAAAGGCTCGCTCAATCCCATCAACATAAGGTGGTACCCACCGGGTTGTAGTTCCACTGATGAGCCTGCAGGAATGGTTAAAGCATCCATGGCTTCCATCCGCATTTGGTCGCCCTCACGAACATGACGATGTACTTCGACATCCTCTGCGATGGCAATGCTTCCACCAATGAGCAAGAGGTCCTCATCGCCTAGGTTACGAATGGTTCCAAATCCAGCACCATTCGCTTGCCCCGGAATCGACTGACGAAGCCATAGATCATCAGCATCCACTTGGACCGATTGCGCAACGGCTGTGAATCCGACCAAACTTGCCAGTAAGAGAAGAGCCCACTTCATGGTTTATTTCCTCATTATTGTTATTGAGGAAAATACTCTATCCCAAATTACGCTTGTTGTGTACGGCTTCGAGTGAAAAGCCATGCAACAAACAGAATCAGAAGCAGTGGCCAGAATACCGAGAAACCCACCATCAGCAAAACCCCAAGGACAATCAGCCCCCCAATGACCGTACTGCCCAGGAGGACAGCACCGACAAAGAAGCCAACGCCAGCAAGCAAAGCAACCACGAGAACTGGGACAAGAAGCGCGAGGACACCTTCCACCGCCAAGGTGAAAATTGCTGGTCCAAACAGCGCGAGTGCCAAAACGACGGTCAAGATAATCAGTAAAGTACGCATTGAGTGATCTCCTTTCAAAGTTATACAGGAGAACATTCAAAAACAGTGCCAATTATTTAAGTGACTGATAATACATAATTTAAATAAAAAACACTCGACAGTAAGTGGGAAAAACCACCAACCGTTCGTAATTCTTACCACCAGTCGTAAGCATCGTCGTCATCCCATGCGGAGAAGTAATACTCGGCGGATGCTTTGGCTATCGCAAGCGTGTTGTCCAGTGAAGCCACAAGATTGTCATATGTTTGGCCATAATCCATGATCTCGTAACGGGTCACGATAAAGTCATCCTCGTCAATCACGATTTTAGCAGCCGCCCATCGAAGGTTTGTGGTGTTCAGTCGCCCGTAATCGACCATTCCATCCATCTCGTATGTGACAGAAAATACTAATCCGAGACACTCTCCTTCGGAGCAAATCTTGCCGATCACTTCAAAAATAAAGCCTTCGCTATCATTTGCACGCATTTGAAAGCTATCATCCGTAGCCGTGGACTCCACCACAGTTGCACCGAACTCGTGAATAAGCTGCCTAGCGAGCGCTTGATCAGCGCGCGTATAAAGCCGCGATCCCTTGCTATCGTCTGACGCTGTTTGTGCGGTCGAAATAGTTGGTATTGCCATCATGCTGAGGGCAGCAAGAAGGAGAAGGGGATTGATTATTGTTTGCATAAGAAGCTTCTCTAAATAGAGTCACCATGACTCTCTTCTTATATAAGTCAAAAAATCGGCCTTGAATAGATTCGCCATCAAAAAAACCCCTCAGTACTTGAGGGGTTTGGCTTATTGGCTGTTATCACGTGGCGTCAAGCTAGTACTAGAATCGATAACGGAGCTCTGCATAGTAATAGCCGCCATTAAACCCAAAAGGCGCATTGGTATTTGGGTACAAGAAAATGCCATTGAATTGATTCTCTGGCCGCTGCTTATCCGGATATACATCAAATAGGTTTTGCGCACCAAACTTCGCGGTCAAACGTTCAGACACCTGATATTGAAAACTCAGATCGGTAATCCACTTGCCACTGAATGTAGTTCGCAAGCCTTGATTGTTTTCCAAGGTATAGTCACCGAAGTAAGTGAAGCCGAGATGCGTCGTCCAAGCGTTCAACTGATGGTTGAAACTCAAGCTCCCAGTATGGCGAGGGACACTTTCTGTCATTCGAGTCCGCTCAACATTATCGAACAAACGTGACTCAAGACCACCCAGAATTTCCGGCACGGTAATGCGGTCTATCTCTGTTTCATTGTAGCCGTAAGCAGCCTGTGCCCGTAAGCGACCCCACGCACCAAGATCATACTGTTGCGCTACAACAACATCGATGCCGCGCGTGGTCGTATCCACCGCATTAACAAAGAAGCGAGCGTTATCGGCCCCAGCTGCCGCAAGAGCCGAAGCAACCGCTTCGGAATCACTCGGAATGAGGGAGCTTGAGAGAATAATGCGATCATCGATCTGTATCTGGAAAGCATCCACTGAAACAGACAAACCATTGTCGCCGTTCCATACCGCACCGACACTTAAACTGCGTGACTCTTCTGGCTGAAGGTTACCAATTTCCAATTCTCGGGCAACCGCACTGACGTTATTAAATGTTCCTGACTGTTCAGGCACAAGCTCACCATCGCGATTCACAAACAAGGTCGAGATATTCGTGAAGTACAGCTGCTGCACGCTCGGAGCCCGGAAGCCTGTGTTGGTCGTTGCACGAAAAGCGAGTTGATCGGTCACATCATATCGACCCGAGAGTTTCCAGCTCGTATGGCTGCCAAAATCCGAGTAATCCTCAAATCGAAGGGCTGCACCCCAACGGAACTGATCGGTCAATTGGTTTTCCACTTCAGCAAAGACGCCAATATTATCCCGGGACTGGCGAATCTCCGAATCAGGACTAAACCCGGTAAAGCCCTGACTTCCTGCAGGACGATCCTCAAATCCACCGTCCAGGTAGCTTTCTTCTTCGCCTGCGATGATCTTGTAGCTATTGCGACGGTAACTCGTCCCCAAGGCGACTGAAAGCTCTGAGTAGTTCGCAAATGGGTAAGAACGTGAAATCTCGAAGTTTGCCGTGAATTCATCAGCAACCAAGGTCCCTGCATTAAATTCTGTCGGAGAGTCCGGACCTAGGGAAGCATTTAGTGTATTTTTCACATTGTAGATAAACTCACTTTCCCCATACACCACACTCGCATCAGCATGCCAATCCCCCAAGTCGAAGCGGTAACCGGCGGCAACGGAAGCATCATTCACATCTGGTTGAAGAATCGGCAAAAAACCGTCTGGGTAAACCTCAATCAAGTTTCGTTCATCAAGGGCGCGCCGATAGAATGCGCCCGATTCAGTCGTCCGCGCGCTCCACCCACCAAAGCCGTATAGCTCACCATGTTCCAATTGGTAGAAGGTATTAAAAAACAGGGACGAATTCGTATATTCAGCATCACCTACATGATGACTACGGCGGTTAAATTCTTCTTCCCGTGGATCAAGAGAACCATCTTCCAGCAGGGGATACTGCTGACGCGGATCTAAGCCTGCGCGGTTTGTACGGTTCCGATCCTGATATTCAAACGAGAGCGTAAGACCGCCTTGATCAAAGAGATTAATTCCCAACGATCCCTGCAATTTTATCTGTTCCCCATCGCCCTGATAGGTTTGCCCATAAGAGACACCAAAGTGCCCTCCTTCGGTCTGATCCCGCAAGACAATATTAATAACGCCTGCGATGGCATCCGACCCATATTGGGCTGCAGCACCGTCGCGTAGAACTTCAATGCGTTTGATCGCTGAAATAGGAATTGCGTTTAAATCTGCATTTGAACTTCCGCGTCCTGTCGTTCCATTTAAGTGAACCAAAGCACTGGTATGACGGCGCTTTCCATTAATCAGGACTAAGGTATGGTCCGGAGATAATCCACGTAAAGAGGCAGGGCGCACCGCATCGCTGCCATCGGTGATAGAGGATGTTGGGAAGTTATAGCTTGGAATTGCATATTGGAGTGCTCTTCCGGTCTCAGTAAAACCAGCCGCTAAGAGTTCTTCTCCGGTAATAATATCCACCGGAGCGGAGCTTTCCGTAGCGGTTCGCAAACTCAATCGAGAGCCAATCACTTGGATGCGATCCGCTGTGCTAACTTCCGATTCCCCTGTGCTTCCACTTTGCGCAAAGCCGGTCATGGGAACAGCAAACACAGAAGCTAAAGCGAGCGAGAGTGACGTTCGTTTCATATGTTTTCCCTTTTTCATTTATTATTGGAAAAACATTACCACTTCTCTGCTCCCGTCCCAATATCAAAACGCTACAAGTTATAACTTCTAACCCCGTATTTTTCATGCACCCAACGCATTCACATGAAGTGACGTAGCCAACGCACCGCGTTGGGAGCCAAGTATCACGTAGCCAACGCACCGCGTTGGGGCGCAATTAAATACACCACCAAGACTTATGTATTGAATTGACGTAGCCAACGCACCGCGTTGGGACGTAATTAAATACACCACCAAGACTTATGTATTGAATTGACGTAGCCAACGCACCGCGTTGGGAGCGTAATTAAATACACCACCAAGACTTATGCATTGCATTGACGTAGCCAACGCACCGCGTTGGGGGCGCAATTGAATACACCACCAAGACTTATGTATTGAATTGATGTAACCAACGCACCGCGTTGGGAGCGTAATTAAATACACCACCAAGACTTATGTATTGAATTGATGTAACCAACGCACCGCGTTGGGAGCGTAATTAAATACACCACCAAGACTTATGCATTGCATTGATGTAACCAACGCATGGTCCATAACGGGGCTTTGGAAGGTCTGGCCCAACGCACCGTTACGGAACGTGCGTTGGCTACGGTAGGACACTCAGATGTGAAACAAATAAAAAAGCCCCTCGCTTTCGCGAAGGGCTATTTTATTTGGATGCCTGGCAGTTTGCCAGGGACTCGCAGAGCTCGCCCCGCTACGCAGGGTGAAGCCAAACTGTTGGCTTCACCAAGAACCTGCTCCGCCCTACTCGAGAGTAGGACACTCAGATGTGAAACAAATAAAAAAGCCCCTCGCTTTCGCGAAGGGCTATTTTATTTGGATGCCTGGCGGTGTCCTACTCTCACATGGGGAGGCCCCACACTACCATCGGCGCTGACATGTTTCACTTCT
>NZ_PIPM01000001.1 GCF_003987175.1 Aliidiomarina sanyensis | reverse complement strand
GCTACACCGGCGACCGCGAGCTAGAGCATCCACTTGCCGCAGTGCAAATGGGCTTGATTTACGTAAATCCAGAAGGCCCAGATGCAAATCCAGACCCGGTGGCTTCAGGTCGTGATATTCGTGAAACCTTCAAACGGATGGCGATGAACGATTATGAGACGGTTGCTTTGACTGCTGGCGGACATACGTTCGGTAAAGCGCACGGTGCAGGCCTGGAGTCTCATCTTGGTGCGGACCCTGAAGGTGCTCCGATCGAGCAGCAAGGTTTCGGTTGGAAGAGCTCTTTCAAGAGTGGTAAAGGAAGTGACACGATCACGTCCGGTATTGAAGGTGCGTGGACGCCAACGCCTGTTCAGTGGGATATGACGTACTTCGATGTATTGCTCGGCTACGAGTGGGAACTCACGAAGAGTCCAGCAGGTAAGCATCAATGGAAGCCAAAAAATATCCGCCCTGAGCACCAAGCGCCGGATGCAGAGGATGCATCGAAAAAAGTTGGCATCATGATGACGACGGCCGATATGGCGATGAAGGAAGATCCAGAGTATCGCAAGATTTCTGAGCATTTTCATAAGAATCCAGAAGAGTTTGCAGATGCATTTGCCCGCGCTTGGTTCAAGCTGACGCATCGGGATATGGGGCCGAAATCGCGGTATCTGGGTCCTGAAGTGCCAGAAGAAGATCTCATTTGGCAAGATCCAGTTCCAGAAGTGGATCATGAGTTGGTCAGCGATTCTCAAGTCGCGGAGCTGAAGAAGACTATTCTAGGCTCTGGTTTGAGTGTTCAAGAGCTTGTCTTCACTGCTTGGTCTTCGGCTTCTACCTTCCGCGGTTCGGACAACCGGGGTGGCGCAAACGGCGCGCGAATCCGTTTGGCGCCTCAGAAAGATTGGGAAGCCAATAACCCTGCACAATTGAAGAAAGTTTTGGCGACCTATGAAGGTATTCAACGCGACTTCAACTCAGCACAGAAAGGGAATACACGGATCTCCCTTGCAGACCTGATCGTGTTAGGTGGTGTTGCAGCGGTTGAGAAAGCAGCGAAAGATGCTGGTTTCGATGTAAAAGTACCTTTTGCTCCTGGACGAACCGATGCAACCGATGAGCAAACGGACGTTGAGTCGTTCGAAGTACTTGAGCCGTACGCAGACGGTTTCCGCAACTACTTAAAGCAGAAGTATTCAGTTGCGACGGAAGAGTTGTTGCTGGACCGTGCTCAGTTACTGACGCTCACTGCACCTGAGATGACAGTATTGGTGGGTGGTATGCGTGCGCTTGGCGCGAACTACAAAGGCAACAAACATGGTGTCTTTACCAATCGCGTCGGCCAGCTGACAAACGATTTCTTCGTGAACTTGACGTCAATGGATTATGAATGGCGTCCAACATCGAAAGACGCTGAGGAGTTTGAGGGTGTTGAACGGTCAAGTGGTCAAGTGAAATGGACGGCAACGCGCGCTGATTTGGTATTTGGTGCCAATTCACAGTTGCGTGCGATTGCTGAAGTCTATGCACAAGACGATGCGAAAGAGAAGTTTGTGAAAGACTTCATCGCGGCTTGGACTAAAGTGATGAACGCAGATCGCTTTGATTTGCTCTAATTATATTTCGCCACTGAGGTGACAAAGGCGCTCGCAAGAGCGCCTTTTTTATGCTAATTCTTGCTGTGTATTTATGACTAAAAATAATAAAAATATGCAGACAAATCATCATACTCATCGCTTTTCAGAGCTATTCCGCGCTTTGGTGCGATTTGCCCCGCGGATCCCAGCATTTCTTCGTGCAAATCGTCTTTTAAAAACCGCTCAACGCAGCGATATAGGCTCAACAGGGCTGTTCCTAGAAAATGCTGCACGAACGTGTCCTAACCGAATATTTTTGCGTTTCGAGTCGGAACAAATAACCTACAAGCGCTTTAACCAACAGGTTAACCAACTTGCACATACGCTTGCTGCGATCGGCGTCAAGAAAGGCGATTGTGTGGCGTTGTTATTTGAGAACGCTCCCGCATTGCTCATTGCTGTATTCGCGGTGAATAAACTCGGAGCAGTCGCTGGAATGATGAATCATAAACAGCGTGCTGGGGTACTCGTGCATAGCCTCGATATTATTCAGCCCAAAATGATGATCATCGGTGAAGGTGGTGAGTCTGCGTTCTTGAGCCTTCGTGAACACAATTCGGGGTTGACAGAAACCATGCCATGTTTTCGTTATGGGCGTGTCGCGGGGGAAACAGCGCTCCCAGACCTGATGGAGCGTGCCCGCGAGGCATCAGAAGAAAACCCAGTCACAACGTCTCAGGTTACTTTAGGAGACACAAGTTTCTACGTGTTTACTTCGGGCACAACGGGGCTTCCGAAGTCTGCTGCGATGACCCATTTGCGCTGGATGAAAGCCGGGGTCGGCTTCGGGCGTATGGCACTCGGGCTGCGCGCAAATGATATTCATTATTGCTGTCTGCCCCTCTATCACAATACTGCATTGTCCGCCTCGTTGAGCTCAGTCATCATGACCCAATCCTCTCTGGCGCTTGCGCGTAAGTTCAGTGCGCGACAGTTTTGGCATGATATATCACAGCACACGGCGACGACCTTTGTGTACATTGGTGAACTGTGTCGATACCTTTTAAATCAAGAAGAGCAAAATGGGGAGACGCATCATCAAATTCGAGCGGTCCTCGGAAACGGCTTGCGCAGTGAAATTTGGGATCAATTTCAAACGCGTTTCAAGATACCCGAGATTTATGAATTGTATGGTGCGAGCGAAGGGAACATTGGATTTGTAAATGTCTTTAATCTAAAGCGCACCGTAGGGTTTTCGCCGATGACCTTTGCGATTGTCCAATATGATGTCGAACAGGACCAACCGGTAGTGAATTCCAAAGGACGGATGCAGCGAGTAAAAAAAGGGGAAGTGGGTCTCTTGCTCGCAGAAGTCACCAACACAACACCTTTTGATGGTTACACAAACAACGAAGCAGCAAGCCAGGCCAAAGTGTTGAAGAATGTGTTTCGGACGGGGGATTGTTGGTTTAATACCGGCGATCTTGTGCGTGATCAAGGGTTCCGTCACATCGCGTTTATTGACCGGGTTGGGGATACCTTCCGGTGGAAATCGGAAAATGTGGCAACCACCCAAGTCGAGGCAGAAATTCAATCCAATCCAGATGTGTCGGAGGCGGTCGTGTATGGCGTTGCCGTTCCGCATACCGAAGGGCGCGCGGGAATGGCTTCGGTATGTTTGCGGGAAAATTTATCGTTTGATGGAGCCCGGTTCTATCGTTATTTGCGGGCTAAGTTACCCGATTATGCGGTGCCGATTTTCGTTCGTATTCAGGAGGGATATCACGAAACCACCACCACACTTAAGATCAAGAAATCAGAACTTAAGAAACTTGGCTATCGTGTTTGGGAACAGGGGGAGTCTGTTTATGTCCTGGTAAATTCAGAGCGAGGCTACGAGCCATTGAATTCAGAACTTCTTGAGCAGATCGAAAAGGGCGAAATTCGCTTGTAATTAATGGTTTTTCAAGACTTTTTCAAAATAATTACCTGTAATTCCCAGACATTTCCGATTGGATAGTCTACGTTTATAAGTGACATCTAACATGGAGATCTGTCATGAAAAAATCACTTGTTATTGGAACGTCATTGGTCTTAGGTAGCTTCGTGTTGAATCCTGCAGTTATTCCTCAAGCGCAGGCGGACATTGTAGCAACCCATGAAGTTGTGGCAGAGCAGCAGTCAGGTTTGAATCGTGCACAACTGAGTGAGCAGCTCATGCGGGATGACGTGCAAGAGCAACTTGTTCGGTTTGGTGTCGATCCCCAAGAAGCCTTGGATCGAGTGGCCGCTATGACGGACGAAGAGGTCATGGAATTAACAGCCGGTATTGATCAAATGCCAGCGGGTGCTGGAATTAGTGTGAGTACCACGGTTATTCTTGTGGCTATTATTATTTGGCTTGTTTTTTTCCGGTAAGTAGAGCGCGTTGTGCCCGCCATTCGGCGGGCATATCTTCCTGTTTGAATACCTTCTTTAGGCGGTTTTATGACGAAGTGGCCCGACGCGCTGCAAAAACTTCTTTTATCTTGTCTTCTGATTTTCCTCATTGGCTGCAGCTCCACTCCCATGCAGTACCGTTATCTGGATTCGCAAACCCTTAGTGATGTAGAGCTGACAAACACGCCTTTTTACCCACAAGATGAATTTCAGTGTGGTCCCGCGGCATTAGCGACGGTCTTAAATGTGGCCGGTGTGGATGATGCGACCCCCGAAACACTAAAGCCCCAAGTGTATCTACCGGAACGTGAGGGCAGTCTGCAATCAGAGCTACTGGGCGCGGCTCGACGAGCTGAGCGGATCCCTTATGTGATTCGCCCGCAATTGGCGGATCTATTTAAAGAGGTTGAGGCGGGGAACCCGGTTTTGGTTTTGCAAAATTTAGGTTTTGCTCGGTGGCCGATTTGGCATTACGCAGTGGTTATTGGCTATAACCCCAGACGCAACGAAGTGATTTTGCGATCAGGAACAACAGAGCGTGAAACCATGTCGTTACGTGCGTTTGAGCACAGTTGGCGCGGCGGGAATTACTGGGCGATGGTGGTTCCAGCGCTGGGTGAGTTGCCAGCCACAGCAGAACCCATTCGTTATTTCGCCGCGATTGCCGCGCAAGAACAACAAGGACGGTTTGAGCTCGCCGAAGCGAGTTATCGGTTGGCGATGGAGCGTTGGCCCTCAGAATACATGGCTCCGTTTGGATTGGGTAATATTGCCTTTCAGCAAGGGCGCTTTAGTGAAGCTGAATTCTATTATTACAAGGCTTCCGAAATAGCTGCAGAAGAGCCGGCGATATTCTTTAATTTAGCCTGGGCACTGGTTCGACAAAATCGAGGCGAGGAGGCATTACTCGCGGCTGAGATCGCGCAAATGCTCGCGCCTGAACATGCGCGCTACGGGGCTTCCGTAGAAATCATCTCGAACGCAGTCAATCAAACGACTCGCTCACACTGAGTTGATTTAGACAGACAGCTTCCACGTATCACGCGCCGCGCGCGCCAGATCTTCTTGAAACTCAGGCGCAGCGATCGCTATGAGGGCTCGTGCGCGCTCTTGCATTGATTTTGCGCGTAAATCGGCGATCCCATGTTCGGTAACCACATAATGAACGTGTGCTCGTGTGGTGACAACACCGGCTCCCGGACTCAATACTGAGGCAATTCGTGAACACGTACCTTTGGCTGCGGTCGACGGGAGTGCGATAATCGATCGTCCCCCTTCGGAGAGTGCGGCGCTGCGAACAAAGTCCATTTGCCCACCCACGCCTGAGTAAATTTGAGTCCCGATTGAATCAGCGCAGACCTGACCACTCAAGTCAATTTGCAGTGCACTGTTAATCGAGACGGTTTGAGGATTTTGACGGATCACTGACGTGTCGTTGGTGTATTCCACATCAAGAAATGCCACGGAAGGATTGTCGTTTATAAAAGCGTAGAGTCGTGGCGAGCCCATCGCAAAGGTTGTAACAATTCTGCCTCGATGTTTTTTCTTAAATGCGTTGGTGATGACGCCGGACTCCACGAGGGGAAGAATACCATCTGAGAACATTTCCGTATGAATTCCGAGGTCTTTGTGCGTCCCAAGACAACCGAGCGTCGCATCGGGGATTGCACCGATTCCCATTTGCAAACAATCACGATCACGAATGAGGCTCGCTACGTGTTCACCGATTCGCCGAGTGACCTCATTTTGTTGCGGCGCTTTATGATCGGGAAGCGATTGACTGAAATGTACGTAACGGTCAATCTCATCCAGATGAATCATGGCGTCGCCATGGGTTCGTGGCATTGCAGGATTGATCCAGGCGATAACCTTTTTCGCCATTTGCACAGCCGCACGCGTTGCTTCCACTGAAACACCGAGGCTACACCAACCGTGCATATCTGGCGCAGATACTTGAATCAATGCAACGTCAACGGGTTGGACGCCGCTTCGGAACAGTTTCGGAATCTCTGAGAGAAAAACCGGCACATAGTCGGCATATCCTCGGCTCACAGCTCCGCGCGTAGCACGACCGACAAAAAAGGCGCGTTGTCGAATATGTGGCGCAAGGGATGCTGAATCTAGGCATTCGGAACCTTCAGTATGGAGCTGTAACAGAGTCAGGCCCTGGCGTTCATAGGCAAATTCAGCAAGCCCTTCGAGTAGGAGCGAAGGAGTTGCGGCCATTGAGTGACACCAAATCACATCATGATTTTCAATGATTTCTAGAGCTTCTCGGACTGATGCGCAATGCATGAAGGACTCCTGTTGTGTTGCGTGCGACATAGTATAAGCAGCGGATTCGTGCATGTCCTTGATGCCGGTCAAATGACTGAGGGTGCTATCCCGTAAAGAATCCGTAAAAAGTGATCATCTCCTAACCTTGGGCGTATACCTATTGAATACGAAATCGATAAGGTGCTCCGTGGCTTCAAATATTTTAAACGCAATCCAATATTCTCGAGCGCGCATTGGTATTTTTCTGTTTCTCTCGCTTGCGGTGCTTTTTCTGCCCTTAAAGGCTGATGCGGAAGAGGGAACACTCGTGCTTGTAAAACCGCTGACCTTCGAGCAAGAGGAGCAGCGGGTGGATGTTGTGGGGAGTGCCCGAGCGGTGCGCTCTGTGGAGCTTTTTCCAAGCGCTTCCGATTTTGCCCGTGAAGTGAATATTCAGCCGGGGACTTGGGTCGAAGAAGGTGCCTTACTTCTTCGTCTGGATGACCGCCGTCAAACGGTCAATCGAGCGCGGGCACGCATCGAACTTGCGGATGCAGAACGGAGTTACGAGCGCTTACGACTCTCACGGGAGCAAGGATCCATTCCACAAAGTGACTTGGATGATGCAGAGACGCAACTTGAACTGCGTCGTGTTGAACTTCAGCAGGCAGAAATCGAGTGGCAAGACCGCCGCGTTGAAGCGCCGTTTCGCGGGGTGGTGGGAATTACCGATGTGGAGCCGGGGGATCGGGTGACCGAGCAAATGCGCGTAACCACTATTGATGATCGCAGTTCGCTCTTTATTGATTTTCGCGTGCCTGAATCAGCGCTTCATATTCTGCAGTCGAATCCAGAAGTTCGTGTGGTTCCATGGCAACGGGCGTCGAATGGGCTCGAAGCAACGATCGTTGAGATTGATTCGCGAGTGGATGAGCGCAGTCGTATGGTTCGGGTGCGTGCGCTCCTCGAAAACGAGGACGACACATTTCGCCCTGGTATGAGTTTCCGAGTGCAAATGAGTGCACGTGGCGCCGAGTATGCAGTGATTCCTGAAGCTGCACTCATGTGGGGAGCGACCGAGGCTTTCGTTTGGGTCGTCCGCCAGGAGGGGGAAGCCTATTATGCAACACGGGTCGATGTGGAAGTTCGCCAACGTCGGTCCGGACGCGTGCTCGTTGCCGGCGATTTTGGAGAGAATGAAACGTTGATCGTGGAGGGGGTGCAAAGTCTCCGAGCGGACATGCGGTTGCGCTTTACCGATGATTCGGAGTTCGCCCAATGAAATTTACCGGATCACAAGCAGACCTTCCTTCACTGAGTATTCGCCGACCGGTCCTTATTGTCGTTTTAAATTTACTGATTATTATCGCGGGGCTCGCGGCGCTCAACGGCGTTGAAGTACGAGAGCTTCCCGATGTTGACCGTCCGATTGTGACAGTGACCGCGCAATTTCCAGGTGCTGCACCGGAGACTGTTGATACGGAAGTAACACGTTTACTCGAGGGAGCGATTGCGCGGGTTAATGGCGTTCAATCTATCTATGGCTCTAGTGAGGAAGACAGCACGCGGATTGTTGTGCAGTTTAGGCCTGGAGCGGACCTTGATGCGGCTGCGAATGACATTCGGGAGGCCATCGCACAAGTAGAACGAGATCTCCCACCAAATGTAGAACGTCTCGCAGTGATTAAGGCAGATAACAATGCCGATCCGGTCGTTCGGTTAACGGTTGCAAGTGAACGTCTTGATCTTGAAACCCTGAGTGAACGGGTGGACACAGATTTAATACCACTGCTTTTGAATATCCCCGGCGTGGCGGATGTTACCGTGAATGGTGATCGTCAGCGAGTGCTCCGGGTCATGTTAGATCCCATGCGTATGGCGGGGTTTGGGCTCACCATTAGCGAAGTCTCTGAGACCCTTCGCGATGCTCCATTCGATGTGCCTGCAGGCAGCATTCGCTCCAGTGATCAGCAGCTGATCGTCCGAGCCGATGCGACCTCTGTCAATGCAGAGCAAGTCGCGGCCATTGTGATACGGGACAATATCACGATTGGGGACATTGCCAATGTGTATTTCGGTCCAGCAGATGCCCGCAACTTTGTTCGGCTTGACGGTTCGCCCGTGCTTGGACTTGCCGTAATTCGCCAAGCGAGCTCAAATGCAATTGAAATCTCCAATGAAGTGCAGCGACTGCTCGGTTCTCTCGATGAGCGCTTTCCCGAAATGGACGTTCGCCTCATGGCGGATGATGCTGAATTTATTCGAGATTCCATTCGTGAAGTTCTTTTTAGTCTGACGTTTACGGTTATTTTGGTCGTTTCGACGCTTTGGTTATTTATTGGCGCTTTTCGTCCGACGATTATTCCCGCGCTCGCCATTCCAGTTTCATTGATTGGCTCGCTTGCTGCGCTCTGGATACTGGGCTTTTCGATTAACATCCTGACGCTGCTTGCATTGGTGCTTGCAACGGGTCTGATCGTGGATGATGCGATCGTGGTGACTGAGAATATTCAGCGTCGTCGAGCGCAGGGCATGGGCGCTCGTGCGGCGGCTGTGGTTGGAACGCGAGAAGTATTTTTTGCGGTCGTTGCCACAACCGCTGTTCTTGTCGCCGTATTTGTTCCCATTGCCTTTTTACCATCAACCGCAGGGCGATTATTTCGGGAATTTGGTGGTGTCCTCGCAGTTGCCGTGATGATTTCGTCTTTTGTTGCGTTGTCTTTGGTTCCGGCTTTTGCCGCGCGATTACCGTTGGGTGGTTCGCGTACGTCCACAATAAGCAAATTCGGAACCGCACTTCGAGATGGCTACATTCGCTCGCTTAGTTTTGCCCTTAAACATGCACTGTGGGTAATTATCGCCTCGTTGATTGCCGCCGGTGCGGCGTTCTTTACGTACCAACAGCTAAATTCGGAGTTACTTCCGCCGGAAGATCGTGGGCGAATTCGTATCTTTGCTGAGGGTCCGGATGGGGTCGGCTTGCCATTTATGGACCGGCAAGCGCAACGTATTGAAGATATTTTGCTCCCGTATGTTGAGGACGGCGATGTCGCGCGTATTTTGACAATTGTCGGCCAGTGGGATCCGAACCGAGTGTTTGTCGTGGTGCCCTTGGTGCCATGGGGTGAACGGGAACGCTCACAGCAAGATATTCTGGCTGAAATTCGTGAACCACTGGCGTCGGTTCCAGGCGCGCCAGGTCGTGCAGCCGGTGCAAATAGCCTCAATCTACGAGGCGCCGGAGGTGGGATAGAGGTTGCTATTACGGGGGATGATTACGCTGAGATTTATCAAGTCGCCCGAGATTTTGCTGCGGCTATTGAACGTGAGATCCCAGAATTAGGGACACCGTCAATCTCATACAACCCCTCGCAACCGCAGATGCGCGTCAATATTGATCGGGTTCAAGCTGAATCATTGGATGTGCCACTTTCCAGTGTAGCGGCAACCCTGCGGGTTGCTATTAATGGTGATGAGCTGGTGGATTTAAACGTCGCGGATCAAGCCATTCCGATTATCTTGCAAGCCGAACGTTCCTTGGTGCGTGACCCCTCGGGGTTGACCAACCTTTATGTAAATTCACGTGATGGTGAACTAATTCCGCTGTCTGCGTTGGTATCCATCCAAGAGGAAGGCGTCGCTGCAGAGCTTGAGCGGCATGCTCAACGACGAGCCATTGAATTGGATATGGATCTCCCAGATACAATCTCACTCGGAGATGCGGTTTCGCGTCTTAGAGCGCTCGCTCAAGCAGAGCTCCCATCGAATTCGAGTCTTGTATTGCTAGGAGAAGCAGAAGCATTTGAAGAGGCATCTCAGGATGTCCTGATTACCTTTGTATTTGCTTTGATAATCGTGTTCTTAGTCCTAGCGGCCCAGTTTGAGAGCGTCAATAGTGCGGTCGTCGTGATGATTACCGTGCCTTTTGGCTTGGCTGCAGCGATGTTCGCGCTTTTCCTGACCGGCACATCGCTCAATATTTATTCGCAAATAGGCTTAGTGATGTTGATTGGTTTGATAGCCAAGAACTCCATTCTATTGGTCGAGTTTGCAAATCAACTGAGAGATCAGGGACGGTCGGTGTATGAGGCGGTTTCCGAAGCAGCTGAAATTCGTGTTCGCCCAATCACCATGACGTTAGTATCGACACTACTTGGTACACTGCCGTTGATTCTATCAACCGGCGCCGGTGCGGAGGCACGTAACGCGATTGGCTGGGTCGTCTTTGGAGGTTTGGGGATCGCGGTTTTATTCACGTTATATTTAACACCGGTGCTTTACCTCGCACTCGCGCGATTTAGCAAGCCACGGGCGGATGAAAGTCGTCGTCTGGAACAAGAACTCGACGACATCGAAGCATCGGACACAAAGGCTTCATAAAGAAGGCCAGCATTTGCTGGCCTCCTCAGTTTGATGCAGTAGTCGTTTACTCGTTGATTGTTTTCAACGCATCCAGTAATGACGTTCCGACGGATTGTGCAGGAGCGGGGACCCCAAGATATTCTGCGACGGTCGGTGCGACATCAATCTGTCGGCTCATGGGGATTCTATTTGCTTCAAAGCCACCACCCCATGCACAGGTTACGGTTTGCATCAGTGGTTCAGTAGACGCATGGGAGTGGGTTGCCCACAAGCGAATGGAGCCAATTGCGCCGTCAGCGCGATGGGCGCGTCCGCTGCGAAAACCATGCGCTTCAGCCCAATAGACGTCGCCACCTGCCGGGCCGCCAATCCCAAGTTCTGGATGTTCACTTGCTACATAGACGCGCTCAAGCACGCGATTGCCATTTTCATCGACGAGACTTTCGAGGGCAGTCACGATTTCAGCAATGACCGCATCTTTGTCTTCGGGCGCGACGGTGCCGCCTCGGAAGTCGGTGGTATTAACCGTGATCCAATTCCCTGTATTCGAGGCGGCCTTACTTCGGCTGAGATCGATCATGCCATTATTGTCGAGATACTGAAGACCTGCTTGTTGTAACAATACATTGGGCCGGAATTCACGCCAACTTGTCCGCATACCGTGGTCACCAACAACAAAAACTGCTGCATTATCTTGCTGAGCAAGGTTCATTAAATGACGTAACCGGTGATCAACAAGCTCCCAGACGGCCCCACGCAGCGCATGGGCTTGCTCTGCATAATCGGCATTGAAACCTGGATAGCCTTCGTAGGTAAAGGCTTTGATCGTGTGATCAATTGAGTCGCCAAGCGGGAAGTAATCGACGAGCAACTCAACACCGAGCTCGTCCCAGAACCACTGGGACCCGCGATTAAATAATTTGGTTTCGAGTTCCGCGGTTTCCATGTAGCGAGCTTCTGCAAGCCCATCACCGCCATCGTAGAAGGGCGCACCAAACTCGCCACGGGAGTACATGCGTGTCGCTGAATTACCAAACCAGCCTTGCACGTAGTTCTCGTATGCAATACGCGCATCCGCATGGTTGACTTCAATGACATGCATGGGCGGATGGAATAGCATAAAGTCACGTCCGTCTTCGGCAACCTCAAATAGCCGAAGCCGCAAAAACACAGCCCCGCGCTCATGTTCAACACGAAGTGGATCCGAGAAATGCCGAGCGAGAGGGCGGTTTGCAAAAGGCGAACGTTCAACCTCTGCCGCGTAAGCGATGGTCGCACCGTTTACATCCGGTGCAGTATTTACAGCCACGTGGTCATAGGCATCATTTCCGAACACCACACCGTAAAATTGACCGGCATTGTTTGAAAACGAGAAAAACTGCGGCGATCGCTCTGAATTGAGTTGCTCTAGGTTTGCCCATGTTGGTTGATTTTCCCAGCTGACGTCCGCTGCACGGAGCATGGCGTCGCTTTGGATTTGATCATTGTACCCATTCATTACCACCACGTTCTCTTTCGAGTACCCTTCGATAACGCGCTGTCGTGCCGCTTCGTTTTCTGGTGTGCGCTCACCAACGGCTGAGGGGAAGCCGGGAACTCCTGGCGCCTGGGTTACATGGTGGCCACCTGCCTTTAGACCGGCAAATCCTGCGCTAATCCAGATGGGCTCCGCACTTGAGTTATCTGGACTGTATCCCGATGCGGAGGCCAAAACCGTATGCTGGTCGCGCGGCAGTGGATGTAAGTTATTGCCAGAAATGTTGTTTATATTTCCGTAGGTTCCGGTCCACAGTGCCGCATGACCTGCCGCGGTCAGAGACGGAAATGCAGCTTGTACTCCGTTGGTACACGCGCCTTGCTCAAACACCTCGTAAAACGACGGCACCTGCTCGCGGGTGAGTGAATCGCGCATGATACGCTCATTGGCAGAATCAATGCTAATGAGGATGGCTCTCGGTTGACTGGTTTCTTCGGAGACGGCAGGGCTAGTGCTTTCGTTATTGGGGCTGCACGCTGCAATAAGCAAGCACAAGGAGCTCATACCCCCAACAAGGATTGGGTTTTTCATATTCGCATGTCCACTGTTCAAAATATCGCGTCAAAGTAGCAGATTTTTGTGACATTTTCAGTAATTACGGGGTCAGCTTATCTCTAAATTAGAGTGCTTCGGCCCGTGTCGAGATGGCAAATCCGTCTTGATGTAACTTTATGTAATAGTGAGGATTACATTATATCTCCATAAGAATCATTATCTTACTGTATAACAACAAAAATATAACAGGTTTTAACTTTAGAGCGGGCACTATCTGCAATAAAATGCCGCAAAAATAACCATGTGAGGAGCTTCGCGATGACGCAACAAACAGGCAAGGCTTTCGCCCAGCGCATAACCGCCTTTGGTGTGGCGTTCTTGATGATGGGTTGCGGGGACGCGCGTTTTAACTGCGGGAGTGCAGAAGTTCACGAATTGGTTATTTCGGAGAGTCAGTCGCGCTTCACTGCACAATTATTCGAAGAGTATCTGGGCAATGAAACGCTTGCGGAGAGTGAGTCTGATCTCCTGTCCCTTGCGCAAAGCCAAGCTCGCGAGATACAACTTGAAAACCCACGCCAGATCCGCAAGAACTATGTGGAAAAGGAGCTGCTTTGCCTTGCTGTTGTACGCACTCCGCGGGACGCTGCGCTGCCGGTTTCTTATACAGTAACGCTTGATGCCGCGAGCAATCTGTCCATTTCATTGCGTTAATTGAGCACTCAATTTTTACCCGTTATTTTCTTTACTTCATTCGAGATCATCGGGGTTTTCTCTTACACTTAGAGCCATTCAATGGCTTGGGTTAAAAATGGAAACAACCTTGAGAATTAATACGCCAAGTTTTTATTCGAAAAGTGCACGAATTGGGCTTCTACCCGCCGTTTTGTTGGCCACGTTTGGTTTAACGAGTTGCTCTCTCTCGAGTGAGGATCTGCGCACGATTGCTGAGCGAACTCAGGCCCGTGAGTATGCGCGTATCATTCTCGATGAACATCTTGAGCCGTATGGCGGTCTCGAGGGCATTCGGAACATTTCAACGTTACGGGAACTATTAGAGCTCTTGAGCGTTGTGATCGAAGAAGTTTGGGGTGAAGATGAGAGCGAGGTTCCATCTGAAAAGCGCTTCGTTAAATACTCAAATGCATATCAAGCACGCGCCATTATTGACTTCGAACGCGGATACTTGCAGGTCGAAACCATCGATGAAGCAAACCCGATTGAACAGCTTCAGCAAGCCGTTGTATTAACGCTGCTTACGCCCAAAAACATCACGGTTGAAGATATTTTTACAGATGTCGAGCCTGAGCTCGGTGATGAACCTTTCTTGTATGAGCAAGTGTTGGATCACGATGGCGAAGCCATCCGCTACATGTGGCGTGCGGAGCGATTTGCCGCGTTTCTGACGAATAATCATCTGCAAACGCGAACCTCAGAAGGTCGGAACATACATTCGGTCCGGGTCGATCTCGTTGATAATCACTTACACTTACGTCAACTGCAATTCTCAGACTCGGTTCTGCGCCATAGTCGTGCGTATGACATTGCGCCGAGCCTTGTATACTCCGTGATTGAAATTGAGAGCGCGTTTAATCCGTATGCCGTCAGCCCAGCCAACGCGCTTGGATTAATGCAAGTGGTACCCAGTACTGCGGGTCGTGATGTGTTTGAGCGAATCAAAGGGCAAAGTGGGGAGCCAACCCGTGAACAGTTGTTTGTACCTGACTTTAATGTCGACATCGGTACAGGTTATTTGCACCTTCTGGACCAGATTTACCTTAACCGCATTACCCACCCCCAAAGCCGAACATGGGCTAAAATCGCGGCTTATAATGGCGGAATGGGCGCTGTCTTTCGAACCTTTGGCAGCACCCAAGACCAAGCCTTGCAGGAAATCAACCGTTTAACCCCAGAACAAGTCTATCAGCGACTAATCCAGCGCCACCCTTTTGCCGAAACACGTAACTATGTTCAGCGTGTTCGCGGCGTCATGCCGAAGTATCAAACGCCAGGCTAACCTCGGCGTCTTTGCTTCGTGTTAGTCGGATTTTTGCGGTGAGCCCTGGGGTGGTTCTCTTCGCTCAATCAGTTTCTCGATACCCAGTTCATTGCGGAAGTGAACATCGATCTGATTAAATGCGATCTCGATTCCTGCCTCCCTGAAGCGCCGATCAATTTCACGGTTCACCGCGTCAATCGTCGGATTACGGTCTTTTAAAGCACCCACATGCACGCGGAGCTCATGATCGAGCGTACTTTCGCCAAAACTTAAAAATAGCGCTTGTGGTGGCGGATCTTTTTGGATGCGGGACTCCTTGTCTGCAATATCGAGCAAAATCTCCCGCGTCTTTTCCAAGTTTGAACCATATGCCACACCCACTTTAATGGTAATTCGTGTCACTGTGTTGCTGAGTGACCAATTGACGAACTTACTGGTGATAAAGTTTTGGTTCGGAACGACGATATCGCGCCGGTCAAAATCAGTGATGACTGTGGCACGGATGCGAATTTTGCTCACTCGACCCGAGAGATTATCGAGGGTGACGATATCACCGACCCGAACTGGGCGCTCGAAGAAAAGAATTAGTCCCGACACAAAGTTGGCAAAAATGGCTTGCAGACCGAAGCCTAGGCCAACGGTAAGACCGGCAGCTAACCATTGAAGTTGACTCCATTGCATCCCCAGGGTGCCGAAGATAGCGACCACTGCAATCCCCACCAAAACGTAATTTAGAAGGGAGGTAACCGCATATGACGTGCCCATTTCTAGGTTGAGTCGCGAAAGAACGAGCATTTCCAATAGACCGGGAAGATTACGAACCAGAATCACACTGACAATGGTAATAAAGGCTGCGGTGAGGAGTGCCCCTAAGCTGACCGGGAAGACGCCCACATCATCGGACGGTTGCCAGATAAATTGAGTATCTAGATACTGCAGTGCGACGGTCGCATCGGACCAAACGGTAAAGAGTACAAAGGTAAACACCACCAGTAAGACAAAGCGTCCAAGCCGAATTGCTTGCTGATATGCTTGTTCAGGATCCACTTCGGGTTCAGGGATCTCCTTGCTTTGCTCCGTATCACCTGCCGCTTCAAGCTCAGCCAAGGCGCGCGCTCTTTCGTCTGCCTGCTGTACTCGCAATCGCTCAGTGGACAGTTGAATGGAACGATGAATACTGGCTTCGAGGATCACCCACGCAGAGAGCACATAAAAGGTTGCAAGGTAATAACCACTCAGCTTTAACGCGGTGTAGTAATAACCATTGAACACCATCAACATCAGACTGATTGGTAGAATGAGGAATGCCCCGGCAATGGCTCGGTGGACATACAAGGATGCGTAAAGCGGAGGGAGCTTCACAAACAACCAAATAATAATCCCGAGTAAATAAAGACTCGCAAGAAGCAGCGATAGACTTCCAAGCACATCTTCCGCATACAGGGTGGTTTGTTGAATGGCGAATGCTAAAACGAATGTGAGCGGTAACAACATACAGCCCAAAAGCCAAAGAAATTTACGTAAGCGGGCGCAGGTTTCTTTCGGCCAATTAAAGTAGTGATGTGCAAAGCCGTTTGGATTTGTCAGTTTATGCAGGAAGCTCAACATAAACCACGCAAACGCCAGTGCGGTAAAAGCAGCACCGGGATTTAAATGTTCCGCGTCTGAGGGTGAATGAAAGAACTGACCAAGAGCGAGTAATGCGATAGTGCCCGGAAGGACATACAAGGCCATTTTGGTCAGCGCGATAGGGACCAGCCAAGGCGACGCTTGGGTTTCCGTGTTTCTGACCTCTGATTCATAGGTTTTAAGTGATCGTTTGAAATAGGGGCGCTTCCAAGCGAGGAGCCCAAGTGCGATGAGAAGAAAGAGCACGTACCCATTCCATTGCAGGGATACATTGCGCAGCATGGCGCTCGTTGCACTTTGGATCCGTGTGAGTTGTTGTTCGGTGCGTTGTGGCAGTGCAAGCCACCAATCTCGATTAATGGGCGGCTCACTGGGAGTCCAGAAAAGATACTCTTCCAATTGTGCAGCGAAGTTTTGGGTGGCTACAGACAACTGTCGCTGGGTGTCCATGAGCGTCACGAGCGTCTCGATTGTTGCCTCAAGACGTTCTTTTTCAAGGCGCAATTGTTCCGTGGGGAGGTTGGCCTCTTCCGCTTGGCGTAACTGGCGTTGCAGATAGAAAAGCGCTAATCGGTGTTCGGCTAAGACATCGTTTAGATCGGTGATTGTGAACCGTGGTAAGCTCGCGCGCTGCTCCAACAGGACGCGATGAAGAAGCCGGCTGCCGGCAAGGTTTTCATATTGTTGATCAAGGTCCGCTTTGTTCTGACGGAGTTCGGCGAGCTGTTGCTCTAGTTGAGCAAGGGTTTGTTCATATTCCATGCCCTCATCCTGCGCTCGAGCGATGTTAATCGACGCGAGCGAGAAACAAAATAAGCCAATATAAATAAACCAAGAAAGCGGGTGCCGCATCACGAAAGAGAATCCTTAATTTTATATGTTTCAGACACTAAGATTACTCATGTTCGCTCGGAATCGCTAGCTTTGTAAGTGAATTGAGCGACCATTATGATAGATAATCACTTGCAAGGGCGGCATTGCTAAGGTGTAATGCGCGCCATATGAGGATTGCGACAAGGAGCTTAAAATGCGCGTATGTGGAGTTGAAATTAAAAGCAACGAGGCCATTATCTGTTTGATGGAATTAGATGGGGATCTATTCGAGATTCCGGACTGCCGGCAACTACGCTTTCAGCTCAGTAAAGATCAGGATGCTGAGTCTGTGCGCAAATTTCAATTTGGTTTGAAAAAGCTCTTCGAAGACTACAAAGTGGATGTTGTCGCAATTAAAGAACGGCCACAAAAAGGTAAATTTGCGGGTGCCGCTGTTGGTTTTAAGATTGAGGCCGCGCTACAGCTTATCCCGACGGTTGACACCTACATTCTCTCGGGGAGCGAACAAAAAGAGATTTTAAAGCGCAATCCATTGCCCATTGAATTTAAGGCAACCGGCCTGAAAGGATTTCAAGAAACAGCCTTTGTGGTTGCATACTCATTTCTGATTCGTGCGAAATACATGCGATAACTGTCTACTTCGGTTGGCTCCCTTACAACGCTAAGATTTCGCGGTGTAACCAGTCGCGCACTTCAGCGTTGACTTGATTTGCGGCATTTCCTAAGGCGCGGGTTGCGTTGCTCGCACCCGATGCCTCAAGCGGTACGCGCGCTGAAAAACTCTGTTCACTTGTGATGGCCCGGGTATCGTGTCGCATGAGTTGGACGTCGTAGCGGACGACCGCATATCCTTGCTCAATATGCATGGCGCGTAGGGTACCGGTCACAACGTGGCGCACTCGTGCCTGATCAACATCTGCTGTCACTTCAGCAAAGCGAGCGTCACGCCATAATGAATCCAGGAGCCAGTCTCGCCATAATATCGGCAATGTATTATTCCACCGGACCCCAGCATATGCTGCATAGCTTCCATCTTGCTCCACTCGCAATATCCGATCGCCGGTGAGCAGGTCACTCGCATTCGGCCGTTGAATACGGATGCTGCGCACGATTTCATCCGACTGAGCCGGTTCTGAAACGCTTGCTGGAGTGAGCCGGTAACTCGTGACGGACTCAGCTTTTGGAATCACAGTGCAGCCAACGAGCAGAGTGCAACCTAAGAGGGCGGTAACGAATCCGCGGAGGTGAGGAATTGTTATCATTCTTTAATCTCCTTCAATTGTTCTCGGCCGAAAAAGTAAGCAGCAGGATTTTGGTCGATTTGCTGCAAAATCATCCCCATCGCCGCGAGCGCTTGACGCAGTTCATTCACTGCGGGTCCAATATCATTTATACCGTCAAAGCCGCTCTGAATGGCTGCTTCATTATCCGTTAAAAGGGAATTGAAGCGTTCGCTGAGCTCTGCAAACTGCGCCATGGCAACGCGCACATCCGCGAAGGTTGCACTGCCTTGATCGTCTAATAGTTCTTCAACCCGAGTGGCGAGGCCGGAAAACTGGTTGAGGAGCTGATTTACCTCCTCAAGGGTTTGATCAAACTGAGCGCTACTGGTATTGATGTTTTCGCTGAAGCGTTCGAGATTCTCGAGAATATTGGAGATTTTTTGCGTGTTTTCCTCGGATACAAGCGCAATGGTACTGTCGAGAAACGTCCCTAATTTCACAAGCAATTCCTCCGAGCTTAATCGAAGCCTTGTGAAGGGGGAGGGCTCCGCTTCAATCACGGGGATTCCCGGTTCGTGGAACCGAGCTTCTGCCAGAACTGGGCCCGGCTGAAGCTCAATACCGCTTGCACCTGTGATATTCAATAGGGTCAGTCGTGCACGCGTGTTTGCATCAACGGGGGTACTTGCGGCGACATGGATGCGTGCTCGAACCACGCGAGGATCATCAGGATCGAGACTGAGCTGATCCACTTCGCCCACGCGAATACCGGAGAATTGTACGGGACTGCCCGTACTTAGACCGGTTACAGCCTCACGGAAAAGAACATCATAGATGGCAATATTGCCTTGATCGCCCTTTTTGCTGAGCCAAAGAATGCCACTTATGCTTCCAAATAGCAGTAGCAACGAAATAAGCCCAATAAAAATATAGTTTGCGCGTGTTTCCATTGTTACAAACTCCTCCGTTGCTGCCCGACTGCGGCGGCTTGACGACCCCGAGGTCCATGAAAATAGTCATGAACCCACGGATGGTCGAAACTCGCAACCTGAGATAGGGTGTCATGAATTAATATTTTTTTCTCGCCAATCACAGCGATTCGATCGCACGCTTGATACAGCGTATCTAAATCGTGGGTCACGAGGAATACCGTGAGCCCAAGTGCATCACGCAACGTGACAATGAGCTCATCGAAAGCGGCAGCGCCAATCGGGTCTAACCCTGCTGTCGGCTCATCGAGAAAAAGTAGTTCCGGTTCAAGAGCCAAAGAGCGAGCAAGGGCGGCGCGCTTGACCATCCCCCCGGATAGCTCAGCGGGTTGGAGGTCACCTGCATGTCCAGGAAGACCGACTAACGCTAACTTCATGCGCGCAAGCTCTAAGGCATCTGACTTTCGTAAATGCTCGTGCTCAATAAGGGGCATGGCAACGTTTTCCACGACGGTCATGGATGAAAACAGCGCGCCTGACTGAAAGAGAACGCCCGTGCGCCGCTCGAGTGCTAGGCGTTCGCGACTGCTTGCTTTCTGAACATCGATACCGAGCACTTCGATGTGGCCTGAGGCAGGTTTCTGGAGGCCAACGATACTCCGGAGTAAAACAGATTTCCCAGCACCTGAGCCACCCACCACTCCCAGTATTTCACCCCGGGGTAGGGTGAGATCCAGCTGATCATGAACCACATGATGACCAAATTGATTCCGCAATCCCCGTATTTCAATTACCGATTCGCGCATTCGCTACCACCCCATTTCCATAAAAAACAAGGCTGCGATGGCGTCAAACAGAATCACGATAAAAATCGCTTGAACGACGGCGGATGTTGTATGTTGGCCCACGGACCGTGCATTACCTTTTACTTTAAAGCCCTCGAGACAACCAATGATCGCGATCACAGCGGCAAACAGGGGGGCTTTCACTAAGCCAACCCAAAGATGTCGAATGGGCACTTCCTGTACGATACGAAAGAATTGCGTCACCGAAATATCAAGCGAAAACACCGCGACAACCAACCCCCCTATGATTCCTGAGACCATCGCGACTAGTGTGAGAAGGGGAAGCATAAATAACAACGTAAAAAGCCGAGGAACTACGAGAAGTTCGATCGGATCGAGGCCTTGAACCCGCAATGCATCGATTTCCTGATTCACTTTCATCGCACCGATTTGCGCCGTATACGAACTGGCCGTCCGCCCGGCGAGTAAGATAGCGGTCAATAAAACGCCAAGTTCACGCATAAATGCATAAGCGACTAAGTCAACGGTATAAATGGTTGCGCCAAAGTCACTTAGAACGGTTGCTCCGAGAAAAGCAACCACGGCCCCGACTAAAAAAGTCAGCAACGCAACAATTGGGATCGCATTCAGGCCACTTTGATGAACATGAACAAAAAATGAGGTGACGCGCCAACGATGAGGGAGCACGATGATTTTGAGCGCACGAAGCAAGACCAACCCAATAAAATTCAACAGTTGGTTGGTCTGTTCGATTTGATGGGTCGCTTTTTGCGTGATGGTCTTACCTAAGGCAGCGATCCCATCACCAAAACGGTAGGGACGGGGCGCAGGAGGTTCATTACCTTGCAACGCTCGGGCCACCGCATGCAGCAACTTCATGTGATGCTCGGGTTGGTTCTCAGCTTCCATGGAGAGAATGCGTTCAGGTGCAATAAATTGCATCAATTCGTGGGCTGCACTGCTATCAATGGAGTCGAGTTCGTGGGTCTCTAACTGTTGTATCGCAGCGAGCGAGTCTGAGTCGAGCGCTTCAAGTTCTGCACGAACCGCTTGGAACTGCGTTACGCGCCATTCACCGAACAGGTGTAGGGTTTGATCATGAATCTCGGCAGCGGGTTTTTGCGCATCGTTCATCGGAAGTCTCTTCGTATCCTTACGGCTTTGGTTTGGTCGTGCGCGCGGCGCTGCGACCTTAAGTCTTACATTAGCACAGAATTTTGACCGCCATGGCGTTAAGGCAATGCGCTATCATCTGGTTACGTAAAATTTCCATGAATTGTTTGCTCTTCAATCAGTTCGACGGTTTCGGTGAGCTTGTTGAAGTCGGTCAGTTGATTCCCTTCGGTTTGAATCACAACGGTTGCCGCTGCGACACCGTATCGCGTTGCTGTGGTTAAATCGGCACCTTGTGCCAGTTGATACGTAAGGGCAGAAACAAAGCCATCACCGGCGCCAACATGCGAAATAATAGGGACCTGTGGTGCTTTAAAAAATACGGGGGATTGCCCATTTGAGACAAGCACTGCACCACCTCGGCTTAATGTAACGATTAAGTGTTCGACGGCATTTTTTGCCAGGAGCGTGTTCATATTACGGGCGAGTGACGAAACGTCATCATCTTCAGGGAACCCTAATGATGCGAATTCTTTTCGATTCAGTTTGGCTAACCATGCGCCCTGATACAGTGAATTTTGCAATGCAGGGCCAGAGGTGTCGAGGATGACACGACTCCCTTGTTGATTCGCTTTTTTCGTAATGCGGCCATAGAAGTCGAGCGGAACATCATGTGGAAGACTTCCACTTAAGACAACAAAGCGAGGCGGAGGGTTAAAAGCGAAGATGGCATTGAAACACGCTTCTTGTTCTGCTGCCGTTAAACGAGGGCCTGGAAAGACAAAATGGTAGAATTTGCCTGAGGAAAGCTCAGTAATCGCCATGTTTTGGCGTGTGTGGTCCGCAATGGGGATGACGGTTTGTGGCGTTCCTTCATCATTCAATAGGATCTCTAAAAGCTCACCGTTTGGTCCTCCGGCGGGA
Source organism: Aliidiomarina sanyensis (assembly GCF_003987175.1). Classification (GTDB taxonomy): domain Bacteria; phylum Pseudomonadota; class Gammaproteobacteria; order Enterobacterales; family Alteromonadaceae; genus Aliidiomarina; species Aliidiomarina sanyensis. The sequence continues at coordinate 473,794 of NZ_PIPM01000001.1, read as the reverse complement.
TAAACAACGTGTGCATTACCTCCCATTCGGCAAATATTTCGCGCAACATTAATGCCGCCGCCCCCCGGTTGCTGCAGCGCTTTCTCACAGCGGCTTTTACTGTCGTCGAACAGAGTTGGTGTTGCGCCGAAGATATCGATCGCAGGATTCATGGTGAACGTGACAATATCTGCGCTTCGCGTTTTATCCATGGTAGTCGTATCCTTCAATGAGAGCTCAAACGCACTCGAGCGAGAGAAATAATGCTTTCCTCAATAAGGTATAGGTCTCTTCTGTAAACAGCAATATCAAGAGCCATGCCCCATGTATAAAAAAGCCCGCAGGGTATGCGGGCTTATTAGGACAAGGGCGCTTATTGACCGCCAGGCTCTGCAAAGCGGGTGACCCAGTCTTTCACTTCGTTGTACCAGTACACGGAGTTATTCGGTTTTAGAATCCAATGGTTCTCGTCAGGGAAGTAAATCATTCGAGATTCAACACCACGACTTTGCAAGGTGCGGAATAATTCGAAGCCTTGTCCAACCGGAACTCGATAGTCCAACTGACCGTGAATGATCAGGGCCGGTGTGTTGAAGTTCTCCGCGAAGTAATGCGGAGAAATGGATTTATAAATATCGGGGTTGTCCCAGTAATTTCCAAACCGTACCGAATGCACTGCAAAGTCAGCAGACATTTGAGAGTACATATTGTAGACAGCTGCATGAATGAGCAGTGCGTTGAACGGGTGCTCTTTGCCCAACAGAATTGAGCTCAAATAGCCCCCATAACTCGCACCACCAGCCACCATCCGTTCGGTATCAATCCACGGTTGTTCTTTAAACCATTCAGCCGCAGCGATCGTGTCTGCGTATGGCGCCGTTTTCCAGTCCGGGTTAATGCTGTCGGTAAATGCTTGACCAAAGCCGCTTGACCCATGGAAGTTATGCCACGCAGTGACGTAACCCCACGAAGCAAAGGTTTGTGCATTCCAACGCCAGTGGAAACCATTGCTGATCGCGTTATGTGGGCCGCCATGGATCAAGAGGAATAGCGGATACTTTTTGTCGGCATCAAACCCTGGCGGGTAATGCACCCACATTTGAATCTCTTGTCCGTTGTATCCCTCGTACGTGACCGATTCGTAAGTGCCAAAATCGACATTGGCAAGAATCTCATCATTAAACGTGTCTAAACGGGTTGTCGCGCCTGATTGAGGGTCAATTCGGACAAGACGAGGCGGGTAGAGGAAACTTTCATTCGTGCCAACGAGCGTGCCATTATTCGCAATCGCGAGACCACCAAAGTTCGTCTCACCTGTCACGGCGCGAACTTGTCCATTGCGGGCGTTGATATGGTATACGCGAACGGTGGCAGCATCGTCGATTGAACCGAAGAAGCCCTGGCTGTCTGGAGTCCATACAAGGCCACTGGCTGAGCGGTCCCATTCGCCAGTAATTTCACGGTGGGTCCGACGCTCCATGTCAAAGAGAACAATATTCGACGTGTCTGCGTAGAAGCCCGGAATTACTTGGCGGGTATAAGCAAGAATCTGACCGTTCGGGCTGAACATCGGGTTGCTGTCGGGGCCCGGATTGTCTTCGGTGATGTTCTCTGCGCGGTCGGAACCAATGCGCCCTAAGAAGATGTCGATTTCTGGATCGACACCATCTTGCTTGCTATCGCTCGTAAATGCGATCCACGTTCCGCTTGGATCGACATCATAGCTTGCTCGGCTTTGGCTTGAGCGAGGAAGCTCAATTCCGAATTTCTGAGTGACAGGCTCAACATCGCCGCCTTCGGCTGGAATCCGAAAGACATGGGCCTGACGGTTTTCATCGATCCAATGATCGAAATGGGAAAAGGGAAGGGCAGTCCATTTATGCGCTGAAACATTGGAGCTGCGCTCTTTGCTGATTTGCTCCTTCATCTCGTCCCAGTTTTTTTCAGGCCAGATGCGCGCAATGAAATACAGGTGTTCACCGGCCCATTTCAGACCATACACTCCCGTCGGGACTTGAGTTAATCGTTTCGCTTCACCCGGACTGTCCATGGGGAGTAAGTAGATTTGTCCTGCCTCATCGTCATGCCGTTGGCTGATGAACGCGAGGGTTGAACCATCAGGTGAGAATGTAGCCTCGCTGGCACGCATTCCTTCTGCGGTAAGAGGACGCTGGACAGAACCATCTGGATTGAATAAATAAAGTTGGGTATGTCCGCGGTCGGTATCCATATCAAAGCGCGTTACCGGCGCAACGATATGATCTCCATTCGGAGAGATAACAGGCGCTCCGAGCCGTTTTAATTCCCACATCAACTCAACAGAGAGCACTGTTTTCTCGTCAGATGCAGACACCCCCCAAGGGACAATCAACAACAAACATAAAAGAACAAGGCGTTTCATTTCCAATTTCTCCTAAAAAAGCTCCGGGGAGCAAAGCAGGCTTTACTATAACGAAATCGACCGTGGTGTAAACGCAAAGGGGAAGCTTCTCGGTTGAAACGACAAATTTATTCGTTGATTTATCGAAACCCATTGCTATTTCTGGGCTTTCCTGTATTCTATGAACTGTGCTTGAAAGATATAGATTTAACACTCCAACACGTCGCCGCACTTTTCGTTTAGTCGAACCAGTCGTCCTCGTTCTGAAGTTCCTTAAGTTTGAATTTATTTTTCCCGCATGACCTGTGTGTTAATGCACTCATTAAAGTGCCTACACACTTTATCAAATTTAGAAATTTCAGGATTTAAGATTATGTCTAATACTATTACTGGTACTGTTAAGTGGTTCAACGAGTCTAAAGGCTTTGGTTTCATCGAGCGCGAAGGCGGTCCAGATGTATTCGCACACTTCAGTGCTATCCAGGGTAACGGTTTCAAAACTCTGGCAGAAGGCCAAAAGGTATCTTTCACTGTGACTCAAGGTCAGAAAGGTCCTCAGGCTGAGAACATCGTTGCTCTGTAAGCAATAGGTTCAAAACCGAATTTAGAAAGGCAGCCTCCGGGCTGCCTTTTGTTTTTTGGTGTTTCTTATGAACAAATAATGTGAGCAAAAAAAAAAGGGCATCCGAGTTGGATGCCCTTTGTGTTTTGAGTGGTTAAGCTTACAGACTCGCTAGTGCTTCATTCAGCAATTGGCAAGGACGCATTGCTTTGCTCACTAGGTCGCTGTTTGGCTGATAATAGCCGCCAATCTCAACCGCGACGCCTTGTACGCGGTTCAGTTCATCGACAATCGCCTGTTCGTTCTGCCCAAGCTTTTTAGCCAGTGGCGCGAAACGTGCTTTCAGATCTGCATCCGTATCTTGTGCTGCGAGCGCCTCAGCCCAATACATTCCCAGATAGAAGTGGCTTCCTCGGTTATCGAGCTCACCTGCTTTGCGTGATGGTGACTTGTTCTCATCAAGGAACTTTGCCGTTGCTTGATCCAAGGTGTCAGCCAAGACCTGAGCACGTGCATTACCCGTCACTTGGCTCAAATGCTCCAGTGATGCCGCGAGCGCTAAAAACTCACCGAGAGAGTCCCAGCGTAAGTGGTTTTCTTCCACAAACTGCTGAACGTGTTTTGGTGCAGAACCGCCCGCTCCGGTCTCAAATAATCCACCGCCGTTCATCAATGGAACAATCGACAACATTTTCGCAGACGTACCGAGTTCAAGAATCGGGAAAAGATCAGTGAGGTAATCACGCAGTACATTACCGGTGACTGAAATTGTGTCTTTTCCATCTTTCATGCGAGTCAGTGAGTAACGCGTTGCTTCAACTGGAGCGAGGATCTGAATGTCCAGACCATCCGTGTCATGTTCACCTAAGTAAGCTTCGACTTTCGCGATCAACTGCGCATCATGGGCACGGTTCTTATCGAGCCAAAACACTGCAGGGGTCTCGCTCAAACGTGCGCGATTCACAGCAAGCTTTACCCAGTCACGGATCGGTGCGTCTTTTACCTGACACATCCGCCAAATATCGCCTTTTTCAACCGCATGTTCGAAAACAACCTCGTTCTTGCTGTTGAGCACTTGAACGGTGCCATTCGCACTGATTTCGAAGGTTTTATCGTGAGAACCGTACTCTTCCGCTTTCTGAGCCATCAATCCAACATTCGGGATGGTTCCCATGGTTGACGGATCAAACGCACCATGCTCTTTGCAGAAATTGATGGTTTCTTGATACACGCCAGCGTAGCAGCGGTCCGGAATCATCGCTTTGGTGTCTTGTTGGCCCCCTTGCGGATCCCACATCTTGCCGCCATCACGAATCATTGCGGGCATTGACGCATCAATAATGATGTCACTTGGGACGTGCAAGTTAGTGATGCCTTTATCGGAGTTCACCATAGCCAGTGCTGGCTGCGCCGCATAGATAGCCTGAATGTCAGACTCAATAGCAGTACGTTGGTCTTCCGGCAGTTGTGCGATTTTCGCCACAACATCACCAAAACCATTGGTCGCGTCCACACCAAGCTCGCGGAACAAGGTTGCATGCTTGTCGAATAATGCTTTGAAGTAAACTTTTACAGCATGACCGAACATGATGGGATCAGACACTTTCATCATGGTCGCTTTCAGGTGCAGTGAAAGAAGAACATTTTCGTCTTTCGCAGCCGCTGTTTCTTTGGCGAAGAATGCCTGGAGTTGTGCGGCACTCATCAGAGCTGCATCAACAACTTCACCGGCTTGAACTTTGACACCTTCTTTGAGCACGATTTGATCGGCCGGGGTGTTCAACACAATTTTCAACGTGTCAGCCTGAGCGAAAGTCGTCGATTGCTCTGAGCTATAGAAGTCACCATCCTGCATGTGTGCGACGTGGGTTTTGGAGTCCTTGCTCCATTTCCCCATCCGATGTGGGTTTTTCTTTGCGTAATTTTTTACAGAGGCCGGCGCGCGACGATCAGAGTTTCCTTCGCGCAACACTGGATTCACGGCGCTGCCCTTAATTTTGTCATAGCGTGCTTTGATATCCCGCTCCTCGTCGTTCTTCGGTTCGAACGGGTAATCCGGGAGCGCGTATCCTTGGCTCTGCAGCTCTTTGATGCAGGCAGTCATCTGTGGGATGGATGCGCTGATGTTCGGGAGTTTAATGATGTTGGCTTCAGGCGTTTTCGCCATTTCACCTAATTCAGCGAGCGCATCGCCAATCCGTTGTTCTTCCTGAAGGTACTCTGGGAAGTTGGCAATGATCCGCCCAGCGAGCGAAATGTCACGGGTTTCAACCGAAATACCGGCTGCCTTGGTGAAGGCTTGGATAATGGGCAGCAAAGAATATGTGGCAAGACGCGGTGCCTCGTCGGTTTCGGTATAAATGATGGTAGATTTATCAGTCGACATTGTCATTCCTATTGGTTAGCCACCCGAGATGGTGGAGCTGAAATGTGCTGGAAAATTCGGCCCATAGTATGCCAGTTGGCGTGAATTTATTCAATCAAGAGCCCGCTGGACGCCACTGCGAGTGGGGAGGAGGAGCAAGCAGACTGGATGGCGCCGACGCTTCAAGTGAAGTTTTTTTAGAAAATGGCGCGTTGGTCTCGCCACTATGTTCTCAGATATGCTACCATTTCAAACTGTACCGGAAGGTTCATAAAACTGAACTGACGGTCGCTTCGGGGTGTTAATTAGGTGTTAACTTGCCAGCCTTAGTGAACTAAATTCCGCATAATCGGGTATATGCTGTACTCGATAGCCCCGCTTATCCAGCTCTATTGTTTCAGTATTGTAGTAAGGACTCTCGCACATGCGACTACGAATGTTTCTGATGTTACTTGGCTCCCTCATCGTGTTTGGCCTGATTTTTGGCTACAAAGCCATCGGTAACTATTTTATGAACGATTTCTTTGACAACATGCCTGAACCGACGGCGACGATCACCGCATCAGAAGTCAGAGAAGATGAGTGGACTCAAGAATTGTCGGCGGTTGGAACCTTCAAAGCGGTGAATGGAACCATGTTGGCCAGTCAAATGAGCGGTATTGTGACCGAGATTGGTTTTTCGAATGGTGAGCGGGTTGAACAAGGGCAACTTCTTTTTAAACTCGACACCGATGTGGATGAAGCGGAGTTAGAGCGTTTGCGTGCGGCGCAACGCATTGCGGAAACCGAGGCACGGCGTCTCGAGCGTTTGCGGGCGACGCAAAATATTTCGGAATCGGAAGTAGAGCGCGCCCTGAGCGAGGCAGCCCAAGCGCAGGCTGCTGTTCAGGCACAAGAGGCAATGATTCGACAAAAAACGATTCGGGCACCTTTTGATGGGATAACCGGACTTCGGCGCGTTAATAAAGGACAATTCATCAATGCGGGGACCGAACTTGTCGCCCTCGAATCGTTCGCACCTATCTTTTTAAATTTCAGCATGCCCGAGCAGCACTTATCGCGAATTCGTGTGGGGCAAACGGTCTCTGCAGGAGTCGACGCCATGACCGGCGAGCGGTTCCGTGGAGAAATTACCGCCATTGAACCACGTATTCACGAGAGCACGCGCACCGTCGAAGTTCAAGCGACCTTTGAAAACCAGGACGAGATTTCGCGTCCGGGTATGTTTGGTCGGGTTCGGATGACCTTTGGGGACCCGCGTCAGGTGAAAGTTATTCCTCGCACCGCCGTGCAGTTCAACCCGTTTGGAAATGTCGTGTATATCATTGAAGAATCGGACGGTGAGAAGCGTGTCAGACAACGCCTGATCCGCACAGGGCAAACCCAAGGCGATCTGATTGAAATCACAGAAGGTCTGGAACTTGGTGATCGGATAGCGACGTCTGGGTTATTGAAACTCCGAAATGATGCGAAAGTGCGTATCACGGAAGACGAAGATGTTCAGCCTCCTGAAGAACGTCAACCTCAGCCAGAGAATCGCTAATCCGGAGTGTCTATGAAGTTTACTGATATTTTCGTAAAGAAGCCGGTTCTCGCAACGGTCGTAAGTTTGTTGATTCTGCTGGTTGGGTTACGCGCAGCGTTTGATCTGAACGTACGACAGTTCCCAGAAATTCGGAATGCTGCGGTTACGGTAACGACCAGTTACATCGGAGCAGATGCAGAGCTCATTCAAGGGTTTATCACCACACCGTTGGAGCGTGAAATCGCTGCTGCGGAGGGGATCGATTACATCACCTCGTCATCGACTTCGGGTATGAGTACGATCACGGCTTACTTGCGCCTAGATTATGATCCGAACGCAGCGTTAACGCAGATTGCCGCCCAAGTGAATAAGCTGCGCTCTGACCTTCCGGAAGATGCGCTCGATCCCGTGGTTGAATTGTCGGTAGGGCAAGATGTTGCCTCGATGTATCTGTCGTTTTACAGCGATATCTTGGATTCAAATCAGATCACCGATTATCTCGTGCGCGTTGTAGAGCCTCAACTCGCGACCATTGCAGGTGTCCAACGGGCACAGATCCTCGGTGCGCAAACCTTTGCTATGCGTATTTGGTTGGATTCTGCGCGGATGGCCGCGTTGAATGTCACTGGTAGTGATGTGATGCAGTCGTTGCGGGCGAACAACGTGTTAAGTGCCGTAGGGCGGACGAAAGGAACCCGCGTCGCGATTGATTTGAATGCCGATACGGATTTACGGTCCGTGGAAGATTTTGAACGCTTAATCGTGCGTGCAGACAACGGGGCGGTGGTGCGCTTACGGGACATTGCCGAAATCGAACTGGGTTCCGAATCCTATGATAATTCAGCCCTTTATAATGGTGAGCAGGCGACTTTCATTGGTATCGAAATCGCTCCGGATGCAAACGCGCTTGATGTCATCGCAGATGTTCGGCGCGTCTGGGATCGCGATATTGTTCCACAGTTACCACAAGGGCTGGACGCGAGTATCTCATACGATTCAACAGAGTATATTCAAAACGCAATCGATGAAGTTGTGATGACCATTGTTCTCGCTCTCGTCATCGTCCTTGCGGTTATTTATGCGTTCCTCGGTTCACTGCGTTCGGTCATTATTCCTGCAGTGGCGGTACCTCTGTCATTGATTGGAACCTTTTTAGCAATGCTTGCCTTAGGGTTCTCGATCAATTTGCTGACGTTGCTAGCCATGGTGCTGGCTATCGGAATTGTGGTTGATGATGCCATCATCATGCTCGAGAATATCTCGCGGCACGTTGAGAATGGTATGTCACGTTTGGATGCATCTATCTTGGGTGCGCGTCAGCTTGCCGGTCCTGTCATTGCCATGTCGACCACCTTGGTAGCGGTATTCGTGCCGATTGGATTCGTGGGGGGGCTGACAGGTACTCTATTCGTTGAGTTTGCCTTTACGCTGGCTAGTACGGTCATTCTCTCCGGTGTCGTGGCATTGACCTTATCTCCAATGATGTGTTCAAAAATTCTGCGTTCTCGACGCGATGGAAGTAAACGTCCGCGTCTTGAAATGTGGCTAGATAAACGCTTCAACAACCTAAAAAACTGGTACCAGAAACGTCTCCATAGCGCGCTTGACACAAAATCTGTGTTGGCGGTTTTCGGCGTGATTGTTTTGGTGTCCTGTTACTTCTTGTTTGTGACCAGTAACTCCGAGCTTGAACCTCAAGAAGATCTTGGTTTTGTGTTTGTGATTGGAACTGCAGATGGTTACGCGACACTTGATTACATTGAGCAAAACTCGCAACGAATGGCGCATTTGCAGCGGGATGTCGATGAAATCGATATGGCATTTGTAATCAATGGAATGCTCGGGCCGGGCAGTGTCGGAACAGGAATTGGCCTTGCGCCCTGGGATCAACGAACTCGTTCGACCCAAGAAGTATTGGAGCACGATATTACCCCGTTTCTTGAGCAAATCCCGGGATTAAACGTGTTTGCGATTGTGCCGCCATCACTTCCGAGTCCTGGTGGTGGTTTGCCGGTCGAGTTTGTCTTGCTCTCAACCCAGCCAGTTGAGAATATTCAGGAGATTGCCAATGACATCCGAAATGAAGCGATGGGCAGTGGCCGTTTTATCTTTCTTGATACGGATCTGCGGGTGGACCGTCCGCGGCAGACTATTCAGATTGATCGGGAAAAAGCGGCCTTGATGGGTGTGGATATGGCGCAAATTGCCGGAGACGTTTCATCATTGATGGCGGGCGCGTTTGCCGGGCGTTTTTCCATGGAGAATCGCTCGTATCGCGTGATTCCTCAAGTGCAACGCAGTGAACGACTTTCAGCGGATCAGCTAAAGGACTTCTACACGCGAAACCGCCAAGGAGAGCTTGTCCCGTTGAGTGCATTGGTGAGCTTGGAAGAATCGGTCCAGCCGCGTCAGCTCAGTCGTTTCCAACAGTTGAATGCAGTTAAAATTGAAGGGGTCCCGCGTCCGGGTGTATCACTTGGCGAGGCACTTGGTGTGCTTGAATCTATCGCAGCAGAACGATTGCCTGATGGCGTCTCCGTGGATTACGCAGGTCAATCACGCCAATTTGTGATGGAAGGACAGCAATTGGTGGTGACCTTCTTCTTTGCCTTGATCATTATTTTCTTGGTACTCGCTGCGCAGTTTGAATCGTTCCGTGATTCCATCATTGTTTTGGTGACAGTTCCGATGAGTATTTGTGGGGCACTGATCTTTGTCAGCCTTGGCTTCACCTCCTTGAATATTTACACCCAAGTGGGGTTGGTCACACTGATCGGCTTGATCGCGAAACACGGAATTTTGATCGTGGAGTTCGCGAACCGCCTGCAAGAAGAAGGGCGCAGTAAGCGAGAGGCAATTGAAGAAGCCGCTGCGATTCGCTTACGTCCAATCCTCATGACGACTGCAGCAACCGTATTGGCGGTTGTTCCGTTACTCGTAGCATCGGGGCCTGGGGGTGGCGCACGATATGCAATGGGCCTGATTATTTTCACCGGTATGACGATTGGAACCTTGTTTACGCTCTTTGTGCTTCCGGCAGTTTACCTCTATCTCGCGCGCGAGCGGTCGGGTAGTGACGATACTCCCTTAAAAGATGCCGAGGATGCGCAACCCGCGTAAGTGCTCGTGTTCGTTCTAATCATGAAATGCCAGCGATAATGCTGGCATTTTTTATTGGTCGCGGTCAGATTATTTCGAACTGTGGCCTCGTGGTGAACGGAAGATAGTTTGATTTCGGCCCGCTTCTTTCGCCTGATAAAGGGCTTGATCTGCGCGATCAAGAGCGGACTCGATGGTGTCATCAGGTTGTATGATGGTGACTCCAAAACTAACGGTGACGACTTTAAACGGAGAATCTTGGTGGCGAATGTTTAGGGATTCAATATCCTCACGGGCCGCCTCTGCAGACTCAATCGCACGAGCGTGCGCAGCTTCGAGAGGTACCTCAAAGATTGCAGCAAGCTCCTCACCACCGAATCGGTATGCTTGCGGTTTAAAATGACGATCGAAAGCACTGCAGAGCTGTTTTAGAACCTGATCCCCTTCGACATGACCATAGGTATCATTAAACGGTTTGAAGTAATCCACATCGGCGAGCAAAAGAATGGTGACCACTGCCGCGGATTTGGGCTGCGTGGCCGCGCTGATCATTGATTGTAGGTCCCGGTTGAATGCTCTGCGGTTCAGCAAGCCGGTTAATCCATCGACATGTGCCATGTCGTGTAGTCGTGCATTAGCGGCTGCAAGCTCGGCTGTACGAGATTCCACCTCTGTTTCTAGGTGTTGCTGATTTCTTAAAATTCGCGTTGCCATCTGTTGGAATGACCGAAGCAGTGCACTGATTTCTGCGGCGTGGCGGTTGGGTTGCAGTTTTAATTCGGTAATCTGCTCGAAGCGGTGGGCGCCTACATCATGTGTTAATTGTGTGAGCTTCTTTAAAGGTTTAGTTACTTGCTGCTGGACAAAAACGTACAGCACAACCAAGAGTAAAAATGCGAAGAGTGAACCAATAATAACAAAGCGAATTGGTGCATACAGGGCGCTTGAGTGGATAGCGCTGAGCGGGTAAGCCGTGACATACCACCAACCAGGCCCCGGAACTTGCTCAGCTAGAACCAGCACATCGTGGACGTCCAGTGTCTCAAGGAAGGGGCCCGATTGTGTTTCCAATCGATCCCATATTCCTTGAATCAGTGGGCTTTCGAGGGTTTCAATGTTGATAATGCCAGACTCTTGGTGGCCGTCTAAAAAAGTTGCCGGTGCCGCTATGATTTGCCCCTGCGTATTGATGATTAAATGCTGTGCAGGACTATCTCCGCGCTCGATGAGTCGGTCGATGATGCTGGCAAGACTCACGTCATGACTTGGGGTTCCAAGATGTTTCCCCTTGCTGTCGATTGGCTTCTGGTAGGTGATAACCCATTGCTCAGACGAGAGGTCGTAATAGAGTCCGGTCCATGCGCCAAGACGCTCTGGGTTCTCACTCTGGAGCGTGGAGCGGACCACTGAATAGTCCGTCATAATAAGATCGTGACGAGCTTGTCTGCCCCATGGCTGTGTGACCGAATATTGGATGAGGGCATTCTCGGGCATACTGATGTGGGTATTTTCATAGAACCTCTGCCATGCTGGCGCAAAACGGTGCAGTAGCTGCGTTGCGATCACAATGCGTCGCATGCGCTCTTCGTCTAATGGCACATCACTGCGTCCGATAAACGACGAAAGTGATTGGAGTCGACGGTCCGAGAAAGCTGAGCTGAATTCCGCGGGTAGTATCTCACCATCAAAAAAATCCTGCTTTAATCGGACGACTCCTGGCTCTGTCTCTTCATGAAGTGCCCAAAATATAGCCTCCCAGTCGAGATGAGTCGGGGCATTTTCATAAGCGAGTTGAAAATAATGTCCGAGGAGCGCAGCCGTATCTTCTGCTTGCCGAAAAACGCTGGCTTCTCGGGCAATTCGCTGTTGCTTGTCATACTGTAGGTGATCCACTTGAGCCTGAAATGCTTGATGGTATGACACGTAAAAGCCACTCACGCCGGCGATGGCAAGGACCAAGGAACTTGCGATAACAACCCGCAGCAATAAACGGGCGGTCAGTGAATTTGTTTGCATATAGGCTCGATTACTTTGTTGTGACGTTATAATTATTATGCGTATTTTGATTATGTTGGCATGGGGTTGAAAAATCGACAAGCGACAAGCGCACTTTCACAGCAGCGAACCCACTATCCGACATGGTGAAAGTACGTCGAACTTAAGTGCCACAAAACGTCCGTGTGACCTGTTGGTCGGGGGCCGGCGGCTGCTCTAAATCACGAAACTCCTCGATATCCGCATAGGGTGAAGCCCAAGCACGGAGCAATCGATGGAAGCGACTCAGGTCTCCGTCATGTTCAGCTTCAAAAATTGCTGCTGCAATTTGATGGTTTCGCGGGATCCGACGTGGGTTTGCGTGGGTCATCCGTTCAGTGATTTGCTCAGATTGCTGAGTGCTTAGGTGTGAGAGCCATTCATCAATCCATTGGGTGAGAACTTCATCATTCGGATCCGCCTCTAAAGCCGTGCAGATCAAATCTGCTGTGATCTCCGTGTGGTACAAGTAACAATCTGTTAGTGCAGTAAAACTGCATGTGAAATCACGTTCATTCACCTCTAGCCAGGTAAGAAATTGTTCAATGAGATTGTGGATACGTGCTTGCGTATCACTATTTTCCGTCACACCGATCCCAAACTTACGAGCCATACACTGCAGCCAAACGCTCTGATAATCTTGCTCGAAGTTTTGTAAGAGCGCTGTTAGGTGGGTCACAGCGTCGGACTCGTTTTTATGGATAAGTGGGAGCAGCGTTTCTGCAAAACGCGCCATGTTCCAGTGAGCTATCCGTGGCTGGTTCTCATACCGGTAGCGTCCGTGTCGGTCAATTGAGCTAAACGTTTGGTTTCGTCGAAAGACATCCATGAAAGCGCAGGGGCCATAATCAATTGTGTCCCCACATATACTGGTATTATCTGTGTTCATGACTCCATGAATAAAACCAACCCGCTGCCATTCAGCCACCAGTTTCATTTGCGCTTGAACGACTGAATGAAAAAATTGACGATAACGTAATGTGTCTGGCTTGATCTCCAAAAGCGCCGGAAAATGTCGCGCAATAACATAATCAGCCAGAATTTTTACGTGCTCAGGCCCGCCGTGGACCGCAGCGTACTGAAATGTCCCCACCCGAATGTGGCTCTGGGCCACGCGGGTAAACACAGCGCCCGGAAGCGCTTCATCTCGATAGACCCATTCGCCCGTTGCAATCGCTGCAAGTGCGCGCGTGGTGGGAACACCTAACGCGTGCATTGCCTCGCTTACGAGATACTCTCTAAGGACGGGACCGAGAGCGGAGCGTCCGTCTCCACCGCGCGAGAATGGCGTCGGTCCGGATCCCTTGAGTTGCAAATCGAACATTGCCTTTGGTTCACGCGTGGTCAGTTCGGTGAGGAGGACCGCGCGCCCATCACCGAGTTGGGGGACAAAATGACCAAACTGATGACCCGCGTATGCTTGTGCGATAGGGTGCGCCCAGGAAGGACACTCATTTCCGGAGAAGATGTCCAGCGCCTCGTCTTGGGTCAACCCTGATAATCCTAATTTGTTCGCAAGTTCGACATTCCATGCAATCCATTGAGGTGCTGCAACCGGTGTGGGGGCAATGGCCCGCGAAAAAAAAGCTCCAAGCTCGGCATAGCTGGCACTGAAATTGGCTGTTTGCGAGCTTGATAATGGCGGCATGGAAGTCTTCCTCTCTCAGGCGTAAAACTAAGTTAAAGGGGGTTCGCGCGTTCTCTCTTGATTGTGCTATGGTGAATTTTTTCTTGGCGTCTGTCGAGTCCATTCCAATGTTTCTATCAAAGGGAAAGCGTCATGTTGCACGTTAACAGGTCACAAAAATCAAGAGACACGCAGTGTCAAAGCAATTTACAGCCAATCCTACAGGGAGCCTCCAAAGCGTTTCTGCTATTTGGGGCGGTTGCGCTTGTGAGTGCGTGCACGCCTGATACTCCGCCGGATCTATTCATTGATGGACCCACGCCAATTCGTGTAGGAGCGACGATGTCGCAAAGTGGTGCACTTGCAACGCAAGGTACCGCGGCAATGAATGGATATCGGTTATGTGAGGCGCATTTAAATTCAAGTGGCGGAGTTTTGAATCGGCCCGTCGAGTTTATTATCTACGATGATGAATCGAATTCAGAGCAAGCTCAAGCACTGTATCGCCGGCTCATTGAAGAGGAGGGTGTGGATGCCATTCTCGGTCCTTATGGCTCAACCTTAACCGAAGCGGTCGCACCCATTACCGAGGAACATCAATACGTCCATATTTCTCCGCTCGCTGCGACCTCTTCAATTTGGGAGCAGGGGCGTGAGTATCTATTTATGGTGTTGCCACCAGCGGAAGTATTTTTGAGTGGTGTCATTGCACTTGGCGAGCGCGAGGGTTTCACCCAATTTGCGGTTCTGCAAGAAGATGCTTTATTCCCGCGTGCAGCGGGTCAGGGCGCCGTTGATGAAATTGCGGCTCGCGGTCTTCATCTTGTGTTTCACGAAACCTACCCAAGTGGGGTCGGTGATTTTAATTCGATTGCGCAGCAGCTCGCAGATGAAGGAGTGGAGGTGCTTGCCATGGCCGCAAGCGCGCTAGATGATTTTATCGCGATGCGTGAGGCCCTAATTGAAACAGGTATCGAACTGAAGTTATTCGGTACCTCGGGTGCTGTGCAAGAATTTTCCGATGCCTTAGGTGAACATGCGAACGGTGTGTTAGGTCTTTCCGCATGGGAGCCAACCCTGGACAATCCGGGGGTTGATACCTTTACACAGACCTATCAAGCACGCTTTGAGCGTGCTCCGAGCTTCCATGCCGCGGGGGCTTATGGGACCTGCCAAATTTGGGCGGAAAGCGTGCGGCGAGCGAATTCGTTAACCGCCGATAGTGTCCGGCGGGAAATCCTTGATCTTGATATTTACACGGTATTTGGACGGTTTCGCGTGGACGAGCGTGGTTACCAAATCGCCCACCAAGGTGTCATTATTCAATGGCAAGATGGTGAAAAAGTTGTGGTCTGGCCCGATGAGCAGGCCAGTGGGGAGTTGGTTCGGAATTGGTGAAAAACGTTTACATTGAATCATAAACTGTCATTGAATTAGATGATAAAATTTAACGCACATGTTAACTTAATATCACTTTAAGTGCGTTGCAGCGCGGATTTTATTGGCTGTACTTTCTAATATTGGGTATACGGATTTAATGGTTGATGGGGCACCTTCACCCCATCAATCTGATACCACCCTCAGATGGTTGATAGATCGACTCCGTAGTTGAGTTCCTCTGCGAAGTCCGGCAGTCCGTAACCGATGGTTTTCTTGTAGAAAGGAGAGACCTTCGCAGTCGGTGCCTTCTTCTTGTGCTTCGTGGTGTAGAGCATTCGTGCCCGCATCACCTCGAAGGAGTAACCGCGCCCTTCACGGTTCTTGTCCTTGGCCAGTCGGTTGATGGACTCCGTGTAAGCGTTGGTGACGGGCATGTCCGTCTCGAAGTAGGTGATGGTCTCTTCGCGCCAGTTTCCCACTGCCCTGACCAGATCGCTCCAGACTTCCTTTTGGCCCTTCGGGATGGTGGCTATCCACTCGTCCAGGGCGGCTTCTGCCTGGAGCCGTGTGGTGGCGTCCCAGATGCCGTAGAAGCGCTCCTTGTGCTCGTAGGCGGCCAGCAGTTGCGGGAACGCGCCTGTCCAGGTCTCCATGATGAGGCGCTCCCGGTCTGAGACTTCGTGAGCGCGTTTCAGCAGGATTTTCCGGTCTCCCTTGAGAGTCCGGCTCTGGGACGGTTTCAGTTCCTTTCTGAGGCCCTTGCGCACTCTCTCTAGGGCATCGTTGGCCATGCGCACCACATGGAACTTATCGACCACGATACGGGCCTGGGGCAGCACAGCCTTGACCGCTGCCCGGTAGGGGTTCCACATGTCCATGCTGACGATCTCGACCTTCTGCCGGTCTTTCAGCTTCATCAGGTAGTTGGTCACCACGTCCTGGCGGCGGGTGGCCAGCAGGTCGAGCAGGGTTCGCTCCTCAATGTTGGTCAGAATGCAGCGGTAGCGCTTGTTCAGGTATAGCTCGTCAATGCCCAGGATGCGGGGCGTCTCGAAGCGGTGCCAGCGCCCCAGGAACTCGGCGCGGGCGTTGAAGATGTCGCGCACCGTCTTCTCGTCCAGGCCGGTCTGTGCCGCCACAAAGGTGTAGGGGTGGTTGAAGGATTCCTTCTCCACGTACTCATGCAGCCGCAGTGTCATACGGAATCCGTCCACCATCTCCGGTAGCTGGGGCCTGAATGTTGTCTTGCAGGCCCGGCAGGTGTATCGGCGGCGGACCACCCAGAGAGTGACCCGCTTGCCGTGGATGGGCAGATCACGATAGGGAACGTCACGCTTGCCGAACCGTACGAACTCACCCTGCACGCCGCATTCCTCGCAGGCGATGGGATCGGGCACGTCCACCTGGAAGTGCATTTCGTCGTCGGTTGATTTGCAGCCCAGTACTTGGTATTGCGGCAGGTGAAGGATGTTGTCGGGAAGTTCGGTCATGGTGTTGTATAGGCGTAGGTGTCAGTCAGATCCATCCGGCTCGGCATTGGTGTTTGCTTTTTGGGGTCGTCTCAGAATTCGGAAAATAAAGCACGCTAAGGCGTAGTCACCCCGTGACTCCCCCGCGCCGATGCAGCGAGCTTCGTTCCGTCTTGCAGTGACACAATCAGCGGGCAGGAAACGTTCCCTTTCCGCGCATGGCAGGCGCACACCAGTTCAGACAGCACGGCCTCCATGCGTGCCAAGTCGGCCATCTTCTCGCGCACATCCTTGAGCTTGTGCTCGGCCAGGCCGCTGGCTTCCTCGCAATGGGTGCCATCCTCCAGCCGCAGTAGCTCGGCGATTTCGTCCAGGCTAAAGCCCAGCCGCTGGGCCGATTTCACGAACCGCACTCGTGTTACATCCGCCTCGCCATAGCGGCGAATGCTGCCATAGGGCTTGTCTGGCTCCGGCAGCAGGCCCTTGCGCTGGTAGAACCGGATGGTCTCCACATTGACCCCGGCCGCCTTGGCAAAAACGCCAATGGTCAGATTCTCAAAATTAATTTGCATATCGCTTGACTCCGTACATAACTACGGAAGTAAGCTTAAGCTATCCAAACCAAATTTGAAAGGACAAGCGTATGTCTGAACCACAAAAGTCTGAACCACAAAACGGGCGCGGCGCGCTCTTCGCCGGTGGGCTGGCCGCCATTCTTGTGTCGGCCTGCTGCCTGGGGCCGCTGGTTTTGATCGCCTTGGGGTTCAGCGGGGCATGGATCGGCAACCTGGCGGTGCTGGAACCCTATCGCCCGATCTTCATCGGCGCAGCGCTGGTCGCGCTGTTTTTCGCCTGGCGGCGCATCTACCGCCCGGCGCAAGCCTGCAAACCGGGTGAGGTCTGCGCGATTCCCCAAGTGCGAGCTACTTACAAGCTCATTTTCTGGATCGTGGCCGCGCTGGTCCTGGTCGCGCTCGGATTTCCCTACGTCATGCCATTTTTCTATTAATCACAGGAGTTCATCATGAAAAAACTGTTTGCCGCCCTCGCCCTCGCTGCCGTTGTTGCCCCCGTGTGGGCCGCCACCCAGACCGTCACGCTGTCCGTACCGGGCATGACCTGCCCCACCTGCCCGATCATCGTCAAGAAGGCGATTTCCAGGATTGAAGGCGTTGATAAAGTTGACGTTACCTTCGAACCACGCGAAGCGGTTGTCACCTTCGATGATGCCAAGACCAGTGTGCATGAGTTGATCAAGGCCACTGGCGATGCGGGCTTTCCGTCCAGCGTCAAGCAGTGAGCCACTGAACCCGAACCTGGGGCGATCATGGGACTGATTACACGCATTGCCGACAAGGCTGGCGCGCTTGGCAGCGTTGTTTCCGCGATGGGATGCGCTGCCTGTTTCCCGGCTATCGCCAGCCTGGGCGCGGCCATCGGCCTTGGCTTTCTACAGGAATACGAAGGGTTGTTTATCTCCAAGCTGCTGCCGCTGTTCGCAGTCGTGGCTTTGCTGGCGAATGCACTGGGCTGGCTGAGTCATCGGCAATGGTACCGCAGCCTGCTCGGGATGGTCGGCCCAGCCATCGTGCTGGCGGCCATGCTCTTGTTTTTTGGCAATTGGTGGACGGCGAACCTCCTCTATGTCGGTCTGGCCTTGATGATCGGGGTGTCGATCTGGGATCTGCTCTCACCGGCCAACCGCCGCTGCGAACTACCACCCAAACACGGCTAACTGCATTGGCAGTTGCCGAAACGACAAGGAACGATGCAATGTATTTGAATATCACCGGAATGACCTGCGACTCGTGCGCGACACATGTCAAGGACGCCCTGGAGAAAGTGCCGGGCGTGCTGTCGGCGCTCGTGTCCTACCCGAAAGGCTCCGCGCAACTCGCCACCGATCCCGGCACCTCGCCAGAGGCGCTGACCGCCGCTGTGGCCGGCCTCGGCTACAAGGCCACACCCGCCGATGCCCCATCCACTTCAGCGCGGGGCAGACTGCTTGGCAAGGCGCTGGGATGGCTGGGCGGTGGCGACAAGGCTGGTGGTGATGGGGACGGACTGCACGTCGCCGTTATTGGCAGCGGCGGAGCCGCGATGGCGGCGGCGCTGAAGGCCGTCGAGCAAGGTGCGAACGTCACGCTGATCGAGCGCGGCACCATCGGCGGTACTTGCGTCAATGTCGGCTGCGTGCCGTCCAAGATCATGATCCGCGCTGCCCATATCGCCCATTTGCGCCGTGAAAGCCCATTCGACAGTGGCATCGCGGCGACTGTGCCTGCGATTGATCGCAGCAAACTACTGGCCCAGCAGCAGGCGCGCGTCGATGAGCTGCGCCACGCCAAGTACGAAGGCATCCTGGACAGCAACCCGGCCATCACCGTGCTGCATGGTGAAGCGCGTTTCAAGGACGACCAGAGCCTTGCCGTCCGTTTAAACGATGGCGGCGAGCGTGTGGTGGCGTTCGACCGCTGCCTGGTCGCCACGGGTGCCAGCCCGGCCGTGCCGCCGATTCCGGGCCTGAAAGAGTCACCCTACTGGACTTCCACCGAGGCCCTGGTCAGCGACACCATTCCCGAGCGCCTGGCCGTGATCGGCTCGTCTGTGGTGGCGCTGGAACTGGCGCAAGCCTTTGCCCGGCTGGGCAGCAAAGTGACGATCCTGGCACGCAGCACGCTGTTCTTCCGCGAAGACCCGGCCATCGGCGAGGCCGTTACAGCCGCGTTCCGTGCCGAAGGGATCAAGGTATTGGAACACACGCAAGCCAGCCAGGTCGCGCATGTGGACGGCGAATTCGTGCTGACCACCGGGTACGGTGAAATACGCGCCGACCAGCTGCTGGTCGCCACTGGCAGGGCACCGAACACGCGCAGCCTGGCCTTGGAAGCGGCGGGAGTCGCTGCCAATGCGCAGGGGGCCATCGTCATCGACAAGGGCATGCGCACCAGTACGCCACACATTTATGCGGCTGGCGACTGCACCGACCAGCCTCAGTTCGTCTATGTGGCGGCAGCGGCCGGCACCCGTGCTGCGATCAACATGACTGGCGGCGATGCGGCCCTGGACCTGACCGCAATGCCGGCCGTGGTGTTCACCGACCCGCAGGTCGCCACCGTGGGCTACAGCGAGGCGGAAGCACATCACGACGGGATCGAGACCGACAGTCGCACCTTGACCTTGGACAACGTGCCGCGTGCGCTTGCCAACTTCGACACACGCGGCTTCATCAAGCTGGTCATCGAGGAAGGTAGCGGACGGCTCATCGGCGTGCAAGCGGTGGCCCCGGAAGCGGGTGAACTGATCCAGACGGCGGTGCTCGCCATTCGCAACCGTATGACCGTGCAGGAACTGGCCGACCAATTGTTCCCCTACCTGACCATGGTCGAAGGGCTGAAGCTCGCGGCGCAGACCTTCAGCAAGGACGTGAAGCAGCTTTCGTGCTGCGCCGGATGAGGAAAAGGAGGTGTTCAATGAGCGCCTACACAGTGTCCCGGCTGGCCCTTGATGCCGGGGTGAGCGTGCATATCGTGCGCGACTACCTGCTGCGCGGATTGCTACGGCCGGTCGCGTGCACCACGGGCGGCTACGGCTTGTTCGATGACACCGCGTTGCAACGGCTGCGCTTTGTACGGGCTGCCTTCGAAGCGGGTATCGGCCTGGACGCACTGGCGCGGCTGTGCCGGGCGCTGGATGCTGCGGACGGTGACGGTGCGTCTGCGCAGCTTGCCGTGTTGCGGCAACTCGTCGAGCGTCGGCGCGAGGCCCTGGCCAGCCTCGAAATGCAACTGGCCGCCATGCCAACCGAACCGGCACAGCACGCGGAGAGTCTGCCATGAACAGCCCAGAGCACTTGCCGTCTGAGACGCACAAACCGATCACCGGCTACTTGTGGGGCGCGCTGGCCGTGCTCATTCGGCAACCCTTCGCCGGCAACTGGGGTGACGGCACCACGTCATCGTCGGACGGCCAGAACTTCAGAACCGGCAGCAAAGCAGAAAGCACTGGTCATATCAACCCGAAGTATGGAAGCAGTCCAGGACGGACTTTCTACACCCATATCTCCGACCAGTACGCGCCCTTCAGTGCCAAGGTGGTCAACGTGGGCATTCGTGATTCAACTTACGTGCTTGATGGCCTGCTGTACCACGAGTCGGACTTGCGCATCGAGGAACACTACACCGACACGGCAGGCTTCACCGATCACGTGTTTGGCTTGATGCATTTGCTGGGATTTCGCTTCGCGCCGCGTATCCGTGACTTGGGCGAAACCAAGCTATTCATCCCCAAGGGCGATGCCGCCTATGACGCGCTCAAGCCGATGATTAGCAGCGACAGGCTGAACATCAAGCAAATACGCGCCCATTGGGATGAAATTCTGCGGCTGGCCACCTCCATCAAGCAAGGCACGGTAACGGCTTCGCTGATGCTGCGCAAACTCGGCAGCTACCCGCGCCAGAACGGCTTGGCCGTGGCGTTGCGCGAGCTGGGGCGCATCGAGCGCACGCTGTTCATTTTGGATTGGCTGCAAAGCGTGGAGCTGCGCCGCCGCGTCCATGCGGGGCTGAATAAGGGCGAGGCGCGCAACGCGCTGGCCAGGGCGGTCTTCTTCTACCGATTGGGTGAAATCCGCGACCGCAGTTTTGAGCACCAGCGCTACCGGGCCAGCGGCCTCAATCTGGTGACGGCGGCCATCGTGTTGTGGAACACGGTATATCTGGAGCGTGCCACCAGTGCTTTGCGTGGCAACGGCACGGCGCTGGACGACACATTGTTGCAATATCTGTCGCCGCTGGGGTGGGAGCACATCAACCTGACCGGCGATTACCTATGGCGCAGCAGCGCCAAGGTCGGTGCGGGGAAGTTTAGGCCATTGCGACCGCTGCCACCGGCTTAGCGTGCTTTATTTTCCGTTTTCTGAGACGACCCCTTTTTTACCCAACAAGCTGCTGGAAACTAAAAGTAAGGCACCGAGGACAATTGCAATATCAGCCAGGTTGAAGGCCGGCCAATGCCAGTCTCGCCAATAGAAATCAAAGGAATCCACAACATAGCCGCGAAAGACCCGGTCAATCAGGTTGCCCATGGCGCCACCGAGGATAAGACTGTAAGCGATGGCTTCTCCTTTATGACGATTTTCAAGGATCAGCTTGATCAGAAAAATCGAGACCACTACCGCGATTCCGATAAAAAAGTAGCGCTGCCAGCCTCCACCATTCGCAAAAAGACTGAATGCGGCACCGGTGTTCCATAGGTGCACCCAGTTAAAGAACGGGGTCACCGAAACATACTCGCCATAGGCCATTGATTGCTGCACCAGCCACTTTACAGCCTGATCAGACGCTGCCAGCAGGCCCGATATGGACAATAGGGCATACGGCGAGAGCTTTTTGCCAATAATGAGCATTATTTAACCCTTCAACGCCAGAATGCGTCTGGCACCGTTAAGTACAATGACCCCCGCGATGGTGCCGATAATCAGATCCGGATAATTGGACCCGGTCCACGCGACCAGGGCGCCGGCGGTGATGACCCCCAGGTTGATCACCACGTCGTTGGCCGAAAATATCCAGCTAGCCTTCATATGAGCTCCGCCCCCTCGATGTTTGGATACCATCAGCAGACAGGCGGTATTGGCAATCAATGCGACGAATGCGATGGCTATCATCACCAGCGATTCAGGCTCACTACCGAATACAAAGCGCCTCACGACCTCTACGAGTACGCCAACAGCCAAAACCAGTTGGACCACACCAGCAACGTGCGCAACACGGACCTGCCTTTTCACGCTATGCCCAACCGCATAAAGAGCGAGTCCGTACACTGCCGCATCAGCAAAATTGTCCAGGGACTCTGCAATGAGGCCAGTTGACTGAGCCATCAGACCGGCAGTCATTTCCACCACGAACAGAAGTGCATTGATGCCGAGCAACCAGCGCAGGGTCCCGGATTCTTGCTTAGCAGAAGCTGCCGAGAACTCGGCGGCCTTGATGGTCTCCGGATTTGCAGCAACGCTTTCCTGAAGCGAGGCGCCTAGCCCCAAGGTCTTCAGTTTCGATGTGACGGGCTCGACCTCGCCGTCATGCACGACCTTCAGCCGGCGGTTCGACAAGTCGAAGGACAGCGCTCGAATCTCCTCAAAGCCGCTCAGGGCTAGGCGAATCATTCGCTCTTCTGACGGACAGTCCATCTTCGGCACGGCATAAACGCTGACCCATCTCCCCGGCGCTTCGGAGGAGGCCTGTATATCGGTATCCGCCGCAGGCCTTGCATGGTCGCCACAGGGGCCTCCGCAGTTTTTACTCATGATATGACTCCACTTGAATGTGATCGGGTTTTCATTTAAAACTATATAGTCGCTATAAGGTCAATAGCGTAGATAATCCGTTGCGGAGGAACCCGATGCGTATTGGTCAGTTGGCACAGTCAGTAGGGGTAGATACACAGACGATCCGCTTCTACGAACGGCAGGGCTTGTTGCCGCCGCCTGGTCGGCAGGAGAACGGTTACCGTGTCTATACCGAGAAACACGTTGAGCGGCTGGCCTTTATTCGTCGCTGCCGCATCCTGGATCTGTCACTGGCAGAAATTCACGAACTAAAGCGCTATCAGGACGACCCTCATCAGTCCTGTACCGCCGTCAACGCCTTGCTCGATGATCACATCTCTCATGTGCGGTCGCAGATAACCGCTCTGCAAGCGCTTGAGAAACAACTCGTTTCACTGAGAGCGAGTTGCAACGATGACCGGGAAGTTGAGGCGTGTGGGGTTCTTGCTGGAATTAGCGAAGGAAACATGCACCAGCAGTAGGTGAAGCATCAACCAGATAATCCGATGAGATGCCGGTCTGTCTCACTCTCATGCAAAGGTAAGATCAACCATTTAATCCGCTTACCCCTAATATTCAGGTCAGAGAGTTTATGAGTTCACGCGAGCAGGAAAATCGTTACCGCAATTTATTCTCAAACCACCCTGACCAGGTGTATACGCTTGACTTCGATGGTTTTATAACCAGTGCGAATCAAGCAACATGTGAATTACTGTCCTGTGATGAATCTGGCATTATCGGACACCACTTCACGGAATTTATGCTAGAGGAGGACAAACCGGCGGTTTTTCATTATTTCAACCGTGCAAAAGCAGGAGAGACGGTTCGCTATCGAACAAGAGCTCTCAGCACGGATGGTAGTATTCAACACATTGAAATCATTAACTTGCCGTTGACGATCGAAGACAAAGTGATTGAAGTCTATGGGATCGCCAAGGATATCAGTCAAGAACTTATTCATGCGGAAGAATTGCACTTATTAAGCCGGAGTATGGAGGCGAGTGCCAACGGTGTCATAATTGCCGACGCAAAAAAGACCGATCAACCTCTCATCTATGTTAACCCCGCTTTTCTCGCAATGACTGGGTATGCAAAGCATGAAGTGATCGGTCGCAATTGTCGCTTTTTACAAGGTCCTGAGACAGACGCCGGGGTTGTCGATATGATTCGAGCCGGCTTACGTGAAAGAAAACAGGTCAGTGTCACGATTCTGAACTACCGGAAAGACGGGACCATCTTTTGGAATGATTTGCAGATTTCTCCTGTACGTGATGACACGGGGCAGGTGACGCATTTTATCGGTATTACACAAGACATTACGCAGCGCATTGATATTGAGCAACGCCTAGACTATCAATCGACCCATGATCCCCTGACCGGCCTACCGAATCGATTTCAATTTGAAGAGCGGCTGGTCCATGATACCGATCTTGCACAGCAACATGGCCGCGCTGTGGTTGTATTGTATATTGATTTAGACGAATTTAAACCCATAAATGACAGTCTCGGACACGAAGTGGGTGATCAAGTTTTGCAGTTGGTAGCCGAGCGAATTCAACGCGTTATTGAAGTCGGTGATACCGTCGCTCGCTTCAATGGAGATGAGTTTTTAGTTCTGCTGCCATCTCTAATTCAAATTGATGATGCGCAAATAGTCGCGGAGCGAATCCTAACGCAAATCTCGCAGCCTTATGTGGTTGGGGCAGAGACGCTATACATCACCGCCAGTATTGGTGTAGCGGCGAATGAACGGGGTGTTGACAAACATATCGATCCGCAGCCCCATATGGTTATTCGGCAGGCCGATATGGCGATGTATCAAGCAAAAAAAGCAGGCCGAAACACCATTCACTGGTATTCATCTGAAATCACAGAACAAATGAGCGAACGAGTGATTTTGCGGCGGGAGCTGGAAAAGGCAATGCAGAAGGGTCATTTAGCGCTGCATTATCAACCCATTGTAGACGCCCGTACGAGCAGACTGATTGGCGTTGAAGCACTGGTGCGCTGGAACCATCCAAAACGTGGATTAATTTCACCCGCTGTTTTTATCCCCCTTGCAGAGCAAACAGGACAAATTATTTCGATCGGGGATTGGGTGTTGCGCGAGGCTTGTGCAAACATTTCCGAAATCCAGCGAGCAGCGGGCCATGAGCTGACCATTGCGGTTAATATCTCACCCTTACAATTTGCACGAAGTCGTTTTATTGAGCGTATTGAGTCTGTATTGGAGACGTTTCATCTTCCCCCAAAATCTCTCGAGCTTGAGGTTACCGAGGGGGTGTTTCTTGAAGATGAGGCGCTTGCATTTGAGGTGCTTGAGAGTATCCGAAACTTGGGTGTTCGTGTGTCGATCGATGATTTTGGTACGGGGTATTCCAGCCTGAGTTATCTGCGCCGTCTGCCCGTCAACAAAATTAAGATTGATCGGAGTTTTATTCGGGAAATCACGCAAAATACGCGCGATAAGGCAATCTTAGGTGGGATCATTGAGCTCGCGCACCACCTAGATTTACAGGTCGTTGCAGAAGGGGTCGAAACCGCAGAGCAAGCGCAAATTCTTCAGCAATTTCGTTGTGATCATCTCCAAGGCTTTTATTTTGCGCGGCCGATGCCATTCAGCGAGCTACTCAACTATATTGCGGCGGCGAGGGCGCGGGATGCCGCGACCTCGCGGGCGAAGAAGCAAGAAAACCTGGGTCACTCAGAGACTTCTGGGTAATCCAATACCCAGTTGATAAATAATTCAGTTCCGACGCGCAGAGCATCTTCATCAACATAAAAGTAAGGTGAGTGGTTACTGGGCGCGGTCGCTGGATCTTGATCGGGCGGTGTAATACCAAGGAAGACAAATAGGCCGGGAACTTCCAGTGCGTAGAATGAGAAATCTTCTGCCCCGGTGACCAAGTCTGCTTCATATATTTTATCAGCGCCAATTACACGCTCGATGGTTGGCAACATGCGAGCGGTGAGTTCAGGATCATTGATCGTAACGGGATAGCCTTCGTGAATCTCTACTTCAACTCGGGCACCACTTGCGGCTGCAGTATGTTCTGCCGTTCGTTTTAGTTTTTCAAAGATTTCTTGTCGCAATTCCATGTCGAAATTTCGGATCGTTCCTTCGAGGTAGACTTCATCTGGAATAATGTTATTACGAACACCGCCCTCGACAATCCCAAAACTAACGACAGCCGGTGCGCGCGTAATATTGATTTGGCGGCTAACGATGGTTTGCACATTGTTGATGATTTGACCGGCAACCACAATGGGATCCACGCCACCCCATGGTCGAGAGCCATGGGTTTGTTCTCCAATGACGCGAATCTCAAAGCGATCAGATGACGCCATCAACGGGCCTTTTCGATACCCGATATGTCCAGTCGTTCCAGCCGACCAAACGTGAATACCCATCACAGCCTCTGGCTTAAGAAGATCAAATAAGCCTTCGGCAAGCATAAGCTCGGCTCCGCCTTCTTCACCCGGAGGTGCCCCTTCCTCGGCAGGTTGGAAGATAAACATAATGTTGCCTGCCACCTGGTCTTGAATACCCGCTAAATACTCGGCTGCCCCCATCAGCATGGCAACATGGGTATCATGCCCACAGGCATGCATAACGGGCACTTCACGTCCTCGATATTCTCCGGTCGCGGTTGATGCGAAGGGAACATCCGTGAGTTCACGTACGGGCAAGGCGTCCATGTCCGCGCGCAAAGCAATGTTTGGTCCAGGTTTTCCGCCTCGAAGAATGCCAACGACACCGGTATGGGCAATGTCTGTAGTAACTTCAAGGCCAAGAGCCCGCAGGTGATCAGCGACGAGCGCAGCGGTACGAAACTCACGGTTGCTGAGTTCCGGGTGTTGGTGAATGTCGCGGCGCCACTCAATCACTTTTTGCTCGAGGGAATCAGAGATTTCAACGGGAGCCGCTGTCGTAGGAGTGATAAACGCGGTTGCGAGTAAAAAAGAGCTGCTGAGAAGTGCGATACGGGTCAGCATGTTTTTTTCCTTTTGATATAGGCTATGAGGCTGTTGAGCGTTAGGATACAAAGGTGAATGACTTCTTCAGTATTGCAGTCTCCGTGCGGGGGCGCAAACTTCATGTTCCCGCGCAAATGAGGCGTGGTAAGGATTGCAAGGTATCATGTCGCTTTGGTCGGCTTTCAAGACACAGGACAAAGCACGGCGTTCCGTGCAAAAAAAGCATGTGAGCTATGTACTGAATGTGGCTGACGTATCGATTGAAGTCACTCGAAAAGTAATGAAAAATGTGCGTCTGCGCGTGGTGGGAAGTGAAGGCAGGGTGCGTGTTTCCGCACCACATTGCTACCCTGAAAGTGCGCTGCGCGAGTTTCTTCACGAACGCCTGCCATGGATCAGGAAACAACAAACTCGGCTTCGCCATGCACCTACGCAAACCCCGATTGATAACTCACCTGAGGCTCGCCGAAAACTCGCTGCGCTGATAGAAAAGTATCTTCCCCTGTGGGAGCAACGGTTAGGTGTAAAAGCAAGCGGCTTTGGTGTCCGAGCCATGCAGACCCGGTGGGGAAGTTGTAATGTGAGAACGCGAAAAATTTGGTTAAGCATGATGCTTGCGCATCGTGATGAAGCCTTAATTGAATATGTGCTTGTACACGAATTAATTCATTTAATTGAGGTTCGTCACAGCGCACGGTTTTATCAGATCATGGAACAGGCCATACCGAGGTGGAAGGAGCTCCACCGTGCGCTGCATAATCAGGCAGAACAAGTCACCTTGTAAAACTCTGAATTCAATTCTTTCAACCCTTAAGTCTGCGGACTACATGAGGAAGAGCATTCCGATTGCGAGCACAGTGCTTATTAAGATTGCCGGAATGGACCACTGATGGAAATACCGTACGTATCGGTTGCATGAGCGCGCTATGTTTGAATCTGATAACTAGAGTGTATAGAGTGTCGAAGATTTTCGATATAAATGAACATAAAAAGTGGAGTCGAACATGAAAAAAATTGTCCATACGCTGTCGTTCACGGCCGCAGCTGTTCTCGTTGCAACTGGGTGCAGCAATATTTCGGCGGCGCAAGCGAGCACGCCCATTGTGAAGCCTGCGCCTTTGGTATCGATTCCAACCCATGATGCATTCTTTGAGCATCTGCGCGCCCACTGTGGAAAAGCCTATGAGGGGCAGGTGAGCGTTAATAATCCGGTGAGCTCAGGTTTTGAAGGCCGTTTGATTATGCACGTGCGGAAGTGCAGTGAAAATGAATTACAGATTCCATTTCACGTCGGTGACAATCACTCGCGCACGTGGATCCTAACGAAAACAGGTTCGGGTATCTCCCTCAAACACGATCATCGGATGCCCGATGGTAGCTATGATGAGTTGACCATGTACGGTGGGCATACGGTGGATGCTGGTTTTGAAAACTCCCAGTCATTTCCGGTCGATCAATACTCAAAGGAGTTGTTTGCTGCGTTGGGGATTCCAGCGTCAAATACGAATATTTGGCAAATGTATATTTACCCGGAAGAATTTACGTACCGCTTAATTCGGGAAGGGCGTGAATTTCGGGTCGATTTCGATCTGACCACACCGGTGGATCTGCCCCCAACGCCTTGGGGTTATGCCGACGAATAAGTCGTGTTGATTGCATGGAAAGGCGCTCGATGAGCGCCTTTTTTGCTTCCTCCCGGGAATTCACAGAATCTTTACGGAATAGATTTCGTTGATTAGCCGTTACCCAAGTGTCATTCGACGCAACTGGAGGTAATGACCATGAAAGCGAAACAAACTGCAATTGTAAAACCATCTGTATTGGCTCTGTCGTGTGCATTGGCGCTTGGGATGTCTGCACCTCTCGCGCTCGCCGATGAGCAAGATGCATCTGCGGATGTTGAAGTGGGCGTTCAGGTGTCTGCCCAAGCATCAGCCCAGTCGTCCTTGCAAATGGGTGCAAGCGCCGACGATGAAAGCACCCCAGAAACGGGTGATGATGAGTCCCCTGACATGGATCCTGAGTTCGAAGGGGATGTTGAGGGTGAAGCAGAAGCTGAAGCCGAAGCGAATGTTGCGTTTGGTCTGCAACTCTCCGAGACCATTGAAAATGCGCGAGAAGAAGGCGAGTCGGTTGCCGAAGCGGTGCTAACCTTCTTGGCTGAACGCGCGGAAAATGGCGAACAGCGCGCGCAAGCGGGTCTTGAGCGAGCGCAAGCGCGGGTTTCACAAGCCCAGGGGCGTGCGGAAGCAACAGCTGAAGCGGGTGTGAGCGCAGCAGCAGATGCAACGGCACAAGTCGGTGAATCGACCTCAGCACTCGCTCGCGACACCGCAAGTGAAATGCGTGGCGTGATGGCCGATATTGTGCGCAGCGAGACAAGCGGCGGTATTGGCGCGGAAGTCAGTGCGGAAGTTGCTGGGCAAGTCGGTAGCACGGTATCGGAGAGCGTCCGCTCAACGGTGAGTGATACCGCCCGCGATACGGTTCGTGAGAACGTTCGTGAACGGGTACGGATTCGCCCAACTGGCGGATAATTGCTCGGTCGAATAGCGAGGGGGCGCTTTCCCCCTCGCTTTTTTCTACTTATATTTTCTCTCAGGGTTCCGAGAAGGATGTTCTTATGTATAGCGCTTCAAAACACGGTGGGTGCGCGCTGACGCTGATCGCGGCACTCGTTTTAAGCTCACTTGCAAGTGATTCTGTGGCAGCCACCGAAACCAACGTCGATTTTCAATTCCGGGCGGATGCCTCCCGTGAATATAACAGCAATGTAAGCGTGACTGAGCTTGAGACGGCCATTGGTGAGCCTGATCATGCATGGGTTTACGAGTTAGGTGTCGACATGCAGTGGCAAGCCACTGACCAGGTGAATTTCGATGCTGGATATAGTTTCAGCGACCGGCGTTACGATCAGTTCTCCGAGTTTGATTTAGCCATGCATTTGCTCTACGGCGATCTCAGCTATGCGCTTGACACATGGACGGTCGGGTTTGCTTATTATCTTGCCGACGCTGATCTCGGTGGTGATTCATTTTTAACCCTGCATCAGCGCGCTTTGTACGCATCACGAATGTTCGGCGAGCAGTGGTATATTCGCGCTGCGCTAAACCAAACCGATAAATCATTCGCGACACTGGCTGAGCGCGATGCCGATACACTGGGTGCTGGCGTGGATGCGTTTTACTTTTTTGGCGAGGGTCGTCAGTTTATATTGCTGGGAGCATCCCGTGATGACGAAGATGCTCGAAACGGGATTTTTTCTTACCAAGGAACGACGGTGCGTGCCCGCTATTCTCACCGCTTTTCGCTGTGGCAACGAGATGCGCGGTGGCAACTTAGTTATCGCTGGCACGATCGGGACTACAAGGCGACGCATCCGTCCGTGGGCGCTCCACGAAGCGATCGACACCATGTAATCGAGAGTCGGGTTGAAATCCCGGTATGGCGTGCGCTCAGGGTGCTTGGAAGCGTTGAGCGTGGGCAATACGACTCGAACCTCGAGACGGCTGACTACGCCGAGACGCGTGCAAGTGTGGGCTTGCGAATCCAGTTTTAACGGTTGGGTGTACGCGGGTGTAAAAGGCCATAGCCAAATACAGGGCTGTGGTCTTTTTCACTGAGCGGGAGTGCAAGTTCTCGCAAGTGAAGCCGAGTCGCTTCCACCGTTCCTTGATCGTGGCATGCCGCAAATGCAGTGACAAAAGGCGCGGCCATCGACGTTCCCGACTCATAGCCCCAACTCGAATTGGCGCGAACCGTTTTAACCGAGACACCATAGGCGGCAAACTCGACATGCTCGCCTTGATTCGCCCACCGATAAATACCGCCATGCCGATCAACCGCCGTGACCGCAATGACCTGTTGATACGCAGCGGGGTAGAGCGGCTCGGCATGAGGTCCTTCATTGCCGACCGCTGCAACCAGAATCAGCCCCTGTTCCGTCAGCCGATCGATGGTCCGCTCTAACAGACGGTTTGGTGGGCCACTTAAGCTTAAATTGATAACCCGCACCTGAGCTTCATGCAACCAGCTCAACGCTTGAATCAGGTGCGTGACCGTGGCGCCCTGATGCATCTCAGATTGCCGATAGAAGACCTCAGCGTGAAACACGTGAGCGTTTGGAACTAAGCCTGAAAAGGACTCCGATTCCCCGATAAGAAGTCCCGACACGGCGGTTCCATGGTGTCCCGGCTGTGCAATGCTGGTTTCAACAAAGGGGCGGCGTTGGAAACGGTTCTCTCGGACACTGCGAGAAAATGCTTCATGCTGATACTCAATCCCGGTATCAATCACGCCTATTTTCACGGGTTTCTCGCAGACGGCAGCGGTTGGCCAGTCCAGTCCTGCGGTTTGCAGATCAGCAAAGAAAGCGGATGCTGGGGGACCAGAAGCGCGATTGGCCTGGTATACATGGTTTCGATCAAGCACATCATGGAGAGCAGATGGAACAAGTCGTTGAACGCCTTCCCTATTATCGAGATGACGGGGAACCACGAAGGTCGCAAGGATGGCGTCAAGACCACTTAAATGCGCGGTTTCACTTAAAAAACCCCACAATTCGGGCGCTTCTGTCGCAAGGGCATCAAACTCTTCCGCCGACAGCAGCAAAACCCATTGCCGTTCGATTGCCCGTCGGCCAGGCTCGATTTCAATTTCGACAAACCGCTCGATGCCCTGACGGTCAAGTATGGCAAGCCGTTCCGGTAAGATGGCGTGCTCACTGAATCCAATGCTTCGCTCAATGGCTCGCTCGGTGACAGCCACAATGTTATCGAGAGCGCGTTGGGGCCCGGATGCATCGGTGCGCTCAATGGTCCGTTCAAGGCGTTCTGCTTGGCGTTGCGCACGCTCCACGTGCCGTTCAACCGTGCGTTCAATTACGCGTTCCGGTGGGTTTACGACAGGCACGTTGGGAATCTGCTGAGCCCAAGCGTTACTGACAAGTAAACAGCCAACGACGATAGACATTCGTGTGATTGTGGCAGTCATGGCCGATACATCGGGTAGAGAAATACGCATATCTAAATTCTATACTCATGGTTTATAAAGTAAACTCGTTTTA
This sequence comes from Aliidiomarina sanyensis, assembly GCF_003987175.1. Taxonomy (GTDB): domain Bacteria; phylum Pseudomonadota; class Gammaproteobacteria; order Enterobacterales; family Alteromonadaceae; genus Aliidiomarina; species Aliidiomarina sanyensis. The sequence continues at coordinate 442,003 of NZ_PIPM01000001.1, read as the reverse complement.
CGAAAGGATAACGAATGAAGTGACCGATTCATTCCGAGATACGGGAATAAAATAAGTAAGTGAGCCGTTATCCCCACAAGATAGCTTCATAAGTTCAGATAGTTTCATTCAAACGAGGGGAGTTTCATGCGGAAAAAATCCGTATTGCAAGCAGAAATTGCGAGTAGTTTACCGGCGCTTCGCCGTTTCGCGTTCTCGTTAACGACGTCAATGGCGGATGCCGATGACCTCGTGCAACAAACGGTAGAGCGTTTATTGACGCGTCCAATTCCAGAAGACGCTGCGTTGCTGCAATGGGCTTTTCGTGTGTGTCGAAACTTGTGGATAGACGAATATCGAGCCCAACGCGTTCGCGATAATGCACTTACGGACCCGCAATTTCAGGATACAGTTCAGTTCCATGTGGAAGACCAAGCAGAACAAGCGCTGGAGCTGAGCGCTGTTGGGGCGGCAATGACTACATTACCTGCGGAACAACATGAAGTCCTCGTACTCGTCGCAGTCCAGGGGATGTCGTATCGCGAGGTGTCCGAAACATTAGAGATTCCGATTGGCACCGTGATGAGCCGCTTAGCTCGCGCACGTGTGGCCCTTGCGGATCGATTAAATCAACCGGCGGAGGCAATGCACTAATGAAGCTTACTGATACGCAATTATCCGCATTTTTGGATAACCAATTACCTAGCAGCGAAATGGACGCGATCCGTGAGGCGCTTGCAATCCATCCTGAACTGGCGGACCGATTAGCGGCGTTGAGTCAAGTGGACGCGCAGGTCAGCGCCTTTGCCCAGCAAATTGATGGAAAACCGATCAGCGCTGGGTTACAGCGTGCCGCATTTTCAGCGCCAGCACCGGAATCCACATCGGTTTTTACTCGTTGGCCATGGCTCTCGCAACGCAGCGGGCCGGTTGCCCTTGCCGCCAGCGTCATGTTGATGTTTGGAATCGGTCTGGGGCAGTGGATGCAAACAGCCCCGCCCGCACAAGAAAATGAGCAATGGGCCGCGATCGAAGCGGTGCTCCATTCGCTGCCGAGTGGCGAAGCCACGGAGGTTCAGGGCGTCACAGTTCAGACTTACTTTTCTTTCACCGGTGCGGATGGTCAGTTGTGCCGCGCCTATCAAGTGCGTGACACGCGTGCGCGGGATGAAGTGGCTTGCCTTGCAGATGGTCACTGGCAGGCGGTCGCGAGTGTCTATCAAACTGTCGCAGGTCAAACGGAATATAGTGCGGCATCGGCCAGTGTCGTTTTAGATTCGGTCTTAAATCAATTGGGGGCGTCCGCACCGCTAACACTTGAGGAGGAGCGGGCGGTACTGGCCCGAGACTGAGCCCCGTGATCTATACTTGAGATTGACGACAGGAGAATCATGATGATCAAAGCCTACATGAAATTAAGTTTGGTTCTTGTGATGATTACCGTGGTGAGCGCGTGCGCGAGTTCACCAACTTATCGCGAGGCAGATGGCCGCGGATTTGGTTATTCAGAGCGAAAAATCGCGGATGATCATTATCGCGTGCATTTTAAATCACGAGGAGACAATACCAGTCTTGCGATGGATTACGCGCTTCTTCGAGCGAGCGAGGTCACATTGGCGCAAGAATATGATTGGTTCCGCGTGGTCAATCGCGAAACCTTTGTGAATCGCGAACGCGTGAGCTCAGGTACCAGTTTTGGCGCTGGGGCTGGATATGAGACGATTCGTGATTGCACGCCCCTCGGCTGTCGCGTGTATCGTCGACCCGTCCGTCACTATAATATCGGGATGTCATTGGGCGACTCGCGCAGTGAAGTGGAGGTGGTTCTGGAAGTTCGAATGGGCCGAGGGATGCGCCCTGAACAAGAACAAACCTTTGACGCGCGCGAAGTTTATGAGAATCTAAAGCCTGAGAGTTCATCCTGACGAGGGAAATACGTTGGAACCTGAACGGACCAACCGAAGTTTGTCACACCGGATCCTTGTGCTTAGTAATCCACAGAGCCGTCGCTATCGGGCGCGGCTCGTGGATACGGTCATCGCGACGATTGAGGCGGGCGGTCGAGAGGCCATTCGCCTCGAAACCTTTGCAGATGTTGATCGCACCGTGGAAGCGGTTGAGCATCTGATGCAGCAATATCCGAGCGAAATCACCGACGCGGTCGTGATTGGCGGCGATGGCACGCTGCACCTCGCAGTCAACGCGCTAGTCGGGCATCGCGTGGCCATTGGATATATTCCGAGCGGGACAGGCAATGATTTTTCCCGGGGCTTTTTTGGTAAGCGCTACAATGATCAAAGTGATGCGAAATGGATCGCACAAGCGTTACATGGAGAACTTGTCACCATTGACCTTGGACAGATAAATCAACGCTATTTTGTGAATGTCGCCGGCATTGGTTTTGATGCGCGGGTGGTACAGCAACTGCGCGGGAAAAAAGGATGGTTTCCATCGGTCCGCTATGTCGGTGCTGCGTTGCGAAGTTTGTTGTTTGAAAAAGCCAATACCATCGAACTCGCCGGAAGCTCACAGAAACTTCTCGCCCTGTCCCGACGCCCGTGCTTTATGCTCAATTTTGCCAACGGGCCGTATTTTGGTAATGGAATGCAGATTGCACCCCATGCGAATTTCCACGATGGTAGCTTGGCCTATTGTTACATTGAGAACGCGGGGTTTTGGAAAAAGTTACTTGCTTTTAAACGCCTCTACCAAGGGCGCCATATTGATTTTAGAGAAGTCCACTGTGGGCAGTTCCATGCGGTACAGGTTGTAACGCCGGGGTTACCCATTGAGGCCGATGGCGAGTGGCTCGGTGAAACGCCCGCATTTGTCAGAACTCTACCAGCAGCGCTTTCGATTCGTCGCGCGTCAGCATAATTCAGCTGCCGATGCGCAAATCACACTGTTCGAGGAATACTTGCCACAGTTCCGCATGCTCCCGGGTTAGTGCGCGATTTCGCTCCGCGATGCTGTCGGTTCCCACCAGCGACTCGATATATGCAGTCCACTCTGGGTGCAGAACGTGGGCGGTTAACCGCTCTAACTCGCGGCTTACTTGATGTTGATAGCCTTGTAAGCGAGCGAGCTGGCCTTGCAACCCTTCAATCCAGAAATTCATCATCACATTCTGTAAGTATTCTGCTTCCCGGGGCGTGCCAACTCGCGCGCAACCCACACGTTGGGCCGCATTTTCCAATAGTTCGTTGCTCGTGATAAGTCCCTGTTGGACCACTTGTTGGGTTCGCCATAAATCACTCAGAAAGTCCTGTTGGCCGAGTGTCCGCATGTGGGATGTCCACGCTGAAGGGTCAACTTGATATCCTTTAGGATCCGCATTGAGGGCCGCAAACACATCCGCGAAATACGTGAGCGCTGCGATGCTCGCTTCAGCCGGGTCAGTTCCATCTAAGGTGAGTGGAGAGCGCGAGACCCGCAACCGACTGCGGATCACGTCATCACTGGTCAAGAAGCGGTCAATCCACAGGGGTAGGGTATCGATTTTGTGCGCAAGCGCTGATTCCAATATCTCGCGCAAATCATCACTCTCGGCGACCGGGGAATTCAAGCAATCTTGCAGGGCATCGATCATGCGTATCTCGTAGAGTAATCGTGCATCCACCGACTGAACGCGACCCAATGAACTGTTTCGCTCTGCGACAAGTGCTCCGGCGCGGCAGCGATTTAACCGTGTACTCGCGAGCAAGCCGATAGAGAACTCAGGAATCGCCTGCTGGACACTTTGGGTGCGTGGCATCCGCGGGTTTTCGGGTAGCGGTGCGGTTGGAATATCGGTATCAAGTAACCGCGCGAGGCGCCCTTGGTAGTCATCGAAATGATGGTCGACCGCACGTGTACAGGCGGTGAGTATCAGCACGCAGAGGGGGAACAGCAGCCAAACAAGGAAACGTTGCCAGTGTTGCCCCCGGTGAATTTCAGGTACACTTGCCTCGGTAACTGAGATGCTGCGCTTCGCATCTCGATATATCAGACATTTTTTTTTGTTGATTTCAGGGTGTCGCATGTTTACTGGCATTGTCCAAACTCAGGCTATCGTGCATTCGGTGGAGGATCGCGAGCAATTTCGTCAGTTGACCCTTCGGGTCGCACCGCAGTTTCTTGAACACATTGAAACTGGGGCGAGTATCGCAATCAATGGCTGCTGTCTTACGGTGACTCGTTTTCGTCTCGGGATTACTGAGTCCGGTGCGGAACCAGTCGTCCAAAGCGAAGTGTCTTTCGATATTATTGACGAAACGCTCCGTTTAACCGACCTTGGCGACCTTAAGCAAGGGGATATGGTGAACTTTGAACGCTCACTCACCCTTGGGAAAGAGTTGGGCGGCCACATTCTCTCGGGTCATATTCATACAACGGCAGTCTTAAAAGAACGGATTGATAGTCAGGATAATTGTCGACTTTATCTTGAGCTCGATTCCCAGTGGCTTGAATATATCTTGCCGAAGGGTTTTGTGGCAGTTGATGGCGCGAGTTTAACGGTCGGAGAGGTGACTGAGCGCGGTTTCTGGCTACACCTCATCCCAGAAACCTTAGCGATTACTATCTTGGGATCGGCGCGTCCGGGTCAGCGCATCAACATTGAAGCAGACCAACAAACGATGACGATTGTTGAAACAGTAAAACGCGTGCTTGCCCGTCAAGCAACCGGTTAATGCCGACTGAGGTTTTGCGCCACGAATGAGGCAAAACGCGTTAATAATATTGTTCGTCGTCAGCGGTTACGCGTAAGTGGATTTTATCGTCACCAATCTCACGATGCATGGTCACGTAAATTGAATCCCCGCAATTCGGGCATTCATCTTCATAGTTTTGTTCGTCTTCTGATGTATCGACATCCAGGTGCACGGTATGTCCACAGTGCGGACAATGAACGCGTGCATCAAACAGTTTTGCGTCGTCCATAATGTGAGTCCTGAGTTATTGTCGTTTCTTGTTGTCTGTCTTGCTTAAGCATAGCAAGAGCGGCAAAAATCGCTGCAGCGCCGCCATAGAAAGCGCATAAGTGATGTCATGTCGCTTAATTTTTTAGATGAAAGGTCTTTTATGAGTGTTTGGCTCGGACAATTGGCGGCTTTAAGTGCAGCGTTTTGCTGGGCTTTGGCCACGCTTCTCTACAGTAAATCGAGCCTTCATCTCTCAGCAGCTCAGCTAAATTTAGTGAAAGGCAGCGTTGCGACACCGTTACTGCTCCTCGGGCTGTGGCTCAGTACCGACATGCAAGCACTCTCTTGGACCACGTGGCCGTTGATTCTACTGGTTCTCAGTGGCGTTATTGGCATTACGATCGGTGACACCTGTTACTTTTCTGCACTCCGGCGCCTCGGCCCTGCGCATACCATTTTGCTGGAATATCTCGCGCCGCCACTTGCTGCATTGATCGCATGGCTTGTGTTATCGGAAACACTTACATGGGTTCAAGTCGTTGCAGGGATTGTGGTCATTCTTGGTGTGCTCAGTGTCCTCACGGAGCGACAACCTGTCGCCGGTGTGCCTCTGAGTCGGTCAGGATTGTGGTTTGGTGTGACGGCTGCACTGTGCCAAGCACTCGGTTTAGTGATGGCATTTCAAGCCTTTCAGCAGTTTGATATCAATGCAATGCAAGCTGCCATGATACGTCTTGGCGCAGGAACATTGGTTTTAACCTGTGCGCTGTTAATTATGCGACCAAAAATTCTCGGAGAAACAAAGCAAGCACTCGGGCAAACGAGAATATCGGTTCTGTTGGTTGCCATTGGCTTGGGAACCTTTGTCGCGATCTGGCTCCAACAGCTTGCAATCTCCGTTGTCAGCCCAGGAATTGCGCAAACGTTACTTTCAACGGCGCCACTGTTTATGTTGTCCTTGCAGATTATGCGCGGAAAACGAGTGAGCTTTCGTGCTCTGCTCGGTACGTTGTTTGCGATGTTCGGTATTATGGGGTTGTTTGTATTTGCATAACTGGATGCGACTGCTATCCGCTGTGTCGCGTTGCGTTCACTGACGCAAACCGTTAAGATTGCCGAGTTTTCAACTTCGCTCGTTTTTGTCATGCGCCGCAAAGGTGCTGTCGCACAGAACGATTTAAAGATGTACATGTGGCACTTGGTGGGTGTCACCACTGTAGAAAGGAATTAGCATGCCGGTCATTACGCTCCCCGATGGTAGTCAACGTGAATTCAATCACGCCGTTTCTGTTTTAGATGTCGCCAATGATATTGGCCCTGGTTTAGCCAAGGCGACCGTCGCAGGGCGTGTCAATGGTGTCCTCGTTGATGCCACCGATCTGATTGAAGAAAATGCCTCTCTTGAAATTATCACGCCGAAAAACGCGGAGGGACTCGAGATTATTCGTCATTCCTGTGCGCATTTGCTCGGGCACGCAATCAAGCAAATGTGGCCGGATACGAAAATGGCGATCGGTCCGGTGATTGAAAACGGGTTTTATTACGACGTTGATATCGATCGTCCGTTGTCTCAAGACGATTTAGAAGCGCTCGAGCAACGTATGCAGCAATTGGCCAAAACCGAATATGATGTGGTGAAAAAGAAGGTCAGTTGGGAAGAAGCGCGCGAGACATTCGTCGCACGTGGTGAAAGTTATAAAGTTGAAATTCTCGACGAGAATATTGACCGCTCAGATCGCCCTGGTCTGTATCATCACGAAGAATACGTTGACATGTGCCGCGGCCCGCACGTCCCGAATATGCGTTTTTGCAAGCACTTCAAAATCATGAAAGTTGCTGGCGCCTATTGGCGCGGTGATTCTGACAACAAGATGTTGCAGCGTATTTATGGGACCGCATGGACCGATAAAAAAGATTTAAAAGCGTATCTACAGCGATTAGAAGAGGCTGAAAAACGCGATCATCGCAAGATCGGGAAAACCCAAGATCTATTCCACTGGCAAGAAGAAGCGCCGGGTATGGTGTTCTGGCACCACAACGGATGGACTATTTTCCAAGAGTTGGAAAAGTATATTCGTGAAAAGCTGAACGAATACAACTACCAAGAGGTGAAAGGTCCACTGATGATGGACCGAGTGCTGTGGGAGCGCTCAGGTCATTGGGAAAAGTTCTCCGAGTTGATGTTTACCACCGCATCTGAAAATCGAGAGTATGCGGTGAAGCCAATGAACTGCCCTGGGCACGTACAGATTTTTAATCAAGGATTGAAATCATACCGTGATCTCCCACTCCGGATGGCCGAGTTCGGCTGTTGTCATCGGAACGAACCTTCCGGCGCGCTCCATGGTTTGATGCGCGTGCGTGGCTTTACGCAGGACGATGCACATATTTTTTGTACCGAGTCGCAGGTGCAAGAAGAAGTTGCCGGTTGCATTCGAATGGTTTACGAAACATACCAAGCCTTCGGCTTTGAGCGAATAGATGTTAAACTGTCCACCCGTCCTGAAAAGCGGCTTGGTGACGATGCGACCTGGGACCGAGCTGAATCAGCATTGGCTGAGGCCTTGAAAAGCCATGACATTGAATTTGAGTACTTGCCGGGTGAGGGAGCATTCTATGGCCCGAAAATAGAATTTACCCTGTTTGATTGTCTTGGTCGCGCGTGGCAATGCGGCACCATTCAGTTGGATTTTGCACTTCCAAATCGTCTGGGTGCGACCTATGTAGGTGAAGACAACGAACGGCACGTTCCTGTGATGATTCACCGAGCCATTTTAGGCTCGCTGGAGCGTTTCATGGGAATTTTGATTGAGGAATATGCTGGATTTTTCCCCACCTGGTTGGCGCCAATGCAGGTTGTGGTGATGAATATCACCGATAATCAGGCGGAATATGCTCAAAATCTTGTGTCAGAATTGAAAAAACAGGGCTTTAGAGCAAAAGCCGACTTGAGAAATGAGAAGATAGGCTTTAAAATTCGCGAGCACACGCTCAAGCGCGTGCCTTATTTATTGGTGGTCGGTGATCGCGAAGTCGAAGAAGGACAAGTCGCGGTGCGGACCCGACGGGGTGAAGACCTCGGCAAGTTTGCGGTTGCCGACTTCATGACTCGTCTGCGCGGTGACGTAAATGCACGCGTAATCTCTTAATCCGATTGGAGGAACACACAATTAAAGGCGGAAAAAAAGGTCAAAAGGCCGATAAAACACGGATAAATGATACAATCACCGCGCATGAAGTTCGCTTAATTGACGCAGAAGGCGAACAGCGAGGGGTTGTCAGTTTAAATGAAGCGCTCGAGTTAGCTGCAGAAGCAGGGTTGGATCTCGTCGAGATCAGCCCCAATGCTGAGCCGCCTGTGTGTCGCGTAATGGACTACGGAAAGTTCCTTTACGAGAAAAGTAAGCAGCAGAAAGAGCAAAAGAAAAAGCAGAAACAGATTCAGGTGAAGGAAGTTAAATTCCGACCTGGCACAGATGAAGGCGATTACCAGGTAAAACTGCGCAACCTGCGTCGCTTTCTTGAGGGAGGTGACAAAGCGAAAGTCACCGTGCGTTTCCGTGGCCGGGAAATGGCACATCAGGAGATCGGAATTGAACTTCTAGAGCGGATTAAAACTGATCTAGAGGAAGTTTCGAACTGCGAATCGTTCCCTCGTCGGGCTGAAGGTCGCCAGATGATTATGGTCTTGGCACCGGAAAGTAAGAAGTAGCACAGGTTCTCAAGTAATCACCATGGCGGTGATTCACCTTGTTATTTCAATTGGCAATCCAATGCGGAGTATTTGTAATGCCAAAAATGAAAAGTGTAAAAAGCGCCTCGAAGCGCTTTAAGAAAACCGCTTCAGGCGGATACAAGTGCAAACAGTCTCACTTGCGTCATATTCTGACCAAAAAGAGCTCTAAGCGTAAGCGTCACCTTCGCGCTAAGAACATGGTTCACAAGAGCGATGTTGCATTAGTCGATCGTATGTTGCCGTACGCGTAAAGAGGAGATTGAAACATGGCACGAGTAAAACGTGGTGTGATCGCGCGTGCGCGTCACAAGAAAATCCTGAAGCAAGCAAAAGGTTACTATGGTGCTCGTTCACGCGTATTCCGCGTAGCGAAACAAGCAGTAATCAAAGCCGGTCAATACGCATATCGTGACCGTCGTGCGAAAAAGCGTCAGTTCCGTCAATTATGGATTGTTCGGATTAACGCTGCGGCGCGTCAAGGTGGTTTGTCTTACAGCCGTTTTATCAACGGTTTGAAGAAAGCATCTGTAGAGATCGATCGTAAGATCCTGGCAGACATCGCAGTTCACGACCAAGCAGGTTTCTCTGCATTGGTTGCGAAAGCAAAAGAAGGTCTGGGCGCGTAAGCAGCCGCTTCAATTTGTCAGAAAGAGGGGAGCCGTTATGGCTCCCTTTTTGTTATTTTATGCTATGATTGCGCCTTTCAATTCGGTGGTCCACACCGTGCGCGATGGACGTCTAAGTAGTTGAGGATAAGCATGGATTTACAAACGAATCTGGCCGAGATTCTAGCAGCAGGTAAAGCTGCGGCGAATGCTGCCAACACCCCCACGGAAATTGAAGACGTGCGGGTTGAATTTATGGGCAAAAAGGGAAAGCTCACTGAGCAGTTGAAGAGCTTAGGAAAACTAAGCCCAGAAGAGCGCCCTCAAGCGGGTCAGCTGATCAATCAGGTCAAGCAAGAACTCCAAGATATCCTGAATGAAAAGCGCGACGCTTTGAAAGATGCTGAAATGAATGCGCGTCTTGAAGCTGAGCGGATTGACGTAACCCTCGCAGGGCGAATGAGCCAAGTGGGCGGAACCCATCCAGTAACCCGGACCATCCAGCGCATTGAAGATTATTTCGGCCAACTCGGTTTTGCGGTGAAAGAAGGTCCAGAAGTGGAAGATGACTTCCATAACTTTGATGCATTGAATATCCCAACAAATCACCCCGCTCGGGCTGATCACGACACCTTTTATTTTACGCCCTCAACGATGTTGCGCACCCAAACATCTGGTGTTCAGATTCGAACGATGGAGTCTGAAAAGCCACCGCTTCGTATCATCTCGCCAGGGCGGGTGTATCGGAATGATTATGATCAAACCCACACTCCGATGTTTCATCAGGTAGAAGGTTTGATGGTTGATAAAAACGTGAGTTTTACGGAATTAAAGGGGATCTTGCACGACTTCTTGCATCATTTCTTTGAAGAAGATCTAGAGATTCGCTTCCGTCCATCGTACTTCCCATTCACCGAACCCTCGGCGGAGGTTGATGTTCGTCGAAAAGATGGCAACTGGCTTGAAGTCTTGGGATGCGGCATGGTGCATCCCAATGTGTTACGCGCAGTCGGAATTGACCCGGAAGAATACACGGGATTTGCCTTCGGAATGGGCGTTGAGCGCCTCACGATGATTCGCTACGGTGTGAACGACCTCCGTGCATTCTTCGAAAATGATCTCCGTTTCCTCAAACAGTTCAGCTAAGTCGTAAAGGAAGATTACATCATGAAATTCAGTGAACAGTGGTTGCGTGAGTGGGTCAATCCACAACTGAACACCGAAGCCTTGGCTGAACAGCTCAGTATGGCAGGTCTTGAAGTCGATGGGTTTGAGCCCGTTGCGGGCGAGTTTAATGGGGTGGTAGTCGGGCAGGTTATATCCTGCGCGCAGCATCCAAACGCCGACAAATTGCAAGTGACCAAAGTAGACGTAGGCACCAATGAGCTGCTTGATATTGTGTGCGGTGCAACCAATTGCCGAATGGGACTCAAAGTTGCCGTGGCTACCGTAGGGGCCGTTCTACCGGGTGATTTTAAGATTAAGAAAAGTAAACTTCGCGGCGAGCCGTCTCATGGAATGCTGTGTTCAGCGTCAGAATTGGGCTTAAGCGAAGACCACGAAGGCATTATGGAGCTACCGGAAGATGCTCCTATTGGTCAAGATTTCCGTGTATGGCTGAACTTGGATGATAAAGCGCTCGATATTGACCTGACACCAAATCGTGCCGACTGTCTTGGGATCCGCGGTCTTGCCCGTGAAGTGGGAGTGTTGAACGATATCGATGTGAATACTCCAGACATGCCGAGCGTGCCAGCGACGATCAGCGATGTCCGTGGCATTTCACTTGTCGCTCCGGAAGGCTGCCCCCGGTACCTTGGTCGAATAATTCGCAACGTCGATGTCACCAAACCGACACCGCTGTGGTTGCAAGAGCGCTTGCGTCGGAGTGGCATTCGTTCGATTGACCCCGTGGTCGATGTGACGAACTACGTGCTAATTGAGTTAGGTCATCCAATGCATGGCTTTGACTTATCTGCGATTTCCGGCGATGTGCAAGTTCGCTGGGCATCCAACGATGAAGAAATGACGTTGTTGGACGGTCAGACAGTGAAGCTGCAAGATGATGTGTTGGTTATTGCTGACGCAGAAAAGGCCCTGGCCATGGCGGGAGTTTTTGGTGGAGAAGGCAGTGGCGTCACTTCCGCAACGCGCGATATTTTCCTAGAGAGTGCCTTTTTCTCTCCGAATGCAATCATGGGTCGTGCCCGTCGTTATGGATTGCACACGGATGCATCGCACCGCTATGAGCGCGGTGTGGATCCAGAGTTACAGCACACAGCAATGGAACGTGCAACCCAACTGATTATCGCAATTTGTGGTGGGGATGTCGGTCCAGTGGTTGAAGCGAAGTCTCAAGATCATTTACCGAACCCAGCGGGTGTTACCTTGCGTGCTCAACGGTTAGAAAAAGTTCTGGGACTCGTAATTGAACCGCGCCAGGTCGAATCCATGTTACAGCGACTTGGTTTTGCTGTGACTAAGTCTACGGAAGGATGGCATGTTGTCGTGCCTACTTATCGTTTCGATATCCAAATCGAAGAAGATTTGATCGAAGAGGTCGCGCGGGTATATGGCTACAATAATATCCCTGTCGAAGCACCTCAGGCTGCATTACGAATGCAGCGAACTCCAGAGGCCAAAACTTCTTTGCGTACGCTCAAGCAGGTTCTTATTGCCCAAGGATATCAAGAAGCGATCACATATAGCTTTGTTGACCCGAAGCAACAAGAACTGCTCTATCCTCAGCAAGAAACGCTGGTGCTGCCACACCCTATATCAGTGGAAATGTCCTCCATGCGTCTTGGCTTGTGGCCGGGGTTATTAGCCGCTGCAGGCTATAACCAAAAGCGACAGCAGCAGAATGTTCGCTTATTCGAATCGGGTCTGCGATTCGTGCCAGATGCGCAAGCAGAGAATGGAATTCGCCAAGAGCCGATGCTAGCCGGTGTGATGGTGGGCACACTGCAAGGTGAACACTGGGCAGACGGTGTCCGTCCAGCGGATTTCTTTGATTTGAAAGGACATGTTGAACGGCTGCTGTGTGCTGCCGGTGGAGCGACGGATGTTCGCTTTGTTGCGGAAGCGCACAGTGCCTTGCATCCGGGTCAAAGCGCGGCAGTCTATCGTGGTGACGTGCGGATTGGCTATCTCGGTGCACTTCACCCACAGTTTGAGAAGACCTTCGGAATCAAAGGACGTGCTTTTGTTTTTGAACTTGCACTGAATGAGTTCACAACGAAGAAAATACCGAATGCGATCCCGGTTTCACGTTACCCTTCGATTCGCCGAGATATTGCCGTTCTCGTTGAACAGCACGTAACCGCCGGAAACATCCTTGATTCGATTCGGAAAGTTGGCGCAAATCAGTTAGTTGACCTAAACTTATTTGACGTCTACACAGGTGACAATGTGCCGGCTGGAAAGAAAAGCCTAGCCATTGCCCTGACTCTTCAAGCACAGGATCGCACACTTGAGGACTCAGAAGTAAATGCGCTGATGAGTCAGGTTGTTGAAGTGCTTGAAAACGATTTCAACGCGGTGTTGAGGGATAGTTAATATGGCACTTACGAAAGCAGAAATTGCAGAGCATTTATTCGAGAAAGTGGGCATGAATCGTCGAGATGCGAAAGATCTCGTCGAGTTGTTTTTCGAAGAAATACGGACGACTCTTGAAAGCGGAGAGCAGGTAAAGATTTCTGGCTTTGGTAACTTCGATCTTCGGGATAAGGCAGAACGCCCAGGACGTAATCCGAAAACTGGGGAAGATATTCCAATTTCTGCACGTCGCGTCGTAACATTTAAACCGGGTCAGAAGTTTAAAGCCCGTGTTGAAGATGCGGTACCGAGAGAGAAAGAGTAATAAAAAAACACCGGCTGATGCCGGTGTTTTTTTGCGCTAAATTCCTAGCGGAAAAATAAGCTACTGAATGGATTCAGTAAACGCGCTAATCCAGATGTAAACTGCAACGGCGCATCAAGATACGCTAGGGTTAAGCAATCTTCATCGGTCGTTTGAGGCGAGTGGTGCTTGTGTTCATCCAAGAAGATGAAGTCGCCGTCTCGATACTCGTCATGCTCGTCATTGAATACACCATTCAATACCAAAGTTGCCTCACTGCCTCGATGCGTATGCTCTGGCAGTGATGCGTTCTCTTGCATGTAGATGAGGTTCATGCGTGAATCTGCGTCGAGCTCAAGTGGTGCTCGCCATAAACCGCCGGGCATATGGCTCCAAGGGCCTAAGCGGTCCACGTGCCGACCGAGTGAGCGAGGAACTTTAAATACCTTGCCCTCAAGCGATACCTGCTCGTGAACTTTGGCGGAGCGTACGATCGGAGACTCTGAGGCCATGATGTGCTCAAGCATCGAATTCAGATCAGGCTCGGCTAAGGGCGCAGACTGATGAAGTTCGCGCGTCGCCATGTGGTTTTGAATGTCTTCCGCAACACTGCGGCAGCGAGGACACATATCAATGTGTGTGCCAACGACCACGGTGAGTGCAGGGTTGAGATCGCCGCTGGCGTAGCCAACAAGCAATTCTTCAGATGGATGAAACTTAATCTTATTCACTTATCAGCTCTCTTAACTTCTGCAACGCAAGCCGTGTGCGTGACTTCACTGTACCTAGCGGAATACCAAGGGCATCCGAAACTTCTTGCTGCGACTTTCCTTCAATGTAAATTTGCTCAACGACAATTCGCTGTGCGTCTGGAAGTTGCAGGTAATACTCTCCAATCTCTTGCATTAAGATCTTCGTGTCTAAAGCAAACTCTTCGTCTGAGTCTGACGTTTCCTCGGACAGAACCGGCCATAAATCTTCGGCGCTGACATCATTCTGTCGATGTTTATTCTTGCGCAAAATATCGAAACGGATATTTCGTGCAATGGTAAAGATCCACGTGGTTGGCGACCCTTTTTCGGGGCTAAATAAATGCGCTTTGTGCCACACGTTGGTCATCGTTTCTTGCACTAAGTCCATTGCAGTTTGTTCGTTGCCGAATTGGCGGGTTGCAAATGATTGCAGCCGAGGAGCGAAGTGCCGAAACAATTCACTAAACGCACGCCGTGAACGTGTGTCTGCAACTTCCGCTAATAACTGGCCTAAATGTTCAGCCGTCATCTCTTGGGGTTCCCTTTGCGATGAGCTCATAGACTGCCGCGATTTCCGCTTCTCTAGCATAACCTGCATAGTAGTGTACGCCTTTATTTTTACTAGCACCAACTCGCTTGTCTAAATAAACGACATTTTGAGCAAAATAGATCACGCTGGATCTGTCTGCCGATAAATATTTTTTCTCGCGTTCGAAGCGCGATTATTGATTCTGCGCGAAGAGATCATGCAAAAAATGCTGCACATCTTTGGTGTAATCATGACGGAGTAAATTTTGCTTGGTGGTGGGTTGCAACGGCAAAATCTCGAGCCATCGATGATAGACCCACAGCGGATCATCGAACTGTTTCTCTGGATACAACTCGGCAAACTCAGGATACACCTCAAATACTTCGCGCAAGCGCTCGATGAGTATTGAATCTTGCTCATCTACCCCCTGTCCGCTCTGCTGTGCAGTGGGCATCCGAAGCGACACGGTTCCTTTGCGCAGACCATCACTTTCTGTCCAGATGTCTTGAATGTCGAAGATACGGTCACCTTCGATCGTGATGCCAAGATACCCGTCTGAGAGACTTTCAAAGTCAACGATCCGCACGAGGGTTCCAGTCGTTAAGATATGCGTATTTTCATCTTTGCACCCTTCAGGATTCAACATGCACAGGCCGAATCCAGACTGTGCTTTGAGTGCTTCACGGACCAGACGAACATATCGTGGCTCGAAGATGCGCAACTGCATCCGGCCTCCAGGCAGTATGTGTGAAGTCAGTGGAAATAATCCAAGCGTCTGCGTATTTTGTTCACTCATTCGTTTTATTGCTCAGTTTTTACACACGGCTAAATTCCGGACAAAGCCACACAGCATAGAGCATAACGTCAAGTCGACCTCATGTGCGCTTACTGCGTGGATTTGTGAAGTGCTTCTTTTTACGTCAAATGGGTGCAGCTGGATCTGAATTGAGACGTTTTTATTTCACTTTTTGTAAATCCGGGCCATGCGATTCCTCGTAAATCACGCTATGGTAATTTTTAGAATGTCATGAGTGCATTGAAATGCCTCTCAATGGATTGCGTTTACGTGTTGAATTGGTTGATTTTTAGAGGGATAACAGTTGATTTATGTCGGTATTAGCGCCTGTTTGCTAGGTCAAAAAGTTCGATATGACGGTGGCCACAAAGCGTCAACATTTTGCCAGCACCAGTTAGGTAAACACGTCGAGTACCTTCCCTTGTGCCCTGAGGTGGGGATTGGTATGTCCGTTCCACGACCAACCATCCGGCTGGTTGGCGATGTCGAGCGTCCGCGAGCGGTGGTACAGAAGACCGGTGAGGATGTAACGGCACGCTTGGCAGAATTTGCTGATATTCGAACCGCACAACTCGATAAGTTGAGCGGTTACATTCTCTGCGCGAAATCACCCAGTTGCGGTATGGAGCGAGTGCGCGTGTATGCGGAAGATTCCAATGCAAACCAGAAAGAAGGAATGGGTATTTTCGCAGCGCGTCTACGTGCGTTGTATCCGTCGTTGCCAATGGAAGAAGACGGACGCTTGAATGATCCGCTCCTGCGAGAAAATTTTGTTCTCCGGCTCTACGTGTATCACGAATGGAAATCGTTGCCGCGACCTATTCAGAAGGCAGATCTCTATGCATTTCATGCGCGGCACAAGCTCACTTTATTGGCGCATGATCAACCGACCTATCGTTCACTTGGACGAGAGCTCGCGGAATGTGATGTCGTGTCGGAAAGTTTTTGCTCACATTACATTCAGCGCCTCATGAGTGCCTTGAGTCGCCCAGCAAGTCGGCGTGATCACACGAATGTGCTGCAGCACATACAAGGTTACTTTTCTAAAAACTTGAACGACGTGCAACGACAAGAACTCACAGACATTATTTTACAGTACCGAGCGGGGGAGCAGCCTCTCGCGGCTCCTCTCACCTTAGTGCAGAGCTATTTAAAGCAATATCCCGATGAATATCTCGCGTCCCAGTCGTATCTGCGGCCGTATCCGACAGATTTAAAACTACGGTACGGACTTTGATATGACGGCATTGGTGTGGTTCCGAAACGACCTAAGGCTCTTAGATAACGATGCAGTCTATGGGGCAACGAGAGAACATGAACAGGTAGAGTTCGTTTGGGTTTCGACCCCCGAGATGTGGAAGCTGCATGACTGGTCACCCGCAAAATGGGAGCTATATCATCGGCACGCGCAAACGATTGCAGACGATTTAGCGGAGCGAGGCTACGTACTTCATGTGATTGAAGGTAAGCGATACAAAGACGCTGCGCAAAAAGTCGTTGAATATGCGAAAGAAATTTCTGCAGCAGCGCTTTACTTTAATCGAGAGTACGCCCTCCATGAAGTACAGCGGGACACCCGCGTGAAACAACTTGCTGAAAAGCATGGGTTGGCAGTTCATTGTTTCGATAGCAACTTACTTGTTCCCCCCGAGCGGATTCAAACGGGTGGGGGGAGTTACTACAAGATGTTCACACCTTTTTTCAAAGCGTGGAAAGCAGAGTTAATTCGAGCCGGTATTCCCGGTCCTTATCAGCGCTCTGTTCTGCCCATACGGAAAAAAACGTCTGGACCTCGTATTTCATGTCACGTACCAGACGAGCTCGAAGGTGTATGCCGATCAAGCCAAGGATGGGTTGTCGGAGAAGCAAATATTCGCAAGAAAGTCTCTGCTTACATACTCGAGAAAGTCTCTGACTACGCGTCAACGCGAGATTTACCTGCTCAGCCAGGGACGTCTCAGTTATCGCCTTATTGGGAGATAGGGGCTATCTCGCCTCGTGTCGCTGCCCATTTTCTGCAGAAACAAAGTCCAGAATTTCCGAGCGGCTTGAACGAAGGAATGAACACTTGGTTATCGGAGCTTGCTTGGCGCGAATTTTATCAGCATCTCATGTTCCACGAACCCCGTTTATGCAAACATGAGCCCTTTCAAGTGGAAACAGACAACTACCCGTGGAGCCACGATAACGATTTATTTCAGGCGTGGTGCGAGGGGCGAACAGGGTTTCCAATTGTAGATGCCGGAATGCAGGAATTGCGTGAAACAGGTTGGATGCACAATCGAGTTCGGATGATTGTGGCTAATTTCCTGACAAAAGATCTGCATATCGATTGGCGCTTGGGTGAGACATTTTTTATGCGAAACCTGATTGATGGGAGTTTTCCGGCGAATAACGGGGGGTGGCAGTGGAGTGCATCCACAGGAACCGATGCAGTTCCCTATTTTAGAGTGTTCAATCCGACAAGACAAAGCGAGAAGGTCGATCCGAAAGGCACCTACATCCGTAAATGGGTTCCTGCGTTAGCTGCAGTGCCGGACAAATACATTCATGAGCCCCATGAGTGGTTAACGCAGCATGGGAAATCTGACTACCCTGCACCTATAGTTGATCACAAGGAAGCCCGTGAAACTTTCATCAGTACATTCAAGCGAGTGAAAAATGGCTAAATTTAAGACACAAGCGCGTCGAGACCTGATTGCGGAATTTAAAACCTTCTATGGTGACCTGACCGCACAGGATCTTAAGTCCCTGTCGTCGATTTATCACGAGGAGGTCACCTTCATTGACCCCGTGATGCAAGTGAATGGACGTGAATCATTGCAGGCCTACCTCGAACATGGGCTGAGTAATGCGCAGTCGTGTCAATTTGTGATTCATGAGGAGATGATTGATGCCAAGCAGGGCTTTTTGGTTTGGCAAATGAGATTACAGCACGAAAAACTTGCGGGAGGGATTGAGATCGTTGTGCCCGGCACCACCCACGTGGTGTTTGACGAAGAGACGAATTCGATTCGCCACCATATAGACTACTATGATCTCGGCGCGATGATCTACGAGCACATTCCAGTCCTTGGCTGGGTCATCAATAAGGTCCGTCGCCGTTTGGAGCACGCATGAATATTTTAATTACCGGTGCAACTTCCGGGATTGGTGAACAACTCTGCCGAGATTATCGGCAAGCCGGGAATCACGTCATTGCCTGTGGTCGAAACAAAGAGAAGCTCGCTGCGCTTGAAGCGTCTACGACGGGACCCGGAAAATTCACCTCCCTTGCGTTTGATGTGACCGAACGCGATGCGGTCGCTCACGTGTTGGGTGGCTACGCCAAAGCGTATCCGATCGATGTGGCCATTTTAAATGCCGGCGTGTGTGAGTATATTGATGATCCTCAGCATTTTGATGCAGCACTCGTTGAGCGCGTGTTTGCAGCCAATTTTTTTGGGGTTGTTTATTGCGCTGAACGCTTGTTACCGCATTTACAGCCGGGTAATCGCTTGGTCGTTGTCGACAGTATGGCGCGTCAATTCCCGTTTGTGCGTGCTGAAGCGTATGGCGCAAGCAAAGCGGCTGTGCATTATTTCGCGCGCTCGCTGCAAGCGGATCTGGCAGGAACCGGGATTGAGGTGGTCACGATCTCGCCTGGTTTTGTTGAAACGCCCATGACAGACCGAAATGACTTTGATATGCCGATGCGTATCTCGGTGACGGATGCGTCCAAGGCAATTATCAAAGGTCTTGCAAAACGAAAACAGCACATTGCATTTCCAGGCGTGTTTGGTTGGATCCTCGCAAGTATGCAGCGTCTACCGATGGGGATCCAAATGGCGTTGGCAAAACGTATGAAGCAGTCACAAAAATAGGCAAGGCGCAACCTTAGGGAAAATGAATGAAAATTGCTGTCATTGGTGGCGGTGTTGCGGGAATGACCGCGGGCCACTTGCTCTCGAAAGAACACGAAGTATATCTTTTTGAAAAAAATAAAGTGATTGGAGGGCACACGGCAACAGTGGATGTTGAAGTTCACGGAAAAGCCTATGCAATCGATACCGGATTCATTGTTTTTAATGATCGTACCTACCCCCATTTTCGTGCACTGATGCGTGAACTTGGGGTAGGTTGGAAAGATACAGAGATGTCCTTTAGTGTCCAGAACCCACGGACCGGTCTCGAGTACAATGGTCATAGTTTGTGGACGCTGTTTGCGCAAAGAAGAAATTTGCTTCGCCCGCGTTTCTACCGGATGTTACGGGATATTGTCCGTTTTAATAACGCAGCAAAGGTGGCATTTCAAACACGCAATCAGGCTGATTTAGACGGCGTGACCTTGCGTGAATTTGTCGCAGAGCTTAAGCTTGGCCCTGATTTCTCTGAAAATTATCTATACCCCATGTGCGCGGCAATTTGGTCAGCGAGCCTCGACGAGGCGGCTGCCTTTCCACTTGCCTTTTTCCTTAAATTCTTCATGAATCACGGATTGCTGAATATTTCAGATCGGCCGCAATGGCATGTCATTGAAGGGGGCTCTCGGTCTTATATTCCTGCGCTGACCCGACGTTTCTCCGAGCGAATTGTGCTCGATGCGAATATCGCACACGTCACGCGTCAGCCAGATCATGTGGTCATTGAATTTGCAGATGGCACTCAACAAACGTTTGATCATATTGTATTTGCCTGTCACAGTGACCAAGCCCTTCAGTTATTGGGTGACGCAACCGACGCTGAACGGGAAATTCTAGGTGGAATTCCGTACCAAGATAATGACGTGGTGCTACATACCGACATTGGGCAGCTCCCACAACGCAAGGCGGCCTGGGCGAGTTGGAACTATTTACTACCGGACACATCGAAAGGTGGGCAACGACCTGCAACGGTGACTTACAACATGAATATCCTTCAGCGACTTGATGCTGCAACGCCTGAAACCTTTTGCGTTACGCTGAATAACACCGCTGCGATAGCGCCCGAGCGGATTTTGGGCCAATTTACCTATGCGCACCCCGTTTACAGCGTCGCATCATTTCAAAAGCGTGCCCGGCGCCATGAAATATGTGGTGTCGCTCGAACGCATTTTTGTGGTGCATACTGGTATAGTGGCTTTCACGAAGATGGAGTCCGCAGTGCCGTCGATGTGGCACACCGCTTTGGAATTCCCGGGCCGGACGATGCCGGTTCGGAGGCATTAAATAGTCAACAGGCCCCCCAATAATGCGCGGTTCTAGCCGTTTAGACAGCGTCAATTCACGGGAAGTGTCGGCAGACAGCACCCATGAACACGCCATTTATTGGGGCGCAGTCCGTCACCGTCGTTTCGTGCCGAAATCTCATCATTTTCATTATTCGGTGATGCAGTGGTGGTTTCACTTAGATGACCTCGCATCGGCTGATGGGCTATCTCGTTTGCTTTCAACCTCTAGGAAGCGCGCGGTATTTCAATTCAATCCACAGGACTACCTGCGCGGCCAACGCACAGAGCCGAATCAGTCCCTCGCAAATGCGGTGCGCGCAAAAATGTCGGCCTTGGCTGGAACCGAGCTGACCGGCGATGTTTTTTTCTTGGGAAATATTCGCTGTTTCGGACTGTTTTTTAGCCCAATCAACTGTTATTACTTGCGCAACGAGGCGGGCGTTTACAGCCATATGCTGGCCGAGGTCAGTAATACGCCGTGGAATGAACGGCATTATTATCTGTTGGATCTAGAACACCTTGCAGACCATGCGAAAGCATTCCATGTCTCTCCGTTTAACCCAATGAATATGCGTTATCACTGGCGTTTGACGCTCCCCAAACAAGAAGAGCAGTCGCCCATTCTGGTCCACATTGGATGTCATACTGACGAAAAAGACTTTGACGCAACCCTCACGGGGAAGCGCCAATCATTGAACCGAGCCGCCATTCAAGCCGTATTAAGGAAACATCCGTGGATGAGCCTTAAGATTGTTGCGGGCATCTACTGGCAAGCACTGAAACTTTTTATCAAGCGTGTGCCTTTCTATGGTCATCCCGGTTCAGCAAAAAGTCAGGATGTCACGTTGAAAGGGAAGACAAAAGAAAGTGGGAAAAGCACCCACTCAGAGGACACAAAGTTATGAGAATGTCGGAAGGAACAACGGTCGTTATGGAGTTTTCAGACATGTCTCGCGTCGAGAAATTTACGCGAAGCCTATTATTTCGAGTACTCAATCATCTCGCGATTGGGCAACTGACCATTTTGGAGCAGGGCACGAAGGTCGGAGTCTTCGGGACCGCCGACCGTGGACCGATTGCAACCATTGATGTTCAGTCCCCACGGACGTACCAACGGTTTCTGCTTGGCGGTGACATTGGCGCTGGTGAGTCGTTTGTGGAGGGGGAGTGGACATCACCTGACGTGACGAAAGTGATCGAGCTGTTTGCTGCGAATCTCCATGTGATGGACAGACTTGAGAAGAAGCTCGCTTGGTTATCGTGGCCTGTTCAGCGCATCAGCCATCTAAGACGCCGAAATAGTAAAACGCGCGCGAAAGAAAACATTGCAGCTCATTATGATCTTGGAAACGAGCTTTACACCGAGTTTCTTGATTCGCGTATGCAGTATTCAAGTGCTGTGTTTCCAACGCCCGAGGCGACCATCGAGGAAGCACAGGAAGCGAAGCTGGCTCGGTTGTGTTCAATGCTTGATTTAAAGCCGAGTGATCACCTGGTAGAAATTGGCACGGGGTGGGGCGGGTTGGCTATTTTTGCTGCCAGTCAGTATGGCTGCAAAGTCACGACAACAACCATTTCAGAAGAACAGTATAAGCATGCACAAGCGCTGGTTCGTGAGCAAGGGCTTGAAGACAAAGTTACCCTTTTAAAACGCGACTATCGTGACCTCGAGGGGCAGTTCGACAAACTGGTTTCGGTGGAAATGATAGAAGCCGTGGGGGCGGAGTACATGCCGGTCTTTTTCAAGAAGTGTAACGACCTATTGAAACCAGGTGGCACCATGGTACTGCAGGCGATTACCATCGCTGACCAACGCCTCGAACGATACAATCGGAACGTGGATTTTATTCAAAAATATATCTTCCCCGGCGGCTATCTACCGTCAGTGGAATTAATTAGTCGGATGTACCGTCGGCATACTCAGCTTGTGATGCGCGAACTATCGGACATTGGAATCGACTATGCCCACACGTTGCGCGCATGGCGCTCACGCTTTAACCAAAATATGCCAGCATTACGCCAACATGGGTACGACGACCGGTTCGCCCGCCTGTGGAATTACTATCTGTGTTATTGCGAAGGTGGCTTTCTTCAACGCACGATAAGCGCGGTTCAAATTCAGGCGACGAAAGCCCTGCAAGGTCCGTCATCATGAACCGACACCCCATCTGGAACGCGCTTATACGGTTCGGAAAGAATCCTCGCATCGTTGCATTTGTGGTGTTTGATTTTATTTGGTTAAGTGCTGTTCTTGGTCGAAACGACTGGTTCTGGGTGACGGCACTTTTGATTGCTCTGATGTTCGCCGCAACCCCGAGACCATTGTGGTTACAGCGAAAATCTTTTCTGATCATTTTTGCCGCAGGTATTATGGTCGAATGGGCGACCGTGCTTGGAGGGGTCATTACCTTCACTGACACGTCGGGTGTGCCTGCCTGGCTGTACCTGCTTTGGATTGGCTTTACCGGGATGGCCTTGGTCGTATTCGACTGGCTGCATCGGCGGCTCGTCTTGGCTCTATTGGCAGGCGCAATTTTCGGGCCGATCACCTATCTTGCTGGGGCTCGGTTTGGTGCCGCAGAGCTTCACTTTGAACTCCCGATTACGATCGCAATCTACGCGACGGCGTGGGCGTTGCTGATGGTCTTAATTGCATTCCAAGTCAATCCGAAAATCCTCGCACAACGTAATCATCTGGAATCGAAAGAACCATCCTCAAATTCTTGAGGTTGAGTTGAATGAGGAACAGGTCATGCGTCCTTTAAAGAGAATAAGCCCCTTTCTAGTGGCAGGTCTTTTGGCATTTAATGTCTCAGTTGCTCACGGGTCGAATGCATCCGATGCTTGTGCCGAATCATTAACGAACGGTTCGGGGGATACCAGTCTGCAGGAGGTTGGTTCGACTCGTTTACGCGTTCTCTTGTTCCGTGTCTACGATGCGGCATTGTATAGCCCATCCGGCCGTTACGATGATCCCGAGGAACGGTTGTTGCGCTTGAATTACTTGCGTAATTTCAGCGCATCACAACTGGTCGAGCAAACTCGGGATGAATGGGAACGACTCGGATTTGATCTTGATGACCAAGCGAATGCTTGGTTAGAAACGCTTGCGCAAATGTGGCCCGATGTGGAGCGGGGACAATGTCTCGTTGCCCATGCTCGAGACGAATACGGAACGTCATTTTACGGTTCTGAGGGATATCTCGGTACGATCGAAAGCGACACATTCTCCGATCAATTTTTAGCGATTTGGTTGTCTGAGAACGCGCGATATCGCTCAAGTCGTGATGAATTAGTAGGCGCAAGTCGTTGATTGGAGAGAGACATGAAAAAATGGTTCCTTGGAATTGGTATGGCACTCACCATGGCTGCGTGCTCGACTCAAATTAGTGAATATGAGGGGGTCGAACCGACTCTCAATCTCGATGAATTTTTTGTCGGTGACATTGTAGCGTATGGAATTATTCAGGATCGTTCGGGTAAGGTGACTCAGCGGTTCCGTGCTGATATCGTCGCAACCTG
Source organism: Aliidiomarina sanyensis (assembly GCF_003987175.1). GTDB lineage: Bacteria > Pseudomonadota > Gammaproteobacteria > Enterobacterales > Alteromonadaceae > Aliidiomarina > Aliidiomarina sanyensis. The sequence goes on along the minus strand of NZ_PIPM01000001.1, from coordinate 418,154 downwards.
GGAAGGAAACCAAGGTGTTCTGGACGAGGTATTTTATTGGGATGATGGTCGGGAAGAAACGCGAGTCTGGGAATTGACGAAACTCGGCCCAAATCGTTACGAAGGTACTGCAGGGGACGTTGTTGGCATTGCGCGTGGGACCACGGCCGGAAATGCATTGCATTGGGTATACCAGTTGGAAGTCCCGTGGCGTGATGGAACGATCAATATTACGTTAGACGACTGGATGTTCTTGGTCGATGAGGATCGCTTGTTCAATCGCACGGAGATGCGCAAGTTCGGATTTCGGGTAGGTGAAATCACGATCTTCATGGAGCGCAAACGTGCTGATTAGTTCAAAAAGATAAAGAAAACGCCATTCGAGAGATAACTTGAATGGCGTTTTTTGTTGAATTTATGATTGCATGCCCCGGGGAAGTCGCGCTGAGGGTTGTTCAGCAAGTCGCTGCTTCCACAATTCTTTTGCTGTCAGGCCGCCAGCGCCTTTATTCGCGGATTTCGTTGCCGATGACTTCTTCGCAGCGGGCTTCTTGGCCGGTTCTTTCTTGGCAGCAGAAGCTTTGTCTTTCTTTGCACCCGCACTCGGTTTTTTTGCAGCCGGTTTACTGCCACCAAGCGTTGCGGCCTCTTCAGCTAGTTGGGCTAAACGGACATTCTTTCCGCCATCGACGCTGTACCAACCACTGTTCTCAGCGATGTCTGGCTTCTTACCATGTGCTTTCTCATACGCGGCAGTATAATCAGCAAGCACCTGTTCTTTATCGAGTTTGCTCATCGTTGTATCCCTGTGTGTTAACATAAGACGTGACTGTCTTTTTATACCTATTTTTCGAATGAGTGTCTAATTCAGCGCAGAAAAAGTACACAAAGGAGGCGTTGATGAAACGCGATGCATTATTGGCAACCCTCGACGAGTGGTTGCAGCCGCACTTGATATCTGATTACTGCCCGAATGGTTTGCAAGTTGAAGGATGCGTGGAGATCAAGCACATCATCACTGGGGTGACTGCAAGCCAGCGGCTTCTCGATGCTGCTGTAAAAGCAGGTGCGGATACCGTCCTTGTGCACCACGGTTACTTCTGGAAAGGGGAAGATAATCGTGTCATAGGCATGAAACAACGACGTTTGCGGACCCTCTTGATGGCAGACATAAATTTGATTGGGTATCACTTACCGCTTGATATTCACCCCGAGTTTGGGAATAACGCCCAACTTCTACAACGTCTCGGCGCGTCCGAAATCAGTGCGGTATCAGGCCCTAAACCTGATGGTGTGCTCATGCAAGGGTATTTGCCTTCCGCATGCTCAGGCTATGAGTTAGCGGACCAACTGGAAACGATGTTAGAGCGAACGCTGGTCGCTGTGGAGTTGAATGAACAGCCGATTCAGCGTATCGCGGTGTGCACGGGCGGCGGGCAAAGCTTCATTGAGCAAGCTTATCAAAGTGGTGCGGATGCATTTATCACCGGTGAAGTGAGCGAGCAAACGATCCATGTTGCCCGCGAGTGTGGCATTCAATTTTTTGCAGCGGGGCATCATGCAACTGAACGCTATGGAGTCAAAGCGCTCGGCGAGCGAATCGCTGAGAACTTTGACATCGCGGTTGATTTCCTTGATATGGATAACCCAGCCTGATGACCTCTAAGAAATCGAAAGATCGCGTATTTGATTCGGATGTAATGCAATTTGATCGCAATATTTATGCGAGCGGTAAAGGAAAAATTAGGGAAGCTGTCTTACATGCGGATCTTCGTTTTCTAATTCAGCATCCGTCCCCCTTGCGTGTACTCGATATCGGCGGTGGGCTTGGTCAGTTGAATCGGGAATTTGCCCGTGCCGGGCATTCTGTGGTCCATACTGACCTTTCGGCAGAAATGGTGGAAGCCGCTCGACAGCGCCACACCGATGAAGGTCTCGTAGCGCATTATGAGTATCACGTCGCAGGTCTGCAGAACCTCGATGCCGTACTTGCCGATCAGACTTTTGACATCGTGTTATGTCATGCGGTGTTAGAGTGGCTCGCGGAGCCCTTTGCTGCACTTGCTAGTATTCAAAAATGGGTGCGGCCGGCGGGGTGGCTGTCGCTTATGTTTTACAATCTGCATGCAAAGCGCATGGCGAATATGGTGTATGGCAATTTTGACTATGTCACAAACAACTTACAAGTTCGCAAAAAGGTTCGATTTAGTCCAAATCAACCGCTCGATCCGAACTCGGTCATACAGCGGATGGAGCAATTTCCGCTGAGTTTATATGCGCACAGCGGTGTGCGTTGTTTCCATGATTATCTGCGTCCCGCAGAATTTAATTTAGCGCAACTCATCCCACTCGAATTGGCCTATCGTCAACAGGAGCCATACCGTGCTCTGGGGCGATATCAGCACTTGTTGTATAAAAAGGAGTCGTCATGAAGCAAGAATCTTCAAAGCCACGTGTTGCTTTTATTGGTATGGGTGTCATGGGGTATCCCATGGCTGGATTTCTAGCGAAAGCAGGGTACGACGTTTGTGTCTACAATCGAACGCACGCTAAAGCAGAGCGGTGGGTCGCTGAATATGGTGGCAGCTTAGGATTGACCCCACGAGAAGCAGCGATGGGTCGTGATGTGGTGTTTCTGTGTGTTGGCAATGACGATGATGTGCGCAGCGTGACCTATGGCGATGACGGGGTGTTGAATGCGCTTGTAGAGGGAGGAATCCTTGTCGATCACACAACTGCATCCGCTGAACTCGCTCGCGAGCTAGGCGAAGCGGCAAAAGCGCAAGGAAAAGCGTTTCTGGACGCGCCTGTATCTGGGGGCCAGATCGGAGCAGAGAATGGTCAGTTGACAGTCATGGTGGGGGGGGAAGCTGATACATTAGCTCGAGTGCAACCGCTCATGGATACGTTTTCCCGCCATGTCGGTTTACAAGGTCCGGTCGGGAGTGGTCAACTTGCCAAAATGGTGAATCAAATTTGTATTGCGGGTGTGGTTCAGGGATTGTCGGAAGGTCTCGCCTTTGCGAAAAAAGCAGGTTTGGATCCCGAAAAACTAGTTGCTGCAATTAGCAAAGGCTCGGCCGGAAGTTGGCAGATGGAAAATCGCTCAGCGACCATGTGGCGGGATGAGTTTGAATTTGGCTTTGCGGTCGATTGGATGCGTAAAGACCTTGGAATTGCCCTTGCCGAAGCAAACCAAAATGGTGCGCGTTTGCCAGTTACTGCACTGATTGATCAATTTTATGCTGATGTCCAGCAAGCGGGTGGGTCGCGCTGGGATACCAGCAGCCTCATTACCCGACTTAAGTAACAAAAAGCCCTGCATCATGCAGGGCTTTCGTTAGAACTTGCCGAGTTGTCCGTGTGCTTAACGGACACCCATCCGGCGGAGTGCTTGTGTTGTGAAGTCAGAGCGACGTGGCGTGATGTCGAAGTTGATGAAATCACCTTCTTCATTACCCAGCCCCAGCACAATGTAGCGACCGTTGTTCAGGTCATAAAGTGCTTCTGCGGCCATCCACGGAACATCACTTCCATAGAACTGAACGTTGTAAGCTTCTGCAACACGCCACAGCTGTCCACGACCGTCGTAATGATCGATCACTGACGCGGTCCAGGTATCTTCATCAATGAAGAAGTTCCGCTGGGCGTAGATGTGACGCTCACCGTCGCGTAAGGTTGCTTCAACGACCCAGACACGGTGCAGCTCATAGCGCACGTGGTCTTGGTTCATGTGACCCGGGCGAATGATGTCGGTGTAGCGAAGATTGTCATCCAACAACTTAAAGTTATTGTATGGGATATACATCTCTTTCTTGCCCACCAAATTCCAGTTGTACTTGTCTGGCGCACCGTTGAACATGTCAAGACCGTCTGACGTCCGAAGACCATCTGACGCGGTACCTGGACCATCATAGGCTACACTGGGTGCACGACGAACGCGGCGCTGCCCCGCGTTGTATAGCCATGCCCGACGGGTTTCTTGTACCTGGTTAATGGTATCGTGAACGAGCAAGATGTTGCCCGTTTGTGAGGCAGGCGCCAAAACTTCTTGTAGGAAATAGAACAAGATGTTGTCGTCGGCACGGGCATCACGGCCACCTTGTAGATTTTCCGGCCAAACCAGCTGTTCACGCAGACGAACCATTTCATAACGTCCGTTTGTTTGAACTGGGAACTGACCGACTGTCCGTTGAACGGCACCACCACGGTAGCGCGTCAAGTGGTTCCAAATAACCTCGAGACCGTTCGATGGGATAGGGAAGGGCACATAGCTTTCAAACCCTTCAAGACCTGATCCGCCTTCGACAAGCGAAGCGTTGGTCGCATTTCGTTTCACGATATCGTAAATTTCCTGCGGATAGGCCGCCGTCCGACGCGTTTGATAAACGTTCATTTTATACGTTTCATAACGCTCAAACATGGCAATTTGCCCCGGGCTCAAGCGCTCGCGGTGCTCATCAAGATTGTCACGGGTAATCGTGTAAAGAATTTCGTCATCCGGAAATGGGTTCCGGGGACGATTGACATCCTCACCTGGACGGCTCAAACCGCCCGTCCACTCTGGAATACGTCCGTCAGCGTTGCCGGCCCGCTCTGCGCCCAACGGAGTCAAATCTTGACCCAGACGCGCCGCTTCCTCAGCAGAAACCGCCGCATTGACGCTTGCAGAGACCAGCGATAACGCCATGACTCCAGCAGTAAGCATGATTTTCTTCATTGTCGTTGTCCTTAGTTCCTGTGCGTTCTTATTTTTGAACACCACGCCGGGGAATAGTTCCGGATGGAGTTATCACCTAAGCTACACCAAAATATAACAAAATAAAATATGTCTACAATTTGTATTAAATACCAGCAAAATTAAGAAAAATTTGGTCTCGGGGGTTTTCAAACGCCCGTTAGACTATACAATCGGTAACATAACAAAGAAAGATCGGTTTGCCGATTCACTCGATATAACTGGAGTTCACTTATGATTCGGATTGCGTTGGCTGGTTGTTTCGCCACCCTGCTCGCAGTTCAGCCTGTATTGGCTGAGCGTTACGATCCGCTTTTCACCCCAGCCCCTCAGGCGCGTCTTGCGGAACAAGCCTTGCTCGTGGGTATGGATTCACACAATGGGCAATTAATTGCGGTCGGCGCCCTCGGCACCATTGTGATCCACCATGAGGCCTCGGGTTGGGTACAACAAAGGGTCCCAACGAGCGTCCTGTTAACCGCAGTGCAAGTCGTCGATGAAGAGCACATGTGGGCAGTAGGCCATGAAGGCGTTATCTTGCAGAGCACCGATGGCGGTGTCACCTGGGAGTTTCGCATGGATGGGCATCGCTTGTTGGAAAAAGAGTATGAGTGGCTGCAAGAGCGCGAGATTTATCTCGAAGATGCAATTGCCGATACCGATGATGAGTTTGAACGTGAAGAACTTGAATTTGCGCTCGATGAATTAGGGTTTCACATCGGCGGTGCAGAAATCCAGTTTGATGTCGGACCGACAAAACCATTTTTAGATGTTCATTTCTTTAATCGTGAGGTGGGCCTAGCGGTCGGCGCATACGGAACCATCGTGCGGACCGTGGATGGCGGTGCGAGTTGGGATGTCATTAATGCTGCGATTGATAATGTTGTGGGATACCACCCCAACAAATTGGTGACCAGTCCAGACGGAACACTCATTCTTGTTGGTGAGTCGGGGCTTCTCGCACGCAGTGAAGATCAGGGTGAAACCTTTGAAATGCTCGATTCACCTTACCACGGTTCGTTATTCGGTGCTTTATATGACGCGCAGGGTCAACTTTGGATCTATGGCCTCCGTGGAAACGTTTTTGTCTCCGATGATGACGGTGAGAGCTTTCTTCAGGTTCCCACCAATACTCGTTACAACATAAACAGTGGAACGGTACTGAGTGATGGGCGAGTGGTTTTAGTGGGACATTCAGGCGTGATTCTCGTGATTGATCCAGACACGTACGACGTGACTCTCTTTTCCCATGAATCAAATGTACCGCTGTCATCGGTCCGAGAAACGACCAATAACACCTTAATTTTAACCGGACGGGCTGGAGTGCAAACATTTCAGCTGCCAGCGGTCATTGGACACTAAAGGGGCCTTGAACTCATGCAAGAAACACTAAAAAACACGAGTCAGGGCAAGGCGTCGCTGGCTGAGAATCTCCTTTTCAAACACCGGTTACTCTGGGTGCTCATTTTTGCTGGCTTGACCGCTTTTCTTCTTTATCATGCGGCGCAGGTTCGCCCGGATGCAAGTTTCCGGAAGATGATTCCAGCCAACCACGAATTCGTGCAGAACTTTTTCAAATATGAAGATGACCTCGCCGCGCTTGGAAATGCAATTCGGGTCTCAGTTGAAACCACGGATGGCACTATTTTCGATGCGGATTTTCAAGAGCTACTCCGTGAAGTTACTGATGAACTCTCGTTCGTTCGAGGTGTGAATCGGTCTGGAATGCGCTCAATTTGGACGCCGAACGTCCGATGGTCAGAGGTCACAGAGGAAGGCTTTGTCGGTGGTCCTGTGATTCCTGCAACCTATGATGGTTCAGAGGAATCACTTGAACAGTTACGTCAGAATATATTGCGTTCCGGTACCGTCGGGGATTTAGTCGCAAATAATTTCCGTTCGGCGCTCATCTATGTGCCTTTGAATGAGGTTGACCCGGAGACGGGTGAGAGTTTGGACTATCATGAGTTTGGCCAACGCCTGGAGCGGGATATTCGAGAGCGGTTTGAATCTGACACGATCAATATCCAAATTGTTGGTTTTGCGAAGGTTGTTGGTGACTTGATTGATGGGGCATTGCTCGTTGGAGGGTTCTTCCTGCTCGCGATGCTCATTACGTTTGGGATGTTGTTCTTATACAGCCGATGCGTGAGAAGTTCGTTGGTTGTCCTCCTCTGTTCGGTCATCGCGGTGATTTGGCAGCTTGGTATTATTAAGCTGATTGGCAGTGGCATTAACCCATATTCGATGCTCGTCCCGTTCCTGGTCTTTGCGATCGGGGTAAGTCATGGGGTGCAGATCATCAATGCCGTGATGGCCAACCGTGCCGACGGTTTGGACAAGCTCCAAGCATCTCGACTCGCATTCCGAGGTTTGTACGCGGCAGGTCTTACCGCATTGGCATCTGACGCCATTGGTTTCACGACGCTGATGGTCATCGACGTGGCGGTGATCAAAGAGCTGGCAATTGCAGCAAGTATTGGTGTTGCGGTTATTGTTCTGACTAATCTTGGCTTACTGCCCATCTTGACTTCTTATCTCGATGTGTCGAAGGGCGGTGTGCGGTATCTGCAAAAAGTGCGTCAGAAACCACATCCAATTTTCGCGTTGTTTGGACGCTTTACCCAACCGAAATGGGCGGTCGGCGCTGTTGTGGTGGCTGGCTTGATGACGGTGTGGGGGCTTTACCAGGCACAAAACCTGCAGATAGGTGATTTAGATAGCGGCGCCCCAGAGCTGCGTGCTGACTCTCGCTATAACCTTGATAATGCGTTTCAGGTCGAGAATTACAGCGCCAGTACGGATATTTTTGTGGTGATGGTGGAGACTGCACCAGAGCAATGTATTCAGTACAACAATATGGCGCTGATGGACCGGTTCCAGTGGCACATGGAAAATGTACCTGGAGTCCAGAGCGTTCGCTCGATTGTTTATGTCTCAAAGTTAGGCATGGCGGGGATCAACGAAGGAAACTTGAAGTGGTCGAGTGTGAACCGCGATAACTTCGTCATCAATGCGTCCATTAATCAACGTCCGAGCGGTCTTTTTAATGGCGATTGTTCAATGGCCCCCATCATTCTTTATCTGAATGATCACAAAGCGGATACCTTGAACCGAGTCGTTGATGAGGTTCGAGCTTTTGCTGCGCAATACCCGTCGGATGATGTTGAGTTCTTGATGGCTGCTGGAAATGCAGGGATCGAGGCAGCGACAAATAAAGTCATTGAAGACGCACAAATGCGCATGCTGATGTGGGTGTACGGTGTCGTGATTGCCCTGTGTTTAATTACCTTCCGCAGTATTCGGACCGTACTGTGTATTGTTCTTCCGTTAATGTTTACGACGGTGACGAGCCAAGCCCTTATGTCGATGCTCGGTATCGGGGTGAAAGTTGCCACCTTACCCGTGATTGCACTTGGGGTTGGTATCGGGGTTGATTACGGGATTTATATCTACTCGAAGGTTCGCGAAGCCTTGAATCAAGGTATGGATCTGGCCGAGAGCTATATCTATGCACTATCGAAGACAGGTAAGGCGGTTGGCTTTACCGGTTTGACCTTGGCCATTGGTGTCGCAACGTGGATGTGGTCGCCGATCAAGTTCCAAGCGGATATGGGGCTACTACTTACCTTCATGTTCCTCTGGAATATGTTGGGTGCTTTGATTCTGATCCCAGCCCTCGCACGCTTGTTCCGTGTGGGGCCGAAGTCGGAACCCAAGGCAATCGGAATACCGTCTTAAACGTTTCGATGACTCAGCACATAAAAAACGCGTTCTTCGGAACGCGTTTTTTTATCTTAACGTACCGCGTGCGCGGGTAAAGGCCGGCGCCACTAGAGGCTTTGCGCGTGTTGATACAGTGCCTTTAGAATGGCCATTTTCTGTGGGTCAGACTCATGTTGATGTGCCAAGTTTTCAATGTGCAGGGCATACTCCTCAAGGCTTAGATATCCGTGACCACCATATTGCAGGCGCTCCTGACAGAACCGTCGCCATTTTTCCTGTTCGTGATTTGACAGCGTCGTCGGGAAATTTCGTGCCCGATAGCGGAACAGCAGTGGTGGAATGCGAGGGTCATCGAACGGAAGATCCATTCCGCCCAATTGTTCTGGACTGGCCCGTGCGATCAAATCCATGTGACTGCGCGCTTGCTGACTAAAAAAGCCGCCGGAATATAGTGCTTGATCAACATCATCTTCGCGTTCCGCCGCGTACTCACGCTCCTGACTTGCTGCGTGCAGGACGGTGGCTCGAAATGCTTCCGACTGTTGTAACAAGGTCAGCGTATTCAGCGCGTCGTGCTGCGACTGACCAAAGGTTCGCGCACGCGCTTCGCTTAAGGTTGCTCCAGGCGCCAGAAACGGGCATTGATTGAGAGCGATTGTGACGATACCGGGACGTTCTTGTGTGCCGAGTTCATCCTGTGGAGTAAGCCAGAGCTGCCGTAGCGACTCTGCATCCATCGCGAGAAACGTTTGGGGATCACAATCGAGCCGCCAAGCGATTAACTGATTTGGTTGGCGGGGCGAAAACCCGAGAGGCATAATCCAACGGGCATAGCCTGCGTCGGCACCATAATGGCCGCTGACATGAACCAGCATCGTTGATTGCACCATGGCTTTCTCAACAATCTGGGTTAGGGCATGTTTACGGCGGATATCGAAACAAAAATCGTACAGTTTGGGTTGAGCCGTTTTAATCACTTTGGCCAGCTCGATCGTTGCATACACATCGGCCAGTGCATCGTGCGCTTGACCGTGTTCTATCCCGTTTGCAGGGGCGAGTTGATCGAGTTTTAGAATCACTCGTCCTTCCTCAGTGGTTGGCCATTGTATTCCATCCGGCCGGAGCGCCCATGCTGAGCGCACGAGCGTGAGCAAATCCCAACGACTGTTTCCGTCTTGCCAGCTATAGGCATACGGGTCTAAAAAATTTCGATAAAACAAAAAGCGGGTTATCTCATCGTCGTAGCGAATATTGTTATAGCCACATACGGTCGTTTCCGGCTGCGCAAACTCCTTGAGAATGCGTCGAGCAAACTCGGCTTCAGGCAACCCTCGTTGGTTCGCAGTCTGCGGAGTGATTCCTGTAATTAAACATGCTTCTGGGTGCGGGAGGTAATCGGGGCTTAATTGGCAATACAGGCTCAGTGGCTTGCTAATGATGTTCAGTTCGCGATCCGTTCGTACGCCTGCAAATTGCATGGGGCGATCAACCCGCGGATTGACGCCACCTGCTTCGTAATCATGCCAGTATATTGTTGCTGTCATTGGTTTCAGCCAGTATCAGTTTCATTGATCTTTGGTCGCAAGCATATCATCGCGCTCCCCTTGTATGCGAGTTTCTAACCTGCGCATAATGACGAGAATCCGTAAGAAAATTCGGAAAGATCATCAGAAACCGTCTAAATTAATAATGAAAACCGAAGGGGAGACGTATCATGGGGAAAACACGCTTAGCACTGACAATTGCTGCAGTTATCACATTAGTTGGATGTGGCGCGGATTCAGGCGATGCTACCGGGCAAGCACAGGCTGCACAGCAGGATGAAGTAAACTTCGGATTGGTGATCCATGGCGGTGCAGGCACCATTACCCGCGAAAACATGACCCCAGAGCGCGAAGAGGCATTTAAGGCCGCATTGAACGCAGCACTTGATGCGGGGTACGCCATACTCGAAGCAGGTGGCGAGAGTATGGACGCTGTCATTGCTGCTATCCAAGTCATGGAGGAAGAGCCTTTATTCAATGCAGGGCGCGGGTCGGTTTATACCTTTGATGGTGGTCATGAACTTGATGCATCGATTATGCATGGCGGTTTACTCGACGCGGGGGCAGTCGCAGGGGTTCGGACAGTGAAAAGTCCAATTCAGCTCGCGCGCGAAGTGATGGAAAATAGTCGTCATGTTATGCTGAGTGCCGAGGGTGCAGCGGAGTTTGCTGAAGAACGCGGTCTTGAACTCGTCGAGAACAGTTACTTCAATACGGAGCACCGTTATGAGCAGTTGCAGCGTGCCCTTGAGCTCTTGCGGGAAGAAGACCGCACGGGCGATCAAATTGCGCAGTCCGGCACATGGGATCCCGCGTTTAATATGGGGACGGTTGGAGCGGTAGCGGTTGATCAGCGAGGTAATATTGTCGCAGGTACGTCAACCGGCGGGATGACCGCAAAACGCTACAATCGGATTGGTGATGCCCCCATTATTGGTGCGGGCACTTGGGCCGACAATGCGAGTTGCGGTGTCTCCGCAACGGGCCATGGAGAATACTTCATTCGTTACAACGTATCGGCACAGGTCTGTAGTCGTGTGAAATACTTGGGCGAATCCATTGAGGAAGCCGGCGCACATGTGATTCATAATGTGTTGCTACCGGTTGGTGGCACCGGCGGCGTAATCATCATGGATGCGCAAGGAAACTTTAGCATGCCGTTCAATACAGAGGGCATGTACCGCGGGGCACGAACGCAGCGTGAAGGTACGGTGATCGGAATTTATCAGCAGGAGGAGTGAATCTATGCGGTCGGTCAAAGTTCAGGATTACATGAATCGGCACCCAGTGAAATTTACCCGCTCAATGCCGGTAGAAACCGCAGTTTCGATGCTGGTTTCTGCAAACCAAAGTGGCGGTCCCGTTATTGATGAACACGGAGCAGTGATTGGCTTTCTGTCCGAGCAAGATTGCCTGGCGATGATGCTTGAAGGAACCTACCATAAGGAGCAGTCAGCGACGGTCGAGGATTGTATGAGTGCTGAAGTCGTCACCGTGAATTCAGATATGGCAATTTTGGATCTTGCCCAACAGCTCGGGAATCAACGTCCCAAGGTATATCCAGTGGTTGACTATGCAAACCAATTGGTTGGTGTGATAAGTCGGACCGATGTGTTGCGGGCGATTGATCTTCATTTACGGGATTCATACGCGAATCATTAATACAGGATTGTGCATAGGCGAGGGCCGTCTGGTTTGATAAACTGGACGGCCTTTTTCTTTGAATTTTTCCAAAATCATCCGATGTCTGAATTCAACACGAAGCGCGTTATTTCTTATCCCGAACAACTCCCTGTCGTGGCCGAGCGTCAGCGCATTCAAGCAGCTATTGAAGCAAATCAGGTGATCGTGCTCGCAGGAGAGACGGGTTCTGGCAAAACCACGCAGTTACCCAAGATGCTTCTTGAAATGGGCTATGGTGAACAGGGAGTCATTGGACACACGCAACCACGTCGGCTTGCAGCCCGCTCGGTTGCCCGACGGATCGCCGAAGAGCTCGCAGAGCCTTTGGGCCAGACAGTGGGTTATAAAATTCGTTTTCAGGACCAATCGTCCGAACACACGGCGATTAAATTGATGACGGATGGGATTTTGTTGGCTGAGCTGCAGCGCGACAGGCTCCTTCGTCAATACAGCGTCATAATTATTGATGAAGCGCACGAACGCTCTCTGAATATTGACTTTCTTCTGGGTGTATTGCGCCAACTTATTGAAAAAAGAGCGGACTTGAAAGTGATTATTACGTCCGCAACGATCGAAACTGAACGCTTTTCTCAACATTTCCGTGACGCACCAGTGATAGAGGTATCGGGGCGAACATATCCAGTTGAGATGCGTTACCGACCGCTCCTGAGTGAGGATAACGCACAAGACACGCGGGACACGGACGAAGTAGATATGCTCCAAGGGATTTGTGATGCCTCGGCCGAGTTAATGGCTGAGGGTCCCGGTGATATCTTGGTTTTTCTCAGTGGCGAGCGGGAAATACGCGATAGCGCTGATGCATTGAAGGAATTCCATCGGGATCATCGAGGACCGCTCGAGATCATTCCACTGTATGCTCGCTTATCGGCAAGCGAGCAAAATAGAATTTTCCAACCGAGTCAAGGACGCCGAATTGTTCTCGCAACCAATGTTGCGGAAACCAGTCTCACGGTTCCCGGTATACGTTATGTAATTGACCCAGGAACGGCACGAATTTCACGCTACAGCTATCGCACCAAGGTGCAACGATTGCCCATCGAGCCGATTTCGCAAGCGAGTGCCAATCAACGCGCGGGCCGGTGTGGGCGTGTGGGGCCCGGAATATGTATTCGGCTATACAGCGAGGCGGACTACCAACAACGGCCGGCCTTCACGGATCCGGAAATCCTACGGACCAATCTGGCCTCGGTCATTTTGCAAATGACGACATTGAAATTGGGTGATATACGCTCATTTCCTTTTTTACAGCGGCCCGACGAACGCTTTATTAACGATGGCGTGAGACTTCTTGAAGAGCTCGGTGCGTTTACTTCCGGTTCACGTCGTCGCCCACCGAAGCTGACGTCGATTGGCCGTGCGCTAGGGCGTTTCCCAGTTGATCCCCGATTAGGGCGTATGCTGCTTGCAGCGCAAGACCACCAATCTGTTCGGGAAGTTCTAATCATCGTAGCAGCATTGAGTATTCAAGATCCGCGTGAACGTCCTCACGATAAACAACAGCGAGCGGACGAACTGCATCGTCGCTTTCTTGACGAAAGCTCAGACTTTCTCAGTTATCTGAAGCTATGGGATTACTTACAAGAACAGCAAAAAGCGCTGACCGGAAATCAATTTCGCAAGCAGTGTCAAAAGGAGTTTATTCATTATTTGCGAGTGCGGGAGTGGCAAGACGTCTACACTCAGTTACGCCAAAGTGTGCGTGAGCAGGGGATGCGGATTAATGACGAACCTGCAACGAGCACGCAAGTTCATCGCGCTTTATTGAGCGGATTGCTCTCTCACATTGGACAAAAGGACGAGAAACACCAGTATCTCGGCGCGCGCCAAAGCCGTTTCTTTATTTTCCCAGGCTCAGGTGTATTTCGAAAAAAACCGAAATGGATCATGACCGCCGAGTTGGTAGAAACAAGCAAATTATACGGACGATATGTTGCAGGGATCGAACCTGAGTGGATTGAACCTGCCGCTGAACATTTGGTTCGGAAAAAGCATCATGAGCCTCGCTATTTGCGGAAACGTGGTGCAGTGGTTGCCACCGAACAGGTCACCTTGTACGGCTTATTGATTGTAACCGGGCGAATTGTGCAATACGGCCCTATCGATCCAGTCACAGCGCGCGAAGTATTTATTCGAGAAGCGCTGGTGAATGCACAAATGCAAAAACCACCAGCGTTCCTTAAAGCCAACCTTGAATTAATAGCCGATATACGCGCGCTTGAAGATAAATCACGTCGTCGTGACATCTTGGTGGATGAGGAAGCGCTTTACATGGCGTATGATCAGCATTTGCCCGCAGATATTTACGATGACCGTGCGTTGCTTGCATGGCTTAAAAAAGCGCGTCAAACAGACCCTCGAGTTTTGCATTTCACTCGAGAACAATTGATGCAGCAAGAAGCCACCCATGTGACCGAGAATCAATATCCCGATACCTGGACGCAGGGGCGTTTGCGCCTTCCACTCCAGTACCTATTTGAGCCCGGTGACCCAGATGATGGCGTGTCGGTCGATATTCCGTTGCCGCAGTTAAATCAAGTTCAGCCATACGGCTTTGATTGGCAAGTTCCGGCATTTCGTGAAGCGCTTATTGTCGCGTTGATTAAGTCGCTACCAAAACAATGGCGTCGCAATTTTGTTCCTGCGCCAAATTATGCGCGTGCGTTTTTTGAAAGCGTGGATGCGTCCTTGATTGGTAGCGAAACATCGCTCGTTCATTCAATGACTCAGCGCTTCAAACGAATGAGTGGGATTGAAGTTCCGCCGGACGCTTGGCAGTGGGACTTGGTCCCAGACCATTTAAGAGTAAACTTCCGTGTACTTGATGAACATGACCAAGTGATTGCGCGGGGCAGGGACCTCCGTCAAGTTCAAGTTCAGCTGCAGCCGAAAGTTACCGAAACTCTGGTAGCGACCGCTGGAGATGATGTCGAGCAATCTGGCTTGACGGATTGGACGTTCGGCCAAGCTCCTCGACCCGTTGAAAAGAAAACAGGCCGCTTCGCCATTCAAGCGTTTCCGGCACTTCAGGATGAAGGGAAAACTGTCGCAATTCGCGTGTTCGATAACCCGGAGGAAGCAAGACAAGCAAATCGTCAGGGCCTGCGTAAATTAGTCCTTTTGCAGATCCCTTCACCGGTGAGTTATTTACGCGAGAAGCTCCCTAACAAGGCGAAGCTCGCAATGTACTTCAACCCGTGGGGACGAGTTGAGTCGTTGATTGAAGATTGCATGTTGGCCGCGATCGATAGCTTGATCGGTGAGAGTGAACCTAAAAATGAAACTGAGTTTCGCGCCCTGTGCGATCGTGTTCGAGCCGAACTGAATGATAAAACGTTGTCGATTGCGCAACAGGTCGAACGTTGTCTTTTACTCAGCCATCAAATACAAAAACAGTTAAAAGGTAAGATCCCGTTACCTCTGGTGAACTCCTACAATGATGTCAAAGCACACCTTGAACGCTTGGTCTATCCAGGGTTTGTCAGTGATTTTGGAGAAGCCCGCCTGAGTGACGCCGAGCGTTATCTGAAAGCGCTCGCTCAACGGGTCGAGAAATTACCTGTTGATCCAAACAAAGACCGTCTCCGGTGCCTTGTTTTTGAAAAACTAGAGTCACGTTGGCAGGCTCTGGAGAAGAAAATTCTTCCAGGCGAAGCTGCGCCAGATGAATGGACTGAGTTTCGTTGGTATCTCGAGGAGTTTCGGGTCTCGACGTTTGCTCAACAACTCGGAACCGCATTCCCAGTATCTGAACAGCGCTTAAAACAGCGGCTCGATGAGATTGAAGCGCTCATGTCCAAAGCATAGAGCAGCGCGTCAGGATTTATTGAGGAGCGTCCAGCGGTACTGGGTGTGTTGCCACATCCAGGCAGTAAACAAGTAAAAAAACGACATCAACAAGGATACATTCCACGCAGCCGCGTTTTCCATTTGACTCGACCAGCTTAATTCGAGCGTCTTGACGGTCAACTGGACCATGGCAAAGCCCCATGCGATGATGATAAGACTTGCTTGGGCTTGTAAAAGGCGTTTGAGGCGTCTGTGGAGAACTTCTGTTTTCGCATGAAGCCAATGAATACTGAACATTTGGGCGAGTGCGGTAAACGCAAAATAAAAAAGAATTCCTTGTTCACGCATGAAGCGGTAGAAATCCCCTTCGGTCCCCAAAAAATCCACATACAATATGAGAAAAACTGCACCGATGACGCCACTGATCAGCACGTGGAACGGGCGTTTGCCTGTGATGTGGGCTAGCCAGTGATAATGAAGGTACCAAAATGCAAACAAAAAGACGGCAATGGGCATCATGAGCCCGCGAAACCAAAAGATGGCGCTCCCGAGCCGAGCGGCTCGGCTGATGGATGTGCACCCATGCAAATAGGGTATGCATTCGTACGCAACCCCTTCGAATCGTCCAATCAGGTATGCTCCGTTTGCTGCTAAAATTGGAATTAAAAAAACGATCCAAGCAATGTGCTTGGGTTGCATAGGGGCTCCTTTGTTCGGCTCTTTGATTACTTCTGATGAACTTGACGCCAATAGTTTGTTGAATTGTTGACGAAAAGTGTCCAGCTATCAAGCTCTGCAATGAGATCTGCGTTGTTGTAATGGTCTTTGTATGGAATCTGTTGATTCATGTATTGCGAGCACCGATTTAAAATTGAATTCCAGCGTTGCGCATACCCATTCTCTTCCGCGGCCACCCGAAGCGCCTGTTCACGTGCTGCAGCGATGTGATTCAGTGAGGGGGCTGTGAGGTTGTTGTAGCACACCGAGTAGGTATTGGACGCAAGGCACTGATTGAAATTATCGCTGTAAGGCTCAACCCATTGCCAGGCGATTTGAATCTGTCGATCGGCCTGAAGATGAAGGTTCTCTATACGGTTTCCACCGTAGGTTGCCCGTAAGCCGTTCACGTCATGTTGGCAGGCCGTCGCCTCGCGCTGGTAGATTCCGCGATCAACACACTGTTGCCGCGCCCACATATCATTGGGGTGCCGATTATAGCACTCGGATGCCAAACTGAAATTAGCCGCTTCTGTTGCGTCACATCCTGTGAGTGAAAAAGGAAGCGCGATACTGAATCCACAGACCGCGGAGAGAAGGATAAACCGACGCATAAAGCCTCCGTTGATGTGTTGTACTGTTCGAAATATAAGCAGAAATACCGAATTCACCAACTAATTTTTTACATTTACGGTAATTGGTGCTGGATTGTCGACAATCAAGGCGTCGTTTTCTTGAAAATGTCATATTTGAAGCGTATTATTCAGGTCCGATCATACCCTATGTCGACAATTGCGAGCACTTCAGTGAACGGATATGCCCCCACATGGCGTTTGCCAATTACCAGTTCCGATCGGGTTCTATTTGAAATCCAGCGGGCCATTGTGGAAGGAGAAATTCCCGCAGGGAGCAAAATCAGCGAGCCCGAGCTTGCGCGACGTTTTTCCGTCAGTCGCGCTCCGCTCCGTGAGGCATTGGCGCGTTTAGAACGCTGCCATTTAATTGAACGGACGCCAAACGCGGGAGCGCGGGTGGTGACCCTCTCCCATGAGGGACTGATTTCGCTTTACCAGTTGCGCGAGGAGCTGGAAGGTCTTGCTTGTCGCTTGGCTGCCGAACATATGCCACACGATGAGATCGAGGAAATGCAGGCGTTGTTAAATCGTCATCTGGAAACACAACGGGTACGCGAAGGGGAAAGTTATTACCAAGAAGCCGGTGATCTTGATTTTCATTACCGAATCATTCTTGGGAGTAAGAATCCCTATCTGATTAATATTCTGTGCGACGAACTTTATTTTCTGGTCCGGATGTATCGCGTCCAGATGGGGATGAACGGGCCGCGAGTCTCGCGGGCCTTTGATGAACATAAAGCAATTTTACAGGCCATTGCGAATCGTGATGGCGAACTCGCCGACCTTCTGATGCGTCGCCATATTGGCGCATCACGACGAAATGTTGAAATTCAATTACAGAACACAAGGAAAGAACATGACTAAGATACTGAGCGCAGGTGCAAAGTTACGCCAAGCGGTTGCGCAGGAAAAGCCCCTTCAGATCGTTGGGACGATTAATGCCTACACTGCGATGATGGCGGAACGAGTCGGTCACAAAGCACTTTATTTGTCCGGAGCAGGTGTTGCGAATGCATCGTTTGGTCTACCGGACCTTGGAATGACCTCTTTGAATGACGTGTGTGAGGACATCCGCCGCATTACGGGAGCGACAGAGTTACCCTTGTTGGTGGATGCAGACACCGGGTGGGGCGGTGCGTTTAATATCGCTCGCACCGTAAAAGAAATGACGCGGGCGGGTGCTGCTGGTTTTCACATTGAAGATCAAGTCGCACAGAAACGCTGTGGGCACCGTCCGAATAAAGAAATTGTTACCCAAGGGGAAATGGTTGATCGCGTGAAAGCAGCCGTTGATGCTCGTCCAGACGATCAGTTTTTGATCATGGCGCGAACAGATGCATTGCAACAGGAGGGATTAGACGCAGCGATAGAGCGTGCTCAGGCCTGTGTCGAAGCAGGTGCCGACGCTATTTTTGCCGAGGCAGTGCACACCCTAGAGCAATACGAAGCGTTCACGAAAGCACTTTCGGTTCCCGTTTTGGCGAATATCACTGAATTTGGTGCAACACCCTTGTTTAATAAAGAGGAATTGGCCAGTGTCGGGGTAGAGATGGTGCTCTATCCACTCAGTGCCTTCCGCGCTATGAACAAAGCAGCCTTGAATGTCTATGAGAGTATTCTGGCACACGGTGATCAAAAAGCGGTGGTTGAAAGCATGCAAACGCGGGCTGAACTGTACGACTTTTTGAACTATCACGCGTTTGAAGACAAGCTTGACTCATTGTTTGGTAAAAAATAACCCAACGACGTATCCCGAATTACATTAGATATTGGAAGGAGAGAATCATGGTCGATAAAAAATTAGGTGGCGCAGGTTTGCGTGGACAAGTAGCTGGCGAAACTGCGTTATGCACGGTCGGGAAAAGTGGCTCTGGATTGACGTATTACGGATATGATATTAAAGAACTTGCCGACAAAGTATCGTTCGAAGAAGTCGCTTATTTGCTGGCCCATGGTGAACTCCCAAATAGTGATCAATTAATCGCTTATCGTGGCCGTCTCAAAACGTTGCGCGGTTTGCCGCAAAGCTTAAAGGATGTTCTTGAGCGGATTCCCGCCGATGCCCACCCGATGGATGTCATGCGCACCGGCTGTTCATTCCTTGGAAATATCGAAGGCGAGGAAGATTTCAGCCAAGCAGACGACAAAATTGAGCGGCTACTTGCTGCATTCCCAAGCATTCTGTTGTACTGGTATCGCTTCAGTCATGAAGGGGTTCGCATCGAAACGGAAACAGATGATGAATCGATTGGTGCGCATTTCTTGCATTTACTCCATGACAAGAAGCCCTCTGAGCTGCATACCGCAGTAATGAACACCTCGCTTATTCTGTATGCTGAGCACGAGTTTAATGCCTCTACATTTACCGCCCGGGTGTGTGCCTCAACACTGTCTGATATTTTCTCTTGTGTGACGGGTGCCATTGGTTCGTTGCGCGGCCCATTGCATGGTGGCGCGAACGAAGCAGCCATGGATCTGATTCAGGACATGAAAGATCCCGATCATGCTGAAAAAACCTTGATGGAAATGCTGGCGCGCAAAGAGAAGATCATGGGCTTTGGACACGCGGTCTATCGTGAATTCGATCCACGTAATGACATTATTAAAGAATGGTCGGAAAAGCTTGCGAAAGAATTTGGCGATAGCCGCTTATATGATGTCTCGGTGCGCTGCGAAGAGGTGATGTGGCGGGAGAAGAAGTTGTTCCCCAACGCAGACTTCTTCCATGCGTCTGCCTACCATTACATGGGGATTCCAACCAAGCTGTTCACGCCAATCTTTGTGATGTCGCGTGTTACAGGGTGGACTGCGCACGTGAAAGAACAACGTGCAAATAATCGAATCATTCGCCCAAGCGCTGACTATACGGGCCCTGCGCCGCGTAAAGTACCTGCGTTGAACGAACGGTAAGGTCATTATGAATACATCGTATCGCAAACGTTTACCGGGAAGCCATCTTGAGTATTTCGATACGCGAGAAGCGGTAAACGCTATCCAACCGGGAGCCTACGAAGGGCTCCCTTACACGTCTCGTATTCTTGCGGAGAACCTCGTCCGTCGGTGTGAGCCGGACCAGTTGACTGCAAGTCTGAAACAACTGATCGAGCGCAAACGCGATCTCGACTTTCCGTGGTTTCCCGCCCGTGTGGTGTGTCACGATATTCTGGGTCAAACGGCGCTTGTCGATCTAGCCGGTTTGCGTGATGCAATCGCGGAGCAGGGCGGTGATCCTGCGAAGGTAAACCCTGTGGTTCCGACTCAGTTAATTGTTGATCACTCGCTCGCGGTGGAACATGCTGGTTTTGAAAAGGATGCGTTCGAGAAGAATCGAGCCATCGAGGACCGTCGGAATGATGACCGGTTCCATTTTATTAATTGGACCAAAACGGCATTTAAGAATGTCGATGTGATTCCACCGGGGAACGGCATTATGCACCAAATTAACTTGGAGAAAATGTCTCCTGTGGTGCAAGTCCGTGATGGTGTGGCGTTTCCAGACACTTGTGTGGGAACAGACAGTCATACCCCAATGGTAGATGCGCTTGGCGTCATTTCCGTGGGTGTCGGTGGATTGGAAGCGGAGAGTGTCATGCTTGGCCGAGCTTCTTACATGCGCTTGCCCGACATTATTGGGGTTGAGCTTGTTGGGAAGCTGAAGCCAGGTATCACAGGGACTGATCTGGTGCTCGCCATTACAGAATTTCTGCGTCGTGAGCGAGTGGTAGGAGCCTATCTCGAGTTCTTTGGTGAGGGCGCGGATGGCTTATCTATTGGTGATCGCGCGACGATCTCGAATATGACCCCAGAATATGGCGCAACAGCGGCTATGTTCTATATCGATGATCAAACCATTGATTACTTAAAACTAACAGGACGTGATGACGACCAAGTCGCGTTGGTTGAGTCCTATGCGAAACATACGGGGCTCTGGGCCGACAGTTTAAAGACTGCGGAATATGAACGTGTGCTTCGCTTTGATTTAAGTACCGTTGAGCGGAACTTGGCAGGCCCCTCCAATCCGCATGCCTTGCTCCCAGCACGTGAGTTAAGCAGCCGCGGTATTGCCGGTGCGTGGACGCAAGAAGACGGCAAAATGCCTGATGGCGCTTGTATTATTGCTGCCATTACGTCCTGTACTAACACCAGCAACCCACGCAATATGATTGCTGCAGGCTTAATTGCCCGCAACGCGAACAAATTGGGTCTGGTCCGCAAGCCATGGGTAAAGACTTCTCTCGCGCCTGGGTCTAAAACCGTCAAAATGTATCTTGAAGAGGCAAGTTTGTTGCCTGAGTTGGAACAGCTAGGATTTGGCGTTGTTGGATTCGCTTGTACCACATGTAATGGCATGAGTGGTGCGTTGGATCCTAAAATTCAGCAGGAGATCGTTGAACGGGATCTGTATGCCACGGCGGTGTTGTCTGGGAATCGCAATTTCGATGGTCGCATCCATCCCTACGCAAAACAAGCGTTCTTGGCATCGCCTCCCTTGGTTGTTGCCTATGCGATTGCAGGGACAATTCGCTTCGATATCGAAAAAGATGCGTTGGGATTTGACGCGAATGGTAATGCGATCACATTGAAAGATATTTGGCCAAGTGACGAAGAAATCGATGCGATTGTAAAGCAGGCTGTAAAGCCGGAACAGTTCAAAAAAACCTACGACCCCATGTTTGAGCTTAACGTGGATTACGGCACACAGACCAATCCGCTGTATGAATGGCGCCCTCAGAGCACCTATATTCGTCGTCCGCCCTACTGGGAAGGCGCGCTCGCAAATGAGGTGAGTTTAAAAGGAATGCGTCCACTCGCTGTGCTTGGGGACAACATTACGACCGATCATTTGTCTCCATCGAATGCAATCATGGCTGACAGTGCAGCGGGAGAGTATCTCGCCAGCATGGGTGTGCCGGAAGAGGATTTCAACTCATACGCCACGCACCGAGGGGATCACCTGACCGCACAGCGAGCAACCCTTGCGAATCCGAAGCTGTTTAACGAAATGGTTTTGGAAGATGGAAAAGTGAAGCAAGGTTCATTGGCGCGTATTGAGCCGGACGGTAAAGTCGTTCGCATGTGGGAGGCGATCGAAACCTACATGGAGCGGAAGCAACCGTTGATTATTATTGCAGGTGCGGATTACGGTCAAGGCTCTTCACGTGATTGGGCAGCGAAAGGTGTGCGGCTCGCCGGAGTCGAGGCAATTGTAGCCGAAGGCTTTGAGCGAATTCACCGGACGAACTTGATTGGGATGGGGGTCATGCCACTTGAGTTCGAACCGGGCACGACACGTAAATCATTGCACATTGATGGAACCGAAGTCTTTGATGTCGAAGGCGAGCCTTCACCAGGCGCCAAGCTAACTCTCGTGATTCATCGTGAGAATGGTGAGACAAGTAAAATTCCAGTGAAATGTCGCTTGGATACC
Organism: Aliidiomarina sanyensis; assembly: GCF_003987175.1. Lineage (GTDB taxonomy): Bacteria > Pseudomonadota > Gammaproteobacteria > Enterobacterales > Alteromonadaceae > Aliidiomarina > Aliidiomarina sanyensis. Next base: position 395,897 of record NZ_PIPM01000001.1, on the reverse strand, counting down.
GCTGAAGAACTGACAATTTATTCTGCTGGCGGTGTGTTGCAGCGATTCGCAAAGGACTTCCTTGAGGCAGGAGCTTAATCATGCGTACCGTACCTCAAGTGAAGATCCCCGCGATTTACATGCGGGGCGGCACGAGCAAGGGCGTTTTCTTTCGCCTTGATGACCTTCCTCCGGCTGCTCAGCAGCCGGGGAAGGCAAGGGATGCGTTGTTGCTGCGTGTGATCGGAAGCCCAGATCCCTATCAAAAGCAAATTGATGGCATGGGTGGGGCAACCTCCAGTACGAGCAAAAGCGTTATTGTGTCTCAAAGCTCGCAACCAGACCATGATATTGACTACTTGTTCGGTCAGGTGAGTATTGATAAGGCGTTTGTGGATTGGTCTGGAAATTGTGGAAATCTCTCCGCTGCGGTGGGACCTTTTGCCATTCATAGTGGCCTGATTCCTCCTGCCCGAATTCCAGAGAACGGCACGGTGACCGTGCGGATCTGGCAAGCGAATATTGGAAAAACCATCATTGCACATGTTCCAATCCAAGACGGTCAAGTGCAAGAAACTGGAGATTTTGAACTGGATGGCGTTACGTTTCCGGCGGCTGAGGTCCCAATTGAATTTATGGATCCTGCCGCGGATGACGGTGATGCTGGTTCCATGTTTCCAACCGGCAATCTGGTCGATGATTTTGAAGTGCCCGGATTGGGTCGCTTGCAAGCTACGTTTATCAACGCCGGGATCCCGACGATATTCGTGAACGCAGAAAGTATTGGTTACACCGGTACGGAACTGCAGGGCGCAATCAATGAAGATCCAAAAGCACTTGCAATGTTTGAACTGATTCGCGCTCATGGTGCGCTAAAAATGGGCCTTATCCGCGATTTGCAGGAAGCGGAGTCTCGTCAGCACACCCCCAAAATCGCGTTTGTTGGCGCACCACAAAGTTATACGACTTCCAGTGGTAAAGGTGTGGATTCGGCTGATATTGATTTGGTGGTGCGGGCACTGTCTATGGGGAAGCTACATCATGCCATGATGGGCACAGCGGCAGTTGCCATTGGCACAGCTGCAGCGGTCCCTGGAACGCTTGTGAATCAAGCAGCAGGTGGTGGCGAACGCTCTGAAGTGACCTTTGGACATCCTTCGGGCACCTTGCGCGTAGGTGCTGAAGTGGCACAGGTGAACGGACAATGGACAGCAACTAAAGCCCTGATGAGTCGTAGTGCGCGAATTCTCATGGAAGGTTGGGTGCGTGTCCCGGGTGACTCCTTCTAGAACCACCGCAATGAGTCGCTTTGGTTGCACGGGCAGGTCGGGTATTCCCTCGTCAGCAACACGTCGGATCAAGGTGCGTATACAGGAGGAAGGCCCGCAATATGATTGAGCGGGCCTTTTTTATGGAACTTTTATGGCTGTCGTCGACACTCAGGAAACGTTGGCGTAGAGCCCGAGGTTTGCTTTTGCGTACGCTTCAAATTCGGTACAGCCACCAATGTGCGTTTCATCCACAAAAATTTGGGGGACAGTCATCACTGGCTTACCAATGGTTTTCTCTAAGTCGGCTTTGCTGATCCCTTCTTTCATCATATCGACATAGCGATACTCGAAATCGTCGCGATCGCTAGCAAGTTTTGCGGCGATTTGTTCTGCGCGAACGCAGAAAGGACAACCGGGGCGACCGAAAATAACCGTCAACATGTAGAGTACCTCATCATAATTTCGTACGCGTGTACGTGCAGTTGTTGCACAAAGTAATATGGCGCGCAGTATGCCAAAACAGCAGCGGAAAGTGAAATCGAGAAAAGCGATACCCCTGTTCGGTTTGTGGCTTTTGGTTTCTGTGGGTTAGGTGTGTTCGAGCTCGAGATCGGAGGTCGCTCGGCAGACACAGGGCAATATGTCACCTGGGCGGACGTAGGCGAGGGGATCGGCGAGGTATTCAACCGTGCCTGAGATGAGCTTGGTTCGACATGCACCACAAAAACCATTCCGACAATGGTAACGAGTCTCAAGTCCGGTTGCTTCCATCGTTTCAAGCAAAGAGGCCGGGGCATCTGCCTCGACCTCTGTGGTAATCTGCTGATTAATGACGATACGAAAGCAACTCATGGCTTACAGATCGAAATCTCCAAAGTCGTCGACGCTGACTTGACTGTCGATCTGGCCGACCAAATAGGAGCTGATCTCAGCTTCTTGCGGTGCAACCTGTACGTTGTCTGAAACCAGATATTTGTTCATCCAAGGAAGAGGATTGCTTTTCTGCTCATACTCGGGTTCAAATCCAATCGCTTGCATGCGCAGGTTGGCAATGTACTCAACGTATTGACAGAGAATCTGCTCGTTCAATCCAATCATTGAACCATGCTGGAACAAATAGTTGGCCCATTTCTTCTCTTGCTGAACCGCTTTGCGAAAAATCTCAAGCGCTTCTTCGCGGCACTCTTTGGCGATTTCTTGCATCTCGGGATCGTCTTCACCGTGCTGCCACAGATTGATGATGTGTTGTGTTGACGTGAGATGGAGGTTTTCATCCCTCGCGATCAAGCGGATAATCTTAGCATTCCCCTCCATCAACTCACGTTCTGCGAATGCGAAGGAACAAGCAAAGCTGACATAAAAACGGATTGCCTCGAGGGCATTCACTGAATTAATGCACAAAAAAAGCTTTTTCTTCAGATTTCGAACATTCACATGGTAGGTTTCCCCGTCGAGAGTCACCTCACCTTCGCCGTAGGTTTGCCACAGTTGTGTATGGAAAATAAGGTCATCGTAGTACTTTGAGATATCCGTCGCGCGCAACTGGATTTCCTCGTTAGTTACGATGTCATCAAAAACTGCACTTGGATCGCTGAACAAGTTCCGCAAGATATGCGTGTATGAGCGTGAGTGAATGGTCTCTGAGAACGCCCAAGTTTCAATCCAAGTTTCGAGTTCTGGTAAAGACACGATAGGGAGGAGGGCGATATTTGGACTCCGTCCTTGTACAGAATCGAGCAACGTCTGATACTTCAGATTGGAAATAAAAATATGTTTTTCCGAATCTGAAACCTTCTGAAAGTCGACCCGATCACGGCTGACATCCACTTCCTCAGGGCGCCAGAAAAAGCTCAGTTGTTTTTCAATGAGCTTTTCAAATATTGGATGACGCTGTTGGTCGTAACGCGCTACGTTCACTGGGTTCCCAAAAAACATAGGTTCGCCCAGTGGGTTGACGTTCGTTTGATTAAACGTTGAATATCGCATGATTACCTCAAATTTTGCATGCGCCACCGGCACAATCATCATCTTCTTCAATGACGGCGGTGACCGCTTGCGAATTTTCTGCGTTCGCTTCTAACTTCTTCCGCATCGCAGCACTCATGTCCGTTTGGCTGTCTGAGGCACCATCACGCGTATTGTGGTAGTACATCGTTTTAACACCCAACTTGTAGGCGTAGAGCAAATCTTGCAGAAGTTGTTTCATCGGAACTTTGCCACCTTCAAACTTCGATGGGTCATAATTGGTATTTGCAGAGATGGTTTGATCAACAAACTTCTGCATAATTCCAACGAGTTCCAGATACCCTTTGTTACTCGGAATTGTCCAAAGCAGTTCATACTGATCTTTCAAATTCTCATAATCTGGCACCACTTGTTTGAGGACCCCATCTTTCGATGATTTGATGCTCACATGGCCACGCGGTGGCTCGATGCCATTGGTCGCATTTGAGATTTGTGAAGACGTCTCAGATGGCATGAGTGCTGATAGTGTGGAGTTTCGCAATCCATACTGTTGGACTGACTTGCGTAGAGCATCCCAATCGTAATGGAGCGGCTCGCTGCAGATTGCATCGAGATCTTTTTTGTATGTGTCGATGGGCATAATACCCTCGGCATAAGTGGTCTCATTAAACTTCGGACAGGCACCTTTCTCTTTCGCTAGCTCATTCGATGCTTTCATTAAGTAATATTGGATTGCTTCAAACGTGCGGTGAACCAAGTTATTGGCACTGCCATCGCTGTAGCGGACGCCATTCTTCGCCAAATAGTAAGCGAAGTTAATCACCCCAATCCCAAGCGTCCGACGCGCCATAGAGGCATTTTTGGCTGCTGGAACCGGATAGTCTTGATAATCAAGGAGACTATCCAGTGCACGGACTGCTAGATCGGCGAGCTCTTCAAAGTCATCCAATGATTGGATGGCTCCTAAGTTAAATGCTGAGAGGGTACAAAGCGCGATCTCGCCTTCTTCATCGTTGATGTGCTGCAAAGGCTTGGTTGGGAGCGCGATTTCCAAACACAGGTTACTTTGGCGAACCGGCGCCAATTTTGGATTGAACGGACTGTGGTTGTTGGTATGGTCCACATTCTGTAAGTAAATTCGGCCGGTGCTTGCGCGCTCTTGCATAAACAGGCTGAATAGCTCAATCGCTTTAATGCGCTTCTTGCGAATGCTTTCGTCGGCTTCGTACTGAACATAAAGACGCTCGAACTCATGCTGATCCGCGAAGAATGCATCATATAACCCGGGCACATCGGATGGACTAAACAGGGTAATGTACTGGTCTTTGACCAACCGTTGATACATAACCTTGTTAAACTGCACGCCGTAATCCAAATGCCGGACACGGTTCTCTTCTACACCACGATTGTTTTTGAGCACAAGGAGTGACTCAACTTCTAGATGCCAGAGTGGGTAGAACAAAGTGGCTGCGCCGCCACGGACACCGCCTTGCGAACAGCTTTTGACGGCAGTTTGGAAGTATTTGAAAAATGGAATACATCCCGTGTGGAAGGCCTCACCATTACGAATGGGGCTGCCAAGAGCGCGGATACGTCCTGCATTAATCCCGATACCTGCGCGCTGTGATACATATTTTACGATGGCGCTTGCGGTTGCGTTAATGGAATCGAGGCTGTCGCCACACTCAATCAAAACACACGAGCTGAATTGGCGTGTTGGTGTCCGTACACCCGACATAATGGGTGTGGGCAGTGAAATTTTGAACTGTGAAGTCGCATCGTAGAACCGACGAACATAGTCCAGACGCGTTTCCCGAGGGTAATCAGCGAACAAACATGCAGCGACCAGAATGTAGAGGAACTGGGCACTCTCGTAGACATCACCGGTTACGCGATTCTGTACCAAGTATTTGCCTTCAAGCTGCTTTACCGCTGCGTATGAAAAATTCAGATCGCGACTATGGTCAAGGTAGCTATTCAACTGCTCGAACTCTTCCTTGGTGTAGTCATCGAGAAGATGTTGGTCGTAGCGGTTCATACCGACCAGTCGACTTACATGTGCGTATAGGTGCGGTGGTTCAAATTGCCCGTAGGCTTTCTTGCGCAGGTGGAAGATCGCAAGGCGTGCAGCGAGGTATTGATAGTCTGGAGCTTCTTCACTGATGAGATCAGCGGCTGCACGAATAATGGTTTCATGGATATCCGCTGTTTTAATTCCATCGTAAAACTGGATCCGAGCTTTTAACGCGACCTGGGAAACCGAGACATTACGAAGCCCTTCAGCGGCCCAGTGAATGACACGGTGAATCTTTTCGAGATCGAGTGGTTCGCGGTTTCCATCGCGTTTTGTGACATAGATTGACTGGCTCATAGGACCCTCGCAGGTGTTTTTGGTCTTATCACTATATCTTGTGTTTCAAGATCGAACGTGGCGGGATTTCACACAATATATAGTGTTGCGGTGTAAGTCGTATGCTAGTCATGGATGGGGGTTTGATCAAGCGAAGAATTTCGCTTTTTTCATGCCGGGGTGGGTTGCAAAATGAGAATTTCACGCAACTCAAGGCGTAGCGGCGAATTTCTGATTTTAGAATGATTGGTTATTTCGTTAAGTTTTTATAATACAAAGAGGAATATATGATCTTTGCTTACATGGGCGTTTGCAGCGCAAGATCCAAGGTCATGAATGAAATGGATCAGAAAACCATTCTATCAGCTCCGAAATGCATTGAATTTCATAATCGGCCGCCCACAATTCTGGACGATCGTCTTCTCCAAGATAGCCATAAGTGGCGAGCACCGTTTTCATCTGCGCTCGTCGGCCCGCTGTGATGTCGCGCTCAGCATCGCCCACGTAGAGACACTGCGTTGGGGCGAGCCCCAACTGTTCTGCGGCGAAGCGTAACGGAGCAGGATCGGGCTTACTCACCGGTAGCGTATCACCACAGACTACGACGTCGATTGCCGCAAGGGCAGGAAACTCGGCAAGAACGAGATCTGTGTAGCGGGTTGGTTTGTTGGTAACGATACCTAATCGCACGTTCTTTTCTACCAAGCGAGCTAACGTCTCTTCGACATGCGGGAACAATTGGGTGTGGACGCAGACATTCGTCTCATAAATCGCCAGGAACTCTTGTCTTAGCGCGTGTTTATCAAACCGTTCAAGCGAACTTCCAAATCCAAATTGCAAAAGTCCCATCGAACCATGGGATGCATAAGGCCGGTATTCTTCAGCAGTTTTTATGGGTAATTGATATTTCTTTAACACTTCGTTCAGAGCAAAGCCGAGATCTGGAGCCGTATCGAGAAGTGTGCCATCAAGATCAAAAAGGATCGCTTGTGGTGCGGTACGTACAGGATCGTTTTTGGTGGTCATGGGATTGTTCCTTTTCGCTCCCTTGCGGATGACGCTATGCTTCGGCAGGACGCTCAGCTGCAAATAAGTAGTTTACATCGAGGTTCCGATCACTCAGGAAGAACTGCCCTAGAATAGGATTGTAATGAATGCCGGTAGCGGCAACTTCCTGTAAGCCGGCGTGCTCGGCAAACTGCATAAGCTCAGATGGACGGATAAACTTCTCTGCTTCGTGCGTTCCTTTGGGAACCCATCGCAACACATATTCTGCAAGATAGACCCCAAGAAGCTTCGCTTTCAGCGTGCGATTTAACGTGGAAAAAATAATGCGCCCGCCGGGCTTCACGAGTGTCGCACAGGCCCGAACGACAGCCGAAGGATCCGGAACATGTTCAAGCATTTCCATACAGGTCACCACATCAAATTGTCCTGCATGATTCGCCGCAAAGGATTCCGCGGTGGTTTGCTCGTAGCGGATATCAAGCCCATGCTCTAAGGCGTGCAGATGTGCGACACCGAGCGCATCAGGACTCATATCGATTCCGGTAACACGTCCACCGGCACGGGCCAAAGCCTCGGTCAAAATACCGCCACCACAACCGACATCGACAATGTCTTTTCCAGCAACGCCTAGTCCATATTGTTCGACAAACTCGACCCGCAGGGGATTGATTTGATGGAGGGGACGGAAATCCCCCTCGGGATCCCACCAGCGGGATGCCATAGCATTAAACTTTTCAATTTCAGTGGGATCAACATTCGCGTGCTGTGTGTGCTCAGACATTCAATACTTCCTAACGATAAAGCCGTGGATGAAAGGCGCTTAAGGGAGTGGCGCGCGCTGACTTTCCATGGCACAGTTGCCTGAAGTGTACCGAAAGCGAGCGTGGGACACCAGTGTCGGTTTGCAGGTTGGAACGGATGATGGGAAAACTCGTTGGATAAGGGCAAAGACAGTCGTCAAGAACGCTCCCCTGTGATATTCTGGGGCGATTCTAAAAAGGCGATTTACTCGAAAACTATAACGATACAAAGAGTACTGGTTAGGGAAAATATATGAGCGATCTTGCCAAAGAAGTCATGCCGATTAACATCGAGGACGAACTCAAGAATTCATACCTCGACTACGCAATGAGCGTCATTATCGGACGTGCACTCCCCGATGTTCGGGATGGTCTGAAACCGGTCCATCGTCGCGTTCTCTTTGCGATGAATGTACTTGGAAATGATTTCAACAAACCATACAAAAAATCAGCCCGGGTCGTCGGTGACGTGATCGGTAAATATCACCCCCATGGTGATAGTGCTGTGTACGACACCATCGTACGGATGGCGCAGCCATTTTCACTGCGATATATGCTAGCCGATGGGCAAGGTAACTTCGGTTCGGTCGATGGTGACTCAGCAGCAGCGATGCGTTACACCGAAGTTCGGATGTCGAAAATAGCCCATCAACTCCTGGCAGATCTCGACAAAGAAACAGTCGATTTTGTACCGAACTATGATGGCACCGAATTCATCCCAGAAGTATTGCCTACGCGCGTTCCCAACTTGTTGGCCAATGGCTCCTCAGGTATTGCGGTGGGCATGGCGACCAATATTCCTCCTCACAATTTAACCGAGGTCGTGAATGGCTGTTTGGCCATGGTCGACAATCCTGATATCCAACTCGAAGAACTCATGGAGTACATCCCAGGGCCAGACTTCCCGACAGCAGGTATTGTGTCAGGCCGACAGGGGATTATTGATGCGTATCGAACGGGGCGAGGCAAGATTTACATTCGCGCGCGCGCAGACGCGATCACGGACGAGAATAACGGTCGCGATACGATTATTGTCCACGAGATCCCTTACCAGGTAAACAAAGCCAAGCTCATTGAAAAAATTGCCGAGCTGGTGAAAGAGAAACGAATTGAAGGCATCAGCGCATTACGCGATGAATCTGACAAAGATGGAATGCGCATTGTCATTGAGCTCAAACGCGGTGAATCAGGTGAGGTGATGCTGAATCACCTGTACCAGAACACCCAGATGCAGGTTGCGTTCGGCTTCAATATGGTGGCGTTGGATAAAGGCCAACCGAAGCTGTTTAACCTGCGTGAGATGCTCGAAGCATTTATCACGCATCGCCGTGAAGTCGTCACGCGGCGCACGGTTTATGAACTCCGCAAAGCCCGTGAACGTGCACACATTTTGGAAGGCCTTGCTGTCGCGTTGGCGAACATCAATGAAATTATTGAACTGATTAAACGCTCACCATCTCCAGCGGAAGCCAGAGCACAGTTGATTGCTCACGCATGGGGCCTTGGTGATGTGGCGGTCATGCTAGAGCGTGCTGGCGTGGATGCTGCGCGTCCAGACTGGGTTGAGCCCGGATTTGGTGTCGTCGAGAGTAGCTACCGGTTAACCGAGAACCAGGCCCAAGCTATCCTTGACCTGCGCCTGCACAAATTAACAGGTCTCGAACACGAGAAAATTCTTGATGAGTACAAGGGGCTTCTCGATACCATCGCTGAACTTCTGCGTATCCTGGGAAGTTCGGAGCGGCTAATGGAAGTTATTCGCGAAGAACTCGAAGCGGTTAAAGCAGAGTTTGGTGACGCGCGTCGAACAGAAATTACCGCAGCAAGCCATGACATTAATATGGAAGACTTGATTGAGCGTGAAGATGTTGTAGTCACGCTGTCACATCAAGGCTACGTAAAATACCAATCACTGAAAGAATACGAAGCGCAAAAACGTGGTGGCAAAGGCAAAGCGGCGACTAAGATGAAAGATGAAGATTTCATCGAACGTCTCTTGGTGGCGAATACTCACGATATGATTTTGTGCTTCTCGAGCCGCGGGCGTGTCTATTGGATGAAGACGTATCAGCTTCCGTATGCAAGCCGTGCAGCACGAGGCAAGCCGATCGTGAATCTGTTGCCACTCGAGGATGGGGAGCGGATCACCGCGATTCTACCAGTGTCTGATTTTGAGTCGGATAAGTTTGTGTTCATGGCAACACGCAAAGGGACTGTGAAAAAGACGCCGCTTGTAGACTATTCACGCCCCCGTACCAGCGGAATTATTGCCTTGAGTCTGAATGAGGGCGATGAGTTGATCGGCGTCGATATTACTGACGGGCAATCCGAAATTCTCTTGTTCTCAGATGCGGGCAAGGTGGTGCGCTTTACAGAAGACCAAGTACGCTCTATGGGCCGCACCGCAACAGGCGTTCGGGGTATGCGGATTAGCGAGGAGCAACGGATTGTCTCGTTGATTGTTCCGCGCAGTGCCGAGAGTGCTATTTTAACAGTCACGGAAAATGGCTTCGGAAAACGGACTCCTTTGGCAGATTATCCAGCGAAGAGTCGGGCGACCATGGGGGTTGTGTCCATCAAGGTATCCGAGCGAAATGGGGCAGTGGTCGGAGCCCTTGAAGTGGTCCCGGGAGAGCACCTGATGCTTATCAGTAACCGTGGAACCTTAGTCCGAACACGAGTCGATGAAGTCTCAACCGTGGGTCGGAATACCCAGGGTGTCACCTTAATTCGCACCGGTGCGGATGAGGTGGTCGTTGGGATGGCGCGTGTTGCAGAAATCGATGAAGAAGAATTGGAATTAGAAGAGGGTACCGAGGCAGCTGAGGTTGCGGAGGACGGTTCAATCGATGTTTCAGATTCCGGAGTCACGGGAGATGATTTATAACTTTTCAGCGGGGCCGGCCATGTTGCCGGCTCCTGTTTTAAAGAAAGCTCAAACTGAATTACTCGACTGGCAGGGTCTCGGAATTTCCGTGATGGAGATCAGCCATCGGGATCCCATCTATGTTCAAATGACGGAGCAAGCGGAGCAAGATCTCCGCGACCTCATGAAAATTCCCGACAATTATTCTGTGCTATTTATGCATGGTGGTGGGCGAGGACAATTTTCAGCGGTCCCACTGAATATCGCAGGCCCACAGGATACTGTCGATTATCTAAATTCAGGAATTTGGTCTCAGTTTGCGATTCGTGAGGCAAAGAAATACGTTGCTCACGTGAATGAGGTTGCGCATGTGACAGAGGGGCCGAGTGGAAAGATGATTCCCTCCGTTGATTCATGGTCTCTGTCAGAGAACGCAACGTATTTGCACTACTGTCCAAATGAGACGGTAGACGGGATAGCGCTTCACACAGTACCGGAAGTTGATGTGCCCGTAGTGGCTGATATGTCTTCGGTCATCCTTGCAGAGCCAATTGACGTATCAAAATTCGGTATCATTTATGCTGGGGCGCAGAAAAATATCGGGCCATCGGGCTTATCGGTGGTCATTGTTCGAAACGATCTGCTTGAACGCACCGCGCAAAACAGTGTGTGCACCGTGATGAACTATCAGGTGCAGGCCGCTGAAAAGTCTATGTATAACACGCCAAACACCTTTGCTTGGTATCTGGCGGCCGAAGTTTTTAAGTGGTTGAAAGCCGAGGGTGGTGTCGAAGCCATGGCCGAGGTAAACCGAAGAAAAGCCAAATTACTGTACGAGTGCGTTGATAATTCATCGTTTTATCGCAACACAATCGCTCAAGAAAACCGTTCGATGATGAATATCCCATTTCAATTGGCGAACCCTGATCTTGATGCGGAATTTTTGCGTCGCGCGAAAAGCGAGGGGCTGTTGTCATTGAAAGGACATCGTTTCGTTGGGGGAATGCGCGCTAGCATGTACAACGCGATGCCATTTGAAGGCGCGCAAGCACTCGTCGATTTTATGACTCGCTTTGAAAATGAATATGCATAAGAAGTGCCGCTCAGGTGCTCGTAAATAAAAAATAGAGGAATACCATGCACGATTTTGATGCCGCACGTTTGGCCCTTCCTGGAATTCGTGAGCTGCAACCTTATCAAGCAGGAAAACCAATTGAAGAGGTTGAACGGGAGCTGGGAATTAAGAATATTGTTAAGCTCGCTTCCAATGAGAATCCTTTGGGCGTCAGTCAGAAAGTGCGGGATGCGCTCGCTGCAAAAATTACGGGTCTTGCACGCTACCCGGATGCGAATGGGTTCTACCTCAAACAAGCAATTGCCGATAAGTTTTCTGTTAAGCCTCAGCAAGTTACGCTAGGAAATGGCTCAAACGACGTGCTCGAGCTGCTCGCCCGCACCTTTGTGACGGCTGAAAATGAAGTCATTTATGCGCAACATGCATTTGTGGTTTATCCGCTTGTTACCAAGGCGATCGGCGCGACTGGAATTGCCGTTCCAGCAAAAGACTATGGGCATGATTTGGAAGCGATGCTCGCTGCGGTCACGGATAAAACTCGGATGATTTTCGTGGCAAATCCAAACAACCCAACTGGGACTTTCCTAAGCAAAGAAGCTCTCGAGGCGTTCATCGCCCGCGTGCCTCACCATGTCTTAATCGTACTCGACGAAGCCTACTATGAATATGTCCCAGAGTCAGAGCGGGCACCGAGCTTGGCATGGATCGAAAAGTATCCGAATCTCGTCGTGAGTCGCACGTTTTCGAAGGCCTATGGACTGGCTGGAATTCGTTCTGGTTATATGGTTTCCCATCCGGCAATTGCTGACTTAATGAACCGGATTCGACAGCCATTTAACATGAATGAGTTGGCGCTCACGGCTAGCATTGCGGCTTTACAAGATGAGGATTTTATTGCCCGTTCAGTCTCTGTTAATCGTGACGGTATGGCCCAACTTATCGCGTTTTGCGAGCAATATAAATTGCCCTTCATTCCTTCACATGGAAATTTTTTAACCATCGAAGTTGGGCCACAGTCCGCAGAAATGTTTCAGAAGCTATTGCATAAGGGGGTCATCGTGCGCCCAGTTGCAGGCTATGAATTACCCAATCATTTGCGCGTAAGCATTGGCTTGCCACAAGAGAACGATGCGTTTTGTAATGCCATGGCGGAAATTTTAAACGGTCAATAATCATGTCATCACCTGCAATAAGTTTATCGTATGCTCGAGGAATTCAGGGAGAGGTGACGCTACCCGGTTCAAAAAGCATCGCAAATCGTGCATTTTTGCTTGCGGCATTGGCTGAGGGGAGCACTCGGCTGGAAAATATGCTGTTAAGTGATGATACCGCGCGAATGCGGGAGGCCTTGACGGCACTCGATGTTTCGATGGAATCCGGTGATGAGGCAACCCAAATTCTGGTGCACGGTAAAGGCGGACGTTTTTCTACCGCGCGGGCCGTGGAACTTTTTCTCGGAAACGCGGGAACTGCAATGCGCCCCCTTGCGGCAGTGCTTGCAGCGAGTGATGGGGAGTTCATCTTGACCGGTGAACCGCGGATGTACGAGCGCCCGATTGGTCCACAAATTGAAGCAATGCGCCAGATTGGGGCGGATATTGAGTATCTAGCAGAATCTGGTTATCCCCCGTTGCGTATTCGGGGTACATCATTGTACGGCGGGACCATCACTCTGGATGGGAGTTTATCGAGTCAATATGTGAGTGCCATACTGATGGTCCTCCCTTTGCTCCCACAGGACTCTCAATTGCAGCTTACCGGTGAGGTCGTTTCAGCCCCTTACATTCATCTAACCGTTGCGATGATGCGTAGTTTTGGCGCTCAGGTTGAGGTGGTATCTGATCGCGAATATCGCGTGAAGGGTGGTCAGGGGTACAAAAGCCCTGGGGTGTACTGGATCGAGGGGGATGCGTCCTCCGCTTCCTATTTTTTAGCTGCGGCAGCGATTGCGGGTGGGCCCGTGACCGTGCACGGCGTTGGCTCTGCGAGTCTCCAAGGGGACAAAAAGTTTGCCGATGTTCTCGCGAAGATGGGCGCGCGCGTCACCTATGCGGAGCGCAGTATCACGGTAGAGAAGGGTGATGCACTTCGCGGCGGCGACTTTGATTTAAATGCCATTCCAGATGCGGCGATGACGATTGCGACTACCGCGTTGTTTGCAAAAGGCGCAACTCGTATTCGAAATGTCTACAATTGGCGCTTGAAAGAAACGGATCGACTTCATGCCATGGCCACGGAACTTCGGAAAACCGGTGCAGAAGTGGTCGAGGACGCGGATGCGATTACTATTGTGCCACCCGCAACGATTCATCATGGCACGATAGAGACCTATGATGACCACCGAATGGCAATGTGTTTCTCATTGCTCGCATTCGCGCCCGCTGGGGTCACTATTTTGGATCCGGCGTGTTGCAAGAAGACATTTCCAGATTATTTTCAAACTTTTCAATCCTTGCTCACCTAAATTTCATAAACCTCAGGCATGCTATTTCGGTGGGCCCGCAAGGGCTCGTTGTGAAATGGGTTTTGAGGTAATCGCTGATTAAAGATGCAATTTTGCACAAAATCCGTATAATCTCGGCGCTTGAATTTTTTCTTAAGAGGTACGCATGTCGGATATCGAACCAGGGAAGTCGACACCACCCACGCCGGTCTTAGCGCCAGTGATCACCATCGATGGCCCAAGCGGCTCGGGGAAGGGCACGGTATGTCGGTTACTGGCAGAGAAGCTTGGATGGCATTTGCTCGACAGCGGCGCAATTTATCGTGTTCTTGCGATTGCAGCAGTGCATCACGACTTTGAACCATCAGACGAAGATAGTCTCGTTGCATTGGCAACAGACTTGGACGTTGAGTTTGTTGCAAACGAAGAAACCGGCCTGACGCATACCATCTTAGAAGGTGAGGACATCACCATGACCATTCGCACCGAAGAGGTGGGAATGAATGCATCCAAAATAGCCGCGTTACCACGCGTTCGCGAAGCGCTGCTGCGTCGACAACGCGCTTTCCGTGAGCTTCCAGGTTTGGTGGCCGATGGTCGCGATATGGGTACGGTCGTATTCCCCGATGCGCAAGCCAAAATCTTCCTTACTGCGAGCGCCGAAGAACGGGCGCGACGGCGTTTTCTGCAATTGCAGGAAAAGGGCTTTGATGCTAATATGAGCACGTTAGTTGATGAGATCAAAGATCGTGACCATCGCGATACAAATCGCTCTGTAGCGCCTTTAAAGCCTGCGGAGGATTCGCTATTTATCGATTCAACTGAAATATCCATTGAGGATGTTGTCGCGAAAGTGTTGCAGTTTGCACACACGAAGCTTTCTGCCTCTGAAGGGAAAGCGGACGAAAACAGAATTTAGACCCGCGGAGCGAGCGCTCACGGGTTGCTCAAATTGAGGGCCAAAGGCCGTCAAGGGTCGGTGCTAAGGATTGTGCCGACAAAGTAAAACAACCCCGCCGTCACGGAAGTTCGGTGGATGTGACTCACTTAAAAGTTAACTAAATCTATGACTGAAAATTTTGCCCAACTGTTTGAGGAAAGCCTCAAAGAAACAGAAACCCGTCCTGGCTCTATCGTAAAAGGCACCGTTGTTGCTATCGAAAAAGATCTGGTACTGGTTGACGCCGGCCTAAAGTCTGAAAGCGCCATTCCTGCTGAACAATTCATGAACTCTGAAGGTAAACTGGAAATCGCTGTTGGCGATACCGTTGAAGTTGCCTTGGATGCAGTTGAAGATGGATTCGGCGAAACGATTCTCTCGCGCGAAAAAGCGAAGCGTTTCGAAGCATGGTTGCAACTAGAAGCTGCTCATGAAAATGATGAGACAGTTACGGGAATCATTAGCGGCAAAGTGAAGGGCGGCTTCACCGTCGACCTGAACGGCGTGCGCGCGTTCTTGCCTGGTTCTTTGGTTGATGTGCGTCCAATTCGCGACACAGCACACCTCGAGAATCGCGACCTTGAGTTCAAGGTTATCAAGCTCGATCAGAAGCGCAACAACGTGGTTGTTTCACGTCGTGCAGTGATTGAGAAAGAGAACAGCGCTGAGCGTGATGCATTGCTGGAAAACCTCCAAGAAGGTCAAGAAGTCACTGGTATCGTGAAGAATTTGACTGACTACGGCGCGTTCGTAGACCTTGGCGGCGTTGACGGCTTGTTGCACATCACAGATATGGCTTGGAAGCGTGTGAAGCACCCAAGCGAAATCGTGAATGTTGGTGACGAAATCACCTGTAAAGTATTGAAGTTTGATCGTGATCGTACGCGTGTATCTTTGGGCCTCAAGCAATTGGGCGAAGATCCGTGGAGCGATATCTCTGCGCGTTATCCAGAGAGCTCAACCCTGCAAGGTCGCGTCACCAATCTGACTGACTACGGCTGCTTCGTCGAAATCGAAGAAGGCGTAGAAGGTTTGGTTCACGTGTCTGAAATGGATTGGACGAACAAAAACGTGCATCCATCGAAGATCGTTAACTTAGACGACGTGGTTGAAGTGATGGTGTTGGAGATCGACGAAGAGCGTCGTCGTATTTCTCTGGGCATCAAGCAGTGCAAACCAAACCCATGGGAAGAGTTTGCGAAGAACCACCAGAAAGGCGACAAAGTCTCTGGCAAGATCAAGTCAATCACTGACTTCGGTATCTTCATTGGCTTGGATGGCAACATTGACGGTCTTGTTCACTTGTCTGACATTTCTTGGAATGCAGCAGGCGAAGAAGCGGTACGTGACTTCAAGAAAGGCGAAGAAGTAGAAGCTGTGGTTCTGCAAGTTGACGCAGAGCGCGAGCGTATCTCACTGGGGATCAAGCAAATTTCTGAAGATCCAGTGAACAACTTCCTTGCGGCTCACAAGAAGGGTGCTATTGTTAACGGTACAGTCACTGAAGTTGACGCGAAAGGCGCAACGGTCAGCTTGGCTGACGGCGTAGAAGGTTACGTCCGTGCATCTGACATTTCACGTGACCGGGTTGAAGACGCGAGCACTGTGCTGAAGTCAGGTGATGCTGTTGAAGCGCGTTACATGGGCATCGACCGCAAAAATCGTGTCATCAGCTTGTCAATCAAAGCGAAAGACGAAGCAGAAGAAAAAGCGGCACTTGATAGCGTAAATGCGACTGAAGACAACGCGTTCAACAACGCAATGGCAGAAGCGTTCAAAGCGGCGAAGACTGACGATTAATCGTTGATCAAACCGATGGCTGCTTTGTGCATCAATTGAGGATCTGTTATGACGAAGTCTGAGCTGATTGAAATTTTGATTGCGAAGCAGCCAGAGCTGCAGCCAAAGGACGTGGAGCGAGGCGTTCGAGAAATTCTCGAAGTCATGGTTCATGCCCTCGCGGATGGCGACCGGATTGAGATCCGGGGGTTTGGGAGTTTTTCCCTTCACTTTCGCCGACCCCGTGTGGGCCGGAACCCGAAGACGGGTGACAAGGTTGAATTGGGTGGAAAGTATGTCCCGCACTTCAAACCTGGAAAAGCGCTTCGGGAACGCGTCAATGAATCAGCGCAAGGCTAGGCGTCTGTTGACTTTTGTCAGTACGCAGTAATTCCGAAAAGGCATGCTATAATGGCATGCCTTTTTTCTTGTTGCCGATCAGGGATTTGTTATGGCTCGTATCGTACTTTCGTTCATACCTTTAATTTTGCTGTTTCTCCTCGCCTTTATTCTGGGAAAGAATAATGCGCAGGACGTGTCCGTGAATTTGCTCGTTGTAGAGCAGACCTATAGCCTCGGTGCAGTCATTGGTGTGACACTTGCTGTTGGGTTTATACTCGGTTTGCTAACGATTGCAGGTGCATATCTGCGGCTAAAATGGACGGTTCGACGTTTGCGCAAGGCCTTAGTCAAACAGGTGGCAAGCGAATGCAGCCAAACAGGAACATCGGTTGAAGGGAAACACTAACCCATGCTTGAATTGCTCTTCCTACTCCTGCCAGTTGCCGCTGCCTATGGCTGGTTTATGGGCCGGAATAGTGTTCGTGTAGAACAGAGAAAAGAGCAAGAAGAGTTCTCGAAGAACTATGTTACGGGTATCAATTTATTACTTTCCGAACAAAGCGATAAAGCGGTCGATCTGTTCATTGATATGCTCGACATTGATAGTGAGACGATCGAAACCCATTGGACCCTTGGAAAACTCTTTCGGCGCCGCGGTGAGGTCGACCGCGCGATACGCATTCATCAAAACCTAATTTCTCGTCCGTCATTATCTGAGCAAGAACGCTATCAGGCGATGTTCGAGTTAGGCCAGGATTATCTCTCAGCAGGGCTCTATGATCGAGCCGAACAAATGTTTACCGAGCTACAGGCCCACTCGAGTTATCAAGCCGAGAGTCTCACCCATCTTCTGTCGCTGTACGAGGCCACACACGAGTGGGATAAGGCAATTCGTGTTGCACTGAAGCTGTCAAAAACAGACCGAAGCGTTCTTCCTGTGGTTTCACAGCTTTACTGTGAACTCGCTGACATGCAAGAGGATACGAACGCAGCACTCAAGTTTTACGAAAAAGCACTCAAACATGATAAGGGCTGTATTCGCGCGCGGCTTTCACTCGGACGGTGGTGGCTCGGGCAGGACAAAGCACGAAAGGCGCTTGGCTACTTGCTTCCGATTGCGGATGAAGATAAAGATTTCATTCCCGAAGTGCTCCCGCTAATTCGCGCAGCATATGAGCGTTTAGAGGATCAAGACGGGCTCGTGAGTTTTCTACACGATGTCGTGATGGAGAAACCTTGTGCGAGTGCAACCGTCATGCTGGCGGATATTATTGCCGGGCGTAATGACCGCGAGTCTGCGGAACAGTTTATGATGGTTGCACTGCAAAAGAATCCAACCATGCGTGCCTTCCATAAACTTATTCAATTTAACGCGGCGTCGGCGGATTCAGAAAAATCACGTAAGAGCTTGCAGTTACTCGGTACCATGGTGTCGGAGCAATTAAAGCAACGCGCTAAATATCGCTGCCGTCACTGCGGGTTTTCAGGTCAAACACTCTATTGGCACTGCCCCTCATGTAAATATTGGGGGTCCATCAAACCGACACGAGGATTAGACGGGGAATGACAGAAAAACGTATTATCGTAGCACTTGACTTTGATGACGCAGAACAGGCCTTGGCCTTTGTTAAAACGCTGGATCCGCAGCAATGTCGGGTCAAGGTAGGAAAAGAACTATTCACGACTGCTGGGCCTGCCTTGGTACGAACACTTCATGAACTCGGCTTTGATGTATTCCTCGATCTCAAGTTTCATGACATCCCAAATACAGTAGCGAAAGCGGTGAAAGCTGCGGCTGAACTCGGTGTTTGGATGGTGAACGTTCATGCCTCGGGCGGCGTCGATATGATGAAAGCGGCGCGCCACGTGCTCGAGCCATATGGTGAAAAGCGACCAAAACTCATCGCAGTAACGGTCCTAACGAGTATGGCGAGTGAGAGCTTACCGGAAGTAGGAATTCAACGTTCATTAAATGAGCAGGTTTTAGCACTGGCAGAACTTGCAAAGTCGGCGGGTCTCGATGGCGTCGTTTGTTCAGCGCGCGAGGCGGTAATGCTAAAGGGTGCCTTGGGAGCTGATTTCTTGTTAGTTACACCGGGTATCCGGCCTGAGGGATTCGCCACCCATGATCAACATCGGGTCATGTCACCTGGCGCAGCGATCGATGCTGGGGTCGACTTCCTCGTATTGGGCCGTCCAATTCGTGAAAGCAAGGATCCAAACGCCACGCTTTCAGCCATCAACCAGCAAATTTTAGAGCACCTCGTCTAGCGCCCTCGGTATCCTTATTTCATACTAAAAACGTGCAACCAGGGAGGTTGTGCATTACTTGAAAAAGGATACCTTTATGCTTTACCACAAACGTGTACTCCCCATGCTGGTGTCGGCAATTCTTGCCTCCTCATCGTTGTATTTGGCTTCCGCTTCAGCAATGGATGTCAGTATGAGCGAAACATCCATGAACCCCGTCCATCAAGCAGGGCAGCGATTGCGCTCCGAACAAAACGCGATGGTCAATGTAAATGTCGCAAATGCGGAGGAACTTGCAGCGAAACTAAGAGGAGTGGGGCTTGCCCGGGCTCGAGCGATTATTGAACTGCGCGAGCAACTCGGTGGGTTTACTGACATTGATCAACTGCTTGAGGTTCGCGGGCTTGGCATTCAAGTTCTGAATCACAACCGAGATCGCATTATTCTTTAAACGAGAAATAAAAAAAACGGCATATCCATCGATATGCCGTTTTTAGTTGTGGTTCCGCTTTACTTACTCAGGTTGACAGCGTACTGCTCCCGACGCTGACTTATTGACAGCATTTGCTAGGCCAGAGTGGCGACCTGAATGATGGACCTGGGCTCGCTCGCTGTCGGATCGAGCGGGTGGAAATACGATGTTATCAGACACCGTTTCTGCACTTGCTTTAGCCATCGGCGCGGAAATACGACTGCCTCCTTTCTGGGGCTTTTTCGCTTTACTTGCCTTGGTCGCTTCGCGCTTCGGCTTCTCTTCTGCCGCGGGTTCCATTACTTCCTCAGCGGGCGGTTGTCCGGACGTTTTCACTTCACTGGCCGGTGCCTCGGTGCCTTGATCTGACGCTTCTGAAACTGGGCTTTCGTTATCCTCGGGACGCTCTTTTGTCTCAGTTGTGTCCGCGGCAACGGTGTCGACTGGGCGCTGCGCTTTCACGTTTGGGTCTCCGGCTTCTTCGATTGCCGATTCCGTTTCCGTCACTGAATCTTTAGCTTGTACCTGGTCTTCAACACGCTCACTCTCACTGACCTGAACGTCCTCGGCTTCACTCGGAGTTGTTGCCGTTTTTTTGTCGGAAACCTTTGTTTCTTCAGTTTTTTCAGACGCTTCTGCATTTTCCTGCTCAGCAGTCTCGGCTTTCGGTTTACGACGTGTGCGGCGGCGAGGCTTCTTCACGTCAGCTTCTGCGTTGTCCTCACTCGTTTGCTTTCCTGTGGGCACTTGGTCAACCGTTTGCTCAGCTGTGCTTTCTTGCTGTGCTGGTTTCTCTTCTGTTCTTTGTCCAGCGCTGTCGCTCACCTGAACGGTGTTGTCATTCGCCGGGACGGTGCTTTCAGTTGTATCTGCTGCCGTTGCTTTAGGCTCATCTGAACTTCCGTGTTCAACAGCCGTTTGCGCAGGCGCTACGCTGCCTTTGCCCATTCGTACGCTTTGTTCGAGCTTACGACGCTCCCGACGTTCCCGTGGCATTTGCGGCGCGCTATCCTGAGACGATTTTTTCGATTCAGAACCTTTATCGTCTGCTTGTTGTGCGCTTTGATCCTGCTCGGTTGTTGTTGGCTTTTGTGCACCATCCGCTTGATTCTTGCCGCCGCGGCGACGCCGACGGCGAGGGCCACGTTCATTCCCTTTGTTATCTGAATCGCGATGATCAGCCGCTTTTTCTGCAGGTTTTGTATCGTGCTTCAGTTGCTCGTTGCTCTTTTCAGCCTCATCAGCCTTTCCACGACCTCCGCGGTTTGCACCCCGGCGGTTGTTGTTGCGACCACCGCGACCATTGCGACGACGATCATCTCGCGGCTTGCCTTGACGATTGCGATTTGTATTTTCTTGCTTCGGTTTTTTATCTGACGTCTCGTCTGACGTAAATAAACCTTTCAACCAAATCGCGATTTTGGTGAAGAGCCCCGGGCCTTGATCCCGTGATTTTTCTGCTGGTGCAGCGGGGGGTGGAGGCGTAGGAGCGACCAGCGTTTTCAGTGCGGGTTCATCCGCGACCTTTTCTTTTGGCTTCGCAAATTCGATTTCCTTCACTTCCACCGCTTGAATCAGACGATAGCTTTGCACGTCTGTGATCTCGTCTTTACGCAATCGCTGCACATCGAAATGAGGCGTGTCTAGGTTCTGGTTTGGAATGACCAGAACATTCACCTCATTTCGTTTCTCAATTGAACGAAGTGCCTCACGTTTTTCATTTAATAGGTAAGTTGCCACGCTGACCGGCACTTGAGCATTTACTTGTGCTGTGTTGTCTTTGAGGGCTTCTTCTTCGATCAAGCGTAAGATTGACAACGAGAGTGACTCGTCACTGCGAATTGTTCCTTGACCATCACAACGCGGACATACATGGTTTGCTGATTCACCAAGCGATGGACGCAAGCGCTGCCGCGACATTTCGAGTAAGCCAAAGCGCGAAATTCGTGCTGTTTGAACCCGTGCCCGATCGTGCTTTAACGCATCACGCAAACGATTTTCTACTTCTCGTTGATGCTTGGGCGGCGTCATGTCGATAAAGTCGATGACAATCAGACCACCCACATCACGCAAACGAAGTTGACGTGCAATTTCATCGGCTGCTTCTAAGTTTGTCTGCAATGCAGTTTCTTCAATATCACCGCCCTTGGTCGCTTTCGCGGAGTTGATATCGATTGATGTCAAAGCCTCAGTGGGATCGATGACAATTGAGCCACCGGACGGAAGCCGGACTTCGCGCTGAAAGGCGGATTCAATCTGGCTTTCGATTTGATAGTGACTAAATAGCGGGACATCACCCTTGTAGAGCTTCACGCGGCTGACAAAATCAGGTCGTACAACCTGAATGTGCTCGCGGGCTTGCTCAAACATTTGGGTATCATCAATTAAGATTTCACCGATATCCCGACGCAAATAATCACGTATCGCACGGAAGATGACGTTGGATTCTTGATGGACAAGAAATGGAGCAGGGCGGTTACCCGAGACCTGTTCGATTGCTTGCCAATGATGGACAAGAACGTTTAAATCCCACGCAAGCTCTTCGGCTGATTTCCCGACGCCTGCGGTCCGCACAATCAGTCCCATTCCATTTGGGATTTCAAGTGTAGAGAGTGCGTCTTTCAGTTCAGTCCGTTCGTCACCTTCAATCCGGCGTGAAATACCACCTGCGCGCGGGTTATTTGGCATTAAGACAAGATAACTTCCGGCCAGTGAGATAAAAGTCGTTAACGCGGCCCCTTTTTGGCCACGTTCTTCTTTATCGATCTGGACGATAACTTCTTGACCTTCTTTGACGACGTCGCGAATGTTCGGACGACCATCGAAGCGATAATCTTTGGGAAAATAGGTTTTGGCGATTTCTTTTAAAGGAAGGAAGCCATGGCGTTCTGCACCGTAATCAACAAATGCAGCTTCGAGACTTGGCTCGACGCGGGTAATTTTACCCTTGTAGATGTTTGCTTTTTTTTGTTCGTGTCCTGGACTTTCAATATCCAGATCGTATAACCGTTGACCATCCACGAGCGCAACGCGGAGTTCTTCCTGTTGCGTCGCGTTGATTAGCATTCTTTTCATATTGTGTGACTCATACTTTTGTTAGGTACGAAATCACAACACTGTACCGCTTGCTCACGGTCCTGTTCCGTTGCACAGTCTGTCGTCTGGCACCGTATCTCTGAGAGGTGCGCTCGATTCTCTTGTCCGACAAAGCCAATGCTATTGCTGCTTACTGTACTTATCTTTTAACGCGGGGCTTTCACTGGAAAGCTTCGCGAAGTTACCCGTATCTCTTTCCGTGACCGACTGCGGTGACGGTGGCTACGTGTAACAATAAATTTCTTACATGCCGAAACAGGCGTTCACTTCTATTCAGTGTTGTGTTTTTCGAGAAAATTCATCGAGAAAAAAGTTTTACGCAGACCACAGAGGTCTGACAGGGTATTGTCGCATTTACTTCGCAAAGTAACAAGTCGCAATTGTGCCATCAGACGGCGCCTCTGTATTGCGTGTGATAACCGCATTTCGGATGCGTTTAGATAGCCAGCGTGATAAGCTTGATCCGATTTTAACACCAATGAAGTGCCCGATGAGCGACATCCAAAACGAACCAAATACCGTCCCGCAGCAAGTCCGTTTTTACACGGTAAGTGCCGATGAAGCGGGGCAGCGTCTTGATAACTTTTTGCTTGCACAGCTGAAAGGCGTTCCCAAAAGTATGATTTATCGGATCGTCCGAAAGGGCGAGGTGCGCATCAATAAAAAGCGCGCAAAGCCTGATTATCGGCTCGAAGCGGGGGATAGCGTCCGAATTCCGCCTGTTCGTGTGGCGGAAAAGCAGCCGTTGCCGAATCCCAAACTTGAGAAAATCGCCGGTCTGGAAGCCTGCATCATATTTGAAGATGATTGCATGATGGTGGTCAACAAGCCGGCAGGACTCGCAGTGCATGGCGGAAGCGGCTTGCAGTTTGGTCTCATTGAGGGTTTGCGTGCGCTGCGCCCACAAGCGAAATTTCTTGAACTAGTGCATCGCCTCGATCGGGATACCTCAGGGGTGCTCATGATCGCGAAGAAACGATCCGCACTGCGCGCATTGCATGAGCAACTGCGCGACAAAGACATGGAAAAAACCTACGTTGCATTAGTTTTTGGCTCGTGGCCTGGCCAATTAAAAAAAGTGGATCAAGCACTTCAGAAAAACACCTTGCAATCGGGCGAGCGAATCGTCAGAACCGATGCTGATGGAAAAGCGTCATTAACTCGCTTTAAGGTACGCGAACGCTTTCCTGAGAGTGGTATATCAGCCACATTGATTGAGGCGTCACCAGTGACCGGTCGGACCCATCAAATTCGGGTGCATACCCAATGTGTCGGGCATCCCATCGCACTCGACAGTAAATATGGAATTCGTGGTTTCGATGAGCAAATGAAGCAGCTCGGATTGAATCGCTTATTTTTGCATGCGGAACGATTACAGATTCAGCATCCCAAGAGTGGGGAATCCGTAACCTTTCACGCGCCGCTCGACGATGAATTGAAAATGGTGCTCCAGGCACTCCGAACGGGAACACGTTAAATAAGCATGGCTACGATAAAGCGTTCCTTCAATTTACTTGTCTTTGATTGGGATGGCACCTTGATGGATTCGGTGCCTCGTATCGTTTCCTGTATGCAAAAGATGGCTCAAAGCACCGGTTTGCCTGTCCCGTCTGAATCGGCGGTCCGCGATATTATTGGTCTGAGTTTGTGGATTGCATTAGAGCGATTGTTCGGCTGTTCCGACCCACAAGAACAAGCCCGCCTAATTGCAGTGTATCGTGAGCTTTATGTTCACCGAGACACAACACCATCACCTTTATTTCCGGGGGTAGAGGGCGTGCTGCATGAATTACATGACGATGGTTACCAGTTAGCGGTAGCCACTGGGAAAGCCCGGCAAGGACTCGAAAGGGCTTGGCGCGAGACCAATACCGGTCATTTTTTTATGTCATCACGCTGTGCGGACGAGGCGCAGTCCAAGCCTCATCCGGAAATGCTGCAAGCGATCTTGCAGGAAACTCAAATACCTGCCTCCCAGGCATTGATGATTGGGGATTCACAATATGATCTGCAAATGGCAAGGCATGCGAGGGTTCAGTCCGCCGGTATTTTGTGGGGCGTTCACGATCGTGAGCGTCTTGAGCAGGAAGGTCCGCTTGTGACGCTTGCTAACCTGAATGAGCTTCCGGACTGGTTACGGAAGCTCAATTCCGTGTCGCTGCAAGAGGTTCACCAACTGAATTAGGGGCAATCCGACGAGTGCGTTCGGGTCATTCCCCTCCAAGCGTTCGAATAAGGTGATACCCAGCCCCTCACTCTTAAAACTTCCCGCACAATCAAGGGGCATCTCTGCTTTCACATAGCGTTCAATTTGGCGAGTCGATAGCGTTCGAAAGTGAACGATAAACGGTTCGACACACGAATAACAATGACCTGTTTTCCCGTTTAGAACCGCAAGTCCAGTATAAAACGTGACGCGCTTCCCAGAAAAAGATGCCAGCTGTTCAATTGCACGTTCAACGGTATGCGGCTTCCCGAGAATGATTCCTTCGCTGACCGCCACTTGATCCGATCCGATGATGAGATGGTCAGGATAGGCCTCGGCAACTTGCCGAGCTTTTTGGATGGCGAGCCGCTCTACCAGTGCTTGCGGGAGTTCTCCTTCGAGCGCGGTTTCATCGATATCAGGGCGCGCGCTCGTAAACGGCAGGCCAAGCCGTTCTAAAAGCTGACGACGGTAAGGGGAGCTAGAAGCCAGGCACAAGGGGAGTGACATAATAAATTCCTTTGGTGTGTCTGCGTATTCGATATGTTAGAATGAGTTGGTGTCGTTATTCTGACATAAATTGAGAGAATTTCGCGAAAACAGAGGTTTGGACACGAAATTTCTTTGACTATCCACCCTTCAACTATTATCATTCGCGCGCTATGCAAAAGGTTCGTATACCGCTTTCGGTCGACCCAGTACGTAATTCAGGAAAACGCCTTTCTTTTGATGGAGTGATTCCATCAAGTAATCTGCCGCGTTTTAATGAAGTACTGGCATCACCCTGTCCAGACGTAGAGGTCACGCTAACGTTCGGGACAGATGAGCAAAAGATTCACTATTTTCGTGGTCAAGCGAAAGCAACCGTCGAGTTAGTTTGTCAGCGCTGTGGGACTCCCATGGGCTATGAACTAGAGACAGAGTTTCAGTATGCACCGATAACACGTCGCCAAAGCGCTGATGAGTTGCCGGAGCATTACGAAGCAGCAGAGTTAAACGAGCTGGGAGAGGTGCTGCTCCATCCCCTAGTTGAAGATGAGCTGCTGGTCGCGTTGCCCTTAGTCGCAAAGCATACAGAGCAGGAATGTAAAATCAAAAGTGATGCAATGAGCTGGGGTGAGCTCCCTGCGGAAGCAGAGAAAAAGAACCCGTTCGCCGTATTACAGAAGCTTAAGAAATAACCGATTCAGGAGACGAGTCAAATGGCTGTACAACAAAATCGCAAAACCCGTTCAAAGCGCGGTATGCGTCGTTCGCACGATGCGCTGAGTGGCGCTGCACTGTCTGTCGATCAGACCAGTGGTGAAACTCACCGTCGTCACCATGTAACCGCTGACGGTTACTACAAAGGTAAGAAAGTCATCGCCGGCTAAGGCGTATGGCAAAATTAACGCTTGCCATCGATGCGATGGGTGGAGACCGCGGTCCCTCCATCGTTGTTGCAGCGCTCATTAGAGCGCTGCAGTCGTTTCCGGACGTAGAATTTATACTGACCGGTGACGAACCGCGACTCCAAGCGCTGTTCAAGCGCGAAGGAAAGAATCTCAAAGCCCCGGAACGCGCCCGCGTTCACTTCCGCCATACCTCCCAAATCGTGCAAATGGATGACAAGCCCAGTCAATGTCTGCGACATAAGACAGACTCCTCCATGCGTGTCGCGATTGATCTTGTCGCTGACGGTGAAGCGCATGGTGTGGTCAGTGCAGGAAATACTGGCGCATTGATGGCGATTGCTTATCTTCGCTTAAAAGCGTTACCTGGTGTTCTGCGTCCAGCGCTTGTCGCGGCCATTCCGAATGAGCAAGGTGGACAAAGTTTTTTACTGGATCTTGGGGCAAATCCGGGGTGTGATTCGGATTCACTTTTCCAATTCGGGGTGATGGGTTCGGTACTCGCTCAGGAACTGCATGACATCCCGACCCCGCGGGTGGCTTTACTCAATATGGGCACCGAAGATATCAAGGGCCCCGATGTGGTCAAACAGGCCGCCGTATTACTTGGACAATCAAGCCATGTCGCTTATCAGGGCTTCATTGAGGGCTCAGATCTGTTCTCTGGACATGCTGACGTGATGGTTTGTGATGGATTCACTGGAAATATTGCCCTGAAGAGTTGCGAAGGCATGGCTCGAATGGTGTACGACCATTTTAAACGGAGTTTGAAATCGCATTGGTTGAGTCGTGCGCTCGTCTGGTTTCTCTATCGCCGGCAACGAAAGGCGTGGTCTTGGCTCAACCCCGACCAGTACAATGGTGCAAGTTTGATAGGATTGCGCGGAGTTGTCGTGAAAAGTCACGGGAATGCTTCTGCGAACGCCTTTTTTAGTGCAATTGAGCATGCGATCGCAGAGGCTGCGTCGGACCTCCCGGCCCGAATTCATGACCGAGTAGAACAAGTGCTGTCTGAACAGCATACCTAAGAGTCGCAAGGCGGCTCAGATCAACGAGGAGTCGCATGTTTGCAAAACTAGCCGGTACAGGCCACTACCTACCCCCTCAGATTCTCACCAACGCCGACCTTGAAAAGCGCGTTGATACCAGCGATGCGTGGATCCGAGAGCGCACGGGAATTCGTGAACGGCGCGTGTGTGGCCCTGATGAGTCTGTCGTTAGTATGGCAACAGAAGCGGCGAAAAAAGCACTTGAAGCGGCACAAATCCCAGCGGCTGATTTAGATCTTATCGTTGTTGCAACCACGTCAGCAGACCGGGCTTTTCCCAGTGCGGCATGCGAAGTACAACATGCCCTCGGAATCACCGACACCCCCGCCTTTGACGTTGCAGCAGCATGCTCGGGGTTTCTTTTTGCCGTCTCTGTCGCGGAAAAATACATTATTTCCGGCGCAGCCAAGCACGTGCTTGTGATTGGCAGTGACGCGCTCACTCGTTTGTGCAACCCCGATGACCGAAATACCGTTGTTTTGTTCGGTGATGGCGCGGGAGCGGCTATCTTTTCCGCATCTGAAACTCCCGGTATTCTCTCAACACACATATATAGTGCTGGGGAATTTGCTTCCTTATTGGGTGCGGACCATCCCTCGCGAAGCGATGAAGCGTTCCAACAGGAAGCCTGGCTCTACATGCGCGGGCGCGAAGTGTTCAAGGTCGCGGTAGAAAAATTGGCGGAATTGGTAGAACATACGCTGCGTCATAACAATTTAGGGGCTGACGACCTAGACTGGTTGATTCCGCACCAAGCGAATTATCGAATTATTCAAGCAACAGCGAGGAAGTTGGGGATGCCAATGGAGCAAGTCGTGATGACCCTTGAGCATACCGGCAACACCTCAGCAGCATCGGTACCTATTGCACTCGATGTCGCAATTCGCGATGGGCGGGTTCGGCCAGGGCAGACGCTGCTACTTGAGGCTTTTGGCGGTGGTTTTGCCTGGGGTTCGGCTCTGATTCGTTATACTTAGTCCCTGCATAACGTCGATTGATTAAAAGATAAATAAGGATAGGACATGACTCAATCATGTGCATTTGTATTCCCTGGGCAAGGTTCTCAAACGGTTGGGATGCTTGGGGAACTCGCGGAACACTACCCGCAGGTTCGAGAAACCTTTAACGAGGCGTCCAAGGTGCTTGGTTATGATCTCTGGGATGTCGTACAGAACGACAGTACGGGGCGGTTAAACCAAACTGAAGTCACTCAACCTGCACTATTGGCTGCAAGTGTAGCTATTTTTCGCTGCTTGCAGGATCACGTAAAGCCAACCTACCTAGCAGGGCACAGCCTCGGTGAATACTCTGCATTAGTCTGTGCGGGTGCACTGGATTTTGGCGACGCCATCCAGTTGGTGGAGCTTCGCGGTAAAGCAATGCAGGAAGCGGTTCCTGCCGGTCAGGGAGCTATGGCGGCGGTGATCGGGCTTGAGGATAGTGCGGTTGTTTCGGCGTGTTCTGAAGCAGCGCAGACCGAGATTGTTGCTGCAGTTAATTTCAACTCACCGGGGCAAGTGGTCATTGCTGGAGATAAAGCTGCCGTTGAGCGTGCGGGCGAGCTGTGTAAAGCAGCGGGCGCTAAACGCGTTTTACCACTTCCTGTCAGTGTCCCGTCGCACTGTACGCTGATGGCGCCGGCCGCTGAGAAATTAGCGAACGCACTGGATAATATCGAAGTTCAGGTACCACAGATTCCTGTTATTCATAACGTCAACGTCGGTATCGCGGCGACACGTGAGGAAATTCGTGAGGCACTCGTTGCGCAGCTCTACTCACCAGTCCGTTGGACTGAAACGGTGAACTGGATCGCAGAGCAGGGTGTTGTCGAGCATTTTGAAATAGGGCCAGGAAAAGTTCTCACAGGTTTGGCAAAACGGATACACGGCGATGTGTCGTGCCAGGCGGTCAATACCTCGGACACCGTGAAGGCGCTTATTGGCTAATTGTTCATCATGGCGCTTCCGGATCATGTGAAATGATTGGGAGTGTGCAATTTAAGGATATTTTTTATGAGTTCATCATTAATCGGTAATCTAGACGGGCAGATCGCTTTGGTTACTGGAGCGACCCGCGGAATTGGTAAGGCAATTGCGGAAGCATTCGTTGCGGCTGGGGCGACAGTGATCGGCACCGCGACAAGTGAGAATGGCGCGGCAGCGATTAGCGCTTATCTCGGCGATCATGGCGTTGGAAAGACGCTCGATGTGACTGCTGAAGGCGCCATTGACGCCCTCATCGCAGATGTGCAAAACGAGTTTGGAAAGATTGATATTCTCGTGAATAATGCGGGAATTACACGAGATAACTTGCTGATGCGCATGAAAGACGACGAGTGGGAGCAAGTGATTAACACCAATCTCACCGCAGTCTTTAAAATATGCAAGGCGGTCATGCGTGGTATGATGAAGAATCGACATGGACGTATCATCAATATTGGTTCAGTGGTTGGCACAACGGGTAATCCCGGGCAGGCGAACTACTGCGCCGCGAAAGCTGGACTGATCGGTTTCACGAAATCTTTGGCGAAAGAAATCGCTTCACGGGGGGTTACAGTGAATGCGGTGGCTCCCGGATTTATTGATACGGATATGACAAAGGCGTTGACCGATGATCAGCGAGAGCGTATTTTTGATACGATTCCAGCTGCCCGGCTCGGGAAGCCAGAAGAGATTGCGGCAGCTGTGTTGTTCCTTGCGTCATCGGGTGCTGCCTATGTGACCGGGGAAACAATTCATGTGAATGGCGGCATGAATATGGCGTAATCGCCGAAAATGTCAGCAATTTTAGGGCCTGCGAGGTAAGACCTCCCCCTTTCGGGGAAATTTTTGCTTTAATCGTGGGGTCTGATTGACTACACTACACGCAAATTTATTAAAGATACCTTTATTTGAGGGTTAGACATGAGCACTATCGAAGAACGCGTAAAGAAAATCATCATTGAGCAACTGGGTGTGAAAGAAGAAGAAGTGAAGCCAGAAGCTTCATTTGAAAATGACCTAGGTGCAGACTCTTTGGATACCGTTGAGTTGGTTATGGCTCTGGAAGAAGAGTTCGAGACTGAAATTCCTGATGAAGAAGCGGAGAAGATCCGTACGGTTCAAGCAGCAATCGACTACATCAACAAGCATTCTTCGTAAGTTTGTCTTGATATCAAAGAAGGCGGAATGAAAATTCCGCCTTTTTTTATGGCTTAAATTCGCTTTAAATGCGTACTACAATCGAGTTTTAACAGGGTATAGTGCAACAGTTATTGATGCGCCACGAAGATTGCAGAAAGGAAAAGAAAAATGAGTAAGCGGCGAGTGGTAGTTACCGGATTAGGCATGGTCACGCCCAACGGTCTGGATACCGAGTCAACATGGGCGTCTATTATTGCGGGGCAATCAGGAGCAGGTCCGATTGAGCATTTTCCAACGGATGGATTTTCAACGCAATTTGCATGTCTCGTAAAAGGGTTCGATGCAACGCATTACATGCCCGCCAAAGAAGCCCGCAAAATGGATACATTTATTCAGTACGGCGTGGTGGCCGCGCAACAAGCAATTGCGGATGCGGGCCTGAGCGTGACCGAAACGCAAGCGCATCGAATCGGGGTGATGATTTCATCGGGTATCGGCGGGCTGTTGGGGATTGAAGAGAATCATCAAAAATTGCTTGATGGTGGCCCACGTCGGGTGTCGCCTTTCTTTGTGCCAAGCTCGATCATTAATATGATTTCAGGTCAGGTGTCGATGCTGTATGGTTTCACGGGACCCAATATGGCGATCGTAACTGCGTGTACCTCGGGCGTGCATAATATTGGTCAGGCCGCCCGCGTCATTGCATACGGTGACGCGGATGTCATGATTGCTGGCGGTGCTGAGAAAGCATCGACTCCTCTCGGCATGGCGGGCTTTTCTGCTGCTCGTGCACTGTCCACTCGGAATGATGAACCAACGAAAGCCAGTCGTCCTTGGGATAAGAATCGTGATGGTTTCGTGCTGGGTGATGGTGCTGGGGTCATGGTGCTCGAAAGCTACGAACATGCGCGGGCACGCGGAGCGAAAATCTACGCGGAACTGACAGGGTTTGGGATGAGCGCTGATGCTTATCATATGACTGCTCCGCCTGAGGATGGCCGCGGCGCTGCGGCATCGATGACCAACGCACTTGCAGATGCCGGTCTCCCTGCGGCAAAAGTTGATTATATTAACGCACATGGCACGTCGACACCGGCTGGTGATATCGCGGAGACGCGTGCCATTAAGTCTGTATTTGGCTCTGCCGCAGCAAGCACACCGGTGAGCTCAACAAAATCAATGACCGGACACTTATTGGGTGCTGCAGGCGCGGTTGAAGCGATCTTCTCGGTGCTCGCAATTCGCGACCAAGTCCTTCCTCCAACCATCAACCTCGAGACGCCGGACGACGAGTGCGATCTTGACTATGTGGCAAATGAGGCGCGCAACGCAAAGGTTTCTGTTACTTTATGTAATTCATTTGGTTTCGGTGGCACCAACGGAAGTTTGCTGTTTCAAGCGGTTTAAACACGGACCAAAACAAGCGACAATGTCGAGGTGACATATGGCATGGACGTGGGTCAATGGCGAGTACTACTCCGAGGTATTTGCCTCGGATCGGGGCTTGCTCTACGGAGACGGATGTTTTACGACCATGCGGTTACGACGAAAAGCGGACCGCTACTGGTATCCTGATCTTTGGGAATATCATCAAAAACGTCTCCACGAGACATGCCAAGCGCTCGGAATTTCGTTGCCGGATGTTTTAGCAGATCACGTTGAAAAGGTTCTTGCATCGGCGGTCATTGATGCGTTGAGCGATTCTGATTTTGCTGTTTTACGGATCACCGTGACGCGCGGGATAGGCGGCCATGGTTACGCACCAGAGCGTGATGCGGCGCCGACCATCGTGCTGAGCTTAGGTTCTTTTCCGGTCCATTATTTGGAGTGGCAGCACCGCGGTGTTAAAGCAGACTTTGCGTCCTTTCGGCTTGGAATCCAGCCGGTTCTGGCTGGCTTGAAAACACTCAATCGTTTGGAACAAGTTATTCTCAAACAAGAGCTACTTCAACGCCCAGAAGTGCACGAGTTGATTGCTCTCGATATGGAAGGACATGTCACCGAGGCGACAGCAGCCAACATATTCTGGCGCAAAGGGGAGACCTGGTACACCCCCTGTCTCAGTCGGGCTGGAGTGGATGGGGTCATGCGTCAAGCAGTGATGATGCGAAACCCTGAAATTCAGGAAGTTCGCGTGGCGCCAGATGTTCTTCTGGACGCGGACGAAATGTTTATGTGCAACGCGCTGATGGAACTTGTTCCAATTTTTCAAATTGCCGATTATCAACTCCCAAACGTCCAGCTTTATCCGGACGGTGTGGAAACCTTATTAACGCGGGAAGCGTCTGAATGATTCGAGTCGTTACGTGGCTGATGAGTCTGTTCATCGGCGGTCTGGTCAGCGTTGGCCTTGCATATGGTGCGCTTTACTGGTGGTTCCATAAGGGAACGCACGTTGATTTTAGTGCGAATCAACAGTTTCATATCGAGTCGCTTGATTCGATGGATCCTGAGTTCGTGCGTTTATTTGAAGTGCGTCGGGGAATGAGCCGAAATGCAATTGCTCGGACTTTGGAAGAACTGGAGTGGATTGATTCGGCGCAATTAAACCAAATAGGCTTTCGACTGTTTATGGGCAGCGCTGCAATCCAAGCCGGCGTGTACGCTGTGCATCACGGTGATACGCCGGCACAAATTTGGCAACGTATTACTCAAGGGCAACAGCATCTTTTTTCAATTACCTTTGTGGAAGGTAGTGAATTTCGACACTGGCAGGCCCAGCTCGCTGAGCATCCGTTTATTCGCAGTGAGCTGTTTGATGCCGACATTCAAGCGGTGATGGAAATCCTTGGGAGTGACTTATCGCACCCTGAGGGCCTCCTGTTTCCAGATACCTATCGTTTTTTCGCATGGACGACAGACCGAAGAATTTATCAACAGGCTTATCAGCGTATGCAGAGCATATTAATGGAGGCATGGGAGGAGCGCGATCGCAGTGTGCCGCTCGAGAGTCCTTACGAAGCGTTAATTCTCGCATCGATCGTTGAACGTGAAACAGGCGCAGCACACGAACGAGGCCTCGTCGCCAGCGTGTTTGTGAACCGATTGCATACAGGGATGCGCCTGCAATCGGATCCGACCATTATTTATGGGTTAGGGGACCGCTATCGGGGTGTCATTTACCGTTCAGATATTCAGGAGCACACACCATGGAATACCTATCGTATTCATGGGCTTCCGCCAACACCGATTGCCATGCCAGGTCGCGCTGCAATTCGCGCAACATTGCAACCTGACGCATCCGATTATTTTTATTTTGTTAGTCGAAATGACGGCACCCATGTTTTTTCTCGCACGCTCGCCGAGCATAACCGAGCGGTGCAAACTTATCAGAGGAACCGATGAGCGGTCGATTTATTGTGATTGAAGGCCTTGAAGGGGCAGGGAAAAGTACCGCAGTGGCGACGGTTGCTCAATGGCTGGAAAAACGCGGAATTGCGTACACTCAGGTCCGAGAGCCGGGAGGTACCCCATTTGCTGAAGCGCTCCGCGATCTGGTCAAGCAAGACTGGCAGGAGACCATTACTGCTGAAGCAGAACTGTTGCTCATGTATGCGGCACGGGTGCAGCTTGTGGCAAACATTATCCGACCGGCGCTTGCGTCGGGGGTTTGGGTGATAGGTGATCGCCACGACCTTTCCTCCAGAGCATATCAGGGTGGGGGACGGCAACTTGGGGACGAGAAATTACAAACGCTCAAAAGCTTGACGCTTGGCACATTTGGGCCTGATCTCACACTCTATCTCGATATCGATCCAGACATCGGACTGCAAAGAGCACGAACCCGTGGTACGCTCGACCGCATAGAAAAAGAAGCGTTCGATTTTTTTGAACGTACCCGTAGGCGCTATCTCGAATTAGCTGCCGCGGATGACACGGTGCATGTTATCGAAGCAGGGCGTCCCCTTGCCGATGTACAGGCGCAAATCATTGCAACACTGGAGCGTGCATGGCCCGCATAAGTTTCCCTTGGCTGCGCCCCTTATGGAAACAGCTCGCACAATCAATCAAACAGGATACGCTTCCCCATGGTATCGGGATTGAGGCAAAACCTGAGCGCGGAAGTGATCATCTGATTGAGCAGATGATCCGGATGCTCTTGTGTCAAAAGCCGGTCAGCCATGACGAACTCCCACGCGCCTGTGGCGTCTGCAAGCAATGTTTACTCGTGAAAGCAGGCTCGCACCCTGATGTGATTCGAATTGAACCAGAACCCGGTAAACAGCTCGGCGTGGATATGGTGCGAAGCCTCAGTCAATTCGTGCAGAAAACAGCCGCACAAGGTGGAAACAAGGTCGTTGTCATTCGGGATGCGGAGCGCATGACACCCGCTTCGGCCAATAGTTTATTGAAGACCCTTGAAGAGCCGCCCGCGCAAACCTTCATTATTCTCAGTACACACCGGTTCTCGCTGCTTTTACCCACAATTCGTAGTCGCTTGATGATGGTGACGATTCCACGGCCTTCCCATGATGAGATACGAGACTGGTTTTTCGTGCACGGGGAGGGGGCCAAACTAAAAGAACAGGATTTAGACCATGCAATCGAGCGGCCATTGACGGTCCTGCAGGAAATCAAGTCAGGCCAATCCTATTCAATCTCCCTTGATGCCGTTTTTAACGAACAGTTGCCAACGGCTCGCGATCAGGACGAGGCCGTTCGCATTGTAGATTCCTTGCTTAAGGCGCTCCATCAAGCGCAACGTACATTGGCGATACCGTCTCAAGACCCTATCTTCCAGTCAGGTTCGTTGTCTTCCTTCGAGCTTAAACGCGCGATTGATTCGTGTTATCAAGCGGGGATTGTGCTGAAGCGTGAGGTGCTCTTGCCGGGTATGAACGCGCCCGTCTTGCTCCAACGTTGGATTGATTATTGTCACCATCAACTCACCCCCTATGTAAACATCAAGTAGTTGGAACCATGTATGTTTGTTGACTCTCATTGCCACCTCGATAAGTTAAAGCAGACCGAAAGGCTCGGTATTCAGGCTGTCCTTGAAAAGGCGCAACAGGCGCAGGTAGAGCACATGCTGTGTATCGGTGTGACGCCGGATGACTTTGCGAGCATGCAAACGATTGTGGGCGACCACCCGCAGGTAAGTTTTTCGTGTGGTATTCACCCGCTCTATGTTGCAAAGCATGGTTTCGACGAAGCAAGTTTACGTGCGCTGTGCGCCAGAAATGACGTGATTGCAGTGGGTGAAACAGGCCTTGATTACTACTATGACAAAGACAACCATAGATTGCAGCAACGTAGTTTTGCAGCCCATGTGGCGCTCGCAACGGAACTGAACAAGCCTCTGATTATTCACACGCGAGATGCTCGAAAGGATACGATCGATATTTTAAAAGAAGGTCAGGCCGAACGCTGCGGTGGTGTGATGCATTGCTTTACTGAATCGCTCGAGATGGCAGAGCAAGCGATGGAGTTAGGTTTTTTCATTTCCATTTCTGGGATTGTGACCTTTGCCAACGCGGATGCCTTGCGAGACGTTGTTCGGGCAGTTCCTTTAGACCGTCTGCTTATTGAGACGGATGCGCCTTGGCTTACCCCAGTGCCACATCGAGGAAAAGAGAACGAACCCTCGTTTGTTCGTCATGTTGCCGAATGCGTGGCGAAATTAAAAGATGTTTCGGTGGAAGAGGTTGCTCACGTAACCCGAGAAAATTTCTACCAGTTATTTCAACTTGAACGAACACCGCTGTAAACGCTTGTGCGGTGCTAATCTGCGAACAGTTTATGGCAAAAAAGAAAAGCTCGGAACCAAGGGGGAGGTGTTCCGAGCTTAGGGGAAGGGCTCATATCAGAGCCGTGCGCTTTTACCAACCGGCTGCTTTCCATTAGGGGGGCAGAAAACAGCAGTTGGCCCATAAAGACCAAACCTAAGCCTATGAAGACATCATAGGTTTTATCCAGGGTCTGTTTAAAAATTAGACGATGCAGATTAAATGTCAAATTTCTTCCAAGGAAAGTTGGGGAAATTCAATTCTTTCGTTATGGTTAAGTGATATCACTGATATTAAGGAAGGCTTTGGTGCTACCGAATCGGCTCTCGACCCGCCTATTTATCTCACTCACTGTGGGGTTGATTGTTGTATTCGTGGTCTTGGTCACGTTGACGCTTTCCGTGCAGCAACGCACTTTGCGCGCAGATGCAGAACGGCTCGTTCTTGAGTTCGCACAAGGACAAAAACAAGCGATCGATGCCACAATTCTCGTCCGGAAACAGGCGTTACAAGAGCTTCGAAATAACCTAATTCGATGGCCTGAGCCGCATCCAAAGCTTGTCGATGAAGCAGGTTTGAAAGTGTTGTTCGATAGTCTTTGGCTGATCTCCGCGCAAGGCGAAGTTGTTGATACGTGGAGTCGGCAGGAGGCAACGGATGGTATTCAACAGTTGCTTGAACCGCGCCTCGCAGAAACGCTTTTTCGTGATGCATACCAGACCAATGCGCTCGTAATAGCTGAACCTGAACCGAGCCAACATATTGCCAACGCAACTGTGCACTTTGCATATGGAATTCGAGATGAAGCAGGGTTCCATGGTGTGATCGTAGGATCACTGACACTCGCTTCATTTGAATTCATTCGCGATACGGTCCCGATTCACTTAAGTCAAGACGGCGAGATCGTGTTGCAAACCGCATCCGGCCTCATTCTTTTTCATTCGGAGCCCGAATTTATTGGACGCGTGGCAGCCGGTAAGGCGTTTCAGTTAGCTGATGACCATAACGAAACCATTTTTCAAGGCGATGATTTTCGGGGTAATCAGAGTATCTTGAGTCACCAAGCACTCAATTACGTTGACTGGGTGGTTACGATTTCGCGGCCACTTGAACGTGTTTACGCATCGGCCCATCGCTTACAAAAAATTCAGTTATGGGTTGGAAGTATCGTTCTGCTATTAACCATTCTAATTCTGGCACTTTTGATTCATATTCAGGTTCGACCGCTACGACAACTCGGGCAGGCCACCGACGCGATTTTACAAGGGAAAGCGACTTATCTTCCGGAACCTCGTTTACATGAGCTCAAAAAGTTAGTTGCGCGATTTAATACATTATTGCGCCAAAATGAGTCACAAACCCGTGCTCTTCAAGCCCGCCAAGCCTATTTCGATACCTTACTCAGAACATCACCGGCAGGTCAGTTCATGACGGAGCCTAGTGGTAAATTTGACTACATCAACCCGCGACTTGAGGCCATGACGGGATTTAGTTTTGAAGAGCTCCGAGCCACGGGAATGCGAGTCCACATAATTGATGAAGATAGACCGGCCGTGATCGATTCTTGGTCAAAAGCACTCGGTGAAGGGCGGCCCACCGAAATTGATTTTCGGTTTTGCTGCAAGAACGGTCGAATCCGTTGGCTTCACGTAGAAACGACACCGGTACTTGTGGATGGTGAGTGTTTGGGGCACGTCGGGAGTGTCCGAGACGTAACCTCATCGCACACCGAGATGGAAACGCTCCGCACGCAGGCAACACTTGATGCTTTAACCGGTCTGTTGAATCGTCGTGGACAAGAAAGTGCGTTCGAAGCAGTGTTTCAAGCGGCGCGCGCCCACGCATTGCCCGTGGTCATCATGCTCATTGACTTGGATGGATTTAAAGAGGTCAACGATCAAAAGGGCCATGCCATGGGCGATGAGATCCTCAAAGCGGTGGCCGACGTCTTGCGGGACAATACGCGCGACCGCGACATTATTGGACGACTCGGGGGAGATGAGTTCATTGCAGTGCTTCCAAAATGCCCATCCGAGCGCGCATTACGCATCGCAAAGCAAATGAGTCAGGAGATCGCGGCAATTCACGAAAAATTCAATTGTCCCCGCGTAACAGCAAGTATTGGTGTGACGGAACTAAGAGATACTGACTCAGACCTTGATATCTCCATCGCCCGGGCTGACCAAGCAGCTTACGCTGCGAAAAATAGCGGGCGTAATCTCATTCGGACTGACTTTCTGGCGGAGTAAGCTCACCCCTTAAGTTTTGCGAGAGCAGCGTCCGAATGCGTGCTGCGTCGCTTTCGACCGACAGTAGATAATGAAGTTTCGTCAATGCCGCTTCAACGGTCAGATCAAAACCACTGAGAACGCCAATATCCGCTAGGGCATTTCCGGTTGCATAGCCTTGCATATTCACGGTT
The DNA here is from genome assembly GCF_003987175.1 of Aliidiomarina sanyensis. Taxonomy (GTDB): domain Bacteria; phylum Pseudomonadota; class Gammaproteobacteria; order Enterobacterales; family Alteromonadaceae; genus Aliidiomarina; species Aliidiomarina sanyensis. The sequence goes on along the minus strand of NZ_PIPM01000001.1, from coordinate 357,345 downwards.
CCTTTAAAGCATTGGGTGCAATTCAGCACAATCACACCCGACGCAACCGCTCGCTTGAGCGCTTTCACGAGTTCACCATGTTGTGGGGCATTTCCCACGCCATAGCTTTGCAGTATCAGCGCTTTTACGGGGAGTTGCACGAGATTATCGATAATCGAAGCACTCATTCCCGGGTAAAGGGTGACAACGCCAATTTCTTGCGCTTGAATCTCAGCGACTTTTAGAGCCTTCGCGGTTACCGGCTGAACGCGACCAGCTATTAATTCGATATCAATTCCCGCCTCTAGCAACGCCGGAAAGTTCGGTGACGCAAACGCATCAAAGCCATCGGCATCGGCTTTTGTTGCACGATTTCCACGAAATAGCCGATTATTAAAGAAAAGGGTCACTTCATGAATGGGATAATGGGCCGCTAAGTAAAGCGCATTGAGTAGGTTCGTCTGCCCATCTGAACGCAGTGCTGCAAGTGGAATCTGCGACCCAGTGACAATCACCGGCTTCCCTAAATTCTGGAACATGAAGGAGAGGGCTGACGCGGTGTAGGCCATGGTGTCGGTACCATGCAGAATAACGAATCCGTCGTAGTCCGCATAATGCGCTTGGATATCCCGTGCAATGCGCTGCCAGTCTGCTGGCGTCATATCAGATGAATCCATCAGGGGGGCATATTCGCACAACGTGAACTCAGGCATTTCAGGACGATAGAATTCGGGCATTCCCTGAATACTCTCAGCTAGAAATCCTGGCGCGGGGACGTATCCATGGGCGGACTTCATCATACCAATGGTTCCACCGGTATAAGCAATGTAAATCCGTTTTCGGGCTAATTTGGTCATACAGTAAATTCCTTGCAAAGCGTTACGTCAGAGCACCAGATAATTGCCTTTGGATACGTTCCCAACAAGTCATTGAATATGCGATGATACAGCATGCCAATGAATGGCGCTTAGTGTAACGGTTTCTTGGATAAATTCGTAGCATCGGACATGCTCATTCCAGCCGGATGTAAGCGCACGGTTATAAAGGAAATGCCAATGGATGCTGTCACCCTGTTGTTACAACGCTCTTCAATGCCTCGCCTTGATGCACCCGGCCCATCCCCTGCGGTATTAGAGCAGCTGCAAGCTGCTGCACTTCGTGTCCCTGATCACATGAATCTCACACCCTATCAATGCTTGGTATTTCAGGGCGAAGGGTTAGCGGAGCTCAGTGAGTATTTTAGTGCGGTTGCGCAACTCGAAGGGTTAGGGGAAGCGGAGTGTTCACGGGCGCCGAAATTACCATTGCGTGCACCATGCGTCATCGTCATGCAGACATGCTACGTCGATGAGCCTAAGGTTCCTCGTCAAGAGCAATATGCATCGGCCGCATGTGCAATGATGGCGATGCAACAAATGGCTTACGCTCTCGGTCTCGGCGCCATCTGGCGAACCGGTATTTATGCAGAGTCAGAACACATGAAGCAAGCCTTGGGTATGCGTATTGAGGACGATATCGTGGGCTTTCTCTATGTGGGAACGCCGAGTGTGCCGACTCCGATCAAACCAGCGAAGGAGAAATCGATCTTTCAGTATCGCTTCGGAGAACGCTGAAAAAGAAAAGATATGCATAAAATTAGCATAAATATGTTGAAATAGGATCTGGACTTCGTTACCATTCGTCGCAGCTTTAGGGCGTGATTCTTGCTGAGCAGAACGCCCTTTATTCGTTACAACAGATAGCGACGTATTGCATGAATCTTCCAGACAGTGACACCCAACAAAATACCTCCAATGAAGATAAGGAGGCGATCAATCGTGAGCAGAAATTGATCCGCGTTGCGGTGCTTGGCGCCTCGGGATACAGTGGAAGCGAGCTTGTTGGGTTATTGCATAATAATTCACATTTCAAGGTAGTTGCAGCCTATGCTTCGGCACAAGCAACGCCACAACCTCTTCATGCAATTGCACCGGCCATCGCGGCGAACTGTGATCTTGTGGTACACCCGTGGCAGGAATCGGAACTCGATCGACTTCAGGATCTGGATGCCGTTTTCTTCGCACTTCCCCACGAAACAAGTGCGGAACTTGCGGCGCAGTTTATCGCGCGAGGTATTAAAGTATTCGATCTCTCGGGCGCTTTTCGTTTTCAGTCAGCCGATGCATTTCGCAACGCCTACGGCTTCGAACATCCCCACCCAGAATTATTCGAGCAAGCGCAGTATGCGCTGATGGAATGGACTCAGCTTGACCCACGTGGAATGTTGTTTGCCATCCCTGGCTGTTATCCAACAGCTGCCACACTAGCGCTTAAACCTGCGTGTGAGAGTGCGCTTCTCGTGCCGGACGCACGTCCGGTGATTACTGCAATTAGCGGTGTTTCGGGCGCCGGCCGGGGAGCGAATCTACGCACATCATTTTGTGAAGTGAGTCTGCAGGCTTATGGTGTGTTGAATCACCGCCATACGCCGGAAATTGCGAAAAATCTCCACCGGGAGGTGGTCTTTACGCCAGTTTTAGGCCCCTATAAACGGGGCATTCTGGCGACATGTGTGGCTGAGCTCCAAGCGGGAGTTACCGAAGAACAGGTCAAAGACATTTATCAACAAGCCTATCAGCATACGCCGTTGGTTCAGGTGCGGGAAACACCCGTTGCCGTGGATCATGTGGCGCATACGCCCATGTGTCTTCTCAATGTCCATGTCAAAGCCGGTACATTGGTGGTTGTAAGTGTGCTTGATAACTTGCTCAAAGGCGCTGCAGCACAAGCCATGCAAGCAGCCAACGTGGTATTTGGTAAACCAGAAACAGCAGGTTTGCGGGGGCGCTTCTAATGTTTGAGTATCAAACGCCCACGGTCACAGTGATCAAAGTTGGCGGCGCTGTGCTTTCAAACCCAGCCGCCTTAAATCGCCTATTATCGGCTCTGCATGTCAGTGCACTTCCTTTCGTTTTAGTGCACGGCGGTGGGCAGATGACCGATGAAATGCTCGCGCAAGCGGGTTTTAAGACCGAGAAAAGAGACGGCCAGCGTATTACGCCAACCGAGCAGATGCGCGTGGTGACTGGGGCCCTTGCAGGCGTTGCGAACAAATCACTGGTGGTTCAAGCCCAAGCGGTCGGCTTTGTTGCTGTTGGTTTAAGTCTTGCGGATGGGCCGTTAGTTTCCCTAGAACACAATGCATCCCTTGGTTGTGTTGGTGAGCCATCTGTCCATGGAAAACTTGAGTCGGGACGTATGGTCTTGGCAGCGTTACTCCGCGCAAAGGCACTCCCGATTATTAGTTCTATTGGGGTGACAGAGGACGGAATCTTATGCAACGTGAACGCCGACCTTGCAGCTGCAGCTGTTGCGGATTTGCTTGAAGCGCCACTGATTTTATTGAGTGATGTCCCAGCCATTCTTGACGCTCAAGGCCATCCTGTGGGTTCATTAACAATTCCCGAGGCGGAAGCTTTGCTTGAGCAAGACTTTGTTCAGGGTGGCATGCGGGTAAAACTTGCTGCAGCCATTCATGCAGCCCAGCGGGCTCGACGAACCACAGCGATTGCTGGTTGGGCGGACCCCGACACGGTGATCGCACTCCTTCATGGGCATGCAGGCGGCACCCAGATCTATCCTGCCTAACGCCCCACGTTTTCCCTTATTTGAATATTTGTAGCAGAGAGAACCCAATGCATTTGTTGTCTTTATTTGACGTCAGCGCTGAAGAAATTACGCATATGCTGACCTTGGCGGGCTATATGAAGGCGCATCCAGCGAGCTTTCAGAATTCGCTCAAGCATAAATCCATCGCGATGCTGTTTGAAAAACCAAGCTTGCGAACGCGGGTAAGTTTCGAAGTTGGTATCCATCAGTTAGGTGCTCAGCCGATCTATTTGGATGCGCAAATGGTGCAACCCGGTCAGCGGGAATCCGTTGAGGATATCGCGCGTAATTTAGCGTGTTGGACTCACGGAATTGTCGCGCGGGTGTTTAAACATGAGACGCTACATAAACTGACCGCAGCAAACATTCCGGTGATTAACGCACTATGTGATATTCATCATCCATGCCAAACCCTCGCGGATTTGTTAACAATTCAAGAGCGCTACCCGATTGATATGAAGGTCGTGGATATCCTCTATGTCGGCGAGGGGAATAATGTCTGTCAGAGTTTCATGGTAGGTGCAGCGGCATTGGATTTAAAGCTTACGGTGATTTGTCCGCCCAGCTATGGACCGAAACAATCGTTTTTAGATACGTTAAATGCGCGGTATCCCAATCATCGCATTGAAATAGGAACCGATTTAAATGCCGTTCGCCACGCGGATGTCATTTATACGGACACTTGGTTATCTATGGGCGATGCGCGGGATTATCAAAAAACCTGCGAGATTTTTGCGCCATATCAGGTGAACCAAGCGTTGGTGTCGCGGCTTACTGCGACCACCGTCATGCATTGCCTTCCGGCCCATCGAAACGATGAAATTACGGATGAGGTCATGGACAGTTCAATCAGTGCCGTTTTGCAACAGGCCGAAAACCGGTTATACGTACAAAAAGCAGTTTTCCATCACTTATTTCAGGAGTTTAGCAACGTATGAGTGCACATCATTCATCATCGCACGCAGACGTGCAAAAAGTGGTTCTCGCTTATTCAGGCGGTCTTGATACGTCAGCAATTATTCCGTGGTTACGCGAGCATTACCAATGCGAAGTGATCGCGTTTGTGGCAGACGTTGGACAAGGCGAAGAGGAGCTGGCGGGAATTGAGGAGAAAGCGCTGAAAACGGGTGCAAGCGCCTGTTATGTGGTGGATCTTAAAGACAAATTCGTAAATGAGTTGATTTCACCCGCAATGCAGGCGGGGGCTATTTATGAGGAGCAGTATTTGCTTGGAACGGCCCTTGCTCGACCGGTCATTGCCGAGGCACAAGTGCAAGTCGCGCTCGAAGTAGGGGCTGATGCGGTATGTCACGGATGCACCGGTAAGGGTAATGATCAGGTTCGTTTCGAAAGCACATTTGCGGCACTTGCTCCACACTTAAAAGTAATCGCGCCGTGGCGTGAGTGGGATATGCGTTCACGGCAAGACCTCCTGAACTACCTAGCCGAGCGTGACATTAAAACTTCGGCCAGTGCGACGAAAATTTATAGCCGTGATGCCAACCTGTGGCACATCTCCCATGAAGGCGGCGAGCTCGAAGACCCGTGGCAAGCCCCAAGCGAGCAAGTATGGACGCTTTCCAAGTCACCGCAAGACGCACCAGACCAAAGTGAGTTGGTGGAGCTGAGTTTTGAAAACGGTCAGCTCATTAAGCTGAACGGTCAGTCAGTCAGCCAAACCGAGGCCTTGATTGTGTTAAACCAAATCGGTGCTGAGCACGGGGTTGGTCGTATTGATATTGTTGAGAATCGTTTGGTGGGTATGAAGTCCCGAGGTTGTTATGAGACTCCCGGTGGGGCGATCTGGTATACCGCACTGCGTGGATTGGAGGAGTTGGTACATGATCGACCGTGTCAGCGCTTGCGTCATCAGCTCGGGCAACAACTCGCGGATCTGTTATATGACGGGCAGTGGTTTACCCCGGTGCGCCACGCGCTGCTCGCGGCGGTAGCGACGCTTGCTGAGAAACTAACTGGAACGGTCCGCGTATCCTTGTACAAAGGAAATATCACCGTCGTTGGACGAAAATCAGAATTCAGCCTGTATTCGGAGGCCTTTGCGACCTTCGAGGAGGACGAAGTCTATCATCAAAAAGACGCGGAAGGGTTTATTCGCTTATTTAGTCTTTCGAGTCGGATCCGTGCCTTAAAACAAGGAGGCCTCCAATGAGTATGTGGGGAGGTCGCTTCGAGCAAGCGACTGCCGGTGAATTTCGCGCGTTCAATGACTCGCTGAAATTTGACTATGTTCTTGCACCTTTTGATATTGCGGCAAGTAAGGCGTGGGTTGATGCATTAGCGCGAGAAGCAATGATTAATGCAGAGGAACAAGCGACCTTGCAAGCGGGCCTCGATACGTTGCTTGCGCGCGTGGAAGCGAACCCGAAAGCGCCACTGAGTTCATCCGAAGAAGATATTCATAGTTGGGTCGAAACGGAGCTTCAGGAGATCGTCGGAAAGGTTGCCCGAAAGCTGCATACCGGACGATCGCGCAATGATCTCGTAGCGACGGACTTGCGTCTTTGGGCGCTCACGCAAACCCATGTGATTGGTGAACATTTGCTCGCCGCCATGGACAGCTTATTAGCTTTTGCTGAGCAATATGAACACGCGGTCATGCCAGGTTATACGCATCTCCAACGGGCACAGCCGGTCTTAGTTAGCCACTGGGCACTCGCATATGTAGAAATGCTTGAGCGTGACCTCGAGCGTCTGACGCAAGCACGCGAGCGGACCGCGCAAGCGCCACTCGGTTGTGGCGCCTTGGCTGGATCAGGTGTTGCGGTGGATCGCCATCAGATCGCGCAAGATCTCGGTCTCAACGGTGCCTGTCGGAACAGCCTTGATGCCGTGTCTGACCGAGATTTTGTGATTGAGCTTTTGAGTGTCGCAAGTTTGAGCATGGTCCATTTGTCACGCCTGTCGGAAGATCTAGTGTTTTATTGTTCCGGTGAGGCAGGGTTCTTTCTCCTCGGTGATGCCATCTCCAGTGGTTCCTCATTGATGCCGCAAAAGAAGAATCCCGATGTATTTGAGCTTATTCGCGGAAAAACAGGCCGGGTTGCTGGGCATTTACAAGCGATGTTGATGACCGTCAAGGGTTTACCACTGGCCTACAACAAAGATATGCAAGAGGACAAAGAAGGGTTTTTCGATGGGCTTGCGCAGTGGCAGCAATGTTTGTCGATCATCGCTTATGCATTACCTCATTTGCGCGTCGATACCCAAGCGGCGCAAGCTGCTGCAGAGCTTGGCTATTCAAATGCCACGGATCTTGCTGATTATCTGGTCGGGAAGGGGGTGCCGTTCCGTGATGCGCACGAGCTGAGTGGAAAATTGGTTCTTGCCGCGTTGCGTAAAGGAGTCCCCCTCGAAGGACTTTCTTTGAATGACATGCGCGAAGTACATGATGCGATCGCTGAAGACGTGTACGCAGCCCTCGCACTAGATGCCGGTATGAGTCGACGGGCAGCGCTTGGCGGGACTGCGCCAGCGAAAGTACATTCGGCGTTACGTCGAGCACGTCAACGGGCGCAAGCGCACGCAGCGGCGTTAACCCACGTGCGGCAAGCAAAACTGACCGATGTTCCCAAGATAGCGGATCTGATTCGTTATTGGGCGGGCAAAGGCGAACATTTGCCGCGCCAAGAGCAAGATATCATGCAGGCGATTCATCAGTTTGCGGTCGCGGAAATTGACGGCGAGGTAGTTGGCTGTGGTGCCTTATACGTTTATGGCACGGGGTTAGCGGAGATACGCTCCCTGGGCTTGCAGCCGGGATTGCAAGGAAAGGGCATGGGTGCAGAGTTGGTGAATTTCTTGCTCGATCAAGCGCGTAATCTTGGCATTGCGCGTGTGATTGCATTGACCCGCGCGCCCGCATTCTTCGCGAAACTTGGGTTCGCTGTGGCGGATAAGAGTCGTTGGCCTGAAAAAGTCATGAAAGATTGCGAGTTTTGTCCGCGGAAGCATGCTTGCGATGAAACAGGCCTCGAAATACGCTTGTAGGACGTAGTCAAAACAGCAAAAAGCCGGTCGTCGCGAGACGACCGGCTTTTTCTATTGGTTCATTTATCGCGTAGGAGCGTGATTAGAATTCTGCGTTCTTCGGTGAACGTGGGAATGGAATTACGTCACGGATATTTTGAACGCCAGTGACATAGGCAACGAGCCGCTCAAACCCGAGTCCGAAGCCCGCATGGGGAACTGTGCCATAACGACGCAGATCACGATACCAGCTGTATTCTTCTTTCGGCAGGTTCATTTCCTCAAGGCGCTGGTCAAGTAGGTCGAGGCGCTCCTCACGGGCACTTCCACCAATGATCTCTCCGATGCCTGGCGCAAGAACATCCATCGCTGCGACGGTCTTTCCATCGTCGTTTTGGCGCATATAAAACGCTTTGATATCGCGAGGATAGTTTTTCAAGATAACCGGTGCGCCAACATGTTCTTCGGCCAAGTAGCGCTCATGCTCGGATTGTAAATCGGTTCCCCAGCTCACGGGATAATTAAAGGTCTTGCCACATTTTTGAAGGATCTCCACGGCGTCGGTGTAATCCATATGGACAAAATCGTTGTCGATCACATGTTGCAGGCGTGAAATAGCCTCTTTATCAATGCGCTCAGCAAAGAAAGCCATGTCATCTGCGCGTTCTTCGAGGACCGCGCGGAACACATATTTAAGCATGTCCTCAGCAAGCGCAGCCATATCGTTTAAATCGGCAAAGGCAACTTCTGGCTCAATCATCCAAAATTCAGCGAGGTGACGACTGGTATTTGAGTTTTCTGCACGAAAGGTTGGACCAAAGGTATACACATTCGATAACGCACAGGCGTATGTCTCAACGTTTAACTGACCCGATACCGTGAGGAATGCTTCTTTACCAAAGAAGTCTTCTTTGAAATCAACCTGACCATTTTCAGTGCGTGGGAGGTTCATTAAATCCAAGGTCGAGACGCGGAATAATTCACCGGCCCCCTCAGCATCGCTCGTCGTGATGATTGGCGTGCTGATCCAGTAGAATCCGCGCTCATGGAAAAAGCGGTGGACCGCTTGGGCGAGGCAGTGCCGTACACGTGTGACGGCTCCGGTGATGTTGGTCCGTGGACGAAGGTGGGCAAACTCACGGAGATATTCCATGCTATGCCGCTTCGGAGCCATTGGATAGGTATCAGGATCTTCCACCCAACCAATCACTTCAACGTCAGTGGCTTGAAGTTCGAACGCTTGGCCCTGACCTGCAGACTCCGCCACAGTGCCGGTCACGACCACAGAACAACCCGTGGTTAGACGTACCACCTCATTTTGGTAATTAGACAACGTATTGGGGGCAACTGCTTGAACCGCATCAAAACATGTTCCATCGTGAATATTGATGAATGAGATACCGGCTTTCGAGTCCCGACGGGTACGGACCCATCCGCGGACTGTGACCGTGTCGCCAACGGCAAATTTACCAGCTAATACGTCTTTAATTACGGCTATCGTCATGGGGCAGTTGTCTCCGGAACGCTTCGCAACGAGATAAAAGTAAAAGGAGTGCACAAATCGCACAAGAATAAGCCCGGTATGTTACTTTTTTGCTGCGATCCGTGCAATCCTGATCTCAATCTGAAACCTGTTTACACCAAGCAAAAATCGCAGTGGTTAATCGTGCAAGTTGAGCTTGGGTTATGATGTAGGGCGGCATGATATAGATCAGCTTGCCAAAAGGCCGAATCCAAACGCCTTGGGAAACGAAAAAACGCTGCGCTTCAGCAACATCAACGGGTTGATGCATCTCCACCACCCCAATTGCACCAAAGCATCGCACATCGGCAACCCCCTGAAGTGCCGCGCAGGGTGCTAATTCCTCGCTGAGTTGCCTTCCTATCGCCGCAACTTGGGCTTGCCAGTCATTTCGTGCGATCAATTCAAGACTTTTTGCTGCTACCGCACAGGCGAGGGGGTTGCCCATGAAAGTCGGCCCATGCATAAGCGCACCTCCGCCAGGACCGTGGCCAATGGTGTCGGCGACCTCGCGGGTTGTCAGCGTCGCAGCGAGTGTCATATAGCCACCGCTTAGTGCCTTACCCACACACAAAATATCAGGCACTATCTGGGCATGTTCACAGGCAAATAGCTTACCGGTCCGGCCAAATCCCGTCGCAATTTCATCAGCGATCAACAGAATGTCGAATTGGTCGCACAACGCACGAGCTCGCTTCAAATAGTTCGGGTGATAAAAGCGCATGCCACCCGCGCCTTGCACGATCGGTTCGAGAATGAGCGCTGCAATATGTTCATGATGTTGTTCAAGCTCGTTTCTAAGCGCAGCCATCTCGTGCTCATCCCAAGCGTCCCATGGCCGCAGGGTCGGCGCCGGAACGAAATAGTGCTTCGGTAGGATGCCTGTGAAAAGTTCGTGCATGCCATTCACTGGATCACACACAGACATGGCAGCAAACGTATCGCCGTGATATCCCTGGCGGATGGTAATCAACGAAGATTTACTCGGCTTGCCGCGACTCACTTGATACTGCAATGCCATCTTAATCGCCACTTCCACCGCGATAGAGCCCGAGTCTGCGAGGAAAACAGCGTCTAAGGGATCGGGGGTAAGGGCCACCAGACGCTTGCTGACGTCGACGGCTGGGGCATGAGTAATTCCCCCGAACATGACGTGGGCCATCTGGTCGATTTGTGCCTTGGCCGCCGCATTTAACTCGGGGTGATTGTAACCGTGTACAGCGGACCACCAGCTCGCCATGCCATCAACAAGCCGTTCGCCTGATTCAAGCTGCAACTCAACACCCTGCGCTGAAACGACCGGATAGACGGGCAGTGGGGTGGTCAGAGATGTGTAGGGATGCCATATATGACGCTGGTCGAACACATGATCAATCAATTGCATAGTCTATAATTTAACTAGATGTAAATTTGTGAATCTTGTTTAAGTTGACAGTGTACGGTCTGGCCGTAAGCTAGTCGAGAATTTCCTCAACCAGAATAATGAGAAACCCATGGCGACGACTCAATCCACCATGCGCTGGACGCGCGATGCAATTCAAGCATTGTTTGATCTTCCGTTTAATGATTTGCTGTTTCGCGCTCAGCAAGTTCACCGTGATCATTTCAATCCGAACGAAGTGCAGGTAAGCACCTTACTTTCCATCAAGACAGGCGCTTGCCCAGAAGACTGTAAATACTGTCCGCAAAGCGCCCGCTACGATACCGGCCTTGAAAAAGAACAGCTGATGGAGGTTCAGAAAGTACTGGAACAAGCGGGGCGTGCAAAGCAGACCGGCGCGACGCGGTTTTGCATGGGAGCGGCATGGCGCAACCCGAAAGAGCGCGATATGCCGAAACTTCTCGCAATGATTCAGGGTGTTCGAGACATGGGTCTGGAGACCTGCATGACATTGGGCATGCTGAGCGAGGCGCAAGCACAAGCACTGGCCGAAGCTGGACTCGATTATTACAACCATAACCTCGATACCTCGCCCGAGTTCTACGGGGACATCATTACAACCCGTACCTACCAAGATCGCCTGAATACATTGAGTCATGTGCGGACTGCTGGGATGAAGGTTTGTTCGGGGGGAATTGTTGGCATGGGGGAAGACCAGAAGGACCGCATTGGTCTGTTGCAGCAACTTGCCAACATGCCTGTTCCACCTGAAAGTGTGCCCATTAACCAGCTCGTCAAAGTATCGGGTACTCCTTTGGACCATTTAGACGATCTGGATCCGTTCGAGTTTGTTCGCTGTATCGCTGTCGCGCGTATTTTAATGCCAGAATCTCATGTGCGCCTCTCGGCTGGACGCGAAACCATGTCTGATGAATTACAGGCCCTGTGCTTCCTTGCGGGTGCTAACTCTATCTTTTACGGGGAGAAGCTCCTGACCACGGCGAATCCAGTGGCTGAGGCAGATATGAAACTTTTCGCTCGCTTGGGGATCAGCCCGGAACAACGCAAAGCGAAACCTGACTTGTTTTATGATGCGACGGCACGGGAAGCCTGTTAACCATGCTACGAAGCCGTATGCAGCAGGTGCTCGTGCAAGCCGACGCAGTGCATTTGAGACGCACGTTGCGGCCTCGCGCCGCGGCGCATATGCAACGAACCTTTGCAAGCAATGACTACCTTGGCCTTCGTCATGATCCGCGCGTGATTGAGGCTTTTCAGCGTGGATTGCAGCAATACGGCAGCGGGAGTGGAGCCAGCCCATTGGTGACAGGCTACAGCGATGCGCATCAAGTACTTGCAGAGGAGCTCGCTGATTGGCTCGGCGTCGACCGCGTGTTGCTCTTCAGCAGCGGATACGCAGCGAATCAGGGCGTGCTGAGTACCCTTTCGGAAGTCGGGATGGTCCCGGTGCTTGATCGACTCTGCCATGCATCCATTTATGATGGCGTGCAATCGGAGAGGATAGCGCGTTTTCACCATCAAAATATTGAGCATGCCGAAACGGTCCTTCGTCAATTGAAAATGCAACCCGATCAAACAGCGATGTTGGTGTCTGAGGGGGTGTTTAGCATGGATGGTGACCAAGCACCTGTTGCTCGACTGCATGACCTGGCAAAACGAAGCAACGCACTGTTGATGCTAGATGATGCGCATGGACTGGGTGTTACGGGAGCGCGCGGATTAGGGGTAATGGACACAACCGCGTACCGTCCTGACGTACTGACGGGAACCTTTGGTAAAGCCTTTGGCGTGGCGGGCGCGTTTGTGGCGACCGATCACACGATAGCCGACTTCCTTGTTCAGCGGTGTCGTCACTTTATCTATTCAACCGCATTTCCTGCTGCACAAGCTGAAGCGATCCGCGCGAGTCTAAAGTGTGTTCGAAGTGAGCCGGAGCGAAGAGGGCGCTTGTTTCAAAATATTCATCGGTTCTGCGATTACGCGGCGCAATTAAATTTACGTTTAGCTCCTTCGGAAACACCGATACAGCCGCTCGTGGTCGGTGACGCAGGACACGCCTTACAATTAGCTGAGCACCTTCGAGCAGCGGGTTTTGAGTGCACTGCGATTCGCTATCCGACAGTCCCGAAACACACAGCACGGCTGCGTTTCGCATTATCTGCGGCGCACACCGCGCATGATATTGATGCGCTTTTTGATGCCCTGCACGTTATCTTACGAAAGGAGCCTGCATTACATGATGCTTGCACCGTCCACGAAGCCTGACATAGCAGCCCAGTTTGGCCGGTCGGCGGCACGCTATGCCCATACCGCGACCGTCCAATATCAAGGCGCGGAACGGCTGTTTTGTTTGTTAGATCAAAGAACCAGAGCACGAATACACTGTGTGCTTGATTTAGGGTGTGGTCCCGGTGTCCATACCCAACGATTACAGGGTATCGGGGGGCTATATCACGGTCTCGATATTTCCGAGGGGATGATCGCTCAGGCGCGTCAGGCGCACCCCAGCGCCGACTTTATCTGTGCGGATATGGAATCGATGCCATTTGAAGACGGACGGTTTGACCTGGTGTTTTCAAACTTTGCGATGCAATGGGCAACATCACCTGAAGTACTGATAAGGGAAATGACTCGGATCATGTGCGATGGGGGAGAAAGTTACTTTACGGTCGTGCTAGAACAGAGCCTATCGCCACTGCTTCCGTTACGACAAGCCTTTGCTCAGAAAGAGCGACCTGAGATTATTGACGCATTGCAAACAGAACGCCATGCGAGCTTCGCTCAGTGGCACGGTGCGTTAATCGATCATGGTTTACGGATCGAATATGCACAACATGAAACATTTCGCGCTTGGTTTCCAACTATTCAGGCTTTGATTCAAAGTGTTTCAAAAATTGGCGCCGATCGTCCCCATCCGGCCGCGCCTATGCATGGAAGGGCGCCACGGCTCACCCGTAATGAATTAAGCGCCCTTACGGTGGGCTATGAGCGGTTTAGAGAACCAAAAGGACTACCGCTAGACTACCAAGTCGGTATTTTCAAAGTGTCAAAACTCGTCTGATATTCAAATCGTTAGCAATTTTATTGTTGAGAAATAGTTATGACATCATGTGTATTTATCACAGGGACAGATACCGATGCGGGGAAGACACGGGTTTCTGCACTCTTATTGCGCGTTGCCTGGATGCAAGGGCTGCGTACTCTTGCGATGAAGCCTATTTCAGCGGGTTGCACCCGCAATCCAACGCTGGGGCATTACGAGAACGCTGATGCGCTCATTTTGCAACACTTAGCCACAGAGCCGACAACGTATCAGGAAGTGAATCCGATTGCATTGGAACCGCCGATTGCACCGCACATCGCGGCAGAACGAGCAAATGAGCGTAACTTATTGCTGCGGGCAAGGCTTGGATGGCAAGCACTGTATGCAAAATCGCCTGACTTGCTGCTTTGTGAAGGGGCGGGTGGTTGGATGTTGCCCTTAGATGAAGGTCATTTGATGCCCCAATTTGTCCGTGAAACAAATCAAGACGTGATTCTCGTGGTGGGGATGAAGCTCGGCTGTTTAAATCATGCATTATTGACCGTTGCAGCAATCGCGCAAAGTGGCTGTCACTTGCGCGGTTGGATTGCCAATACGCTAACTCCAGAGCCTATGCCCTATTACACGGAGAACGTGGCAACACTGAAAGAGCGTATTGCCGCGCCGCTGCTTGCGGAAGTCCCTTTTTTAGCAGATGTTTCTGACGAGCAGGCTTGGTGCGAATCGCACCAACACCTTATAAAAATTGACTAACGACGCTCCCTGCCGAGAGGGGGTGTTGCTTTCCGTCGAGAAATGCAACCGCATCCGCCGCACCGAGTAACCGCATCGCGTTCCCCTCGACCTTCAGTCCGGTTCCTTCGCGCAGTGCAATCGTGGTCGTGTGCGGATTGACGCGCATAAACTCGGTGAGTCGCTGCGCTCTTGTCTCACCATGAAAGCCAGGGGGGTGTGCATCGAGATAGTGCGGATTGATCTGGAAGGGCACCACGCCAAGTGCAGTAAAGCTCGGCGGCTCAATGATCGGCATATCGTTGGTGGTGCGAATCGTTAATCCGGCAAGATTCGCTCCTGCGCTCCACCCAGCGTACGGCATACCGCCTAGAATGCGCTTGCGTAAGGGATCAAGCACCCCATATTGGTATAATGTATTGAGCAATACAAAGGTATTCCCTCCGCCAACAAGGACCCCGTCTGCTTGCGAAATGGCTTCGCGCGGATTGGCATAGCTTTCGATCCCGCGAATGTGCATTCCCATATCGGCCAGCGCGCGCTGCACTTTTTCGGTGTACTCTGCGTAAGAAGTGAGGACACCTGCATACGGAATAAAAACGATGGTTTTTGATTGTGAAAAATGGGATTTTAACCAGAATTTGCTGTGGACAAGATAGTCACTGTCGCCGGCCTTGGAACTACTCAGAAGTAAAAGATGTCTTTGGTTTTGCTCGCTTAAATCAGCCATAATGGTCCACGGGTTTGGTGTCAAACAATGGACCTGAGCATAGCATTCACCTGCGGGAGCCTCAAACTTTTACCTAGGGCGTCGCGTGGTGATATCCATGACCCACTACATGTCAGAACCAAACCCTCGTGACCCAGATTGATGGCCTTGATTTATTGCAAGGCACCCGCATATCTGAGACGTGGAATAGTTCGGTTATTTTGAGAGGTTTTACCGATGAAACGTGTGGCATTATTTCTAGCAACAAATTTGGCCGTCATTGTGGTGTTGAGTATCGTCCTCAATATCCTCATGGCGGTGTTTGGGATCGATTTCGCAAGCTACACCGGGCTTCTCGTCTTTGCAGCGCTGTTTGGCTTTGGTGGTGCGTTTATTTCTCTTATGATGTCGAAATGGATGGCGAAACGCAGCACGGGAGCTCGAGTCATCGAACAACCGCGCAATGATGCGGAGCGGTGGTTGGTTGAAACCGTAGCGAACCAGGCAAAAAAGGCTGGCGTAAAAATGCCCGAAGTGGCGATTTATGATTCACCAGAACCGAATGCGTTCGCGACCGGGCCGAGCAAGAATGATTCACTTGTGGCTGTTTCCACCGGTTTGTTGCGCTCTATGTCCAAAGACGAAGTCGAGGCGGTGCTTGCCCATGAGGTGAGTCATGTTGCCAACGGTGACATGGTGACACTGACCTTGATTCAAGGCGTGGTAAATACCTTTGTTATCTTCCTCGCGCGCGTCCTGGCAGGGCTTGTTAACAACGCGTTACGGGGCAACCAGTCAGGGGGTGGTCGTCACGGTGGTGGGGGTTTCGCCTATTTCGGTTTGGTCATTCTCTTTGAGATTCTGTTCGGGATGTTGGCGCAGATTATCGTGTTTTACTTTTCGCGGCAGCGAGAATATCGGGCGGACGCCGGTGCGGCTCGTTTGGTCGGCCCGCAAAAAATGATTGCCGCATTGCGCCGCTTGCAACAGGGCCGAGAATCACAGCTGGATGATCGTATGCTCGCGTTCGGTATTAAGGGTAAGCTTGCGAAAGGTGAGCTGATGATGACCCATCCGCCGCTCGAGAAGCGTATCGCGGCGCTTCAGCAAGGACGCTATTCATGATGATTGATACGGCTGGAATGAGCGGAACCGCAATTTATCACTTGATGACTCAAACACTCATTCCACGGCCGATCGCTTGGGTTCTCACGAAACATACGTCTGGGCATTTAAACCTTGCGCCTTTTAGTTACTTTACGGCGGTTACCAGCGAACCGCCGTTGCTCATGTTTTCGGTGGGCAATAAAGTCGATGGGAGCGGCAAGGATACCAAGGTGAACGCGCAAGAGAACGGCTATTTCGTTGTGCACATCCCATCCGGGCGTCATGCGGAAGCTGTCACAGAGTCTTCTCGTGCGCTCCCTGCTGCAGAGTCTGAACTCGATCGGCTCAATCACATCAAGACAGTTCCATTTGAGGGTTTCCCGCTCCCGCGATTGGAGGATTGCGCGATTGCGTTTGGTTGTCGTTTACATCACACCCATGCAATCCCGGGTGCACCGCAAACGCTTCTATTTGGTGAGATTAAACGCGTGTATCTGGCAGATGAGGTTGCGCGAATTCAACACCTTCAAAAAGGGGATGGGCAGATTTCTGAACGCCTGGTTGTTAGTGCTCAGGATGTTGATCCACTGGCCCGTTTGGGAGCAGACGAGTACGCCCGTTTGGGCGAATTCCTGCGGGTCCCTCGTCCAAAATAGAAAATCGTTTGTATCAACCGGTTTTTTCGGTGGATTTTCCGTTGCAATCAATACACGCGATGGATACATTGAAAGGCCGTAAAATTTTTTGTACGACGTAAGAGTAGATGCAGACGCTCCCCACCTACGGAACTGAGCCCGTATCCTGCTTTTTCTTCATGAGGTAACGAGGAAAATCGAATGACCTGGACTCCTGACAGTTGGCGTAAATTTCCGATTCAACAGCAACCAACCTATGCAAACGCGGAGCAACTTGCGTTTGTTGAGAGTCAGCTTAAGCGATATCCACCGTTAGTCTTTGCGGAGGAGGCTCGTCGCCTGCAAGCGCACCTTGGACATGTTTGTCAGGGTGAAGGGTTCTTGCTGCAAGGCGGTGACTGCGCTGAATCATTCCGTGACTTTACCGCACCGAAGATCCGCGACACGTTTAAAGTCATGCTGCAAATGGCAATTGTACTGACGTTCGCAGGCTCTGTACCCGTGACGAAAGTTGCTCGGATGGCAGGGCAGTTTGCCAAGCCGCGCTCAAGTAATGATGAGACGATTGACGGCGTCACGCACCCAGCATATCGGGGCGACATTATCAATGATGCGGCGTTTACTGCAGAGGCGCGTGAGCCGGATCCAAACCGTATGTTGACCGCATATCATCATTCTGCGGCGAGCCTGAATCTGCTTCGCGCGTTTGCTCAAGGTGGCTTTGCGGATTTGCATAAGGTGCATAAATGGAACATGGGCTTTATTGCGGCAAATCCGATGAAAGAGAAGTACCAAAAGGTGGCGGAGCGAATTGAAGAAGCGCTGCGCTTTATGGAAGTGCTCGGGATTACCGCGGAAACACACCCAACAATCCATGAAACCGAGCTCTTTACGTCCCATGAAGCCTTGCTCCTGCCGTATGAGGAGGCATTAACTCGAACGGACAGTTTAACTGGCTTGCAATATGACTGCTCTGCACACATGCTGTGGATGGGCGAGCGTACCCGTCAGCTTGACCATGCGCACATGGAGTTCTTCCGCGGGATTCATAACCCAGTAGGCGTCAAAATCGGCCCAACCGCCACGCCAGACGAGTTGATGGCGGTCATCGATGCATTGAATCCGAATAATACCCCCGGTCGATTGACACTCATCACGCGCATGGGGGCCGATAACCTTGCCGCGAACTTACCGAAACTGATTCAACGAGTGCAAGCAGAGGGTCGGCATGTGGTCTGGTCAAGCGATCCGATGCATGGCAATACGGTGAAAACGGATAACGGTTATAAGACCCGTAACTTCGACGCGATTATTCGTGAGATACGCCAGTTCTTTGCGATTCATCAGGCAGAAGGTAGCTATGCCGGCGGAATTCACCTTGAAATGACGGGTGAGCATGTGACCGAGTGTACCGGGGGTGCCTATCAGATCTCAGAGAGCGATCTGGAAAAACGTTACTTAACACAGTGCGATCCCCGATTAAATGCGGACCAAGTGCTTGAGCTGGCTTTTTTAGTGTCGGAAACGCTTGGGAAAGCCCGTGCAGGGCGTGATATTTAATAACGCGGCGCTTCCCACACGCCGAAAATTTGTGCGATAATATCGCCCCGTCACAGACAGGCCATTCGGCCTGTCTTTTCATATCCGATTCTCATTTTAAAGTGGTAAACAGGAGTTAGTGAAATGTCGGAGCAAGCGCACGCATTTTTTGCACAGTTGTGGCAGGATTACATCCGCCGGACTCCATCAGCCGATAAAGTGCATCAAGTTCTGGGCCAAGGGCATGTGATTATTAACGACCATGTGGCATTTCGCACCTTTAATATTGCACCGGTCAATTTGGAGGCTTTGTCAAAGTTGTTTGAGGGGATGGGCTATTTCGCCAATGGTGACTATCACTTTGAGCAAAAGAAGTTGCGGGCGAAACATTTTGAACACGCAGATCCAACGTTGCCGAAAGTGTTTGTAAGTGAGTTATTGGTCGAAGCGTTCTCTTTGTCGTTACAAAGCTGTGTCCGAGAGATGGTTGCAACGATTGATCCTGAGGCGGTCAAACACCCGTCGTTTTTGTACTCTGGAACCCACTGGAATGTGAGTTTTGAACAATATCAAGCGTTGCTCGCAGAAAGCGAATATGCAGCTTGGATGAGTGCTTTCGGTTATTGCGCCAATCACTTCACGGTCAGTGTAAATGAGCTTCCGGGCTACACGACACTCGAAAGCGTGAATGCACGCCTCAAAGAAGCGGGGTTCACCTTAAATACATCAGGCGGTGAGATTAAAGGTTCTCCCGAGGTTTTCCTCGAGCAATCGTCAACGATGGCCGATGAAATTGAAGTTGAGTTTAACGATAGAGCGGCGCGCATTCCGAGCTGTTTTTATGAATTTGCCAAGCGCTACGAAATCTCAGAAGGTCGACTGTATACAGGATTCGTCGCTGCATCAGCAGACAAGATCTTCGAGAGTACCAACGCACGTTAATTGAGCTTGTTCCTCTCGAGGTAACAAAAAAAGTCCGCGTTCCATTTGGGAACCGGACTTTTTTATTGGATGATTGCGTTGCATGGGGTTAGTAACGATGGCGTCTTAACTTCGCTATCGTCATAATTTTCGCAGCGATCTCTTCTACTGATGCATAGGTTGAATTCAAATAGGGGATCGCCTCGCGACGGTATAACGCCTCTATTTCGGCAATCTCAAACTGGCACTGTTCGATTGAGGCATAGCGAGAACCGGCTCGGCGAGCCTCGCGAATGCTCTGTAACCGTTCCGCATCGATGGTCAGCCCAAACAACTTATGTCGGTGCATTTTGAGATCATAGCTCAGTTGGAGGTGCTCCATGTCATCTTCTGTGATCGGATAATTGGCGGCTTTGATTCCGTATTGCAATGCCAGATACAAACACGTGGGTGTCTTCCCAGTTCTTGATGCCCCAATCAGAATAATATCCGCTTCGCCATAGTTTTTGGTGGTCACGCCATCGTCGTTCTCTAGCGTGTAATTGACTGCATCAATCCGAAAGTTATATTCGGGTGAAATTCCATGGGTCCGGTTGGTTTTCGGTTGCGCACTCACCCCAAGCTCCGCTTGAACTGGTGCAACGTAGTGGTCTAGGAAGTCGTAGCTCACGCCCTCACTTTTGACGATAATGCGTTTAATTGCCGGGTCGACAAAGGTGTGGAAAATCAGCGGCCGCTCGCCTGATTCTGCGAAGGCAAGATTGATCTCTTCAACCGCTCGTAGTGCCTTCTCCTGTTCATCGATAAACGGGAGCGTGCGGTGCTCGAAAGTGACTGGAAACAATGACAGGATGGCATGCCCAAAAGTTTCTGAGGTGAGGGCAGTCCCATCGGAAATGTAAAAGGCGGTCCGCATCGTAAAATGTTCCTTGTGAAAGTGACACAAATGTTAACTTGTTGTGCGCACCCGTGTAAAATACGTTTGTCACCGCGTTGCGGCTGAGCCCGGCGATTAACCCAACATTCAATGAAAGGAATACACCGTGCAAGATTACGTGCTTTGGTATCAGGAACTCGGAATGGACGATGTGAACCGAGTCGGTGGAAAGAACGCCTCCCTTGGAGAAATGATTAGTAACCTCTCCGACCTTGGCGTTACAGTTCCCGGTGGTTTTGCCACCACTTCCTTTGCCTTCAATACCTTCCTTGACCAAAGCGGTCTCAACGCAAAAATCCACGATATTCTTGACCACCTTGATGTAGACGACGTACGTGCACTTGCCGAGGCCGGTAAAAACATCCGTCAGTGGATCATCGACACCCCATTTACGCCCGAGCTCGAAACGGCGATCGAGGCTGCGTACAAAACCTTAAGTGCTGGAAATACTGAGGCTAGTTTTGCAGTTCGCAGTTCAGCCACCGCTGAAGATATGCCGGACGCATCTTTTGCAGGTCAGCAAGAAACCTTTTTGAATGTAAAAGGGATTTCCGCGGTAAAAGAGGCCATCAAGCACGTTTTCGCCTCGTTGTTTAATGATCGCGCGATCTCTTATCGGGTCCACCAAGGCTACGACCACCGAGGGGTTGCGTTGTCAGCCGGTGTACAGCGCATGGTTCGTAGTGACCTTGCAGCCTCTGGGGTTATGTTCTCGATTGATACCGAGTCAGGCTTTGATCAAGTGGTCTTTATCACGTCCTCCTATGGCTTGGGTGAAATGGTGGTTCAAGGCGCAGTGAATCCCGATGAGTTTCACGTGCATAAACCGACACTCGCGCAAGGGCGTCCGGCCGTTATTCGTAAAACCATCGGCTCGAAAAAAGTAGAGATGGTCTATTCCAACTCTTCAGAGCACGGGAAACAGGTTGACATTAAAGACATTGAAGAAGCGCGGCAACGGGTCTTCTCGATCACTGACGAAGAAGTCATGGAGCTTGCTCGTCAAGCCGTAACCATTGAGAAGCACTATGGACGGCCGATGGATATCGAGTGGGCCAAAGATGGTCAGGATGGCAAACTTTATATCGTTCAAGCGCGCCCAGAAACGGTGCGATCGAATGAGAATAGTAACCGAATTGAACGCTTTCAGTTGAAAAAACAATCGGAAGTCATTGCCAGTGGTCGCGCGATAGGACAGAAGATTGGCGCCGGAAAAGCCCGTGTCCTGTCATCAATCAAAGATATGGATCAAGTAAAACCGGGTGACGTGCTTGTCACGGACATGACGGACCCAGATTGGGAACCGATCATGAAGCGGGCCGCCGCGATCGTCACCAATCGTGGAGGCCGTACATGCCATGCGGCGATTATCGCGCGGGAGCTTGGGATTCCGGCGATCGTGGGTTGTGGTGATGCAACCGATCGCATCGCGGATGGTGATGATGTGACAGTGAGCTGTGCCGAGGGTGACACCGGATTTATTTATCGAGGACAACTTGATTTTGACGTGACGGAATCAGAAGTAGGGAACATGCCGCCGTTGCCGTTAAAAATTATGCAAAACGTCGGCAATCCCGATCGGGCATTTGATTTCGCACGCTTACCCCATGCGGGTGTCGGCTTAGCGCGGCTCGAATTTATTATTAATCGCATGATCGGCGTGCATCCAAAGGCATTGCTCAATTTCTCGGAGCAAACACCTGAGTTGCAAGCGCAAATTGAGTCGATGATGGCGGGCTACCCAAGCCCGCGCGAATATTACATTCAGCGTTTGGTGGAGGGCATCGCAACCATCGGCGCTTCTTTTGCACCCGAGCGCGTCATCGTTCGGATGTCCGATTTTAAATCGAATGAGTATGCTAATCTCGTCGGTGGACGGGCCTATGAGCCCGAGGAAGAAAACCCCATGTTGGGTTTCCGTGGTGCGTCGCGGTACCTCTCAGCAGACTTCGCTGATTGCTTTGCACTTGAATGTGAGGCGATCAAGCGGGTGCGCAACGATATGGGCCTAACCAACGTGGAGATAATGATTCCGTTCGTTCGAACCCTAGAGGAAGGGCGTGGTGTCATTGATCTGTTGGCGAAGCATGGGTTGCGCCAAGGTGAGAACGGACTGCGAGTGATCATGATGTGTGAGCTTCCCTCCAACGCGGTACTTTCGGATCAGTTCTTAGATATTTTTGATGGCTTTTCAATTGGTTCGAATGATTTAACCCAGTTAACACTCGGCCTCGATCGCGATTCCGGATTAATTGCACATTTATTTGATGAACGGAACCCAGCCGTAAAAGCTTTACTGGAAATGGCGATTACCACAGCGAAGAAGCGCGGCAAATATGTCGGAATTTGCGGTCAAGGTCCATCGGACCATCCAGACTTTGCGCAATGGCTTGTTGAGCAGGGGATTGACTCCGTATCATTAAATCCTGATACGGTGATCGATACCTGGCTTTACTTAAGCGAGCATCTAAAGCAAGCTTAAGTCACTAACCCAACACACGAACAGATGTAAAGGGGCCTTCAGTGCCCCTTTTTAAGAGGTAATTGCTGGTGACGAAGTCAATCGCATCCATTTCTCCAGAACAGCCTGTGGTTGAACTAACCCAACGCTATCTTGCAGCTGTTCGAAAGGCGGGGTTTATTGGTGATATTGACGAAACGTACAGCGGACGGCTGATCGCGGCGACAGACAACAGTATCTATCAACAAATGCCACAAGCCGTTCTCTATCCGCGCAGTCAGCGGGATGTCGCGTGCGCTCTTAAAGTTGCGCATCGCGCAGCATTCCGTGCGGTTCGATTTGCCCCACGAGGCGGTGGCACGGGGACCAATGGGCAATCTTTGACACCGGGCATTGTTCTTGATTTAAGTCGATACTTAACGCGAGTTCTTGAAGTAAACGTCAAGGAAGGCTGGGTTCGAGTCGAGGCAGGCATTATCAAAGATCAGTTGAACGAGACGCTGCGTCCGCACGGCTATTTCTTCGCCCCGGATACATCTACGAGCAACCGCTGCACAATTGGTGGGATGATTGCCACGGATGCCTCAGGGCAGGGCTCTCTCGTCTATGGAAAAACCAGTGACCATGTCTTGGGTCTGCGCGCATATCTCCCGAACGGGGATGCGATTCGTACTGAACCCGTGTCGATAGAAGAAGCTGAACGACGCGCCAGTGAGGACTCATCGGAGGGTCGTATTTATCATCAGGTTCTCGCAACGTGCCGCGAACAGCGAGAGGAAATAAAGACTCGCTTCCCTCCATTGAATCGCTTCCTCACTGGTTATGACCTAGTCCACGTGTACGACGAAGACCAACAGGCGGTTGATGTCGGGCGCCTACTCTGTGGAGCTGAGGGTACGTTGGCCGTTGTAACGGAAGCCAAGTTACATATCAACCGGATCCCTAATCACAAAATTCTGGTCAACGTAAAGTACCAAGATTTTCAAGATGCACTGCGTCATGCACCTGCGTTGGTCAAAGCAAATGCGACGTCTGTTGAGACCATTGACAGCACGGTTCTTGATATCGCTCGCAATGATGTCATTTGGCATGAGGTCCATGATTTACTCCGTGACGTGCCACCGTTTCGCATGGATGGTATCAACATCTTGGAATTTACGGGTGAGAGTGCGCAAGAGGTAGGCGATAAACTGAAGGTATTATGCACGGAGCTCGACCAACTCGATCCTCACCGCTCGGGAGTGATCGGCTATCAGATTTGTCGCGATGCGGCGAGTATCCAAAAAATTTATGCCATGCGCAAAAAGGCAGTCGGTCTGCTAGGTGCAACAAAAGGGCGGGCAAAGCCTGTTGCCTTTGTGGAAGATACAGCCGTGCCACCCGAGCAACTTGCGGATTACATTATGGAATTTCGCGCCATATTGGACCGTTACGAGTTACGTTATGGCATGTTTGGACATGTCGATGCCGGCGTACTCCATGTGCGTCCTGCCCTTGATATGCAAGACGAAGCGTCCGTTCAAACGATTCGTGACGTGAGTGATGAGGTGGCAGCATTGACTGCGCGATTCGGCGGTTTGATGTGGGGCGAGCATGGTAAAGGTTTTCGCTCGGAATATGGACCAGAGTTTTTTGGGGATGTGCTGTTTAAGGAATTACGTCGGGTCAAGTCGGCCTTTGATCCCCATAATCAACTAAACCCCGGAAAGATCTGTACTCCTTTGAAGAGTCAAGAGTCCTTAGTTTCTATTGAAGGACCATTACGTGGCAGCAGTGATAGACAAGTTCCAGAGGCTTCACAAAGCCAATTTAAAGGCGCAATGGAGTGCAACGGAAATGGATTGTGTTTTAACTTTGATGTCAACGCAACGATGTGTCCTTCATTTCGGGCGACCGGTGATCGCCGGCAATCGCCGAAAGGGCGTGCAACCTTATTGCGCGAGTGGCTTCGCCTCCAGGGGCTTCAGGGTAATACCGTTGCACTCATAAACGGAGATGCGCCGAAGGAGCCTGGGCTGGTACGAAATGCTTTCTTGGCATCATCGACCGCCACGGCAACCAATGACTTCAATCATGAGGTGCGCGAAGCACTCGACTCCTGCCTCGCTTGCAAAGCATGCAGCAGCCAGTGTCCCGTGAAGGTGGATATCCCATCACAGCGCTCGGTCTTTTACAGCTATTATCACCAAACGTATCGTCGTCCCCTGAAAGACTTTTTAGTCCGCAAGGCTGAGTCTGTAATGGTTCGCTGGTCGCGCTTCCCTCGGCTTGCAAACTTATTCTTTCAAAACCCGCTCGCACGCTCGCTACAAAGGCTGGTGTTTGCGTATCAAGATACACCACGTTTTTCGCTTCCATCTTGGCGCACGCAACAGCAACTTCTGCAGGTGATGACCCTAAAAGATGCCGAAGCTCGTTTAGCACAAGGGGAGTGGCAGCCTGAGCACTACGTATTTATTGTCCAAGATGCGTTTACTACGGCGTTTGATGCGAACGTGCTTGCTGGATTTGTCAAGGTTGTACGAGCACTTGGTCTCGAGCCTGTTGTTTTGCCTTTCTATGAGAGTGGAAAAGCGGCACATGTGAAAGGGTTCTTACAGACTTTCTCACAGCACGCAGAACGAGCGAGCACATTTTTGGCAGAGATTTCTGAACGTTTTCAAGCGCCTTTGGTTGGCATGGATGCAGCGACAACCTTGGTTTATCGTGATGAGTACCGGGCACTTAAAATCACGCGGGCACATGATTTTGAGGTGCAGCTTATGCACGAATGGCTCAAGTCATACTCGGATAAACTCCATGCGCTGACGGGAAGTACAGCGCGGGATGAGGTGCAGGTCCTCGTGCATTGTACAGAGCAATCGAATTTAGTCGCGAGTCGGGATGAATGGGGTGAATTGCTGGCACAGGTCGGCTTCAAGCCAAACGTGCCTGCGGTGGGTTGCTGTGGCATGGCCGGTACATTCGGTCATGAAAAAGCGTATCAGTCATTGAGTAAAAAGCTGTGGGAGATGAGTTGGGCGCCGAAATTAGCATCTGAGAAAATAACGGTCGCAACGGGTTTTTCATGCCGGTGTCAGAGCAAGCGGATGACGAAGAACACACTACAGCATCCTATTGAACTAATCGCCAAACGTCTTTCACGGGATGCATACTAGGCGCTAGGGACGCGGAATCTGCCTTCCTTCGGACGTTGGTCCGCCACAAAAAAAGCCAACCTGAGGGTTGGCTTTTTGGTACTTCATATCAAGCGATGAGAAAGAGGTCTTACAGCGCTGCTTTCTTTTCTGCAAGCTTCTTCGCAAGGATCTCGCGGGCCATTTCATCCGCAATCTCACCGGTTGGACGATCTTCATCCTTCGCTCGCGTAAAGATCTTATCGAGGGTGTTGTAGATATTCTTGATGCGCGACGAGGTTTCTTCAAGGGTGAAATTAGCCGCTTCTGAACACACATGAATAACACCGCCCGCATTGATGACGTAATCCGGTGCGTACAAAATACCCATCTCTTTGACGATGCGATCATGCGCAGGGGTTGCTAATTGGTTATTTGCGCTTCCTGCGATAACTTTCGCTTTGATACGCTTCAGCGTGCTGTCATTGACCGTTGCACCGAGAGCACAAGGCGCATAGATGTCGACCTCTTGGTCGTAGATATCGTCGATGCTCACGGCAGTTGCGCCAAGCTCGTTGACTGCGCGGTCAACACTTTCTTGATTGACGTCACAGACAAACAACACGGCGCCTTCTTCTGCGAGATATTTGGCAAAATCGAAACCAACCGCGCCGACACCTTGCACAGAAACACGCAGCCCTTTTAAGCTATCACTGCCAAATGCGTGTTTAGCCGCTGCCTTTACGCCTAAGTAAGAGCCAAGCGCAGTGTGTGGTGATGGGTCACCAGCTTTTTCCGCAGTTCCTGCAACAAACGGAGTTTCTGTTGCCACGATGTCGATATCGGCGGTGCGAATGTTCACGTCTTCAGCCGTGATATACTTTCCGCCCAACGAGTTTACAAAGCGACCGTATGCTTTGAAAAAGGCTTCGCTTTTGTCTTTCTTGGCATCACCAATAATAACTGCCTTGCCACCACCGAGCGGCAATCCTGCCAAGGCGCTTTTGTAGGTCATGCCACGAGAGAGGCGCAAAACGTCTGTGAGTGCTTCATCAGAGTTTGCGTAGTTCCACATCCGAGTACCACCGAGGGCCGGGCCCATCGTAGTATCGTGCACTGCAATAATCGCCTTTAATCCAGTAACTTTGTCATGACAAAACACGATTTGCTCGTGATTGTCATATTCAATATGCTCGAATAGCGCCATAGCGGCTAACCTCATTGTTGTCTTAGATCGTCTTCGACACTCGGATAGATTTTCCGTTCGTGCCTTTGACATAAAATCGGAGCGTAAACTACCACTTTACGTAAACTGTTACCAGTTACCGTATAACAAAAACCAGACGATTTTTTTCTCTCGACTATCAACTTGTCTTTACACCATTCTGGTCCGTCCACAGCCGCTCTAGCGCGCACTTTTACGCGGATCCGGGAGTTTTCCTCAGCGCTAAAGCCTGCTAATATGCGAGGCTCGTTTGTTAGTTAAATGTTACCCTCCACGCCGAGAGGGATTGTAAAAAGTAGTGAGAGATAACCATGAGTCAGCAAGCAGCATTATCCGAGCAAGAAATGAACAATTGGGTACGGGAACAGTTTCAAAAAGCCAATGGTTATCTTGCTGAAAAGGGCATTCTAACAGATCAGGTGTTAACCAAAGAGAGCCGCTACCTCGCGCCGCATATTGCGGTTTGGAAGTTTTCTTTACGGGGACTGACTGACAAAGTATGGGCGATTAGTGGCGTGGTCCCCACGGATCATGTGGATGCGAAAGTGGCAAAAGACGCGCGCGATGCACTGCGTCACTTCAGTCTGCGCTGGCAAGTTCGTGCAGAGGAAATTTTGCAATCGCAACCGAATGAGACGGAGCGGAAGTTTGCGGAAGTCCTCGTGAATCATGCCGAAGCCTGTTATGAGCTGGTTGATAACGAGCAACTGTGGAAGTAACAGCATAAGAAACAGACCTGAACAAAGTGGGTCTGTTTCTGTTTCCTCAAAGAATACCGAGTCCTATTGAGTGATATCTTCCCCCGGACTATCGTCGTCATCGTCGGTACCGAGCACGAATAGTCCCTCATTCAGAAGTCCACACAAAAGGTGACGCGCCGCGGCACTCTCCAGATATTCGGAGAGCGTATGGGTGTCGATACAATCACTCATGTCACAGAGAACTCCAAAGAGATCTTCGGCATCTTCGTCTAATGGATACCATTGCCCTTGAACGACGGCATGGATCATGCCGTCTTTCTCCGTCGTGATCATGCGAACGCCGATTGCTTTAAAAAGCAGCGGATATTGCGCGAGTTGATATTCCAAGCTCGCTTCAAGAACCGGGCGCTCTGGCCACTCAGGTAGGGGAGGACGCGGGTTTTTCGAGAGAAACTCAGCCAACACATCATGCAACAGCGTATCGTCTTGCAGTGCTTCCAATAGCAGCTGTTTAAAACCCGCAGTGTGCAATGGAGCAAAATGCCATGGATCGAACTCTGGAAGGCCATTGCCTTCAGGATTCAAAGTATCCTCCAGTCGGTCTTCAAAGCGCTTTTGAAGTTTTTCTTTATCCAAGGCGTAATCGGCAAGCGCACTGAGAAGTTCAGCTTGGCTTGGGGCCCGGAAGCCGACCGAATAATTTAGACTGGGTAACTCACTTGCTCCCGCATGAGGAAAGCCGGCTGGGATATAAATCATATCGCCCGGTTCAAGCATTGCATCAATGATGGGCTCAAAAGCCTCTGTTTGCTTCAAGTCCCGATGGGGGAGGACCGTTTTGAGAGTTTGCTTCGCTCCCACTTGCCAACGTCGACGTCCAAGGCCTTGAATAATAAACACGTCATACTGATCCACATGAGGCCCAACACCGCCGTGGGGCGTGGAATAGCTAACCATTAAATCATCAATTCGCCAATCGGGGAGAAACCGAAACGCCCGAAGGAGATCCTGCGCAATAGGCACATGTTCATTGACCGCTTGCACCAAAAGGCTCCAATGCTGCTCTGGTAAATCATTGAAATGCTCAAACGGACCGTGCACCACGTTCCATTGGTCATCCTTTTGAATGACCAAGCGAGAATCAACGCCAGAATCCATTGCAAGTCCGGCGAGTTCTTCGGGACTAATGGGATCGTGAAAGTCCAGGAACGCCCCGCGAATTACCACCGGTTTCTGTTGCCAATTCTCTTTTAAAAAGCGAACCGCATCAAATATGTGTTGATTTAGTACGTAATCGGTTTCATTCATGCATGATTTTCCAGATAACTTGGCAATTCATCGACAAAAGCGACCGCACGGCCAATGTAATTTGCAGGTGTTAGTTGCTTCAGTTCGGCTTTGACCGTATCTGGTAAGTTTAGGCTATCAATAAAATCCGCCAAGGCCGCTTGTGTAATCCGTTTCCCTCGCGTGAGCGCTTTTAACTTCTCATAAGGCTGCTCAATACCATAGCGACGCATAACGGTTTGAACGGGCTCCGCCAATAGCTCCCAATTCTGATCCAGCTCAGTGCGCAGTGCGGCTTCATTCACCTCAAGTTTGCTCAAGCCCTTAAGTGTTGCTTGATAGGCAATCACCGCGTAACCCAAGCCAACGCCTAAATTACGTAAAACTGTCGAGTCCGTTAAATCTCGCTGCCAGCGTGAAACGGGGAGTTTTGCCGAAAGATGACCGAGGATTGCATTCGCGATCCCAAGATTTCCCTCTGAATTCTCAAAGTCAATCGGGTTCACTTTATGAGGCATCGTGGAAGAGCCCACTTCGCCTTCGATCGTTTTCTGCTTAAAGTGATTGAGCGCAATGTAGCCCCACACATCCCGGTCAAGGTCGATGAGAATGGTATTGATTCGGCAAAGTGCATCAAACCACTCGGCAATGTAGTCATGAGGTTCAATCTGCGTTGTGTATGCATTCCATGTTAAGCCCAAGGATGCCACAAACTCACCAGCAATCTGGTGCCAATCTACATCGGGGTAGGCACTGAGGTGCGCGTTGTAATTCCCGACAGCTCCATTGATCTTGCCCAAGAACTTAACCTGTTTTAAGCCCGAAAATTGACGATCAAAACGCACAGCAACGTTCGCGAATTCTTTCCCCATGGTGGTCGGAGTTGCGGGTTGACCATGGGTTCGCGCCATCATGGGAATGCTGCGATAGGACTTCGCATGGGTGGCTAACGCCGTAAGGATTTGCTGAAGTAACGGATACACCACGCGTTCAGCCGCTTGCGTTAACATCAAGGCATGGGAGAGGTTGTTGATATCCTCGGACGTGCACGCAAAGTGAATAAATTCGCTCACTGCGTTTAGCTCTGCGTGACTCGCTACTTTCTCTTTCAGGAAATATTCAACCGCTTTAACGTCGTGGTTGGTCGTTCGCTCGATTTCTTTCACACGGGCGGCGTCCGCTTCACTGAATTGATTCACGATTGTGTCGAGGAACGCATGGGCTTCATCACTGAGGGCTGGAACTTCTTTAATTGCCTCAATGGTGGAGAGTTTTTGCAGCCAACGAACTTCCACAAGGACGCGCTGGTGAATTAATCCGTATTCGCTCACATAGTGACGTAAAGCACTGGTTTTTGAACCATAGCGGCCGTCGACCGGAGAAATTGCCGTTAATTCAGAGAGTGCGAGTGGGGCCGAGCTTGCCATCAGTAAAACTCCATCGTTAGGGGTCGGTACGCCCAACCGATGGGCGCATCGGTGGTTATCGTTACATGTTTAAAAGGTCTTCGATCGCCCGTTGCAATCGTTTCCGCGAAAAAATAATCTGTCGGCGTTTTCCGCCCAATTGACGCCATAAAACGGCACTGCGAATGCCGGCCAATAACATCGCCCGGATATGATGTTGCACTTCCGGCTTTTGCAAATGCTCTGGTTTTCCATTGACCTGAATCCGTGGCCCGATGGGGCTGATCACATCACTGTACAACTTCCCGAGATGTTCAATAATCCGGTACGCGTCGAAATCGAATTCATCACGCTGTCGCTTAATTTGTGTGAGACCACGGCCTAAGGTTGCCAGGGCATCGGGATTTTTTACCAAATGCCGCTCAAGTGCGAGGATGCCGACGACATATCGGGTTTGCTCAACATCTTTTGCACCTTGCCCATTCAACTGGCCGAGTAACATGCGCAACGCTGGTTGGAGTGATTTTACTGAGCGATAAACAGCGAGGGTATTGTCTGGATCGGTTTCGAGTAAACTATGAATCAATGTTTCGCTGTACTCTTCGGGAAACACTTCGCCCCGACGCGCGAGTTGTTGAGCGCAAATTGCGGCTAAGCATATACCGCCAAAAGCCAGCATCCGTTCGTGCCAAATACTAGGCAACGTCTGTTGGGCCTGCGGTTCGAGAGGCACGTCAGCGGTATTTCGTTGTTCATTATTGTGATCGGTCACAACGCTACCTCAAAGTCTGTGATGCGTTGCTCGATGATACCACCGCCGAGACACACATCCCCTTGATAAAATACAGCGGATTGACCCGGCGTAACCGCGGCCACTGGCTCATCAAATAGCACGCGGATTTGCTGATCGGAAATCGGTTCAATTTGGCAGGGGATATCCTGCTGTCGATAACGTGTTTTGACTACACAACGAATCGGCTCGGCGAGGGTTTCGCGATTAACCCAATGTAACTGACCCGCCACCAAACCATCGGAAAACAAACGAGGGTGCTGTGCGCCCTGTGCGACGATCAATTCATTACTGGCCACGTTCTTATCGACCACATACCAAGGATCATCGGACGCATTTGCTAAGCCGCCAATATGCAGTCCTTTACGCTGACCAATCGTGTGGTACATAAGTCCTTCATGCGTTCCAAGCGTGTCGCCATTCACGCTGACGATCGCGCCGGGCTTGGCGGGAAGATATTGCTGCAGAAAATCCTTAAATTTCCGTTCGCCAATAAAACAAATTCCTGTGGAGTCTTTTTTGTCGGCTGTAACCAACCCTTGCGCCTCTGCGATTGCGCGGACCTCGGACTTTTCAAGCGCTCCGACCGGAAATAAGGTTTGTGCAATGTGCTCATGCGAGAGTGTATACAAGAAGTAACTCTGGTCTTTATTGTGGTCACGCCCCCGGATGAGCTGCCATTTGCCATCATCGCCAAGCCGGCGCTGGCAATAATGGCCGGTAGCGATGTAATCGGCCCCAAGTGCCTCGGCGGCGAACTCAAGGAACGCTTTGAACTTGATTTCCTTGTTGCACATAATGTCGGGATTGGGCGTCCGACCCGCTTTGTACTCAGTTAGAAAATGCTCGAAGACATTATCCCAGTACTCGGCAGCAAAATTAACCGTATGGAGCTCGATACCGAGTGCCTCACACACTTTTTCGGCATCGGCGAGATCCGTCGCCGCAGCGCAATATTCATCGGTGTCATCTTCTTCCCAATTCTTCATAAACAGTCCTTCGACTTGATAGCCTTGCTGGAGAAGCAAATAAGCGGATACCGAAGAGTCGACCCCGCCGGACATGCCGACGATGACGCGTTTACTTGAGTTGTCTGAAGCTGTTTGGTTCATGGGGCTCGTATTCTTTAGTCCTAAACGGAAATGGGGTTGCTTGGACGAATATGCATTTCAATAATGGGAGCGGATTTTACCACTTTTTCATGGCTTACGGCCAGTTAAACTGTGATTTGCCGATATTCTCCCGGTGCCAATCCATCAAGGGTCCATTCGCCAATTTGATATCGAATCAATCGAAGGGTGGGGTGACCAATATGCGCGGTCATCCGTCGGACCTGACGGTTCTTCCCCTCACTGATCGTCAGTCGTAGCCAGGTATCTTTGATGTGTTTACGAAAGCGCACAGGTGGATTGCGCTCCCATAGCCAGGATGGCGGATCGACAATGTCGACAATGGCAGGGCGCGTTTGACCGTCTTTCAACGGCACGCCTCTGCGCAATACCGTTAATGCGTCCGATGTAGGCTCTCCCTCGACCAGCACATAATAGGTTTTACGCTTTTGGAACTTCGGGTCACTGATACGGGCTTGCAACGGTCCGCTGTTGGTTAGCACCAATAATCCCTCTGAATCCTTATCCAGCCGACCGGCTGGATACACCCCCGGAATGGGAATGAAATCCTTCAAGGTGGTATCAGTCGGTTCTCCCGTGAATTGGCAGAGTACGTTCATTGGTTTGTTCAGGAGTACGATGATTTGCGGCCCCTTGTCTCGGGACACCGCGCGTGAGCGCTGGCGGCTTGGGTATTTCTGCATGATTGAACATTCTCTTTGAATTCGGTTTTGCGAACCTGCCATTGCATTGTACCATAGGGCAAATAACAACATGACCATACGCCAGAGGCATCGAATGACCGAAAAATATCAGGGGTCCTACCAACACGCGGTTCAATTTAAAGAGAAACTCGACATCAATGCGATCTTTCGTTCGGCCTACAAGCATGTGAAAGAACGTCGCTCTCCATTTGTTGGTTCCGTCGCATGGACGGCCGTGATTCTCTTTGCTGCCCTGATATTAGTTGCCGCTCTCGTGAGAGTTCTGGGGATTGAAGCAGATGGCTCGGTGCAGGCTATTTTGAATACATCGGTGCAAGTATTGATTCTTGCCCCATGCGTTGGTGGGCTTACGTATGTCGCGTTGAAAACAACGTTATTGGATAAGCCGAACCGAGAGGACTTTTTTCAATTCTTTAGCAACCCATGGAGTATCATCGGTGTGTCAATTTTGACTGCCATTGTGTCGAATGTGGGCTTTCTTCTTCCGCACATGATTGCTATTCCATGGTTAATTGCCGCGCATATCCTATTTACGCTCGCGGTGCCCATGGCCGCCATTTATCGTGCGAAACCCTTTGCTGCCTTTATTGGTTCGATACAGCTGGTGACCAAACATTTTGGTACCTTTTTTATGCTGCATTTTGTCATGTTTGTCTTGTATCTACTCGTTGGGTTCGGTGCGGTGATTCTCTCGAACTTTGCGCAGGCCGGACAGGTGGGAATGTTTGTGGGAGTCGCAGGTGGGGTTGTGCTAGCCTATATCATCTTTACTCGTCTGGTCCCGCTGCAATTCTTTGCTATCGCTGAGATTTATCGAATTCTCTTCAACGTCACGTCAGAAAAATCTGAAATGTCTGACGATTCACAGCCGCCCACAGAAGAAACGGATGAAAGCACAAGTGAGGATTTTCGTCCGTAAATTTCGTGTATAATAGGCATCGACGAAGCAATTATTCGAAGGTTTTATGATCGCGAAATCAATAAAACAAACTGTATTTTATGTGACCGCCGCAATTGTTATTGCGGCGGCGCTGTATGTACCATTCTATCTTCAGGATGATCGCACGGACCGTGATTCGCCATACACGGTTTCAGTCTCTGAACGCTTACCGCCGGTGCAACCCAGATTTCCCGAATTTACGACGGATGTTCCTGACTTTGCGGCAATTCACGATGTGAATGAGCGTAAAATTGAGTTCTTCTTATATTTATTGCCTGCGATTGATTACGAAAATGCTCTTTTACTCGAGCAGCGTCGTCATCTCGAGCGGATTGCGCAAAAACACCGTACTCGCCAAACCCTCTCAAGCGCTGATCAGCGTTGGTTGAACGATATGGCGCGGTATTACCGAGTGACCACACGCAGTCGGGATGAAAAGATAGCCACGCTTTTGCGTCGCGTTGATATGATCCCCGATACGCTCGTACTGATTCAAGCGGCTAATGAATCCGGGTGGGGAACATCACGGTTTGCGCTGGATGCACGGAACTTCTTTGGGCAATGGTGCTGGACTCAGGGGTGTGGAATCGTGCCGGCCGCGCGTCCTGACGGTGCAATTCACGAAGTACAATATTTTGAGTCGGTTGAAGCCTCGGTGCGGGCCTACATTCGTAATCTCAATACGCACCCAGCTTACCAAGATCTCCGTGCGATCCGTGCGGATTTGCGTCGACAAGATCTGCCGATTACCGCACAACCCCTCACCTTGGGCCTTTTAGCTTATTCGGAGCGCGGTGAGGATTATATCGCCGAACTCAATCAAATGATCCGCGTGAATCGGGCAATTATTCAAGACGCTCGCTCTACCTTCTTACACTGATCGACACTAGGCAGCTTCACAAACAAAAAAGCGCGGATTTCCGCGCTTTTTGCTGATTCTTTGAATGTATTACGAATCAAAGTTGGGTAATTTGAATTCCCTGCTGTGGTTCGATGCCGTCACGATCATCTTCAGTTAAGAAACGCGTCGGATCGTCAATCGGTGTTTCATCGAAGGCAAGGTCACCTTCACCTTGGAAATCCTCCGGGCGTTGTAAACCACGGAAATCGAAGAGTTGCGCATCTGCGAGGTGACTTGGAACAATATTCGTCATGGCTCGGAACATGCTCTCGATGCGTCCTGGGTACTGTCGATCCCAGGTGTGCAGCATCTCTTTGATGACTTTGCGTTGGAGATTTTCCTGAGAACCACATAAATTGCACGGAATAATTGGGTAGTTCATTGCTTTCGCATAGGCGGCGATGTCCTTCTCGCGGACATAGGCAAGGGGTCTGATGACCACATGCTCGCCGTTATCACTGACAAGTTTAGGCGGCATAGACTTTAACGTACCGCCATAAAACATATTCAGAAGCATGGTTTCGATCATATCATCACGGTGATGGCCCAATGCGATCTTCGTTGCTCCCAATGCTTTTGCGGTCTTGTAGAGAATGCCACGACGCAAGCGAGAGCATAACGCACAGGTTGTTTTCCCCTCGGGTATTTTGTCCTTCACAATACTGTAGGTGTCTTCCTCAACGATCCGATAATCGACACCCTCAGCCTGTAAGTATTCTGGTAGAACGTGCTCGGGAAACCCCGGTTGCTTTTGATCCAGGTTTACAGCAACAAGGGTAAATTTAATGGGCGCTACGCGCTGCATGTAACGCAGTGTCGAGAGAAGGGTGTAACTATCCTTCCCACCCGACAAACACACCATAATGTGATCACCATCTTGGATCATGCCAAAATCTTCGATCGCCTGACCTGTCGCGCGACGGATACGCTTTTCCAGCTTATTCACTCGATAGGATTGGCGTTGTTTAGGACGCGTATCGACCACGTCAGACTGCTCTAAAGACATGCTGTAACTCGCTCAGGCTATGACCACAAAAAGGCCGGCTAGTATACCTGCCGGCCCTTGTCTGTGGCAATACGGTGTCGGTTACGATGCCTCGTCGTCACGGGCGAGGGGAGACTTAAAACCTTCGGGCTTCACTGCGAGCAAATCGCAATTCAGTTGCTCAATAACATGCTCTGCGGTGTTTCCGAGCAGGGCTGCTGTGATGCCGGTTCTGCCAATGGTTCCGAGCACGACAAGCTCAGCATCAAGCTCATTTGCCACCCGCGGGACCTCGTCGTCTGGCAGGCCTTCACGGAGGTGCAATCCGGCAAAATCCACGTCCACTTCTTTCGCGATATCTAATAATGAGTTTTCATGATGCTCCCGCACGCTCGCTTGATACTGATAGGTATCAAACTCAGGTATTTCAACGGCTATAGAGGCGGGCGCGCCCGGAAAGCAGTTAACCAAATGTAAATGTGAGTTGAGTTTTTTGCTTATATAACCTGCTGCTTTTAGGATCTTCCGGTTCAGCGTTT
Source organism: Aliidiomarina sanyensis (assembly GCF_003987175.1). GTDB lineage: Bacteria > Pseudomonadota > Gammaproteobacteria > Enterobacterales > Alteromonadaceae > Aliidiomarina > Aliidiomarina sanyensis. The sequence continues at coordinate 320,999 of NZ_PIPM01000001.1, read as the reverse complement.
GATGGACCTTGCTATCCGAAGCTGCATTGACTGCGGCAAGCACACTGCCGTGTTGTGGCCAATCATGGTCTTTTACTAGTAAGACGGGACTCGGGGCTTTGCGCAGTAAATGCCAGTCTGTTGGGGTGAAGATCACACTTTGGAGCGTGTCGTGCTTTCGTGTACCTTTAACAATGAGGTCATACTGGCCTTGAATTGCATGGCGGATAATGGCTTCAAAGGGGCGGTGGTGCCACACCACAACGATATCAATTTCATGTTGTTGCGTTTCGTAGCCCTCGAGGCAACTTTTTACCCAGGCTTCTTGGTCGCGTATCAGACTTTGCCGCATTTGTTCTCTCTCTTCACCCGAGAGCATCGTGGTCATTTCGTATGCGAAATCGTAAATAGAAACGAATAGGGTAAGCTTGGCGGGTTGCAGTCGGGCAATATGCAGCGCGCGAGCAAGCGCTTTTTGGGTTTCTTCGGCCGGCTCCAAAACAACGAGTAATTTCTGAAACATCGCTGACTCCTCAAAGGGGATCTTGTTTCAAATAAGTGTAGTCAAGCCCGCCGACAGCTGACAAGAAATCTGCGAATTTTTATACAGATAGTTGTAAAAAAAATCTGTTGCAGCCACTCGGGGATGCTCGGTTTGAATGGAATATGGAAGGCGTGTTAGAGACACGCGGTCGGGGATAGCCCAGCAGTTTCGCTTAATGCCTCAGCTTCAATAATTTGCACCAAACGTCCTTCCACTGCAATCAGGGATTGTTTTTGGAACTTGCCGAAAAGACGGCTTACCGTTTCGACGGTTAGCCCTAAATAATTGCCAATTTCAGCGCGTGTCATGGTGAGGCGGAATTCGCGCGAGGAGAGTCCACGCGCACGAAACCGTGCCGAAAGTTCAACCAAGAAGGTTGCAAGACGTTGTTCGGCCGTTCGCGTATTCAGCAGCGTAAGCATGCGCTTATCGGCATTGATTTCTTCGCTCATTAAGCGCATCAGTTGTCGACGCAGCGCTGGTACATTTCCGCTCAATGTTTCTAGGTTTTCAAATGGAATTTCACAGATCATCGAGGTTTCCATTGCTTCAGCATAACCATGATGTTTGCCGTCGCTGATTGCCTCAAATCCGACAAGGTCTCCTGGAAGGTGAAATGCTGTGATTTGCAGCTCGCCATGATCATTCAAGGCATAACTTTTCACGCTCCCCGATCGCACTGCAAAAAGGCTTTCTAACTTTTCGCCCGCGCGATAGAGCGCATCTCCACGTTGATAGGGGCGCTTACGTTCAATCATCGCATCAAGGCGTTCCATGGAGCTTTGGTCAAGAGTAAAGGGTAGACACAACTGACTAATGCTACAGTTCTGGCAATTAATATGATTGATCAAGTTAGTTGAGCGGTTCATGAACGTGTCCCCACGATGCTGTGCTATGCAAAATGATGCAGCTGTTTAACAGCAATTCCTAATGTGAGTATACCGTATCCGATCATAAAAAGCCCTGCAATCCAACGAAAGCCGTATGAACGCAAAAAAACCTGGAGTCGATGACTCAATATACCGGTAAGAAACATTGATGGGAGCGTTCCGGCACCAAAAGCGAGCATAAAAGCTGCGCCTTGCATTGGGTGTGCTGCCATCGCTGACCAGGCAAGAGCAGAATAGACAAGTCCGCATGGTAACCAGCCCCACAACATGCCGGCAAGAAACACATGATGCGCAGCGCGTTGGGGCGGGAGTCGACGTGCCAATGGTTGTAAACCACGCCAGAGGATAGCGCCACCGCGTTCCACCCAGACAAGAACTTGGCGCCAACCGATGATGTAGATCCCGATGAGTAGCATAAAGGTACCAGCCAGGATGCGTAAGCCAATCAGGAGGCTGGGGTAGAGACTCGCGGCTGAGAACAACGCTGCGCCAACAATGGCTCCCGCAATCACATAACTGACGATTCGCCCTACGTTGTATAGGAATAGGCGAAAGGGCGTTTGCTTTAACCCCATCGCTGCCGCAAGCCCACCGCACATCGCTAAGCAGTGTCCGCTACCCACTAAACCCATCACCAGGGCTGTCAATAAGAACGGAAGGGTGTCACTCACGGTTTTTTTCGCATTTCTGGGTGGATGAATCCTCGGCAGATTCAATTAATTGTGAGGATTTGTTTCGGTTCCGGCTGGCTGCTTCGTCTTCGTCCTCTGATTTCTCTGCGTGCTTCATTGGCTTCTTTTGCTCTTCGTCCAAAAGAATATTGAAGCCCTGGCGTTCGAGATCATCAAACTGCCCCGTCCGAACGGCCCAAAAGAAGAGGGCGATGGCAATGATCACGAGGATCACCGCAATTGGAACCATCAGATGTAAAATCTCCACAAGGACGCTCCTTATTTGGCCCGTTTCATTAACCGAAGGGAATTCGACACGACAATCAACGAACTGATTGACATGCCCAACATTGCCAACAGCGGTCCGACAAATCCAGTAATGGCGAGCGGCAGAATGGTTAGATTGTACCCTAAAGCCCATGCGAAATTTTGTCGAATAATGGCCTTGGTCTTGAGTGAGGTCTGCTGCAGACGTTTTAAAGCGGAAAAATCACCGGTTAAGAAGACAACATCGCTGCTTGATTGTGCAAGGTCGCTCCCAGAAGCAAACGTGATCGAACCATCCGCTGCTGCAAGGACTGGTCCATCATTAATTCCATCGCCGATCATCAAAACCGGACCTTCAGTCCGAAGCTGTTCAAGATGGTGGAGTTTGTCGTCCGGCTTTAGTTCTGCAAAAACACGATCAATTCCAAGCGCTTGGGCAAGCGCGTGAGCACGCGCGTGTGAATCGCCCGTCAACATCACGACATTCATACCAGAGTACTGGGCCCATTGAATTGCGTCCCGAGCGCCTTCGCGAACTTCATCATCCACTTGCCATGCGGCGATGAGTCCATGCGCATCGCCCAGAAAAACGTTTGCTGACGGTGACGGGGCTGTAAGCGGACCGGACAATCCTTCCACAAAGGATTGGTTACCTAACCGATAACGGGACGCACCATGCACCCCCTCAATGCCGGAACCGGGTACATTTTCGGTGGTCACTCCTGAGAGCGGGGCAGCAGCTTGGATGAACGGTCGTGCTAAGGGATGCTCCGAGCTCGCTTCAAGCGCTGCTGCCATTTGCATAACCCAGGTTTCGTCGAGCTCCGAACGCAAATACCACTGTTGAATCAGGGCAAACTTTCCCTTCGTAAGGGTACCTGTTTTGTCCACACAAAGCGTCTTCATGTGAGGGACCCGCTCCACCAAGACCGCTTGCTTTAGAAGAATACCGGTTCGGTTGAGGCGGCTGACCGCCCCACTCATTGCGGTGGGTGCGGCGAGAGATAATGCGCAAGGACAGGTTGCCACCAATACTGCGAGGGTAACCCAGAATGCCCGATCCGGATCGACGAAAAGCCATCCAGTATAGGTCAGAAGGGAGACGATCAGCATAGCGCCAATGAAGTAGCGCCCAACGACATCAGCGATGCGAACGAACTTGGGTTTTTGCTCCATTGCACTGTCCTGCAATGCGATAATCCCTGAGAGCAATGTGTCTTGTCGGGTGGCTGCTACCTGAATGGTGATGGCTTGCTCTTGATTGATGGCACCTGCATAAACTGTATCGCCTTGCTGCTTCGCTACAGGGCGACTTTCGCCAGTAAGCATCGCCTCATCGCACCATGCTTGTGCGGTTTCAAGTGTGCCATCTACCGGAATCGTGTCGCCGGGTCGAACACGAATGCGATCGCCAGTTTCCAGATATTTCACCATGACTTGCGACCAAGAGCCGTCGGGAGCCTCTCGTTCCGCGATTGCGGGAATGAGTTTCATTAAATTTGCGGCATTCGCGAGTGCTTTGTGGCGCGCCTGGAGCTCAAGGAATCGACCGGACAACAAGAAAAACGCAAACATGGTGACACATTCGTAATAGACTTCACCGGTGTCGGTCACTGTGGCATAAAAACTTGCAATAAACATGATGGCCATGGCAAGTGCAACGGGCACATCCATGTTTAACGTCCGTGCTTTTAATGCGCGAATCGCATTCGCAAAAAAAGGTTGGCAACTGTACACAATGACCGGCGCTGTAAATAGCAATGAAACCCACCAAAAATACAGCTTTGTCGTTTCATCAATATCTTCGTAGTACAAGCCGAATGCCACCATCATGGTCTGCATTGAGGCAATTCCAGCGACTCCTAAACGACGGATATATCCTTTACGCTTCCGTTCATAACTCGCTTCGAGATCGGCTTGTTGAAAGGGGAGCGCTTTATAGCCCACCGCGTAGATAGCACTTAAAATCTGGCTCAGCTGCGTGTGTCGTTGATCCCATTCCACTTGCACGCGCTCGGTGGTCGAGTTGACCACGACTTTTAGAACCCCCTGAATATGGTAGAGCTGTTTTTCGATCAGCCAAGCACAAGCGGCACAGGTCATGCCTTCAATGGCGAGTGTGGCCATTTGGGTATGTTCGGTACTTTTTACGAACTCACGCTGAATGTCAGGATCATCATATTGTTTAAGTTGTGCTTGAATCTGCTGAAGTTCATCTGGGATCAGGGCCGGGGTGGCGGTGCTGGTGTCGCGATATTTGTAGAAGTGTGTGAGGCCCTGATCAACGATCGTTTGCGCGACGGATTGACAGCCATAGCAACACATAGGTTGTGCAGCACCATCAATCCGTACTGTGAGTTCAAGTCCTCGTGGGACCGGTTCAAAGCAATGAAAACAGGTCGCTTGCCCCATCTCATTTACAGTTGCCTCAGCCACGATACACGCCTCTTATATCCCGTAATTGACCGGAAGAATTTCGATCGTCCCAGGGGAGGGCAAGTGAATATTTTGGCTCACACGCCAGATTTGATTAATCGGTTCAATATCCACTCGCCAATGGCCTGCAATAGGCTCTGGAAGCGCTTGACGATAGTTTCCATCACCACTGCGAGGCATTAAAAGCTCGAAATCAAAATCATGCATGGTGGGATGATAAAAGGTTACTCGCAACGCTGCATTATCTTCTGCTTCGCCGCTCCGGAATCGAACCGTAACTTGGTCATCGCTAATATCCATGTAGAACGAAATATCACGCGCTTCTGCTTCAGCAACGCGCTGTAGTTGCAGGTTGATTGAGCGTCCTTCCCGATAGTAGTCATCAACGACCATTGATACTGGATTCCGATAGATAAGAATCGCGGTAATGATACAGGCGGTAATGACCGCAAATTTCATAAAAATGATGTACCACACCCAGCCAACTCTGTACCAAGGGGTTTTCTGTTGGGTATTCACTGCCATAAACCCGAACTCCTTACTAAAAAAAAGCCCCGGATGCCGGGGCTTTCCATTGCCGTCTAAGGCGTTTGTATGAATAAACTACTTATTCTGCGTTGAGGCTTAAAATGTACCCCGAGAGAATTTTCACTTTGTCTTCTCCGAGGATTGAATCCCAACGCGGCATGACCCCATTTCGACCATATCGAAGTGTTTCTTCGATAGCTCGCTGTGAACCACCATAGAGCCATACGTTATTTGTTAAGTCAGGGGCGCCTAGCGCGATATTGCCGCGACCATCAGGCCCATGACAGGCCGCACAAACGACCCAGTTTTCTTCCCCGGCACGTGCTAAATCACGGTCAACGGTCCGGCCGCTTAACGATAGAACGTAGGCCGTCATCTCACGAATACCTTGTTCGCCAAGCTGGTCGTAGAAAGAGGGCATTTCACCTACCCGTCCTTCCATCAGTGTGGTGTAGATGTGTTCCGCTGAACCTCCCCAGTTAAACACGCCGTCTGTAAGGTTTGGAAACCCGAGGGAACCCCGTGCGTCTGAACCGTGGCATTGTGCACAGTTTTGTAAAAATAGACGCTGTCCAATCCGCACCGCTTCACGATTCTGTGCAATCTCTTCGATTTCAAGCGAAGCATATTGCTGGAAGATTGGGCCATATTGCTCTTCTGCGCGGGCACGCTCGCGATCGTAAGCGACATAAAGACCTGCTTCACGCGCTTCGAGTGTAGCTTGCCGAGACTCCTCCAGTGAACGCACGTGTTGGTTTGAACTCGACCAACCGAGCAATCCTTGGAAGTTTCCGAGGCCCGGATAGAGCAGAAGATACAGTAATCCCCACGCCAAGCAGACCCAAAATAGGATGGTCCACCAGCGCGGCAGTGGGTTGTTCAGTTCGATAATGCCATCGAACTCATGCCCCATGGATTCTCCTTCCTCGACATCGGTGAAATTCTTCATGTTCCACCAGAGGAGGGCAGCTATAGCTACAAATGAACCCAATGTGAGGACGATAATCCACCAACTCCAGAAGCTACTCATCTTTGTCAGACTCCTGCTTACGGCGCTCGGGTTTGCGGTCGATCTCGCCTTCTTCGAAAATCGACTCGCCCTTGCGCTCAAATTTATCTTTATTCTTCGGCCAGTACGCCCATACGATTACGATGAGGATGACGCCGAACACCAGTAGCGTATACAGTGCTTGAAACCCTGGACCGCCCATAAATTACCTCAACGCTGTGCCAAGTTGTTGGAGATAGGCAATCAAGGCTTCCATTTCTGTTTTGCCGCGCACACGCTCGCCTGCACCTTCGATCTCCTCATCTGTGTATGGGACACCAAGTGTCTGCATTGCACGCATTTTCCGCTCGGTGTGACGACCATCGAGGACGTTTTCTGCGAGCCAAGGGTATGCAGGCATATTCGATTCCGGAACTACCGCACGCGGGTCGATCAAGTGGACGTAATGCCACTCATCACTGTAGCGACCCCCAACTCGGGCCAGATCAGGACCGGTTCGCTTCGAACCCCACAAAAACGGATGGTCCCAAACCGATTCGCCGGCTACTGAATAGTGTCCGTAACGCTCGGTTTCCGCGCGGAAGGGACGAATCATTTGGCTGTGGCACCCGACACAGCCTTCACGAATGTAGATATCGCGGCCCTCGAGTTCCAGTGCGGTCAATGGCCGTAAGTTCTTTACGGGTTCTTGAACCTGTTTTTGGAACAAAAGCGGTGTGATTTCTACTAATCCACCGATTGAGATGGCGATAATCGCAAAGACCGCGAGCCAACCGACGTGCTTCTCAACCAGTTCATGTTTATTGTTTGTTTTCTTACTCATAATCCAGTCTCCTTATGCCGGCTGCGTCGCAAGCGGTTCGCTGGCACGAACCTGCTCACTCCGGATGGTCTTCCAGACGTTGTACGCCATGACCAACATACCGGCGACTACAAAGACACCTCCAACGAAGCGGACAAAGTAGAACGGATACGATGCTTCCAAACTTTCAACGAAGCTGTACGTGAGGGTTCCATCCGCGTTTACGGCACGCCACATCAAACCTTGCATGACGCCCGAAATCCACATGGCAACGATGTACAGCACCACACCAATAGTGTGCAACCAGAAGTGGGTGTTAATCAGCCGAATGCTGTACATCCGCTCGCGCTCAAATAAAATTGGGATCAGGTGATACATTGCCCCAATAGTGATCATTGCAACCCAACCCAATGCGCCAGAGTGTACGTGACCAATGGTCCAGTCTGTATAGTGGGAGAGTGCGTTGACGGATTTGATTGCCATCATCGGCCCTTCAAAGGTCGACATGCCGTAGAACGACAATGAGACGATCAGGAAGCGCAAGATAGGATCCGTTCGCAGTTTATGCCATGCGCCTGACAGGGTCATAATTCCGTTGATCATGCCCCCCCAGGATGGGACGAACAAGATAACTGACATGACCATTCCAACGTTCTGAGCCCAGTCTGGTAGCGCGGTCCAATGCAAGTGGTGCGGACCTGCCCAGATGTAAATCGTGATCAATGCCCAGAAGTGAACGATCGAAAGCCGATATGAATAGACCGGACGTTCGGCTTGCTTAGGAACGAAGTAATACATCATTCCAAGGAAACCTGCCGTGAGCAGGAAGCCAACCGCGTTATGACCGTACCACCACTGCATCATCGCATCGACAGCACCCGCATAGATTGAGTATGACTTGGTAAATGATACTGGAATTGCGAGGTTGTTCCCGATATGCAGCATAGCCACAGCAATGATGAAGGCTCCGTAGAACCAATTCGCGACATAAATGTGCGAAGTTCGGCGAATCGCAAGCGTGCCAAAGAATACAATAATAAAGGCGACCCACACCAACAGAATCAGAATCGAGATTGGCCATTCGAGTTCGGCATATTCTTTACTGGTGGTAATCCCCAGTGGCAAGGTGATGACGGCAGCGACGATGACCGCCTGCCAACCCCAAAAAGTGAAGGCTGCAAGCTTGTCGGAAAACAATCGTGTTTGACAGGTTTTTTGCACGATGTAGTAGGCTGTTGCGAACAACGCACTGGTACCGAATGCAAAAATAACTGCGTTGGTGTGCAAAGGACGAAGCCTTCCATAGGTAAGCCAAGGCGTATCAAAGTTTAGGGCAGGCCAGATAAGCTGAGCCGCGATCAAAACCCCAAGCGCCATTCCAATTATGCCCCAAATGAGGGTCATGATTGTGAACTGTTTGACCACCTTCAGGTTATACTCGACAGGTTGATTGGTAGTTGTACTCATTATTTTTAAATCCGCTGTGGTTGCAGGACATCGGTTACGACATCGTCCCCTGAAGGTCATATCTCGAGGCTATATCGAGGTACCCCATGGGAACGAAACCTAGCCGAATTGTACGGGGTTTAAGACCGAAAATACAGAGTATTAGCCGTCAATTCACATGACCGAGATCAAACAAATCGGCATTCTGTAACGAGATTGTATCTCGCCGAATAAAGGCTTTAACAAATGTTACCTACTTCACGTATAAAATTAATACAAGCCATCCGAAACGGATTTAACGCTTTTGTCATCCTTTGTTCATTAATCACCGTGATGGGTTGTACACCAACAGAATTTCATAGCACTTCCGTAGTATTTTGTACGTTTGAAGAGGATAGCAGCGATCATTGCCGTCTGCCTGTTTCGCAAGCAGAAGATTTAGGGACAGTGACCTTGCGGTCATCCCACATTGACATGCCCTTTGAAACGCGCATTCAGTTGCGACTTGAGTTGAGTCAACCCACGAGAATTGTACGCAGCGAAATCGTCGGCGAGAGTATGTATATGGGTCGAATCCCCGTGCAGTGGGGCGCACGGTCGACGGAATCTAAGGTGTGGGAGACCGAGGTGTTTTTAGGGGCTTGTACCGACCCTCAAATGATATGGGCATTAAGGATTCAAGTTGAACCAATAAAGATGAAGCCGTCTGGCGATAATGCTAGGATTTGGTTGCATATTCCATTTCAGTCAAATTGGCGATGAGCGAGCAGACGCCTCATTGCGTTAACCAGCGAAAGGATATTTCATGAAACATCTATTAGTCCTGGGCACCTTGATGTTGGCTCTGGCGATCAGCGCCTGCACGCCATCGTCACCTCCAACAGTACTTGCTGAAGACCGTGGGACCACACTGCACGAAGCACGGCAACTGGGCAATGCAACGCTGCGCGTGCTCTATGTCGAAGCAGATGGGTTTGCGTATACCAATGCGGCGGGTGAATTAACCGGTGTGACAGTTGAAATTATGCGCGACTTTGTCGCTTGGTATGAACGCTATCATGCAACCCGCATTGATTTGGAGTTTGTCGAAGAAGAAAACTGGCAACGTTTTTATCAACGGATCGTCGATGCGGATGGCGGGGTGTTTGGGTTAGGCAACGTCACTATTACAGAGGCTCGCCGGCAAGAGTTACAATTTTCACCTGCCTACCTCAACAATGTTGCAGTCCTCATTACGTCTGACGATATTCCGGAGTTGGGTGAATGGGCCGAGTTTACCGAGGCATTTGCCGATCTTCAGCCTATGGGCTTTTCGGGTACTTTGCATGAGACACGCGTGAAAGCGCTGCGTGATGCATATCAGCCCGATCGGGATATCCTTCCAGCGACGTCGAATCCACAAATTATTGAAGCGGCCGCGGCGGGCGACGTCTACAGTTATATTGACGCCTACAATTATTGGCGTGCGGTCGAGCAGGGACAACCGGTCCGGCATCATGCTATTGCCGACGAACACGGGGAAACCTTTGGAATTATTATGCCGCACAGCAACGACTGGGTCGATATGATGACTGCGTTTTTTGCTGCGGATGGAGGCTACCGTAATACCGCTCGGTACCGTGAAATTCTCACGCTGCACCTTGGCGAAGCCCTGACTGAAACGCTTGAAAATGCGCGTTTGCAAGCGGAGGGAAGCGGAATGTAATTCCGTTTCCTGCCAATCGCTTGAATGTAAATAAAATGTAAGGGGACGTCAAAACACGTCCAATTCTCAGATTGCTGCGTAACCCTTCATGACCAATCCATTTAAGCCGTGCATTCGACACTATCTGTCACGCGGCACATCATGGTCACCATGAAAATTGAAGGAGATAAAGCATGAAAAACGTAATGCGTAACGTACTTGCAACTGCCACAGTATCTTTACTTGCCTTGAGCGGTGCCGCGATGGCCCATAATCATGGTGGAGAGCGGAATAAAGAGGGTTCAGACTATTCGAGCTACAGTGAGAAGAAGTCGTCAATTGCTGAAATTGCCGCTGAGAATGGTCAGTTCAATACTTTAGTGGCTGCGCTTGAAGCCGCTGGGCTGGTCGATACATTGGCAAACGACGGCCCGTTTACGGTATTTGCACCAACCGATGAAGCGTTCGCAGCATTGCCAGAGGGCACGCTCGAGACCTTGCTTCAGCCGGAAAACCGGGATCAATTGACCGCGATTCTGACGTATCATGTGATTGCAGGCGAAGTTGAGAGCTCGGATATTGCCGATCAATCACTCTATGCGGATACGCTCCAAGGACAAGCACTCGCGATTGACGCAACTGGGTACGGAGTGCGTATCAATGGAAGCGCGCGTGTTGTGACCGCAGATATTTCTGCGAGCAACGGTGTCATTCACGTGATCGACAGTGTGTTGATTCCATCTGAATAAACGAAACGACACGGTGTAATCCGCGTAATTTAATAGCAAAAAGGCCATCGCATGATGGCCTTTTTATTGGAAGCAACGAATGTATTTTAATCGATGTCTTCATAGCCCCACGGGGTAGGGGGTAAATCCACTGGGTTGGAGAGATCAAAATCAACGCGCAACTCACGTCCTTCACGAGTTAAGCGGTAGCTGAAAAACTCACCCGGATAAATGTACATATGCCAGGTGTTCCAAATACTTTGCGGAATCTTGCGACGGATAAAGTCTTCCTTTGAATACTGGTCTGCCGGGAACGATTGGGCAAACTCCCATCCTGCATCGACAGTATGTCCACCGTACATGGTTCCATCGTCAGGCTCACCGTTCGGCATCCGATGATCGTGTTTCAGGCTGATTCCTGCGCCTGTTTTCGTGAGAATCCATGTTCTTGAATGATTGTCTCCGATATGGAAAGGAATATGCAGTTGGTTTTCGCTGCATTCACGCACGTGCATCACGAGACGGTTTTCTTTAAACGTCTCAATTCCCGTAAAATTATCTTCGACAACGCGTCCCTCGAAGGCTTGCCCGCAGTATTGACGAATATTGTCAAAAAAAGCGTCATGGGTGGGAATGGAAACTGTTCCAGCAGCAGAGACAAGCCCAAGGCTGATCGCCGCAGTGAGAGAGGATAAAATCATAGTCCGTTTCCTTTTAAAGGGAGTGATATACATAATGTGTGGCACACAGAGTACGAGAAGCATGGACGGAAGACAAATCGGACCGCACGCGCCTGAGCATCGCGACAAGAAATAGTTACACGTCGTTAACATAAGTTTGATATTCTATAGCGGACGTTCACGATGGAATGGAGTCAGGATTATGTCGACGCAACATGCTGCAGTGCAACCTCAGGCACAGGCGCAGTCGGAAGCGCTAGGGAAACATGCGCTCCCGGGACTCCCACTGATGTTACTCAAAGCCGTTCCGACGATGATCCGCCGGAAAGGTCCTTCACAAGAGCCCGAGGATATTCACTTCCGTTTTCAAGCCGAAGCCATTGATGCGGAGCATCTTGCTCGCTATCACGCCGCCTTCCAGGGGTTTCACAGTGAGATTCCGTTAACTTATCTTTATTTACTTGCACAGCGAGCCCATCTCGCTGCAATGCTTGATGAGCAGTTTCCGTGGCCTATTCTTGGCATGGTGCATGTCGCCAATGAAATGGCCATGGTGAGTCCCGTACTGAAGGACACGCCATTTGACGTGCATGTGCATATTGAAATGCCTGAGCGCGCAGCCACTCGAAAGCGGGTCCGGCCGGTTTATACCGTCGATTTTCACCAGAAGAATGAACTTCGTGTGCGCTGCGTCAGTACCTATCAAGTGGGAGCCGGTGAAGCGCCTCCGCGTGGACGCAAGCGGGAAATGCCAGCCCCTGATTTAACAGGGTATCAACATACTGCGTTGTGGCAGATGAGTAGTGAGCTGGGGCGAAGCTATGCGCTACTGAGTGGGGATTATAATCCCATCCATTTGCATCCGTGGCTCTCTCGTTGGTTTGGATTTGAACGTCCGATTATTCACGGCATGTATTCGGTAGCATACGCGCAAGCTGAGCTGGAACGACAATTGAAGCGGTCAATTTCTGGGATGGCCATCACCTTCCGTCGACCATTGATTCTTCCAGCCGAAGCCGCATTTCATTATCACCAGACGGATTCCGCAAAAGGCCAGTTGATCGTGACCGATGCGCTTGGTAAACGTGCTTATTTAGACGGTGATTTTCACTGTCAGGTAGAACCGCAGACACAACAAGAGGATGACGAATGACAACCGCAATGTGGTGGATCATTATAGGTATTGTACTCATCATTTCAGAGCTACTAGCAACGAGTATCATTGCCGTATTTTTAGGCATCGCAGCTATTCTTACCGGGCTTGCCTTGCATTTTGGGCTGATTGAAGGGGTTGCCGCCCAGTACACGGTGTTTGGTGTTTTAAGTGTTTTACTTCTGGTCACTGCGCGCGGGAAATTTAAGCGCTGGTTTAGTGGGTTTACCGCTGATAACGACGGCGAGCATGGCACTGTGTTTAAGAAAGATATCGGCGAACGGGTGACCGTACACACAGATTTCGAGCACGGGGCAGGGCGCGTTATTCTAAATGGTGTCCAATGGGATGCCGCATCAGATGAACCATTAAAGAAGGGTGATGTGGCTTGGGTTATTAGTCACCAAGGAATTCGTCTGACAGTATCAAGCAAGCGACCAGAGCTCCCTTAAATTGCTTTTGTCATTTTTGAATCAGTAGAAATCATAAAAAAACGAGGAAACTATGGAAGATTTTAATATTAGTACGATTCTAGCGTTTGGTTTTGCCATCGCGGTCGTTATCACCATTTTAAAAACAGCCCGAATCGTTCCCCAGCGTTCGAACTTCGTCATTGAGCGTCTCGGGAAATACTCGCGCACCTTGGACTCAGGCTTTCATGTTCTGATTCCTTTTATCGATAAAGTTGCATATATCCAAACGTTAAAAGAAGAAGTGATCGATGTTGATCGTCAGGCGTGTGTGACCAAAGACAACATCCAAGTCGGAATTAATGGGGTCCTCTATATACAGGTGATTGACGCCTACAAAGCAAGTTATGGGATCAATGACTATCGGTATGCCGCGTCACAACTTGCACAAACCACCATGCGTTCAGTGATTGGTCAAACCGATCTCGACAAAACATTTGAAGAGCGTGCCGCGATCAACGAAGAAGTTGTGCGTGCTCTAGATGAAGCCGCCGCGCCTTGGGGAATTAAAGTCCTGCGGTATGAAATCTCCGACATTGAATTGCCCGCGTCGATTAAAGATGCCCTTGAGCAACAAATGCGTGCTGAGCGTGAGCGTCGTGCAGCCATTGCGAAGTCCGAAGGTGAACGTCAAGCGATGATCAACGTTTCCGAGGGTAACCGCCAAGAAATCATCAATTTGTCGGAAGCTGAGAAGCAAAAACAAATCAATGAAGCGGAAGGTCGGGCGAAAGAAATCCAATTGATTGCCGTTGCAACAGCAGAAGGTTTACGAAACATTGCCTCCGCCATCAACGAGCCAGGTGGTCAAGAAGCAGTCAACCTGCGCATTGCAGAGCAATACGTGAAAGAGTTCGGGAAACTGGCGAAAGAGAACAACACCTTAATTCTACCGGCAGAACTAAGTAACATTGGCGGTGCAGTTGCAGGACTATCTGAAGTTTTGAAGAAAGCAAAACAAGGATAAGCACCGAACGGTGGTCCTCAGCGCTTTATTTAAATCACAGGACGCCGCTCTACGCGGCGTTTTTTTGTAGCTCAGAATGAATGATCTGCGTGCGCAGCGGCAGCTCCATTGGACGACACAAGGGAAGGGAGCAGGTGAGATTCTACGAACTGGTGAATCTGACGCGTATACTGTCCGCTTGACGGTGGGTTCGGACTTGAAATCATCGCAATGCTGACATTTAGCGAAGGAATTATATACAACATTTGCCCACCAAATCCGCGACCATACCACGCTTCAACTGATTCACCGTCAAGTGAAAACGTGTAAGAAAACCAACCTAATCCATATGGATCATCTGTAAATACGGACTGCGTTCGAGGTGAAAAGCTATTCTGAATCCAATCCGCAGCGATAAATTGATGTTCATTCACCTTGCCTCCATTCAAATAGATCCGGCCGATATGAGCTAACGCACGGGCTGAAAGATACATATCATTCCCCCCAAAAAAGACTCCCTCCGGAGACTGCAACCATGGCGGAATCCGAATTCGTAAGGTTTCACCCAACCATTCCTGTGCGAGTGCATGCAGTGATTGACCGGTGACTTCTGTCAATAGAGCAGCGAGGATGTGACTGTTTCCGGTCGAGTAAATCATCCGTGTTCCAGGTTCGGCAACGATCGGGCGGGATAACGCATACTTAGTCCAGTTGTCTTGTGCCACCCAACGTCCATAGTTTCGGCCAGAGGTGCTCTCAAGCCCAGATTGCATGGTCAATAGATGCTCGATTGTGATTTGTTCAAAGCGGGGATCTTCGTGATCAATTTGAAAACGGCCGAGGAGCGGTGCAATGGGCTGTTCGATGGAATCAAGGTAGCCTTGGTGGATCGCCATACCGGTCAGCAGGGAGAGAATCGATTTCGATACAGATTTAATATTCACGGGTGTTCGGTTATCAGCGCCTCGAACATCGACATCGAGGACTACGTGATCATCTTGAATCACAACGAAACCATGGAGGCGCGTCAGCTGCTCAGCCTCATTGATGAGCTGTTCGCGGGACTGGGTATCTGCATGTGCTGGATTGATGGTCAACGCAAGCAAACAAAACAAGCCAGTGAGAAGCCGCATAATGCCTATCCTTTACCAAATAGATTTTTTGAAAGGCCCCAAATAGGGGAGCCCAAGTCTTTTGCTTTACGTTCCATCTCAATGGTTTGATTTGTCTTTGGTGGATATTTACTTAATTTAACATAATATACATTATGCGAAGTATGATATATTTCCCGGTCTGGTGGTTTCACCCGATGTTTCCCTAAGCAGCGTCCATCGATGAATATCCAGAACTCAGGACAACCGTTTTTCGGTCTTCCGCGTATTCTATAAAATGAAATGCGGCATGTCAGTCGCGTAACACGCGAATCATAGGAATCGGAATGCGTATAACTCACTTTGAACGTACCGAGCGGCTTCAAGTAAAGCTTCGTCTTATCATCCAGCTGACGCTGATTGTTACGCTGAGCACGTTTGTAACCTTATTAAATCTCAAGGACGCATCGGCTGGTGAGAAAGTTGAAACCAGAAACGCGCCAAATTGTGCACCGATCTTTCAACACCAGCTGCGCGCGTTGCATAGTGAAGAAATACATGATCTCTGCTCTCTCACTGCAGGGAAAGCCGTCCTGGTAGTTAACACTGCGAGCCGGTGTGGCTTTACCCGGCAATTTACCGAGCTAGAAGCATTATTCGCTACCTACCAGGAAAGCGATGTCATGGTGCTTGGTTTTCCATCGAATAGCTTTCGGCAAGAACACGACGATGAAGAAGCGACAGCAGATGTTTGTTTCCGCAATTTCGGTGTCACGTTTCCGATGATGGCCACAACGTCCGTCACTGGTGACGATGCGCACCCCGTCTTTCAGGCATTGGCTGAAATGACAGGCGATGCGCCACGATGGAACTTCCATAAATACCTCGTCAATAAGGACGGAACTGAAGCGATTGCATTTCCGAGTGCGGTATCGCCAATGGACTCAGCCGTTATCTACGCCCTCGAAACTTTCTTAGAGGAATCTTCATCTGGCTGAATTCGTTAAGGAAAGTTCCAAATAGTTGATTTGCTTTACGTTGTTTTTACCCGTATTTGAATTGTAAAGAAGCACCGCATCTCCTATGATCGTATCCATTGGAACAACACAGAAGGAACCACACGTATGAAATCGAAGTCTGTGAAAAACCTTGTAGTCGGTGTTGCGGCCACTGCGGCCCTCACGTTTGGTGCGGTCTCTACCGCCGCTGCGTCCCAATGGAATTCAATTGGGGGTGGCTACTACGACTTTGGAGATAATGGATTTTACTTAGAAGGGTCTGCGCACATCGCAGATCAGGTTGTCCTGACCGGTGAACTTGGTGACACCTATGACACAATCTTCCGCCTCGGTGGTGTGTTTTTGACGACAGCAGCAATTGGCGATGCGCCCTTGTTCATTAGTGGTGGGTATTCGGACTACTCAGTGGATGACGGTCTATATTTCGGCGCTGGTGTGACCTATGCGTTTGATGAGCGCTTAGACGGAAAATTTGAGCTGGTTCACGACACAGCACTCGATGGCTTCTTCCGTTTTCGGAGTGGCGTGGCGTACAAGTTGGATGACAACCTGTCCGTGACAACGAGCTACAGCTTAAATAACCGAGGCGTACGCAACGAGTTTCGTATCGGTGTAAGCTATCGCTTCTAAAGTTTTAGCAACTCAAATTCATGAAAGGCCAGCGGATACGCTGGCCTTTTTGTATTTAAAAACGATATTGCAGCGTTGCGAAGATGGTTCGATAGGAACCACGTGTCACCATTGGGCTGTCCGCAATTGCACTAGCAGAACGCGTAAGCGTGAAGCCGCCAGCAAGACTCAGTCGTTCATTAAAATACTGATATCCAGAAATACCAATAAACGGACTGAACGCGTCGGACCCCGCGAAGGCAGGAAGATCTGATCGCGCACTCTCCGCTTCACTGATGCCATAATAGTAATCGACATAGCGTGAACTCGCATAGTTAACGCCGATATTAGGGCTGACCTGCCAAGCCTGCATCGGACGGTTCAGCGGAATACTGTACTGTAGCTGTCCACGTTGCCCATCGTGACGTCCCGTAACGTCGGTACTGAGCGTAACGGAAATATTCCCAGGCCGTCCTAATTGGTAGCGGTAACCAACACCGAGTTGGGCATTGAAGTTACGCCGTTCCAATAACTGCATTTGCGGGTCACTGGTTTCTCCGGGCTGGAACCGTGAGAGATCAAGCGTCAATGCAACCCATGCTTGCTGTTCTCGTGTCCGAACAAGGCTCCGACCAGCACTCAAACCGCGAATAAAGTAGTTTTCTCCTTCATACCCGATAGCCGGAACAATAATGGTATCGGCATCGGCGCCTCGATACGCAAGGTTATTCGAGATGACAGCAGCGCCAAATGTCCACCCGAGGGGCGGCCCTTGCATGCCCTCCTCTTCCTCCGCGTAAGCCCAAGGTGCTATACACAGAGAAAAGCTGGCGATGGTTAAGAATGCATATGAACGTTGTTTTAATCGAGATGAGTTCACGTATCTCTCCCTGAGGTAAAAGGCGAATCCTGATTTGTTTACTTCACCGTATGCGGTCATTCACGTATGATTACGCCATCACATTGTATATGGATTTCCTTGAAAACTCATGAGCGAATCGAAACCAGCGTCTGCAGACTATTCACGGCATCAGGCAACGCACCTGCTCTTGCCGCCTACCCAGCTAAAATCGGACGCTGGAGCATGGCTCCGCGATATGATAACGGAGGCTCCAGCCGACCCGCTTGTAGGTCAATCGCGCGCCATCCGAGCAGTAGAGCAAGCGCAAGCAACGCGTTCTGCTTTTTCCCATGCGTTCCTTTCTGTGCCAGCGGGGATGATCACAGCGGATATAATCCACGCACTTGCGGAGCGGCAAGAGTGGTCGTCTGCGGATATGCTCGACTGGGTTTATCTTGCGAACCCAGAAGACGAACGCGCTCCTCTATGCGTCAGTTTACCTGCAGGCTCTGCCGAACAAGCCTTGGTCGATTTATGGAACTATCTAGAAACACCAACAACTGAACGTGAATCGGTGCGGGAATCCTTGACTGCTCGGTATAACTCGGTTGCTTATCGTCACTATCTTGAGTTAATTGCAGAAAAACAGTTTGATGATATCCCTGGCTCGGAACTTGCGAGTGTTATTGTTTCACACAAGAAAGCAGAGCCCTGGGTTTATTGTGATCGGGTGACACAATCAAGCTTATTTGGTGATATCCGTGTACAGAATGTTGAAGGCCAATTAAATACCGAGCTCCATCTGATTCGTCCTGGCGCATTACTCAAGGCCAATGGTGGAACCTTAGTCATTAATGCAAATGAGTTACTCACACAAGGTGAACTTTGGTCGTTTCTGAAGCACGTCCTACGGACCGGCTGGTTTACGTGGCAACAACCTTTATCAGCAGCAACGGGCGCGGCTGCCCTACTTCACTACGAACCCGAACCGATTCCTATTCACGTCAAGGTCCTGCTCGTTGGCTCTCGGGACCTATTCGCGCAGCTTCGTGAGCTCGACCGTGAGTTTGATAACTTTTTCCCCTACTTTGCTGAGTTTTGTTCTTTCTTCCCTGTCCACCAGCATGGTGCAGCGCCTTATAGTGCCTTTATTCGATATATCGAGAGTAAAGCGCGCTGTGTCCCACTCACGCAGGATGCGATGCTCGCATTACTCAATCAGAGTGCGGAAATGACAGAACATCAAAATGAGCTGAGCCTCGATGCGATAGCACTTATTCAGCTGTTAGAAGAAGCCGATGTCTATGCCCGTAAGGCCGGCGTCCATTCGATTGATGCCGAATTCATTGAGCAAGCGATTGAAGCGCGGGAATATCGGGAACGATTACTTGCGGAGCTCAACTGGCAAGCAATTCTCGAACGTCAGATTACCATCGATACAGAGGGCGAAGTGGTTGGTCAGATCAATGGCCTTACCGTCGTCTCAATGGCTGGTGTCGAGTTTGGTGAGCCTTCGCGAATCACTGCCACCGTCCATTACGGTGATGGGGATATTATCGATATTGAGAGAAAGTCCGAGCTCAGTGGCAATATTCACACCAAAGGAATCATGATCCTCACGGCTTACTTGGCCAATCTGTTTGCTCGTCAAGAACCGATGCCTCTCTCAGCAACGGTTGTTTTTGAACAGAGTTATCATGAAGTGGATGGTGATTCCGCCTCCCTAGCGGAGCTTTGTTGCTTAATTTCAGCATTAAGTGATACAGCGATTGATCAGAGTATTGCCGTCACCGGTGCAATTGACCAGTTTGGAAACGTTCAAGCGATCGGCGGAATCAACGAAAAGATTCATGGCTATTTTGAAATTTGCAAATTGCGTGGCCTCACGGGTCGGCATGCGGTGATTGTCCCGAAATCAAATGTGGTCAACCTTCACTTACGGTCCGATGTTCAGGCCGCTGTCGCAGCTGGGCAGTTCTCGGTTTATGCCGTAAATCATGCGACTGAAGCCTTTGAACTGTTGATGGGAACTCCCTGTGGTGATGCTGGAACCGAGGCGAGCGACACCCTGTTTGGGCGAATTTATCATCGGTTACAAGACACGCTCGCGCAGCAACATCCAAGTCGCCCATCGTGGTGGCGGCGCCTTTTCGAGCGGTCATAACTAAGCCGATTGCCCTTTCCACTCTCAGTCGGGTGGGCTTTCAAACTGTTCGGACTTGTATAGCGTACACCTGTTCGCTAAGCTAGCGCGGTCTTTGAATTGAAGCCAGCGTATGATTTGGCAGTACAACAAGGTAGAAAGCATGCAATCGAGTTATACCCGAGAAGAATTATTAGCCTGTAGTCGGGGGGAGATGTTCGGCCCTGGCAACAGCCAGCTCCCTGCTCCAAATATGTTAATGATGGATCGCATCACCATCATGAACGATGACGGTGGAGATTTTGGGTTGGGCTACATCGAGGCTGAGCTCGATATCCATCCAGACCTTTGGTTCTTTGCTTGCCATTTCCCGGGAGATCCGGTCATGCCAGGTTGTTTAGGGTTGGATGCCCTCTGGCAAACCCTTGGGTTCTTCCTTGCATGTTCAGGTGGTCCGGGTCGTGGTCGCGCACTCGGTGTCGGGGAAGTTAAATTTACTGGGCAAGTCCTACCCACTGCTAAAAAAGTAACCTACAAAATCCATATGAAGCGCGTGGTTAAGCGCCGTTTATTTATGGGAATTGGCGATGGCTATGTTGAGGTGGATGGCCGCCTTATTTATGAAGCGAAAGATTTGAAAGTTGGTTTGTTTACAGATACGTCCGGTTTCTAAACCAACCGCACCAGTTAAAACACGAAGCCCCCTCTGCGAGGGGGCTTTTGTTTGTGACCGTTACAGTCGATATAAACCATCGGTTCGGGCTTCTATGGCGTCTCGCCAGCCCCCGAGCCACTGAGAGCGAACTTCGCTGCTTTGATATGGACAGGTTTCCTTCGAACGCCCAGAAACACCTGCTTTAAAACCTTGAGAGTGAGCCCGCTCTAAACGGTCACGTTTTTGTCTTCTCATTATCACTTTCCTCTTGTCGCTTTTTAGCCAGTTACCTCTTATCGCACGCTTTTTATATGCCGAAGCGATGCTGCATCGGGTAACGCGATCGATGCCTCAAAAATGAGTTTTCGGATAGATTTAACTCCTTTTTTTTGAAGAGCATGGAATGAGTTTGTGACGGACGCTTTTTTATCGCCCGTACATTATGGATAGTGACAATTGGATTAAAGTTCAATGAAAAATCCCGACGTCATTCCCTTTAAATCGCTAAGGTGATGACAGTCGGGATCTTTTTCGTTTAGACCAAAAAACTCTGTTAAGGGCGAGTTCTACGACGCAGAGTAATAAGCGCAATCAGACTGAACAACCCAAGCCAAAGTGGACTCACCGATGCACCTCGGCGCTCCCCCGTGTCTAGGTCATCACGCCCCGGGCATGCAGGGTTTTCTGTACTTGATGGTTGTAAAATCAAGCTGCGTGTTGCGGTAAATTGTCGTGAGGTTTCCCCCTCTTCAATGGTAATCCGCTCTAACGCCAACGCGAGGATTTCTCCAGCGTCATTGATATCGACGGCATCCACGATCGTAAGGTTGGAGTCACAGGGAAGAAAGCGATTCAGATCGGTCACTTCGTCGGCCGCGATATCGTACACGAACCCAACCGACCTTGGTTGCGTTGCTTGTGTGAAAACCGGTTCTCCGGTTCCAACCACAAGCCCGGCGTTATTGATTGCCCGGGGACGCCAACCGGTATTTTGGACAAACCCGGTTGGATAAGTGGCTTCAAGTGATGGGTCGTTTAAGTCAATGAAGAATAAACGTGGCTTCAGTTGCTGGGCAATAACACGATTACTGTATCCCACCACAATGCCTTGATCGTTGACGGCAATTCCATGACTCGAGTTCGTGTCATCACTTCCCTCACGAAGATTGATTGGCCCTTCATCACTAAACCATGTAGCTCGTGTTAGGGTAAAACCATCGAGTACACGCTCGGAGGTGCCGACAATGTGCCCCATGTTACTGACGTCGTTTGCGATCGACTTGTACCGCGCAGTTGCAAAACCATCTTCTGCATCTTCGTCAGGATCAAATGCCTTCCCAAGCGAGCGTTGCTCAATAACTTCACCATTCGCATCGAGCTGCCACATAAAAGCACGCTCGTCGGTAATGGGCGTTCGAAGTCCCATACGCTGTCCGCTGTTATTAAACCAAAAACGCCATAAGCAGACTTCGAGTGGTTCGAGATAGTCCGGATTATCGGCATCTTCATCAGGTGTTTGGCACAGTTCAAGCAAAGCATTCATTCGAATCCCGTTGCGTTCTGAACCATAGCCAACGGCAAGATGGTTATCATTAATCGCTACAGCGGATGCCATCCCGCCTTGCACAACATCGTCATTTCCTCGAAGCACGCGGTATGTTGTTCCGTCTGTCCATGCACCGACTGGAAAGCTATCGCGCGTGTAGAACCGAATTGGGTCGCCGTCCTCATCTTCTGCATCAAGCCAGAAATATGGCAAACCCACTTGGCCCACTGTGATACCTGAGTTATTCAGCCCCAGCGCCCGGAAATCGGCACTGTCCGTGCGCAAGCCGGTTTCATCATCAATCACATCAAATCCGTCGAGCTCGCGAACCTGACCATCAAAATAAAAGCCAAGCTCGATCGCAAGTTTCTGGAACTCGGGATTTAAAACAAAACGATCCTCAAACAACAAACGATCGCGGATGAGCCGTAACTCCCGCTCACTGGGGTTGTTCAGGTCTTCGATATCAGGGAAATCTTCCGGATCAAGCAGATCGAGACGAATATTTTGGCCTGTCAATTCGGATAGAGAGCCGACGACGTGCCCTAAGTCATTCAGAGCTCGCGGCGAAAGATTCGCGGAGTTTGGCAATGGATCAAGCTTGACAACCGTATACCCGGGAGCGATGGAGCCGGCATGGGCGATTCCGATTCCTGCAGCACAGACTGCTGCGATTGCCACGGAAATTGTTTTTATGCGCATTTAGTTACCTTGTAAGTTTTCGAGATAATCCCACCGTTCAAGCGCTTCATTCAAAGCATTCTCTAATTCGGTGATGCGATCAGTTGCCGGTTTCGTTTCGCTGACGGGCCGGCGGAAAAACTCTGGATCATTTATCTGTTGTTGTAGTTCATTTAACTCGGCTTCAAGCACTTCAATTTGCTGGGGAAGCTGTTCTAATTCACGCTTTAGCTTGTATGATAACTTGTTCGGCTTACGAGCTAAAGAGGACTGGTCTTCTGAGTCCTTGGAAGGCCCAGAAGTTCCCTCTTTTGTTGGATTTGTCGGTCGTTCGGTCGACCGTTCAACGTGATGGCTTTCAAGGACTCGCTCTTTTCCTTGCAAATAGAAGGCAACCTCGTTAAAACCACCGACTATTTCCGTGACCTGGCCCTGCCCTTCAAAAAGCAGCACAGTGGTTGCGGCGTTATCGATAAATTCTCGATCGTGACTTACCATGAGCACCGTGCCTGGATAGTCCACCACGACTTGCTCAAGGAGTTCGAGTGTATCGATATCCAAGTCGTTGGTCGGTTCGTCAAGAATCAATAAGTTGCTTTCTTTTAACAAAATTTTGGCCAACAAAACCCGATTCTTTTCACCACCTGACAGCGCGCTGACTGGCATCCGCGCCTGTTGAGGAGTAAATAGAAAGTCTTGAAGGTAGCTATATATATGACGCGTTCGCCCTTGATGGGTTACGTCAGTTTTTCCCTCGCCCACGTTATCAGCAATGGTGCGATTTAAATCTAACTGTTGTCGATGTTGATCAAAATACGCGATATTTAAATTCGTTCCGAGCTTGATCAACCCTGATGTGGGTTGCAATTCACCAGTAATCAGCCGAATAAGTGAACTCTTGCCACAGCCGTTGGGCCCCACAAACGCAACCTTATCACCGCGCTGAATAAGGACGTCGAGATCACGGATAAGCGTCTTTTCGCCTAGAGTTAAATTTAATTGCGTCCCCTCAAACACCACTTTCCCTGAGCGTTCTCCGGCACCGACTTCGATCGAAACATTGCCCTGCCGCACCCGACGGGCGGCACGTTCTTGACGTAACGCTTTGAGTGCGCGGACACGTCCCTCATTGCGCGTTCTGCGGGCTTTAATCCCTTGGCGAATCCAAGTTTCTTCTTGTGCTAATTTCTTATCAAATTCGGCAGCTTGTGCTTCTTCCACTTCGAGTAAGCGTTGTTTTTCTACCAAATAAGCGGCGTAATCTCCGGGAAACGAGGTTAAAACGCCCCGATCGAGGTCAATGATTCGTGTCGCTAAGGCACGAATAAACGCACGATCATGGCTGATGAAGACCAATGCTCCACGGAATTCACGTAGCATCGATTCTAGCCACACCACCGTGTCCATATCCAAATGGTTGGTTGGTTCATCCAGTAATAAAATATCGGGGTTTAATGCCATCGCACGCGCCAGTGCTGCGCGACGCAACCATCCGCCCGACAGTGAAGCCATGCTTTGCTCACCATCAAGTTGCAAGCGACTTAAGACGTGCTCAATGTGTGTTTGAATTTTCCATCCGTCGCGCACATCGAGCTGCTGCTGAACTCGCATCAGCGTATTTAAGGTATCTTGGTCCTCAGGGAACTCGGCCAAACGGTGCGAAAGCTGTTGAAATTGCGAGAGCAACGCGCCGACCTCCGCAAAAGCTCCTGCCACATAATCATAAACCCGCCCTTCCATCCGTTCTGGCGGGTCTTGAGGCAACATAGCAACCGATGCTTCACCGACAAAATGGAGTTCGCCCTCATCTAACAGAATGTCCTGATTGAGCACTTTTAAGAGGCTCGACTTACCGGCCCCATTTCGACCCGTAATGCAGACCCGCTCCTGAGCACGAATGGTTAGATCTGCATTTTCAAGCACTGGAGCCGTGCCAAAGGCTAAGCGGGCTCCGGTCATTCGCAACATTACACTCATTGACTCAAAAATTCCTTCAACTGCCCTTCTTGGAAAGGCCACTTCATTTCCGCATCATCAACGGCTCGAATGAGCACCGGCACCAGTAAACCATACTCCCGAATCAGCTCAGGATCGCTTGCGATATCCACCATATGTAAATGAATTGGTTCATCAAGCGGTTGTTGATGGATCAGCTGGATTGCTTGAATACACAGCGGGCATTGTTCTTTCATCAACAGATAAAACTCAGGCATGACGTAAATACCAGCAAAAATGGATCGCACGTTGTTTAGCGAAATCGGGCGGGATGGATGCGCGGGTGCGATCTTCGGCGACGAGGCCAAGCTCCGCAACCTTTGGATCCAGCTTGAAGCTTCGTTTATTGTTGGTGAAAATAATTAACCCACCGGGTGCCAAGATTTTTTTTGCTTGGGCCAGCAACGTCATGTGATCCCGTTGAACATCGAACACATCCTGCATTCGCTTCGAGTTCGAGAATGTTGGCGGATCGATAAAGATAATATCGTACTGCTCTGGTTGTTCAGCCTCAGACGCGTCTGACAGCCATTGTAAGCAGTCCGCATGTACAAATGGATGCTTGTGAATCGTGAGCATATTCAGGCGGAAATTATCTTTTGCCCAATTTAAATAGGTTTTAGACAGATCCACCGTGGTGACTTCTGTGGCTCCGCCGAGCGCTGCATGCACTGATGCAGAGCCCGTATAGGCAAATAGATTTAAGACTCGTTTACCACGGGACAAGGTTTGAATTTCCCGACGAACCCACCGATGATCCAAGAATAAACCGGTATCAAGGTAATCCGTAAGATTCACCCAAAACTTCGCGTTGTACTCGTGAACTTCGCGTAACACACTCTCTTCGGAAACTCGCGTATACTGCTGTTCACCCTGTTGACGCTTTCGCTGGCGAGTAAACACCAAGGCGGGATCGACCGGAAGTGTGTCGAGTGCCGCTTCAATGACGTTCCACCAACGCTTGTCCGCGACATGCGCTGGAATGTTTTTCGGTGCCGCGTACTCTTGAATCACAAGTGCGCCATCGTAGAAATCAATTGCCGCATTAAACTCGGGGAGATCCGCATCGTAAACACGAAAACAATCGATCCCTTCTTCGCGCGTCCATTTTTCTCGTTGCTTCCAGTTCTTTTGCAGTCGGTTTCCCAGCGCCTCAAGTTCCGGACGCTCAAACATTGGATGATCTTGGCTCAAATCGAACAGGGCTAGAAGTACGGGGATTCCACCGTTGTTCAGTTTAT
Organism: Aliidiomarina sanyensis; assembly: GCF_003987175.1. Classification (GTDB taxonomy): domain Bacteria; phylum Pseudomonadota; class Gammaproteobacteria; order Enterobacterales; family Alteromonadaceae; genus Aliidiomarina; species Aliidiomarina sanyensis. Next base: position 294,945 of record NZ_PIPM01000001.1, on the reverse strand, counting down.
ATTTCTTCTCGGAGCGCAACCGCATCGCGCGGATCATGGTCTCATCGGGTGCTAAAATAGCAACCCTCCAATTTTGCAATACACCGTCTGTCATGCCTTGCTGAAGCCATTTGCCAAATGCACGATAAAATTGCCATGCGGCAAAGGGACTTCCTAAACGCTCTCCGTACGGTGGATTGCTCAACATCAACCCGGAAGCCGCTGCTTTAAAGCGCTTGAGTAGCCACGGAGCAGTCGCCTCCCCGCGCTCAATTTTTATGAAGTCTTCAAGGCCGACCGCATGAACGTTTTGTTGCGCTGCAAGAACCACATTCGAATCTTCGTCCACACCGTGGAATACTGTTTTGCAGGCAGCTTTTCCAGCCGCAAAACGTTCTTCAGCCTCTTCTTTTAATTGATTCCAAACCGCTGCTCGATGCCCTCGCCATGCGTTAAAGCCCCAATGGGTGCGACCCAGCCCTGGCGCCCGATCAGTGGCCAATAACGCAGCTTCAATAAGCAAGGTTCCGGAACCACACGTTGGGTCTGCAACCAAGGCTGGCCACGCGGACGAATCGTCTTGTAATTTACACGGAACCTTGAGCCCTGCTCTTTGAATCAAAGCCGCAGCCAGTGTTTCGCGGATAGGCGCAGCCCCTTTTGCTTGCCGATATCCACGTTCATGTAATCCAGTCCCCGCAAAATCAAGATAAAGTGTGGCAATCCCTTTATTAAGGTAACCTTGAATTGAAATTTCGGGCTGTTTCACCTCAACATCTGGACGACGCTGCCCTCCACGACGAAAGGCATCAACGACACCATCTTTGATTACTTGGGCGGAGAACTGAGTATTTTTGAGCGTCTCACTCGTTCCGTTGAATCGCACGGCAAACGTATTTCGTGCATCGAACACTTCAGGCCATGGGTGATTCTGGGCTAGCTTTTCTAACCCAAAACGATCATGGACTTCTCCTTCGCAGAGTTTAAGGAGTACACGACTTCCAAGGCGCGACCACAAACACAGCCGATAACCCAACGCAAGCGGACCGGTGCATGAAACGCCTGAGTTCGTTGCCTTGACCTCATCGGCCCCCAGAGAGGTGAGTTCTTCTAAGAGAAGTTCTTCTAAACCGCGAGCGCAAGGAACAAAAAATTGATAAACCGACATGGTGTAGTGACGTCCAATAGAAGTAAGAAAGGTGCTTCAACATATGAAATACTAGTATACCGTAGACAAGGTACGATCACGAAACATTCCATAGAATGCGCCCCATCGAGATGAATTGTTGCTTTTTTGGGCATTTGAGTGCCATTTTGCGATGAAACCAAAAAAAGTGCGGGTTTTCCCTTGCATTTGCAGCTGCGGCTGTTAAGATACGCCCCACATCGGACGCGGGGTGGAGCAGTCTGGTAGCTCGTCGGGCTCATAACCCGAAGGTCGTAGGTTCAAATCCTGCCCCCGCAACCAATCCGATGCATCTCACTTCACAGATCATTGAAAATCCTGCATTTCATTCCTATATTAAAGCATCATCCAATGAACCTTTGAGTCATTCGTGCAAGTCACTGATCTTCTGGTTGTGTTCTACTGGTTATTTATTGCCAGTGTTTTTCTTCGTGTCATCTACAAGCGCCGCCCCGTTAGCGCCTCGCTCGCATGGGTCTTGATCATCATTATCCTCCCACTTATTGGCGCCTTGATTTACTTGTTCTTCGGTGAGGTCCAACTTGGTCAACGACGTGCAGAGCGCGCACGCGATCTCCATGATCCCTTTACCGAAAACTTCTTACAACATCTTCAAGATCATAACCCAATTGCACCCGTTGGACTCGCCGCTGGAGCTATCTACAACCTAATGAAAAAGCGAGATGGCATTGGCGCTTTTGGTTATGACCATTTCTCAGTACTCAGCGATCCAGACGCCATTTTTGATGCATGGTTAACCGACATCGAAGCCGCAAAATCAAGTATTCGAATGGAGTTCTATATTTGGCACCCGCACGGGCGCGTGAATGAAGTTACCGATAAATTGATACAAGCCGCTGAACGGGGTGTGTCTATTGAAATTCTTGTTGATCACGCGGGGAGTTGGCAGTTCTTTCTATTTGGTAAAGATTTGAAACGAATGCGTGCCGCAGGAATTGCCTTCTTACCGGCTCTTCCGGTAAGTATCTTTCGGAACATGTTTCGTCGGGCGGACCTTCGATTGCATCGAAAAATGCTAATTATTGATCATTATATTTGTTATAGCGGTTCGATGAATATGGCGGACCCGCGTTTCTTTAATCGGGGCCGAAGATTTGGTCCTTGGATTGATATGGTCATTCGATTCGATGGTGCGGCCGCTTTTGCTGTTTCGAAGGTTTTCTCGTGGGATTGGGAACTTGAGACCGGCGAACGCCGATTCCCCGAAATCTCGTTACCATTGCCACATAATAAACAATGGATGTCGATCATCCCTTCGGGGCCCGGTGCGTATCCCGACGCGATACACCAGGTGATGTTGTCTTTGATTCATCGAGCGGACTCAAGCCTCATTATTGCAACGCCCTACTTTGTTCCAAGTGAAGCTATATTTGAAGCGCTCGTTCACGCGGGACGTCGCGGTGTCGATGTTTGCTTGCTGCTACCCAAAGTGAGTGACTCGCGGATGGCAGGGTTAGCAAGCCGTTCTTACTACGCGACACTGCTCGCCGCCGGGGTCGAGATTCGTTTATACGACAAAGGACTTCTGCATAGCAAAGCACTTGTTGTCGATTCTGAGCTTGCGATCGTGGGAAGCATGAATCTTGACATGCGAAGCTTGCAACTTAACTTTGAACTGAGTTTCGCGCTGTATAATGAAGAAAGCTGTCAGGCCATCTGTGCACTATTAACGCAGTACCGAAAGGATAGCGAACCGGTAAGTGAAGCACGATGGAACGAACGATCGCCTCTCCATCGTGCGGGAGAGCGCTTTATGTATTTCTTAAGCCCACTGCTTTGAGTGACCGCCCATCCGGGGCATCGGATGGCGTAATGATTCTTGGAGTCGATCGTTAAGGACACGAGTCACTTCAAACCGCTCCATCGAACGGAACCCTGCAAGCTCAAATCGATCATCAACTAACATACACAACGAGCACCGCTCGTCTTGTTCAATGATCAAAAAATCACCTTGGGATGAACCTGACGTGAGTGCACAGAATAAGTGTGTTTGGGGCCAAGGATGCTCAGTAGAGAAAGGACCGAACTGGAAATACCAGCTCTGTGGCAGCATAAGCTTTCCAAAACGAACGAGCGCTGCCGCATGGAGCGCTATCTCAAATTGCTGACTTGTGGACAACGCACTGTGCTCATCGAGGTAGTCAGCATAGCGTTGGAAGGTTGCAGCGTCGTCCATCGAAAAAGAAACGGAATCCGGTAAACGATCGCGGAGTACCGTGCGTTTGAACCGCAGTCTTTGTGTAACGTTTCGCCCCAACTCGATGACTAAGCAGTCGGCGTCAAGGCGCCATTGCCAATCTTGCATCGAACAAATCCTTCTTTTTTCGATTAACGCGCCGACAATATCTTTTTTTTGTAAAGATTACAAGTTTTCAACAATATCACGGACTAATTGCGGGCCATGGTAGATAAAGCCTGTATAAATCTGCACGAGCGAAGCACCGGCTGCTAATTTATCGCTTGCGTCGGCCGCGCTCAAAATGCCTCCGACACCGATGATTGGAATCTCTTTCGGCAGACTCTCACGCAACCATCGAATCACCTGTGTTGAGGCGTCACGCACTGGCGCTCCACTCAATCCTCCGGCCTCTTTGGCGTGCACATGTCCTTCCACAGCGGACCGCTCAATCGTGGTATTGGTCGCTATCACCCCGTCGATCTGATACGTCCGAACAGCCTCTGCAAAGCTTTGAACTTGTTCCTTGGTCATGTCCGGCGCAATCTTGACAAAAAGCGGCACGTATTTCTTATGGGCAATCTCGAGTTCATGCTGCTTCGCTTTCAGCGTTCGGAGCAATTCATCTAATACATTCCCGTGTTGAAACGCGCGAAGCCCTGGGGTATTCGGTGAGGAAATATTAACCGTAATATAATCCGCGAGAGAATAGACCTTCTCCATACAGATACAATAATCCTGAACCCCTTCAGCCTCCGGCGTGTCTTTGTTCTTTCCGATATTGATTCCCAAGATGCCTCGATATGATGAAGCCTTGATATTTTTAACCAAGGCATCAACACCATCGTTGTTGAAGCCCATGCGATTAATTAAGGCTTCATGTTCTGTCAGTCGAAACATCCGTGGTTTTGGATTTCCTGCTTGCGGGCGCGGTGTAACCGTCCCTACTTCGAGAAATCCAAATCCCATCGCGCCGAATGCATCGATGCACCGGCCGTTCTTATCAAGGCCAGCGGCGAGTCCAACGGGGTTCGGGAACCGCAAGCCAAGAATTTCAACCGGTTTTTCGGGAATCGATTGTGCAACAAGAAAACGCATCGGACCTGATCCGATGCGTGCAAGCTGATTAAGCGCAAAATCATGGGACCACTCGGCGTCTTGTTTAAAGAGCACCGAGCGAACCAAGTTGTACAGTTTCATTAATGTGAATTTCCGCTCTTCTGTCCAAGGAGCGTCAGTTCACGCAGTGCAACTGAGAATTTCGCGAATTCATGACTCTTGGTTGTTTTGAAATCCGCCAAGGTTGATTTCCAACGATCAACATAAGACTTGTTCTCGGTACTCCAGCGGTTCAGCATGTTTTCTGCAGTTTTCTCATCTTCAGCATGCTTCAGAACCGCGAGAGTTAACAAGCGTTGCTGCCAGTCGAGCTCCTCGCGGAATGCCGCGCGCGCAAGTGCTTGCCAGTGGTTTGCAACCGGCTGTCGATTAACTTGATCCAAGAACCAGTGGATCTGAAGCTGCGCACCGAGACGGAAATACGTTTCAGCAACCAATGGCGTTTTCTTGCCTGTATCTGCACCCACTTCGGCAATATCAAGTGCGGAGAAAATCGTGCTGAGAATCCCGACTTGATGGGCAAGATCATTCGGTACGCCTTGCTCCACTAATTTTTCGATCTGGGACTTGATAACGGCAGCTTCTGCCTCCGTCATATAATTCAACACATTCTTACGAAGATCGTTGAACGCTTTCGAGTAAAAATCGATCCGCTCTTGAATGCTATGAAACGCCGGATTCTTATGCCGCAAGAACCAACGTGTTGCTCGACGAACCATCCGACGCACTTGGAACAGAATTTGGTTCTGCACGTCCGCTGGAATCTTGTTATTCAGCTTCTCGACTTGTTGCCAAATACTCCGTGTATTAAATACTTCGCGAGCCGCGATATACGCTGACGCGATTTCAGCGACCGTTGCACCCGTCGCTTCTTGCTTACGATAAATAAAATTTGGCCCCATATCGTTGACAATGTTATTCGCCAACTTCGTCGCGATGATCTGCGCTTTCAATGGATGATCGTTCATCTCATCGCGAAATTGCTCTTGAAGCTCACGCGGGAATGCTGCCACCAACTCCCGTTGATGGAAGGGATCATTGGTGATTTCGTCGGTCACCAGCTCTTCTTTCAGAACCATTTTTCCGTACGCATTCAATACGGCAAGCTCAGGACGGGTTAACCCTTTTCCTGCGGCAGTCCGCTCTGCAAGCTCATCGTCATCAGGCAAGAACTCGAGTGCGCGATCAAGCAAGCCATCTTTTTCAAGATGATGAATAAAGCGCTGCATCTCTTTAATCTGATCCGCACCACGGAGTAAGGTCACAGAGATGGACTTCGTTTGCCGGTTACAGTCATTTAAGACAATCTCCGCGACTTGATCCGTCATATCGTACAACAACTGGTCACGCTGAGGTTTGGTCAGTTTTCCTTGGCTCATCAAGCCATTGAGCAGGATCTTGATGTTTACTTCATTGTCTGAACAGTCGACACCTCCGACGTTATCAATGAAGTCAGTATTGATTCGGCCACCTCGCATGGCGTATTCAATCCGACCAAGCTGAGTAAAGCCCAGGTTACCGCCCTCGCCCACAACTTTGGCGCGAAGCTCTTTGCCATTGATTCGAAGTGCATCGTTTGCACGATCACCGACTTCAGCGTCCGTTTCCTTGCTTCCTTTCACGTAGGTGCCAATGCCACCATTCCAGATGAGATCAACCTCAGACATCAACAAAGCCTTAATCAACTCCGTTGGAGTCATTGAGCGCTTTTGCGTCCCGATAAGTCGCTTCATCTGTGTGGTCAATTCAATTGACTTGGCACTCCGGAGGAAGATCCCACCCCCTTCGCTAATCAGCTTACGGTCATAATCATCCCAGCTCGAGCGCGGGAGGTGAAATAGACGCTCACGTTCTTTGAACGATTTCGCAGCATCTGGTTCCGGGTCGATAAAGATGTGCATGTGGTTGAAAGCAGCGACCAGTTTGGTGTGCTTTGAAAGCAACATCCCATTTCCGAATACGTCGCCGCCCATATCGCCTATCCCGATACAGGTGAAATCAGTTGTTTGACAGTCGATCCCCATTTCACGGAAATGACGCTTAACGGACTCCCATCCGCCGCGCGCAGTAATTCCCATCTTTTTATGGTCATAGCCGACTGAACCACCAGACGCAAATGCATCACCAAGCCAATGGTTATATTCAGCGGAAATCGCGTTCGCAATATCTGAGAAGGTCGCGGTCCCCTTATCAGCGGCTACGACTAAATACGGGTCGTCTTCGTCGTGGCGAACGACATCCTTCGGATGTACGATCTCGCCGTCAACAATGTTATCTGTGATATCAAGTAAGGCACGGATAAAGGTGCGGTAACACGCTTTACCTTCCTCAAACATGGCATCACGCTCTTCAGGCAGCTGTTTACAGACGAATCCGCCTTTGGCCCCAACCGGTACAATTACAGTATTTTTTACTTGCTGGGCTTTTACCAAACCAAGGACTTCCGTCCGGAAGTCTTCACGGCGATCGGACCAGCGCAAGCCACCCCGAGCAACCTTTCCGCCACGCAAGTGAACCCCTTCAACCCGCGGTGAATACACAAAAATCTCGTACTTCGGCAACGGTAATGGCATCTCAGCAATCAGTTCTGGCAAGAACTTCACAGAAACATACGATTTCTCACGACCATCATCGTGGCTTTGGAAGAAGTTGGTCCGCAGGGCCGCTTGAATCAGATCCAAGTAACGGCAAATAATCCGGTCGTCATCAAGACTCGAGACATGTTCCAACTCACTTTGAATCCGTTGAACCAAGGTTTCAACTTTCTTCGGTACCCCTTTTACTCCCGGTTCAAAGCGCGTGTAGAACAGCTTCACGAGCAACTTGGCAATTTTGGGATAACGGGTAAACGTACTCTCAATATAACTTTGACTGAAGGTGACGCCAATTTGCCGCATATATTTTGCGAACATGCGCAAAATCACCACGTGACGCCCTTCCATCCCGGCGCCAAGAATCAGACGGTTAAATCCATCGTCCTCGTAATCGCCCTTCCAGACCTTGGCAAAAGCATTTTGGAAATTATCGCGACTCTTCTCAAGATCGAGCTTGCCGGCGGTGTGCAGCATGAAAAAGTCGAGAACCCAGAAGACATGGCCATCGTTTGTTTTGATCTGGTACGGCGATTCGTTGATCACCCGCAGCCCGAAGTTTTCGAGCATCGGCAGGACATCAGATAAATGAATCGGCTCGTCCCGGTGGAATAATTTAAGCTTTACGCGATTGGAATCATCCTGAACTTCTTGCGCACGATAGAACAACATGCCCAGACGATGGTCATCATCCAGCGCTTCAAGCTGTTCAATATCGGCAATCGCTACCGACGGAAGCATATCTTCCTTGTAGGCACGTGAAAAACCATCCGCATAGCGACGCATGAGCTCCCGCGCACGCGCCTCCCCTTTTCCAGTGACAAGCAGCCGCTCTAGATTATCTTCCCAAGTTCTGGATGCTTCAGTTAGGTTTTCTTCGAGTTCTTTCACATTAATTTCCTGTCCGCTGTCCTGTACACGAATGGTGTACTGCGTCCGAGCCAACGCTGATTCGGAGAAGTAAGTCGTAAAATCGACATCCTCGTCGCTGCCGAGGGTGCGCGCTAAAATTTGTTGTGTTCTTTGCCGTAAGATCGTGTTGTAGCGTTCTTTGGGGACGTACACCATTGCCGTGATGAAGCGTCCGAAAATATCGCGACGTAAGAATACACGCGTAATATCCCGCTCTTGGATTTGCAATACGCCGAGCGCCGTTTTCAATAAATCATCCACGTGGGATTGAACGATTTCATCCCGCGGGTAGGTTTGCATAATATTCAGGAGCGCTTTACTCGCATGAGTACCGCGTGCGTAACGGCTGTTTTTCAATACCGCAGCGACTTTGTCGCTCACCAAGGGAATATCCATGACGCTATCGTTGTAGAAGCTTGCCGCATAGAGCCCGATAAACCGGTCTTCACCAATCACACGGCCCTTCTTGTCGAAGCGCTTGATCCCAATGTAATCACTGTATGCTGGACGATGCACCCGTGATTTCGAGTTCGTTTTCGTGAGTAAGAGCAAGTCATCGCTGGCCAACGCTGTCGTACGCGCAAGTTTAGACATCTCTGAAAGGCGACGCGGCTTTGTGCTTTCAGACGCCTTCAATAGGCCAAGACTACTGCCTTTGTCTTGCGTAAGCTCCCAATCCCCTTCCACCGGGTTCAAGGTGTAACTGCGATAGCCCATCAGCGTGAAATTATCATCCGCCAACCAGCTCAAGAATCGCTCCGCTTGCTCCAATTGCGCCTTGTCACCAGGGAAATTTCGCTTCCCTAACGTTTGAACGATTTCCTGCAGGCGAGCACGCATCGGTTTCCAATCGCCCACAGCGAGAGCGACCTCTTCCATCACAAAAGCCAATTCCTTCTTCAGTGCCTTCAGTTCGTCTGCGGTGTTTTGGCGGTCGACTTCAATCAAGAAAACAGTATCGGTTTGTGCGTTCTCATCGGTTTCGCCTGAAGGAAGAATTTCACCGACGGAACCGTCTGCGTTTCGACGATGAACCAAGGGTGCATGAAGAAGAAGTTGGGAATTAATTCCCATCCGATTTAACGCCATTCGAATCGAGTCCACCATAAACGGCATATCCGTTTGAATGACCTCAATAATGGTATGTGGAGACTCCCATCCGTATTTAGCCACTTCTGGGTTATAGACCTTGATGGTTGCCTTGGTATTGGATTCGTAATTATTGAAGCTATGCCAAAGCCCGACAATCGCGCCATAAATATTGCTATGATCCCGACCGACAAAGTCATCCCGAGACACATTACGATAAAGACGCTGCGCAAATTCATTGACCAACCCTGCACTCTCAGCAGGAAGTTTCTGGCGGATCGTTTCCGAAACTTTCTCGAGGATAACTGGGGGCTGACTATTGACCGATGCCATGATGTTTGATCCTTGTCTGCAGGCAGAAATAGAGTGGCTCGACGCCCACCGTGACTGGCAGGCATAAACCTTTTTATTTTCGGCCTTTACGCTAGGAAAATCAACGTATTCTCCGCTGGTGCGAGGAGTTAATTTTCCAACAAAATTTAGGCAAGCGCCTGACTTAATTTTTCATGCAAATCCGGTGCAAGATTATCCAACGTTTGCAAACGTTCGAGCGTGCGTTTTAATTGTGTTTGCTGAGGCTCAGGGATACTCCGCCACTTGAGCAGCGGCGAGAGCAGCCGAGAGGCAACTTGCGGGTTTTGCTGGTTTAAACGCGAAATAGCCTGTTCAATCAAGGCATATCCGCTGCCATCCTCCGCATGTAACTGATTTAAGTTGTGTGTGAAGGTTGCCAGCAATGCATAAATACGATTTGGATTTCCCCAATCAAATGCTGGGTGATGGGTCAATAACTCTACTTTTTGTGCCGTTCCAGATCCCGGCGCACTGGACTGAACCGCAAGCCATTTATCCATGACTAACTTTTCATGTCCCCACTGGTCCGCAAAATGAGCTAAATAACGTTCCGCTGCGGGATGCTCGGCATGGACAGCGGCCGCCAGGGCTCCCATCGCCAATGTCATGGTATTGGATTGACTAAATTGTTTATCGAGTTCGCGGAGAATCACTTCATCCTCATGATGGTAGGCGAGTAATTGTGCGATGGCATTGGTACACATACGGATGGCCACAGCGTTGCCATTAAAGCTCCGTTGTTGCCAATCGGTTGCCGCGTATCGCGCCAAAAGCGCATCCCGCAACGACAAAGCAAGTAAGCTTTTTAACTCAGCTACCACGCGGGTCGCCGCTGCAATGGGGATGACCTTGTACTCTTGCGCTAAAGTCTCTTCGCTCGGTGGCTGCAGAAGAAGCGAGAGTAATGCAGGGTCGGTGTTCTGATTGCGAATTGCAGTCTCAAGGACGTCGATAAATCGCTCTGATAGTTCGACCGAATCATCTTGTCTGATGGCATTTCGCAGTGCGTTTAGATAAATCCTCTGACTCGCATCCCAGCGCAAAAATGCATCATGGGCACCATTTAGAATTGCAATTAAATCATCTTCGGGTTGCTCAAAGCGCAAGCGAATTGGTGCCGAAAAGTCCGCCAGCAAAGCGGGAATAACCTTTTCTTCTGGCGAGGAAAAATGAACGACTTGACGACGCTCAGTTAATTCAATCAACTCAACCGGCGCATGCTCGGAGACCACTTGAATCCGCTCTCCGTGCGCGTTTACAAATTCAAGGCGAATCGGGATATGCATGGGCGGTTTATTGCTCTGCCCCGGCGTATCCGGGGTGTGTTGCTGCAGCGTTAAACTTCCTGAGCCAGTTGTGGAGTCGAACTGATAATCGACATCGACTTCAGGTGTCCCTGCATAAGCATACCAATGACGAAACTGGCTAAGGTTCACATCATTGGCATCCTCCATCGCCCGGACAAAATCCTCACAGGTGACCGCTTGACCATCATGGCGATGAATGTAGGTTTTCATACCTTTTTGAAAACCAGTTTCTCCGAGCAACGTGTGTAACATGCGAATGACTTCGGCGCCTTTGTTGTACACAGTCACTGTATAGAAGTTATTCATTTCAAGCACTTTATCAGGCCGGATAGGATGTGCCATCGGGCTCGCATCTTCTTCGAACTGGTGCGTGCGCATAATTCGAACATCTTGGATTCGCTTGACCGCTCGCATCCCCATATCTGCACTGAACTCTTGATCACGAAAAACAGTGAGCCCTTCTTTTAATGAAAGTTGGAACCAATCCTGACAGGTAACCCGATTACCCGTCCAATTATGGAAATATTCGTGTCCGATGACGGCTTCGACGTTGATAAAATCTTGATCGGTCGCAGTTTCGCTATCTGCTAATACATATTTCGAGTTGAATATATTCAGTCCTTTATTCTCCATCGCTCCCATATTAAAAAAGTCGACCGCTACCACCATGTAGATGTCGAGATCATATTCAAGGTTGAAGCGTTGTTCATCCCATGCCATTGCACGTTTAAGGGCTGCCATCGCAAAATCAGCGCGCGGTAGATTCCCCCGATCGACAAATAACTGAAGCGTCACCACTCGACCGCTTTGGGTCGTAAATGAATCTTCGAGCAAGTCAAAGTCACCTGCAACAAGCGCAAATAAATACGCCGGCTTTGGAAACGGATCATGCCACGTCACGGTTTGGATACTGCCAGTTTCAAATTTTTCGATGCAGTTCCCATTCGACAGCAGGAACGGATAACTCGCTTTGGGCGCGTGAATGGTGGTCGTAAATACAGACAACACATCAGGACGATCCAAGTAGTAAGTGATGCGACGGAAACCCTCCGCTTCACATTGCGTACAGAAGGTTCCGGCTGATTTATATAGCCCTTCTAAAGACGAATTGCGGGCGGGATCAATGATCGTAACCACCGTGAGCAGAAAACGTTTCGGCACCCGAAAGATTTTCAATTTATCCTTCGTCCGTTGATACGCCTTCGCGTCTAATGCCACACCATCAAGGCTGAGCGCGGCGAGTTCGAGATCATCACCATCGAGCGTTAAGGTATCGTCGTCGCCTAACCGCTCAAGTTCCATGCTATTGGTGACACGGGTTGCATGATCATCGAGCTCAAAGGTTAAGTTGGTTGTGTGAATACGAAAAGCCGGTGCCTGATAATCGAGGCGATACTTGGGTTCGAAGGTTACAGATTCAGACATGCGTCACTCCACCATTGCATGGTCACAAAAATTTACGCCATGCTACCAAAAATAAGATATAAAAAAACGCGGCTTTCGCCGCGTTTCATGATTATGCTTTCGCTTCCTCGGCGGGGTGACCTTCTAAGCGGAGAATCTTAAAGTTCGTGTAAGCGTACACAACCGTAAGAATCGGAACCAGGAACAAAAAGAACGCAAACGGCGCGTAATGGAGAGGATAAACACCAAGTACGCTAAACATATACGCACCGCAGGTATTCCATGGAATGAGCGGTGATGTAATCGTACCGCTCGACTCAAGTGAACGCGACAGCACACGCGCATCCAACCCGCGATTCTTATATTCCTCACGATACATGCGACCAGGCAAAACGATTGCCATATATTGGTCTGCAGTTAATACGTTCGCACCAAAACAGGTAAAAACGGTTGCCGTCACCAATGAGCCGGTGGAGTGAACCATTTTAAGAATTCCGCGGATAATTTTTTGCAACAACCCAGTCGTTTCCATTACGGCACCGAACGTCATCGCAGCAAGAATCAACCATACGGTGTTGGTCATACTCTCCATCCCTCCTCCGCTGATCAAGCTTGCGAGGTCAGGATTCGGGGTATAGATTTCGATACCGGTCGCCAATGCGGCCCAGACGACTTCAAGTTGGCCAACGAAAGCGATACTTCGCTCTCCGTCCGCAAGGCTTCCTACCACGTCAGCCTGAAACAACAAGGCCCATACGCCACCTAACAGTGCTCCAATTAAAATGGTAGGGAGCGCAGGCTTTCTAGTTGCTGCCAAAGCAAACAGAATCGCTAGCGGAATGAGCATAATCGGGCTGATATTAAACAGTGCTTGCAAGTCATTTTGCATGGCTTCCAAGGTATCCATATTCGCCACGCCAGACCCTGCGAACCCGAGAACGGTAAACAAAATGAGCGAGATAAGCAGAGCTGGAACTGCGGTCCAGGTCATATAACGAATATGGGCGAACAATTCCGTTCCCGCGACAGCAGGCGCCAGATTCGTCGTGTCGGACAGAGGCGACATTTTGTCACCAAAATAAGCGCCTGAAATAACCGCACCCGCAGTGATGGCCAGTGATAGCTCCATCCCCGTAGCGACCCCAATCAAGGCGACACCGATGGTTGCCGCCGTCGTCCAGGAACTTCCAATACTGATAGCGACAATCGCACAAATCAAACAGCTCGCGGCATAAAACCAGGCTGGGCTGAGCAGCTCAAGACCGTAGTAAATCATGGTGGGGACGATCCCGGCTAGCAGCCAGGTTCCTATCAATGAACCAACCATGAGGATAATTAAAATGGCACCGAGTGCGACCGAGATCCCTTGCGTTATCCCCGCTTCAATATCTGCCCACTTATATCCGTTATAAAACGCGATGGTAGTCGCGATAGCGGCGGCAATAAAGAGTGCGATTTGATTTGGCCCGTAAGAGGAGTCCTCACCGAAGAGAAACACCGAGCTGCCAAGCATGACAATCAAAGCAAGCAATGGAATCAGTGCTTGCCAATAGGATGGACGTCGAGTGGTTTCCGTCATAATTCTTATAATCCGTGCAAAAAGGCCCCACTGGGGCCTTGTAGAGTCTTAGAACTGAACGATTCCTAAAAGCTGTAGGAAGATCGCTATGATAGCAATTGGCGCAAGGTAACGCACACAGAAACGCCATACCGCATAGGTGCGTGTACTGGTATTCAGCTCTTCCTCAGTAAATCGCCGCTTCATCACCCAACCGGTAAACACGGCCGCTAACAAGCCACCTAAGGGCAACAGGATATTTGAGGCTAAGTGGTCGATTGCATCGAAAATCGTCGCCAGCTCCTTACCAAAGAAGTCCCAATTGAGCTGTGTCCAGCCTGCCCCAGCAAATGAAAAGACCGTCGCGAGACTTAGCGTCCAGAGCACTGTTCCCGAGACAATCGCCGCTTTCCAGCGGGAAACACGGAGCTTTTCTTCAGCAAAGGCAACTGACGCTTCGATCATAGCAATCGCCGAAGTAAACGCAGCGAGCACCAACATCACGAAGAACACCGTCGCTGTAAGCGAAGTAAACGGCATGTTCGTAAATGCCAATGGCAGAGTTTGGAAAATCAGGCCTGGGCCTTCACCCGGAGCCAACCCATAACCGAAAACGATTGGGAAAATGGCGAGGCCCGCGATCAATGCTACGAGCGTATCGGCAATTGCGATCCAGATTGAAGTACGGGCAATCGAGGTCCCTTTCGGAAGGTAGGCGCCGTAAATGATCATAACCCCGGATGCCAACGATAGCGTGAAGAATGCATGACCAAGAGCAATCAACGCGCCTTGGGTCGTCAGCGCGCTAAAATCAGGACGGAACATAAATGCAAACGCTTGGGCAAAATCCCCAATCACCGCGGAGTAAGCCGCAATAATCACAAGTAAAATGAGCAACACAGGCATAAGATAACGTACGGCTCGCTCAAGTCCGTCTTTGAATCCTTTCCCCACGACGAATACCGTTGCAGTGATCAAGAGCGTACTGAAGAACAGCAGCTCGCTCGCCGAAGTCACCATTCCACCAAAAATCGCACTGACCGACTCGGGTGTGGCATTCACAAATGCACCCGATGCGCTCTTAAATACGTACGATAGGGCCCAACCAGCGATCACCGCATAAAAGGTTAAGATGATAAAGCCGGCACTGAGGCCCATCCAGCCGGTGACCTGCCACGCCGGACTTACACCCGACTCGCGCGCAAGTTTTGCCGTTGCATACCCAGGCGATGTGCGACCACGACGCCCGATCAAAACCTCAGCCATTAAGACTGGGACACCGATCAGAAAGATAAATAACAAATACAGGAGAACAAAGGCGCCCCCACCGTTTTCACCCATGATGTAGGGAAACTTCCAGATATTGCCGAGTCCTACCGCTGCGGCCGTAGCCGCTAACACGAAAGAAAAATTACTCGACCACCGGTTATGCGTTGCGCGTTCAGTTGTCATATAAAAATAGCCATATTATTGATGTTTATAATTATCGTTATGGACAGCTCTGGCCCTGTCTTACACACAAAGGGCCTGTCAGACAGGCCCTTTATCATTGCTCGTCGAGCAATACCTTACATCGCACTACGGACGGATTGCAACATCACGCCCCGCTTGTTGCTTGCTCTGCAAGTAATCAAGCGTGATTAAAATAGCCTCGTCGAGGAATGGATCCGGCTCTAGGAACTCCGAATCAACATCATCGACCGACTCAACAGGCTCCCGCCCGGCCCGAGCGAGGCGCTCATTCACACGTTGCAGCTGACGAGCTCGATCCGCAGCGGACTCTGCTTCACGTTCCGCTTTTACAAGCGTAATTGACGTGCGGTCTCGTAGCTCTCGAAAACGTGTGATGTCCTCAAGAATGTATGCAAACTCCGGGTCCTCGGCAATTCGTGCTTCGTGGGCTTCAATCAGTTGCGCGATTTTCTCTGCATTAATTCGATCGAGTCGCACAAATTCAACCGGCTCAATCTGAGCCCACGGAAGCGCATTATCCGCTCTGCTTTCTCCGTACTCATCGGGGTTTACAACGCTCGGAAACACGATATCGGGAACAACGCCTTTATGCTGGGTCGATCCTCCGGTAATTCGGTAGAACTTCGCCATCGTGTATTGCACACTCCCCATGGGGTTAGCATGCAGGTCAAACCGACGCTGGAGACCACGGTGTTGCTGAACCGTCCCTTTCCCGAAGGTATTTTCACCGATTACGAGTGCCCGGTTGTAGTCTTGCATGGCGGCTGCAAAGATTTCTGACGCTGAGGCACTGAAACGATCAACCATCACCACCAACGGACCATCATAATGCACAGCTGGGTCAGGGTCTTGGCTTACATCAACCCGCCCCGAGCTCTCGCGAACTTGCACTACAGGGCCTGCCGGGATAAACAACCCAGTCAGCGTGATCGACTCATTTAGTGCTCCTCCGCCGTTACCGCGCAGATCAATAATCAGTGCATCCACGGGATCCTTCTGAATGGTTTCCAAGTGCTTTTTCACGTGGGCGGTGAGGTTGTTGTAGAACCCAGGAATTTCGATAATTCCAATGCGTCGGTCGTTATCCGTTGTTTCGACTCGAAGTTTTGCTTCTCGATCTTCAAGACGGACTTCATCACGGGTGATTTCAACGATACTTGGAACTGCACCTGCACCTTGGCCATCACGTAAGACTTGCAGACGTACTACACTGCCCTTTGGCCCCGTGATCATCTGTACGACATCATCAAGTCGCATACCAATAATATCGACAAACTCTTGATCACCCTGCGCCACCCCGATGATACGATCATTTGGCGACAGTTGACCCGATTGCTCGGCAGGTCCGCCCGGAACCAGCGACTGAATAACAGTATAGTCGTACTCGGCACGCAACAATGCGCCAATTCCCTCGAGCGATAAATTCATATTTTGCTGGAAACGCTCTGCATTGCGCGGCGATAAATAACTTGTATGCGCATCGACACTGCGAGCAAACGCATTCATCACGACCTGAAAGGCATCTTCACTCTGGGCTTGAGTGATCCGCTGTAAGGCAGCACTGTAGCGACGCTTGAGATTATCGATAATCTCATCTTCTTCACGTCCTGCCATGACGAGATTTAACGCGTCATTCTTTACGCGCATTACCCAAATGGCATCCAATTCGTCCTTTGAGGTGGCCCAAGGTGCCTCTGACCGGTCAAATTTGAATTCCGCATCCTCATCGAACGAAAACTCTTTGGAGTCCAGCACCGATAATGCAAACTCGAATCGCTCGAAACGGCGCTCAAGACTGACTTGGTGGATCGCGTACGCGGCATCTAAGTTACCCGCAATCAGTTGCTCATGAAAGGTATTGCGGTAGCGCTGAAAGCGGTCCACATCACTTTGCAAAAGAAACATTCGGTTGTAATCAAGCTGCTCAAAGTAGCGGTCGAAGATTTGTTGTCCCATCGCCTCATCAAGCTCGATACGGCTGTAATGATAGCGTGTAAAATACGAAGCAATCCGGCGACTGGCCGCTTTGTGTTGGGATTCGGGAGTCAGCTTCGGGATGTCGCTGAGTGAGTAATCCTGCGCAACGACGGTGCTCAACCCTACACTTGCGATGAACAGTGCACCAACAAACGCTACGCTTTGAACAACATGCTTAATCATTAAATCTCCTTTCAAGCGCGAAATAATTCTGCAACCGCCACCCGCACGGTCATACCGGACGGAAGTTGCACTTGCGCGCCATTTTTGTCGAGTTCTGTAATGGTTCCCTCAATCGGGAAACTGCCAACTTGAACACGAACTTTGTGACCCACAGCCACCGCATCAGCATTCACAGCTTCAAGCGGCCCTTGCGGTTTTGCAAGCGGCTTTTCTGGCGCTGGACGCGGCTTTCGAGCGCGAGGATTTACCTGCCCTCGTTTTGCTTTGACCGCGCCTGCATCCGCTTTGTTCTTCTCTCTACGTGGTTTAGTCGCACGAGGTTTACTTTCTGCCGCACGTTCAGCTTTCTTCGCTTTAGCTCTTGCTTGCGATGCTTCGAGCAGCTCGCGTGCGTGCGTCTCGTGGTCTGCTTCAACCAATCCGGCATCAGCGCCATCAAGATCAACCCGCTGAACCCCCGCCTTTACACACCGTAAATAACGCCACGCGTTTGTATAGAGCCGCAGCGCTGAGCGAATTTTAGTTTTACTCACGTGCTCGTCATTTTCGAGACGTTTCGTGAGGTCATCGAAAATTCCGATTTTGAGAGGGCGTGCATCGCCTTCCAATGTGAAACACGCTGGGAACTGCTCCGCCAGATAGGCAATTACGTCTTTACTGGTAGAGATTTTTGCCGTTTTTTCCATTACTTAACCTTCGTCTAGCACTTCTGTTGAGTCGTCGGGAGCATCAAACTCTGATTCTTGTTCGATTCTGCGAATAAGATGCACAATATAATCATCAAGCTCATCGGGCTCAGATTCAATGAGACTTGGCTCACGAATCCAGAGGTCCGAAATTTCCACAATCAATTGTTCTACCCGTGCGCTCGTCCAGAAGTCAGAGTCACCCGTTTCTCGCTCAATTGCGTAAATCATGCCGTTTAAATGGTCGGCTGCCATCTCAGCGTCTTCTTCAAACGATTCCATATCTGCTGCTGAGACGAGATAAGGACGTACATCAAAGGGGTCAAGCATCATACCGCGGACCAATCGAGTTGTTCGACCACACGAACAATCGCTTCGAACCCCGCTTGATCGATTTCACTGAAGCGACCTTTACGCGGAGAGTCCACATCAAGAACCGCCACAATCTTATCCTGAAAACGAATGGGTAATACGATTTCGGATTCACTTGCACTGTCACACGCAATGTGGCCGGGAAACGCATGAACATCTTCGACACGTTGCACCAAGCCGGTGTCCCACGCAGTGCCGCAGACGCCCTTGCCGCGATCAATCCGAACACACGCAACTTTACCCTGAAATGGGCCTAACACAAGTTGTGTGCCTTTCACGAGATAAAAACCGAGCCAATTTAAATCATTGAGTTGATCAAACAATACCGCACTTATATTCGCTAAATTTGCGATTAAATCAGGCTCATCCTGCGTTAACGCAGCCAATTGCCCTGCAAGCGATTGATAAAATTCGGGGGTGCCTTGTGAGGACGACGTTTTTACTGCAAACACGGTTAATGCGTCTCCGAGTCAGAATCTGAATTTGAGTTGAGTTTAAAGCGTGCGATATCGTTTGAGCCAGCGCGTTCGGCGCGTGCTTTTAACTCTCGACGCAGGTCCCCTTTTGTTTTCAACACCAGATCACCTGCTGCGTTTATTGAAAAATGATCCGTTTGATTGAGGCGCCGCGCTTGATAGACCATCACGATCTCCATCGCGTTTTCGAGCTGGGCTGGTGTTAACCTGTTGCCGTCGGGCCAGCGACCGGTCTCCACTGCCTCTTTCATGCGCTCGTAAATTTCCGGGCTTACCGCCCGTAGAACGTCATCGTACTGCATAATTTACCGTTGTCTCTTGAGGACATAAATCCGCCCGCGCGTCACCAAATACCAAACAAACGAGAAGGTGGCAACGCCTCCGCCTATGTATGGCATCCATGGCCCTATTCCGGTTGTTCCCCACTCATAAAACGAGGCGCCAATACCGGCAACAAAGAGCAGAATGGCGAGCATTTGTTGGCTTACCAATTTACTAAGTTTTTGTGAGCGCTGTAACCGCCCTTTGCGTGCCAAACTCTCGCTGTCGTGCGCGCCCAGAAGGAAACCGCAATGCTCACACGTTGCAGCTTTATCCGATACTTTTTTGCCACATTCAGGGCAGCTGATAATCGCCATGAAAACTCCTTGGAAACAACTCGCCCTCAATCATAGCAGCCAGAAACGTCAGATTCACCCGTTGATCAGGCTGAAATCACGTAAATCCGTTCATTGACACGGAGTTTTCGACCAAATTCAGCGCATGTGCCACGAAAGCCCGGCGAAAACATAGAGCTTTTTAAGGAACTGTGGCAGAGTATGCGTGTTTAAAAACAACAATTCCATAACAATCAGGGGAAACCGATGGAAGCACTGGTCAGCACCGTAAACAATATCGTGTGGAGCCCAGCATTGGTCGTCTTATGCTTGGCCGCCGGTCTGTTCTACTCCATTCTTACGCGCTTTGCGCAAGTTCGTCACTTCCGAGAAATGGTTCGTTTGCTCTTTAGCGGCAGTGAATCAGCAAAAGGAATCTCTTCATTTCAAGCACTAGCCGTCACCCTCTCAGGGCGTGTCGGTGTTGGTAACATCGCCGGTGTTGCCGCCGCCATCGGATTTGGTGGTCCTGGTGCTGTGTTTTGGATGTGGGTTGTGGCATTTCTTGGCGCCAGTACCGCTTATGCAGAGTCAACCTTAGGTCAAATCTATAAAGTTGAAGATCAGGGCCAGTATCGTGGCGGACCTGCCTACTACTTCGAAAAAGCGCTCGGTCAAAAATGGCTCGCAATCTTGTTCGCGGTTTCAGCAATTGTTGCCTGTGGTATTTTCTTGCCCGGCATTCAGGCCAACGCGGTTGGTAATGCGGTCACACACGTATTTGGTGATGGCAATATTGTTTCCACAGATTATGGCGAAGTTGGCTCGAATAAACTGATAGCGCTGGCGATTATCCTTATTGTGCTGGGCTTTATTATTTTCGGTGGGATCAAGCGAATTGCGCACTTTACGCAAATCGTGGTGCCATTTATGGCGCTTGCGTACATTATTATGGCACTCGTGATTGTATTCCTAAACCTGCACAAGGTGCCGGGAATTTTTGCATTAATTATTACCGATGCATTTACCGCGCAGGCCGGCTTCGGTGCTGCCATTGGGTGGGGTGTGCGTCGTGGTATTTATTCAAATGAAGCAGGACAAGGAACAGGACCACATGCCTCGTCGGCAGCAGAAGTGGATCACCCGGCCCAACAAGGCTTGGTCCAAGCATTTTCGGTCTATGTGGATACCTTGTTTGTTTGTACTGCGACCGCGTTGATGATTCTCATCACGCAGCAGTTCAATATTCAGACCGAAGACTTTAATGTGCTTGCTGGGACTGGGACGATGATTGTCCAAAACGTTGACGCAGCCACCGAGGTCGCCTCACCGGCTTTCACACAGCTGGCATTGTCGAGTGTGTTTGGAAACTTTGGGCAAGGATTTGTTGGTGTTGCCATCTTCTTCTTCGCCTTTACGACCATTCTGGCTTACTACTATATTGCTGAAACCAACGTTGCTTACCTCAACCGTTACTTTAAAGGCAATATTTCCCTGACATTAGTGAAGTTTGTCATCATGTTTATGGTGGCTTATGGTACGGTCAATAGCTCGGGCTATATCTGGAACTTGGGTGATATTGGTGTGGGTTTGATGGCCTGGATTAACATCCTTGGGATATTGGCAATCTTCTTCGTCGCAAAACCGGCTATCTTGTGTTTGCGAGACTATGAAGCACAGAAAAAAGCGGGGGGTCCTATTACCTTCGATCCACAGAAACTCGGCATTAAGAAGGCTGATTTCTGGGAAAAACGCCTGGCGAAGCAACGCGCGGAAGAACAGGCAGTTAAAAATGAGAAGACCGACAGCTAATACCAGCTAACGGACATTCCGTTGATCGGGCATAAAAAAGCGGGAGTTTTCGACTCCCGCTTTTTTTATGGGTTATTCCATTTTACTTATCGTAAGATTGGCGCCACCTCTAAGATGGCACGCAACGTATCGCGTCCGAACTGCTGAGAGCGAATGTCAGACCATTGCTGATAAGGCTCAGGTAAACCATCGTTATCTTTGAACGGCATTTCAATGGTAAAGGCCAAGCAACGGAAGCGCTCTGCCACCGCATTGCTTGCAACCGTTAGGTTCGCGGTTCCCGGCGCATCGATAGCGTAACCATGCTCTGTTTGAAATTCTGCGGTCGCGCGCAAATAGGCAGTGCGAAACGCAGCTTCGAGCGCTTTATGACGCTCATCGTAGGATGGAATACCCTCAGCGCCTGCAATGAAATTATATGGAATGTTTTCATCGCCATGCACATCCAAATACATATCAACGCCAATCTCATCCATGGCCTTTAATACGCAGAACACTTCCGGGCTTTTTTCTAACGTGGGCGCTGCCCACTCTCGGTTGAGATTGACCCCTGCCGCATTAGTCCGCAGATGCCCCCGAACACTTCCATCTGGATTCATATTGGGAACAATGTAGAACACACACTGTTCAAGTAACTGACGCGAAACTGGCTCATCTTCATTCAACAGTGCATCAAGCAGCCCCTCAACAAACCATTCTGCCATGGTTTCACCTGGGTGCTGACGAGCGGTAATCCAAATATTACGCTTGTTATCAGCCGGTTCACCAACCACCAAGAGGCTCATTTCACGACCATCCAAGGTTGTTCCCAAAACACGTTGTTCGACCCAAGCCGATTGCTGGGCCCACTGTAAGAGATCGAGGTGGCGTTCCCAGCTATATGGCACGAAGTAGGCGTAAAAAACGGCTTCTTGCTCTGGTGTATGTGTGATTGTGACTGCTGTACCATCAAATGAGGTCGGCACCCGGAACCAGTGCTCCCGATCATAACTCGCCATTGCCTGGTACCCTTCCCATCCTTTGGGATAGGCCGAACCTGACGCGTTTTCGATTTTCATCACGTGCTCAATTTCTGCAGCTGTCACAAGCTTGAAATGAAACCATTGGTAGAATTCGCTGTGGGCATCCTGGCGAATAGCAAGACGGATTTGATCCGGCCGCTTCGCTTCCAATACCTCGATATTTCCGCTGTCAAACGCTGTTGAAATAAACATATAAATACAGACTCCTCGTTCCTTACAAAAGAAGCGCCGGAGGGCGCTTCTTTACATCAATTGCTTGTTGTTATGCTGGGATGTTCGGTACTTCAAGGCCTGCCATGTCTTGCACAACACGAAGTACTTGGCAGCTGTAACCAAACTCGTTGTCGTACCAAACATAGAGAACTGCACGGTCGCCATCAACAATGGTCGCTTGAGAATCAACGATACCTGCATAGCGGCTGCCCACGAGGTCAGACGATACAATCTCGGTGGACGACGTGAAATCGATTTGGTTTTGCAGATCCGAGTGCAGTGCCGTGTGGCGTAGGTAGTTATTCAACGACTCGCGATCGGTTTCACGGTTCAAATTGAGATTCATGATCGCCATCGAGACGTTGGGTGTCGGCACTCGGATAGCATTCCCGGTTAACTTACCTTTCAGTTCCGGCAATGCTTTCGCAACCGCTTTGGCTGCGCCGGTTTCGGTGATCACCATGTTGAGGGGAGCCGAGCGTCCGCGTCGTTCAGCTTTGTGGTAGTTATCGATCAAGTTTTGATCATTGGTATAGGCGTGGACGGTCTCAACGTGCCCGTTACGGATTCCATACTCATCATGGATTGCCTTGAGCACTGGGGTGATCGCATTCGTTGTACAGCTTGCTGCCGATACGATTAAATCGCTCGCAAGAATATCTTTATGGTTCACACCATGGACAATATTCTTAATATCGCCTTTGGCAGGTGCCGTCAGAAGTACTTTTTTAGCGCCCTTGGCCTTCAGGTGTAACCCCAGGCCAGCCTCGTCTTTCCATACGCCGGTGTTGTCAACGATGATCGCATCTTTGATGCCATATTGCGTGTAATCAACTTGATCTGGCAAGTTCGCATAAATCACTTGAATGCGCGTACCGTTCGCTTTGATCGCATTGTTCTCATGGTCCACGGTAATGGATCCGTTGAATGGTCCGTGGATCGAGTCCCGACGCAACAGACTGGCGCGCTTTTCAAGATCACCCTCACCGCCACCACGCACAACGATTGCACGTAAACGCAACTTATTATTTTTCCCATTCCGTTCGATGAGCAGCCGAGCTAATAAGCGTCCAATTCGACCAAAACCATACAGTACGACGTCTTGTGGCTCGATTTCATCGGCTTTGCCAATCAAGCCAGCAAGGTTGCGCTCCATGTAGGCCTGCACAGACTCGTCACCTTGACGTTCGCCACCGAAATGGTAGCCAAAGGCAAGTTTCCCGATATCAATTCGGGCTGGGGCAATGTCGAATTCAGCCAAGGCAGCTAAGAAAGGATAGCTTTCGCGCAAACGGAGCTTGTGCCCTTCATGCTGACGGACTAAACGATGCGTCTTAATGATATCGATCGTCGAACCGTTCAATAGACTCCGGCCATACACCAGAATTTCCACTCCCTTGGTGCGGTATAGACGCCCGACGAGGGGCTGCATTAGCTCCGCGTACTCTTGACGCTCTTCCCAACTTTTTAATGTTGAATCGTTCTGCGCATCAGTCATTGCTCAACCTTTCCTGCTCATCGAATGAAAGAATCTACAGTGGAATCACTGTAGGTTAAAATTCGGCGGCTATTGTACTTAACTTGGGCGTGAACAGCTAGCGCGGATGGTCTTATCTGTACAGACAACTTGAAACGAGGTGTCAACCTTTAGTGGCAGTTCCGTCGCGCGCAATGAAAGTCATCGAGAGTGAATTCACGCAATATCGTTGCCCAGTGGGCATCGGACCATCGTTGAAAACATGCCCCAAATGTCCATCGCACTGGGCACAACGAATTTCAGTTCGGACCATACCATGGGAGCGATCTTCAAGATAACGTATCGCATTGGGCACCGCCTGATAAAAACTTGGCCATCCACATCCTGCATCAAACTTTGTAGCCGCGGGAAACAGCGGTGCGCCGCAACCACCGCAACAATACTCCCCTTCTCTATTTTCATACAGAAGCGCGCCGGAAAATGGTCGCTCTGTTCCGTGTTCGCGCAAGATCGCATACTGTTCCGACGTAAGTTCAGCACGCCATTCTTCTTCTGTTTTTGAAAACGACAGCTTTGATTTCATACGAACCACCTCCTTACTTTTCAAGTGGATAAATTTCGTGCAGTTAATTGAAGAAAGCGTCCTGCTGTCATATAGCTGAGAAATTCATTATGGTAGTATGAAGTCCCAAAGCTCAAGTCTGAAGGTTTTACCCCATGCTCCGTCGCACAAAAATAGTCACCACGCTCGGTCCAGCCACCGATAATCCGAAAGTTCTCGAGGCATTGATTGAGGCCGGTGCAAACGTTGTTCGTCTCAATTTCTCTCATGGTAGCGCCGACGATCACAAAAAACGCGCAGAAATGGTCCGTGAGATTGCCAGTAAACTGAATCGCCATGTCGCCATTTTAGGTGACTTGCAAGGCCCCAAAATTCGGGTATCAAGATTTATTGATGGAAAAGTTGAGCTAGCGGAAGGCGCTGAATTTGTGCTCGATGCGGACATGGACAAAGCGGCGGGAACCGAACAGGCCGTAGGGCTCGATTACCCTGACCTCCCTCGCGATGTGAATCCGGGAGATATTTTATTACTCGATGATGGTCGCATTCGCCTCCAAGTCGTCCGCGTCGATGGAGCGAAAGTTATTACCGAGGTTACGGTGGGTGGGAAGCTTTCGAACAACAAAGGCATTAACCGTCAAGGTGGCGGACTTTCTGCCTCCGCACTGACCGAAAAAGACTTCCGTGATATTGAAGTTGCTGCTGAGATTGATGTCGATATTCTCGCCGTGTCCTTTCCTCGTTCAGGTGCCGATTTGCAATTAGCCCGCGCCCTACTGAACAAAGCAGGCTGTGACGGCGCAATTTGCGCAAAAATCGAACGTGCAGAGACCGTCGCAACCGATGAAGCATTAGATGACATCATCGAACACTCCGATGTCGTCATGGTCGCACGGGGTGATTTAGGAGTCGAGATCGGTGATGCGCAACTCGTTGGGAAACAAAAGCGGATTATTCAGCGTGCTCGTGAGCTGAACCGGGTGGTCATTACCGCAACGCAAATGATGGAGTCTATGATTGAAAACTCCATGCCAACCCGTGCTGAGGTCATGGACGTTGCAAATGCCGTCCTCGATGGCACTGACGCGGTCATGCTTTCTGCTGAAACTGCGGCCGGGAAATATCCGATCGAAACGGTCAAAGCGATGGCGGAAATTTGCCGTGGCGCAGAAGAGTACCCTGCACTGCGCTTAACTCGTAAGGAAGAGGATGGTGTGGTTTCTTCGGTCGCACAAGCCACCGCCCTCGCCGCTATGTATACGGCGAATCATCTTTCAGGCGTAACTGCGATCATTGCACTGACTGAATCGGGGCATACGGCTAAATTGATGTCACGTATTCATACGGACTTACCAATTTTTGCACTCTCTCGGCATTCGAAGTCGTTGAACAAAGCGAATCTTTATCGCGGTGTATACCCGCTATATTTCGATTCCACTCAATCGACGCCAACTACCGTATTACGAGACGCGATCAAAATGATCGAAAAACGTGGTCACATTCAAAAGGGCGAGATGGTCATCATCACCCATGGCGACGTGATGGAAACCATTGGTAAAACCAATACCAGTAAAATCTTACAAGTTTAGTGCGTCGCACTCACTTTACTGCGGCAGCGCGCCCCGTTGCCGCATCATCCCCATGATATCCCGGCGGTACCCATCAATGTTGCGCATTAGGCGTTGACGCTGGCGATCGGTCATACTGCCATGCAATTGCACCATCATCGCCATCGTTGCCTCTGTATTTGCTTGGAGAATTGGATCCATCTCTGGGTTTCGTAACACCTCCGGTTCAACCCAGAGGGCCTCAATGCGCTGAGCGAACCGTTCAGTGTCGTGCCGCGCATCCATTGCAGCACGAAACTCCTCAAACCAACGGTCGTTGTATTCCGTCCACATCGGGCCCACCGATTTCAGCTGGCGGGACCAAGCACCGATTAGCTCACGCTGTCCCCGATTCGGACGGCCCATAAAATCACGAACTTGGCTCTCCATTGAATCTTGGCGCATTTCATAAATGTCTTCCTGGGTGCGCTCTCGCGCTTCCTCCCGACGTTCTTGCCGGCGTTCCTCGATCGCTGAAAACAATTCGTCCACCTGATCATCAGTCAAGGTGCTGAGTAACCGGATAGACGGTTGGACAAGCGCAGTTCGTGCAGAAAGCCAGAACTTACCCATCATCTGAGCGTGGTGATAGAGATCATCTTCCGTAATCTCCGAGCGATTTGCATCGCGATAAATGTGGTGGAGTGCTAAAAGATACTCAGGCATCTCGTTTTCAGCATGCCATTGCAGAAATGAATCGAGCTCCTCGCGGAGTAAGGTTCGTTGTTCACTATCAAGGGTAACGTAACGCCCTACTTGCCAACTAATGAGTTGCTCTGCATAGCGATACCCAAGTTGACGCGAGGAACACGCGGACATCACAAATACCACACAGGTAAGTATGACTAGATAAGAAACCACCCTCGACTTTCGCATACCACTCCCTTCGACCATTCCAATAGACTGCCACGGTGTAAGCTTTGTACGAGAAAAATAATGGGTGCGATCAGCAAGCCTTACGCTAGCCCAAGAATCAACTGCTTAATACGATCTTTGTAACTCCGACTCACTTTCAGCTCTTGTCCATTTTGCAACACTAAATGGTATTCCCCATTTTGTCTGCTACACAACTTTTCTACTTGTCCGAGATTGACGATCGCAGAACGATGAATGCGTTGGAACAACCGAGGGTTCAATTCTTGCTCTAACTCTTTCATGGTTTTTCGCAAGATATGTGTTTGATTTCCCGCGTGGATGCACATGTAGTCGCCCGCTGCATCAATCCACTCAATGGAGTTAATCGCGACGCGGGTAATTTCTCCACTATCTTTGATGGCAATATGCTCTGGGTATTGGTCAAACTTGGGGTTCTTTCCTTCCGCCAGTTGACGCAAGATATCTTCGACGTCCTCTCCCGTGATTTCCGAGACTAGTTCAACCAACCGATCATGATAGTTTTGGTTTTGATTTTCACTGAGGTCGAGTGCGATGCGGCTTAGAGCCTCTTGCAAGCGTTCTTCATCAACGGGTTTGAGCAGATAATCCAGTGCCCTCACTTCAAATGCTTGAATTGCATAATGGTCATAGGCGGTAACAAATACGACAGCAGGCATCACCTGGGTCTCATCTCGCAGTTGTTTGAGCACATCAAAACCATTCATACCTGGCATTTGAATATCCAGAAAAACCAAATCCGGCGCGTGTTCACGCACCAAAGCAACGGCTTCTCGACCACCCGCAGCCTCAGCAATCACATCGACGTGTTCAAACTGCTCGAGTCGGATTCGAAGCCCTTTTCGGGCGAGAGGCTCATCATCAACAATGATTGCTCGAATTTTCTTCACCATGTCTACTCACTGCGCTGGTCGTTGTAGGAATCAGGACAATCCGTTTTCCGCAGGTTGCCAAGGCATCACTATACTTGCCACACACCCTGTGGGGATATTTGCAGTCAGATTAAAGGAGTACTGTTTTCCATACAAGGCCTTGAGACGTTCTTTTGTATTACTCAGCCCGACACCGGACCCACGGACTTTGACCTTATTGGGGTCAAACGGCTGAGGCCCGTTATCTGCAATCGTAATATGCAACGAATCGTCTTCTACCCAAGCTTTCAGTTGAATAACACCCGTTAACTCGGTTTTTGCGATAGCGTATTTAATCGCATTTTCAATCAACGGTTGCAGTAAAAGACTCGGCACCAATCCCTTCAGCGCGTCGTCCGACGCATCCACATGGACTTCGAGCCGCTCGCCAAAACGGACTTTCTCAATATCAAGGTAAAGCATCAACGCTTCGAGCTCTTTAGCCAACGTGATTCGCTTGATTGGCTCATTGTCGAGGGAAAAACGCAAGAAGCGACTCAACTTGGACATCATTTGATTCGCGGCTTTATTGTCATTGACCAGAATCAGAGTTGAGATGGCATTCAGGGTGTTGAACAGGAAATGTGGATTCAACTGGTAACGCAGCATCTTCAGCTGTGACTGATGGGCCATGGAAACTGCAGTTAAGGCTTTTTGACGTTCATCTTGCAGGAGCTGGTAATACTTGATGACGAAGTACAACACGCTCCAGGTAAGAATAATGTAGAACTTGGCCACGCTGTGCTGAAAATAGAACAGCAAGTTGGTCGGTCGGTAGCCAAATTTATAGATTTCCCAATGGGTTAAATTATCGATAATGGCCCAAATCGCCGCAGCGAAATACGAAGCAATCACGACCACGATCACATGTACAATCGGTGGGGCACTCCAAATCGTGCGGTAGATATAGCGCAACGGAATGGTCAATAGGAATCCTGCATACGCACCCAGAATAATAATCAGCAAGAAAATGTCGCGCATCTCATGCATCAGCGAGCCAATATACTGCACCAATGCATAACCGAGCCACCCCGCTGCCTGCAGGAGCCAAAACATTTTATTCCGGTCTTCGAGAAGTGAGCGCCAATTCAAAGAAACGATCCTTTCAGCCAAATCAATGTGTTATTACAATTTTTTAACAAGCATACCGGACACACGCTGAAAATTCGTGCGCATCTGTCCGAAGAAAACCTCATTTTGCCGCAGGCGGCTATTTTCGACCTTTTTTACATCGTGATAGACTGCAAACAGACTATTTTCGCTGGAGTACACATGACCGATTCTTCCCCTCGAAATCACCCGCACTTCACCATTGCCATGGATATGCTGCACCACTATTTCGAAGTCAATCTATCGATTCCTGCGCACTCAGCATCCGAAGTCACGCTCCGCCTGCCTGCATGGTTGCCCGGCAGCTATATGATACGAGATTTCGCGAAGCATATTGTGACATTTTCGGTCACTGGTGCCCGCGGTGCGCTCGATTACCGACGCACGGATAAGAGCACTTGGACCATCCCGACGGAAGGCCAAGCTATCGAAGTCTCATATCGAGTCTATGCATTGGATCTCTCAGTTCGAACCGCCTATCTTACCCATGAGTTTGGATTCTTTAATCCAAGCGCTATTTGTCTCGAGTGGATTGAGGAAAGTACGCGCCCCATATCCGTGAGTCTGAATGGTATGCCACATGGTTGGCAGGTCAAAACCGGTATGCCCCAACCCAATCCGCAGATTATGTCGTATCAAGCGGACGATTATGCATCGTTGATCGATTATCCATTCCTGATGGGGCAGCTCGATATTATCCCCTTCGATGTTCAAGGAATCCCGCACGAGCTCGTTCTGACCCAACCTCATTACGCAGATCGCAGCCGATTGGCCACAGATTTGCAACGGATCTGTGCGGCGCAAATTGAACTCTTTACCCAGCAAAACGAAGCCGTTCCATTTCAGACCTACTCATTTTTAACAATCGTGGTTGGGGATGGGTTTGGAGGCTTAGAGCACCGAAACTCAACAGCACTACTTGCCAGTCGGCACACACTCGAACCCGGGCCAGGCACTGAGCCATCAGATGATTACCTCACTTTTTTGAGTTTGTGTAGTCATGAATATTTTCATAGTTGGAACGTAAAGCAACTGCGTCCCCGTGAGTTTCATCCCTACCAATTATCCGCCGAGCAGTATACCGAGCAGCTCTGGTTTTATGAGGGGATGACATCCTACTACGATGATTGGATGGTTTACCGCGCGGGGGCGATGTCGCGATCTGCGTTTTTGAATCGGATGAGTCAAACCATGACGCGTGCGCTACGTGGAAAGGGCCCTCAGCGACAATCGATCGCAGAATCAAGTTTCTTAGCCTGGACGACGTTCTACCAACAAAATGAAAATGCCGGAAATGCGATTGCCAGCTACTACAGTAAAGGGGCAATTGTGGCGTTACTTGCTGACCTCTATTTACGAGGAAACACCCCGCAGAGTAGCCTTGATGATGTCATGCGGTTAGCCTATGCGCGCTACGCGGCTACGGGAACTGAACTTGAGAATCTATTACAGCTTTTCGGTGATGTCGGCGGGACGGCCCTGCAACAAATGATCGAGCGTGCCGTTTTCACAACCGACCCGATTGATCTTGCGCCTTTACTTGAACCGCTGGGTCTTGAGGTCTTACCCGCAGTCGCGGATCCGTTCACGCAACAATTGAGTGTCGAGCAAAGCAAGCCCACACAAGTCACTCTTGGTGCGACCCTTCAGGAGAAAGATGCGGCGCTGCAAGTCATGCGGGTCTGGGAAGACAGCCCTGCTGCTCTCGCCGGTTTGATGCCTGGCGATCGAATTATCGCCCTTGATGGTATTCAGGCGTCACGCGCCCATGTTTATCGGCACCTCTATCGTGCACAGTCCGGAGATACAAGTACCCTGCACTATTTCCGCCGTGACGTCCTCTTTGAGGCCCGCATCGAATGGCAGGCACTACCAGCAGACAGCTACCGAATACGCATCACGGACCCGGATAAGTCAATCCGTTGGTTAGGATGAGGGCTGAATATGCAGAAAACGCGGCCGAGGCCGCGTTTTTTGTATCCGTACGGTGTTAATCCTCGAGGTCTTCCATATGCTCTAACAAAAGCCACGGATCGACACGAACATCGCGCCAGTTCATACGCCAATCCAAGTGAGGACCGGTGGCTCGACCTGTCGCGCCAATTTCGCCAATTCGATCACCTGCCTGCACAATTTGCCCCTCTTGGACATGAATGGCATGAAGATGAAGGAAGCTCGAAAACACTTCGTGCCCATGGTCGATAATAATCGTACCTCCAGAAAGCACCATATCTGGAGCAATCAAGCGAACTTCGCCACCTGCGGGAGCATAGACTGGCGTCCCGGTCGGAGCCGCGATGTCTAGCCCCCAATGTATCGCACCTGGAACGCCATTCAGAATGCGCTGGCTTCCGTATACGCCAGTGATACGCCCCTGTGCAGGCCATTCAAAATCGCCCGCAAAATCAAACCGATCGGAGACCACATTGCGTGCAGCACCAATGCGTGCATTGTCTTCTCGGATACGGGCTTGTGTTTCTGGGTCCGGCGTGACCGTCTGCTGCGGTAAACCATCAACCCGTTGGATATCAAATTCTCGCGGTTGTATGGCAAAGCTCTCCTGCCACTCCTGCGCTTGTGAGCGGACCTGAACGGTCACATAGCCGACGTCATCACGCCCGATACCAAACACAAAATGGCCGTAATCACCGACTTTAATTTCTTGTCCATCAATCTGGACTTGTGCGCCGGGCTCGGTTCTTCCAACAATTAAACCGCCTTGCACGAATACACCCTTGAGTTCTGGCTCGGCAGCAGCCAGCGCCCCACCCCAGATCAGAGCGAAGAAAAAACTAATGCCAACAATACCCACAATTCCTTTACGCATATCCAATTGCTCCTTTGCCGACCCCTTCGAAGGCAACCACCTTTACGGATGATTCAGGATGTTGCTTTGTTATCTGAGAGTCTGTTTCTGTTGAAATCTGCTTCCCGATCGTTTCCGCAATATACTCTGCGATACATTCAACCGTTGTGTCTTTGTCCATAATTTCATTTTCGTCCATCGGCAGAGCGAGTTCAAAAACACCCTGCTCAGCCACATAACTGTAGCACACATGATGTGCTTGAATATGTCCTTGCGCATGTGGACTGAGTGTCATTGCCGAAGGCTCACACAGGTCTTCACGGGTTCCCACGTAAATGTCTTCCCAACGGCGGCTCCAACGTTGCTCCCAAGCGGGGCTACGCATGCCATCCACAAAGACTTGAATCGCAGAACGATGACCATGCGCAATCCGCTGGCAATTCCCGTCATGTTTTTTCAGTCCATGGGTGTAGTGGTAATAAAATCCGGATATATCCTCGCTACGGAGCGACAGCTGAATCCCTTGAACATTTGCTGGCATTTCTCGTTTAATCACTGCTTTGAGGTACGCAATCGTTGCCTCCATCGTGATGAGTTCGGCATCAATGAAAGCATACGCATCCGAAGGACAAAATAAGTGCACGGAACGCTCAGGACGCAAAAAGTCCACCCAGTAGTGCGTTTCATTATCGTGCTTTGTCACGCGTGTGTAAGGATGTTCTGCGGGAACAAGCAGCTTGTGGTCAACTGATTGGTCAATAATCGCCTTCACTTGCTTTTTCACACGACCAAAATCCAACACCATCGATTGGTCATTGAGACTGCCGTCAAGCACGATATCAACAATCCAGCTTTCGCCTACAATGCCGCGCGTTGGACAGAGGTAGGAAAAGTCGATCACGGTTAGATCATTTACAAATAACTGCATGAAAAAAGCCTGTTTAAAATCCCAAAAGATAACGTCGCCATTATAGCGGATTCACGTTGTGAACCACCACTGCCAGAGTAAGTTTCCTGCCAATAACCAAAGAATCAAGCCCATCGCGCGATCAAACCAATACCCTTTGCGCAATAAGATGTCTCGAATGCGTGTACGCCCCAATAAGTACGAAAGCATTGCAAACCATGCAAAGGTGGCAATCGCAAGATACACGCCGTAGCCTGCTTTAATCGCTATCGGGGTGCTTGGTGCAATAATCGAGGTAAACAACGCGAGAAAAAACATAGTCGCTTTGATATTCAACCCGTTTGTTAAAAATCCTATACCGACAGCACGCCGGCGACTGATGGCGCCGATGTCTAGCTGGGCGCGTTCTTGAGACCATCCCAACGGTGCCGCCCCCTCGGAATGGTGTGCGTCTTTTTCTTCTTGCGGCGGCTTCGACCGGATGGCTTGAAAGCCCAAGTAGAAAAAGTAGGCTGCAGCGACAAGAAGCAGAAGTTGATAAAGCCACGGCGTGTTGCTTATTACCAATGCGAGACCGAGTATGGAATAAGTCACATGAACAAGAATGCCCAAGGCAATTCCAAGACTTACCCATGTCGCAACGCGGGCTCCATAACGCACGCTGTAGCGGCTGACCACAGCAAAGTCTGGTCCTGGACTCGCGACAGCCACGGCATGCGCAACCGCCATAGCTAAAAACTCTGCAAAATATCGTGAACTAAACAGAATATCGAACATAATTAGGCTACACCTATGATAAACCTTGAGATTGCACTCTCTGAGAAAATGATTTATCTTGACTAAAACTCAATACGAAGTGATTAATATGAAGCAAAATAGCTTTCCTTCTCTGAATGCGTTACGGGTCTTCGAAGCTGTGGCACGCTTAGGAAGCTTCAAAGCAGCGGCAGTCGAACTAGGCGTGACGCAATCCGCCATCAGTCGTCAAATGACGACCCTCGAGGAGCAACTTGGTATACGCCTGATCCAACGGGATAATCGAGTTCATGCGTTAACCCCTGCCGGTGATGCGCTTGCGCCTGAGCTTTCGCGTGTATTCCGTCAGATCGAACGATTGGTCAAACGCACCATGAAAAATGGTGAACATGCACGTCGCACACTAACACTCGGGATTAGTAGCGAGCTATTGCGCTGGTGGCTCGGACCGGTCCTCAGTGAGTTTAACCAACTCTACCCCCATCTGGAACTCCATTGTGTGCAAGTTCCCGAATATTTGAGTCGACAAAACGAGGGCGCGTTAACTCATGAGCTTTTGCACGGGGAACTCGATGCCCTTCTCACGTTCTCCGCCCCTGCACAGAAAGCTATTTCAAATTGGAAATTGGCTTCAACGAATTTAATCTTAGTTCGCCCGGAAAGCCTTCCCGAGCCAAACGCAGAAACACTCCATAGCTGTAAATTTGTTGCCGTGAATACAAACAAGGATTGGGATCGTTGGGTGCGCGAATACGACACGAAAATACCACCTGAACAAACCCAACTTGTGAATAATACGAGCATGGCGGTCGAGCTCGCGCAATTTACAGACCGTTTGATGCTTTTGCCAGACTGTTACCAACGAGCGGCACAACACAGTGGCCTTGTCCCAGTTCCAGGCTTTGATCTCACGGGTAAACAAGGGCTTCATTTATCCGTGCGACGCGAAAGTCAACGCGAGATGGCGATTGTGGCTCTCGTAAACTGGATGCGCCACGTTGCGGAAGCTCAAAAACCACCTTCGAGAAGCTAAACCTGACGCGTGACGTCACAAATCAGTCAAAAAACAGTCAAACAGTCGGAATTTGGAAATTTCTTGTTGACTGAACAGGTGGTGTAGGTAGAATGGCGAGCCACTGGGGCACGGCTCCGGAAGCACAAAAAGCAATGCGGGAATAGCTCAGTTGGTAGAGCACAACCTTGCCAAGGTTGGGGTCGCGAGTTCGAGTCTCGTTTCCCGCTCCACGCTTTTTTCTCCGGCGGGTTGGCAGAATGGCTATGCAGCGGATTGCAAATCCGTGGATCTCGGTTCGACTCCGGGACCCGCCTCCAGTTTTACATTTCTCTAATGTGTGCCCTACTATTGCCCGGGTGGTGAAATTGGTAGACACAAGGGATTTAAAATCCCTCGCTGGTAACAGCGTGCCGGTTCGAGTCCGGCCCCGGGCACCATTTAAGCAACACCTCTGGCACCAGAATACAATTCCTTCCCGTGCGTTCACGATATCAGTCGCTGCTGATTTAACGGCGCGTGTACATGCGACATAAAAAAACCGCCGTTATCACACACATGCGACTAAGGCGGTTTTTCTAATTGCGTAGATCGTTTATGGATTCATGCCAAGTTCAGAGATAAGCAAGGTCGCACTCCCGGTTCCCGAACTATAATTTCCAACCCATACTGTGTAACGGCCTGAGACTGGATCACTAAAGTGAAGACCTGGATTAAGACCTAATCCCGGCGCATCATCGTTACAAAACCAACGACCATTCGGATCGCGGATAGCCAGTGTCGTGTCATGTGAGGCATCGACGTAGACATATAGGTCAAAATGCCCTGCGGTATAGTCGATAACGATATCAGGTTGCGCCGCGGTAACATAGCCCACACAGTCAGCACCCAAAATCGATTCAAGGGCGTCTTGACCTCCCGCAATCAGGTCTACGCGCACCGGATCGGGGGTAAACCCACTACTCAGGCGTTGCGCAGGCCATAAGGGTTCCTCAAGATGCATGAGGACGTCTGCACTGCGTCCCGGCATGAATCCCGCAAGTGCACTGTCTTGACTCCCGAATCCGAGCAAGGCGCGTGCAGTTTGCTGCGCTTGATCGATAATGCCAAAGTGTGTCGTGAGGTCAACCGGTTCCTCCGCATTGCGAGAGGATAAGCCTGCTTCCAAACGAATTGTCCCCTCGATATGATCGTCTTTTACTTCCACCCATTCTGAGGCTTGCAAAGATTCCAGCAGTTCCGCGAGTTCTAATTGTGCTCTCGCATCAAGCGTTCGCGTTCCCTGCTCATGGTCGACCGCGAGCCGAGTACGAAGTAAAGCTTGCAGGGCGCTGTGCTGAATTCGAACGCGTCCATCAAGCACAAGATGACGCAGAACATCCTCAATTTCAGTGGTTTCAGACCGATTAAATCCATCAAACCCCACATAAAGTGAAACACTGATATCGTCTTTATCGGCAACAGCGATCGTCAGCGGGTCAACCGCTAACTTCGGTCCCTTCTGGAGAATAGTTTCAAGTGCTGCGTAAATCGAATCGTAAGCATCCGCCTCCCCGTCTCCTGCATACATGGCGTCAACGGCCTCGAGCAAAGCGGCATAAGACGATGCATCGACATTCGACAACCGCATCGAAAGCGCCACGGGTCCAGTCTCAAAGGGCAACACTCGGATAGCGTCAAAGTGAAGCGAGGTGAGACTTTCGTATTGTCCGCCACGGACCGCGTCGTCAGAACGTATCGACGCCCCGACGATCTCACCCGCCGTCTCCGTGAATCCGAACACGAGCTTGTCAAAGTTTAATGCTTGCGGGCCGACCCAAAGCGAAGGCGTTACCAAACTTTGGCGCGAAGAAAACTTCAAGCCTGTTAAGTCAATTGAAATATCGTCCGAAGGAATCTCTAGTGCCCAGCGATCGATATTACCGTGCAGCCCTACGCGAGTGATCGCCCGATTCCCTCGCAGCTCGATATTCATACCAAGTAACGTCAGTTGGGCGACTGTCTCACCCCACTCATCCACTACGCGTCCCCGATAATCGGCACTACGAATCGATACAATGGACTCCCCTCTCAGACCTGCAACCAACTCGATGGAAAATAACGGCGTTTTCCCCGGATACTGCGGTAAATACACGCGAGCGGCATCGGGCAACGGAATAGCGACAGTTGCTCGGGCCCGACCAAAGCGATGGGAACCACCGATCCAAGGACCATGCAGAACGCGTTGGTGTCCCCTTAAACGAAGTCCCCCAGCAGCTCCCGATTCCAATCCAAAATCATCGAGCAGCATTAGAAATTCGCGAATTTCTAATGCTTCGCCTTCCATGGGGCGCCACGTTAAGTCATAGACGAGCGTTCCCGAAAACAAGCCACCTTGATATTCGAGTTGTGTAACCATGACATCATCACGTTGGATGAGCGTATCCGCATAGGCGGCTACTTCTTGGCTCAAGGAGCGACTGGTCCAAAAAGAAAACACTAGATAAAGGAGCGCGATGAGAATCAACGCGCTGAGGCCTTTCCGCACATAGCCTGACATAATCCCTCACAAGCAAAAATGCTATTGTTCAAGCAATAGGTAAGATGAAAGAAACGAAGGTTGTAAGTTCTTGCCGCAGCGGGTGTTACGAATCGTGGGTCAAGTCTGCCCAAGCGGCAGTCAGGTACACGTACATCGACCAGAGGGTAAGAATGGCTGCAATATAGATCGCCGCGGTCGCAATGCCAACTACAAATGCATTTGCGCTCCACAATAATCCTGTTAGAGCAACCATTTGGGTGACTGTTTTTACTTTCCCGAGGGTAGAAACGGCAACGCTCTCGCGCTTGCCAATCTCCGCCATCCACTCCCGTAGCGCCGAAATAATCAGCTCACGACTGATGATGATCAAAGCCGGCACCGTAATCCAGAGTGTTCCATAGAATTCCACGACCGCGATCAACGCCGCAGCAACCATAATTTTATCCGCGACGGGATCCAAAAACGCACCAAATTTGGTGTGTTGCTCTAGCTTTCGGGCAATATAACCGTCGAGACCATCAGTAATGGCCGCGAGCACAAAAATAAGCGCAGCGTAGAAGTGTGCATTTTCGTATGGTGAATAAAACACGGCAAGAAACACCGGAATCAACAGAATCCGAAAGGAGGTCAATATATTGGGGATGCTCCACATAGTGTTTTATTCTCGTCTATCGATGCGTTGAAATTCGTGCGCCAGGTTGCATCTGTCATTCATCCCGGAGAGCGTAGTAGATTGTCTCAGCCAATGCGCGGCTGATTCCAGGAACGTTGGCAAGCTGCTCTATAGTAGCGTTTTTTACCTGCTGTAATCCACCCAGATATTTTAATAAATTCTGACGACGTTTTGCGCCCACTGCTGGAATTTCTTCAAGAGTACTTGTTTTTCGCACCTTCGCCCGTCTCTGACGATGCCCAGTAATTGCAAAACGATGTGCCTCATCCCGAATATGTTGGATCAAATGAAGGCCGGGATCGTCCGCCGACAACTGAACTGTCCTTCTGTCAAAGCCAAAAATTAACGTTTCCAAACCCGGTTTTCGACTTTCACCTTTGGCTACCCCAAGCAGAACTGGTGGGTTTGGCCAATCTTGAAAATATGCTTCAGCCTGGGTTAACTGCCCTTTCCCACCATCGATTAATAACACATCCGGCACATTTTCGCGCTCAATTGCATGCTTATAGCGCCGCGTGATCGCTTGCGCCATCGCAGCGTAATCATCCCCGCCCTGAATTCCCTCAATATTAAACCGACGGTATTCAGATTTAATGGGGCCTTCTGGACCGAATACAACGCAGGATGCGACGGTTTTCTCACCCATGGTATGGGAAATATCAAAACACTCTATTCGATTCACCACATCATCGCGTTTAAGCAGTTTGTTCAAGGCGAGCAAACGTGTGTGCATGGTCGATTGCGTTCCAAGCTTGCTTTGCACCGCATTCATCGCATTCTTAGTGGCAAGTGCTCGATACTGAACGCGCTCCCCGCGCTTCGGAGCAAGTACGGTCACTGAACCATCAAGTGCGGCGCGTAATTGGGTCATCAATTGCTTTGGATGCTCAATACAATCAGGCACCACAATTTCCGCGGGCACCCGCTGCCCATGCTGACGATTCAAATAGTATTGAAATAAAAATGATTCAACGATTTCCGCGTCGGACGTGTGTTGCGGAACTTTAGGAAAGTAGCTGCGACTTCCCTGCACTGCATTGTGGCGTACCGATAACAAATGGATACAGGTAAAGCCGGATTCCCGGTAAAGCCCGATCACATCGAGCTCGTGCTGCGTGCCACTCACTGCGTTACGCTCTTGCACAGCACGCAGTGCTGCGATTTGATCTCGAATGCGTGCCGCTTTCTCAAATGCCAACGAACGACTGGCCTCCTCCATTTGTTGCACGAGCTCGTTCAGAACTTGCTGATTTTTTCCATTCAGAAATAGCGTCGCAAGCTTGACCTGCTCTTGATACTCCGCTTCGGAGGGAATTCCAACACATGGCGCCAAACAGCGCTTTAATTGATGCTGTAAACAGGGTCGGCTCCGCGCTCGATAGTAGCTATCATCACATTGCCGAACAGGAAAGAGTTTTTGCAATAAGCGAAGTGACTCGCGGACCGCAAGTCCACTGGGGAACGGCCCAAAATAAGTTCCTTTTTCACGCCGCGTGCCGCGGTGAAACGCTATACGAGGATGTTTGTGATCGGATATCAAAATGTAAGGATAAGATTTGTCGTCTCGGAGCAATACATTGTATCGAGGGCGGTATTTTTTGATAAAGGTATTTTCGAGAATCAGAGCTTCAGCTTCTGAGTTCGTGACCGTTACATCCATGTGAGCGATCTGCTTCACCAGTGCCTTCGTTTTTACCGAATCGACTTGTGCGCGAAAATAGCTTCCAATTCGTTTACGCAGGTCTTTTGCTTTGCCCACATAAATGACCACCTCATTGGCATCATACATACGATACACGCCTGGCTGATGAGTGAGATTCTGAAGGAATTCCTGCGAATCAAAAGCGGGTTCTGAGGAAGTTGCTGTCATAACAAATCGGCGTCTGCTCACCATGGATTACAGTGGTAAGACTACCAGAACGCCCGATTAATGTCTTGCATGATAGCGTCTAGCGTGCGGCCACGCTGATACGCATTGGCCTCGCTTTTGGGTCTATTTCTTCTTTCCGTAGCGAGGCTGTTTCGACTCAGCAACACGCGTTGCTGTCTCACGATCAATCAATGCTTTCGTCCCTTGTGGATAGAGTGCGCATCGCTTCAATAAATCCGGTGACAGAAGCCCATACTCATAGGCAAGGTGCGTCAGTTGCACATCACCTTTTACATTGAGCTTTTGATAGAGCCGATAGCGAAACGTGTTGACCGTTTTGCGTGAGATAAAAAGTCGCTGAGCGATGTCAGGGACAGTAAGCCCTGTCGCAATCAACTGGAAAATTTGAGTTTCTCTGCGGCTCAATCCACTGAACACTGGATTTTGCAAATTGAGGCGATTGTATCGGCGCGTGGCTTCAATCAGAACACGGGGACTGTAGGCTCCACCCATCGTGACGACCCGGACCGCTTTTTCGACTTCATCGAGCCCTGAATGAGAGAACAGAAAACCATCGACGTACTTCTCGGTAAGTTTCAAATCCATGGCATGACTCAAGTTGTCGCAACACGCAATAACCTTTATTCGAGGATGTTCACTTCGGAGACTCCGCGCTAGACTACGAATCGACATCTGTCGGTTGGACTCATCCACCATCAAAATAGGAACGCGCATACTCTGTGCCGCCGCGCTGATTTCCCCTCGGTGTATATGAACACCCTGTACGCTATGTTGTTTTCTTTTTAAGACCGCAAGCAATCCCGCTTGCCGGATTTCTGACCCAAGTGCGAGTATGATTTCACTCATCTTTAATTCCCTGTTTTATCGAGTAAATTATAACCGTTATACCTCCCTCATTAACGGTTTTCTTAATTCACAGAAAACTCATAGTGAGTTCAAGAGCAAATCACATCAAATCTAAACATTATTCGCGAGATTCTCGGGTTGCATGGGTCGATTTGTGTACGCAATTTAATATACTGATAAGGACCAATCCCCCACGAAGTCTGGGTTTGCTTCTATTTGCTGTACGCGATTCGCCCAATGTATTTATGTTTTATTTTCAATCAGTTGAGAATTAGCAGATCCACGCAAAAGAGGAAACAATTGGCTGTAATTTATTCAATAGGTATAACTTTTAGCCCGTTTGCATTGAGTCGAGAACCGCTTTTCCAAACGCATCTATTGCTTGTTGTCGGAGTGGTGAGTCACGGAATTCACTCCCCGGAAGTGCGCTCCATTGCGGATGTTGTCGCGCTTTTTTGCGCAACTTCACAAAGGCTTCCATGGGGAAATGATCACGTAATTCGGCATGAGAAATAGGCTCCAAAGCTGCGTGACCACGTCGTTGCAATGCATAAATCAACGCCAGTTGACGTTTAGCTAACACCTCAATCACACCATCGTCGACTCGCAGCGGCGTATAACCTTGCAACTTATATTGAAGTGGTTGACCAAATTTTTGCCAACTTTGCCAGATTCCTCCCGCCGCCGCACCGATGAGTGTCCCAGCGCCAAGCGAAAAACCGCCTGTCATAACATCAATACTGGCGCCCGCTGCCCCGCCCGCCGCAATACCTTTTCCGGCTTTGACTCCAAAATCACGCAAAGTATCTGGGTCAAACAAGTCTTCCTGCCAAGTACCCGAAGTAACGGAGAGACCTGAAAGTCGTGCATCATCCGGCCGAAAGCCATAAATTTGCAAAATGTGGCGAAGGCATGACTGCTCATGAGCCACTACTTTGCGCTGAAGCTCAAAGGTTGCAGCATCCGTCGCATCGTCGGTGCGATGTTGAACGACAAACTGACAAGCGCTCACGTCCGTAATCAATTCACCGAGCCAACGAATCGCGGCTGCACGTCGCTGCGCCTGCTCCATCGTGCGCTCCGCTATCAGGGTTTTAATGGCTTTTCGTGCCGCAGGAAGCACGGCAACAAGCTGTTCATACACCTGGGTCTCCCCACCCTCCTGAGGTGACACGGTATCGAACGCAACCCAATGATGAAGACCAATCCGGGCGAGTTTCTCGGTCCATACCTGAGCTTGGTGTCCTTCGGCCGCCGTATGATTAAGAACGGGCACGATAGGTTTACCGCACATTTGTAAGATCGCGAGTTCGTCCATAAACTTGGGAAGCACCGGATCTCGGGCGTCTATCACAAAAAATGCAGCATCGCTCACTAACAATTGTTTGAGAACCTTGCTTTCTTGCTCGTAATCACTTTGGGCAATAGGATGATCAAGCAGTGTTTGGATTCGCTCAGGGCCATCATGATGTTTCCCTGACGTTCGATTCGCTTCGAGCCAGGCGTATAATCCCACACCATCCTCTAATCCTGGTGTATCGAACAATGTAAGGAGTGGCTTGCCTTGCGAACTGATGGTTGCGGCGCGCACATCACGCGTGGTCGCAGGGCGCGATGAAATCTGCCCAAAACCAACATCATGGAGTAAAGTTCGCAGCAGAGATGTTTTACCCGTATTGGTGTGCCCGACAACAGCTACTAACAGGGTGCGGCTTTGTTCATATGTCATCGACGTTCTCCAGTACTGTAATCTGCGAGGCATCGAGTGCTTCATGCCAAGCACTTACCCGTTCTTTATCGAGAGGAAACGTCAAATCGACCTGAAGCAGACACACGCGCGCAATTTGGCTTAATATGCGTAAACTTCCACGATCGGGGCTCAGACGACTATCGACCCGCATCCGAACTTTACACTCCAAGCCGGTAGCCAACCTTGATAAAAAAGCGTCACGCGTCTGAGCGCCGTCAATCACGCCCCAATACCGCGTGTCGTTTTGCAGTGATGTCAGATCCGGCTCGTGATCCAACGACACAATGACGTCAGGTTCAAACGTCCGCTCGCATGCACGCCCATGAGCCGCAGCAATCGAATCGGGTGCTGGATCGACCACCGAATGACCCGTAAACTCTAAACGCGGTCGCAATGAAGAGATGCCTGGAGATGTGAGATCGATCGCAAGAACGCGAAGCTGCCACCCAAAAATTCCCCAAAACAGTGCGGCAAAGAACAAACGCGGAATGACGGCATAGAGAGTGATCACGGACAAAAGCCAATATCCTGTCTCACGGATCGTCGCGCTGAATACACCATCTGACCACGCAGGTTCCGGTACGCCGAAACGAGCCGGCAGCCAGGCAAAAAAAGCAATGAGATTGTGAATCGTTGTTTCACTTAAGATGGTTGTTTCCCATACGAAACCA
This sequence comes from Aliidiomarina sanyensis, assembly GCF_003987175.1. Classification (GTDB taxonomy): domain Bacteria; phylum Pseudomonadota; class Gammaproteobacteria; order Enterobacterales; family Alteromonadaceae; genus Aliidiomarina; species Aliidiomarina sanyensis. Next base: position 252,045 of record NZ_PIPM01000001.1, on the reverse strand, counting down.
TGCGCGCGAAACGCAAAAAACACCAAACACACAAAAAGCCCGACAAGCGCAACCAGACTCCAAAACACATGGGATAGCAGGCTAAAGAGAACCAAGTCCGCCCGTCGCTGCTGTAAGACGTTTAAAAACGCTCGGGCAGCGCGTGTCCGCCCGCTACCGAACGCGCCTCGCGTCAATGGTTCCCAGAAAATTCGCGTGATCCCGCGGGATCGCACATCATCACCGCGCAGAGCGGCTGCAAATAAGATCCCCCAAATCACCAACATAATAAAATTAACGCCCACCAGGGCAAATAGAGCCATCGGTACCTGAACCGCCCCATCGCTGCTAATCGCCGAACTCACCAATCCGAGACCCGTTAAAATACCGAAGCCACACACAAGAATAAGTACCCAGGTGACGGCGCGGATCAAGTGCGCGTAGGCTTCTAGATCCCCAGTTTGAATCGCGAGCAAGCGCGCCCGCTCGGTTACCTTTTCCGTGAAAGTCGGTTGTTTTCGAGCAGGCGCAAGAACAGACTGATCATCGAGTGCGCCCTCTTCAATCTCCCGCAAACGGATGATTTCTGTCACGACAGCAGCACGCAAAGTAAGAGTAGGAGTTTTAGAAACCACGCATCGTCCTGTTTGTCCAAAAATAACTTATGCTTCGATTTACGTTAGCACTGCTTTGCACGAATGACTACGGTTTGACACACACAGCTGTTTTTTTGAGGCGCACAACGAAAAAACCCGCCACGAGGGCGGGTTTTTCAAAATTGGCGGAGAGGGAGGGATTCGAACCCCCGGTAGGGATGAACCTACGCCTGATTTCAAGTCAGGTGCATTAAGCCAGACTCTGCCACCTCTCCGAGCTGTCTTTCCAAGCAGTGCTTGTTAAGAACGAGGCGAATGATAATGATCCCGTTTCCGCTTGTAAAGCAAAAATTGTAACAAACCGGATCGTTTGCTTTAAATTTAGCCGAACACGCTGATTTCATAAGAAAACGGCCGAGAATTCACCGAATTTTATTGAACCTATGCCGGTAGATTGCGGTATAGTAGAACTCTTCGTAAGATTCGTGCTCTAAAACGGACGTAGAGAAGTTAACCAGTGGAGAATAACACCATGAACAATCCGACTATTTCAACAGCGCGTCGTGATTCCGCGCTAGAAACGAACAAGGTCCTACGTAACACCTATTCGCTTTTAGCCATGACCTTGGCGTTCAGCGCTGTTGTCGCCGGTATCACAGGCATGCTGAATCTGCCTCATCCCGGAATTCTAATCACCTTGGTTGGTTTCTACGGCTTACTGTTCGCCGTACACAAAACAGCAAACAGTGCGATGGGCCTTGTGATGGTCTTCGCGCTCACTGGTTTCATGGGCTACACCATCGGGCCAATTCTTAATATGGTCGTAGCCGCAGGTGGTTCAGATATCATTATGTTGGCAATGGGCGGTACCGCTGCGATTTTCTTCGCCCTGTCCGCTTATATCCTTACCACGAAGAAAGATATGTCGTTTTTGGGTGGTATGATGGTCGCAGGCTTTGTGGTGCTTGTCGTCGCATTCATTGCAAACCTATTCCTGCAGCTCCCTGCCCTGCATCTCGCATTGAGTGCGATGTTTATTCTCTTCTCATCGGGTGCAATTCTGATGCAGACTAGCGCGATTGTGAATGGTGGTGAGCGTAACTACATTCTTGCGACCGTTACCTTGTTCGTTTCGCTGTACAACATCTTTATCAGTCTGATTAACCTCCTGATGGCCTTCGCCGGCGGTGATGACTAAGTTTACCGCTCGGTAACACAACGAAGCGCCCCGTGAATGACTTCCCGGGGCGTTTTTGTTTATACTTAACTTCATTATTTAGGTTCTTCGAGGCCGATTGAAATATGTTCTCACGCCCTACTTCAGCACCTCGTTCTTATGTGATGATGCTCTATGCAGGTCCTGATACTCCCGGACCTGGACTGCGGGCCCTCGATGACGCGCACATGCTTCTTGCTGAGGGACATCAAGTGCTTCAAGTATTCTTTTATGGGCCTGGGGTTCTATATGCGCATCGCAACATAGCATTCGCTGACGAGACTCCTAACCTTCAGCGCGCATGGCAAGAACTTGCCGATGCAAACAATGTAACGCTGGTCGCTTGCAGTACGGTCGCCGACCAGTACGGCATGAATCCAGAAGCTGATATTGCGCCCGGTTTTTCTGCTGGAGGCCTTGCGGAGTTTATTGAGCAATTGGCCTCTGCTGACCAATTTAAGCAGTATTGAGGGGGATCGGTGATTACTTTTATTTTTTCCGAGCGTCCGAACCACCCCACGGCAAGGCACGGGCTTGATATGTTGCTCATGGCGATAAGTTTAGAACAAGACGCAAGCGCACTCTATGTGGGTGATGGCGTATGGCAGTTAGTCGAACCGGTCGACGGCCTCGACCCACTCAAGAAAGTAGCATTGCTCAATGACGTGTTCGATTTTGAGAATATCTTCACAACCGAGGCATCACTTATTAATGCCGGATTAAGTCCAAAGCATTTGCATTTGCGTGTGCCTGTCCGCGTGCTGAGCGCGCTTGAAGTGGATGCGCTGATCAATCAAAACTCCCGCCATACAATTCACTTTGGAGTCGACCCACATCACCTTGCAGGATCATCATGATTGAGTTTGAAGGGCGTCAGTACGCGACCGATAAGCATAATTATTTGCTCCATCTTGACGACTGGAGCGAGGAACTCGCGTTACATATCGCAGAACTTGAAAAGATAACAATGACCCCCGCGCATTGGGAAGTCGTGCTGTTTGTCCGTGATTTTTATAAAACCTATGACACCAGTCCAGCAATGCGCGTCTTGGTCAAAGCGGTGGCGAAACGTCTCGGGGAAGAGAAAGGGAACAGCCGTTATCTCTATACACTGTTCCCTAAGGGACCGGCTAAGCAGGCAACTCGGATTGCTGGCCTGCCCAAGCCAGCAAAATGTATTTAGGGGTTCAGCACCTCGACACCTCCCATGTAGGGGCGCAGCGCTTTCGGCACACTAACCGAGCCATCGGCCTGTTGGTTATTCTCCAGAATCGCCACAAGTGTCCGCCCCACGGCCAAACCGGAACCGTTCAATGTATGCAATAATTCTGGTTTTTTTGCGCCCTTGCGACGGAAGCGGGCTTGCATACGGCGCGCTTGGAAATCGCCCATATTTGAACACGAGCTGATTTCACGATAGGTTTTCTGCGCTGGAAGCCACACCTCAAGGTCATAGGTCTTGCAGGCACCAAAGCCCATATCTCCGGTACATAGCAACACTTTCCGATAGGGCAATTCTAGTAATTGCAGCACTTTCTCTGCATGCCCTGTCAGTGCTTCTAAGGCATCCATCGAGTCTTCCGGTTTCACCAGCTGTACTAACTCAACTTTATCGAACTGGTGTTGACGAATTAAGCCCCGAGTATCACGTCCATGAGAACCCGCCTCACTGCGGAAGCACGGCGTGTGAGCCGTTAATTTAATCGGCAACTCAGCTTCATCAAAAATCTCGTCTCGTGCCAGATTGGTCAAGGGCACTTCGGCAGTGGGAATAAGCGAGAGCGCGACAGCATCTTGGCTTTCACCCTCAACATGAAACAGGTCTTTTCCAAATTTCGGCAGCTGTCCTGTTCCGAACAAACTATCGTGATTGACCAAATAGGGCACATAGGTTTCACGATATCCATGTTGCTCCGTATGTAAATCAAGCATAAATTGTGTCAGCGCACGATGCATCCGAGCCACACCTCCGTTCATCACAACGAAACGTGCTCCCGTCAGCTTTGCAGCTTGTTCAAAATCAAGTCCTTTATCTAGCCCTGTCGCTACATCTACATGGTCTAAGGGCTCAAAGTCAAAGGTGCGCGGTGTTCCCCAAGTTAAGATCTCTTGATTCTCTGTTTCATCGGCACCATGTGGCACTGCGGGGTCTGGAATATTAGGAATCCCAGCAATAATCGCTTGCAGCTGTTGCTGAATCTCTTGGAGCTCTGCTTTAGCCGCTTCCAATTGATCACCGAGCGAACCAACTTCAGCCAACAGAGGTGCGATGTCTTCGCCTTTTGCTTTTGCTTGGCCGATCAATTTAGATCGGGAATTCCGCTCACTTTGCAGGGTCTCTGTCCGCACTTGAACATCTTTGCGCTGCGCTTCGAGGGAGCGCAACATTTCGACATCTAACGTAAAACCACGTCGTGCCAGTTGAATGGCGGTTTCGTCTAATCCCTCACGAAAGTGTTTCGCGTCTAGCATGAAAATTCTCTCTTATTTACGAATGCGGTGATCTATTCTGATAACGAAGCTTTGACAAAACGACGACTGGCCACTAGGTAACCAAGCGCTGCAACCAGCACCCCTCCCACCAAGTGTGCCAGCAAAGCGAGCGCGGCCCACAAAGCCGCCGCTTCGGCATACACAGGAACCGGTGATGTAACAAGGACTTTGACCTCGTAGACGAACGCCGAGAATGTTGTGAGTGCGCCAAAAAAGCCCGTTCCAACGCATAAAAAAATGGTTTCCGACGGACTTCCGTTCTGTAACTGAAGTTGTGCGAAACGCGCAACCACATAACCTAAGCCAAAACTGCCTACTATGTTAACGATCAGCGTCGCAAAAGGGAAATATCCTTTGACTTCAATGCGACTTATTTCCCCTGCATCACCATGTATCAATACAGCGACTAACACCCTGAGTAACGCGCCCAATGCGCCACCAAGCATCACCGCCAACGAGAGTTTTAGAAGGTGCTTTAGTTTTCCGTTCACCGGCTTCGCCGTCCATTATCCATAGACCCAAACCCCACCCACGATATAGCCGACGATCAAGGCCAATAACGCGCCGACAAAGCTGCCCAGCATGTAAGCGACCGCCTTTCCCCAATCATGAGGTAACAGCCCGCGTGTTTCCACTGCAAATGTTGAAAAGGTTGTGAAACCACCAATAAAACCAAGCTCTAACCATATATATGAGGAACGCGCGTACATCCCGTCAGAACCCAAAGCGCCAATCCAGACCAAACCAACGCCGAGAAGGAAGCATCCCACGATATTTACGGTGAAGGTTGCAGGAATCGATGAACCCCAGCGCCATGCGCTAAAACGACTTAACCAAAACCGCATTAATGCCCCACCCGCGCCGCCGAGTGCTACCCACAACCACAACCAGACTTCAGTCATTCGATGACTCCTGAGCGTCGTTCCAGCGTTGCCAATTACTCTGGGCGTCGAGACTACGAAGCCGCTCGAGCTTTTCCCTGATCTTACCCTCTAATCCACGCTCCGACGGCTGGTAATACTGTGCATTGGCAAGTTCCGGTGGCAAGTACGATTCACCCGCAACATATGCATTTGGATGATCATGTGCATATTGATACTCAGCGCCAAACCCTTCTTGCTTATGCACTTGAGTCGGGGCATTTCGCAGATGTTCAGGAACCGGGTAAGATGGGCCGTTCGTGGCCAATTCAAGCATTTGATTGAATGCTGAGTAAACCGCGTTGCTTTTTGCCGCACTGGCACAATAAAGGGTTGCTTGGGCAATGGCTCGTTCACCTTCGGCAGGACCAACGCGATGAAAGGTATCCCATGCGTTAAGCGCTAACTGCAGTGCTCGAGGATCTGCATTTCCAATATCTTCAGATGCAATGGCAAGCAATCGGCGCGCAACAATCAATGGATCCCCACCACCGGCAAGAATTCGACAATACCAGTACAGTGCACCATCCGGCGAGGAGCCGCGCACCGACTTATGAAATGCAGAGAGTAAATCGTAGTAAAGATCGCCCTGCCGATCGAACTGTACACCTTTCTCTCCAACAATATCCGCAAGCGTTTCTGCATCAAGCGGCGTGTTAGGCTGTGCAAAATCCGCCGCGATTTCGAGGTAATTTAGGAGTCGCCGCGCGTCTCCACTCGCCGCCCGCAGTAAATAGGTTCTGCCGGCTTCATTGAAGGAAATTTCGCGCGCGCCAAGCCCTCGCTCTGAATCCGTTAATGCACGTTGGAAGACTTTTTCTAACTCTGTCTCCGTCAATGTCGTTAAACGATAGACCCGAGCCCGACTTAGAAGTGCGTTGTTGAGCGCAAAGCCTGGATTTTCTGTTGTAGCTCCAATAAACAAAATGGTCCCATCTTCAACATGGGGCAAGAACGCATCTTGTTGGCTTTTATTGAAGCGGTGCACTTCATCTACAAAGAGAATGGTCCGTTGCACGGCACGTCGCTGTTTTGCTTCTTCAATGGCGAGACGAATATCTTTTACGCCTGACGTCACCGCGGAAATCCGAGCAACATAAGCATCTGCTGCATGTGCCATCAATTCGGCCAGCGTGGTCTTTCCCGTTCCGGGCGGCCCCCATAGTATCATCGAATGAAGATGGCCCTGTTCAATCGCTTTGCGTAACGGTTTACCTTCGCCCAGAATATGGCTCTGACCGATATATTCAGAAATAGAACGGGGGCGCATACGTGCGGCAAGTGGCATGCCGTCTGTAAATGCGTCCCCGTTATTCATTAAATCAAATTGTTGCACGCGTTTATTTAATCTCGTTGATCGTCGATATCTACGCCTTCAGGAACATCAAAGTGGAAAGACTGAGGAGCTACTGCTTGGTTTTTATAAACATCGGCTAACGCGAATTCGCTCCGCTGTCCTTGTCCGTCATCCAAGATCAATCGACTCAGTGTTTGAGCATCATCCTGTGCGAATTCCAAATGTAAGGTCGCAGCAATCCCAGCACTCTCCGTCTCTCGCACAGTCCAGCGATCATCTGCGTAACTCACGTGAAATGTGGACCAGTTATCCGACTGCGCATCGAGTAGCAAAAGCAATGGGTTTGCTTGCATGGCGTCTGTTTGATTAAACAAAGAGACTTGCTCAATAAATGGATTGTAGTACCACAACGTTTGCCCATCTGCGATCAGCAACGACTCATCGGGTGCATCCGTCTCCCAACGAAGACGCGCGGGGCGTTCTAGTACAAAGCGTCCACTTCCCTCTTGTAGCAGCTCATGACCATCGTACACCCGCTGCGAAAAGTTACCTTGCAGCGTCTGAAGGTCCGCAAGTTTGTCTTGTAGCTGCTGCTTTGCAGTTTGAGCTTCTGTTGTCTCAATGCCCGTATCCGCTGAAACGAGAAACGGCAAGGTGCCCATCATGCAGAGAAATGATGCAATAGAACGTTGATGAGACAAAAACTTAAATGTCATAAATCCCTCGGTGCTTTCGGTGCAATAACTTCGCGAGCACCATTGTGGCCCGCAGCAGATACGACACCAGAATGTTCCATTTGTTCGACGATACGGGCTGCTCGGTTGTAACCGATCCGAAACTTTCGTTGCACGCTCGAAACCGACACGCGGCGTGTCTCAGTGACAAATGCGACCGCTTCGTCATAAAGCGGATCGGATTCCCCGTCATCATCACTGCTTTCGCCAGGCAACAGGCTATCTTCGCCACTATCACCACTCAAAATCTCGTCGATGTAGTTTGGCCGGCCCCGTTGTTTCCAGTCGGCAACAACCGCGTGGACTTCATGGTCATCGACAAAGGCGCCGTGGACACGCACCGGAACCCCAGAGCCAGGCGGCATATACAACATATCCCCTTGCCCTAATAAGTGCTCTGCTCCGCTTTGGTCCAAAATGGTTCGCGAATCAATTTTCGATGAAACCTGGAACGATATCCGTGTTGGGATGTTCGCTTTAATCAGCCCTGTAATCACGTCTACGGATGGGCGTTGCGTGGCCAAAATCAAATGAATTCCAGCCGCACGCGCTTTTTGTGCGATGCGAGCAATCAATTCTTCGACTTTTTTGCCAACGATCATCATCATATCGGCAAGTTCATCGACTACAACGACAATATAGGGAAGTTTTTCAAGCTCGGGTGGCCGCTCATCCATGGAATCGCCCGGCTTCCAAATAGGATCCCGTAAAGGTTCACCGCTGGCCGCTGCTTCTTCTACCTTCTGGTTATATCCCTTGAGATTACGTACCCCCAAAGCGGACATGAGCTTGTACCGACGCTCCATCTCTCCAACACACCAACGAAGTGCATTAGCAGCATCTTTCATATCGGTAACCACCTCGGTAAGAAGGTGAGGAATTCCGTCGTACACAGAGAGTTCCAACATCTTCGGATCAATCATAATCATACGGACGTCCTCAGGCTGTGATTTATACAGCATACTGAGAATCATCACGTTGATTCCGACTGACTTACCTGAGCCGGTGGTCCCCGCGACCAACAAATGTGGCATCTTCGCTAAATCGACCGTGACCGGTTTGCCTGCAATATCTTTCCCAAGAACCATCGACAAAGGCGAGCCTGATTTACTGAAGCTCTCGCTCTCGATCACTTCACTTAAGCGCACAATCTCACGATTTCGATTTGGCAGCTCTAGGCCCACATAAGATTTTCCAGGAATGACCTCAACCACACGCACCGCGATCGCAGACAGCGACCGTGCAATGTCCTTCGACAAATTGGAGATCTTGCTGACCTTCACACCTGGAGCGAGATCCAACTCAAATCGCGTGACCACAGGACCTGGTTGAACACCTGCTACCTGCACTTCCACCCCGAAATCTTTAAGCACCGATTCAACGGTACGACTTACTTGGTCAAGTTCTTCTTGAGAGATAGGGTTCGAAGTGCGATTTGCCCGATCCAGCAACTCCAGAGATGGGAGTTGGGAAACCCATTGCGCCCCACTGCCCTGCATTGGATTGCCAGAAGTTGGCTTTTGCGCTGGCTTGGGGGTTGGCTTCGGGCTACTTTTTACGGGTTTTGGATCCGGTGTAAACGGGAGATCATCATCGGCATCCTCCGAATCAAAGTCCGCCCACAATGCATCTTCGTCAACCACGGGCTCCGCGCGGGTGTTAATGGATGGCAAATCATCCGGCTCTCCTGCGGTTCGCCCCAATGGCAGGTCGTCCCAACTATCGACATCGTCGTCAGTTGCTTCCGAGCGTTCTGCTTTCGCTTCTTTGCTCTTACTTAAGAAAAACAGGCCTGCGATTCCGCTGCCTAGCCGCGCCCAGAAACCCGGTTGATCGTTTTGCGATGAACGCGTTGTTCGCTCCGAATTTGTGTGCGTTGGGAATACGTCATCGTCATCATCATCGTCTTCGACTTTTCGACGACTCACCGCCTTGCTCGGGCTGGATTTCTTGCTTGTTGGGTGGTTCTTGCGCTGAAACAATCCAAGGAGCGCCGTACCAAGCCAACTCAAGCCTTTAATCACGTATTCACCGATCGCGTCGATCAAGGTAAACCACGACAAACCCGTGACTAACGTAATTCCAGTGAGAACAAACGTCAGCAGTATAAGAGTGGTCCCGATGAGACTAAAATATGGCAGCATCGCATCGGTCACTACGTCCCCAACCAAGCCGCCGGCCGAGTGATACTCGACTCCAGACAGATTGAGCGTCGCTAAGCCTGTGGAGCCCACCAGAAACAACAGTACGCCAATCAAACGAAGCCCAAGACTCAAATAATCGAGACTCAGCAACTGGCGTGGTCGGTGGAACATCACATATCCAAATCCCGCAACCACAAACGGAACGCTGTACGCCATAACGCCGAGCGCAAAAAGGAGGATGTCAGCGAACCAAGCGCCAATCGCGCCGGCCGCATTTTGTATATCTTGGGTATGTCCGGTTTGTGACCAGCCCGGGTCGGCGGGGCTATGGGTCAATAGTGCGGTGAGTAAAAATATAGCCACAGCACCACACAAGATGAGACCGGTTTCCAGTAATCGCTGTACGCCTGTCATAACGCTCCGTTTCTCGTTGTCATTTTCATTATAGTTAGAATAAGTAGAACAAGAGTGCGTCCTTTTTAACCCATAGGTCTAGCTAAGACCGAGTGGATTTCCGCGAATTTTACGATAGCGCGCTTCGTGCTGATTGTAACGAATATAATGGATAAATCAGCCCTTGATCACGACTTTATTTTCCTGTTTTACCGCTTCCATCACCACATACGTACGAGATTCATTCACTCCGGGCATGTTCAGCAAGGTTTCACCGAGCAATTTTCGATAAGCTGCCATGTCAGCAACTCGCGCCTTCAGTAAGAAATCAAAATCCCCAGACACCAAGTGGCATTCCAAAATTTCATCCGTCTTTCGGGCTGCGTCACTGAATTCGGCAAATACATCTGAGGACGTTTTACTCAACGTAATTTCCACGAACACAAGCAGCGGTGTTCCGAGTTTATCCGGGTCGATCCGAGCATGGTAGCTTAGGATCACGCCCTCTCGCTCGAGTTTTCGAACCCGCTCGAGACACGGCGTAGGACTCAAGCCAACTGCCTTGGCCAGTGCAACGTTCGATATCCGCCCCTGATCTTGCAAAATCCTCAGAATTTTCCGATCAATTCGATCAATAGTGATCTTTTCTTTATTCATAGTCCCACAAAGCGTTTTATGCTGTTATTAGACATTCTAGCAGATTTATTATCTTTTTATAGCCCATAAAAAAGTAGGTCACGCCAGATTGACCTACGATATACTTTGCGCAACTTTTACCTTGGCTGAGCAACATCGTCTAAACTCACAAAAGCTCTGCCAAAGCCATTTTTAAATATGAGGCGCTTCGTATTATGTTGATTGGTGTTCCTAAAGAAATTAAGAATCACGAGTATCGCATTGGTTTATCTCCAGCCGCAGTACAAGAGTATGTCAACCGTGGTCACGACGTCATGGTACAGCGCGATGGTGGGACCGCGATCGGATTTACCAATGAAGACTACGAGGCAGCCGGTGCGCGTATTGTTGACTCACCCGAAGAAATCTTTGCTTCTGCCGACATGATTGTGAAGGTCAAGGAACCTCAGCCGAATGAATGTAAAATGCTTCGGGAAGGTCAAATCCTCTACACCTACTTGCACCTCGCACCGGACCCTGAGCAAACGCGTTTGCTTGCCGAGGCAGGCGTGACAGCAATTGCTTATGAGACGGTAACCGATAATCGGGGAGGTCTCCCACTACTTGCCCCCATGAGCGAAGTGGCCGGACGAATGTCAATTCAAGCGGGTGCTCATCACCTTGAAAAAGTAAATGGCGGCTCCGGTACCCTGCTTGGCGGTGTCCCAGGTGTTGCTCCGGGTAAAGTTCTGATCATCGGCGGTGGTGTTGTGGGCACACAAGCTGCGAAAATGGCGGTCGGTATGGGAGCTGAAGTAACGCTCCTCGATCGGTCACTGGTTCGCTTGCGTGAGCTCGACGATATCTTTATGGGCCGTGTAAAACTTGTGTACTCAACCGCACAAGCCATTGAGCAGTACTCACAGCAGGCAGATTTAGTCGTTGGCGCGGTATTAATTCCAGGTGCTGCTGCACCGAAACTGCTTACCCGCGAACACATTAAGAACATGAAGCCCGGCTCGGTTTTGGTCGATGTTGCAATTGACCAAGGCGGTTGTTTTGAAACATCAAAAGCAACGACGCACCAAGATCCCACCTACATCGTCGATGACGTTGTCCACTACTGCGTAGCCAACATGCCAGGTGGTGTTGCACGGACCTCAACCATTGCTTTGAATAACGCAACGTTACCATATGGTTTGGCACTTGCGGACAAAGGTCTTGAAGCGCTTGCCCAAGATGCAAATCTGCGAAATGGTCTGAACATGCACAGAGGCTACATTACCTATAAAGCAGTCCATGATGATTTGGGCGCGCAACTTGGTCTTGATTACCTCGAGCCATTGGCTGCAATTAAAATCTAAATTCGTTCGTAATTCCTTACAGCAGTCCGCTGAAAGATCAAAGAGCCGGTTCGCCCGGCTCTTTACGCATTTGTAACAACTCCCTACAATAGCGGACCATCTTTTCTTGTCGACGCGGTTCAAGAGACCGGCAAAATATATTGGAGTCGTTTTTCCATGGCTGAAGTAAAGCATTGCAAACTATTGATCCTCGGTTCCGGCCCTGCAGGATACACCGCCGCTGTATACGCAGCGCGAGCAAACCTCAATCCTGTGTTGGTCACGGGAATGCAGCAAGGCGGTCAATTGACCACCACCACTGACGTTGAAAACTGGCCGGGCGATCCAGAAGGACTCACGGGTCCAGATCTTATGGTTCGGATGCAACAACACGCAGAACGCTTCAATACAGAAATTCTCTTCGATCATATCCATTCGGTGGACCTCCAGCAGCGTCCTTTCCGCCTAAAAGGGGACAAAGAGTACACCTGTGATGCACTAATTATCGCGACAGGGGCCTCTGCTAAATACCTTGGCTTGCCTTCAGAAGATGCATTCAAAGGAAAAGGTGTCAGTGCTTGCGCAACCTGTGATGGATTCTTCTATCGCGGCCAGAAAGTGTGCGTGGTTGGCGGTGGAAACACCGCGGTCGAAGAAGCGTTGTATTTGTCAAACATCGCGGAAGAAGTTCACGTTATCCACCGTCGCGATACCTTTCGAGCGGAAAAAATCCTCATTGATCGGATGATGGAAAAAGCGAAGACCGGAAATATCACACTTCATCTCCATAAAACGCTCGACGAAGTGCTTGGCGATAATATGGGTGTTACCGGAATTCGCATCAAAGATGCCCGTGATGAGAGCACCGAAGTACTCGAACTACAGGGTGTTTTTATTGCCATTGGTCATCAGCCGAACACGAGCATGTTTGAAGGCCAACTCGCCATGGAAAATGGCTACATCAAGGTACAGAGTGGACTCCATGGAAATGCGACACAAACATCTATCCCTGGCGTCTTTGCGGCGGGGGATGTAAGTGACCATGTATATCGTCAAGCAATAACTTCCGCAGGCACTGGCTGTATGGCAGCCCTTGATGCAGAACGGTTTCTTGACGCAGTGAAGAAATAGTCTTTGGTGGCCTGCATTGCAGGCCATTTTTTTAAGGTTGTTTTGACCCACTATGGCCATTCCAACACTCACTCATGATCCGGCAAGCGCGTTTCCCTCCCCTCACCCCGAGGGCGATATGCGCGGCGGACTAATAGCCCAAGGAGGATGTCTCTCGGTCGAGCGATTACAGCGTGCCTACCGACAAGGTATCTTCCCATGGTTCTCGGCAGATGAGCCTATCTTGTGGTGGCAGCCGGTTTGGCGTGCCGTTCTTTTCCCGCATCAAATCCACATCAATCGGAGTCTCCGCAAGTTTCTTCGTAAAAAACCTTACCGCGTTACGCTAAACCATGCCTTTTCTCAGGTTATTCGCCAGTGTGCCTCAGTTCCCCGTGGTCCTGGAAACGGCACCTGGATTACAGAGGAAATGATACAAGCTTATATTGCGCTTCACCACGCTGGGACAGCGCACTCCGTCGAGGTTTGGCAGGGCGAACAACTCGTCGGTGGACTTTATGGTGTTTTAAGCGGTACGGTCTTTGCGGGTGAGAGCATGTTTTCACTTCAACCCAATGCATCAAAAGTTGCTTTATTGGCCCTTGCGCAGACTTGGCAGCCGGTTGGATTGCGGCTCATCGATTGCCAAATCATGAATGATCACTTGGAGCGTCTTGGAGCTTTTATGGTTTCCCGAAGTGAATATACGAACTTCCTCCACGAAATCCAACGCCGCAAAAATGAGCAAATTCCAATTGCATATCAAACCGCTCGTGAACTGATTTTCCCGGATGTTGGCAATCCTCGTTAAAAAGGGGTAAAATCCACGCGCTTTAAAATTAGCCAGACCAACAAAGACAGAGGATTTGAATGGCGAAAGAAGACAGCATAGAGATGCAGGGTACGATTCTCGAGACCCTACCTAATACCATGTTCCGGGTTGAGCTTGAAAACGGACACGTGGTAACCGCGCACATCTCTGGAAAAATGCGCAAAAATTATATCCGCATCCTCACAGGCGATAAGGTAACCGTGCAATTGACGCCTTATGACCTGACCAAAGGCCGTATCGTTTTCCGTTCACGTTAATGTAAACGCGCTCGCAGCCAAGCTGCGAAAGCGCCGAACGCGCCCTTTAAAACGAGACCGAAATAAAAGCCCAGCATTGGCTGGGCTTTCGTGTATGTAGCGTTCAGCAGCATCCCGCTAGGTAACAGCCTCATTTGCACTGTCGAATTCGAAGGTCAAATCGTCGCCCTTCTCATTTAACTTTGCGCGCACATTGCCACCGTTATTAAGCCGACCAAACAGAATCTCGTTGGCCAACGGCTTTTTCAGGTGCTCCTGGATTATGCGTGTCATAGGGCGGGCACCCATGGCACGGTCATAGCCTTTCTCGGCAAGCCAATTGAGCGCTGACGTCTCGACTTCGAGGGAGACACCTTTCTTGTCGAGTTGTGCTTGCAGTTCAATGATAAACTTATCGACCACCTGCATAATGACGTCTGTGTTCAAATGATTGAACCAAATAATGCCATCCAGACGGTTCCTGAACTCCGGGGTGAATATTTTATTGATCTCAGACATGGCATCAAATTTATGGTCTTGCTCCTGGAAACCAATCGATTTCTTCTCCGTTTCGCGCACGCCCGCATTTGTGGTCATCACCACGACAACATTCCGAAAATCTGCTTTTCGGCCGTTATTATCGGTTAGCGTGCCGTTATCCATCACCTGAAGCAAAATATTAAAGATGTCGCTATGGGCCTTCTCGATCTCATCTAATAGCACCACGCTGTATGGGTGTTTGATCACAGCTTCCGTCAGTAAACCGCCCTGCTCATAACCCACATAGCCAGGAGGAGCACCAATCAAACGACTCACCGCATGACGTTCCATATACTCCGACATATCAAAGCGGAGCAATTCGACTCCCATTGCTTTCGCGAGTTGTTGTGTGACTTCCGTTTTACCCACGCCCGTAGGGCCTGCAAATAAGAAGGAACCGACCGGTTTGTGGTCGCCTCCAAGTCCGGAACGAGCGAGCCGAATTGCAGAAACCAAGCCATCAATCGCTGCATCTTGGCCAAACACAACCATTTTCAAATTACGATCGAGTTGCTTGAGCATGCTTTGATCATTCCGCGATACGGATTGAGCTGGTACGCGAGCAATGCGCGCAATGATTGCTTCAATATCTGCTACACCAACGGTCTTTTTGCGCTTTGAGGGAGGAAGCAGCCGCTGACTTGCTCCGGCCTCATCGAGCACATCAATGGCTTTGTCAGGCAAATGCCGCTCGTTAATGTACTTTGCCGCCAATTCAGCTGCCGCACGAATTGCAGGCTGTGTATAACGAATACCATGGTGGGACTCATACTTTTCACGCAACCCCATCAGAATGCGCGTCGTATCTTCCACGGAAGGCTCGGTGACATCGATCTTCTGAAAACGACGGACCAGTGCCCGATCCTTTTCAAAAATATTCTTAAATTCTTGATAAGTCGTCGAACCGATACACTTGAGATCACCACTGGAAAGTAAGGGTTTAAGGAGATTAGAGGCATCCATCACGCCACCAGAAGCAGCCCCCGCTCCTACGATCGTATGGATTTCATCAATAAAAAGAATTGCATGCGGATGTTTACCAATTTCCCGCAGCAACGCTTTAAACCGTTTTTCAAAATCCCCACGGTACTTAGTCCCTGCCAGCAAGCCTCCCATATCCAGACTAAAGATGACAGCATCAGCAATAACGTCCGGCACCTCTTTTTTCACTATACGGTAAGCTAAGCCTTCAGCGATGGCCGTTTTGCCAACCCCAGCCTCACCAACCAATAAAGGGTTATTCTTTCGGCGCCGACAGAGTACTTGCACGCACCGCTCAAGTTCATCATCACGCCCAATCAGCGGGTCAATTTTTCCACTTTTTGCACGCGCATTCAGGTTGACACAAAAACGCGCAAGGTAGCTTTGTTCCTGATCATCACCATCCGCATCCACGGAATCCGTTTGCTGTGGCTTTTCTTCCTCTACCCGCGAGATTCCGTGCGAGATGTAATTCACGACATCCAGCCGCGTAACCTCATGTTTATTCAGGAGGTAGACTGCCTGCGACTCTTGCTCGCTAAAAATAGCCACGAGCACATTGGCCCCGGTGACCTCAGAGTTTCCGGATGATTGGACATGAAACACGGCACGTTGCAAAACGCGCTGAAAACCCAGAGTGGGCTGTGTATCTGCGTGGTCTTCCGCATCAAATTTAGGAGTGGAGCGCTCTATATACTTGAGTAGCTCGTCTTTCAAGCTGGCAAAATTTATCCCACAGGCGCGAAGTGCTTCCGATGCTTCCGGGTTATCGAGTAACGCGACCAGCAAGTGCTCGACTGTCATTAACTCATGCTGACGCTCTCGAGCTAGTCGAAACGCGTCATTAAGAGAAACTTCGAGGGCTTTATTCAGCATACCACTCTCCTCATCTTACAAATCAAGCTTGCTCCATCGTGCAAAGCAAGGGGTGCTGGTGTTCGCGGGCGTATTGATTGACCTGAACCACCTTCGTTTCTGCAATTTCTGCAGAATATACTCCACATACGGCCTTTCCTTTGTGATGGACCTGCAACATAACATCTGTTGCCTTCTCCATATCGAGACGAAAGAATCGAATCAACACTTCAATAACAAAATCCATCGGGGTGTAATCGTCATTATTGAGCATCACAGAATACATACGTGGCGGTTGCAGCTCGAGCTCTGTCTCGTCCGCCAAGTGGTGCTCTGGAATGGAATCACTGTACTTGGTCATAAACCCAAACTATCTCACTTAAATATAGCCACTATTTTGGCGAGTGGAAGCGGATTTTTCACTTCTCACGTTAAAAAAATGTAACTAAAATGAACCAGGTTGCTTGACTAATTTTTACTCTTATCTAGAGTAAGAGATGGTTGCCACCGAACCAATTTTCAAGTTCTGGCACCCTCATGCCGCCCAACCGTGTCATTTCACATGTCACAACAATAATAACAGGCGCAAGAGACGTTTTGCATTAGCAACTACAACAACATCTTACACGCAAGAAGGAAGTAGAAGTATGGCTACCGGTAAAGTCAAATGGTTCAATAACTCGAAAGGTTTTGGATTTATTGAAACATCTGAACGCAGTGGTGACATTTTCGCTCACTATTCAACCATTCAAATGGATGGCTATCGCACTCTCAAAGCAGGTCAAGAGGTCGACTTTGAATTGGAAGAAGGCCCAAAAGGTCTCCATGCGACCAATATCGTGCCGCATATCGCAGAGACTAAATCTTAAAGCTAACCAGAGTTCGGGTTCATTAGAGATTGACAGACCCTGAGTCTCCGCGCTGTCTTCCTTGTGGGTAGACATGAAAAATGCCAGCAAATGCTGGCATTTTCATTTTATCCCTGTGAACACATCCGCTAGTCATTTAAACCCAAGTAGCGCCGAAGTTGATCACGCAAGTTGGGTGGTGTGCCGCTAATCGTCAATGTGTCCGTATCTGCATCATAGCGAATCCGCTGCCCAAACATCGTTTGATCAAAGGCAACACTCAAGCCACCGCCCTGCCCTTGAAATTTAACTAATTGACGTAAACTCGCACGGTCAGCCGGAAACTCATTGGCTAACTCGACTCCTTTTCCTTCAGTAAACGAGCGAATGGAAGGTGCTCCACTCTCTTGCAAACGGGAATCAAGTTCATCAATTCGGACTTGCTCGCCTTGTTGCCAGCGTTCACCACAATAATCAAATACTTCCTTTCTAACGTGTGACGCCGAGTCAGGGGTTAGATCGGACTCTTTTACCAGAGCTTGAACGGTATCGACCAGCTGCTTGGTGCTTGACTTTGCGTTGACTCGCTCCGCGCAACCTAAAAAGTCGAGAAAGAATTCGCTCACCTTGCGGCCTGCACGCCCTTTGATGAACGACACATAAAACCCAACGTCCATATTTGCTTTGTATTCCGTCAAGTTGATGCGGGCAGCGAGCTGAATTTTATTGATATCGAGCTGCGCTGACTTGTGTACCCGGAGATCTGGTTGGATCATGACGCCCTCTCGAACGGGCAAAAAGCTTACCACCAAAAATCGATCCCCTGAGTGCTCATAGTCAGCGAGCAACAAGAAACCTGATTCAGAAAATGCGTATTTACCAAGTTCCGATCGTAAAAGCTGAGCAACCTCACGCGAGAATTCAACAAATGTCGTTTTTTCGTCCAGCCATGCATCGAGTAGACGCGGAAACTCTGGATCTGGGATCACCTCGCCGGCAGCCCGCGCGTCCGCGTACATCGGGTCATCTTGATTGACAAAGCTCGCGTAACCTTTCGCGGGTTTGGCGTTATAGACCTCATTAAATTCATGAACTAACGTGGTGACTTCCGTATCTATGTTAAGGGCTTCAGGAGAGAAGCGAACCCCAAATTCGCCTTGAGGATCTTGATACACGTGGTGAACAATACTGGCCGTAACCGTCAGATTCATGGGTCTCTCGCTTTGCAACTATCTGAATTGTGATAAACTGCTCGTAGTTTACCATGATGACAGAGTGACTCGCATGCCGATCGTTTCAAAATATGACCGTGACCGCCAAGACCGTTTGATGACCGAGATCCTTGAGGTTCTTGTGCAAGATAAAGCACCCAATGATCTTGCGTTAATGACCTTGGGGAACGTCGCAACGCATATTTTGACGACCCATATCCCGGCAGAGCGCCGAGAACGTGTCGCGCAGCAGTTTGGTCAAATCCTGCTACAATCTGTTGCAGTAGAGAAAACGCCGTCAAATCAATAACGGTGGCCGTTTTTCAATCGTGGTGTCGAAAGACCGTACCCTTCAGATATAACGAAAATAAAAAGACGCACAGGCTGAATTGAACATGGGCAAAAATCAACAGCGCGACCGTATTGCACGCCTTGTCAGCTGGGGCCATTGGTTCACGTTTTGCAATATCCTGTTATGTCTTGGGATCGGGTTGCTCTACGTGGAAACGGCCATTCCCGCGGAAACGGCACTTGCCGCTGGCTACCTGATTATTTCGTGGCTCGGGCATTTCGCATTTCTTCCTTTCGTTATCTTTATCGTGTTGCTGTTCCCACTCTGCATCCTGCTTCCATTTTCAAGGGTGTTACGAGGCTACGCAGCTCTTGTCGCCACCGTAGGCATCTTCGCACTACTTTTCGATGTGATTTTCTTCCGATCGTACGGCTTTCACTTAAATACCTACTCGCTCGCACAGCTCGCAAGTGACGCCGAGGGACTATTTCCAGGCGGCAGTTTTCTCATGCTTGCCTTATTTATATTTGCATTCTTGTTTATTTTTGGCAGCCAATTAGTGCTCGCTAATTTAACCTGGAAGCGTTTAGAGCACCTGCAAGCTCGCAAGTATCCACGAGCCTTCGTGGCTTTATTTATTGCTAGCTTTTTAGCCAGCCACAGCTCCCATATATGGGCCGATGCGGTTCTCTACACACCGATCACACAACAAGATGACCTCTTTCCATTATCCTATCCAACCACCGCAAAAACCCTCATGGCTCGACATGGTTGGATTACCGTGGAACGCTATCAGAGTCAGCGGGATCGCTTAACTGGCGATGAAACACTTACCGTGCGCTACCCTCAGGCCCCTCTCTTGTGTGCTCGGGAAGCGGGTGTGGGTCATACAATTCTTATTGCCTTTGACCAACTCGATGAGGCTAGCGTACAGAAACTGCGTTCAGAATTATCCGATCTACAGCGGCATGGCGGTACTCATTTAGGTCATCGCCAGACACATCTCGGGGCCTTTAGTGTGCTTTACTCGATACCGGACCTATACCATGAGAGCCTCACCGACCAGCAATTAATGCCCGCATACTTGAACGTTCTAGGCGATTACAGTATTCCGTTTACACTCCACACAACAGCGTCACTCAATGACAATCTGCTTCCGCAATACCTCCGTACCATCGTGCACAATGCGGATGCCCCGATGACAGGTACCCATGGCATTTCCGTTATCTTTGCAGCAAGCTCTGACATCGATAGCGTAATTGATGGGCTTATGCCCCACATGGAACAACCCAATACACGGGTATTAATGACCGGTTTAACCGCTGCAGAAACGAACCATATTGATGTGACTCTCTCTGCGCCCGAGCGAATTCGGGTGCCGCTGCTCTACGCAGGAATTGAACTCCAAAATCGCGAGCTCACACATCTTGATGATCTTATGCCAACCGTGCTCTCGCACTTTATCTCCTGCACGGACGACTTCTCTGCCTTCTCGACCGGTAGAAACCTAAAAGGTGATGATCGCGTGTTTCCTCGTGTCCAAAGTATTCGGCCATATATTTATCTATTTGAAGGACATCAGCTGACGGTGCTTGATCAAGAGGGTGAGCTTCAGCTCTATAACGAGCAAGGGCAATTGGTCCCTGGTGGATTACCCGCAACGCCGGTATTCATCCAAGCACTCCGAGACCTACAACGGTTTGGTAATCAAGTGGATTGAGTCCCTGTTTTGTTTAAAAAAAGGGCAATCAACTGATTCGCCGCCCTTTCCTGCTTGCCATTTTTCTGTAACCGAGTAACATACGCGCTGCGGTCGGCGTGTGGCGCAGCTTGGTAGCGCACTGTCATGGGGTGTCAGGGGTCGCTGGTTCAAATCCAGTCACGCCGACCAATTAATTTAACGAGAAAGGCGCAAGCAATGCTTGCGCCTTTTTTGTTTTTTGCGCGATGATGGCCGGAGACCTCCGACGAGACAAGCCGATGACAGACATTCAACCGAATCTTAAACTCTATCGAAAAATGGAAAAGCTTCCTTTTGGACGCTTTTTATTCAGTCAAGCAGTCTGCTTCAAAGCCCCCTATTTTCGATCCATCAAACCACGAATCCTTCATCTCGAACCCGGCCACGCTCAGGTCAAAATGCGCAAACGCCGTGCGGTCCAAAACCACATCGGTACAGTCCACGCTATTGCGATGTGTAACCTCGCAGAATTCGCCGGAGGCATGATGACCGACATTACCATTCCAACCACACACCGTTGGATTCCTAAAGGCATGACGGTGGCCTACTTAAAGAAGGCAGCAACCCATGTCACCGCCCATGCATCTGTGGAGGTTCCAACACCATGGCCTGATTCGGGCGAACTGATAACCCACGTGGATATCAAGGATACGGCCGGAAATATCGTCGCACAGATGGATATTTCAATGTGGGTAACCCGACGAAAGTAAAGGACCACGGCTAAGGAGCGTGGTCCCAGCCTATTTCAGGTAAAAATGCTAAAACCTGTGGGAAGTCAGCCTCCGTTAAAATGCGAGCGATCCGGCGTGTTGATAAGTGTTTGGCAAGTTTCGCTGCCCCGCTGACGTTACGTTCATTGAGAAGCCGAGTCACTTCTGTTGCATAATCTTCCAAAGCGCTCGTGGTCAATAACATACACTCTCCTTTTTGAGTTATTTCTATGAATAACAATAGTGTAGACACAACATAGCGAAACTAAAAATAAGAGGCTCGCAGGCGACTGCGAGCCTCTTTTTGACTAACTTCCCCAGCGCGTAAAGATACCAACGGCTAGTTCTGCCCATATATAGATCAGTGTGAGAAATAAAACACTCCCCACAAGCCATCGCTTCCGTTTCTCAAACCGACGAGCGAGTAGGACGTAGCCACTTGCAAAGCTGAAGAAAAGCAACCACATCACGACAAAATCAGTTTCATCCCACTGCACTTGATCGCTCAATTGCATAGCCACCCATGGGATGATGAACAGCAACGAGGCCCCAAGCGCGATATATGCGAAGATTCTTCGCTGGAAAAGAACCCCAGAATTGCGCGTCATAAACGTTCAATCTCTCGCTTCACTTGATAGCTTTGGTCCGTCACCAATGACTCAAGCACTTCGATACGTTCTTTCAATTTATTCACTGTAGCTTCCAATTGTTCCACCCGCGTGTCATCCGCTTTTTCTGTATTCTTGTACTTTTGACGAAAAATTTCGACCACAGCCCATGCCACGGTCACGACCGCGACCATCATAAAGATATCCATTGCCTGCTCCTTGTTATCATTATTCGCACGCTATCATTTAAGCAGTTGACTCCCTTGGTGTCACGCTCCCTGTCAGACCGAACGAAACGCATCAATGACCATCTGAATATCCTGTTCTTGAATATCCAAATGAGTCACCAACCGCATCCGCTTGGAGGCAGGAACTTTAATATGTTGCGCCCAAAGCTTTTCCTGTATCTCCTTTGCGCGCTCCATGCTTTCAACCTCGAGATAAACCATATTTGTTTGCACTGGCTCTACAGTGAAGCCAGAGATTCCTTTTAAACCCTCGGCCAGCATGCGTGCATTGCGATGATCCTCGACAAGCCGCTCGACATGATGATCAAGCGCATAATCGAGGCTTGCGGCTATTACGCCGGCCTGACGCATTCCGCCTCCAAGCATTTTCCGCCACCGTCTTGCACGTTTAATAAAGGCTTCGCTTCCGGTAAGGACCGAACCTATCGGGGTGCCTAAACCTTTTGAAAAGCAGAGGGAAACAGAATCAACATCCTGACACAGGTCAGAAATGCTTGATTGCGATGCAATATGAGCATTCCACAAACGCGCACCGTCTAGGTGGACCGACAAGCCGTGGATATCTGCCAGTGACCGAACGGATTGAATAAATCCGTTTGGCATGACTTTTCCTGTGTGGGTGTTTTCAAGGGCAATTAATCGGGTCATTGGAAAATGCGGATCATCGACTTTAATTTTACTTTTCAACGCGTCTCGATCGAGTGTTCCATCGGATTGGACTGTGAGTGTCTGAGGAACGATACCACCTAGCACAGCTGCCCCGCCCGCCTCGTACCGATACGTATGGTACTCCTCACCGACCAGATACTCCTCCCCGCGTTGGCAATGACTCAAAAGGCCCAGTAAGTTACTTTGTGTGCCGCTGGTACAAAGAAGTGCGGCAGCTTTGCCGGTAAGAGCTGCTACACGCTCCTCAAGCGCATTCACCGACGGGTCTTCCCCGTAGACATCATCGCCGGTTTTAGCGCGCGCCATCGCTTCGCGCATGGCTTCAGTGGGTTGTGTCACGGTATCACTTCGTAAATCGATCCAGTTCATGATGTCCTCGTAGAATGAAAGCGGCTCGCGGTAGGCGCTCGGCATCAAATGATTGTTATCCCTGGCCCAATGCGATGTGTTGGCTGCTCATATAATGCTTGAACGAGTCTCGCTTCAGATGCCAATGCACGTGCGATGGCAATCTAGAAAAAAGGGGCCGTAAAACGACCCCTTCCGCTGATGGTCAATGGATTGACCTTAATTACCAGATTTTCACGCGAACGTCTTCTTCGCGATACATCGGATCGCCGGGTTGCACATTAAATGCTTCATAAAATTCCGGCATATTTGATAACGGACCAAGGACTCGGTATTTACCTGGGCTATGCGGCCCCACGATTACCTGACGACGCAGCGCTTCATCACGGAATTTAATCCGCCAGATCTGGCCCCACCCTGCGAAGAACCGTTGCTCTCCAGTGAATCCGTCCATGACCGGTGCTTCTTGCCCCGCTAAAGAATTGCGATACGCACGCAATGCGACATTGAGGCCACCGAGGTCGGCAATATTCTCACCCAGCATCAGTGCCCCTTGCAGATATAAGTCATCTATCGGATTAAACTGATTAAACTGTTCAACCATCAAATTCGCGCGTTCACGGAAACGTTCTTCATCGACCGGACTCCACCAGTCACGCAGGTTACCTTCACCATCTGAGCGGCGGCCTTGATCATCGAACCCGTGCACAATTTCGTGACCGATAACAGCCCCGATCGCACCATAGTTCACCGCATCATCCGCTTCAACGTTAAAGAAAGGCGGTTGCAGAATAGCTGCTGGGAACACGATTTCGTTCATCGTTGCTCGGTAGTATGCATTCACGGTTTGCGGGGTCATCCCCCAATCTTCCGGATCGACTTCCTGACCCAAACGTCCGATGTTACGGTCATACTCACAAGAAGAAGCTCGACGCATATTACCCATCAAGTCATCTGCATCGATCGTAATACAATCATAATCGCGCCAAACGGTTGGGTAGCCAATTTTTGTATTGAAGGTAGCAAGTTTCGCGTGCGCTTCTTGCTTTGTGTCTTCGGTCATCCAATCGAGATCGTCGATGGCTTCGCCAAACGCAACAAGGATATTATCGACCATTTCGGCCATTCGCGCTTCGGCTTCCGGTTGATAATGTCGCGCGACGTACTCTTTACCCACCATAAAGCCCAACACGCTTTCAACGGTATTCACCGCTTGACGCTCACGGCTTCGCTGCTCTTGCAAGCCTTGCAACGTGCGTCCATAAAATTCGAAGCTAGCATCCGCAAACGCTGCTGGTAGGAAGTTGGCCGTCGAGCGCAACAAGTGGAAGCGCAAATAGTCTTGCCAGTCGGCTATATCGATGTCCCGATATAGCGCGGCAAAGCTCGCCAAATATTCTGGCTGTCGGACGACGACTTCATCAATCTCAAGCCCCGCATGAGCAAACACCTGATCCCAAGCAAGGCCCGGCGCCGCATCATTCAATTCAGCAATCGTCATTTTGTTGTATGTTGCCAACCGATCGCGGTTTTGAATCCGTGTCCAGTGATGCTGTGCGATGGCTGTTTCAATAGCCAGCACATTCGCGGCCGCTTCGGCACCTCCGTCCCAACCTGCGGCATCCCACAACTGAGCAATAAATGCCGTGTATTGTTCACGAAGTTGCAGATTCTGCTCGCTATCATTCACATAGTAGTCACGATCGGGCATTCCCAAGCCAGATTGTGAAATAGCAGTAACGTGCTGATCCGACTGCATCTGGTCTTGACCGACAAAAATCGAAAATGGCGTTCCCGCACGATAGCGTTGCTGCTCACCCCAAAAACGCACGAGCTCATCATGGCTCGAAAGCGCAGCGATCGACTCGATTTCGCTGTACAACGGCGCTAAACCCAAGGCTTCAATCCGATCGGTATTCAAAAATGAGCGATAGAGGTCACCAATCTTTTGTTGATCGCTTCCGTACTCGGCATCCATCGCGGCGAACTCTTGGACAATGGTCTGCACATGTTCTTCTGCTGCTTCACGCAGTTCGTCAAATGCGCCCCAGCGCGCCCGATCGCTCGGAATCTCAGTGTTTTCTAACCACCCACCGTTTACAAACCGGAAAAAGTTATCTTGAGGACGGACCGTGGTGTCCATGTTATGAGTTTCAACACCCGAAACCTGTTGCTGTTCAACTTGTTCCGTTTGTGCCCCATCCCGGGGAGCCTCTGCACAAGCGCTTAGGCCAAGCGCCAGCGCGACCCCCAATGCGACCGCAGTTAATTGTTTCATCGTGAGTGCCCTTTGTAGGTTTTTCATTATAAAGCTTCGAACGATAGTGTTCCTAAGCGTGCCTCGCAATACAAGCCGCCTTCGGTTAACTGACTTTGCCTTGCGATAAAGGGTCGGAATCTAATCTTTTGATTGTTCCTGAACCGCCTCAATCCGGCGTTTATCGCTGCGCAACTTAAGGAAAATGCTGGTCAGGTTGCTGATATTAAAAAGCATGCCAAATGGTGTGAAAATCAAGAAGGCATAACACAGCATCATAGTTTCCGCGACAATAAACCATTTACGGATCGTATCTGCACTCTTCAGAATCACCGAGCCGACGGTAAAAATGAGCGACGCGGTGTAAGCAATGAAAAGAATGGGTGAATTCTTAAAAACGAACCACTCAACCAGACAGAAAAACACATTCAATCCGACGAAAATGAGAAGCACTGGAACACTTTGATAGCGCATTGCAACGATATTGCGAACCGCTCCAATCGCAAGTCCAATTCCAGCGGCCATTGCACCGAGCAGGAAAAAATGAACACTTAAAAACGCAAGTGCAAATGCTACAACGAACCGATATCCGTTGACCGTATCTTGTCGATAGCCAATGAAATTAGTAATTAACGCAGCAGCACCAAAGATATGAATCCAAATATCCATTACATAAACTCAATATAAATAAACAAAATGTTGGAGAGCAAGACGCGTTGCAATAGGTTAGTTATTGATTAAACTCATGTATTTGCAGATCGTAATCTTGAAGAACGCCATAAGTTGAAAAATAAAGCGTCATCATAACCATGCGTGATTGATTGCCTTGATGGTGGCGATCCGTATAGTTCAAAAAGACCAAATCACCCGATTGACCGCGGCCGTGTGCGCGTCCCCACCAATGCTCCACATCACGGATAGTGGTCTGGTTTACGACCAAGTGAAACTGCGCATTTTGATACGTCAGCTCGGACAATTTGGGGGCTGTTGATCGTGTTGAGCGTGCAGGTTGCGACTGTGTGGCGTCGACACGTTGAATAACATTCGGTCTCGGGTCCCGTTCAACCGTTTCGGTCACCATACAACCACCCAGCAACGCAATCATCCATAAGCTAAACGTACCGCGAACCCACCAAGATCCGGGGCCATGACGCACTTTCACTCGCACTATTCCGTTGACCTTTACCATTGGGTCGACCCTGTGACCGGTTCATGACAGGTTTCATTATAGAGCGTGTCGCCAACACGTACACCCCAATTTTCAAATGCGCCATAGTTCACTTCCAGTGCCATCAATGCGGGCTCAGCCGAAATATAACGCGGGCACAAGCTAGCGATACGCGTCTCACAAGGGAGCATCTGTTGAATATCGACGATGGCTCCCTCTTCATCCAGAAATGCAATGTCGAGAGGAATCAATGTGTTGTACATCCAAAAGCTCAACGACTGCGTGTAGGAATACACAAACAACATGCCGGCATATTCTCCCAGCGAGTCGCGCTCCATCAGCCCTTGGCTCCGCTGTGCGGGCGTTCGAGCAAGCTCAATCTCGAGTAAAATGGGATCGCCTTGTGCTGGAGTCAGGCACACTTTCGTCTGGGGGAGTATGGGGGAAATCTCGGGTTCAGCTTGGACGCATCCATTCAGGATGAACCCAATGGACACCACGCCAACAGATTGAAGTACAGATTTCCACTTCGCTTTTACTGGCATCATTCTCCTGTTCCTTCCATCACCTGCTCAATTCGTGATTTGGTTCGCGCTGTCGCACCTTTGTGTTGTTCAAATATTTGTCGGGCTTGTGCGCCGAGACGCTGCGCGGTCTCTACGGTCGTCAGAAGGCCACTCAAGGTCGCAAAAAGAGACTCGCGATCCTGAACCCAGCGAACCGCTTGACGTTGATCAAGCTGATCGTAAACCTCAACAAAATTAAAAACATGCCTGCCGGAAACAACCGGCACACCGAACGCCATTGGCTCCAACGGGTTGTGTCCTCCACGCTCAATCAATGAGCCGCCCACAAACGCCACAGTCGCGAGACCATACCAGATGAGGAGCTCACCCATAGTGTCAGCCAGCAACACTTGTGTTTCCGGTAAAATTGGTCGGCCACTACTTCGGCGAACGTAACGTACACCGGCTTCATCGAGTTTCTTGGCGACGTCCTCAAAACGTTCCTGATGCCGTGGAACAAGAATGAGCAAGGTGCTTGGTTTACTCTGTAACACGTCTTGAAATGCGCCGAGAATGATGTCCTCTTCCCCTTCGTGGGTACTTCCCGCCGTGATAACCCGCCGTGTTCCAAAAAGCTCACGAAACTGCTCAATCTCTTGGTAGATCCGGGGTGGTATTTGCACATCAAATTTTAAGTTCCCTGCAATCTCAAGTGCTTCGTCCCGCACCCCAATCGCCCGAAAGTGATCAGCTATCCGCTCGCTTTGAGCTCCGCAGTAGTTCAGTGCACCCCAGACCGGTTCAAAGAGCCAACTCATTCGCGTATATCCCTTTTTCGATTGATCTGACATGCGGCCGTTCACGAGAAGAATTGGCACCTGCCGCGCTCGCCCTTGCAACACCAAATTTGGCCACAGCTCGGTTTCTAAGATCACCATGGCGCGCGGCTCCAGCTTGTCATAAAAACGTTTTACCGCGCTCGGTATATCGAGGGGCATGTAATATTGGAATACGCGGTCGCCGATGACATGAGCAAATGTTTCTTGGATCAATTTCGCCCCGGTGGGTGTCATGCACGTAACGACAATCGGCCGCCCGGTGTCTTCCTGCACAAATCGTTCAATTAAGGGCCGCGCGGCCATAAATTCGCCAACTGAAACACAGTGAAAGACAATAGCCCCTCGCGCTTCTGCTGGGACAGCTTGGCGTGCAAAACGCTCACGCAAACGACTCCGGTAATCCGGGTTCTTGCGTCCATGCCACCAAAAGTAAAAAAGAACCAATGGAGTAAAGGAGATAAGAAGTGCACTGTAGAGCCGAACGCCCCATGGAGTATCTGATTTGCCCATAGTCTGCCTAACCATCATAAAAACGCGCCTATCTTGCCAGAAAAACTGCCTGTTTGGCTACGAAATACACGTGAATTGGTTCACAGGATTCGCGCCACAGGCTATAGTCGAAGGCTCAGGAACAAGGAGGAAATTCGTGAACGCGCGCAGTTACAGTGCTAGAAAAGGAACACTTCCAATTGAATCGTTGAATGTCACCGCAATAGGCGGAGGGCATGGCCTTGGCCGTGTCATGTCAACACTGAGCTTTATGAAGCGACGGCTCGTCGGGATTGTCGCAACGACCGATAATGGCGGTTCGACTGGACGTCTGCGAAGCGATCATCAATGCATTGCCTGGGGCGACATCCGGAATTGTATGTCGCAGTTGGCCAACCAACCGCTTGCCGCCGAAGTATTAAATTTTCGTTTTGATGGGGAAAAGGACCTCCATGGCCATAGCCTTGGAAACCTACTTCTTTATGCGATGGATGCATTAAGTGCCCGGCCCCTCGACGGAATTCAATTATTAAGTCGTCTATTAAAAGTCGAGAATCGAATTCTCCCCATGGCAGAATCACCCACGGATCTCGTGGCGTACTTAGATAATGGTTTCGAGTGTTTTGGTGAGATCACCGTGGATCAATTGTCGTCGATGCCGCAAAAAATGAAATTGGCTCCAGATGTCAAAGCAACACCCGAGGCCATTAAACATATTCTTCATTCCGACTTAGTCATTTTGGGGCCAGGAAGTTTTTTGACCTCCCTACTGCCTCCGCTGTTGGTCGGTGATATTGCACATGCTATCGCGAACACGTCTGCAAAAGTGGTCTTTATTGATAATCTGACTCAAGAGCCAAGTCCGGCAGGATATCTGAGTTTATCCGAGCGTTTGGGGTGGTTAGAATCTCAACTCGGTTTTCAACCCGTAGACGTGATTATTTCGCCGCACACCGATGACGCGCTTGATTTACCCGTCATTACCAATGTTCGGGCCGATGCACGGGTCGCCCATCGGCATCAACAGGACGCATTATTGGGTGCCCTCAATCAGGCAGTGACACTCATTTGGCCGGAACGGAAAGAACAAGAACAACCATCAATCTCATGATGACAGCAGGAATCCATATGAAACGAACGCTTCTTACCCTCGCGATTGCGGCGAGTCTTAGTTTTTCGGCAGTCCACGCGGACACACTGCCCCAATGGCCTAACGCAGAATACCGGGACACGCCTACGATTGAGCAGGTGCTCGGCTATCCTGCGGGGAGCCGTATCTCAAGCCCAGAACAGATTCGGGCATATTTCGAAGCATTGGTGGAAGCACATCCCACACAAATACAGCTATTTGAATATGGTGAGACGTGGCAGGGACGCCCCCTGTATTACGTCGCCATTTCTGCTGCAGAAAATATTGAACGGCTCGACTCCATTGAAAGTAGCATGCGACGGCTCGCAGATCCTCGCACATTAAATGACCGACAAGCACGAGAGCTTATGCAGGACCTGCCGGCCTCCGTGTGGATCGCGAATAGTGTGCACGGGAATGAAATATCACCGGCTGAATCAGCTATGGTTACGGCTTGGCATCTACTCGCTGACCAGAGCGATGATAATCAAGCGCTGTTACGAAATACCGTGGTCTACTTGGATCCTCTGCAAAACCCAGACGGTCGCGCCCGCTTTGTCAGCCGTTACTATGCGACGGTCGGCCTAGAACCATCCGATGATCGGATTTCAGCTGAGCACAATGAGCCATGGCCAAATGGCCGAACCAATCATTACCTGTTTGATATGAACCGTGACTGGCTTGCACTCACGCAACCGGAAACGAGAGGCCGTATCGCGGCGTTGTTACAAACCTTCCCACTCATTTTCGTGGATTCTCATGAAATGGGAGGCGATCTGCCCTACTATTTCACACCGGAAGCCCACCCATACAATCCATTTATTACTCAAGCCCAACGTGAAGGCCTGAACTGGATTGGCGAGAATAATGCGAAATGGTTCGATACTTATGGGTATGATTACTTTACCCGTGAAATTTTTGATGCCTTCTATCCCGGGTATGGCGCTAGTTGGCCGCTCTATCACGGAAGTTTGGCGAGTACCTATGAGATGGGCTCAGCGCGTGGGCACCATTTCCGTACCAATGAGGGTGAGATCCTCACCTATGGTGATGGTGTTCAACAGAACTTTGTCGCCTTCATGGCGACCATCGAAACCGCTGCCGCACGACGTGGCGAACTACTCCAGCGCTTTTACGATTACCGTAAGCAAGGGATTGAGCAAGGTAGCCGAGGTAGTAACCGAAGCTACATTTTCCCCAATACCCGTGATATTGCAGGAAATCGCAAGCTTGCAGCCGTGCTTGCCGAGCAGGGAATTGAAGTCGGACAGGCCGATGCAGATTTTCGTGCCTGTGGCACCAATTACGCTCAAGGGGCTTATGTCGTTCAAGCATCACAGCCGGCCTATCATTTAATCCGGACTCTATTGGATCAACATGTCCCCATGGACGATGACTTCTTACAGGAACAAGAGCGATTGCGCGCCAACAATCTGCGCGATCAAATCTATGATGTGACGGCGTGGTCCCTCCCACTGATGTTCAATGTGGATATGGATATCTGTAATCAGCAACCACGGGTGGCCACAACGCCTGTAACCCATGAGCGAATTGTCCCAGGTTATGTTGAAAACCCCGATGCAGCCTTTGGTTTTGCAGTAGCTTGGGGCGATATGAACACTGGCCGCCTCCTGACGGCAGCCCTGCGCGAGGGACTTTTGATTCGCAGCTCCGACCTAGAGTTCACGCATGCATCTGGCAAAACCTACCCAGCGGGGAGCCTCATTATTCCTCGGGCTGGAAACCCAGAAGACTTAACGACGCTGGTGACCGCGCTTGCCAAAGAAAGCGGGGCTCAAGTGTATGGCCTTGATCGCTCATGGATGAACGATGGACCGAATGTTGGCTCCGTCAACGTGAAGCGCATGCATGCTCCAAATATTGCAATGCTCTGGGACGAGCCTGCGAATGTATTGAGCGCGGGCAGCACGCGTTTTATTATTGAGCGTGAATTCAATTATCCAGTCACCGCGATTCGCCCCGCACAGCTCCGGTCTGCAGACTTGAGTCGCTACCAAGTTCTGATTCTTCCTGCGACAGGACAAGGATCCTATGAGCAAGCACTTGGCGATGCCGGGCGTGAAAATCTCCGCCAATGGATTCAGCGTGGTGGCGTCTTAGTCACTTTAGGAAATGCGACTCGTTTCGCAGTAAGTGGCGAACGTCCACTACTTGCGAGTGCCCTCGAGCGGAAAGCGCAAGTCGATGACCTCGTCAAACCAAGTGGCGAAAACCGGGTCGATGGGCAGATCATCACTGACCTCGAAGACCAACAGCGACATATTCGTGATCCGCGCGTCAGTCCCGATTGGGTCTCAGGGGTCATTACCCGGACCCGCGTCGATCAAGAACATTGGCTCACCGCCGGTATCCATGAACAAGTCCATGCCATGTTTATCGGAAATGATATCTACACGCCCCTGCGCATCACGGATGGACGAAACGTCGTGAGTTACGCAGGAAAAGATGAGCTGCTCGCAAGTGGTTACATGTGGGCCGAGAATATTGAACAGGTCGCACACAAACCGTACTTAATGGTGCAACCACAAGGACGAGGCATGGTGATTAGCTTTACTCAGGAACCAAATTTCCGCGCTTACTTAGACGGTCAACATGTGTTGTTAATGAACGCAATTTTCCGCGCAGCAGCCCATGCAAATCCAGTGCGCTAACAAACCTCTGTGATTCAGGATGCAATAAAAAAATGAAAAAAGAGTGTTTTTCAGAAACAACGAAGTCGTGGCGAGCGACCAAACATATTGCGCTTGCCGTCCTCATGGGATCAGGCGCATTAGGCGCTATTCATGTTCAGGCAACGGAGAATAACCAACGAGCGATCGTGGCCGAAGATTACTATCAGATGGTTTTTCTCGGTGACCTGGCGCTGTCTCCTAATGGGGAGCACCTAGCATTCGTGAAAACGACCACGAATCAAGAACGGACTGGCCGCAAACAAACGCTCTGGCTGCAACGCGGAACGGATGAACCCTTCCAATTTACTCGACATGAACAGGATTTCGCGCCGCGTTTCTCCCCTGATGGTCGATATCTCATCTTCCTCTCGGGCCGAGATAATGGAACTGCGTTGTATCGTATCGCCATGGCGGGCGGTGAGGCTGCGCAAGTTCTTAAACTCGAGCAAGGAAGCATCAGCGATGTCCAATGGCACCCAGATGGAAGCGAACTCCTGTTAAATATTCGAGTGAAACCTGATGTCGACGATCCACGTCAGAAAGCTGAAGATAAAGGCCCCCAGCCGAACATCAGTGTGATTACTGAAGCAGTGTACAAACGGCAAGGAGGCTATCTTAACGAAGCGCGCAGTGGTCTTTGGCACTATTCTCTGACGAGTCATGAGTTGACATCGATCACAGGCGATACGGACTGGCACGAAAACGGCGCACAGTATTCCCCGTCTGGCGATTGCGTTGCGTACCAAAGCAATCGTCATGAACTCGCGCATGAGGGTTATTTTAATAGCCGGATTTATATCCGATGCGGTGACGATGAGACAACGGTTCCGGCTCCCGAAGGCTGGGCTGGCAATCCCATTTGGATTACCGATGATCAGCTCGCATTTGTGTATCGCGCCGAGCAATACGCCGCACCGAACGTCAAACTGTTTGATCAGGCACAAAACGAAACGAGGATTCTGAGTGCAGAGATGGACCACAGTCCAAGCGAACTGACCTATCATCAGGGTGCCCTGTGGTTTATTGCGGATGATCGGGGCAGTCGCCCGTTGTTCCGCCTCGCCCTCGACGGTTCAGGCTACCAGCGCGTTCGCGGTGTCGGTGATTCCATGAGTGACCTCGTGATGGCCAAAAATGCCTCGAACGTTGCGTGGGTTGAAGAAAACGAGGTCACTGCACCACGCGTCGTGACAGCGGCCGATGCAGAAGCTTCCGCCAATATCATCACTCAGTTTAATGATGCTTTAGTCGCCGAGCTGGACCTTGCACGGTACGAAGTGATCAGCGCTGAAAACGAGCGCGGTGATGTCCTCGACGTATTTTTCTTGCGCCCCAAAGGTTGGCAAGACGGCGACGTTTATCCGTTAATTTTGAACATCAAGGGTGGTCCAGGCGGCATGTGGGGGCACCAATGGTTCCCTGAAAAACAACTGATGCGCGCCCGGGGTTATGCCGTTGCATTCGTGAACTATCGTGGAAGCTCGGGCTATGGCCATGATTTCGCTGATCAAGTTCGCCTCGATTACGGTGGCGCAGATTTTAGAGATAATATGGTTGCCGTCGATGCCGTACTCGATACACATATCTGGATCGATACCGATCGTTTATATGTAACTGGTGGCAGTCACGGTGGATTCCTCACCAACTGGATCACAACGCAGACTGACCGTTTCCGGGCGGCTGTAACGCAGCGTAGTGTCAGCAACTGGATCTCCGAAGCCGGCACCCAGGCATTCCCTCCTCTCTCCATGATCACCGAGTTTGGTGGGACGATTTGGGAAAATTACGATTACTACTGGGGTCGGTCACCTCTCAAGTATGCGGATCAGGTCACGGCCCCAACCCTAATTATTCACAGCACCGATGACCACATTACTCCGATTGGTCAAGGTGAAGAATGGTTTTACGCTTTAAAGGCAAACAACGTCCCTGTTGAAATGGTCATTTTTCACGGAGAAGGCCATGGCCTGAGCCGAAACGGCCGTCCGATTAACCTTGTAGAGCGGCTCAATCGGATTGTCGATTGGTTTGACAGACACAACCCCGCAATCAACGGTGACTAAACCGTTCGTATCCAACACCTGATGCAAAGCCAGCCTCGAAGGGCTGGCTTTTTTTGCGCACAACGGGCTACTTTACGTTTCATTGACATCGAAAATTGGCGAATTTTCGGTGATTTACTAAACTTTGTATTGATAGACATGGAACACGCAGGCTCGTTAATCTGCTTTGCGTGAGGAAGAAAAAACAGAGTTCAACACAACCAAAGGAACGTTATTATGTTTTCATGGGCACTCGTTTTTCTAATTGTTGCAATTATCGCGGGGATTTTTGGCATGTCAGGGATTGCAGGTGTTGCAACAAATATCGCATGGATCCTATTTGTAGTCGGTCTTATCCTTGCCGTGATTTTCTTTATTACCGGCCGTCGACCACCTCCCGTGTAACGTCATGTGATGTCACAAGCTTAATCATTAGAAAAGGGCGCCATGCGCCCTTTCCTCTTTGTACTTATTGCGCTTTAATCGTTGCTTATACGACTCGCAACCGCCCCACGCTGATCTTTATACTTGGCATCCGCACGTCGACTGTATGGCCGAGCGCAGGGTTGGCTGAGCGTTTCAAAGCTCAGCGCTCCAATTTTCATCAGCGGTCTCAATGCCAATGGGAGTTTGCCGCTGTTAAAAAACTCCAACACAATCTGTCCGGACCAACCCGGATCAATTCGGTGTGCAGTCACATGTACCATCAGCCCTAGCCGTGCCAATGACGATCGACCATCAAGCCAGCCTACCACGTCCGCAGGCAGGGTGACTGATTCATGGGTTACAGCCAACGCAAACTCACCGGGATGAATAAAGAATGCATCCCCATCACGAATAAGTATTTCTTCGCTCATAACCCGTGCGATAGCCGCATCGATATCTTCCCGACTCCCACTGATATCGATAAAGGGCGCGGCGTGATCTTGCAACACGCGAAAACTGTCTCCTAAATGAATATCAACAGTTACCCCACTAATGTCTTTCGGGTTAGGTGCAGGATCGATTCCAATGCGGCCTGCACGCAAATATTCTTCAATCTGTTCATCCGTCAAACGCATGTGATGATCCTATTCTTTTGAAGGCTTGCTGTTGGCGTGTTTCGCTTGCGATGGTTGACTGCTCACAAGCGGTGTTATCTCATCATGCAAAAGCGACCAGAGATTCGCAACTAAAAGCTGCGCGGTATCCTGTTGCGTGGTCAGGATCGAGTCGCCATCAAGAACACGATTCAGGTCCTGTCCGTTATCGAGTGCTCGGCGCAATCCAACGTGCAATGGCCAGTGACCAAGCACGGGCACGCTATGTTGGTCCCCAAGGAACACTCCTCCACCTTCGCCAAAGATAGCCTCCTCATGACCACACGCCGAGCAGGCATAATGACTCATATTCTCGATAATTCCGATCACGGGGACGCCGACTTTTCGAAACATACGAATACCTTTTTGGGCATCGGCAAGCGCAATATTTTGCGGTGTCGTCACCACGACGGCGGCCGTCACCGGAAGTTTCTGCGCTAATGTGAGCTGAAGATCACCGGTTCCCGGTGGCATATCAATGAAAAGATAATCCAAATCTGACCATTGCGTATCAAAAAACAGCTGCTCGAGCGCTCGGCTCGCCATGGGGCCCCGCCAAATGGTGGCGTCATCGGGGTCAGACAAATAACCGAGCGAATTCCCCTCTAAGCCAAAGCTTCGGACAGGGAGCATTTTTCGATTCGGTGTAAACGTGAGTTTGCTGTCTACATTCCCCAGCATGGTGGGTAAACTAGGGCCGTAGATATCCCCATCCAAAATACCAACCCGCGCCCCTAGTTGGCTCAAGGCATTGGCCAGGCCAAGCGTTACGGCTGACTTTCCAACGCCTCCTTTGCCCGAAGCGATGGCGATCACATTTTTCACACCCCGTTGAAGCGGCTTCGCTTCGGCCCCTTGAAGATCAGGCCTGCGCTCTATAGGAAGCGGGACAACGTTGTGCTTGATATCCCACTGGTAGGCACTCAACATCCGATCGCGTTTTACCAAAGCCCGCAACGCAGGAGCCGCAGGGAACGGCAACTGCACGTGAATCACAGGCCCGCGAATTTGCAGCCAATCTGGCTGTAAACCCTCGGGAAAAACATCACTGCGCAAACTTTGACAATAGTGAAGCAATTCAGCAGACACAGTCCCTCCTTGCAAACTCAACGAAACGCATCGAAATATTACGGTTTTTGGCATGGGATCGCTATGTTTAACGGATGAAAAGCCGGATATTTTCCGTTACTATGGCGATCGTTTCAGATCCACACGCGCACGCTCCAACGGAGCGAATGCCACAGCAATATTTTGAGAGTATCTATGACAGCAAATCAGCGTCGTATTTTGGTTACGAATGCGCTTCCCTACGCGAATGGCCCTATCCACATTGGCCATATGCTGGGCTATATTCAAGCGGATATCTGGGTTCGATTCCAAAGATTGCAAGGTAATGAGTGTCATTTCGTCTGTGCAGATGACGCACACGGTACGCCCATCATGCTCAAGGCCCAGCAGTTGGGAATTACCCCTGAAGCAATGATCGACGATATGAATGCGGCACACCAACGTGACTTCGCTGATTTTGGGGTGTCTTTCGACAACTATCACTCCACCCATAGTCCAGAAAACCGCGAACTTGCCACCCTCATCTACACACGGCTGCGCGATAATGGATATATCCATACTCGAACCATCGAACAGCTGTTCGATCCAGAACGGGAAATGTTCTTGCCCGATCGGTTTGTCAAAGGCGACTGTCCCAAGTGTGGCGCCACGGAGCAGTATGGTGACAACTGTGACGTCTGTGGCGCAACGTACTCACCGACCGACTTGAAGAACCCTCGCTCCGCGGTCTCTGGGGCCGTTCCAGAACTACGCGAGTCTGAACACTATTTCTTCGACCTCCCCGCTTTTGAGGGCATGCTCAAAGAGTGGACACGTTCTGGCTCACTCCAGAGTGAAATGGCAAACAAGCTCAACGAGTGGTTTGAGCAAGGGCTTCAACAATGGGATATCAGCCGTGACAAGCCATACTTTGGCTTTGAGATACCCGATGCTCCAGGCAAGTATTTTTACGTGTGGCTCGACGCGCCGATTGGCTACATGAGTAGTTTCAAGCACTACTGCGCGCAACGAGATGATCTGGAGTTTGAGGATTTTTGGCAAGAAGACAGTACCGCCGAGGTGTATCACTTCATCGGTAAAGACATCATCTATTTCCACAGTCTGTTCTGGCCTGCCATGTTGAAAGGCGCACAATTTCGTCAGCCTACCAACGTGTGGGCTCACGGCTTCATTACCGTCAACGGCACCAAGATGTCCAAGTCCAAAGGGACATTCATTATGGCTCGGACCTACCTTGATCACTTAGATCCTGAGTACTTGCGTTATTACTTTGCCGCAAAATTAACGTCGCGCATTGATGACCTCGATCTCAATCTGACAGACTTTGCACAACGGGTAAACGCCGATCTTGTGGGCAAAGTGGTGAATATCGCGAGTCGTTGTGCCGGATTTATCAGCAAGAAGTTCTCTGGAAAGCTATCCCCACGCATCGCAGAGCCCGAGATGCTGGCATCTTTCCAAGCTGCGGCCAGCGAGCTAAAGAAAGCATATGAAGAACGCGAGTTCTCAAAAGCCATGCGGGAAATCATGAAGCTGGCGGATCGTGCCAACGAATACATAGCCGTGAAAGAGCCATGGCAACTTGCCAAAGAAGAAGGCAAGGAAAATGAAGTCCACGACGTGTGCTCCATGGGTATTCACCTGTTCCGTATTCTAATGATCTACCTAACCCCGGTGGTTCCTAAATTATCCGATGATGCACAAACTTTCCTGAATGACCGGTTTCACTGGGATTCCGTGCAGACCACGTTAACTGACCACCCCATTGAGAAGTTCAAGGCCCTCATGCAACGGGTGCCAACCGAGAAGATTGACGCTATGTTGGAGTCATCGAAGTCTCAGAATACCGCCGCAGCCGTTTCTAATGGAGCGAATGACACGCCAATGGAGACGACACAAAACATCGAGCCAATCGCAGATGAAATTGAATTTTCAGATTTTGCCAAAATTGATTTGCGTGTGGCGCGTATCGTCAATGCAGAACCCGTTGAAGGTGCGGATAAGCTTTTGAAATTGACACTCGATATTGGTTCCGAGACCCGACAGGTATTCGCTGGAATCAAATCAGCCTATCAGCCAGAAGCGTTAATCGGGCAATTGACGGTCATGGTTGCCAACTTAAAGCCACGAAAAATGCGCTTTGGGCTCTCAGAAGGAATGGTACTTGCAGCCGGTCCTGGCGGAAAAGAGATTTACATCCTCAATCCACACGATGGCGCACAGCCGGGCCAACGGGTGATGTAAGGAAGCAATATCATGAGCGATCGAATCATTATTAAAGCGGGCCGTGAAAAATCGTTACGGCGCCGCCACCCCTGGATCTTTAGTGGCGCGATCGCAAAAGTCCAAGGAAAGCCCAATCTCGGCGCAACTGTCGATGTCTACACAGAATCTGGCGAGTGGCTCGCGGTTGCAGCGTACTCGCCGCATTCACAGATTCGCGCTCGCGTCTGGAGCTTTACGCCGGGGCGTCATATCAATCGTGAGTTCTTTGCTGATCGTATTATCGCTGCACAACGGCTGCGTGAAGCCGAGGTGTGTCCCCACACCAATGCGTATCGCGTGGTGGCAGGCGAGTCCGATGGTCTGCCGGGAATTACCATTGACCGCTATGACAATATTCTCGTCTGTCAGCTTCTCTCTGCTGGGGCAGCGTACTGGGAAGAGACTATTTATGATGTGCTCGAGGAATTATTCCCGGGCTCCTTTATCTATGAACGTTCCGATGTAGATGTCCGTAGCAAGGAAGGCCTTAAAAAAGTACAGGGTCCACGCCGTGGCACCATGCATGTGGAACCTGTCACCATTCACGAAAACGGCGTCCAGTTAACCGTTGATGTCATGACTGGACATAAAACAGGCTACTACCTTGATCAACGTGA
This sequence comes from Aliidiomarina sanyensis, assembly GCF_003987175.1. Taxonomy (GTDB): domain Bacteria; phylum Pseudomonadota; class Gammaproteobacteria; order Enterobacterales; family Alteromonadaceae; genus Aliidiomarina; species Aliidiomarina sanyensis. The sequence goes on along the minus strand of NZ_PIPM01000001.1, from coordinate 212,934 downwards.
TGCCCGTCACAAGATTCAGCAATATGCTAAAGGCAAAACCGTCCTGAATTGCTTCAGTTACACCGGTGGCTTTGGTATCTATGCAGCCCTTGCCGGGGCTCATCGCGTCGTGAACGTGGATATTTCGGAGAGTGCACTCGATCTCGCGCGGCATAACGAGAGCCTCAACCCCATTCGCCCGGGCGTGATTGAATATCTTCAGGCAGATGTCTTTGAGCAGTTGCGGACCTTCGTGGAAGAAGGTGAAACCTTTGATGTCATCGTGCTTGATCCACCAAAATTTGTCGATTCAAAAGCCAGCTTAAATCGAGCATGCCGAGGCTACAAAGATATTAATCGCCTCGCAGCGTCCCTGCTCAATCCAGATGGTATTCTTATGACGTTTTCCTGTTCTGGATTGCTAAGTTCTGAACTATTTCAAAAAGTGGTGGCCGACGGATGCTTAGATGCTAAAGTCGATTTAAAAATCATCGACCGGACCCAGCAAGCGCCGGACCATCCAGTGCATGTCCATTACCCTGAGGGGTGGTATCTCAAGGGGCTGGTCTTAAAGCGCTAAGGTGGAACGCCTCAACAGACTAAACATCGGTTCTGGCAAAAATAGCGCGGGCTCCGCGCTATTTTTTTAGCCGCTCTTGATACGGAGGCCAACCAAGTGGCTTGCCCGCAAGTAGGTGTGCATGAATGTGATAGACGGTTTGGCCTCCATCATCATTGCAGTTCATCACGACCCGATACCCATCTTCAGCAAAGCCATCCCGACGCGCAATTTCCCCAGCAACCCAATACAAATGCCCCACCAACTCACGGTCTGACTTCTCAATTGCATTCACCGTCGCAATAGGCCGTTTGGGGATGATCAGAAGATGAATCGGTGCTTGCGGATTAATATCTTTAAAAGCAAGGGCCTGGTCATCCTCATAAACAATGTCTGCTGGAATCTCGCGATTGATAATTTTCGTAAAAATCGTTTCACTCATAGGGAATTTATCCTGTGTTCTGTGCAGAGGCTATTTCGACTGCTCAATGCCCTTGCGCACTGCCCTCGCGACGCGGATCTGCACCACCCTCTAAGCCCTCTGCTGTTCGAGTAATACCATGTAGTCCGCTATTCAAAGACCGTATCTCCACTTGATGTCCGCGTCCCTCGAGCAGTGGCTTCAGCCCCTCAATATCAGTCCCTTGTTCGAGCGATGTCGCTCCATTCAAGTTCGTAATACGCGGCAGATTGATGGCTGCTTGCATGTCGAGATCCCAGTCAAGGAGTCCGATCACCGTTTGCGTTACATAATTAATAATCCGCGGACCTCCCGGGGAGCCAACCACATGCAGTACATCACCTGCTTCATCAAACACGATAACCGGTGACATCGAGCTGCGAGGTCGCTTCCCAGGCTCCACCCGATTTGCGACCGGAACACCATCCACTTCCGGAACTAATGAGAAGTCGGTTAATTGATTATTGAGCAAAAATCCGCGAGTCATTACCGTGGAACCAAAGCCCATTTCAATCGTACTGGTCATGGAGACCGCATTGCCGTACTGATCAATGATACTGAAATGGGTGGTGCTTGGAAGTTCGAGCGATTGATCATCGGCCCGTGAGAAATGTCCAATGTCCCCCGCTTCAGCGTGCCCCATATCCTCTTCACCGATCAGCGCCGAACGCAGGGTGAGGTAATCTGGGTTAAGCAAAGCGTCGATCGGCGTTTCAACATAATCATCGTCCGCAATGTATCGATTACGGTCGGCAAACGCGAGACGCGAGGCTTGGGTAAAGTAATGAAGCGCAGCTTCGCCATTCACCGGAAGATTTGCAATATCGAAAGGTTCTAAAAGCGCTAAGGTTTGCAGCAAGGTAATGCCACCTGAACTTGGCGGACCCATGGAACAGATTTGATACACTCGATAGCCACCACAGACCGGATCGCGCCAAATCGGCTGGTACGCTGCTAAATCCTCCATGGAGAGCAACCCAGGAGCTATCGGGCTTTCTTGCACGGCCCGTACAATATCTTCCGCTATCGGGCCGTAATGCAAGGCATCTGCACCCTGCTCCGCAATGGCTCGAAGCGTATCCGCAAGCTCGGGGTTTTTACGAATGTCACCTGCTTGTAGTGCCCGCCCGTTTGGGAAGAAATAATCCCGAGCAACCGGCATCCGGGGAAGCCCTGGATTAAAGTCGAGCGCAATCAGCTCTGCGAGGCGCGGAGAAACTTCAAATCCTACTTCGGCTAACTCAATCGTTTCTTCAAACAGGCGATTCCACGGCACCTGCCCCCACCGTTGATGCGCTACTTCAAGTCCCCGCACAACAGAAGGCGTTCCCACCGAACGGCCACCAACGACTGCGTCAATCCACCGAGGTGCATTCCCTTCCTCATCCAGAAATAGCTCGGGTGTTGCTGCCATCGGCGCGGTTTCCCGCGCATCCAGTGAATGGAGCGCACGCGTTTCATTGTCCCAATATAAAATAAAAGCACCACCGCCGATCCCCGAAGATTGAGGTTCCACAAGGGTCAACATCGCTTGCACAGCGACTGCAGCATCAATCGCGGTTCCACCTTCACGCAGGATAGCAAGCCCCGCTTCGACGGCAGCAGGGTTCGCCGCGGCAACCATGTAATTCTCAGCAAAACTGAGCTGCTGGTCACGCCATCCCGTTGCAGCCTCAGGTTCGTAAGCTTCACGTTCGACAGGCGCCGGTGCGCACGCAGAGAGCACAAGAGCACTGACAGCTCCAAAAACGAGCTTCGATAACAAAGATGGACCCGAAGAAAGACCGGGATAACGCTTTCGTTGCATTGGAACACCTCACGACTTCTTTTGCGCTTCAATTTTAAATAACGGTATCATAGAGAAAACTTTTCAGGTAGTCGAAATCATGCAATCGATCCAGTCGTTATTCCGTCCTTACCTCGCACCCACAGGGGTAATATTCGCCTTGGTGCTCATCCATTTTCTTCCGGGCTTGCATCCATACCTTGTTCTCACGGAAGACGGTTTGCTTGCTCAGGCTTGGCGCTTGCTCACCACGCATCTGGTCCACCTGAATACCTATCATTTGGTGACCAACATTCTTGGTTTGTTTTTGGCTGCGGTCGTGTTAAGAAAGTATGTGTTTGGCCGAACCATGTTAAATGTCATGGTATTTGCCGGACTCTTCGCAGCATTGTTGCCCCTTGCATTCAGTGAGCAACCTGTTTTTGTCGGTTTCTCAGGGATTTTGCATGGACTCGTTGCGTATGCCGGGATTGTCATGGTGAAGCAAGGTCAGAAGGTCGGGTTTGCTGTTCTCGCTTTGCTGATCGCAAAACTGGTTCTTGATATGGCCGGTGCCGACACCGTCGATCCTTGGCTCAATGCGCAAGTAGCCTACCTTGCACATTTAGGTGGCGCTCTTGGAGGCGTAATTGCCGTTCCAAGCCTGCAAAAAAGACAACCGTTACAACGGTCCTAAACGCATCGCGTTGTTGTTGGGACTTACACGTTTATTTACGTTTAAAAGGACCAACACAATGTGGAAACTCTGGTTCATGCGTGGACGCAGTCCAAAGCCTACTCCCAACATCAAACGATGCTGGAGTGTCTGTATCCTCGCAATGGCTTTCGCTTGCTTTAGCACCGCGCCGATAGCAGCTCCCACCCCACTTACGGCACTTGATCAAACTGCCGTCGAATCCTTTATCGATGGTGTCATCACAACGGCTATCGAGGATCATCGAATTCCGGGGGTGACCATTTCGATCATTCATCGCGGTGAACCTATTTTGATCAAGGGCTATGGATTCGCGCGCGAGCCCGAACAAATTGGTGTGGACCCCGAGCGGCACCTATTCCGGGTCGCCTCAATTACAAAAATATTCAACTCTATTGGTCTTTTGCAGCAAGTCGAACAAGGGCGAATTGACCTCGATGCGGACTTCACATACTACCTACCCGATATCGCATTTGACCTCCCGAAAGGCACCGTGCGTGTGCGTGATTTACTGACACATAGTGCTGGCTTTGAAGATAGCTATTTGGGGCATTTCTGGGCCATCGACGCCGACACAGATCATAGCCTTCATGACTATGTTGCACGCTTTCAACCCAACCAAGTCCGCGCTCCCGGTGAGCGGGTGGTTTACTCCAACTATGGTACATCGGTCATCGGACTGCTCATCGAAACGCTTTCGGGAATGCCTTACGCAGACTATATGGAAACGCACGTTCTGCGTCCTCTGGGTATGGAGCACAGTTATTTTCGTGATTGGACCGGCCAGCCACAGGATGGTCGGCTGAGTCCAGCGGCATATGAAGATTTAGCCTATTCCTATGCGTGGTCCTCCGGGCGGTTTCAGGCACCAGATTTGGCTTGGATGCATGCGGGAAATATGCCCGCAGGAGGCCTTATAAGCAATGCTGCTGATATGGCGCGCTTTATGATTTCACAACTTGGTGATGGCGGCGGCGTATTGCAACCCGAAACACTCAGGCTTTTACATGAGGCAAGCATCAGCAATCATGCGGACGTCGGTGCAAACGCATTAGGTTATTGGGTAAAGGATATTTGGGGTTACCGAACACTGGAACATGGCGGTTCAATCTTCGGCTTTATGTCGAATATGGTGCTTTTTCCAGATCTCGATTTAGGGATCTTTGTATCCACCAACACCGGGACAGGATTTCGTTTGAGCTCTCAGCTTCCCCATCGGTTTGTGAAGCAGTTCTTCCCCCATTACTTGCCTTCATTTGAGCCAGATATGGACCGAGACTTAACCGCGTTCCACGGGCTTTACCGTGCACAGCGACGCGGCTATAAAACGATCGACAAGCTGCTTTCGTTTGGCGGGGAACTGACCATTGGAAGTAACGACCAAGGATTTCTTACGCTCACCCAGGGCGGGCTCACAGAACGGTATCGCCCCTTCAGCGAAGACACTTTTATTAACCCCGATAACGGAAACCGCATCGCATTCAGTTCGAATAACACCGTTTTGTTGCTGCATAACACACTCGGGCACAATAATTTTGAGCGGCTTCAGGTGTGGGAGACCACGGGTTTTGCAACAAGTATTTTCATGTTGGCCATATTTATGTCGTTGGTCTGGTTCTTTGTTCTGACCTTTACCCGAAACCAAAACAAACCCGAGTTTCGAAGTGGTCAGGTTTTTCGTTACCTAAGTTTTGCCGTTGTCCTTGCGTGGGCTGGGTTTGTTTGGGCGATTCAGGTAGATGGCGGACAACTCGGTGCGATGGTCGCAACGCATTTTGCGCAGTGGCCGACCTTCATGGGCTCCGTATGGATTTTGCTCGCCCGCGTCATTACCCTGCTCACCTTCGCCATGGTGGTGGCCCTCATTTTAATTTGGTATCGGGCCCAATGGGGTTTGGGACGGCGCATCACTGCAAGTATCTTTACCGTCAATTTGATCGTTCTTGTGGGCTTACTCGGCTACTGGAACATTCTCACTGCTTCGACCTTGGGCTAAGCAAAAAAAAAGCCCGGCGTCACGCCGGGCTTCTCAGTTGAAGTGTGTTACTTCAAATTATCTTCAAACAACTTGTAGATCCGGCGATATTGATCAAGCCAACTGGAAGGCTCTACAAATCCGTGATCTTCCACTGGGAAGATAGCCGTTTCGAAGTTCTCTTTTTCCAACTCGATCAATCGTTGAACCAAGCGAACCGAATCTTGGAAGAACACATTGGCATCCACCATCGGTGCACTAATCAACAATGCATCCTCGAGCCCTTCTGCAAAGTAAATCGGCGAGCTGCGACGATAGGCAATCATATCGTCTTGCGGAAGATTGAGAATATTTGATGTATATCCCGTGTTGTAATGCGCCCAATCGGTCACGGGGCGCAGCGCAGCACCCGCCTTGAACAATCCTGGCTCTTTAAACAACGCCATGAATGTTAGGAAACCGCCATAGGAGCCACCGTAGGTGCCTACGCGCTCCACATCGACATTGCGATGCTCGCCCATCCAGGCAACAACATCCACCAAATCCTCCACTTCTGGGGTACCCATCTGACGATAGACAGCTGTGCGCCAATCACGTCCATAGCCAGCAGAACCGCGGAAATCGAGATCAAGCACAACATAACCCTGTTGCGTTAGCTTGCTGTGGAACATGAACTCACGGAAGTACTGTGACCACCCGGCGTGGGCATTTTGTAAATATCCCGCACCGTGAATAAATACGACGGCTGGATAGCCTTCAGCACGGTCTGGATCAAAATCATCCGGCACGTAGACGCGGCTCCAGATCGGGTCTTCTACGTGGCTCGATGGCACGCCAATCAGTTCTGGCTCAGGCCATGGCAACGCAAGAAACTCATCACTCACTGTTTCTGTCAACCGGGTGACACTCGCGTTTGCACGATTATCCTGCACATACAGTTCTGGCGGCAGGAGTGCACTGCTATGCGTAAGCAACAACTGTGATTCGTCTGGACTCAACCGATACTGAGTAATGCCCTCTAGGTAAGTGAGTCGCTCAACATCGCCCCCAGCAACGGGCACCCGATAAATTTCGAAGATACCCGGATGTTCTTTGTTTGCTTGAAAATAGAATGTGTCACCGGCTTGGTTCAAGGTCACATGATCAACTAAGTAACGTCCGGACGTAACGGCTCGTGTACTTTGCGCATCGAGGTCACGCACGTAGATATGTGAGTAATTTGAACCCTCTGACAAGAACCAGATCTTGTTACTGTTCGGGAGCCAATTAAACGCGTTAAAATCCCGATTGATCCACGCATAATCGTGCAAACGATCTTGGTTTTGCAAACGACCACGTTCGAGATCAATCGTTGCGATCCAACGGTCTTTGTTGTCCCACGCTCGCAGCATAATTGCGACAGCACTTCCATCATCGTTCCAGACGATATTTCCTTCTGGTGCAGACCAGCGTTGCATCACATTGATTGCACGCGGTTTCCGCTCACTGACATAGGTCTCGCCGCGCGCTGCATAGTTCTCTTCGCGCACTGATTTAAGAACATCCTCATCCCAGCCGGGTAAGGTTTCATAGCTCAGTTCGGTTTTCTCACCACTGTTTAAATCAATCAGGTATAACGTGTGGTGAACCGGTTTCGCATCCGCAACACGACGACGCACATCTTGATTCTCGATTCGTCCTGTTTCTGTGACATAACGCGGCATAACATCGGAATCACCCCGCCAAGTTTGTGGATCTTGCACCGCGACCACCATGCGGTCTCCGGCCGGCGATAAACTAACTTCCGCGATTTGCTTATTACGGCCCAAGAAGATCGGCGCTGGTGCAACACTCGGATTTTCTGCATGCATCCGCTGTTGGTCATCAAAGCGCTCCTGCCGATTCCGACGTTGCACTTGCGTCCACTCAATAAGCTCAATTTCTTCTTGCGCTAGAATATCTGTAGGAGCCTGAACTGCAACCGGTGCATCTTGGGTTTGTAAAGACACCAGCAGCTCGGTAAAGCCATTTCGTAAATTCACCGCATAAAAGTCATTGCCCGACCGATAGCTCAGGCGGCCATCTGTCAAAAACTGCAGTTCAGATTTGTTGCTGCTGTCCCGGGTAATTTGCGTAACTGCGCCGGTTTCCCGATCAAGAACGAAAACATTCCGCTCAAAAACGTAAGCCTTCAAATTGCGATCCGAATTCTTAATCCCATCTCGATAGGCATGTTGATGCAAGTCAGCTAGCGCAACGCGTTCACCATTCCCTCCATCTGTAAGACCTCGTATAAAGAGATCGCGTTGAGGGCTGCCCTCTCGTTTTCGGTCAAATAAAACCGTGCGTCCATCCCAAGACCAATACGCATTCTCAGGTGACCGAGCAATCCAGTCTGGATTCGCCATAATCTGGGTCATCCGAATCGCTTGCTCGCTATCCGGGGTGCCTGTTACACGCGTCAATGTCCGAGGTTCTGTCTGTGAAGGGCTCGAGTAGCTCGCGCCGGTTTGGTTCATTGGCTCGGAACTTGCACATGCAACCGTCATTAACGCCGCTGCTATCGCAATGGTAATTTTTCTTTTCATTCCTGAATTCCTTATGATGGGAATAAAGTGCTTATGAGAAAACCTGAGCCATTAAACCAAAATAGCCCATGTTTGGCGAGCCAAGAACCGGCCAACACGGGCTATTCAGACGGAAACCTGCGTTAAATGACTCCGAACTATGGTTTCTCTTTAGGTGTTTGCATCCGGCTGCAGCTCAGGACTTGCTTGAATAAACGCAGGTAACTCACGAAGTTGTGCTACGACAGCACGAATCCTTGGGTACGGCGTCATATCCACCGCAAAGCGCTCTGCATTGTAGACCTGCGGCATGAGACACACGTCTGCAAGGGTGACGGTGTCACCCACACAGTAGCGTCCTGCGGTCGTTTCCAAGCGTTTCTCGAATGCACCAAAAGCTTGCGAAACCCAATGGTGAATCCACGCCACTTTGCTTGCTTCAGGTTGCTTTAACGTGCCTGTAAGATACTGCAAAACTCGTAGATTCGTTATCGGCTGGAGATCGGCTGCCATATCCAGCGCGAGCGTCCGAACAACAGCTGCGCCCAGTGGATCCTTCGGAACCAGTGCGGGTGACGGAACCAATGCATCAAGATATTCGATAATGGCAAGCGATTGATTCAGCTGAACACCATCATCGGTGATCAACGTTGGAACCAGCTGTGCTGGGTTTAGTGCTGCATAGGCATCTGTTTTTTGTTGCCCACCGTCTTTCAGCAAGTGAACGGGAACCGTCTCATACTGAATTTCTTTAAGATTCAGTGCAATACGAACCCGGTAGCTGGCAGACGAGCGCCAGTAACCAAACAACTTCATGCAGATGGCCCTGAGTACTGCACGATTTTTTGATCAATCGCGCCAAAGATGCTGTTTCCGTCCGCGTCATGCATTTCGATTCGGATCGTGTCACCAAATTTCATGAACGGCGTACTCGGCTTGCCGTCTCGGATCGTTTCAATCATTCGGATTTCAGCGATACAACTGTAGCCAACGCCCCCCTCTGTTACGGCGCTTCCATGATCAGTGCCCTGTTTGTTCGATACCGTTCCCGAGCCGATAATCGTGCCCGTGCAGAGCGGACGCGTCATCGCCGCATGTTGAATGAGACGATCAAAATTAAACGTCATATCGACACCCGCATTCGGGTACCCGAAAAGCTCACCGTTATAGGTCGAGCGGAGCGGCAAATGAACCTTTCCATCCTGCCAGGCATCACCGAGCTCATCTGGCGTAACCGCGACCGGAGAAAATACTGAACTCGGTTTCGAGTTATAAAAACCAAAGCCCTTTGCTAACTCATTTGGAATCAAACCGCGCAGCGACACATCATTGACCAACATCAACAAACGAATGTATTGACGTGCATCTTTGGCTTCGACACCCATCGGAACATCGTCGGTGATGATGGCGATTTCACCCTCAAAATCGATGCCCCACGACTCAGAACCCAAAGGGATATCCTGACGAGGACCAATAAAGGCATCTGATCCCCCCTGATACATCAGTGGGTCTTCCCAAAAGCTGGGTGGCATTTCAGCGTTTCGAGCCTTCCGAACCAGTTCCACGTGATTGACGTAAGCACTGCCATCCGCCCAATGATAAGCGCGTGGCAATGGGCTCTCGCATTGGGTCTCATCAAACGAAAAATCATCACTTAGTTTGTCGTTGTTGAGCGCAATATAGACCTCTTTCAGACGTCCCTCGACCTTGTCCCACCGATCAAGTGCGGACTGCAATGTCCGCGCTATTTCAGGCACGGCCACCGCACGCGTTAGATCACGACTGACTACAACGAGTTTGCCATCACGGGTACCATCTCGATACGTGGCTAATTTCATTCCTTTTTCTCCTTCCAGCTATTCACGTAGTCTGGATTTTCGACACTCACCGCAGCTTCGCTGAATTCAAGCGCATCTCGGGTATCGAGCATGACTGCGACTTCATCGGTGAATTTTTTCTTGTATTCCTGCCCTGCTTTGAAGGCTTTTGGATGCGGGCCGTGCGTAAATCCAGCCGGATGGAATGTCACCATTCCGCGATCTATGTTATCTCGGCTAAAGAAATCGCCCGCGTGGTAGAATAGTACCTCATCGTAATCGTCGTTATTGTGATAGAAAGGCACTTTCAATGCACCCGGGTCGCTTTCAATTGGACGCGGAACAAAAGTACATACGACAAAACGATCCGCAACAAATGTGGTGTGCGCCGATGGTGGCAAGTGATAGCGATGACTCATCAACGGACGAATGTCACGCCAGTTGATACGCACAGGCGCTAGGTCTCCATGCCAACCCACCGCATCGAGCGGATTGTAAGGATAGGTGATCACCGAGACTTGTCCGTGACGTTTTACTTCCACTTTCCAGGCGTCTTCGCTGTATTGCGCTTTGAACGCCTCATCAATTTCGGGAACATCCAAGCAGGCCGGGTCAAATATTGCGTGATTCCCGACCAGCCCTTTGTCGGGCAGCTGATAAGCCCCATTCGTCGCCTCGATCATGACAAGTTGCATAGGAGCTGTTGGTTCAATCCGCCAATTGGTCGAGCGTGGAATCACCACATAATCCCCATCACGAAGTGTCAAGTGGCCATAATCGCAGAACAGTTCACCTGCACCTTCGTGGACGAACAATAAATCGTCACCATCGGCATTTCGAGCCAGGCGCTTCATCGGCTCGTTGAGATGCCAAATACGGAATTTACAATGCGCGTTGAACAGCAGATGCGGCGCAACCCAAGGAGATGCTGAGTCCGTTCCCGACAATTGATTGAAATCGAAGCAGCGTGGACGCAACGGCCCTTCCCAATCACTCCAACCGGTTGGGGCATGAGTATGATGGAAATGGGTAGCTGGCCCAAAAAAACCGCTGCGACCAGCTTCTCGTTCGTAAATCGCTTCTTCCGGGAAGTCAGCGTGGGCTTGGCGCGAGGCCGTACCCACTTGCTTCGGGAAAGAGATCCACTTACGCATCGCTTAAGACTCCTCGACGAATCTGATCTTCCTCGATCGACTCGAACAGTGCTTTAAAATTACCTTCACCGAATCCCTCGTTGCCCTTCCGCTGAATAATCTCGAAGAACACCGGACCAATCACGGTCTTGGTGAAGATTTGCAAAAGGATACCGTCTTTCATCGGCGCGCCATCAATCAAGATACGCAGGTCACGGAGGTCATCCACACTTTCTTCATGACCCTCAACCCGCTCATCGATCTTGTCATAATAGGTGTCAGGCGTTGGCATAAACTCCATCCCGCGCTCGCGCAAAGTTCGAACGGTGTGATAGATATCATCAGACGACATGGCAATATGTTGAATTCCCTCGCCGTTGTATTCACGCAGGTATTCCTCAATTTGCGACTTGTCGTCATGTGACTCATTAATAGGGATACGGATTTTTCCGCAAGGAGAGGTCATTGCACGACTCAAAAGTCCCGTTAATTTGCCTTCAATATCGAAGTAACGGACTTCGCGGAAGTTTCCAATCCGCTCATAGAAGCCAGCCCAGACATCCATATTACCGCGGAAGACGTTGTGGGTCAGGTGATCCACATAATCCATACCAACTTGGAAATCGTTCATTGACGCTTCCCAATTCTCGTAGAATTGAAAATCGACATCGTAGATTGTTTTATCGCCGTACCGATCAACAAAATACAGAGCACTTTCACCAATTCCATAAATGGCTGGGATGTTTAGTTCCATCGCGCCAACATCAGGTTTGAATTCTTTTGCACCATTGGCAAGAGCATGGGCCATTGCTTTGTTCGCGTCTTTTACGCGGAACGCCATACCGCATACGCTTGGTCCGTGTTCGCGCGCAAATTTTTCCGCTTGCGATGAGGGTTGCGCATTCACGATAAAGTTGATGTCATTTTGCTTGTACAACCAAACATCTTTGCGGCGATGTTTCGCAACTTCGGTAAAACCAAGTTGTTTGAAAAGATTTTTCAGCGCATCGATGCCCTTTGCATCGGCTGCGGTGTACTCGACGAACTCGAAGCCATCGGTGCCCAATGGATTAATGCTGTGGTCAGTCATAACTAAATTCCTCTCATGTCGCGCGGTACCCCTCTCTCGGCATACCGCTTTTGTTGTAAGTTTTCTATGGTGTTGTATCGCGAACGCGCGTGGCTCGGCTAGGCGTCAGCCTTGAATGAGAATGTGCTTAAGTTTAAGACATTCGTAAAGAATAGTTTACTTCGATTGATTATGCATCGCTTAAGGGGCTGTTTGTAAACAAAACATTACAAAAGCCCCGCGCGCTGGCATGAAATCTGTACGTTTAGCTGTTTAGGTCCGCTTACGCTGCTTTCCGATCCCGTAGTCGCGCAGCTTGTTTGCAATGGCTGTATGGCTTAAGCCCAGCTTTCGCGCGAGTTGACGGGTGCTGGGATAACTTGGATAAAGCCGACGCAACAGCGTGCTTTCAAACCGTTTCACTGCATCTTCAAGTGTTCCGTCCTCAAGATCGATCGCCAGAGAATCTGCAATTGCAGGAACATCGGGTAAATTGATATCGCTGGGTTCGAGCGTCTCTCGCTCGAGCATAGAAATCGAACGAAACAACGTGTTCTCTAATTGACGCACATTACCCGGCCAACTGTATTGACTGAGATAATCTTTACAGGGAGGTGATAAACGAATCGGTGCGCGCTGCAATTGTTGGCAAAACTTTTGAACAAAGTGTTCAGCCAACAACAACACATCGCCTTTTCGATCCCGTAATGGTGGCAGCTGAAGCGAGAGGACATTCAAGCGATAATACAAGTCCTCGCGGAAATGGCCGGATTCGACTCGCTCGAAAAGCGCCCCGCGTGCCAAGCAAATCAGCCGCACATCAACCCGAACCATTTGCTCTTCGCCAATCCGACGGAAGGTTCCATCCTCTAAGAAGCGCAAAAGCTTCGCTTGCAGCTCTTGGGACATATCCCCGACTGAGTCAAGCAGGACCGTCCCACCGTTCGCTTGCTCAAAAATTCCTTTTTTTCCGCTCGGATGATGGGTGAAAATGCCCGGACCGTAGCCAAAAAGCTCACTCTCTGCCACGTTATCGGGCAGTGCACCACAATTCACAGCAAGAAATGGTTGCTGGCTTCGATTACCGGCTTGATGACAGGCTCGGGCAATTAGTTCTTTGCCTACACCGGTTTCTCCTTCAATCAACAAGGGCACATCCAACTGCGCCATTCGCTCGGCATCTTTCAGCACACGTTTAACATGCGCATGCTGAGTCAAGACATGACTGAAGGGGGAAACCTGGCCACTGCTATTCGGTCGACTTGGCAGCGGCTCCGATTGACAATGCACGACGGCGCCCGCAAATGCAGGTTCACCTTCTTTATCGTTCACCCACACGGGTAGAAAGCTCGCACGATAATTTGCGGTTCCGATTCGCACATAATCTGTATGGGGTTCGCTCGGCTGTTTTTCGAGCCAGCGATGGACATGAAACCCACCGACTAAATCATTTACCAACTCACCGCGTAATGCGTCTTTTTCAGTATCAAGTAACGCCGCAGCTGCACTGTTGATAATGTCTACACGCCCTTTCGAATCAACTGAAATGACTGGATTCGGTAGTGTTGAGAGCAACAAATTGAACTCATAGTGCTCTCGCTCGGTGGGCATATACGGGATCGTCTTGACGTCTTCGACGTTGGGAATGCGGCGAATCTTCGACATCAACATTTGAAAATCAGCAAATTCGATGGTCGGAAAGCTAAGGTAGATTTTCCCTATCGGATCGACCTCGATTCCTTTTAGGTCAATGCCATTCTCGCGCAAAATCGTCAGAACGTCTTGGCAGAGTCCGAGCCGATCTGAGCAGGTAATTTCCAAACGCATGTAAGTAGGCTTCCCAACAAAGTATGTAAATAAAATTATACAGGGATGCAAATAAAAAATCAGCAGAAGCGGACTGCTTGCTGCTGATTCTCGATGAGTCGCAGTGAGATTGCGTCAGTCGCAATCTAAAAACCACGGGCTAATCATTCAGAAGGGCGTCGGTTTTCGCTGCCATAATGAAATCGTTCTTGTGCAGTCCCCCAATTGCATGGGTCCACCAAGTCACGGTGACCTTTCCCCACTCCAAGAAAATACCTGGGTGATGGAATTCGGCTTCCGCCAGCTCCGCCAACTTATTCGTGAATGCCAGCGCTAGCTTAAAGTTCTTGAATTTATACACACGCTCCAATTGCATGACACCATCGCGCACCACTGGGGCCCAGTCAGGAATCTCACGCATAAGTGATTTCAGCTCAGCATCGGAAACTTTTGGGGCATCTGCACGGCAAGCTTCGCACTTCATTTCTTTTAAGTCAGACATGCTCTGTTCCTTTCTCCATACTCGACCGAGTATGACTTCTCTTCGTTTAGTAAAAAATATGCGCGGCGGTATCCGCCACGGCTAGGCTGCATCTTTCGGCTTGGGTGGAAATTTTGGTTCGAATAAACCAAGTTCCATCGCTTCTTCAACCATAGCCATGATATCCATATCTGCAATCTCAAACAGTTCTTGGGTATCGGCAATGGTGTAATAAATGGGCTGCATAATATCGATCCGATATGGCGTCCGCAGCGCATCAAGGGGCTTAAGTGGCTTACGCTCAGGTTTATCGCTCTCTAATGCGTACTTTGTTTCGCCGGGTGACGATAGAATTCCGCCCCCGTAGATCCGCAATCCTTGCTCAGTTTGCATTAAGCCAAACTCAACGGTGAACCAGTACAGGCGAGCCAAGTAAACCCGTTCTTTGGGGCTCGCTGCATAGCCGAGCTTGCCGTATTGATGCGTAAAATGAGCAAATGCAGGATTGGTTAACAGCGGGCAATGACCAAATATCTCGTGGAAAATATCGGGTTCCTGAAGATAGTCAAACTCTTCTCGTGTACGAATAAAGGTCGCCACAGGAAACTGTTTATTCGCCAGTAAGCGAAAGAACTCATCGAAAGGAATCAACGCAGGGACCTGCGCCACTTGCCAACCTGTCGTTTCCATCAGGACTTCATTTATCTCATGCAGCTGAGGAATACGATCCTTCGGCATATCTAACAAACGCAAGCCTTCCATATATTCATCGCAGGCTTTGCCAGGAATGATATCCAGTTGACGCGCTACAAGGTCGTGCCAGATGCGGTTCTCTTCGTCTGTCCAATGAATAATGCCCTTTGCGTCGGGCTGCTTCGAAACGTATTTACTCTGTTTTTTACTCATAGCTCGCTCCTATACCGCGGAAAGGCGGGCTCGTGGATTGCTGAGGACACGCTCAAAACTTTGCTGCAAGTCCCCGATAATATCATCTACATGCTCAAGACCGACAGAAATCCGTACTAAACCATCCGTAATCCCTGCCCGCGCCCGCGCTTCCGGCGTTAACGGTGAATGGGTCATGGATGCTGGGTGCTGAATCAAGGTCTCCGCATCGCCCAAGCTCACAGCAACGCGTATCATCTCCAATTGATTCAGTAGCTGCACTGCAGCGCTGTAGCCGCCCAACATTTCAAAGGCAATCACCGCACCAGGGTGCGCCATCTGGGTTCCGACTAAGTGATGCTGCGGATGGTCCGCAAACCCCGGATAATAAACCTTGGATACGCAAGAGTGACTTTGCAAGAACTCAGCAACCCGCTCGGTATTGGCACAATGTTTTTCCATACGCACAGCTAAGGTTTTCAGACCACGGATAATCAACCATGCGTCGTGTGGAGACATCGTCGCCCCCATATCCTTGAGCGTCGTCATTTTAATGGTATGGATGTCCTCTGCCGACCCGGTAATGATTCCCGCCACAACATCACCATGGCCATTAAGGTACTTAGTCGCACTATGCACCACTAAATGCGCCCCAAATGCGCCAGGTTTTTGTAATAACGGGGTCATAAAGGTGTTGTCTACGATAAGACGAACATCGTTATGGCGAGCACAGTGCTCACCGACCATTGCTAAATCTAACAAGCGCAAGTGAGGGTTTGCAGGGGTTTCCAAGAAGACCACACGCGTGTTCTCTCGGAACGCGTTTGCAAGCGCGGTTTCGTCCGTCATATCGATGAAATCAACATGCACACCGAAACGCTCAAACAGATGGCTGAATAAAGCGAATGAGCATCCATAAATACAGTCCGACGCGATCACATGGTCGCCGGCTTTTAAAAATGCCATGGTTGCGGCTGCAACTGCACCCATTCCAGTCGCACACGCCGCGCCTGCTTCCATTGCTTCGAGCGCCGCTACTCGTTGCTCGAGTTGTGCCACTGTCGGATTGCCAAGTCGCGAATAGATATAACCCGATTCTTCACCAGCAAACCGGCGCCCACCTGTTTCTGCATCGGGAAAGACAAAGGTTGATGTTTGATACAGTGGGGTCGTCAACGAGCCATGCGGATCATTGAAAGCCGTCCCACCGTGAATCACCAGCGTCTCCGGACGCATTGTTTTACCCTTTGCCATAATGAGTTCTCATGTCGGTTGTTATTATTATGTTTGAGCCGTAGCTTACGGCAGGGTTTCAGGACACAGCAATAAAAGCAAAGTGGTCCTACCGCAGAATACTGTAAGGTTTAATTTCCACTCGGTGCCACCAACCCGTTCGGCCATAAAAAAAGCCCCAGTAAATTGGAGCTTCCTTGGTTTTCTCGCTTTCTGTGTCTGGGGCTACCATTGAAGACTACGAGATTAAAGACGGTTGATTTCCTGGCGCACCCGAAATTCGCTGGACGTTACGTATTCTTCCATCTTCCGAACCGAGTTTTCCATATCGGCAAATGTAGCCTGAATATCTTTTAGTGCTTCGGCTGGTGGTTTCCCTGCTTCCCACACTTTGGTTTTTACTTCAATGGTTCGGCCATCGTTGGTGCGCTCAATCCGCGTCTCTTCTCTCAGTGTGGTTGGCTCTGCGTTCGAAGAACCTCCCTCTGGCGCTTTATCGAGAACAATCCACGCAATGATGTAAGCAGTCAGGGTGATCTTTGAAGCCAGAATTAACGCAGTAATTGCGACGATACGAACGACCCAGAGCTCCCACCCAAAATGCTTCGCAAGCCCTGCACAAACCCCGGCGATCTTTCCCTCGACCGGATCACGCATTAAGTTCTTCTTTATCTTCGTCATGATCCCTCCTAGCGCTGTTCTTTCCGCCAGTTGGCGTGTTCAGCATCAAGTAAGCTTTCAAGCGTACGAATTCTCTCGCGCATATCCTCGGCTTGCTTGGCCAACTGGCGTACGAGTTCTGCGTCGGTGGCGCTCATTCCTTCCCGGATCTTCCGTTTACTGCGATAATGCAGAATGACCCAAATCGGTGCCACGAAAATCACAAACAGAATGAAAGGCGCCATAATCACGCTAAATATTGCTACTTCCATCTCACCCATCGCCCTATCTCCTCTCTGGGAATAGACTGCAGAGCGTTGCCGCGCTCTGCATGCCTACAGATTAGTCTTTTTTATTTTTATCGTTCAACTTCGCTTTCAACGCTTCTAGCTCGGCATCGACCTTATTCTCGTTTTCCAACGCACGGAATTCGTCTGTCAAAGTTTTCTTGCCAAGCTCATACGCGTCCACTTGCGACTCGAGATCGTCAATTTTCGCTTCATAACGCTCAAACTTATACATCGCATCATCGACTTTACTGCTGTCGAGCGTTTTCTTCACGCTCAACCGTGAGCTCACCGTCCGCTCGCGCATCAAGATCGACTTCTGCCGTGCTTTAGCGTCTGCCAGCTTTTCCTGCAACTGGGTGATTTCCCCACTGAGACGGTCCACGTGATCATCGACCCGTTGGATCTCTGCGTGAATCGTTGCAATAGTATCTTCTAACTTACTCTTTTCAAGCAGTGCCTGGCGCGCCAAATCTTCGCGTTCTTTACTCAACGCCAATTCAGCACGACGCTCCCACTCAACCACTTCATTTTCAAGCCGGGTCAGCTGACGGTTCAAATCCTTTTTCTCCGATAAAGTTTTCGCGGAGACTGAACGAACTTCAACCAACGTGTCTTCCATTTCCTGAATAATCAGGCGAACCATTTTCTGCGGATCTTCAGCCTTGTCTAACAATGCATTCAAATTCGCATTTACGATATCTGTGAAGCGTGAAAAAATACCCATAACATGTACCTCGTTTCTATGCTCTTCAAGTTGCAAAGCCATTGTTTTGATAAAATGGCCCTTCATGAAGAGATAAAGCAGGAAGCGTGCCAACTTTCTCACTTCGTTATAAAGTGCTGATATTTTGTGGCTTTCAGAAGCTCCCTAAAAAAACATCCGTTTCTTTATGATTGTGAAAGTTAGATAATTAGACTAATAATTAGTGAAATTAGCCAACAGGACCACTCCATGTCTCGTTTTCGCGAAAACGAAAATCTTATTGGTGAATCCAATAGTTTTCTCGAAGTGCTTGAGCAGGTATCGCGCCTCGCTCCTCTCGACAAACCTGTGCTTATCATTGGCGAACGCGGTACCGGGAAGGAGCTGATTGCTGCTCGCCTCCACTATTTGTCGACCCGTTGGGATCAACCCTACCTCACACTCAATTGTGCTGCTTTAAATGAAAACCTTATCGAAAGTGAGCTCTTCGGACATGAATCAGGCGCATTCACGGGGGCGCAAAAAAAGCACGAAGGACGGTTTGAGCGGGCGCACAAAGGAACGCTATTTCTTGATGAGCTTGGAAATACGCCAGACCTAGTTCAAGAGAAGTTGTTACGCGTCATTGAATATGGTGAGTTCGAACGAGTCGGCGGGAGCAAAGCGGTCCGTGTGGATGTACGGCTTATTGCAGCGACAAACGAAGACTTACCGACGCTTGCAGCGCAGCAAGAGTTCCGCGCTGACCTTCTCGACCGACTCGCATTTGATGTCATCACACTGCCCCCTCTTCGGCATCGTCGGGAAGATATTTTATTATTGGCAGAGCACTTCGCTATTCAAATGGCTCGTGAATTGCAGCTTGAGTGCTTTGCCGGTTTTACACAGAAAGCAAAAGAACAGTTACTCGCTTACCCATGGCCTGGGAATGTACGCGAGTTAAAAAATGTCGTGGAGCGCAGTCTCTATCGCTTAAATTCAGCGCAGCTGCCACTGCATGATATTATTTTTGACCCGTTCACCAGTCCGTATCGGCCGACGCAGGCGATAAAAAAACGAAGTTCTGTGCCGACGGATGCGCCGCAAGCGATCGCGATACCCGCGGATCATGCACACAAACCGGACAATGCGCACGCCGCCGCATCGTTAGACAGTCTGCAGCCCACAGTCACCCCAAATTCGATGGAACTATCGTTTGAGAACGTGCTCGATTTCAAAGAGCTATCGCAAAATTTTGAAATCGACGTGCTCAATCAAGCGCTTGCCCACTGTCAGTTTAATCAGAAAAAAACCGCAGAATGCCTCGGCTTAACCTATCATCAACTGCGAGGTTACTTGAAAAAATATCAGTTACTCGAGGTCAACGCTAAAGATGACTAACGCGGCCCGCGCATTACTCGCGCTCTCGACTTGTATGGTGATGACCGCGTGTCAACCCGGCCGCGATCTTCCCGAGCTCGAGGGCCTGTTATATTGTGCCGAGGGAAATCCTGAGTCGTTCAATCCACAGTTGGTCACGTCAGGTACGACTCTCGATATGACAGCGAATCAACTGTATGACCGTCTGATCGAGTACGATGCTGAACAGCAAGCGTTCGTACCCGCTCTCGCCACCGAATGGCATATTAGTGACGATGGGTTACGTTACTCATTTGTTTTGCGTGACGATGTCTCTTTTCATACAACACAATATTTTCAGCCGACCCGCAAATTCTCAGCCAAAGATGTGCTGTTCTCCTTTTCCCGTTGGTTCGACGACGAGCATCCGTATCATCGTGTGTCTGGTCGTGGTTATCCATTTTTCACGAGCTCTGGTTTGCCGGAACTCATCGAGCATATTTCAACACCAAGCGAACGCGAAGTCGTCATTCAACTGGCGCAGCCTGATAGTTCGTTCCTGGCCAACCTTGCTTCTGATTTTGCGATCGTATTGTCCGAGGAATATGCGGCTTTACAAATGGAAAATGGAACACCAGAAATGATCGACCAGCTCCCCATCGGAACAGGTCCATTTCAATTTGCTGACTTTCGTAAAGATGTTCATGTGCGTTTCATTCGAAATTCCAATTACTGGCGTGAACCTGCCCGCATGGAGCAAGTTGTTTTTAGAATCACCCCAAGCGACCACAAGCGGATGTTAATGCTCCTAACCGGAGACTGCGATATATCGCCGTACCCTCCGGCTCGGGACGTCGAATGGTTAAAGCGGCAACCAACCATTGACGTGCAGCAAACGACCAGTCCGAACACTGCATTTTGGGCACTAAACACCACCCGCGAGCCATTTGACGATCCGAACGTTCGCCAAGCCCTCGCCCATGCAATCGATCGCGATGCCCTCCTCCGCGCTGTGTATTTCGGGCATGCGGTCCGCGCAGACTCTATTCTGCCCGAGAGTTCGTGGGCGCATGCGCCGCAACCGCAGGCCTTTGCCCATGACCCTTCGAGAGCCCGTGAGCTTCTCCGAGATGCCGGATATCCCAATGGTTTCTCGATGTCGCTGTGGGCGATGCCCGTACAACGTGCCTACAATCCGAATGCACGATTAATGGCAGAACGGATACAATCCGATCTCGCCCAAGTTGGGATTCAAGCAACCATTGTTACGTATGAATGGTCGACTTTTCGACGCCGGCTAGGTGATGGTGAGCATGATAGTGTGCTGATTGGTTGGTCCGCTGACCATGCAGATCCCGACAACTTCTTCCGGCCTCTACTCAGCTGTACTGCCAAAGCAAGCGGTGCAAATCGAGCCCAGTTGTGTGATCCCATGTTTGACGAGCTTTTGAATGCTGCTATTCGCAGTAATCAACCGGATGTTCGTGGTCATTTTTATGCCCAGGCTCAAGAATATCTTGGCGCAGAAATCCCGCTTATCCCGATTGCCCATAGCATTCGATTTCAAGCCTCTCGCGCGCACATTGGCGGTGCCACGCTCACACCATTTGGTGGCATATCATTGCGTGGCGTATACCGACGCGACTCGGCAAAGACGAATTCCGTGGTGCTTGAGGAGTCCGAACAATGACGCGATACCTCTTCCGGCAAATCGGACTTTTGCTCGTGACCCTTTGGTTACTCACGCTGCTTACTTACGGCCTTGGACATTGGTTCCCGGGCGAATTCATTACGAACAGCAGCGGAATTTTTCCAGATGATATTCGTTATGAAGATATTGTTGAGCAGCGGGCGGGAGATGCCGGTATCCTCTCGCAATACATCGCCTATCTTCAGCATCTATTTTCAGGCCAGTGGGGCGTGTCCCTTCTGGACGGAGAGCCGGTCTTTGAGCAACTTCAGCTACGTTTTGGCGCGACGCTAGAAGTCGCCCTGCTCGCTTTTCTGCTTGCTTTGATTCCCGGTATACCACTTGGTGTGCTTGCTGCATTGTATTTCCGAAAACCAGTCGACCATACCATTCTCACGATAAGTCTATCGGGTTATTCGATCCCTGTTTTCTGGTTTGCCCAAATCGCGATCTTAGTCATTGCGGTTCATTGGGGAATGGTTCCTATCTCTGGGCAAATCAACCCTTTGTACGACATTCCTCCTCGTACCGGTTCGATCTTGCTTGACATTATGCTGGCGCAGCCCTCCTATCTGGCAGCGGCCCTCCATAACGCGCTGCTACACATGGTACTTCCAGTAAGTATACTTGCGGTCATGCCGATGATGTTAATCATCCGTCTAACTCGCAATGCCATGCTTGACGTCCTCCAGCAAAACTACATCACGGCGGGCTATGCGAAAGGACTCTCCACGGCCCGAGTGATTTGGAGTCACGCCATCCCAAACGCCATGCAACAACTTTTACGGCAACTTGGAGCGCTCATCAGTTTATTAATCACCAACACCATGATTGTTGAGGTGATTTTCTCCTGGCCTGGACTCGGGAGCTGGTTGGTGCGAAGTATCTATGAGCGTGATTACCCTGTCATTCAAGGTGGCCTTTTAGTGATCGCAGCGCTTATCCTGATTGTGTCGATTATTCTGAACCTCTTCCATGCCTGGCGGTATCCACAAGTAAGGAAAGACCTCTATGGCACGCCCTAATTTGTATTATGAAGAACGCTCGCCAGCCCCGCTTGAAATGGTTTGGCTCGAGTTTCGGAGTAAGCCATTAGCTATGGCAGCACTCTACATTTTGCTCCTCATCAGTTTACTGGTACTCATTGGTCCCTTACTCACCCCCTATGAGCCAAATCAGCAATTTATTGATGCCATCTCCCTTCCCCCTGCTTGGTCCACCGCTGGAGATATCCGTTTCTTATTAGGAACCGATGAGTTGGGTCGCGATATGGTCACACGTCTGATTTATGGGGCCCGGTACAGTTTTGGGCTGCCTCTATTGGTCGTGATGAGCGCCGCCCTTATCGGAATCGGTCTTGGCGCCGCTGCAGCCATGACTGTTGGAGTAAAAAGCTCAACGCTCAAACACCTCCTTGACGTATTGATGTCTATCCCGTCCCTGCTGCTTGCGTTAATTATCATCGCAATCCTTGGCCCGGGATTGTTCAACGCAATGCTTGCAATCGGACTTGTGTTGATTCCGCAATTTCTCCACGTCACTCGAAATGCCGTGCACGACGAACAAAAGCGTGCCTATGTTACAGCGAGTCGACTTAATGGGGTTTCACAGCTTTATCTTCTGTTTACTGTAATTTTTCCAAATATCATCAAGGTCCTCGTGGTGCAATTTACCATCGGTTTGTCTATTGCCATTCTGGATATTGCAGCACTCGGCTTTCTGCGCTTGGGTGCACAAGCTCCTACCCCAGAGTGGGGCTCGATGTTAGCCCAGAGTTTAGAAGTGGCCTACGTGTCGCCTTGGGTCATGGCTTTGCCTGGCTTGGCACTTTTTCTCACTTTGGTCAGTGTAAACCTCGTCGGCGAGACACTTCGTGTAGCCATTCAACGGCAGTTGGAGCGTTAATTATGTTGCTCGATATCCGAAATCTTACAATTTCGCGCGACACGCCTACGGGTCGAGTCCAGGTACTCGAACGGGTGAACCTCCAAATCAATGAAGGTGAAATTCATACCTTAGTCGGTGAGTCAGGTTCTGGGAAAAGCCTTATTGCTCGGGCGATTATGGGCTTTTTAAGTAGTAACTGGCATATTCAGGCAGATCGCCTGTGGTTTGAAGAACATGATCTACTGACACTCACAGCCTCTCAACGTCGGCATATCATTGGGGTCGACATTGCGATGATATTTCAAGATGCAAAGAGTTATTTGGATCCGAACCTGACCGTCGGCGAACAACTGGGGGAAGCCGTCCTTGACCAAGACCTTTCGGGTCGTTGGCTACAACGAAGAAAACAACGAAAAGAACGCGTGATTCAGCTTTTGCATCGGGTCGGGATTAAAAATCATGAGTCTATGATGACTAGTTACGCTCATGAGTTATCAGAAGGTGCTGCACAAAAGATCATGATTGCGAGCGCGATCGCGCATCGACCGAAACTGTTAATCGCTGACGAGCCCACCAGCACTATGGAGCCTGCAACACGGCAACAAATCTATCGTTTATTGGCTCAGTTTCATGCGCGGTATGGCATGTCAATTCTGCTGATTAGCCAAGATCTTGGCGCGATTATGAAGGAAACGGAGCGACTCAGCATGATTTATAGCGGGCAGCTGATGGAAACCGGCCCAACCCGAGCACTCCTTGATAAACCACACCATCCCTACACCGAGGCCCTGTTGAATACCTCGCTGTACCGACAATCGCAACGAGAGCCTCGCTCACGACTACCGACACTTGCAGGCACAGAACCCAGTCTCCAGCATTTACCCATTGGATGTCGTCTTGGCCCCCGCTGTGCGAATGCGCGTCCAAAATGTGTCCAAACCCCAGAATTGAGCAAGTTACGGGATCGCGCTTTTGCGTGCCATTATCCGCTCAACTTGGAGGAGAAAGAATGAAACCACTCCTCGAAGTCCGTGAATTGGGCAAGGTTTACCCATTACGACAAAGTTTCTTTCGCCGCACTGTTTTTACTGCGTTGCAACCAACCAGCTTTCAGCTTATGGCCGGGAAGACACTTGCCATCATGGGTGCAAATGGTTCAGGCAAGTCCACATTAGCAGGTCTCATCGCCGGAGCCATTCAACCAAGCCAAGGTGAGATCTTGCTGAATGGTCAGCGTTTACAGCCCGATAACTATCGTCAGCGCGCACAGCATATACGGATGGTCTTTCAAGATGCAGAGGCATCGTTGAACCCCCACCTCACGATCGGTTCACAATTAGAAGAGCCTTTGCTGTTTAATACCGGTTTAAATCAATCTCAGCGTCGCGAACGAGTTGTGCACACGTTGCAACAAGTCGGTCTCCTTGCGGAGCATATGGTCTTTTATCCGCACATGCTCTCCACGGGACAAAAGCAACGGGTCAGTATTGCCCGCGCAATTATTCTCAACCCACAATTATTAGTCGCCGATGAGGCACTCGCAACGCTCGACTCTTCCGTTCGCGCGCAGATTATCAACTTACTTCTCGACTTGCAGCAGGACCTTAAAATGTCCTACATATTCATTAGTCAAAGTCCGGAAATTGTGCGTCATTTAGCCGATGATGTGCTCATTATGAAAGATGGCCGAATTATTGAACAAGGTGCCGTCGATACAGTATTCGATGACCCCCAGGAACGATATACCCAGAGCCTGTTATTGTCGGAGCTGACCTAAATGAACATGCCGAGTTAGCCAACGCAACGCAGATTTACCGCCGCACAGCGCAAGCTATGAGGGCGTCCTTGAGAAGATGTTCACAATTTGTTAGCGTTATGCGCTTTCAAAATAGAAGCAAAGTATAGTTTGCATCTTAGGCTTTCCTTGCAGACTGCTTGCGCACTTAGCGCATAAGATCTTGACGCACTAAACAACGATCATAAAAAGCGACACAACACAGGAGTCTTTATTGTGGAAACAGAAACGCTAATATCGTTAGCGCTGTACTTTATTGCGATGCTCGGCATCGGAGTTTACGGATACTTCAAATCCACGAGCGACCTCTCCGATTATATGTTAGGTGGTCGTCGCCTCGGTCCCGGAGTAACGGCCCTCTCTGCGGGCGCATCCGATATGAGCGGTTGGATGCTCATGGGGCTGCCCGGCGCTTTCTTTGTCGCAGGATTTAGTGAAGTTTGGATTGCGATTGGACTCATCATCGGTGCTTACGTCAATTACCGAGTTGTCGCCCCACGCTTGCGCACGTACACGTACATCGCGAAGGATTCCATTACACTCCCAGACTACTTCGAGAATCGCTTTGCGGATGACTCACGCGCATTACGACTCGTCTCAGCAATAGTCATCATTATCTTCTTTACGCTATACACGGCCGCAGGCGTATACGCTGGAGGCACCCTATTTGAAAATGCCTTCGGATTGGATTATCAGTATGGACTCTTACTGACCGCAGGTGTGGTTGTCGCTTATACCCTAATCGGTGGCTTCTTAGCGGTGAGTATGACGGATTTTGTGCAAGGCTGTATCATGTTCCTTGCACTCATCATGGTCCCTATTGCAGCGTACCTGGTATTGAGTGGCGCAGGCAGTACAAGTGTCATGGCGGACGTCAGCGCCATCAGCCCAGCAATGCTCAATCCGTTCTATGGCGCGACCTTCTTGGGTGTTGTATCCCTTCTGGCTTGGGGCCTTGGTTATTTTGGCCAACCTCACATTATCGTGCGGTTTATGGCTATCAAGTCGGTGCGGGATTTTAAAGTTGCCCGCCGGATTGGAATGAGCTGGATGATCATCGCCCTAATCGGCGCCATGTTGACGGGAATTTTCGGCGCGGCTTACATGGCCAATTTCAGCGCCGAAATGGGCCCGGCAGCGTACCTAACCGAAACAGGTGAATTAGCGAATCCAGAGACCATCTTTATCGTCCTTTCGCAAATTCTGTTTCACCCATTTGTTGGTGGATTCTTGCTTGCGGCTATCCTGGCAGCCATCATGAGCACAATTTCCTCACAACTTCTGGTTACTTCCAGCTCATTAACGCAAGATTTTTACAAGGCATTCTTGCGCCGCGATGCATCGGATAAAGAACTAGTTCTTGCCGGGCGCGCTTCTGTGCTTCTGGTCGCAATTGTCGCTTGTGCGCTTTCTTTAAATCCAAGCCAGAATCTGTTATCCCAAGTTGGTAACGCATGGGCTGGTTTTGGTGCCGCGTTCGGGCCCCTAATCATTCTGAGCCTCTGGTGGAAGCGTATGACCCGCTGGGGAGCCCTCGCAGGCATGGTGGTCGGAACCTTTACAGTGCTGTTCTGGATTTACGTCCCGATAGCAGGCGCACCGCTTGCGTCCTATCTATATGAAATGGTTCCGGGTGTGATTGCGGCAACCATTGCAATTATTGTCGTCAGCCGGATGACTGAGAAACCCACACCAGAAATCAATCGCGAGTTTGATGCGATGGAAGGTGAAGTGCAACAAAACGCGCAGTAATCTTCTGGCCAAAGGAAAGCCCAGCACATCAGTGTGCTGGGCTTTTTTGTGAGAGCGGTGGGTGTTCTTTATTGGCAACCGCCGCAACATGTACCATGCCGTACCGCTTCCGATATGAACAAAATGTCGTTTTCTATCTTTATATGCAATTCAAGGTCAGCAACGAACTCTTTTAAAATTCGATAGAGTTCACGCCAACTTCCGCAGGCATCCGAAGGGAGATCAAACCCACCCGTTAAGTCTATCAGGTGATTAATGGATGCCGCATGCTCTTCATGTTCACTTTCCATCGCCAAAATAGGGCCCGTGGGGCGTTGACCATTCATCAACATGGGGAAGAGAATCTGCTCTTCCTTAAACATATGGTGCAAAAGCTCAGCCTGCAGGACCAACAGATGATCATGTAACCCATTAGGACACAATGGCTCTCCGGCGTGGACCGACTCCACTCGCTGTGCTAACTCAATTGCTGTCTCTAACTGGGTTCGATGAACCACGTGAAAGCGCTCGAGAACATACTGCACAAGTTGAATGTTCGACATGTGACGCAACTGATGTTCACTCAACGTTTGGCGTGCCTCATGACGATGTAAAGAAACTGTTTCACCCATACCCAAATCACCCTTTCATGCAACAATCAGAAACCTAGCTTAGTTCCCCCAGAGTCGCTACAGTACGCCTGTCACCGGATAGTCACAAGCACATGAAAGAGGTACTCCCCTTGGTTTATGGGGCAGTTGATGCATCCGTGGTATGCTCTCACCATTCGTTATCTACTCAGAATATCCCATGGCTACAGAACGCGAGATCGGAACCATTGAGAACAACCGAGCGGAGCAGCTTTCCGAGACTGATATTCGGCGCTATAGCCGGCAAATGATGCTAAAGCAGGTGGATTTTGAAGGACAGGAGCGCCTTAAGTCATCGCATGTGTTGATTGTCGGAATGGGTGGTCTCGGCAATGCTGCCGCACCCTATATATGCGCGTCAGGTGTCGGAACCGTCACTTGTGTTGACTTTGATACAGTCGAAATGAGTAATTTACAACGACAAACGCTCTTTACGGACCATGAACTCGGGAAAAATAAGGCCTTCGCAGCCGTTCAGCGTTTGCAGGCGCTGAACCCGCACATTGCGATCCACGCCTACACGGAGGCTATCCAACCGGATTGGCTTCGTGCGCAGCTATCCACGGTTGATGTTGTGCTGGATTGTACAGATAACTTATCAACACGAGAGCTCCTCAATGAACTCTGCTTTCAATCCAATACCCCGTTAGTTTCAGGGGCTGCAATTCGTTTTGAGGGGCAAATCGCGGTCTTTCCGATGACGAATTCCGCGCCTTGCTATCGCTGTTACAGCCAATTTTTTAAGGAAAAGGAGTTGAGCTGCATGGAGGCAGGTGTTCTAGGGCCTGTAGTGGGCGTTATTGGCTCCTTTCAAGCACTCGAAGCGCTGAAGGTGTTACTTCAATTGCACAACCCAAACGGGGGGACACTGCTTCATTTCGACGCACTCCATTCTGAATGGCAAAGCTTTCAATTCCACAAACATGAGAACTGCTCGATATGTGCAAAACGCGCTTAGCAGCTCACAGATCAAGCGTTTTATATACATGAGACAGTGCTTGAAATGTCTCTGTGATCGAACACTCTTCATGATCGCGTTTTTTCAATCCTAATCGCGACAGCTCGATATGCCAGGTTGGCTCAACACCGACCTGCGCCAGCGAATGTTTTACACAGGCAAGCGGGCAACCATCAAGCGCGATGATGGGTCGTCCAGAACGCGCGGTTTTTACCAACGGGCGCACATGACCACCTACGCCAGCAATGCACGACATTTCAGCCACACCGTCGCGTGTTAATCGTAACGCAATATCATTGGCAAGTTGCGCAACATTTGAACAGCCTGAACATGCATAAACCAAGGGCTTTACATCATTTAATTGCTTCAATTCTGCCA
Organism: Aliidiomarina sanyensis; assembly: GCF_003987175.1. Lineage (GTDB taxonomy): Bacteria > Pseudomonadota > Gammaproteobacteria > Enterobacterales > Alteromonadaceae > Aliidiomarina > Aliidiomarina sanyensis. Next base: position 184,431 of record NZ_PIPM01000001.1, on the reverse strand, counting down.
TTTGTCTTCTCCTTTTCATTACGCCCTCTCCTATGAGGGCGCAATACGAGAAGAAGTGTACCCTGCGCTCAATCCTTTAAATTGATTTGTATCAAGCCGATTCATCATTCCCCAGGGCATACCTACAATGAACTTATCCGGGTCGTCCATCTGCACGAGGCGAGATCAATATTGGGAGGTAGACCACACAGAATAAGAAAAATGCAATAACCCACAGCCCGCTCGCCCACTGAAACCATATTAAGGATGCACCTGGTAAGAACCATCCACCGCCAATGCGCAGCACGGCGGCGATAATCACCGCAAGAAATGCAGCGGACATCAGCGGATTGGGCCGCAAAGGTCGCCCGCTATGCCCCAACGCAACGCGTGCCATCATCGCTAAGATCATCACGCCCATCGCACCAGCGGTCAGGGTGTGCAAGGCGGTACTGTGTGAGATTCCCTGCCCCCAGGCAAAACCCGAGTACCGCAATGCAAACAACATAAATGCGAGCGGGATAAATGCAATCGAGGCGTGGAGTGACCATAGCAGCGGAATCCGCCAAGTGATCCAGAATTTGACTCGGAGCCACCGTACCATGGTGAAAACAGCAGCGAACGCAAACAATCCAGCGATCAACTGATCAGGGAGCCATGTATTCAACATAAAGATGTGAATGAGTGCGATCAACCAAACCGATACTATAGTCCCCCATTCTAGCCACTGAATGGAGGGCACGCGGGGTGTCCCCGTGCCATTCGCCGTAAACATCGGCAGGATTCTGCCCGAAATAATAATCATCACGAGCGTAATGAGCCAAACTGCCCCATTACTGCCATACTGGATCCAATCAAAACGACCATATACCACTCCTGCATGCATCGCCCCATTCATGATCATCAGTAGCAACAGAATAGGAATAAACATCAAATTTCGCGTTTGATTCACTCGAATGACCAAGCGACCAAATAAAAAGGCAGCAACAGGTAATAAGGCAAGATCTACCGCAATGACAAACGACGCTGGGAGACCTCCGCCCAATGCCAACACGAGGCGTCCGCTCAACCACAAGACAATTAAAACAAGAAGACTCATTCCGTGTGCAGCCCTTAAACCCGTCCAGTTTTGCACCGCCGTGAGTAAAAAGCCCAGCACAATGGCTACGACGAAACCAAAAATCATCTCGTGTTGATGCCAAAACATAACGTTATGGTATGGTTTCCAAACAACACTCCCCGATAACACAAGAATCCATAGCAACATCGAAAGTGCCGCAAATCCTGCCCCGAGAAGGAAGAATGGGCGGAAAGCCTGTCTTAAAATGGGAGTCATTGCTGACTCTCTATCATAATCGGTGACTTGCATCTTGTACTCCTGTTTATCTGGAAGTTGAAGGCCGTTCCAGTTTTATTAAACCTCGTCGCGAAAGAAATCATTCGCCTTCGCGTCTTCTATCGCATGACGAAATCGCTCCGCTCGAATGGCAAGAAACATCACCATCATGCACAGAGCGAGAACCGCATAAAGCACCATAAACGCGCCGCTTGCGATACCGAGGAGATCTTGTACGAGGCCAAATAAAATCGGCAGAGAAAATCCTCCCAGCCCACCCAATGCGGCAACCATCCCACCAACTGAACCCATTTGTTGTGGGTAGTAATTATTCAAGACCTTGAAGACGCTGGCGCGACCCAAGCCTTGCGCGATCCCAATCACAAACATCAACGCCGTAAATAGCCATACGTTAACCTCGATGTGCAAAACAACGTCCCGTTCGAGTCCATGGATTGTCATCGTGGTTGGCGGGTAGCTTAAGAAAAATAAACACACTAAACAGACCCAAAAAACGCTCCAGTTGACAATCTGCCCCCCGTAACGATCTGCTAACCAGCCACCAAGTGCTCGAACCATGCTTGATGTGGTGACAAAAAACAGTGTGAATCCCATTGCCTGCGCAAAAGGGAGTTCGTAGGCCTGCATATAGTATTGGGGAAGCCACATGATCAAGGCGAGGAAACTCCCAAATACGAAGTAGTAATACAAACCAAAGCGCCACACACGACTCTCACGAAGTGGTATCAACTGTTCCCGCCATGGCGATGTAGCGCGAGGAACATAGTGAGGTGTTTTCGGTGCGAGTCCTACGAAAATGCACAGCATGATGAATAGCCCCCCAGCATACAATGGGCCAGTCCACGGCCAATCGAGCCAATGGACAAAGATGGGTAGTAGAACAAACGAGATCGCCGCACCAGCATTTCCGGCTCCGAAAATTCCGAGCGCGGTACCCTGTTGTGAACGAGCAAACCAATCCGTGACGTAACGAACCCCCAAAGTAAAGGAGACGCCGCTAATTCCAATCCACAATCCGATCAAGATAAAACCGGCATAGGTTGAAATGAAGGGTAATAGCAATAGCGCAGGGAGCGTGAGCACCATCTGCCATATCCACAAGGTTCGAGCAGCGGTATATTCCGCCCAAATTCCTACAGGAATACGAAGTAATGAGCCAGATAGCATTGGTGCTGAGAGCAAAATGCCAAGCTTGAAACCTGACAACTGCAATTGCTCCTGAATGTCGATTGCGAGCACTGCATACAGAATCCACACAGAAAAATTGGCAGAAAAAGCAAGGGTGGCAATACCCAAGGCCTGCCACGCACGGGGCAAGGTCGCATCCATCATTAAACTCCGAAATATCGCGAGACTTCGTTATCTTAGCGATTTTCCACTTAAACGCTCGAGCGCGCTGGGAATACCCCCAAAATGCACCCCACCAGACGCTCGTGTCCGACGCTACCACTTAATGAGTAATAATCTCGAAGAACACTAGGTTACGGGCCAATCACAACTACCCTTTCCGAGGTATTCTCGATTTTCTAATTAAAATCAGTTAGATAGCCTTTTTGATGCAGATCAAGCAAGGTTGTATTCGGGTCACGCACACTGGCGCCGAAAAATCCCTTACAACCATTGAGGTCTTACTATGTCCACCGCTTCTGCAGATACTGGTCTAAATCTGTTACGGTTATCCGACCCAAAGATTAAAACACTGCATTTAACTTGGTTTGCGTTTTTTCTCACCTTTGCGGTGTGGTTCGCCCATGCGCCGCTTCTCTCATCAATTCAAGCCTCTTTGGAACTAACCGATGCGCAAATACGGGCTCTGTTAATCCTAAACGTCGCAATTACGATTCCCGCACGAATTATTGTGGGAATGCTCGTTGACAAAGTTGGTCCTCGGATTATCTACGCTGTCCTCCTGATTGTTTCGGCATTTCTATGTATTGGGTTCGCCTTCGCAACCACCTACACCTCACTTGCTATCTTTCGCTTCCTGCTCGGTTTTGTCGGTGCTGGTTTCGTGATTGGAATTCGCCTTGTTAGTGAATGGTTTCCGGCACACCAGGTCGGCACAGCAGAAGGTATTTATGGTGGATGGGGCAACTTCGGCTCAGCTGCAGCTGCTATGATACTTCCTACACTTGCACTCGCGTTTGGGGGGGACGACGGTTGGCGGTACGCGATTGCCCTCGTAGGTCTCATTTGTGGTGTTTATGGTTTTGTTTTCTATGCCAAAGCACGCAATACTCCGAAAGGGTCTATTTATTTCAAACCGAAAAAGTCTGGGGCGATGCTCGTTTCATCCTGGGGTGCATTGTGGGCGCTTATTCTAATGAACATTCCAATGTACCTCGCCCTCGCGATCCTCGCATGGCGTCTTTCTCCATCAGGAGTAAATCTCTATGGTGATGGCGTTTTGTATAGCTTTTGGGCTGCTTTGGTGATCATCTTCATTTATCAAACCTGGACCACCTATCAAGTCAATGCCGAACACCTCCGCGCCGGCGTTCCAGAACTAGAGAAATATTCGTTCAAACAAGTAGCAATCCTGAATGTTGCCTATTTCGCTACCTTCGGATCGGAGCTTGCCGTGGTCTCCATGTTACCGCTTTATTTTTTACAGACATTTGAAGGACTCACCGCTGTCACTGCAGGCCTATTAGCGTCTGCATTTGCCTTTATGAATTTAGTTTCCCGGCCCATGGGCGGCTGGTTCTCGGATCGCTACGGCCGTCGTCGCAGCCTGTTATATATGATCGCTGGATTAGCACTCGGATATTTTATGATGGGACTGATTGACAGCCATTGGTGGCTTGTTATGGCGGTGTTAGTGACCATGGCTTGCTCGTTCTTCGTTCAAGCGGGCGAAGGTGCAGTATTTGCAATGATTCCGCTCATCAAACGGAGTATGACTGGACAAATTGCCGGTATGGCAGGAGCATATGGCAACGTAGGCGCCGTTATTTATCTCACAGTCTTAAGTTTTGTCAGCTACAGTACATTCTTCTATGTCATTGCCGCATCTGCATTAATCGGTTTCGTTGCAGTGTGGTTCATGGACAATCCAAGGGGCCACATCGCGGAAGTCATGCCTGATGGAACCGTGCATACCATTGAGGTTGGACACAAATAATGAACGGGATTCCGAGCGCCGAGCACTTAGTGGTCGGTCACGCCTCTCTCTGTGATGAGGGCGGTAAAGATGGTAACGAAGATGCAGTTGGTGTGCGTGTCCCTGTGGATGCGCACATGCTCACCTATAAGGGTGCTGTATTCGCAGTTGCAGATGGTGTCACCAGTGCTGAAGCAGGGCAAGATGCGAGCGAAACTGCTATCCGCACATTTTTACGCGATTATTTTTCGACTCCGGATACCTGGTCTGTTGCCCATAGTGCGAGTCAAGTTCTCTCCACGATAAACCTCAGATTGTACCGCCACAGCCATCAGTTCAACAATGAAATGAAGGGGCAACTGTGCACCTTTAGTGCGTTGGTTTTAAAATCTCATACCGCTCATTTTTTCCACGTAGGTGACACCCGCATTTATCATTGGCGAAGTGGCTTCTTACGCCTATTAACCACAGATCATTCAGCGCAACTTAATCCCGAGCGCCGGTTCTTGGCCCGCGCATTAGGGATGGATGGTCGCCTTCAGTTGGACCATGGTAAGCAAGACATTACTTCCGGTGATCGCTTTCTTCTCACCTCCGATGGACTGCATGATTATGTTCAAGATTCCCAAATGCAAGAGGTGTTAAGTCAAATATCTGATCCGAAGGCCGTATGTGAAGAGCTTCGCCGCTTAGCCATGATGCAAGGGTGTGATGACAACATAAGTGTCATTGTTGTTACTGTGGAGCAACTCCCTAATATCGATATCGATGATTTTCATGATCAACTGACTCGGCTCCCTTTTCCTCCCGCTCTCAAGGCAGGGATGAAAGTCGATGGCCTGGAAGTCATTCAAGAAATCTTTGCTAGTAGTCGGAGCCATCTTTACTTGGTGCGTGATTTGGACAGCGGGCAACGTGCCGTGATGAAAACGCCCTCTGCTAACTACGAAGACGACAGCAGTTACATTGAACGTTTTATTCGCGAGGAATGGATCGGAAGCCGCGTAGACAGTCCACACGTCGTCAAAATCATTCGCCAATCACGTCCTCGAAGCTTCCTGTATTATTTAATGGAATACGTTGATGGTATTAGCATGGAGCAGTGGCTCACACAGAATTACCCTGTCAAGCCAGCACGAGCCATTAAACTCATTGAGCAAATTGCTCTCGGAGTGAAAGCATTTCATGATTGTGAGGCCGTTCATCAAGACCTGAAGCCGGGCAATATTATCATTACAACGGACCCAGTCTCACAAAAGGAAAGCATTAAAATCGTTGATTTCGGTAGTGTCTTTGTTGCCGGTGTTGCTGAGGTTTTCATTCCCATCGAGCATGAAGCGGTGCTTGGAACCGCATCCTATTCCGACCCGCAATACCTCACAGGACGAAACTCAGGCATTCAGGGCGATGTGTATGCGTTGGCGACGATCTGTTACGAACTTTTCACGGGCAGCCTACCCTACGGTGAGAAAATTGAAGCCTGCCAAACACCCAGTGACTACGATCGGCTCCGGTATATCAGTGCTCGAAAACATAATCCAGCCATTCCCGTGTGGTTTGATCGTGCGTTGGAGAAAGGTGTGAGCTTTGATCTACAGCAACGCTATACAACAATGGAAGCGCTGCTGACTGATCTCAAAAATCCAAACCCTGCGTTCTTGCGTGAGGAAGTAAAGCAAAATACCCGAAGCAGCAGTCTCCTTTTCTGGCAACTTCTCTCTGGCTTTTGGTTTGTGACTTTACTTCTGGTTATCTACTTATTTGTGTTGAACCAAACCTAACTATGCCGATTTCGGGCGAAATACTTGAATCACTGCAGGATCGCAAACCAAGTAGGGCCCATCCATTAAATCAAGACAATAAGGAATTGCAGGAAACACAGCGTCCAAGCACTGTCGGATAGCCTTGGGCTTCCCAGGTAAATTGACAATCAGGCTATCCTTACGCAAGCCCGCGGTTTGTCGCGATAGAATCGCTGTTGGCACGTACTTCAATGACTCGGCACGCATTAGTTCCCCAAAGCCGGGCATCATACGATCACAAACGGCTTCCGTTGCTTCTGGAGTCACATCGCGTTTTGCAGGACCAGTGCCCCCTGTGGTTACGATCAGACTGCAACCTTCCTCGTCCACCAGACGAACCAACGTAGCCTCTATTTGCTCACGCTCATCTGGAATGACTTCATAACAAAACTCAAAAGGGCTCGTTAGATACACGTTCAGTGTATCCATAATTGCCGCACCTGAAAGATCTTCGTACACGCCTGCGCTAGCACGATCACTGACCGTCACTACGCCAATTTTTGCTGCATTTTTCTGGCTCATTTCCTCACTCTCCACACTACATTGTTGTGATCACACGTTCCGTACCATGCCCGCCAACTGCAACCAATACCCGTTGCAATCACCCTCAGACAGAGGAACAGGCGCTTCGCCATGAATATTCCGTTGAAACCGTGTAAGCCAGTCAAACGTTTGCTCGGGCTCCGGGCTTAACCGCGCTATATCTACCCAGCCAGACATCTCAGGGAGTTGGTTAATTAAGTTGTATCGGCTTCCCGATTGTGTCTGAATTCCATTTAAAACAAAAACTTCAGTTCCGTCTTGGCTTACCACCTTTCTTCCACTTGGGTATTTAATGCAGCATAGCTCACAGTCATCTTTGTGACGATTCTCCGACCGCGCCGTAAAACATCGCGCGGACCAAGCAAGTGGCAAGTGGCCCAAGGCGAAGACTTCAACCTCAAAATCAGAACGGCGCGATACAATCTCAGGCTGCTGCAAGGTGGTTCTTAACCATTCACCCGATAGCTCTACAGGCATCACCCAGCGTTGCATTCCGAGATCAAGCAACTGACATAGGCTGTGCTGGTTATAACAATTAATCGCGGGACCTGCGACAAAGGGCAACGATGCTGCATGCAAGAGTTGAATTGCACCCATATCATTGGCTTCAACTAAAAACTCTCCATTTTCAACGTACCGCTTCAGCTCGCGCAATTCCGATGGAGCCTCTAGCAAGGTCATCGTGGATAACACGACTTGCTTTCCTTTTTTGCGTAAGCCATGAGCAAGGTCGAGATAATCGGCCAACTTCAATTCACGGCGCTTGGCGCAGACTGTCTCTCCCAAATAAACGATATCGGCTTGGCTATGTGCAACTTCGTCATAGAAATCAAAAACAATATTGCGAGGCCAGAAATATTGAATGGGTCCAACTGAGAACTGCATATCTAACTCCTATTTCCAACTCCGGTGGTACGCACCCAGAGTGGTTTGATTTCCCTCGGAAAGTCCCGCAAGTACACGGTGCCATTCTTCTGCTACTTCAAACCGAGCAGGATCCAGAAGCAGTCGATCAATAGCTGCGCGCCATACCTTCGTGATCTGTGCGACATAAGCAGGACTTCGCTGCCTTCCCTCGATCTTCAGTGAGCGAATACCCTCTCGATACAATTCAGGAAGGAGGTCTAAAGTATTGAGACTTGTGGGTTCTTCAAGTGGATGATAAAGCTGGTTTTCAACACGAAATCTCCCCTTGCACAAAGTCGGGTAGCCTGCGGTTTCATCAGCGCCAAAGCGGTCAATCACCACATCATTAAGACGCGACTCAAGCACATCGCCCCGCTCTTCCCACCGCACATAAGCAGCTGGAGAGCACGCACCTGCTGTATTAGGGGACTCCCCGGTCATGTACGAGCTCAAATAACAGCGCCCCTCAGCCATGATGCACAAACTTCCAAATGCAAATACTTCGAGATCTACCGCCGTCGTTCGAGCTAGTGCACGTACTTGATTCATGGCTAATACGCGCGGCAATACGACACGACGAACCCCAAACTGGGCTCGATAAAACTCGATCGCTGCTGCATTGGTTGCGGAACCCTGCACTGATAAATGTACCTCTTGGTCGGGGTATGTATTTCGCACGTAAGCCAACAACGAAAGGTCAGCAATGATAAGCACATCCACATCAGCGCGCACTGCGGTGTCGATTGCGCGTTGCCAATGCCCCCAGGTCGCAGGATGCGCAAATGTATTGATGGCAACATGGAGTTTGCGGCCACGTTGATGGGTGTATCGTACAGCGTCAGGGAGTGCGTCATGATTCAAGTTGAGACCTGCGAAATGACGCGCATTGGTATTATCTTTTAAGCCAACATAAATAGCGTCCGCGCCATGTTCTAACGCCGTTTTCAACGCGGGCATACTTCCCGCGGGACATAATAACTCCATCATTTTCTCCAGCTATCAATCGCCCTTTCTTGATTTAGAATAAGAAACCTAGCGCCCTAAAAACGTATCGTTATTGTACGCAAATAATCTTCGGAAGCCTTTGAATGTTCGATATAAATTGGATTACTCACAAAGTAGTACCTGGCCTACCTCGTGGGCTTAAACATGCGGTACGATATGCTCCTCGATTTCCCTTAAATCGCTCGCTGCAATCCGCACTGAATTACATTCTCGCCCCACAAATAGAGCAACAGGAGCTAGATTTTATGTTTGGGAGAAGTGTTGCGGTGATTGTTCAAGACCTTGATTTACATTTGCGCATTGAACGCAATGAATCTGGTTTAGTGGTAGAAGCGAATACAACGCCCCTCTCAGTCCAAAATGCCGATGTGACACTCACAGGTGATTTCTTTGCCTTTAGTCTGCTTATCACACAGCAAGTGGACCCCGACACACTGTTCTTTCGGCGTCGCCTGCGTATGACCGGTGACACGGAGCTAGGCCTCCATGTGAAGAACCTACTTGATACCGTTGAGCTCCACACTCGACTTCCATCATTGACTCAATCTTGGGTAAAATCCTTTGGCGAGAAGGTTCAAGCGTACTCCACGCAATAAAACCGAGACGTCAATAAAAAAGCCGCCATCGAGCGCTCGGCCGATGGCGGCATCTCTAAACGTCAGATCATAGAATCCGGAGTAATTCCCCCTGACGATTAAACGCGAGAAAATTAGCAATATTCCCACTTTTAATACTCTCAACCATCATTTTTAAAGGCTGCTCAGCCTGTTCCGGTGTAGGAGGAATACCAATTAAACCGCTCATACTTGCGGCGAACGCAATATCCCAATCTTTACCCGTTTCGGCTGATTCAGCGATCAGCACATCGAAATCGGCAACCTCATCCGGCAATTTATCCACACACAACACCGGCTCTAAATTCCCCCCCTCACCCTGCTCAAAACGACGCTTTTGGTCGTCAGTTGCGTGGTCTGGCATGGTCGCTTTTGCAAACACAAAAAGTAGCCGTTGCGGCTCATTTTGCGATTTTGCCGCGTGAATAAAATCGTGATAACTGCTTAGTTGCATGAGTGTCTTCGTTCCTCAGTGGGCGCCGATGATATGCTTAAAGTGTAACAAAGTGAGCTCAAAAACAGCACGAAGCATAAGGGGGAGCCCCTCCCCCCTTATAGGTAGGTCAAGCGATTTCAGATACTGGCTGCTCGCGCGCCTCGCTGCTTGCGTCGCCAGCTCGATGTTCGCGATGATAATGGCGCAATGCGTGTTCCTTGCGACGTCCCTCACTGAACGCAGAGACTCGTTTTAAGTACCCAATCACCCGTGTACCGAAATCGATGTCCTCGCTTCCGCATTCGGAACACCGATTTAAGGTTCGTTTATCGATATGAGCACACAGGTTACAAATAGTAATTCGCACATTGATGCAAAAATAGTTGCACCCAGTTTTCGCGGCGAGATTAAACAAGCTTAGATATCCATCGGTACTCAATTTTTCATCTAGGTTAAGATGCAGTGCCGAACCACCGTCGAGATATTCAATCAATTCTCGACCGTGCAAAATAAACTTATCCAGCGCATGAATACGATCGTCTTCAACCGTATAAAAGTAACTGTTGTAACACGCTCGTGGAACAAAATATCCATCCTTCTGATCCCATTTTGCATTCTTAACCCCGAGATTCTCTGCGGGTACAAATTCCGTATTAAACATATAACCATAGCTTGTTTTGGCTTCTTTATTCGCGTCATAAATAACCTTTAAATGACGCTGCACAAACGCTTTGTATTCCTCGTTATTCCCCACCTGAATTCCCTGAGATTCAGCTGCCTCCGTCATACCATTAATGCCGATAGTCAAGAACTGCTTATCCAGGCTAATAAATCCTGCGTCGTAGACAGTGAGAAGTCCCGCCTCAAGGTATTCCTCCATGATCTTTCGATATGCAACTTGGTATTTGTGGATCTTACAAATCTCCTGCGCTAAATCTCTCCCATCCTGAACCAAACGATTCATATTAATGGTGATGACATTAATCGATCCGGTTGCCACGCCACCTGCTCCTAGGGTATACGAAAAGGTATTATCCGCTATTTCACTGCGTAAACGGCAGCAGCTCGCCAGGCTGTCCGCATTATCCGAGAGATAAATAAAGAACGAACTTCCCTTTGCCATATGTCCTGCCATTCCTCGCGCAAACGCTTGATCTTTGCACTGTCCTGATTCAGTTAACATGGCCACAGTAACGACAGGAAATGTGAGAATTGCTTTGCTGCGCTCGGTATTGAACCAATCCAAAAAGAAGTCCTGGAGCTTTGCGACCGAATCCCACTCAGGCTTGCTGAAATCGGGGAACACAAATTCACCAAACATACTGTCAAAGTAATGTTGATCGTAAATTGAAATATTCCAGAAAACGCTTTGATAGCCGCGTGCTGCGGCCGGTTGATTCAATGCATAAACCACATGCTGAAGGTGATTAGCGATTTCGTGCCGGTGGGTGACAAGATAATTATCTCCGTAATCCTTTCGTGCAAAATAATCAAAGTACGTCAAAAACTCGACCGTCGCGACCGCCCCCGCAAACTGTGAACTCACGGCAAAAACAAAGTTCACAAAAGTTCCGCAGAAGGACTCGATATGCTTTGGCCCTTGAGATTCTCCACCTAATTTTGTCAAACCATCGCGTAGAAACGGATACATGGTGACCGATACGCAATAGGGTTTTAGACTTGTTTCATCATGGACGTAGATCTCATGATCTTCTATCTGGCGGACATATTCGTCGGCAAGTTCCTGCCCGAAAAGATTAGCAATTTTCTGACTTACTAAACCTCGGTTCACCTGCACGAAAAAGTCCTTCATGATCTCAGATTCCAGTGTCGCCACATTTTTTTGGGTAACATTCGCATTGGCATCCATGGTTGAGCCATCTGCTGCATTTTGAGCATCAAGGTAATTTTTAATAAACGAGATCTTGCCATTCACTTGTTCATTGGATAAGCGCAACATAGATTTTCCCCTTATTATTTTCATCGCTCGAAATTTGGTCTTAGGACCAAAACTTATAGTTTTCAGTCATCCCCGTTCGCAGATTAATAAAACGCTGATTACTCCCCCGGTTCTCAAGCCCGCCACGCTCCGCCATCCATGGACCGAGCTTTAGGTAATCCAATTGTTCCTTGAGTGACTCATCAATGCTCTCAAGCCCGGTGTATAGGCAGGTCTTTAATCCCTCGTTCTTAACCTGCTTGAGCAATTGGAGCAATTGTCGGGGATACCATTCGCCTCCGAGAAAGAGAACGCAGGTAATCAGTCCCCGATACCTCGCCAGCTGAGCAGCCAAATACCGCTCACTCAAAATCTCTCCCCGATGCGCTGGCCAGGTTTCTACGCTATGACAACCACGGCATCCAACCGTACATCCGGTAATCGTGTAAGCGAGCGTTGTTTCTCCTGGCACCTCTAACCAAACGACCTGCTCTTCTGAATATCTAATCCGCATAAAACACCACATCTTGTGTTTTTATTGATTCATTATCACTATATGTAGTGCTTACACTAAGTGATCGCGAGCTCAATCCCTTGATCTGGATCAAGCTTTTCATGCCTGTGATCATGGACCTTCGCTAGACCCCCCAGTCCTTCTGGATCCCATACCTCGTCAGAGGTAGATGCTGTTTCATGGGATATCGGAAATGAAAAAACCGACACGAAGTCGGTTTTTTTGAAAAGGGTTAAGTGTAATTAAAATGCGTAGCTAAGCATTAACCAAGTCTTGCGTGTATCCACAGCAAAGGTCTTCGCTCGGTAATCTGCATATTTAAATAACACATTCACGTTTTGAGGGAGTTGATAACTCAGCGTCAAATTCCACTCGTCGCCGTACGCTCGGCTCGCTCTATCGGATACAAACCGATGGTACCCGATTCCCCAATTTACTGCGTAGGCCTCAAAACGAAGGCGGGAAAAGGTATCACGCAATCCATCATGGGGAGTCACGAGAAACAAATCGGTGAATCCCTGGAAGGCATGAAGCGTCGCCAATGGTGTTTGAAAAGCGCTAAGACCATCTCCGGCAAGGCGCTCTTGCCCAAGCTCAAGATGAACCTTTCTTTTCAACTCGGCTTCAGCACTCACTCGGTGGTAATGGTGGGAGAAAGACAGAGGCTGATCGTGTGCGTCGGTTTGACGTGCGAATGTGACACTGAGCTTTATTGGGACCGAGAACGGATTCAAACTCCCGTGATAGTTCATTCCGAGGGTTTGGCTGTCGCGAATATTCCAGTCTGTAAAGTCGAAATCATAAACAAATGCGCCTACATGATGATTTTTTTGCAAGGGAAAAGTCACCAACCCCGCGTATAAAGCGCCTCGCTCATAAGCATTAGGCCCTTTCGGTCCGAAAATTCGATTTACCCGATGAATGCGTGCAACATCTACATAGAAATCTGACGAGGTGCTTCGGCTGAACCGAAGTCCATCAAAGGTTTGCTCATTCTGGCGCCAACCCACCCCACCCAGAAAACGCTGATTTAGATGGTTCATACGGAAACGACCTGCCGTTAGCTCTCCTATCTCAGTGCGATACGCAACGGCCGCTTGATTTATATCGGTACCACGAGGGTCCGCAACGACGGAATGACTCTCCATGCCATTGACCGTGTCGTTATAACCCATCCCGCCCAATGTCTCCACGTGATCTACTTCAATCCACAAACGCACATTAGAGAAAGCCGACTTTTCTGCGAGCACGCGCGTTCGAAGCGTCGAAGCAACTGCATTTTCTAATAGGTTATCTTGGTCTACGTGTTCAAGCCGATAGCGTAAGTCGACCTTGACCTGATTGGGCGAAAGATGAGCTTCCTCTGCGGCAAATGCATGCGGAACGCCCATAAATAAAACGACTGTGGCAAGGGGCCACGAAAGGGAACAACAGAAATTAAGACCGGCAGTTCGATACATCGACTATCACTCCTTGGTGGTTTCGTGTGACCATTTTAGAACACGCGGCATCAGCTTTTTGGTGTCCTTAGGAGTAGTTTGAAAGGACGATGAGGTACGTCTTTTACCATGGTATAGGTAGAAAAAACCCAGCAATAAGCTGGGTTATAGAGAGAGCCGAGATGAACTCAAACGTGCATCCTTTGCTACTGCATCAATGGTGAGTGGTCGAGCTCAAACTGATATCCCTCAATCGTCGCACCACCAATCAAGGTTTGAATATATTGAGCGATTGCTTTGTGTCGGACTTTTTCATTCAAGTAGTCACGGATTTTTTCTTTGACCTGCGCATACTCCAGAAGTTGTCCGGCAATCTTTCGTTCAACCCAAACAATATGAAAGCCATAGCGTGTTTCAACCGGCGAGTCGTAGAGACCCGGCTCAAGGGCAAAGACAATGCGCTCAAATTCCGGCACCGTTTGTCCCCGACTGATCTGCCCAAGACTTCCCCCGGTTGACTTAGAGGGACACGCAGAATACTGATTTGCAAGGCCGGTGAAATCACCGCCCGCTTGTAGTTGCTGAATGATTGCCTCGGCCAAGGTGAGCGCTTCCATACGGACTTTATCGTCCTCTGGAGTTGCTGCGCAGAGAATATGACGAACCTCAAGTAAAGGCGATGTCGTAAAGCGCTCGCGGTTTGCTCGGAAATATTGCTCACATTCAATCTCGGTAGCTGCTGGAATGTGAACTTCTTTTTCAATTAAGCGCTCAATGTAATCGTTTTCCGCTGCCTGTGCTTTTGCACTCGTAACCTTAAGGCCAAGTGCCTGTGCACGCTGCTTCAGTAGCTCACCGATAACTAATGCCTCAGCTGCTTTCTTCATGGCCACCTCTTGCGATGGGGCCGGATGGTATTGCATTTCTGCCAAGATCGCTTGTTCAGGAATTGCTGTTTCATTAACGTAAATCATAAACACCTCATTGACCGTGAATTGCAGATCCCCAGTCAGGATGGGCATACTGTGCATCCAGTATGCCCTTATCTTCAATAGCGACGACGTACAATCTGGTGACTGCGACCGAAGTATTTCACCGGAACACTCCAGATATGGACCAATCGACTAAATGGGAATAAGACAAACAATGTGATTCCCCAGAACACATGAGCCTTGTAGATCCAATGAATGTCCGCCATGAACTCAATTGCTTCCGCCGGACGGAAAGTCAGCAAATACCGAGACCAGCTCATAAGGTCCTGCATCACATACCCATCCATATGGCCTGTTGAAACAAAGATCGTCATGATACCGAGGATCAATTGCCAGTAAATTAAAAGCAAAATCAGGGTATCCATGACTGAGCTACTTGCTCGAACTCGAGGATTAAATAACCGCCGCCAAACCAGCATGGTTAACCCGATAAAGCAGATAGCGCCGAAGAATCCACCGACACCCATCGCAATTAACTGCTTCTGGGCAAGGGTGATTCCCAGAAAACTCCAAACTTCGTAAGGCATTACGAGTCCTGCAAAGTGTCCAAGGAAAATCATGATAATACCCACATGGAAGAGCACACTGGCCGTTCTAAAGTAGGTTTTATCAAGAATTTGACTGGATTGTGCTTTCCAAGTGAATTGTTCTCGATCATAACGAAGCGCGCTACCAACGAAAAAAATCACGGAAGCAATGTACGGGTAGATCCCGAAAAGTAACATATCGGTGAAATTCATGATTCATTTCCTCGCTGGACATCTCCCTGGCCTACATCTTTGAAGTCGGCCCATGAGATCGGTACTAGTTGGTCTTTTCGCTGTCCTTCCGACGGCTTATTGACAGCACTTGCGCATCCATCAGCGGTTGCATCCGGCCCAAAGGTCACCATCTCCTCCTCCCAGACTTTATCAAGTGCTTCCTTCGTATCGTCGCGCTGTTCGTTAATGATTTGCTCCCGCACGTCTTCAAGGTCAATACTCACCCCAGACATCGCCAGTAACGCCCTAAAAATACTGGCATAGTTACTGTCACGTTGTTCTAAACGTGCGGCGAGGAGCGCCAGGATATGTGCGACCTCTTGCAACCCTAATTCGGCGTTTTCATCTCCTTGCGTAGCAAGAAACTCCAAATAGAGCGGAATGTAATCCGGTAGTTCGCGCACGCCGATTTCGAGTCCTGCCTCTCGATATTGCTTCAGCAAGTTAACCATCGCTTGGCCCCGATCCCTAGATTCCCCGTGCACGTGCTCAAATAAGAGAAGTGAGAGCGCGCGGCCGCGCTCAAACAAGCTGTCGTATTCCGCTTGCCATTCCATTAAGTCACCGCTGCAGCGCTGCATTAGAAAGTCGCTAAGCGCATTTTTATCCTCACCCGGTAGCGCGCTTTCTGAAATGATTTTCTGCAAATCACGATTTGCTTCAATCACACCAGCAGTTGGATAATCGAGCAAAAACGATAAAGCATGTAAAATTTGCATCACATTAATCCTTCATCACCACGGGAATGACTTTACGCACCCCTTTCTTATCACCACCAAACAGATTTAGCCCGCTCTCACCATTGCCACATCCATTCCCGAAGCTAAATCCGCAATCGCCTTTCAGGTCATACGCATTTTCAGCATAGGCCCGCGCACTTGTTGGAATTACAAAACGATCTTCATAGTTTGCCAACGCCATGTAGCGATACATCTCTTCCACTTGATTGGGTGTGAGGCCGACTTGTTTCAGGACTTCGAAGTCCTCGACACCGTCAACATTTTGCGACCGTTTGTAAGCTCGCATTGCAATCATCCGCTCAAGAGCTCGAACAACCGGCGCTTCATCACCCGCGGTCAACATATTCGCTAAATAACGAAGTGGAATGCGCAGCGACTTAAGGTCTGGAATCTCCCCATTCATACCAACATGCCCTGCTTCAACTGCAGTTTGAATTGGTGACAGCGGCGGAACATACCAAACCATTGGCAGTGTTCTATATTCAGGATGCAATGGCAGCGCGACTTTCCATTCCATCGCCATCATGTACACCGGAGAACGCTGAGCTGCTTTCAACCAATTTTCCGGAATACCCTCTTTCTGCGCCGCTTTGATCACTTCGGGATCAAAGGGGTCGAGAAATAGATCGAGCTGTGCTTGATACAAATCTTTCTCGTTGGGAGTGTTTGCCGCCGCTTCAATCTTGTCTGCGTCATACAACAACACGCCGAGATAGCGAATTCGGCCCACACAGGTCTCAGAGCAGGTTGTGGGTTGACCCGCTTCAATCCGAGGGAAACAGAAAGTACATTTTTCCGATTTTCCGGTTTTCCAGTTGTAGTAAATTTTCTTGTATGGGCAGCCGGACACACACATACGCCAGCCGCGACACTTGTCCTGATCAATCAGAACAATACCGTCTTCTTCTCGTTTATAAATCGCACCTGAAGGACAAGCCGCAACACACGCAGGGTTTAAACAATGCTCACACAAACGAGGTAGATACATCATGAACGTTTTTTCAAACTGTCCATAAATGTCTTTTTGCACCACTTCATCAAAGTTCTTATCAACTTTTCGTTTGGCAAACTCCGTCCCAAGAATCTCTTCCCAGTTGGGACCCCATTCGATCTTTTCCATCCGTTGGCCGCTGATCAACGAGCGCGGACGTGCCACCGGTTGGTGCTTGCTATCGCCTGCGGTATGCAAGTGCTGATAATCAAAATCAAATGGCTCATAGTAATCGTCAATCGCAGGTAGATCGGGGTTGGCGAAGATATTCGCTAAAATCCGGAGCTTTCCACCCATTTTCAATTGCAATTTGCCCTTGCTATTGCGAACCCAACCGCCATTCCATTTCTCTTGGTTTTCCCACTCTTTGGGAAAACCGACTCCCGGTTTGGTCTCTACGTTGTTAAACCACGCGTATTCAACCCCTTCCCGTGAGGTCCAGACGTTTTTACAGGTAATTGAGCAGGTGTGACAACCAATACACTTGTCGAGGTTCAACACCATGCCTATCTGAGCTCTAACTTTCATAATCTTCATCCTAAAATTCGGTGATACCTGTGAACCCTTGGCCTATCAAGTGGACAAGTTTGCCCGGTCGCGATGACCGGGCGTTCACTTCACGGGGTGTCTAACCAATCCACATTGTTCATTTTGCGAACAATCACGAATTCATCACGGTTACAGCCCACAGTGCCGTAGTAATTAAAGCCATAGCTCTGCTGCGCATACCCACCAATCATGTGTGTGGGTTTCATAACGGCACGAGTCACCGAGTTATGAATACCACCCCGGGTTCCGGTCATCTCGGACCCCGGTGTATTAATGATTCGCTCTTGTGCGTGATACATCATGCTCATCCCTTCCGGAACCCGTTGGGATACCACCGCGCGCGCAGAGATCGAACCATTGACGTTGAAGATTTCAATCCAGTCGTTATCTTCAATTCCTGCCGCTTTTGCATCGATTTCACTGAGCCAGACGATTGGGCCGCCCCGAGACAGTGTCAGCATCAACAAGTTGTCGGAGTATGTGCTGTGAATGCCCCATTTTTGGTGAGGGGTAATCCAATTCAACACAATTTCTTTATTGCCGTTCGGTTGCTTATTCAAAATCGGCTGTACGGTTTTGAGATTGATGGGCGGTTTGTAGACACAGAGCGTTTCGCCAAAATCCCGCATCCATTCATGATCTTGATAAAACTGTTGACGCCCTGTAATGGTCCGCCATGGGATTAGCTCATGAACGTTCGTGTAGCCCGCGTTATACGAGACATGTTCGTCTTCCAAACCAGACCAAGTCGGTGAAGATATAATCTTGCGTGGTTGGGCCACGATGTCGTGGAAGCGGATTTTTTCTTCCTCTTTAGGCACCGCAAGGTGCGTATGATCTCTTCCCGTGAATTCACTCAATGCACCCCAGGCTTTAACGGCCACGTGACCATTGGTCTCGGGCGCCAGCGAAAGGATGACCTCACAGGCGTCCACCGCAGACTCGATTTTCGGACGCCCTTGATTCGCGCCTTCTTCCACATGGGTCCGATTCAGCTTTCCGAGGAACTCGACTTCTTCTTTGGTATCCCACGATATTCCCTTACCACCGTTTCCAAGCTTGTCCATAAGCGGGCCAAGCGAGGTGAATCGTTTGTATGTATTAGGATAATCTCGTTCGACCGGAACTAGATTTGGCATCGTTTGACCAGGGATAGGATCGCACTCCCCTTTAAACCAAGCTTTCACGCCATACGGTTGAGCCAATTCATTTGGTGTGTCGTGCTGCATCGGAACGGTAACAAGGTCTTGCTCAACGCCTAGATGCCCTTGACACACGCGCGAAAACTCTTTGGCAATCCCTTTAAAAATCTCCCAATCACTGCGAGCTTCCCAAACTGGATCTACCGCGGCGGTTAACGGGTGAATAAATGGATGCATGTCCGAAGTATTCATGTCGTCTTTTTCATACCAAGTCGCGGTTGGCAACACGATGTCGGAATACAAGCACGTGGTGGACATACGGAAGTCAAGGGTAACCCAAAGGTCCACTTTCCCTTCAGCGCCCTCATCTACCCATTCAACGTCTTCCGGCTTCTGACCGCCGAAGTCGCCGAGATCTTTGCCGAGAAGTCCATGCTTCGTACCTAAGAGGTGTTTAAGCATGTATTCGTGGCCTTTCCCGGATGAACCCAGTAAATTCGAACGCCAAATAAACATATTGCGCGGAAAGTTCTGTGGATTATCTGGTTGCTCACAGGCAAACTTTAGGCTTCCATTTTTTAGTTGGGAAACCACATAATCTTTGACATCCATTCCCGCTTTTTTTGCCGCTGCCGCGAGTCCGAGTGGGTTGGTTCCCAATTGGGGTGCACTTGGCAGCCAGCCCATCCGTTCAGCCCGAGTGTTGTAATCAATAATGCTTGATTTCCACTTATTCGGATTAGCCAAGGGAGAGACAACTTCCGTCATTTCCAACTTCTCGTACCGCCATTGACTTGAATGGTTGTAGAAGAATGATGTTCCATTCATATGACGGGGTGGGCGTTGCCAATCGAGTGCAAAAGCAAGAGGCGCCCAGCCAGTCTGCGGACGGAGTTTTTCTTGCCCAACATAGTGAGCCCAGCCCCCGCCACTCTGACCAATACAACCACACATCATCAGCATATTGATCAGGCCACGGTAATTCATATCCATGTGATACCAGTGATTTAATGCAGCACCGACAATCACCATCGAGCGACCTTTGGTTTTGTCCGCATTTCGGCCAAACTCACGGGCAACTCGAATCACATCTTTCGGATCCACACCAGTAATTTTCTCTTGCCAGGCCGGTGTATAGGGCACGTCGTCGTCGTAACTTTGTGCACGATTCGGATCATTCAATCCGTTGTCTACGCCATAGTTTGCCAACATCAAATCAAATACTGTGGCGACCAGTGCCGTCTCGCCGTTCGCTAATTGCACGCGTTTAGCTGGAATTTTTCGTAGCTGAACTTCATCGTGATCCGTGTGCTGAAAATACTCATATTCATGCGGTTTTCCACCAAAATACGGAAACGCAACGTCGACCACTTCATCAGCATGATCCTTGAGCGACAAATGGAGATCGATATTCCCTTTCTGATCCTTCTGCTCAAGATTCCATTTACCCTTCTGTCCCCACCGATAACCGATTGCACCATTCGGGCTGACCAAACGATCCCCATCACGATCGATAGCGATAGTTTTCCAATCTGGGTTATTCTCTTCACCGAGATTATTGACCAAGTCTGCGGCACGCAAAAAACGACCTTGAACTAGCTTGTCATCTTGGGATTCCAACATTACGAGCATCGGCATGTCAGTGTAGCGGCGCACGTAATCCGTAAAATACTCGCTTGGTTGATCAACATGGAACTCTTTCAAAATGACATGGCCAAATGCCATCGCTAGCGCAGCATCAGTCCCCTGACGCGGGGCAAGCCAGGTATCGCCAAATTTTGAAGCCTCTGAATAGTCAGAGGTAATGACGCAGGTTTTCGTGCCTTTATAGCGCACTTCGGTTAAGAAATGTGCGTCTGGTGTGCGTGTTTGTGGCACATTCGAGCCCCAAACAATGATGTAATTGGAATTGTACCAATCAGCCGATTCAGGCACATCGGTTTGCTCGCCCCAGATCTGCGGTGATGCAGGGGGAAGATCGCAATACCAGTCGTAAAAGCTGAGGCAGTTACCACCAATCAGTGACAGATATCGGGCTCCCGCAGCATACGAAACCATGGACATGGCGGGGATTGGCGAAAATCCAGTGACACGATCCGGTCCATATGTTTTCGTTGTGTAAACATTTGACGCAGCGATGAGCTCGTTCACTTCATCCCAGCTTGCACGTACGAAGCCGCCTAAGCCTCGCCGCTCTTTGTAGCTTTTTGCTTTGCTCGGATCCGACACGATCGAAGCCCACGCGTTCACTGGGTCACTATGTTTACTGCGCGCCTCACGCCAAAGCTTCATCAATTGTTTGCGAACTTTGGGGTATTTAAGACGATTCGCACTATAAATATACCAAGAGTAACTTGCTCCGCGTGGACATCCTCGCGGCTCGTGGTTCGGTAAATCAGGGCGTGTGCGAGGATAATCGGTCTGCTGGGTTTCCCAAGTGACAAGTCCATCTTTCACGTAAATTTTCCAACTGCACGAACCCGTACAGTTGACGCCATGGGTTGAGCGCACGACCTTGTCGTGTTGCCACCGTTGGCGGTATCCTTGTTCCCAGGCGCGATCTTCGTTAGTAAGAACCCCGTGCCCTTCGGCAAAGGATTCTTTCTTTAACTTAAAGAAGCGCAGTTTATCGAGTAAATGACTCATTATTCAGACTCCAGTCGGGCTACTGCATTCATAGTTCAGGAAGTACACTAGGTGATTAGTGCCCGATAATGCTTGATCTGAATCAAGGCTGAAAGTGCCCGAATCCTGCAGAATACAAGGGCTTTACCCACAATGGAGTATTTGAGTTAAGCCCTTAAATGCCTGCGAAATAAGGCCTTTCAGAGTAATTTGAATAGTCATTACCTAGCCAAGAAATGGCTCAAAACAAAAAAGAGGTATTCCCCGTGAATAACCGCCCAGTCTCGCTCATCGCACGCATTAGTTTTGGGCTGCTACTCGTTGTAGCGCTCGCGGTGGTAACACTGATCGCATCGTATTGGCTTTCCGAGCGCGTAAACGAAGATCCGGAAGCGATTAACGTGGCAGGCTCGCTCCGAATGCAGACTTATCAAATTGGATTTCTAGTCTTACGCGAAGAACCAAGCTCAGGAGAACTAGAGCAAGCATTTAATCGAATCGAGCAGTCATGGCAACACCCTATTTTCCGCCGCTATACCTACAGCGATGCACGCAGTCGAAGCCTCTATCAAGATGCCTATAGCCGTTGGCAGACCTTGCGCTTTGATATAGACCAACAACGATTAGATGGTCATGCCCTAGAGCAAGCCATTGCGGCACAGGTGAATGCGATAGATACATTAGTAACTTCGATTCAACAAAGTGCTGAGTCGAAGATTGAACAACTTCGAGTGTGGTTAATTATTTCATTGATCGCGACACTCCTTGTCACTGTTCTTGTCATGCATTCATTAAAAACGCGGTTCGAAAAACCGTTAATTCAACTTGGACAAGCAGCAAAGCGCATTTCTCAAGGCGATTTCACTGCACGAGTTCACGTCCCTTTTGACGACGAACTCGGTGCCCTCGCAAAAACGATGAATAAAATGAGCGATACCATCGGGTTTATGTATGGCCGGCTCGAACAGCGGGTACAGGAGCAGACCGAGAGTCTTCAGCATAGTCACACCACCCTGATGTTCTTGTACGACATTGCCCAAAAAACAAACGAAAAAGCGGTTAATTTCGATAACTTTGAGCAGATTATTCAACGCTTGCGACTGCTCCTTGACGTGCCAGACATCGAACTCTGTTTGCTCACAGAAGGAGGTTCAGCGCCATATTTACAGTTCCAAGGCGATAACGTTCAGGGGAAATGTGTCAGCTTGAATTGTGATGACTGCGTCTATCGCGGCGAGACCTGTGCCGAAGAAAATGGCAAACGCATCTATCGTTTTCCACTCCGTCGTGACGCGCAACATTTCGGTGTGCTCGTTTGTCGTCTTGAACTCGATGAGAAGCTAGCGGATTGGCAACAGCAGCTCCTGCAATCTGTGTCAGATCAACTCGCACTCGCGTTAAGTGTGCGCAATGAGGAAGACCAAGTAAGACGCCTAACGCTCGTCAAAGAGCGCACGGTCATTGCCCGAGAATTGCACGATTCCTTGGCCCAAGCACTATCCTATCTGAAAATTCAGGTTACACGGCTTAATAAAGCGATAGAACATAATAATAAAGCCGTGATTGAGGACGTATCAAAAGAGCTCAAACAGGGCTTGGATTCAGCGTATCGACAACTTCGAGAGTTATTGACCACCTTCCGGTTAAAAGTGGACGGTGGTGGATTTCTTGAGGCGCTGCATAACACCGCGAAACAATTACAAAACCAAGGCTCATTGCGGGTTCATGTAGAATCACGTATCGAAAATGCTCCGCTCGCGCCGCATGAGGAGATTCATCTTTTACAAATCATTCGTGAAGGTTGTCAAAACGCCATTCACCACAGCGAAGGGAGCGATGTATGGATTCGTATAGAGCAACTCTCAGAGCATCGGATTTTGCTGTCCATAGAAGACAATGGCGTGGGCATTCCCGACACACCTGAAAAACTGAATCATTATGGGCTTGCCATTATTCGCGAGCGTGGTCGTCATTTAGGTGGCGAGGTCAATATTAAAAAGCGTCCGGAGGGTGGAACCGGAGTCTATTTCGAGTTTACACCCATGTATTTGAAATCTCCTGTTCCGATAACCGAGGTTTACTAGCCTGAGAAAAAAGCGCCCAGCTGATGCTGGGCGATTTCACGTCACTGCGTCCTATTATGGATTTTTAATTTTTGCATTCTTTCGCAAGTAGAACCACCAATTCAATCCCAAACACAATGCATAAAAGACTGCGAATCCATACATTGCGTATTCCGGCGTTCCACCTCGGATTTGATCACCAATGACCATCGGAGCAATAAATGCACCGAAACCGGCAACCGCAGAAGTCCAACCGAGTACCGGTCCCTTTTGCTCCTGGTTAAACACAACCCCTATCGTGCGAAAGGTAGAGCCATTCCCGATTCCAGTTGCAGCAAATATTAAAATAAAGAGTACGATAAACGTCAGGAAATACTGCTCAGGGGTTTCGGACTGATAAGCAAGCATCATCACATAACCCACTGCTGCCGAGGCAAAAACCATGACTATCGCAATCCATTGTGTCACGATCGAGCCACCCCACTTATCTGATATCCAACCACCGACCGGGCGAATGAGCGCACCAACGAATGGACCAATCCATGCCCAAGTCAGCGCACTGGGCGCATTGGGATTAGATACCCGCTCAATCACACCATTAACCTCCACTGCAGAACTCCCAAAGATCACGGTGATCGAGAGGGGCAACGCCATGGAAAAGCCAATAAAGCTGCCGAAGGTGAGGATATACAGAATCGTCATTGACCAGGTATGCTGATTCTTGAAAATCGCAAACTGACGCTTCGAGTTTTCCCCAATCCGACCAGGCATAATACGCATCAAGAATAGAGTTCCACCCGTGATCAACAACACCGCGAGCCACGGATTAAGAATTCCCAACCCTGTTGGTGCAGGCAAGTACAAATAAAGCCCCACAGCGGCCGTGAACAGACCGATTCCGTACAATCCCAGGATTTGCAAGAATGCAGTGAATGTGGAATTAATTTGAGGTGTGATGGTCCGCAGATTGTTCATACCAAACCATGCGGCAATTACCATCGGAATCAGAATCACCACCCAAATAAATCCGGCATTTTGAATGTAGGTTTCTGATCCAGCTTCAATTCGGCCAATTAAGGTGCCACTATCACGAATCAGTGTCATACTTTCACCCGCTCCGAGCCAAGCAAAAAGCGCGACTGTCATTACTGCGGGAATCAATATTTGCATGGTTGTCACACCGAAGTTACCCAACCCAGCGTTCATACCAAGGGCGAGGCCCTGTTGGCTCTTTGGGTAGAAGGTACTGATGTTACTCATAGAGGCGGCGAAGTTACCTCCACCGATCCCAGAAACAAGTGCAAGGAGTTGGAACACCCATAACGGAGTATCAGGATTCTGTAACGCGAAGCCCGCACCGAAGGCTGGAATCAATAGAAGTGCAGTGGTCAAAAACACCGTGTTTCGTCCGCCGGCAATGCGAATCATAAAGGAAGCTGGAATACGCAAGGTCGCACCAGATAGCCCAGCAATTGCGGTTAACGTAAAGAGTTCACTGGCTTCAAAGGGAAAACCCAAATTTAACATCTGGACCGTAATAATTCCCCACATCATCCAAAGGGCAAATCCGCACAAAAGGTTCGGAATCGAAATCCACAAATTCCGTGTCGCAATCCGCTTCCCGGTATTCTCCCAAAACTGGGGGTTTTCGACATCCCATCGGTCGATATCAGCATTCAATCGCTTTGTGTTGCGTTTGGAAACGCCACCGACATTATTTTGACTCATGTTGATTCTCCAGCGTATGGGTCGACGGAATATTTCGTTCTACGCGACCCGATAATGGAACAGGACCGGAGCATTACACTTGGTTCGCAAACATCGGTAAAGCGGATACAAATGACGCCCTTGTCCTTTACTTACTCGCAAATTGGTATTCTAAGTATTTTCAAGTCACTGTTTTATATTGCTTTTTAGAATAAAGACCCACTAGCCAAGCCACTCACACAGGGTCATAGGACAGGAGAGGTATCCCAAAAGATCACAAACGAAAGCCTTTGCACGGTGTCTTACAATAGCCCTGGCGCCTGACCGTAAACTGAGGCATAAGAAGTACTCCTAAGTAGGTATATCGGGCGTGAATTTATTTGATAGCGTATATTTTTCAATAAGTTAAAAATCAACAAAACAATCGTTTAAATATTTCGGTGTACCTCGGTTGAGGGCACTTCACCTGCTAATATGATTTAGGTCAATGTTTTCAGAGAGCGTATGCGCGCTAATAGTGGTACATAAGCCCTATCAATGTGGCGCTTCGCCAACCAACCGATAAACACATCAAGGAGAGCCCAATGTCTGAACAATTCACCGTCTTCCTCGTAGACGATCACCCACTGCTACTCAAAGGTTTGAAGCAGTTAATCGAGTTTGAAGATGAAATTAAGGTCGTTGGTGAATCAAACAGTGGCGCGCAGGCGGTACCTCAGGTTGTTGAGCTTGACCCGGATTTAGTCGTACTTGATCTCAATATGCAAGGAATGGACGGCCTGGAGACCCTGCGCGCTATGCGCGATGCGGGCGTCACCTCGCGTATTGTTATGCTCACTGTCTCCGATGCGGATGAGGATGTCGTTGAAGCCATCAGTGCTGGCGCTGATGGCTATTTGCTAAAAGATATGGATCCCGAGCAATTGATCGCCCAACTGAAACGCGCCTTGAACGGCAAAATGGTCATGAGCGAGGCGGTCACAGAGATCTTAGCATCTGCTCTCAGAAAGCCGAGTTCCCGTCACACGGCCGATTTAAATAACCTGACCAATCGCGAGTATGAAATCCTGAGCTTAATTGCCAAAGGTTTGAGTAACAAACTTATTGCAAGAGAGTTAGACATCTCCGACGGGACCGTAAAAGTTCACGTCAAGCACCTTTTGAAAAAACTTGGCTTACGCTCTCGCGTTGAGGCCGCTGTGTGGATGGTGAACCAACAAGGAAACTCATAATGCTCAGCATTTCCGAAGCACTGCAACACATGCTCGGTCAGCTCTCGTTGCGCATGACAGACGAACAAATACCGCTAAGTGCGGCCGTCGACCGAATCTTAGCCGCGGACGTGATCTCCGAACTCGATATCCCTGCCTACAACAATTCAGCAATGGATGGCTATGGATTGGTGGTTAACGAGGTCGAAACCAAAACTAGATTGCATACATTTGAAGTCATAGGAGAGGCGCTTGCTGGACATCCGTTTCAAGGAAAAATCAAACGTGGCCAAGCAATACGCATTATGACGGGTGCTGCCGTACCGGAAGAAGTGAATGCTGTGGTGCCAATCGAAGACACTTCATTGGATTCGCACACACGGGAGATGACCGTCTTAAATAGTTTCAAAATAGGGCAACATATTCGACGCAGAGGTGAAGAACTATCGCAAGGTGCCCGTGTGTTTGCGAGAGGGCATCAAATCCGTCCAGTGGATGTTGGGCTCCTTGCATCGCTCGGCATCGCAACGCTAAATGTCTACAAGCCACTGACCGTCGCCTTATTTTCTACCGGAGATGAATTGGTTCAGCCTGGTCAGCCTCGTCGCTCCGATCAGATTTTTGACAGCAACCGCTTCGTGCTTCACGCTATGCTTGAGCGAGCGGGATTTAACGTTTTGAATCTTGGACTTATCCCCGACAATGAAATGGAAATTGCCGATGCCTTTGTTGCCGCAGCGAGTCGAGCGGATGCAATTGTCTGTTCGGGAGGTGTTTCCGTCGGCGATGCAGACTATACGAAGCAAGTGATCGAAAAAATGGGGAATGTCGGGTTTTGGAAGGTTGCGATGAAACCCGGGAAACCCTTTGCCTTTGGGCAAGTGAATGGCAGCTGGTTTTTTGGTCTTCCGGGGAATCCTGTTTCGGCAACTGTAACATTGCAGCAACTGGCACTTCCTGCGTTATATAAATTAGCAGGTAAATTATCAACACCCCCACTTCTCATTCATGCGGTGGCAGGTGAGCCTCTGAAAAAACGCCCTGGCCGGGCGGATTTCCAACGCGGTGTTCTGAAGACTAAAGATGGTATAAATCAGGTATTCAGCGCAGGTCCACAAGGTTCTGGAATGCTCTCTTCCATTTGCCATGCAAATTGTTTAATCCGTCTATCGAACGAACAAGGTAGCGTTCAACCCGGTGAGAAGGTAACCGTCGAGATTTTGCAAGCCCCTTATTTTTAGAACAAGAGAGAGCTCACACAAGAATTGCAGCTGATTTGATCAGGGCAATCACGGATTGCCCGACTTTTAAGCGAAGCTCATCAACAGCTTCTTCGCTGATATCTGCAAATATGAGATGACCGTTCTCTAATTTCAGGAGCACAGGACCACCCTGCTCATTCCCGAGCGACTCAACAACCGCAACAAACTGGTTTCGAATACTTATTCCTTGCAGTGGTTGTAAGGCGATGGCGACATCGGATGCCTTCACCTGACAGCGAACCGATTCATTGATTGTTAATGGGCGAGGTGAATGCGTCAACCAAGTGCAAGTTCCGTCAGAGATCTGAAAAATCCGAGGACCGGACTGTGCAGTGACATTTCCACTGAGAACTGTGGCGGGCTCCACTTCACGAAATAACGGACTGTGTGGATCACGCATGGTTTGCTCAAGGGTATCCAAACTCCGAACGGTGCCCTCCTCCATCAATGCAACATAGTCTGCAAGTTGCTCTACTTCGCGCACATCATGGCTAACGAGAATAACGGGGATCGCCCAGCGATTGGTCATTTCACGGACATAAGGAATAATTTCGTTCTTCGTTGCGCTATCGAGTGCGGCAAAGGGTTCGTCCAGTAACAGTAACTGTGGGCTTGAGAGTAAAGCTCGGCCGAGTGCCACTCGTTGCCGCTGGCCACCTGAGATTTCATGAATGCGGCGATTCAATAACGGTTTGATAGCGAGTAAGTCAGTGACTTCATCTAACTGCAAGCGTCGCTCAGCTTCTGGCGTTCGGCGGTAACCATACAGTAAATTATCTCGCACTGAGAGATGCTCGAGCAGGCTTGCCTCTTGAAACACAAATCCAATTCGACGGTGATGCAAAGGCACAAACTGCGCGTTGCTTTGCCAGGCTCGGCCTTGAAAAGACACATACGTGTCTGCAACCCGTTCCAGTCCAGATATCACCCGAAATAGGCTGGTTTTTCCGCAACCTGAGCGACCGAATAAAGCCGTAATACCTTGCGATGGAAACGCCATATCCACCGAAAGCGTAAAGTCTGGACGATGCCAATGGGTTTTTACTGTCAACGTCATATGCGAACAACCTCAAAGCGTTTGTTGATCGCGTAGACCGTAAATAGCACCAATAAAGAGAACACCAACAACATAAGGGAAAGTTGATGCGCTGCTCCGTAATTCATCGCTTCTGTATGATCGTAGATTAAAACAGAGAGTACTTTGGTTTCTCCAGGAATACTTCCGCCCAACATCAAAATGACTCCAAACTCTCCAATGGTGTGAGCAAATGAGAGCGTGGCAGCGACCACAAATCCACCGCGACACATGGGTAAGACGACGGTAAAGAAACGATCCAATGGCCCCGCTCCCAAGCTCGCAGCAACATCCACAGGCCGTCGTCCAAGGCGTGAAAATGAATCATAAAGCGGCTGCACAGCAAAAGGCATTGAATAGAGCACTGAGGCGAACAGAATCCCCTCAAAACTAAATGCCAAATGTCTCCCGCCGAATGATTCGAGCGTTCCACCGATCAACCCCTCAGGACCGAGAACTAGAAGAAGGTAAAAGCCAAGTACTGTCGGTGGTAACACCAAGGGTAGTGCTACAATTGCTTGCACAAATGTACGCAGAGGGCTACGTCCTCCGCTAAGCCACCATGCGATTGGCGTAGCGATGCATAACAAAATGATCGTGGTGTACGCGCAGAGTTTCAAAGTTAATTGAATTGCCTGCCAGTCGGCGCCTGAAAGCTCAATCATTGCGTGCTTCCAGTGTGGATATCAACCCAAAACCATACCGCTGCTTGATTACGGCCGCGTCGCTCGACTGGATAAATTTAAGAAAATCATTTAACTGCGGATGTGTGTTTCCTCGAATTGTAACGACAAAGCCTTGTACAAGGGGTTCATGAAGTGCCTCATCTAATAAGTAATAATTACGATGTTGCATTCCCGATGAACGCGCCAATGCTTGCGCGATAATCGCAACATCAACTGCACCGGATTGAGCCATTTGCGCTGCTTGCGCAATATTCTCCGCATAGACAATTTTGTGACTGAGCGTATCCCATAGCCCGAGTTTTTCGAGTGCTTGCTGTGCTCTCATACCGTAGGGCGCGTGCTGCGGTTGGGCGATGGCGATCCGGCGGACACGGGGCTGCTCCAAAGTTTCGATTCCTAGCGACTCCACCGGAAGATGACGACTCCACAATACGAGCCTTCCAAGAGCGTAGGGCTCAGGATCGCCCGCTGCAAGCCCTGCGCTAACCAAGCGCTCGGGAAATGCGATGTCTGCAGCGAAGAGGATATCATAGGGGGCGCCATGTTGAATTTGTGTGGTCAACTTACCGGACGAGCCAAAAATCAATTGGACTCGGTAGTTAGGATATTTATCGTTATAGGCACGAATCATATCCTGCATTGCAAAGCGCAAGTCCGATGCAACGGCTAGCTGCAAGGGTCTATCAGCATGCGCAGGATATACGGTCCCAGCAGTTAAGCCGAAACACAGCAAAACCCGCACAACCCAGAGCATCATTCTCATTGAGCGCTGTCCTGTTCCCAGCGCTTCGCAGCACGCTGATCACTGGCTTTCGCCGCAACCCAGTAGCAGGTATCACTGGTTTCCTCTTTCTTCCAGAATGGAGCTCGGGTTTTTAAGAAGTCCATTATAAATTCTGCAGCTTGGAAGGCGGAATGGCGATGTGCACTTGCCACGCCCACAAACACGATCGGCTGGTTCCTGGTCAGGCGACCGATCCGATGAATAATCGTTATCCCGCGCACAGACCACCGCTGACGCGCTTGATCTGCGATACCCTGAAGCATACGCTCGGTCATTTCCGGATAATGTTCTAGTTCTAACGCTTGGATCGCCGCGTGAGGCAAATCACGGACTAGCCCAGTAAAGGTGACAACTGCTCCACAATCCGGATCATGCGTGAGTCGCTCATATTCGTCACCAACAGAGAAGGCTTCCATTTGTACGCGGATGATCGTCTTCATCTTAGCCCCCGGTAACCGGTGGAAAAAGCGCGACTTCGTCGCCTGGGTTAACGATAAATGATCGTTCGACTAACGCTTGATTTACCGCCACTAGAACCTCTTGCGCATTCAACTCGGTCTCCCACGCAAGACTTTCAGCTTTGAGGATCCGAATAAGTGCTTCAACGTCTACCGGTTTCTCTTGCGCGTAGTGCCATTCGCTAACACCTAGACGTTCGCGCAGCAATGCAAAAAATCGAATTCGAGTCATACCTTTTTACCTACCCTAAATCTCTCGTCGCGTGATGCGCGAGATTACCTTTGA
The DNA here is from genome assembly GCF_003987175.1 of Aliidiomarina sanyensis. Classification (GTDB taxonomy): domain Bacteria; phylum Pseudomonadota; class Gammaproteobacteria; order Enterobacterales; family Alteromonadaceae; genus Aliidiomarina; species Aliidiomarina sanyensis. Next base: position 153,462 of record NZ_PIPM01000001.1, on the reverse strand, counting down.
CAGATTTCCAATGGCCTTTTTTGCCGCCAGTTTTCTCAATCAAATACGTCTGTTCTATCGTCATGCTGGGGTCAACCGCTTTGCACATGTCGTATAAGGTTAGTGCCGCGATTGACACCGCCGTCAAAGCCTCCATCTCGACACCCGTTTGTCCGGCGACCACACACTGTGCGGTTAGATAAATTCTTCCTTGCTGAGGTTGCATTTCCACATCAATACTTACTTGGGTCAGTGCTAATGGATGGCAGAGCGGAATCAAATCTGACGTTTTCTTCGCTGCCATGATTCCAGCAATACGCGCAGTCGCTATGACATCGCCTTTTTTGGCGGAAGCTTGTTCTACCAATGCAACGACATCTTGATTTGTCTGCAAAACGGCACCAGCGCGAGCCATTCGATGTGTTGTTTCTTTCTGTGAAACATCCACCATGTGTGCTTCACCGGATTGATTCAGATGGGTTAATTCGTGGTTCATTCGTTTCTCACTTCGTTAGCTCTGACTTCCGACACGGTCCCAGAGAGGAAACTAGATGCGGAATGAAATTGCATGGGCCAGTTCGCCCATCAAGTTGGTTTTTGAGGATTCTTTCCCATGCCAAGGCTGCGGCTTGTTGAGCTCCTGGCAATGCAACGATTAATGTGCCATTCGCCAACCCTGCGGTGGCCTCACTTTGAATACTGGCGCCACCAATTTCCGCGAAGCTTAATTGCCGAAAGATCTCGCCGAACCCGCTGATCATGCGATCAAACAAAGGTGTGATCGCTTGGACTGTTTGATTATCCTGCGCAAATCCAGTCCCACCATTTAAAACGACAACATCGACCCGTGGCTCCACAATGCATGCACTCACAACAGCGCGAATCTGGTGACGATTATGTGGCACTCGATGCCGAGCAATCACCTCATGCCCCGCATCATTCAGCGCCTGATGAAGATAGTCACCCGTACTATCAGGGCGTTCCGGACTACGACCACAGGTTACAATGGTCACTCCAAGAGCCTTAAATTCAGCAACACGCTTTGTCATAACCCCTCTCCTGTTCCCAAAACTGCTGCCATTCCTCGGGTGTGTTGGTGTTTATCAATCCATCTCGAGAACTACAGCGTAGATGCTCTACGTGCAACTCATCTAACAGGGCTCGAACCGATGCGGATCGCCCATTTTGCAGCGCACGCTGTGAGACGAGCGAACGCGTCTCGGTGCAGTTAACTATCCCACACGGTAGTGCATGGTCTCGATAACACACGACACCAGTGTGGTGCATTAGCTGATGAATCGCGCTAATTGACAACCCTGGCATATCCACAGGAATAATCACGACGCGTCCGTCAGGAAGTGCATCAAGACAACTTGCAATCCCCGTGAGCGGGCCATTCGAGATACCACGATCGCTAATCAGAATATTTCCAGGAATTGACTGCGGTAAATCGGACCGGTTGCAACTCACAGCAACGCGCTCAATACCGGCCGTGTACAATCGCTCGAGCATGAACTCCAAAAGAATGGGAGGGCTATTTGTACTATGGCAGGGTACCGGCAGCCACGCTTTGTCACGGCCCATTCGACGTGATTGACCACCTGCCAGTAGAATGCCTGAAATCCTCTGCACACTAACCTCCAATCATCGCTAGGTGACGGGTGGCTCCAGTAAATTCTTCGTGTAAGTGATGCGCCGCTTCTTTGTTGTGGAGCGTCTGTTGCAGAAACTCGATGACCGCATCGGGGGCATCGTCTTGTAGTAAGTGACGTAAACTTTGATGTTGTGCCGCAAACAGGCACATAAATAACTCCGCACGGGAAGAGACACGCAATCTATTGCAATCAGCACAAAAATCTTTGCTGTATGGCATGATCAAACCGAGTTTGCCAGCAAAGTCCGGATGCGCATATTCTTGCGCTGGACCTGCTGTTTTACTCTTCTGAATTCGCTGCCATCCGGTTTGTTCAAGTCGACGCTGAATTACTGAACCACTTACGTGTTGCTGTTGATAGTACTTCCGGTTATCTCCGGTCTGCATTAACTCAATAAAGCGAAGTGCGACGGGATGGTCCTTTACGTAACTCAGGAATTGATCGAATTCGCCAAAATTATAGCCCCGTAGGAGAACCGCGTTGAGTTTCACTTTCGGTAGGTTTAACGAAAGCGCTTTTTCAATCCCACGTAAGATACTCGGTAGCCGGCTATCTCCGGTAATCATTTGAAAGGTACCAGTGTCTAGACTATCAACACTCACGTTAACTGCATCAAGTCCAGCCGCATGCCACGATTCAATGTCACGCTCCAAACGATATCCATTGGTTGTAATCGCAACTTCACGAATTCCCGGAGTATCCTTACAGATACGAATAATTTCGGTAAGATCGCGGCGTAACGAAGGCTCTCCCCCGGTAATTCGCACTTTTTGTGTTCCTGCGAGGGCAAAGGCGTAAACAAGACGTTCGATTTCAGGCAACGTAAGTTCATCGCGACGAGAGCCACAATCCATCCCGTCGGGCAAACAATAGTTGCACTTGAAGTTGCAGCTCTCAGTGATTGAGAGTCGCAAGTAATGAAAGCGACGCGCATAGCGGTCTGTCAGTTGCATATCCACACCTTTCCTAGTCGGGAGGTCGCCTCGTTTCCAAGACGACCCTGGTGGCAGAATTGCCACGGCTCCGAATTCATCACCAGCAAACACATGGCCTAAGAGCTTCGGGCTCGGCGTACAAGGCGTATACTAATCGGTGGATCAAAAAAATATCATTACCGGAAAGAGGTGGTACCCTACCCCTCCTTGGGTAGTTTTATTGGCAATGTGCCCTCATCTTTGCACTAGATCAAACAACTGCACCTGCGGATCCGTACACTGTGCCCATGCAAGCCAACTGACGGAGTTCCCCATCGTGCAACCTGAATTACTCTCACCGGCAGGCAGCCTTCGAGCAATGCGGATGGCTTTTGCCTATGGCGCAGATGCTGTTTATGCTGGCCAACCTCGGTTTAGCCTTCGTGTGCGCAACAATGAATTTGATCTGCCACAGCTAGCTGAAGGCATCTCTGAGGCTCAACAGCAAGGCAAGAAATTCTATGTGGTGTGCAACATCGCACCTCATAATGCGAAGATTCAGCACTTTGTCGAGCAAATTCGTCCCATTATAGACATGAAGCCGGATGCCCTGATTGTATCTGATCCCGGCGTAATCTGGTTGCTACAGACGCATTTCCCAGATCAAACTCTCCATTTATCAGTCCAAGCAAATACGGTGAACTGGGCGGCGGTCAAATTTTGGCAGCAAGCCGGTGTTCAACGAATTATTTTATCACGTGAGCTTGGATTGGCGGAGATCGCAGAGATTCGTACCCGTGTACCCGAAATGGAGATAGAGGTCTTTGTTCACGGTGCGCTCTGCATGGCCTATTCAGGTCGATGCCTTTTATCCGGGTACTTCAATAAGCGCGATCCAAATCAAGGGGCCTGCACCAATGCGTGTCGTTGGCAGTATCGTGTAAGTCCCGCCGTGGAGGACTCAGTGGGTCAAATCAATCCGCTCCCCAAATTGCTTCAGGATGCCGTTATGCTTGAAGAGCTTCAGCGTCCAGGGGAGTTCATGCCAATGTTTGAAGACTTGCATGGAACTTACATTATGAACTCCCGCGATTTACGCGCCGTTCAGCATGTGGCAGAACTGACTCACATGGGTATTCACTCGCTGAAGATTGAAGGTCGCACCAAGTCGCCGTTTTATGTCGCCCGCACTGCACAAGTGTATCGACAAGCTATCGACGATGCTGTAGCCGGTCGTCCTTTTAATCCTGAGCTTTTAGTGGCACTCGATGGGATGGCAAATCGAGGATTCACAGAAGGCTTTTTACGCCGGCATGTAACGCAATCGGAGTTACAAAACTATCAATCCAGTCATCAACCGGGTTCACAACAGATTGTCGCTGAGTTAACCGGCACTGAATCACGTGTCGGAGGCAAGCGCACGGCCGAGATTATTGTGAAAAATAAACTTTCTTTGGGAGACATGCTTGAATGGATGACTCCTCAGGGCAACATCACGACACGCTGTGTGGGACTATTTGATGTAGCCGGAACATCAATTCCAACCGTTCCAGGCTCAGGTTATATGGCATGGATTGAAGTGCCCCAAGAATTGAACACGCAGTCTGTTGACGCGTATATGATGATTCTTCGCAACGATTCTGTGGATCGTCCAGCGCAAGCAATCGTAAGACAGGCGGTTTAATATGGTATTACAGATTACCGCGGATTGTATTAATTGTGATATGTGTGTACCGGAATGCCCAAATGATGCGATTCATCTGGGCTCGGCTCACTATCAGATTGATCCTCTCGCCTGTACCGAGTGCGCGGGATATTACGATCAACCGCAGTGTATCCCTGTGTGTCCGGTCGATTGTATTATCAAGCAACCAAAGCAACCTTAACTTCAGTGAAGTTAATCGAAATAACCTTCTCGGAGCGGTTATTCAATTTATTTCCCAGCTTTGGAAGGACTCATTTTCTTTTGCTCTGAACTCCGCTTTTTAGTCTTCGGAAGCGTTGGACCGCCATTCCGACGCTTATACATAATGCGGATTTCATCAAGAATTAAATCTTTCAAGCGCATGGTTGTCTCGTACCCAATACGAATCGCATCAGCCCCTTGATCGAACTCGAGCAAACCGATGCTGCCAAGTTTCGGTTGCAGCAAGATATCCGGCGGATCACCCGCCATACGCGCTTTGGTAATCCGTTCCTGCATAATATCGATGGAACCGGCCATCACACCGAGCATGCTTGGTGAGCGCGGTTCCTTATTAAACTTGCTACGTACTTGGTCCATATAGTTCTGACTACGAGCCAAAAAGTTTTGAAAGAGCCCCTGTTCTTCTTCATCCTCGAGCTCATCTTGACGCTCCGCGCGCGCTTTTTGCTCCGCGTCCTTCGCGGTTTTATCGTTTTCACTTTGGGGTGCTTGATCGTGTGGTGGGAACTCATCGTCATCATCCACATGAACTTGAGAATTTAGATGAACTGCGATGACAAAATCTGCTTCAAGCGCGCGCGCAAGAGATACTGGGACCGGATTAACTAATGCACCATCGACCAGCCAGCGTCCGTCATGCGCTGTGGGTGCGAGTAAGCCAGGCATTCCACAGGAGGCGCGGGCAACGCTAAAAAGATCGCCTTCTCGGAGCCAAATTTCCTTTCCTGTGTACAGATCCGTGGCGATGGCTGCATAACGACGCTGGAGCGAACGAATATCTGTCTTCCCAAAGCGCTCGCGCGCATGATCAAAGACCTTCTTGCCCGAAATCATTCCACCGCCAGACAGTCCGAGATCAAGAAGATTAAACACAGTCCAGCGGTCCATATCGCGTACCCACTGTTCAAGTTCGTCTAGCTTCCCGGCAGCGTAGGCACCACCTACAAGCGAACCGATCGACGTTCCCGTCACAATATCGGGCTCAACTCCCATCTCTTCAAGCGCTCGAATAACTCCAATGTGCGCCCAACCGCGAGCCGCTCCCGAGCCCAACGCAAGACCAATTTTTAAAGGTTTCATCGCATTCCCTCACATCACCCAAACTGCCCTAAAATAAGCTTACGTTACATTTCACGTGCAATCCACGCATCAATCTCTTCTTCCAGAATTGCTAGCGGAAGCGAGCCATTTTTCAGCACCTGACGATGGAACTCTCGCACATCAAAACCCTCACCAAGCGCGGCTTCTGCGCGATCACGTAAAGACTGAATGTGCAGCTGACCAATTTTGTAAGCGAGCGCTTGTCCCGGCAGCGCCATAAATCGTTCTGCCTCAGAAACCCGTCTTGCCTCACCGACTGGCGCATTCGCTGCCATATAATCGAGTACTTCTTGACGACTCCACCCTTTCGCATGGATACCCGTATCCACGACTAAGCGAATCGCTCGCCAAAGCTCTGCAATCAACGCACCATAACGGTCGTATGCATCATAAACTCCCAATTCATCCCCCAACGATTCTGAATACAATCCCCAGCCTTCAATGTACGCGGTGATGCTTCCAAACCGTCGAAAATCCGGTAAATGCGTCAGTTCTTGTTGTAACGCAATTTGATAATGATGGCCTGGAACCGCTTCATGGAGAGTGAGCGCACCTTTTGCCCATGTGGGACGAGACGGCAAATCATAGGTATTTAAATAAAAGATTCCAGGTCGTGAGCCATCTTCACTCGGGCGTGAGTAGCTTCCTGAACTTGCACTGCGTTCGCGAAACCGTTCAACCTTGCGAATTTCGTAATCGGCTTGCGGGAGCATTTCTGGGAAAAATAACCGATCAGATACTGCATCGACTTTTGCGGCGAACGCGCGATAGTCTTCAAGCATTTCTTCTCGGGAACTGTAGTGAAATTGCGGATCGTCGCGAGTAAACACAAAAAAAGCTTCCATCGAGCCCTCGAATTCGACTTCATCCATGACGGCTTGAATAGCACTCTGAATCCGCTCGACTTCTGCAAGCCCAACTTCATGAACTTCGGTCACCGTCATCGGTGTGGTGGTATGCCATTGCACAAGGAACTGATACCATGCCTGCCCTCCAGGCAAAGAACCAATCCCATAGCTGCCGGTCCGCGATGCTGGAATATAGTCGCGCTCTAGGTAATCAAAAAGGCGTTGATACGCCGGAAGCACGGTTTCACTCAACAAGGTTTCATAGCGCTCAGCAAGACGCACTTGATCCGCCTCGGAAACACCTTCGGGAAACGAGAGAATTGGACGCATAAACAGGCTCTCTTGCAGGTCATCCACCAGATGAGCTGCAATTTGAGTCTGCACGCGCTCCATCAATACTCGAGGTTGAGTGACACCCTGTGCAATCCCTTCATTCATATTGGTGATCATTTCATCAATCAAAACTGGAATGCGTTCCATTCGCGCCGCCCAATTCTCATAGTCCCGCACATCACGAAATGGTTGTGCCGAAGTCCCTGAGCCGAGCATCGCCCAAGTATTGGTCATATTATAAAACTGATTGAGTGGCATGAGATGCTCTGGATGCGCCATGCGCGCTAATTCCATCTCCCGCTCGTACCGAAAAATTCGATAGCTCAACCGATCATCTGCATTCAGAAGCTCCGGGTTAATGCGATTTAAAACAGCGAGATACTCTTCCTCTAAAAGGCGGCGTCTCTCTCGGTGCTCTGCACTAAAGATATTCGGTAGTTGATCGTTGTATTGGTGTTGCCCTCGAAAGGTCGCACGCATTGGCTCAAGAGCCATCAATGCGTGGCTATATTCTTCAAAAGTGGCTGCAAGAAGCTGCGACGCCTGTTGCTGTTGAACCACACTCGAATCTTGCGGTGCGGGTGAGCATGCGCTAAGTCCCATGACCGAGGTACTTAACATGCCGAGAAAAATACAGGTAGAGGAAAATCGATGGAAGCGGTTCACTGGAAATACTCTCTTATCACTATCAAAACCAATCTTACGTAGAATTCGGAAAACAAGCAGCAGCACGCATTTTGTTCTATTCGTTCTAGCATACCCTTGAACACATGGAAGCGAAACTAATTCCCCGGTTACTTTATCCTAAAGTCCGTCTGTCTGAATCTCACACAAAAAAAGCCGAATAAAAATTCGGCTTTTTTCTCTGTTTAACCTTCCGAGATGCGAACCTATGCGTCCTCTTCACCCGGATTCGCAATCGCCTCTTCTGCAGGAATCGTTGGCTTGAGAAGTAACATATCGCGCAAACGCTTTTCAATTTCTTGAGCAATCGCTGGGTTCTCAGTTAAGAACTTCATTGAGTTTGCTTTCCCTTGACCAATCTTATCGCCTTTATAGCTATACCAAGCACCGGATTTCTCAACAATCTTATGCTTAACGCCCAAGTCAATCAGCTCACCTTCTTTTGAAATTCCAGCGCCATACATGATCTGGAAATCAGCCTGCTTAAACGGAGGCGCAACCTTGTTCTTAACCACCTTCACTCGCGTTTCATTTCCAACGACCTCGTCGCCTTCTTTGAGTGCTCCGGTGCGACGAATATCCAGACGAACCGAAGAATAGAACTTAAGCGCGTTACCACCGGTCGTCGTTTCTGGGTTACCAAACATCACGCCAATTTTCATCCGAATCTGGTTAATAAAGATGCACATGGTGTTTGATTTTTTAATATTGGCTGTCAACTTACGGAGCGCTTGTGACATCAAGCGGGCTTGTAAGCCGACGTGCGTATCTCCCATCTCACCCTCAATTTCCGCACGGGGTGTCAGGGCTGCGACCGAGTCAACAATAATGACATCAACCGCCGCAGAACGAACTAACATGTCACAGATCTCGAGTGCTTGTTCTCCGGTATCTGGCTGCGAAACGAGCAATTCATCGACATTCACACCGAGCTTCTCGGCATAGACTGGGTCCAATGCATGCTCAGCATCAACGAACGCACAGGTCTTGCCATTTTTTTGTGCTTCCGCAATAACCTGCAAGGTGAGCGTTGTTTTACCACTCGATTCAGGACCAAATATCTCGATCACACGCCCACATGGGAGACCACCAATGCCTAAAGCAATATCAAGACTAAGTGAGCCCGTTGAGATGGCTTCAATGTCCATCGCTCGGTTATCGCCCAGACGCATAATCGCACCTTTTCCAAATTGACGCTCAATTTGACCAAGGGCTGCGGTCAGTGCCTTTTGCTTGTTATCGTTGTTGCTCATCGTTGCTGCTCCAGATTCCTGAGGAAAGTACCTCGTCAAGTATACTGTTTATCTATACAGTATCAAGCTATGATAGAATTTTTTTTCGAAAGGCTGCTCATTCTTAATGTAATTATTTGTTTTCACGAAGATATTTTATTATTTGTGACACCGCGTAGATAATCGACTGTCGGCGAACTTCATCTCTTTCTCCGTGAAAGTACTGGATATCAGTCCATGTGTTTTTATCCATCGCGAATCCAAAACACACCGTTCCAACAGGTTTATTTGCCGTTCCTCCCGTTGGCCCTGCAATTCCCGTAATACTCACCGCAGCCTGCACGCCAAGCGCAGTTTGCAATCCACGTACCATGGCCTCCGCGGTTTCGTGAGACACTGCGCCAAATGCTTTTAGGGTCTCCACAGGCACCCCAAGGAGATTGATTTTCATTGCATTGCTGTAGCTTACAATGCTCCCTTCAAACCAGTCCGAACTTCCTGACAGCGCCGTGCAAGCATAAGCAAGTCCTCCCCCAGTGCATGACTCAGCAGAGCCCAACCGCCAATATCGTTGCTTCAGTAAACTCGCAAGCGCATGCAGTGATTCGGATAATTCAGTTTCTAGGTTCACACCAAAAATTCCTGTAAGCTGAAAGTCTTGTTCGCGCATTTATTATGCGGAGCACGCTTGGCATTTGCCACCAAATTAAGGATCATTACGCAATCACCTCTGAATCACATAAGAATAACAGGGACCCATGAGCAAATCAGCTTCTGCGCACACGCCAATGATGCAACAATACCTGGCGATCAAAGCCGAACATCCCGATATTCTCCTATTTTACCGAATGGGCGATTTCTATGAGCTCTTTTATGACGATGCCGAGCGCGCCGCCGATCTGCTTGATATCTCATTAACTCAACGTGGCCAATCCGCGGGACGTCCCATTCCGATGGCCGGAGTCCCCTACCATGCAGCGGAAAACTATCTGGCCCGTCTGATTCGTATGGGAGAGTCTGTTGCCATTTGTGAACAAGTTGGCGATCCAGCAACGAGTAAAGGTCCTGTCGAACGGAAAGTAGTCCGCATCTTAACGCCAGGGACGGTGTCCGATGAAGCCCTACTTGATGCGTATCGTGAAAACTTATTGGTGGCGATCTATCCACAAGACAGTGGCTGGGGTCTCGCGACTGCAGACATCAGCAGTGGCCGCTTTGTGGTGAGTCACCCCTCGAGTGAAGCAGCCTTGGTCGCTGAACTCGAACGCCTAAAGCCAGCAGAATTACTCTATCCAGAAACGCTTGTCTTACCCCCCTCGTTAGCGGTGTTCAATGGTCTTCGTCGGCGTCCTGAGTGGGATTTCGATAGCGAAAGTGCATTCTCTGCCTTGACTCGCCAGTTTCAGACTCATGATCTTCAGGGGTTCGGTATCGCGCGTGATCATCCAGGTATTCCCGCAGCGGGTTGCGTCCTTCAGTATATTAAGGACACGCAACGCGCTGCGCTTCCTCATTTTCGTGGGTTGCAACAAGAATATGGACGAGAAGCGATTCATCTCGACGCGAGTACCCGACGTAACCTTGAGCTAACAGAGAATCTGCAAGGTGGTGAGAATCACACACTCGCTGCGGTTTTAGATAAAACCAAGACACCCATGGGTAGTCGGCTTCTTAAACGTTGGCTCCACAGGCCGCTGCGCGATATACATCAACTTAGATCTCGGCAAGATCGGGTAGCAACGATCCTTCACAGTGGTCTGGCTGCCACGCTGCAACCCCTTCTAAGAGAACTCGGCGACTTGGAAAGAATTCTTGCGCGTATTGCTTTGCAATCGGCCCGTCCTCGCGATCTTGCGCGATTACGTCATGCTTTGGCACATATCCCGCAGATCAATGCGTCGCTTCTTGCGGCAAATCAGACGGTACTGCAGGCATTCCCAGAGTTCGAAAATGTCCATTCGCTGTTGGCGAGCGCCATCATTGATAATCCGCCTGTCTTGATTCGCGATGGCGGAGTCATACGCCCTGGCTACAATGCTGACCTCGATCATTATCGGGCACTCAGCGATGGAGGAACCGAACAGCTCGCCGCACTCGAAGCCCGTGAACGCGAGCGGACCGGAATCCAGAATCTCAAAGTCGGTTATAACAAGGTTCATGGGTTTTATATTGAGCTCAGCCGTTTAGCCGCAGATCGAGTGCCTGACGACTATCAACGTCGGCAAACCCTCAAAAATGCGGAACGATATATCATTCCTGAGCTCAAGACGTTTGAGGACCAAGTGCTCCAAAGTCAAAGTCGTGCACTTGCGATTGAGAAAACCATTTACCAAGCGATCTTGGAAGCTCTGCTTCCCTCATTAGGAGCGCTACAAGATTGTGCTCGTGATTTGGCTGAACTTGATGTGTTTTGTTGCTTCGCTGAACGAGCCCAACGTTTAAACTATATCAAACCAGAATTTACAACCGAGGCTGAGCTAACCATTCGTGGGGGGCGTCACCCAGTCGTTGAATGTTTTTCAGAGCAACCATTCATTGCAAACGACGTGACCTTCACAAAAGACCGCCGCGTCCATGTGATAACCGGACCAAACATGGGTGGTAAGTCGACCTTTATGCGTCAAACCGCACTGATCGCACTTCTCGCACACACCGGCAGCTTTGTGCCCGCAGAGCGCGCCACGATCGGTCCAATTGACCGTATCTTTACTCGCATCGGTGCCGCGGATGAACTCGCCTCCGGGCGATCGACTTTCATGGTTGAAATGACAGAGACAGCAGCCATTCTTCATAATGCGACTTCGCAATCGCTCGTTCTAATGGATGAAATTGGACGAGGAACCTCAACCTACGATGGAATGTCGTTGGCTTGGGCTAGTGCAGAGGCATTAGCAGAGCTTGGCGCCATGACTCTCTTTGCTACCCATTACTTTGAGTTAACTGAACTCAGTAGCCTGTATCCTGAGGTCGTGAATGTACACGTCGATGCGACGGAGCATGGAGATACGATCGCGTTTTTATATCACGTCCGCGATGGCGCGGCGAGCAAGAGCTTTGGGATTCAAGTAGCCCAACTCGCTGGCGTTCCTGAGCGTGTCATTCATCGTGCCCGAGCGCGCCTGACTGAGCTCGAAAATAACCGCGACACCGCAGCGGGGGCACAGTTATCATTGGACGTTCCTGCGCCTGCTGAGCAGAAAGATTCGCCAATCGATCCCCGCTTGCAACAGCTCGATGCGATTCATCCCGATGATTTATCCCCTCGGGAAGCGTTGGCGCTACTTTATCAATTAAAGTCGATGAAATAGCGCCACGATGAATTGATTTTTAAATTATTCGCGAGAGAACACGGATTCGTTCGAGAGGCCTTGTTGTTCCATCAATTCCTTGAGACGACGCAAAGCCTCGACTTGAATCTGCCGCACTCGCTCGCGAGTGAGACCGATTTCGCGCCCCACATCTTCGAGGGTCGATGGCTCATAACCGAGCAATCCAAAACGCCGTGCGATCACTTCCTTTTGTTTCGCATTCAACGAGTCGATCCAACCCAACAAACGCTCACGCATGTCCTCGTCTTGAAGCGCGCCTTCGGGTCCATCCTCATTCTCATCGGCAATAATGTCGAGCAAACCTTTCTCACTGTCTCCCGCGATCGGTGTATCCACCGATGCAATTCGCTCGTTCAAGCGGAGCATTTTTGAAACATCATCGACTGGTTTCTCTAAACTCCGAGCGATATCTTCTGCCGTGGGCTCATGTTCGAGCTTTTGCGCAAGCTCACGCGCCGCGCGGAGATAAATATTGAGCTCCTTCACAACATGAATCGGTAAACGAATCGTTCGGGTCTGGTTCATAATAGCCCGCTCGATTGTTTGGCGAATCCACCATGTCGCGTAGGTTGAAAAACGAAAGCCCCGCTCGGGATCGAACTTTTCCACCGCGCGGATGAGCCCAAGGTTCCCTTCTTCAATCAGATCGAGAAGAGCAAGACCACGGTTGTGGTAACGGCGAGCTATTTTGACCACCAAACGCAAATTACTTTCAATCATGCGTTGGCGTGCTTTGAGGTCACCCTTAAGTGCTTTTCGGGCAAAGTAGACTTCTTCCTCTGCAGTGAGCAAAGGCGAAAATCCGATTTCACTGAGGTACATCTGAGTCGCATCGAGTTTGCGCTGATACTTGCTTTTGTTCGCTAACGCTTCTTCAAGCTCAGCATCAATTGACTCGCGCTCATTGTCGTTGCTACTGTCATCGCCAGAGAATTCCAGGTCCTCTGATTCGTCAGCATCATCGTCGTCCTTCAGATGGTCTTCCTGTTCACGCATCGACATACTCCTCTCCCCTTGTGTTTGACACTAGCGTTGACGGGGAAGATAGTTTTCCGGATTCACCGAATTTCCCCGAAACCGCAGTTCAAACCGAAGCCGGACATCCTCCCGGCCGGTACTACCCATCGTCGCAATCTGTTCGCCCGCCTCAACCCATTGTTGCTCACGGACGAGCAGTTGATCGTTATGACCATAAGCAGTGATGTAATCATCATTATGTTTCAAAATGATTAACTGCCCGTAACCACGCAATGCGCTCCCAACATAAACAACACGACCCGCAGCGGCCGCAAGAACTGGGTCCCCTCGATTCCCAGCGAATTCCATGCCGCGTCCACCCGTTTCGTGGGTGGAGAATCTGCGAACCACACGCGCTCGACTCGGCCATTGCCACCTTAAATCAGCGGTGGGAACCGAGCGTTGCGTTTGCACAGAGGGTGAGCTAACAACAGGTGTAGCGGGAGTTCCACTGCTTTCTGAACGCGGTGTGCTCGGTCCGGCCCTTTGTTCGCTTGTGGTTTGTGTGCTTTGTTGATTGTTTGTTACACCATACTCCGATGAAGAACGAGTCGCAACCGTTTCTTGGGTGGGCGATGAACGAGGCGAAGGCCCAGGAGTTGAGGGGCGAAGTCGCAGCTCTTGACCGACGAAAATAGTATAGGGATGCGAGAGACCATTGAGCTGGGCAATCTCCCGTAAATCCATATTCGCGCGAAATGCGATGGAATAGAGTGTTTCGCCGGCTTGCACACGATAGGTTTCTTGATTCAACGAAGCGCGTTCATAATCGAGAAACGTTTTCCCTCGGTAAACACGTTCGACAGGAGCGGGCTCATGAGGTGCCGTGCAGCCCTGCAATATCAGGACTCCAACCACAACATGTAACATCCCCAATCGGCGCATAAACAGCCTACCTATGTGTTATTGAAGCCACTGCCTTATCGAAGAATAAAATACGCGACAATCGCGAGAACAACAACCGCCCATCCGATGGTATCCATATGTTGCCGCAAATGTTTTTCCATAATCGGTCCGCCCCACTTCATGAGCCACGCAACCAAAAAAAAGCGCATCCCTCGACCAATCACCGAAGCGATCACAAAGGGTAGAAACGCAATGGTCATCACACCTGCGGTGACTGTAAAAACTTTATAAGGAATGGGTGAAAAGCCAGCGAGGAAAATGACCCAAAATCCCCATTCGGCAAACCAGCGCTGTGCCTGCAACAAGGTATCCGTGTGGCCAAAATACTCGATCACTGGCAACACAATGGGTTCAAACGCCAACAAGCCTAAGAAGTAACCAGCAATTCCGCCTAGAACCGAGAAAATCGTCGTTAACATGGCGAAATACATTGCACGATTTGGCTGAGCAATCGCCATAGGGGCCAACATCACATCCACTGGAATCGGAAATATTACCGACTCGGCAAAGCTTATCCCCGATAAAATGGCGGGCGCGCGTCGATGCTGTGCCCACACCAACGCTTTATCGTACAACGTACTGAAAACTTTCAAGCTAAATCTCCTTGCACCAGCGGTACAAACCGCACAGCTCCTTCACTTCGCTTTAAAAATTCATCGCCCCGACGCTCAATCACCAAAAGCTCCTGCTGTTGAGCTCCCACGGGAATCACCAGCCGCCCTTGGTCAGGACTCAACTGAGCAAGCAGTGCGTCGGGTACATGACTCGCCGCGGCTGTTACGATAATTCCATCAAATGGGGCTTTACTCACCCACCCCTGCCATCCGTCTCCATGCCGCATTGAAATATTGTGCAGGTCAAGCCGCTTCATTCGGCGCTGCGCATGATACTGCAGCTGACTTATCCGTTCGACCGAATAAACATGAGAAACAAGTTGTGCCAGAATTGCCGTTTGGTACCCTGAGCCGGTTCCAATTTCCAGGACTCGCCCATGGGTCTGTTCCAAAATCAGGCTCGTCATCTTCGCAACCATGTAGGGCTGTGAAATGGTTTGTCCATTCCCGATCGGCAATGCGGTATTCTCATAGGCTTGATGTGCCAGAGACTCTGGCATGAACTCGTGTCGTGGTGTCCGTGCGAGCACGTCAAGAACCTGCTGATCCCGAATTCCTAATGCCCTTAGTTTTTCGACAAGACGTTTGGCTAAGCCCTGATGATTGGTCACTTTCATGTGTGTTTTGTTAACCACTGCTGTACTTTTTCTCGATCATCCCGCGCCGTCATATCCACTGTCAATGGCGTGACCGAAACATATCCATCGGCGACCGCTGCGAAGTCCGTTCCTGGACCATCATCACGGTGAGGTCCGACGGGCCCATACCAGAAAATCTCACGGCCCCAAGGATCGGAATCCCGGACCATGGTTTCAGCCCGGTGGCGGCGACCGAGTCGCGTCATTTGGATCCCTTTAATTTGTTCATACGGACGATATGGCACATTCACATTCAGGACGAAATCAGAGGAAATAGGATCACGATCCAGCTGACCAACGAGTTCAGCGACGACACGGGCTGCCGTCTCATAGAAATCATGGCCGTACTCTCCCATGGAGACTGCAATTGCAGGCAACCCCAAGAAACGCCCCTCAGTGGCCGCTGCAACAGTCCCCGAGTAAATCACGTCATCACCCATGTTTGGCGCATCATTAATGCCCGAAACAACCAGATCAGGTGACTCACCGAGTGGTGAATTTGTGCCGATGTGAACACAGTCAGTCGGTGTGCCATTCACCGAAAAGAAACCGTTTTCCAACTGCTCAACGCGCAGTGGATTATGCAAAGTCAGTGAGTTACTTGCCCCACTGCAATTTCGATCGGGAGCTATCACGGTGACGTCGGCTATTTTTGAGAGTTCCTTGTGCAAGGCGGCAAGACCTGGCGCACGAACTCCATCATCATTGCTGAGCAATATTCGCATGAGAAGCCTCCTGAAAGTCACCTAACTCAGTTAATACAGATGTTGCAAAACTACCCGCTGGCAACGCGAAGCTTAGCTGAAGCGTCTGTTCCTCAAGCCAATCCCATCGCAGTTCTGAGAGCGATAACGCAAGCGCACGCCGTTCCGCCTTCATGCGGGCGTCTCGCAACACATGAACCAGTTCCGGGTAATCGGCTGCCACGCGATCTTCAAATGCTTTTACCGCCCCCTGCGCAGGGCTCTCGCCGTCACCATATAACGGGCCCGATACGAGAATGTCTCCGGTTTGATGACGCGCACGAATAACATCATCCAAGGTTTCAATCGTAAAGTAGGACTGACTCCCGGAGAGGATGACCACATCCCCTGCGGTGATTGCGGGAAAGCCTTCCGTCAACCGGCGATGTACATAGGTATTGAATAGCCAGGAACGAATACTACTGAGTAAAATACTACGAAGATTACGATCCCGAACGTGGTGGTCCCCCCGTGCCATCGCAAGGGCTTGTGTAACATTATCGCCCCGCCTACCGAAACGTTGTGGACCAAAATAATTAGGGACCGACCCAACGTGCGCAAGAGCCTCAAGCCGACGTTGCAAAGTTTCCGGGTTCGAAATATCGCGCACGCACAAACGAAAAAGGTTCGCTTTATGGGTTCCTCTTCGAAGTTTTTTACTGCTGCGAACCACCTCAAGTAACTCAGCAGAGCCACCACGCAAACGCTCGCTCGTCATATTCTGAGTCCACCACACGGACCAATCCGGGTTGTCCAAGGCGGGCAACTGAACGCTCATCCATTGTTCTGTCACCGCATGTTTATCTTTGAGACCCGAGTAGCCGAGGTCACGTGGATGAATTCGCAGTGCTTTGCTCAGTTGCTTGGCTAAGTCTTCGGTATTCACCCCGACTTTTTTTATACGAAGCCAGTGTTGTTGACCCTTCGGATTTTGCTCGGGGACAAATCCAAGCTGTTCAATGACTTCAAAATCTTCAGGGCGACTTTTATAAACTCCCGTAGGAAGTACCTCACCGGCTTGAATCGCAATGCCCCGTTGTAGCTCATCGACTTCTGCCCAACGTGCTAGTTCGCTCACGCTTCCACCTCGTTCGCTACATGTCGGGGGATAAGCAACACGACAGCCATACTTGCAATTCCCTCACCGCGACCTGTAAACCCGAGTTTTTCCGTTGTCGTTGCTTTGACATTTACACGTTCTTCAGACGTGAGTAAGAGCTCAGCGATACGACGACGAATCGCGGCTCGATAGGGTCCAATTTTTGGTTTTTCACAAATGATCGTCAAATCGAGATTTCCCAGGGTAAACCCTTTCCGTCGGACTTCCAGATAAACCTTTTTCAAGAGCTCGCCGGAATCCGCTCCCGCGAAAGCAGGATCATGGTCCGGAAACCAAACCCCTATGTCCCCCAAACCACACGCACCTAAAAAGGCATCAGCGAGCGCATGGAGCGCTACATCGCCGTCAGAATGAGCAACCAACCCTTGTTCATGCTCAATGGTGACACCGCCCAAAACAATTGGACCGTCACCACCAAATTTATGCACGTCAAACCCTTGTCCAATTCTCACAGGTCACCTTGCTGTTGTTGACTCAAATAGAAACTAACCAGCGGAAGATCATCAGGATCTGTCACTTTCATTGCCGCACGAGACCCTAACACGAGTTTTGGTCTTCCACCCAGCGCTTCAATCGCTGAACTCTCATCTGTGATCTGAGATCCCGCTCGCTCTGCATGTTGCAGTGCATGGTGGAGCGCTTCCAACAGAAACACTTGAGGTGTCTGTGCTTGCCAAACCGTCTGGCGATCAACCGTCCCCGTGATGTGCCATTGGGAACTCGCTGATTTTAACGTATCTCGCACCGGCAACGCCATGACACAGCCGCGCTGAGGATCCCGCTCCGCTTGATCAAGAAGACGTGCCAAAGCATCCGGCGGAAGCCCAGGTCGTGCCGCATCATGGACCACAACAAGTGTGTTCTTTTCCGCCTGAAGCGCTGCGTGTTCAAGAGCGTTCTGCACGGACTTTGCTCGGGTAGTACCGCCGATAACGGAATGGACCCGCGGATCGTTTGCCGCTTCGGTTGATACAAAAAGGGTGTCATCAGGGTGTAAGGCCACAATGACCTCTTGAATTCTGGCATCAGCGAGCAACGCTGCAATGCTGTAATCCAATATGCTACGTTCGTGAATGCGCAAATATTGCTTGGGAATTTCCAGACCCATACGCGAGCCGATTCCTGCAGCGGGAATAATACCGATCATGTATCGGGTTCCTGTTCATCAACCGCGATAAGACGAAAAAACGTTTCGTCAGGACGCACTAGCCCGAGTTCATTGCGTGCGCGTTCTTCAACCGCTTCAAGGGCCGTGCGAAGGTCATCGATATCCGCTGCAAGAAGTTGATTACGCTGTTGCAAGGATTCATTTGCTTGCGCTTGCCGGGCCACTTCTTGGCGCAATTCACGCAGGTCTTGAAGGCCGTTCTGGCCAAACCATATTCGGTATTGCAGCATTAGAACAATGGCGATCGCAACAAGGGTCAATACGCGCATCTTATGCTCCCGTCTTCTTTCTATCTGTACCCTTCGATTCGTTGATCCAACCGAAAGCATACATCTTTTTATCTAATCTAAAATGGCAGTCGCTGAACGTTGCTAAATCCCGTCCAACTGACCGTGGTCGTCAAAAGTAATTCGCGTAAAGACAGCGTTTGCGGTGCTAGACGCCCCGTAGGCCCCCAACGATGGCCGGCGCATGCGGCAACCATCGACGCCTTATCCGGTCGCAAGAGGCGACGTTGTGGGACATCACTCGAAGGATCTTCCGGGTCACCTGAAAAATGAAACCATCCCGTTTGATTGAGATGCACCCGCTCCCCAGTAATGTCTATCTCATCCACGGTATCTAACCGAATCCGCTCGATCGCCCCTTGCTGAGCCGGTAAACGCTCCCATACAGGTAGCGGCATTGCTAACTGCACATGCTTTTGTAGCCAAGCCGCTGGGGATAGTTTAGGAAGCGGAGCATGAGGGCGCTGACGGGAAAGCCAACACGCGTTTTGAACATCGAATTGCAATGGGTTATCGGTGCGCTTCGCGGCAACAATCAGCGCATGAGCCGCACGCCGAACGTAGTGACTTAACGAGCCCAAACGCCGTTTCAGAAGACGTGGGTCATCGGGACCCGTGTCAGCCAGAATTTTCAGCTCCGAGTCATAGAGCGTATTACAAAGCTCCGCGAGCTCGGCTGAGAGGCCGAGATTACTCGAGTCTGCGTAGCTGAAAATATCTGACTGCGTATTCACTACCTCATCCTTACTGACCTTTTACTTCCGCAAGTCCGCGATAAGCAACTTCACCGAGTTGCTCCTCGATACGAAGTAACTGATTATATTTCGCAACGCGATCAGAGCGACAAAGGCTTCCCGTTTTGATCTGTCCCGCCGCAGTCCCCACGGCAAGATCAGCAATGGTCGCATCTTCGGTTTCACCTGAACGATGCGAAATAACGGCCGTAAAGCCAGCCTCTTGAGCCATGCGAATTGCCGCTAAGGTCTCACTCAAGCTACCGATTTGGTTGAACTTGATCAAAATCGAGTTGCCGATACCTTCCTCAATACCGCGGCTCAAAATCTTAGTATTGGTCACAAACAAGTCGTCACCCACCAGCTGAACTCTATCACCAATTTTATTGGTTAGGATTTTCCAGCCTTCCCAATCACTCTCATCCAAGCCATCTTCGATCGACACGATCGGATAACGATCGCACAGATCCGCCAGATAGTCAGCAAATTCAGCCGCAGTAAATGATTTCCCTTCACCACTTAGGTGGTACTTCCCATCCCGATAAAACTCAGACGCAGCACAATCGAGCGCTAACGTGACATCCTCACCAAGGCGATAACCGCTGTTCTCAACTGCTTCAACGATCACTTTCAATGCGTCTTCATTTGAAGCAAGATTTGGTGCAAAACCACCCTCATCGCCAACCGCAGTGCTTAAGCCACGTGCCTTTAGAACAGCTTTTAGGGCATGAAAAATCTCAGCCCCCATGCGCAATCCTTCTGCGAAGTTCTTAGCACCCACAGGTTGCACCATAAACTCCTGAATATCGACGTTGTTATCTGCATGTTCGCCGCCATTCAGAATATTCATCATGGGGAGCGGCATGCTGTACTTTCCTGCCGTTCCGTTTAATTCTGCAATATGCTCGAACACGGCAATTCCTTTGCTTTGTGCCGCTGCTTTCGCGACAGCCAGAGATACTGCAAGAATAGCATTTGCACCGAGCTTTTCTTTATTTTCGGTTCCATCAAGTTTGATCATTGCATCATCAATGGCTTGTTGATGCGATGCATCCATACCTTTGAGTAACTCAGCAATCGCACCATTGATATGACTCACGGCTTTTTTCACGCCCTTACCTAGATACCGACCGGCATCTTTATCTCGTAGCTCAAGCGCTTCGCGACTGCCTGTTGAAGCACCACTTGGGGCTGCTGCACGGCCGTGACTTCCATCTTCCAAGTAGACATCCGCTTCCACGGTTGGGTTGCCGCGGGAGTCCATAATTTCGCGACCCACAATTTTTACAATCTTGCTCATTTCTAATTCCTTTCCTGCTATTGTCAGTGAAATAAAGTTCCAGGGCTTATGCGCGCTGCGCTTCTTGGTATTCCCGAGCAGCGCGGACAAAGCTTTCAAACAATTTGTGTCCGTCCCGCGGCGTTGACGTAAACTCAGGGTGGAATTGTGCAGCCACAAACCAAGGATGATTTGGAATTTCGATCACTTCGACCAAGCGCTTATCAGCCGACAAGCCGCTAAAAATCAATCCTGCTTGTTCCAACTGATCGCGGTAATTATTATTCACCTCATACCGATGACGGTGACGCTCTTCTATCGTATCCGCACCGTAGATCGACCGTACTTTAGTGTTTGCCAACAAATGACACTGCTGCGCGCCGAGTCGCATCGTTCCACCGAGGTCTCCCCCTGCTTCACGGTACGCCTTCTGCCCAGACTCATCCATCCACTCCGTAATTAATCCAATCACGGGATGCGCGGTTTGTTCATCGAATTCAGTACTGTTCGCGTCCTCTAATTTTGCAACATGACGCGCATATTCAATCACCGCTATCTGCATCCCCAAACAAATACCGAGATAAGGAATTTTGTTCTCCCGGGCATACTGCGCAGCCATGATCTTCCCTTCGATCCCGCGACCACCGAAACCACCCGGAACAAGAATTGCGTCAACGCCCTGAAGCTTACTCACACCCTTCGCTTCGACATCCTGCGAGTCAATGTAACGAATGTGAACCGTCAAACGATTATGCAGTCCCGCATGAGCAAGTGCCTCGTTTACCGATTTGTATGCATCAGGAAGTTCAACATATTTACCGACGAAACCAATCGTCACTTCACCGGTGGGGTTTGATTCAAGGTAAAGTACTTTCTCCCATTCCGCCAAGTCAGCATCCGGGCATTCGAGACCAAACCGCTCAAGTACAAACTCATCCAATCCTTGGGACTTCAAGATTGCCGGGATCTTGTAGATGCTCGGAACGTCTTTTAGGGAAATAACTGCACGCTCCGGTACGTTCGTGAACAAGGCAATTTTAGCTCGCTCATTGGCGGGAATGATGCGATCCGAGCGACAAATGAGGATATCAGGTTGAATACCGATGGAACGAAGCTCTTTGACCGAGTGCTGTGTAGGTTTGGTCTTCACTTCACCCGCTGCGCCCAGAAAGGGCACTAAGGTCAAATGAATAAACAAGGTCCGGTGGCGCCCAATCTCGGTCGCCAACTGACGAATGGCTTCCAAAAATGGTTGAGACTCGATATCCCCCACCGTGCCACCAATCTCAATAATGGCAATATCATACCCTTCGGCACCATCAATAATTCGGCGCTTGATTTCATTGGTAATGTGAGGAATGACTTGGATCGTGGCGCCAAGAAAATCACCACGCCGTTCGCGGCGGATAATATCTTCGTAGACGCGACCTGTCGTAAAGTTATTCTTTTTGGTCATTCGTGTGCGAATAAAGCGCTCATAATGACCCAGATCGAGATCTGTTTCTGCTCCGTCGACGGTAACAAAAACCTCGCCATGTTGGATTGGACTCATGGTGCCAGGATCCACATTGATGTAAGGATCCAACTTCATAATGGTTACATTGAGTCCGCGAGCTTCCAGAATAGAAGCTAACGAAGCCGCCGCAATACCTTTCCCCAGCGAAGATACTACACCGCCGGTTACGAAAATATATTTAGTCGCCATGCAAAAACCTGCTGCGTCAGGATGAATGAATCAAGGAAAAGGACGTAAAGACGGGATCACAGTATACTCGTGCATTGGCCTTACGACAATTCACAATCAAGGGGAATTACGTTTTTTCTGTCCTTTTTACCGATTGCCAAAGCACCTCAAGGGCATTGAGGTCCAACGCTTCGACGCCAACCCCCTGCTGCTGTGCCGTTTGCTCAACGGCTCTAAAACGCCGCATAAATTTTTGATTCGCCTTCCGTAAGGCGGTTTCAGGGTTAACTTGGCAGTGGCGCGCTAAATTCACCACCGCGAACAACAAGTCCCCCACTTCCTCCTCGACAGCTTCAGCGTTTACTGACGTCTGACTTAGGGCGTCTTCCACCTCCGCGACTTCTTCCCGTATTTTTGCCAAGACCGGTTCAGCATCAGGCCAATCAAACCCAACATTCGCACAGCGCTTTTGGATTTTTTGTGCTTGCATAAGCGCAGGTAAATTTACGGGAACCCCTGAAAAAACGGAATGATCGTCTGGTTTATTAGCCCGCTCTTGTTGTTTAATCTGTTCCCATTGACGTAACACCGCTTCCGGCGTATCCGCTTGCCCGTCTCCAAATACATGAGGGTGGCGTCGAACCAGTTTATCCGCGATCGCGCCAGCGACTTCATCAAACGAAAAATCACCTTGCTCGCGCGCCAGTTGGGCGTAAAAAACGACCTGAAAAAGCAAATCGCCCAATTCATCTTTTATTTCTTCGCGGCCACCCCGCGTAATCGCATCGGCAACCTCATAGGTCTCTTCAATTGTATAAGGAATCAAAGTTTCCATGGTTTGGTTCAAGTCCCATGGGCAGCCGGTCTGTGGATCGCGGAGTGCTTGCATAATATCAAGCAGACGCGCTGTCTGTGGGAGCGTTCGCTCACTCGTTTGAGACGCAACAAGGGCCTCTGCTGATGGTTTCATAAGCGTTCCTAAGATGATTTTCGTTGCGCGCTTCGCACGTGACTTACTTGCTGGATCCGGCCCAAAACCCGTTGGATTTCACTGTTGTTGTACACCATCACTTCAAGCTCAATGAGCACACTGTGTGTTGTATCGTCGTGCCGTGCGGAGACATCATTTACGTTGAGTTTCTCATGACTGATGATACTCGTAATGTCATGTAATAAGCCGGGTCGATCATCCGCCACAATCACCAACCGCGTGGCATATCGTTGTTGTTGATCCTCAACCCAAGTCACATCAATCGCCCGTGCCGGATTTTGTTCGAGCAACTGCAATAACTGATCGCATCCTTCGTGGTGTACGGAAACTCCGCGCCCTTGTGTGACATATCCTTTGATGGGATCACCGGGAAGCGGCTGGCAGCACTTTGCAAAGCTCATCATGAGATTCCCAATCCCGCCTACTTTAACACCGTCGCGTGTCTTCTTCGAACGCTCAGAGGGCTTCTTCCGGCTGGCAAGTTTTTCAAGTTCCTCAGTCTCATCTTCGCTGGCTGGCGCCTTGAGGAAATTCACGACTTGATGGAGACGAACATCTCCCGCGCCAATCGCCGCGAGTAAATCATCAACATGCGTCATGTTGAAGCGCTCTACAGCCGGGCCGACGTCGTTCAAAGTCAGTTTGACCTTCGCCAATTCGGTCTCGAGTAACTCGCGACCCTGAAGAATATTTTGTTCGCGGTCCTGCTTTTTGAAAAACGCATGGACTTTACTCCGGGCCCGAGCAGATTTCAGATAGCCTAACGCTGGGTTCATCCAATCACGCTTCGGCCTTGCTTCTTTTTGCGTAAGAATCTCAACCCGCTCAGCATTTTGCAGAACGTAAGTGAACGGAACAATGCGGCCATCGACTTTGGCACCAATACAACGGTGTCCGACTTGCGAGTGGACGTAATAAGCAAAATCCAATGGAGTTGATCCCATCGGCAGGTCGATCACATCCCCTTTCGGGGTAAACACATAGACCCGGTCTTCAAACACTTGACTGCGGATTTCTTGGACCAATTCCTCATTTTCCGCCATATCCTCATGCCAAGCGAGTAGCTTGCGTAACCAAGAAATCTTCTCTTCGTAGCCCTGCGCTCGGCCACTGGGTTGCCCCTCTTTGTAGACCCAGTGCGCAGCGACGCCTAATTCAGCATCGTCATGCATTTGCTCCGATCGAATTTGAATTTCGACATGTTTTTGCTCCGGCCCAATGACCACCGTGTGGATTGATTGATATCCATTGGGCTTGGGTGTGGCGACATAATCATCAAACTCAGAATTCAAATGCCGCCAGAGCGAATGTACGATTCCTAACGCGCCATAACAGTCTTTTAAGTTTTGGGTCACCACCCGAACCGCTCGAATATCGAAAAGCTCATCGAAACGCAAATTCTTCTTTTGCATCTTTTTCCAGATGCTAAAGATATGTTTCGGCCGCCCATACACCTGAGCCTCAATATTTTGCTCCCGCAATGCGGTTTGTAATTGCGCTACGAAGTCATCGATGTAATGCTCGCGCTGCCACCGTTTCTCATCCAGTTGGCGCGCAATGGAGGCGTAAATATCAGGATGGAGATATCGAAAGGCGAGATCTTCAAGCTCCCATTTGAGCTGCCCCACCCCTAAACGATTCGCTAAAGGAGCGTAGATCTCACTGCATTCTTTAGCGATCAGGACGCGGGTTTCTTCATCGAAGCGCTTCACCTGTCGCAGCTGACAAATACGCTCGGCGAGTTTGATTAAAACCGCACGAACATCCTCCACCATGGCCAACAGCATTCGACGCACCGTATCGATCTGCGCTTCCCCAGGACGACCATGACGAAAGTATTGTAAAGCACCGATGCTATCCATTTGTTTGATATGCGCAAGGAGGACCACACTCTCCGCTGTAAGGTGTTTTTCCACCCACGCATCATCGATCAATCGAGCGTCGTAAAGAGCAAAGCAGAGTGCAGCTTGGAGGCCACGAAGATCCAATTTAAGGGCAGCGAGAATTTCAACCATCTCCTGGCCTTTGAGCAAGAGCTCGCGATGCTGCTCAGCGTCAGGATGGTTTTCAATAATAAGATGGAGTTGTTGTGAGAGCGAAAGCAGCGCTTCTTGTTGGTCTCGTGGCACGTCATCCGCTTGCCATGCTTCTGGCCTGCTGGATTGCTTATCCACGTGCACATTTCGAACCTGAACCATGCTTCCCCCTGCGACGACTTAAACGATGGGCTCCTCAGCTATTCAATGTGCGAAATCCTGAACGCCCTGTCAACGCGAAATGGATGTTTTTACGCGCTTTCAAGCACCACCATAGCCTGTGCGTAGTGGGCCTCATCACTGAGCGAGAGGTGAACGCGCTGAACACCCAATAATTCGGCCCGCTGCTGTGCCCCACCATAAAAAGTGAGCAACGGCTGCCCTAACTCCGAATGGCTTACTTCCATGTCGTGCCAGCGAATACCCTGTGCGAGACCAGTTCCGAGTGCTTTGAGTGCTGCCTCTTTCGCTGCAAAGCGCTTCGCTAGGTAGCGTTCTGGAAATCGAGCAGCGGACATCTCCGCGCGTTCTGATTCGGTCAGGAGGCGCTCAGCGAACATCGGTTGCCGCTCAATCGCCCGTTGCACACGGGCGACTTCGACTATATCAGTGCCAATCCCGACGATCGCCATTTAACGGGCCGCCTGAAGAATTGCCCGCATATCTGCAACCGCTTGATGTAAGCCACAGAACATGGCGCGCGCCATAATTGCATGCCCAATATTCAGTTCATAGATTTCCGGAATTCGCGCAATTGCCGCCGTATTGTGATAGTGCAAACCGTGCCCCGCGTTCACAACCAGTCCTGCTTGGTGTGCGAGCTGCGCGCCCTTCTCAATATTCAACAAAGCTTGCGCTTGTGCAGAGCCCGTTGTCTCCGCGTAGTGTCCCGTGTGGAGTTCTACATAAGGAGCGCCCGCGGCGGCAGAGGCGTCAATTTGTCGAGGATCTGCATCAATGAAGAGCGAGACAAGTATTCCAGCCTCACTTAATCGCGTGACTACATCACGACAGCGGTTCAGCTGCCCGGCTACATCGAGGCCTCCTTCCGTCGTCAATTCTTCACGCTTTTCGGGCACAAGGCATACATAGGTCGGCTTGGTGTCTATGGCAATCTGGACCATCTCATCGGTCATCGCCATTTCAAGATTCATGCGCGTTTGAATGGTTTCCGCGAGCAAACGAACATCGCGGTCCGTAATATGCCGGCGGTCTTCCCGCAAGTGAATGGTGATTCCATCAGCCCCGGCCTGCTCTGCGACGGCGGCCGCATGAACGGGCTCAGGGTAGGAAACACCTCGGGCATTTCGCAGTGTCGCAACATGATCAATATTCACCCCAAGAAGTGCGGGGCCAACAGGCAATGTGGTTTTATCGTGTATCACTTGCATCCTTCTCCTCAAGAATTCTGGATTGGGTCGCGCGGCTTGCCAATAAGAGCTCACGACTCTTTAACGGCTTATCACCAAGATGCGGGACCAGTGCGCGACGCAAAATACTCCGAAACTGACGCATCACGAGCGGATCATCAACGGTAAATTGAGCCATTTTTAAAATACTTTCACCGGCGAGGGCATTGGATTCGCGTTGCCCTGGCGCCACTTCTAAAAAGCCCGTGCCGGGAACGTAAGTATAGTTTCGTTCGGGATCAATGGGATCCCCCGCACGGGCTTCATGGGTAAAGGAGTCGAGTAGATCTAACGCATCCAATAACTGCCATTCAAAGCGTCGCAATACGAAATGCGGATCCACACCGTCCGCGAGAAGACTCAGTGTTTGAGCATATGCCCCGTAGACCCCTTCCGCCTCAATATGCTCACGCAAAAGGCGCTGGGTAATTTCATTTACATAGAGACCGCTGTAGACGCGATCACCCGCGAGAGAAAAGCGCTGTGTGACCTCAACGGTTCGAACGACCTTTAAGTCACCCCGGCCGATGAGCTCAAGGTCAAGGGTTTGAAACGGTTCAAACGAACCGCGAATTTTGCTTCGTCGACTTCGCGCATATTTCGAGATGGCACGAATACGGGTGTCATTGCTCAGCAATAAGTCGATGAGCAACCCATGCTCTTGATAAGGCCATCGGTGCAACACGAAGGCCTGTTGCATCAGTCCTCTCCGTAACCCAAACTGCGCAAGGCACGCTCATCATCGGCCCAGCCAGATTTCACCTTCACCCACAGTTGCAGGTTGACTTGGGTATCAAGAAGCTTTTCCAAGTCACGCCGAGCCTCAGCTCCAACTGTTTTCAATTTTGCTCCTTTGTTGCCAATGACCATGCGCTTTTGCCCTTCCCGCTCGACCAGAATTAGTGCATGAATGTGGACGATTCCATTGGCCCCTTGCTCGTACTTCTCTATTTCCACAGTTGTTGAATATGGCAGCTCATCCCCGGTAAAACGCATCAGTTTCTCGCGCACGATCTCCGCGGCCATGAATCGAACGCTTCGGTCCGTTACATAATCTTCCGGATAAAAATGGATACCCGCGCGCAAATACGGGCGCACAATGCTCTTGAGCTTCGGCATTGATTCCGGGGACAAAGCGGATAACGGGAAGATATCAACAAATTCGTATTGCTCACTGAGCTTTTGAATATGAGGCAACAAACTCCCCTTGTCTTTGACTTGATCAATTTTGTTGATGATCAACATCGTTGGACGATTCGCACGTTGGATTTTACTTAAAACCATCGCGTCGTCTTCAGTCCAGTGGGTGCCTTCAACGATAAACAGAACGAGGTCGACATCACCAATCGATGAGCTTGCTGCGCGATTCATCAAGCGATTGATCGCACGCTTTTCATCTTTATGGAGCCCCGGAGTATCCACATAAATTGTCTGATAAGGCCCTTCCGTATCAATCCCCAAAATTCGGTGGCGCGTTGTTTGCGCTTTCTTCGATGTAATACTGACTTTTTGTCCCAACAGCTGATTGAGAAGGGTCGACTTCCCCACGTTTGGACGGCCTACAATGGCTACGAACCCATTATATGTTTGGAAGCCTTGTTCATTGTGCTCTGGTAGGTTCATAACAACTCCTTGCTGCCGGTTTGTTCCGCCAACAATTCAATAACTTTCGAGGCCGCGGCCTGTTCTGCTTTTCTTCGACTGGTTCCTGTGGCGAGTACGGCCTCGGGAAGATTCTCAACCGTGCAACTCACGGTAAACCGTTGATTATGTGCCTGCCCTTGAGTCATCTCAACTTCATATACCGGGAGAGAGAGCTGGCGTCCTTGCAAGAATTCCTGCAAACGGGTTTTTGGATCTTTTTGATTATTTCCGGGCTTTATCGCTGCAAGACGGGGTGCAAACCATGCACGAACCAATGCTTGTGCAGTTTGAATATTACTATCCAAAAATACCGCACCAATAATTGCTTCAACCGCATCAGAGAGAATCGACTCACGACGATGCCCTCCGCTCTTCATTTCCCCAGGCCCAAGGTTTAAAAAACGGCCAAGGTCGAAATCTCGCGCAATCTTGGCGAGCATCGAACCACACACCAATGTTGCGCGCATTCGACTCAATTCCCCTTCCGGCGATTTTGGGAACTGATGATAGAGTGCTTCAGCAATTACCACGCTTAAAATCGAGTCACCGAGAAATTCGAGCCGCTCATAGTGCGCTTCAGAGGCACTGCGATGCGTCAACGCTTGGTGAAGATACGCTACATCGGTAAACTGATATCCAATCCGTTGCTCTAAATCCTTGCGTTGTTGCGCTGTTAAACTCACTCAATCCTCCCGAGGCGGTCAAACCGAACGCGGCTAGGCACCCATTGAGGGAGCCAGCTTGACGTATCTCGCTCAAACTCTAAACTGAGCCAAACGAAGGTTGCCCGACCCACGAGTTTATCCTCGTGAACGAATCCCCAAAAGCGGCTATCAAGGCTATTGTCGCGGTTATCACCCACGAGGAAGTAATGCGCTTCGGGAACATCCCACATCAAGTCATCCGACACACGATTGCGTAAAGGATCGACAAGGATATCGAAAGTTCGCTCTCCGATGGTCTCGGTAAAGCGCTCCAATGGCATCTGATTGCGGAAAAATAAGTCATTTTCTTGCTCGGTTTGCGCAATCTCCAATGGCTCCACACCCTCGCACTGGGGGGCGCATCCTGCATAGATAATAAATGACTTATCCCGATAGACGACCCGATCGCCGGGCATGCCAATCACTCGTTTAATATAGTCGATATCTGGATCCACGGGATACTTGAAGACTGCAACATCGCCGCGCTCTGGACGACCGGTTCGTAGGAACTCTTTACGTGTTACTGGCTCACGCAATCCATACCGGAACTTCTCCACCATGATGAAATCACCCACCAATAAGGTGGGCATCATAGAACCTGAGGGAATTCGAAACGGTTCATAAATAAACGATCGTAGAATTAAAATAGCCAACAGTACCGGAAATGCCGCTTGAGAAAAGTCCGCCAAGGCAGACTGAGGCGCCAGTTGTTGCGCCTGCACGTCATTGAGTTTGACTCCACTCTTCGCTTCGGCCTCGTCGATTTTCGCTTGGCGCTTCGGCTTCCAAAGCCAGTGGTCGATGGCCCAAATGATACCGGTAATCAGGGTGCCGAATACCAACAGCAATGAAAAATAATAGGTCGTCATGGATGCGTCCTGT
The DNA here is from genome assembly GCF_003987175.1 of Aliidiomarina sanyensis. Classification (GTDB taxonomy): domain Bacteria; phylum Pseudomonadota; class Gammaproteobacteria; order Enterobacterales; family Alteromonadaceae; genus Aliidiomarina; species Aliidiomarina sanyensis. The sequence continues at coordinate 123,604 of NZ_PIPM01000001.1, read as the reverse complement.
TTGTTAACACAAGGCGCACCGTGTGTGCGCCTTGTTTATTATTTCCCTGTTCTCAAAACAGCCAAGAAGGCTTCTTGTGGGACCTCAACATTGCCAAGTTGTTTCATCCGCTTCTTACCTTCCTTCTGCTTCTGCAACAACTTTTTCTTCCGACTCACATCACCACCGTAACACTTCGCGGTAACGTTTTTGCGAAGCTGCTTTACAGTGCTCCGCGCAATGACGTGGTTCCCAATCGCCGCTTGAATCGCGATATCGAACATCTGACGTGGAATCAACTCACGCATTTTCTCAACCACGTCACGCCCACGATACTGAGCTTGACTACGGTGCAGGATCATTGCCAACGCATCCACCCGCTCGCCGTTGATCAAAATGTCCACACGGACCATGTCTGAAGGTTCAAAACGCTTGAAATGGTAATCGAGCGACGCATAGCCGCGACTCGTGGATTTTAAACGATCGAAGAAGTCCATCACGACTTCAGCCATCGGAAGCTCGTATGTCAGAGCCACCTGTTTCCCGTGATACACCATATTGGTTTGGACACCACGTTTCTCGATACACAGGGTAATCACGTTCCCCACGTGCTCTTGTGGCACCAATATATGCGCCTCAACAATGGGTTCGTTAATCACTGCGATTTCATTCACCGCAGGCAAATACGCTGGATTATCGACCATCCGTACTTCGCCTTTGGTGGTTTCGACCTTGTATACGACCGTTGGGGCTGTGGTGATCAGATCGATGTCGTACTCTCGTTCAAGCCGCTCTTGGATAATTTCCATATGCAGCATACCGAGAAATCCGCAGCGGAATCCGAACCCAAGCGCTCCGGAGTTTTCTGGTTCGAAAAACAACGAGGCGTCGTTCAGGCTCAGCTTATCAAGCGCATCCCGAAAACTTTCATAGTCGTCCGAGGAAATTGGGAACATTCCCGCATAGACTTGCGGTTGAACCCGCTTGAAGCCAGGAAGTGGCTTCTCAGCAGCACGCTTTGCATGGGTTAACGTGTCCCCTACTGGGGCACCATGAATGTCTTTGATACCAGCAATAACGTAACCCACTTCCCCGGCCCGCAAAACACCGGTTTCATGTTGCTTGGGAGTGAAAATACCAACTTTATCAACCAAGTGATCTTGCCCGGTCGACATCACTTTCATTTTCTCACCGGCACGCAATACACCTTTCTTGATCCGAACCAATGAGACGACGCCCTGATAATTATCGAACCACGAATCAATAATCAGCGCCTGCAGAGGCGCTTCATCATCCGCTTGATCCACAGGTGAAGGAATTTGAAGGACAATTCGTTCTAAAACCTCTTCGATACCGATTCCCGTCTTGGCTGAACAACGAACCGCATCAACTGCCTGAATTCCGACAATATCTTCAATTTCTTGAGCCACTTGTTCGGGCTCTGCTTGGGGTAGGTCGATTTTATTGAGAATCGGCACCACTTCGAGGTCCATGTCGATCGCGGTATAACAGTTCGCAAGCGTCTGTGCCTCGACCCCTTGCGCCGCATCAACCACAAGAAGCGCACCTTCACAGCCTGCAAGGCTGCGTGAGACCTCGTATGAAAAGTCAACGTGCCCCGGGGTATCAATGAAGTTCAACTGATACCGTTCACCATCCTTTGCATCATAAAACAAGGTCACACTTTGCGCTTTAATGGTAATTCCGCGCTCACGCTCGATATCCATCGAATCGAGCACCTGTTCCGCCATTTCACGATCAGTAAGACCGCCGCAGAACTGAATCAACCGATCAGACAAGGTCGATTTTCCATGGTCGATGTGGGCGATAATGGAGAAATTTCGAATATTCTTCTTTGGAATGCCATTCTGGCTCATGAACACCTCAACTGCGGTACTTTCCCAAGAACCGACTTTATGACTGCATATCAGGGGGGAATTTTACTTACTTTTGGACCGACAAACAATCAACGTTGCTCGGGGCAATAATCTTCACTTGCATTAACGCACGAACTTGGACGTCTCGTTTGCGCAGCCAACGATTCAGAACCCAAAAACTACCGGCAAAACTGATCGTGGCAAAGAGGATACTCCACCCCTCGTGATACATAAGCGCGCTGCCGAACCAGGCGCCAATGAAAAGGGCAAGGAGAGGCAAAAGGTAAAGCCAGACCGAGAAGCGGACCATGGCTTGTTCCGGCAGGAGCAACTCAACCTGCGTGCCTGGCTCTGGTGCTTGTTCCATCCAGACGTCCAGCTCACCCCGCCGCTGTGGAAAGGCTTTGGAGAGCAAGCCTGCTCCACAGTGAGACTGTTGTTTACATCCACCACAGCCCTGCTTGAGTTGGGTTTTGATCGTGACCCGCTGGCCATCGACAGATGTCACTTCTCCGAGTTCTCGAATCATCTCTCTGCTCGTTACCGCGCAACCGAAGCGGCGATTCGTTGCAGGGTCTCCATCGGCAAGCGGCCAACCACGGTCACACTAAAGTCACGGTGCCGATGAGTATATAACGATTCGAGTCCCTCATATTGCAGGTTTGTCGACGCGCGAGGATCTTGGGAGACGTACACAGAGACTCGCGTCATACCATCGGTATATAAAAAGTAATCTGCAGCGATACCTGTCATTGGTAAGCGATGATGGTTTGCGCGGACCCGAGAAAAGCCCTCTGGTAACCATGTTTGGCGCCATTCGTGCTGCAATGCACTTCCAGCATCTGGATCGCGCACTAAGGGGGGCATGGGTGAATCTTGTACTTGCAACAGATCGGTTTGAATTTCTGTGGAGAAGTCCAACGATGTGAGCTGTACTTGCTCCAAAATGTCTCCGGTTGGTGCGACAGTGGCCATCCGCAACAACATCCCCGTTTCGCGATCCAACCATAACGAATATCCAAACCGTTGCTGATCTTTCGGAACTAAACGAATGTGCTGTGCCGGCCGGTCTAAAACTCGACCACCGCCCATTGCAACCGCGCTATACGATGGGCTGATGCGATCAAAGCTCTCGTAGAATGCCGTCGGGATGGGCCCAAATAAGGCCTGAGCACGCAAACTATAGGGCGAGATCATGGGGTGGAAATACGAAACCTGCTGGTTTTGGCGCACAAGATAGATATCTGGACCATTGAGGCTAAATAGAAGCTCAAGCTCGACGCCATCTTCTGTGCGTCCGTGCAGCCACCGAAATAGTTCAACCCGCTGACCTTGCACATGGACAAGGGACGCTGAAAAGTTCTGAGTCCGCAGCGCTTGTTGCATGCGATCGAACCAAGTCGCGCCATCACGCTCTTGCTGAACGGTATTTGGGCTGGTGGATTGAGTTGTCGGCTCTTGACTAGCTGATGGCTCTAAACGGCTTTGCGCCTGGCCCGCGGCCGCGGGAAGGCTGCACAGCCATGCCAGAACTGCTCCTGCTAGCATGACGTTGCGAGTTTGCATCATACACCGTTCCTAATCAATGACGCTCAGTCGTTATCTGGCTGACGCGGCGTTTCGCGCTCGGATTGAGCGTTTCCTTCCAGTAACTGATCTTGTTGGCTCAACTGCAATTGCTGTTGATGATCCATCATAAATGATTGCAACAAGCTCCGCTCCACACCAAGATCAGGTTCTTCGGTTGGTGTATGGACGGTGTTAAAGCTAACCGGATTCACGACACCACCAATCGGCATGGTTTCAAGCGCTGTTACCGTTGATCGTGTCTGCGGTGCTGGATTCATCACCTCTTCTGGTTGCTGAAAGTTCTGCACGGCAACGACCGTCACGACGGCAACACTTGCGGCCACTGCCACGTTCGCGGCCGGACGCATCCACCCTGCTCGCATCAATTTCCGCCGCAAACTTGCGAACCAAGAAATCTCGCTCACCGGCGCAGGCGCTCGGGCGATTTCTGCGGATACAGCGGCAGAAATATCAACTGGTTGGCCATGCTTCGCATCACCACGCATCATTGCGCTAACGAGCTGGTAACGGAACCATCGCTCACGATGGCTCGCGTTTTCCACGAGCTCACGCAGCGAATCATCAGTGTGTTCGCCATCCATGAGTGCCGACAGTTTTTCATTCTGATTTTCTGTCATCAGGGTGTATCCTCAGTTTACCTAATCCTGTTCCAGTAGCGGTTGAATCACTTTATCGATGGCCTCACGCGCCCGAAAGATTCGTGACCGAACTGTTCCTATCGGGCAATCCATGGTTTGAGCTATTTCCTCATATCCTAAACCATCAAGTTCCCGTAACGTAATGGCCTGCTTCAGATCGTCCGGAAGACTATCAATTACATCCATCACAGTTTGCCGTATTTCTTCAGAGAGCAGCATGCTCTCCGGTGAAGCGATATCCTTCAGACCATGTCCATTGTCCAAAAATTCCGCATCTTGTGCATCAATGTCTGACGCAGGCGGCTTCCGCCCTTTCGAAACTAAATAATTTTTTGCTGTGTTGACCGCGATCCGATACAGCCACGTATAAAACGCACTGTCACCACGAAAGTTCGGTAACGCTCGGTACGCTTTTATAAAAGCTTCCTGAGCAACATCCGGAACATCACCCGGATGCTTCACGTAACGCGCAACGAGGCTCATAATTTTGTGCTGATACTTTTTCACCAACACGTCGAATGCTCGTTGATCACCGCGCTGTACTCGTTCCACCAGCTGTTGATCAATATCCTGTTCGCTCATTCGAGCCCACTCTCTGTTGTGACCGCGTCCTTTGACTATTTGCTTTGGGCCCGCATGCTCTCTGTAAGAGCTAGACCGATGGTTTTGGAAAAAGTTCGCAAATTAGTCCGTAACAACGGTAAAATTCAAATAATTCATTCACCAACGATAATTCATCATGACTTCTGACGCTACGATTACGTGCGACGTTTTGATCATTGGTAGCGGCGCAGCGGGTCTATCCCTTGCGCTGCAACTGGCAGAATCATATCAGGTCATCGTCCTGAGTAAAGGCCCACTTGCTGAGGGCTCAACCTACTATGCACAAGGGGGTATCGCGGCTGTATTCGATGAGAATGATAGCATTGAATCCCATGTGAGCGATACGTTGGTGGCAGGAGCTGGGTTGTGTGACCCTGCCGTTGTTCGTTACACCGCCGAACGGGCGAAAGACAGTTTGCAATGGTTGATCGACCTCGGTGTTGCTTTCGATCAAGAGTCGGACGAAGCTGGAAATACACGATTTCACTTGACGCGCGAAGGAGGACACTCCCACCGCCGTATCCTTCACGCAGCCGATGCAACCGGTCGTGCTGTGCAAAGCACGCTCACATCTCGTACCCTCAGTCACCCAAATATTCGGGTATTGGAACAAGCCAATGCGGTCGATCTGATCTCGGAGCAGAACGTCGATGGTGAGCGACGCTGCATCGGTGCTTATGTTTGGAGTCGATCGCATGGACAGGTGTTAAGCATTGCTGCGAAGTTCACCGCCCTTTGCACCGGCGGCGCAAGCAAAGTATACCAATACACATCCAATCCTGATGTGGCTAGTGGTGATGGTATCGCCATGGCATGGCGCGCAGGTTGCCGTGTCGCAAATATGGAATTTAATCAATTTCATCCAACCTGCCTGTATCATCCCAAAGCACACAACTTCCTACTCACAGAAGCCTTGCGAGGAGAAGGCGCACACTTAAAACGTCCGGACGGTTCTCGCTTTATGCCAGACTTTCATGAGTTAGCTGAGCTCGCTCCCCGTGACGTCGTTGCGCGAGCAATCGATTTTGAAATGAAACGTTTGGGTGCAGATTGCATGTATCTCGACATTTCTCACCAACCCGCTGAATTTATTCGGCAACATTTTCCAACCATCCACGAAAAATGCCTGAGCCTCGGGATTGATATTACGAAAGAGCCGATGCCGGTGGTTCCAGCAGCGCACTACACCTGTGGCGGTGTAATGACCGATTTGCATGCGCGGACAGACCTTCCTGGACTATATGCTATTGGTGAAGTCGCCTACACCGGATTGCATGGTGCAAATCGCATGGCCAGTAATTCTCTATTGGAGTGTGTGGTTTTTGCTCGGGCCGCAGCGAGCGATATTGCTGAACTCATGAGTAAAACTCCGCCTCCCGGCCCCATTCGCCCGTGGGACGAAAGTAAAGTCTCGAATTCAGACGAAGAGGTTATCATTCAACATAATTGGCACGAATTGCGGCTCTTCATGTGGGACTATGTAGGCATTGTGCGCACCGAAAAGCGCCTCGAGCGTGCGCTTCGCCGAGTGGAATTGCTTCAGCAGGAAATCCATGAGTATTACGCTCATTTTCGGGTGACCAATAACCTGCTTGAGTTGAGAAACTTGGCGCAGGTCGCACGGCTTATCATTGAGAGTGCGATGCAACGCAAGGAGAGCCGTGGGCTGCATTACACGTTGGATTATCCGGACCCTGCCGAGCAGACCCAACCAACCATCTTAGAGCCCGCCCTTTTTCGACACGATAAGGCCTAACTATCTTGCCTCCCGCCCGATAACGACCGTGGCTGGTCGACGGGCGGCAGATGTCGAACGGTTAAGACAATCCGCCGCAGCCGAGCCCACGCTACACCGTCGCATTGTCCGCGCCATAGAGTCCACCAATGCAGCCTCTTGCTGGACTTGTCTCGGACCCGCACAAAACAGCACCAAGGCAGCAAAAAAGCAGGCGACTCAAGCTGAACCTCTTGTTCCGAGGCGTTGAATCCTCCACCTCGTTCATTCAACCGAGTAGGCCACCACGGCTTGATTTGATGGAGCCAGTAGGACCGCCAGACAAACGAATAAAGCATCAGGGCGGTAAAACAGCTTAAACTTTCACGCGGCGAAGCATCAATGCAACCATATCGGCCAATTCAGGGTCTGGGCAGGCTTTATGCCCCATAAACCACGCAAAAAGGTCTGGGTCATCACAGGTCAGCAACCGCCGGAATACTGCTTGTTGCGTTTCATCCAGATCATCGTAAGCTTCTTCAACAAAGGGCGCGAAAAGAACATCCAATTCCAACATCCCCCGACGACAAGCCCATCGCATCCGTCGCTTATCTTTGAGCGCATCCTCTGATTGCTTCAGGAACTGCATCGACTACCTCTACTCTGTTAATCATAAAAACCTAGTTCAGCCACAATGCGTCATTCTATCACTCTTCCAGAGAATCCCGAACTCCCCTGCTTGAATTCCGCAATCACCGTCGCCATAGTACGAGGATGCAGACGATATTTTTTACGCAGTCACACAAGGAAAACTCACGTGTCGTTGTCCACGCCGAAACTACTGACAGAACGGTCTGATATCCCATTTATTCCATACCCTGAATTGGGTGTGCTCCGCGTTTCTGGCCCGGATGCAAAGCGCTTCTTGCAAGGCCAGCTCACCTGTGACCTTGCTCAGGTCTCAGAAACCATCGGTGTCGCTGGCGGTCATTGTGACGCCACCGGCAAACTGTGGAGTGTGTTTAGACTGATCCAAATCCAAGAAGATTATCTGTTATTAATCAACAAATCTTTGCTGGGGACAACACAAGAGCAATTCAAGAAGTTTGGGGTTTTTAGCAAAGTTACGTTTACCGACGAGAGCGCAAGCTGGTACGCTGGATGGTGTGTGGGTGTCGACGCAGCAACGCGTTGTAGAGACCTCTTTTCAATCGGAACACTCCCCATCTCAGACACGGCGACTGGACATCATGCCGTTTATCACATTGAACAAGGATTTGTGATTGGCCTTCATCCAAATGCATACCTTGTCCTATCATCTGCCCCGTTTTCTATGCCCAAGAACTCGGAACACGCTGCTCAAGCGGTGGAAATTGACCTCGGTTGGCCTCTATTACCTGTCGAACAGCAACAAATGCATATTCCACAGGCACTAAACCTCGATAAGCTAAAAGGAATAAGTTTCAAGAAAGGATGTTATATCGGGCAAGAAACAGTCGCCCGAATGCACTACAAAGGACAAACAAAACGCCGCCTCACGGTGCTGATGGGGACCTGCTCGGCATTACCCACTTCCGATGATGTTCTCGAGGTTCAAATCGGCGAGAACTGGCGACGTGCAGGTGCAGTCCTGGCCGCAGTGCGTTATGATAGAGAAGTCGTTGCATTACAAGCTGTGCTCCCTGTCGATCAGGAAGCTGGCGCTAAAATGCGTATTAAAGGACAGGACGACAGTCAATTCACCCCCCTGTCCAATTTAGACACAATGGAAGCAAAGAATGAGTCAAACCATCAGTCAAGATAAAGCGGTCACCATCCATTACGTTGTCAAAAATGCCGAAGGCGTTACGATTGACCAGTCTTCAGAAGAGCGTCCACTCGCCTTCATCTTCGGTCGTGGCATGTTGATCCCAGGATTAGAGAATGTGCTTAATGGGAAAGCTGCCGGCGATGAGCTGAGTGCCGAAATTCCAGCAGCAGACGCATATGGCGAGCGTCACGATGGATTAGTGCAAACCGTTCCTCGGAATTTATTCGGCGACCAGGAAGTCAATCCGGGTATGCAATTCCGCGCAACCACCGACCATGGCGAGCAATCGGTCATGGTTATCGAAGTGACTGACGAAACGGTTACGGTCGATGGAAACCATCCATTGGCAGGCGTCGACCTCAACTTTGATGTCAAAGTTGTTGACGTTCGCGATGCAACCGAAGAAGAGTTGTCTCACGGTCACGTGCACGGTCCGGGCGGCGTTGAGCACTAAGTTCATCCTCCCCCTCCACATATAAAAACCGACCGCGAAGCACTGCATTCCGGTCGGTTTTTTTTGTCGACACCATCGGTTTATTCGGCAATGTTTCCTGCACTCGCACGGATTTCAGCCCGTCTCGTACATTGATAAATACCCTATTTAGACGCGCTTATTCAAAGATTCGATCAGTTGCGCAATAGCCCTATGTGGACCAAAATATAACCACTCAAGTTTATGCAGTTGAAGCCGAAATACATAGATAGGAAATAAGGTTCACATCAAGCTTCATTTCGCGATCGCAGCAGAACGCTACCAAGGATTGGCAAGCAGTACTCAGAAGGACAGGTCTTCATGGTTAAGGCATCAGGAACAGAAAAAGGTGGCATTCACGTCATGCCACTCAATGCAGAGCATCTTCGCCAAGTCCTTGAACAACATGGTGTCGAAGTCGTGTTTCAGCCGCGCGTATGGATTGAGAGCAATCAAGTCGCTGGCGTAGAAATGTATGCACGTTGGACCCACAGTGAACTCGGTGATATTGAACCGGGCGCGTTTATCCATTTGGCGGAAGAACGTGAACTCATTGATCAGCTCAGTGAAGAAATTATTTCGATCGGAATTCCAGCATTTGCAAAAGCCCTGAACGCGTTACCTGACCTCACGCTGTCCATAAATGTCAGTCCCATGATGTTTGAGCGGACCGAGTTTCTTGACTTCCTCATTGCCCAATGTGAAGCGGAGCACGTTAAGCCAACTCAAGTGATCTTGGAATTTCCAGAAGCACAGACCTATCAAAACCTCGAAGTCCTCGCAACACGGCTTCTCGCATTTCACAAAGCCGGCTTTAAAGTGGCACTCGATGATTTTGGAACCGGTGAATCGAATGCCTTAAAACTGGAGAAACTGGGCCTTTACGAGATCAAGATCGATATCTCTGTTGTCCAGACAATGCAAGCCAGCATGGAGTCTGAGTTTTTGGCCAAAGCAGCCCTTAAACTTGCGCAACAAAGCAAGGCACTATTGACCGCAGAAGGCGTTGAAAATAAAGAAACCCTAGCGTTTGTCAAAGCACTTCACTTTGATCTTGCGCAGGGCTTCTTCATTGCGCGCCCCATGCCAATCCAAGACTTGCTTGGCTGGCTGAGCCGCCGAGGTTGATCAACTAACTTTCTTGCTTATTCGGGCGCATATGCGGGAACAAGAGAACATCACGGATAGACGGTGAATCGGTCAAAAGCATCACTAATCGATCAATCCCGATCCCCTCACCGGCTGTTGGCGGCAATCCATACTCGAGCGCGGTAACATAATCTGCGTCGTAGAACATCGCTTCCGCGTCGCCCGCCTCTTTTTGTTCAACCTGTTGCTTAAACCGCTCAGCCTGATCTTCGGCATCATTCAATTCTGAGAAACCGTTCGCAATTTCACGCCCACCCACGAAAAATTCAAAGCGATCCGTCACAAAGGGATCATGATCATTGCGGCGAGCAAGTGGCGACACCTCAGCAGGATACGCAGTAATAAAGGTTGGCTGCATTAACTTGTGCTCTGCAGTCTCCTCAAATATTTCAATCTGAATCTTGCCCAAGCCCCAACTCTTATGCACTTGAATACCAAGCTGTTTCGCTAGGTCTGTGGCACGCTCGCGGGTTGATACGTCTTCAGCGGTGATATTCGGATTGTGGTGTAGAATTGCCTCAACCACCGTCATGCGTGCAAAAGGCTGACCAAAGTCAAAGGTTTCACCCTGATAATTCACAGTCGTGCTTCCGAGCAACTCAGTACACAAACCGCGCACCATGTTCTCGGTTAGATCCATTAAATCACGGTAATCCGCATAGCCCCAGTAGAACTCGAGCATGGTGAATTCTGGGTTATGACGAGTTGAAAGCCCCTCGTTCCGGAAATTACGGTTTATCTCAAAAACCTTTTCAAACCCACCAACAACCAACCGTTTGAGGTATAGCTCCGGTGCGATTCGTAAATACAAATCCATATCCAACGCATTATGGTGCGTTACAAATGGGCGTGCCGAGGCGCCGCCTGGGATGGTTTGCATCATGGGTGTTTCCACTTCCAGAAACGCACGGTCCGTCAGGAAACGACGAATGTAATCGATGGCTTTTGAACGCATCAAAAATGTATTTCGGCTTTGCTGATTCACGATCAGATCAAGATAGCGCTGACGGTAGCGCATTTCCTGATCGGCCAATCCATGAAACTTGTCGGGGAGTGGGCGCAATGCCTTCGTCAATAAACGAATGCTGTCCACCTGAATCGTTAGTTCGCCCGTGCGAGTTTTAAACAAGGTCCCAGTCGCTCCGAGGATATCTCCGAGGTCCCATTTCTTGAAGCCATCGTTATAAACGCCTTCTGGCAAATTATCACGTGCTGCGTAGACCTGAATCTGTCCACTCATATCTTGCAGCGTGGCAAAACTTGCCTTTCCCATGATGCGGCGGAGCATCATACGGCCAGCGATCGAAACGCGGACCCCCTTCGCCTCAAGTTCTTCAGCTTCGAGATCACCGAACTCTGCTTGGAGTTCTGCAGCCAAATGTTCACGACGAAAATCATTCGGGAATGCGATGCCTTGCTCACGAAGTGCAGCAAGCTTTTGCTTGCGCTCGCGCATTTGTTGATTAATATCCTGAACTTCTGGCTGTTGCTTATCTGACATATCCTATCCTCATTTACTTCATGCTGATCTTACAGACCAGACTTCAGGCTTGCTTCAATAAACCGATCAAGATCACCGTCCAAGACGGCTTGTGTGTTCCGCGTCTCAACGCCAGTGCGAAGATCTTTAATACGGGCGTCATCAAGAACGTAAGAACGAATCTGACTACCCCAACCGATATCGGACTTCGTATCTTCGAGGGCTTGCTTCGCCTCATTCTTCTTCTGCAATTCAAACTCATACAATTTCGCGCGCAATTGCTTCATCGCGAAATCTTTGTTTTTGTGTTGTGAACGATCGCTTTGACATTGCACAACAATCCCGCTTGGTCCATGGGTAATCCGCACCGCTGAGTCTGTCCGGTTAACGTGTTGACCACCGGCTCCTGATGCACGATACGTATCAATCCGTAAATCGGCGGGATTAATTTCAATCTCTATATCATCGTCAATTTCCGGATAAATAAATGCCGATGCGAATGATGTGTGACGCCGATTACCCGAATCAAACGGAGATTTCCGAACCAAACGATGCACCCCTGTTTCCGTCCGTAACCAGCCGAAAGCATGATCACCTTGGAATCGAATGGTGGCTGATTTGATACCTGCGACCTCTCCTTCAGAAAGCTCGGTTATCTCACACTTCATGCCGTGAGCTTCACCCCAACGCAGATACATACGCAACAACATAGAGCACCAGTCTTGCGCCTCCGTGCCCCCGGAACCGGCTTGGAGATCAAGGTAGCAATCATTCGCGTCGTTAGGCCCAGAGAACATGCGCCGAAATTCAAGTTTCTCGAGTGCAGCGCGCCACTTCCCGACTTCGCCCTCGGCTTCTAAAAGCATCTCTTCGTCGTTTTCGTCAACAGCGAGATCAAGAAAGCCTGCCGCATCATCTAAACCTTGTGCAAGGTCTCGAAAGGTGTGGACTATTTCTTCTAATGATGCGCGCTCTTTGCCCAGTGCCTGCGCTTTTTCCGGCTCGTTCCAAACGGCGGGGTCTTCTAACTCACGCTCGACTTCTTCGAGACGCTCGGACTTTGACTCGAGGTCAAAGATACCCCCTAAGCTGCGCCATGCGCTGCTTTAGATCGTCAATTTCATGGGCTACAGCATTGGTTTCCAGCATGCTTTCACATCCTAATTCGGTCGGGTTCAGGGCGTTCTCCGCTTCGCGTCAAACACCAACAATTCTCTTAAAAATGGGCGCGTATTTTAGCGGAAAATCAAGGTAAACAACAGAGAAAACACGGAATTCAACGCAGGGATTCAATTAACAGCTGAGCACTTTGCTGTCCCCGGAACTCATTCACTTCCAGACGGTACACAATGTGAACCTCGGTTTGCTCACGCCATTCCCAGGGCGCACGGTTCGCGAAAAACGCGATACCATCGATCACCTCAGAGGTACCGACGGGTTGCAATCGGAACTTCAAATGCGTCTCTTTCAGCCAACGCGCATCCAGCACGCGGAAGTGCCCATCAAATGTAGGCGCAGGAAACCCCTGACCAAAAGGTCCAGCATTCTGAAGGATCTTCGCGGTATCGACATTCAAATATTTGCCTTCAAGGGCGCCATCGGTCCAAATCACTTGGTGTAAAACATCAGGACTCACCCAGGTCATCGCGACGTCTTGCAACACCTCACAAAAACGGCCCCATTGTGTCTGTGGGACACTCAATCCAGCTGCCATTGCATGGCCACCGAATCGCTCGATACATTCAGGTGCGCGACTTGAAACCTGTTCCAGTAAGTCCCGAATGTGCACTCCCGGAACCGAGCGACAGGAGCCCTTCAAGAGCCCCGCGTCACCTTGGGCAAAAACCATGACTGGTCGATGAAGTTGTTCTTTTAGCCGTCCGGCGAGAATCCCGATCACCCCCTGATGCCAATCCGCTTGATGAACCGCCAACACCGGGGGAAGTGTGTCCTGTTCAACCTGAAATGAAGCCAAGAAGCGCTCTGCATCCTGTTGCATGCCATGTTCAATGGAGCGACGTTCACGATTGAGCTCATCGAGCCGTAGAGCCATCATTTTTGCTTGTTCCAGTGTTTTGGCCCGTAAACACTCAATCCCTAATTGAATATCATCCAAACGTCCCGCAGCGTTGATTCGCGGTCCAACCGTAAAGCCAAGATCCTGTGCTTGCAACGCTTCGGGTTCGCGACCGGCGACCTCAAGCAATGCTAAAATTCCCGGTCGACACTGTCGTTGACGGATTCGCGCCAACCCCTGTTGGACTAATATTCGATTGTTTTGGTCAAGCGGAACCACGTCAGCGACCGTACCTACCGCAACTAAATCAAGCCATTGCGCCACATTAATAGATGCAGCGGGGTGTGATGCCTCATGCGCTCGAAACCATGCTCGCAGTGCAAGAAGCACATAGAAAGCAACCCCGACGCCGGCTAATTGCTTTGAGGGGAACGGGCAATCGCGCCGATTCGGATTTACGATTGAATGCGCATTCGGTAGTTCCGCACTTGGCAAGTGATGATCGGTAACGATCACCTCAACCCCTAATTCGTTCGCCCGTTGAATACCCGCATGGCTACTGATTCCATTGTCCACGGTAATGATGAGGTTTGCTCCATCATGTGCCGCTAACTCGACTAAGCCGGGAGACAGCCCATAGCCATCGGTAAATCGATTCGGAACCAGATAAAATAATCGCTGAGCACCACACTGAGCCAAGGCATCCATTAACAAGGTCACACTCGTTGCACCATCTGCATCAAAGTCGCCACAGATACAAATACATTCACGATTGAGAATCGCTTGCCCAATTCGCGCCGCGGCTTTCTCACAGTCAGTCAATTGCTTGAAATGCACCAGCTGCTGGGCGCCCAACCCAAGCTCATCGCGATCTTGGATGCCACGGCAGGCATATATGTGGCGTAGGATCGCCGGTAAGGTTTCATCTTCAAGAATCTTACCTTGCGGGGTTCTCCGACGGACTTCAACAGCTCTCATCATGGGCTTATTTGTTTATCCATTTAGTGTTTCCTCAATTCAATCGACGACTTATCCGCGCGGGTGATGGAGGGCGTGCAATTGTTGTAGGCGTGCCTGCGCAACGTGTGTATATATTTGTGTTGTTGAAATATCCGCGTGACCCAACAGCATTTGCAGCGCCCGCAGATCAGCACCGTTATTCAATAAATGCGTCGCAAAAGCATGCCGCAGCCGGTGAGGTGAAATATCGGAGGGCAGTCCAGCCACCTGTGCATGAAAACGAATTCTATGCCAAAAGGTCTGTCGCGTCATTTGTCGTCCACGCAACGACAAAAAAACGACATCAACAGGTTTCTCAACCAAATCGGGCCGGCCGTGTTTTAAATACCGTTCAAGGGCAGCAACGGCTTCTTCTCCGAGGGGCACCAATCGCTCCTTGTTTCCTTTTCCCACAACGCGGACGAGGCCCTGCCGTAAACTCACTTGATTCATGGTGAGTTGGACCAGTTCGCTCACCCGCAAACCAGACGCATATAAGACTTCGAGCATCGCCTTATCTCGCATCCCGAGCGCCGTTTGCGTGTTCGGTGCTTGCAATAGAGCACTGACTGCCTCTTCACTTAATGTCTTCGGTAAAGCGCTTGGGAGTTTTGGTGTTTTGACTTGAACGGTTGGATCCTGTGCACGGAATTGCTGGTAGAGCAACCAGCCAAAGTATTTTCGCGCCGCACTCAAAAAACGAGCGATCGTTCGAGGATTCCGGCCGTGATCATGTAAATGCGCCAGATAGAACTCAACATGTTCTTTCTTGGTATCGACCAAGGCGATTTTTTGTTTCGCTAACCATCGCTCAAAATGGCTGAGATCGCTACGGTAGGCAGATAGGGTATGTTTACTCACGCCCTCCTGAAGCCATAAGCGATCCAAAAATTGGTCGATTCCATAGTCGGATGGATTTGCCATGCACAGTTCTCAATTTATCCAAAAAAAGCGCCTGAGGAATTCCCGAGACGCTTTTCAATGGAGTTATGTGGGGCTTATTGCGTCAGACGCCCACTCTGATAATCCATAAAAGCTTGGCGCAATTCAGCCTCTGTATTCATGACGAATGGTCCATATTGTGCAATTGGTTCTCCAATCGGCTTCGCGGCAATCAACAAAAAGTGACCCGCGTCCTGAATCGTAACAGGAACATTCGCCTCGGCATCCAACTCAAGCAACTCGCCTGCTTGCGCTGTGACTCCATCAATAGTAACGGCCCCTTGATACACATACAATAAGCGTGTGCTCTGCCCTTGATTTGGCAAGGTAAATTTCGCAGGTTTCGTCATGCGGAAATCGAGATATAAAAACTCTCGTCCTGGTGCATTGACAGGGCCGGTCTGCTCCGCAAACTCACCCGAGAGCACGCGCACGAGCCCTCCTTCATAATTCACCTCAGGAACCACAGAACCAGGGATATCCGCGTATTCCGGATCATCCATTTTTTCTGCTGCAGGCAAATTAAGCCAGAGTTGGAAGCCCCACATCAAACCGTCTTTTTGCTTCGGCATTTCAGAGTGGATAATACCCCGCGCGGCTTTCATCCATTGCAAACCGCCCGTGCTTATCTCCCCCTGATTTCCCGTTGAGTCCTCATGGGCCATGTTTCCCGCCAACATATACGTCAGCGTGCAAAATCCCCGGTGTGGATGGGGAGGAAAACCTGCAATATAGTCGTTGGGGTCGTCCGACTTGAATTCATCGAGCATCAAGATCGGATCCCGATGACGGAACGCGGGTTGATTGACCACTCGCTTTAGTTTCACACCTGCACCATCTTGTGCCGGCATACCCCGTACTCGATGTTTGATTATCGCGCTCATAGACACCTCATTAAAATTTATCGCGCCCGTGGGGCGTCGTGAAGTCAATATCGGGCCCTTTCGGAACCACTTGTGTGGGGTTGATCATGTCATGGCTGACATAATAGTGGGTCTTGATATGATCCATTCGTACGGTCTCCGCAACCCCCGGAACTTGGTACAGATCGCGTAAAAAGCCCCACAAGTTCGGGTAATCGACAATACGGCGTAAGTTACACTTAAAATGCCCCACATAGACTCCATCAAACCGGACCAATGTCGTGAACAGACGCCAATCGGCCTCGGTCAACGTCGCTCCGGCTAGGTAACGCTGAGAAGCAAGACGCTCTTCGAGTTGATCAAGCGCTGCGAACAGAGCATCGAACGCCTCTTCGTATGCTTCTTGCGTGGTTGCAAAGCCACTTTTGTAAACGCCATTGTTTACGTTGTCATAAACAAAATCATTCACTGCGTCAATTTCACTGCGCAGCGCCTCAGGGTAGAAATCAAGTTGATTGCCCGTAATGTGGTTAAATGCCTCATTCAGCATTCGAATAATGTCAGCAGACTCATTACTCACAATGGTCTTTTGTTGCTTATCCCACAATACGGGAACCGTTACGCGTCCACTGTATTTCGGATCGGCTTTGGTATACACCTGATGCATGTAAGAAAAGCCAAACAGCGGGTCGTGGAGGTCCTCGTTCGCAAATTCACCGAACTCCCAGCCGTTCTCCAACATTTCTGGATGGACTGCAGACACGCTTATGTGTTGCTCCAATCCCTTCAGTTTCCGAAAGATAAGGGTACGGTGGGCCCACGGACACGCATATGAGACATACAAGTGATAACGCCCTGATTCAGCCTTGAATCCTGATTTTCCGGTCGGTCCGGCTGTGCCATCTGCCGTGACCCAATTTCGAAATTGGGATTCAGACCGCTCAAACCGTCCGCCGGATTCACTGGTGTCATACCATTGGTCGTGCCATTTACCGTCGACTAATAAACCCATAACTCCTCCTCAGTTGCCTAAAGTATAAGGAGTGGGTCCGGATCAACTCAAATCAACAAGCGAAAAACCACTATTCGAAGAATGAATAATGGTTTTTATATGATTTCGAAAGTTAAATATAGAAGCTTGGACGTCAAGATTTTGCGCTGAAGATTACGTCCCGGACACCCTCTGCCGCCCGTAGTCCCGCATTTTGGCGCAGAGCCTGATGCAATTCGTGAAAACGTGCGATCGTTGTGCCCTGATCGTGGGTCAACAGGATTTCGAGCTCCGCAGCAATGCGCTCTGGGGTTACTTCATCTTGCAGTAATTCCCGAACCAGCGGGCCGCCCTCAAGAAGGTTGGGTAACGAAAAGTGGGGTAATCGAACGAAATGTCGGAGTAACTGGTAATTCAGCCATGCAAAGCGATAACAGACCACCATCGGGCGTTTCACCAGCATGGCCTCGAGGGATACCGTTCCAGACGCCAAGAGCACAGCATCACTGGCTGCGAGAACCGACTGACTTTGCTGTTGAAAAGAAATCAACGGTAGCTCGAGCCCCAGACGTTCAAGTGAGTCTATGAACTGTCCTTGGCGTTTTTCATTCGCGAAAGCAACGAGGAATTTTACGTCTGGAAAGCGGTCCTTCAATATTGCGGCGGCCTTTAAAAAGGGTTCCGCTAACAAACCGACCTCACTGCCCCGACTCCCCGGTAGCAGTGCAATATATCGCCCATCCGTAGGTATTCCAAGCGCCTCACGTGCTTGAACAGGATCGCTAACCTCAGGGATTTCATCTGCAAGCGGATGTCCGACAAACTTATACGGCACCTGATGACGTGCATAGAAATCGACTTCAAATGGGAGGATTCCCAAAACTAAATTGGTTGCCTCGGCGATGCCAAAGATACGTTTTGGACGCCATGCCCAAACCGACGGACTCACATAATGGACGGTTGGGATCCCTGCGTGTTTCAGCTTCTTTTCAATTGGGAGATTGAAGTCCGGCGCGTCGACACCAATAAAAACATCGGGCTGCCGGCTTCGCATCGTCTCTACCACAGTCTTCCGCGCGCGCAACAAACTCGGCAGCTGCTTGATCACGTCGACAATCCCCATCACCGAGAGCGTTTCCAGCGGGAAAAGTGAGCGTAAACCGGCGGCTTCCATACGTTCGCCACCGACACCAATAAACTCCACATCAGGGAAAATCTGCTGTAAGCCGCGCATCAGATCAGCACCCAGGATATCTCCCGATGCTTCGCCTGCAACAATGCCAATAAGGAACGGGCGCTTCGTGGCGCCCGTTGTGTTCGTCAACTGTGATGTGGCGTCCGTCATGGTCGGATAATGCCCCGTTGAGAGTCACGAATAAAATCAACGAAGTCGTCTAAGTGAGGCTCATTCAGTGCTTTGATTTCCACTATCGCCTCTTCAATCGTCAAGCCTTTTCGATACAGCGATTTGTAGGCACGCTTGATGTTCGTGATGGCCTCAGCAGAGAACCCGCGCCGACGCAGCCCTTCACTATTGATTGTGCGAGGCACTGCATTGTGGCCCTGACACATAACAAACGGAGGAATATCTTGCACAACCACTGAGCTGACCGCAGCAAAACTGTGTGAGCCAATTCGGCAGAACTGGTGCACTCCCGTGAAGCCACCCAAAATCACGAAATCGCCGACATGAACATGGCCTGCGAGCGTCGCATTGTTCGCGAGAATATTGTTCGAACCAATCAAGCAATCGTGAGCGACATGGACATATGCCATAAATAAATTATCGCTGCCAATCTGCGTCAGACTGTTGTCTTGCACCGTACCTCGATGGATCGTACATCCCTCACGAAACACATTGCGATCGCCAATGACGAGCTCCGTCGGCTCGCCTTTGTATTTTTTATCCTGACAATCCTCGCCTACGGAACAGAACTGAAAAATACGATTGCCACGCCCAATGCGCGTTGGCCCTTTTACCACCACATGCGAGTGGATAATACAATCATCGCCAATTTCAACATCGGGACCGATATACGTCCAAGGCCCCACTGTCACGTTGGAGCCAATACGCGCTTTTGGATCAATTATCGCAGTGTTGTGAATCAATTAAGACGTCCTTCTGGCACACATGATTTCAGCGGTACAGGCGATCTTCCCATCCACCTCTGCACGCCCAGTAAACTTCCAAATTCCACGCTTTTCTTTGACGAACTCAACATGGAAATCGACACGATCCCCAGGGATAACCTGACGCTTGAAGCGTGCGTTATCAATTCCCGCAAAAAGATAGATTTCGTTGTCTGTCACGTTTTCCATCATTTTGAAACCGAGGAGCCCGGTTGCCTGCGCCATCGCTTCAAGTAATAGTACGCCGGGAAAAATTGGGTTTCCAGGGAAATGTCCCATAAACACCGGCTCATTCATGGTGATATTTTTAATCGCATGAAGTGAGGTGTTCGGGACATAGGAA
The DNA here is from genome assembly GCF_003987175.1 of Aliidiomarina sanyensis. Taxonomy (GTDB): domain Bacteria; phylum Pseudomonadota; class Gammaproteobacteria; order Enterobacterales; family Alteromonadaceae; genus Aliidiomarina; species Aliidiomarina sanyensis. The sequence continues at coordinate 104,007 of NZ_PIPM01000001.1, read as the reverse complement.
ATCACCCGATCGATCAGTGCAAATGGATAGCGATGGGGTAAAATCTTTTGAATTTCCTGAATATCAAATCCAGGTTGCGCATTTTCGTTCAATGGAATTCCTCCGTTATTTATCAGGCGTCTCTAGCTTGCGTTCAAGCGCTCGGACACGGAGAAAGAGCTCCGGGAGTTGCCGAACGCGCGCTCCGGACTTAGCCCAGGTTGACTGATCAACTACGGGAAGCCCGGACGCGTACACGCCTTTCGCTGGCAAATCCTTGGTGACCATTGTCATGCCATGAATCTGCACGCCGTCACCAATGGTGATGTGTCCATTTATTCCGGTCTGCCCACCAACAAGGCAATACCGTCCGATCTTCGCACTACCAGCAATTCCAGTTTGACCTGCAATGGCTGTTCCCTCGCCGATTTGAACGTTGTGTGCAATCATACACAAGTTATCAATAATGCAATTCGAAGCAATGACCGTGTCATCGAGCGCACCCCGATCGATTGTCGTATTCGCGCCGACTTCAACGTCATCGCCAATCACAACCGAACCGAGCTGGGGGATTTTAACCCATTTTCCACGATCACTGGCCCAACCAAAGCCATCCGCACCAATAACAGCGCCCGAGTGCAGGGTGCAACGCGCTCCAATCACAACCCGATGGTAAATGTGAACGCCTGGCCACAGACGTGTATGTTCACCAATTTGCGCTCCCTCACCCACTGAGCAATTTGCACCAATAACTGCCCCTGCACCCAGCCTTACGCCTTTCTCTATCACGACATGGGGGCCAATACTTACGCCCTCACCCAGCACGACATCCTCGGCAATCACTGCACTCGGATGAATCTCTTGGGCTTGTTTGGGTGTCGTATCGAGGGCTTGAGCCGCACGAGCGTATGCAAGATATGGATTATCGGTAAGAAGTGCAGCGGGTAACAGTGCGTCGTCGTCATGCTCTGGGCTGATAATCACAGCGGCTGCGCGAGTGGTCTTCAGTTGATTTTTATATTTAGCATTCGCAAGAAAGCCGACCTGAGATGGGCCGGCATTCGCAAGAGTGGCGAGACCGGTTACTTCAGTTGCGCCGTTTCCACGCACTGTTGCACCGATCATCGCCGCGAGATCGTTCAGCGTCATTTATGATCCTTTTGTTCTAAACGTTAAGCTCAATAGAATGCGCTTTAGTTTAGCAGACGCTCAATGATTTTATCAGTCACATCCATCGATTCACGAGAGAAAGGAACGCGGGTGTAATCAAGAATTAAATCATATCCGTTGGCTTCAGCGTACGCTTCAACTTCGGTAAAGATTTTCTGTAACAGACGGTTCCGTTCTTCTGTTTCCCGCATTTGAATGTATTGGTTTAACTGCTCGCCACTCCGTTGCAATCCAACACGGCGTGCTTGCCATTCTTGTTGAGCCTCTTGAATCTCATCCGGTGTCATGGTTTCTTGATCACGCTGCAAGCGCTCATTTAAGGCTTCGAATTCCTGTTCCAGCTGCTGAATTCGTTGAATTGGCTCGGCAAACTCTTCTTCAAGCTTGGCGCCAATTTCTTCATATTCAGGCATCGCCGAAAGGATCCGGTTTACGTTCACCGTTCCAATCTTTCCGTCACTTGCGAACGCTGCCGATGGCATGGCCATGGTGATTAAAACAAGTACTGCAAAAACGCTAGTCATTACTGCTTTCAAGGTTCTATCCTCTTCATGCAAAAAATTTATTAAATTATACAGTCATCGAAGCGCGCTTAAAACGACGTTCCGATATTAAATGTAAAGCGATCTTCAAACGTCGAATCGAGGGACCGCAATGGGAAGCCGAAGCTGAAGCTCAACACACCCATCGGCGAAAGCCACTGAACTGAGACACCATAGGATGCCTGATAGTTTCGCGGACTCCCGTAATCCCAGAAATTTGTGTTTCCGACCACATCGAGATTCCGATAGCGATCAAAGTCAAATTCTGTATCCCATACCACGCCGACATCGATAAAGGCACTCGTCCGTACTGAGCGAGCTGCCGCTTCACTGGCGAATGGCGTTGGGAAAATCAGCTCAAAACCACCGTTCAGCATCGCGTTACCGCCAATCGAAGCAAAACGTGCCACTTCAATCTGGTCGTTCTCCGGGCCGAGTGCGATTTGCTCCCGATTACCGTCTGCGTCAGGTGGCCCCAAAATGAAGCGCGGCTGACGAATGATTCCACGTGGCCCAACACGGTTTGTTTCGAATCCACGGAGACTCTCATGCCCACCCCCGTAGAAGTTTTCCCAGAACGGTAACGTGAAATCTAACCCGTTTTCGCTCCCATATCCATTCCCGTATCCCGCATTAAAGCGTGTCAATACAACGAAATCGTGGTCATTATCGAGCGGCCGATACCAACGGAAACGATAATCCAGTTTAAAATACTGCAGGTCACTGCCAGGCACAGTCACTTTACCGACCAAGCGATTCGACGTACCCGCAGTCGGGAACATCCCCCGGTTCAGCGTGTTTCGCGTCCAGGACGCCGTGAAATCAAAATTCCGGAAATTCAACGAACCAAATGGGTCTGCTGGATCCGAATAGCGTTGATAAAACGACCGAATTTGATCGTAAGGCTGTAACTGGGTAATCCCAGTATTGTTAAAGCCAACGCCAAAGTTTAAGCGGTTATATTCATTGACTGGGAATCCTACATCCGTGCCAATGCCCCACGAACGCTGATTGAACTGTTGCAGGTTTGCTTGGCGAGCGTCAAATTGCGAATAATAAATACTTCCGCCTAAACTTACCGCATCGTCTGTGAAGTAATTATCAACATAATTGACCTGGACTTGGCGCGAGAAGCGGTTGGTATCGACCGCAAAGCCGACACGATTTCCTGATCCAAGAAAGTTATCCTGCGCGATCGATGCGTTCAGGCTCAAACCCGCGAAATCGCCATAACCAATTCCCGCAGAAATAGTGCCTGAAGGTTGCTCAACGACGCGATAAACAACATCAACCTGATCTTGCTCGCCGGCAACTGGAACTGTTTCTACATCGACCGTTTCAAAATAGCCGAGCCGGTCTAAGCGCGTTTTACCTACCTCAACGAGTTGCTCAGACAGCCAAGAGCCTTCCATCTGACGCATCTCACGGCGCAAAACCTCGTCACGCGTTGCATCATTTCCTTCAAAAATCACACGACGGACGTAGATTCGCTGGCCTGGATCAATGGAAAACGTCAAGTTGACTAAGCGTTGCTCATCATCAATATCTGGAACCGTTCGAACTTCCGTATTGGCATAGCCGTAACGCCCAAAATAACGCTTGATCGTTTCCTCTACACTGGTTACTTCCGCTTGATTGAAACGGCGTCCGCGAAGTGCATCCACGAACGCATTCAAGAACTCTTCATGCTCTCTGAGTTCACCAATTGCACGGGCGGTGTCAATGTCATAACGCTCACCTTCATCGACATTGACCGTGATATAAATGCCCTCAAGCTCAGGTGTGATAGCAACCTGAACAGATGAAATCTCGAACCGGATAAACCCTTCGTTCTGATAGAAAGATTCAATCTCTTCGAGGTCACCCATTAGTTGTTGCTGCTGATAATTTCGCTTACCGAGAATATTCCACCACGGCAATTGATCACGAAGTTCCATCAAACGCACTAACTGCGCACGACTGAAGTTCTCATTCCCGGTGAAATTAATTTGTTCAACGGCAGCGGCTGGGCCTTCTTGAAAGTTAAAACGTAACTCCACGCGATTTCGCGGCAAATTGACCACGCGAATATTCACTTGGGCATTGTATTTACCCACGGAGTGATAGAAATCTTCTAGATTTTTCTCAAGAAATGAGATTGCCGTCCGATCGAGCGACTCTCCCTCTGCAATCCCGTTATTCTTCAGGCTATCAAGTAATTGATCGTCTTTTAGATCACGATTTCCATCGAGAACAATACGAGAGATCGTTGGTCGCTCAGTGACTCGAATGACCAAGGAGTCGCCTTCACGAAACACTTGAATGTCGTCAAAATGACTCGATGAGTACAACTCGTGGATCGTTTGCCGAATACGCTGTGAATCGACTTCCTCACCGGTTCGGATAGGGATATAGGTCAATGCCGCACCTAAACCGACTCGTTGTAGCCCGCGTACCTGAATGTCATCCACCACGAACGAGTCTGACGCTTGAGCGTTCCAAGTGAACCCCGTCCCCGCTAGTACTACTCCAATAAACAGCTTTTTCAATGTCATGCAACACGTCTTATTGTTAGATAAATTCTTTACGAGAAAAGTCTGCCTACGTCATTAAACAACGTTACCGCTAGCAACGTCATCAGTAGCAACAAACCAACTCGAAAACTCACTTCCTGAACTTGCTCTGGCACAGGTTTTCCGCGGATCCACTCAATCACGTAGAACAGTAAATGTCCCCCATCGAGCATTGGGATCGGCAGCAAGTTCAATATTCCCAAACTCACGCTAATCAACGCAAGGAAACTGAGAAAATAAACCAGACCATAACTGGCATGGGCACCTGCTCCTTGAGCAATTCCCACTGGACCGCTTAGGTTCTTAACAGACACATCGCCGGTCAAGAGTTTACCAACCATATTCATGGTCAGTCCCATAAGGTTCCAAGTGCGCGCTACGCCCCCTTGTAACGCTTCAATTGGACCATACTGCAGCGTAAAGCGATAGGCTTCAGGATAAGGTTCTGCTTCTGTTACAACCCCGAGATACCCTCGTCCTTCTATTTCACCGAGTCTCACCTCGAGAGAACGCTCGCGTCCATCGCGATCAATTAAAAAAGTGACCACCGTATTCGGACGCTCTGCAATAAAGCTCCTTATTTGTTCCCAATCTTCGCTGCGAGTTCCATTAAATCCAATAATTTTATCACCCACCGCTAATGCACTGGACGCCGCGGGTGAATCCGCTGCAATTTGAGTGATATTTGAAAGAATTTTTGGCCGAAAGACATCAATGCCCAAACTTCCAATGGTCGACTCGCGATCCGGATCAAAACGCCACGTGTCCAAGGGAATTCGAATTTCACGCTGCTGCCCACTCGGTTCGAGAACTTCAAAGGTTGTTTCCGATGAGCCCATCCGGCGCACCAAGGCGAGGTTTACATCTTGCCAATCTTGGACTCGACGCTGGTCAATCGCGAGGATTTCAGAGCCCGATTGGAGGCCAGCTGCATCCGCAATACTCCCTTCGGTAATATCTCCAACGATCGGCTTCACGGCGGGCATGCCGATCATCAACATCAACCAAAGCGCAGCAATTGCAAAAATAAAGTTCGCCATCGGACCAGCTAACACAATGGCAAAGCGTTCTTTTACTGATTTTGCTCGGAAGCTCTGGGGAACCTCGTTTTCGCTGACCGGATCGAGCTCATGATCGAGCATTCGAACATAGCCCCCAAGCGGTATTGCAGCGATTTGATATTGCGTCCCGTCTTTGCCCTTCCAGCTGAAAATTGGTTTTCCAAATCCAATCGAGAACGTCAGTACTTTGACACCGCACCGGCGCGCGACCCAAAAATGACCAAACTCATGGAAGGTCACGACTAACCCCAAAGCAACAATGAAACCACCGATCGACCAAAGTAACTGTTCCATGGACTACACCCTCAACATCTTGCTGGCGAGCATCCGGGCTTCATGATCAAGCGCCAAAATCTCGTCTATGGTGTGGACCGCTGGGAACGAAGCTTGTTCCATGACCGCCAAACAAACCTTGGCAATATCACCGAACTGGATACGTCGTTCAAGGAACGCTGCGACAGCCACTTCGTTCGCCGCATTCAGCGTGGTAGTGGCTGCTTGTCCTGCCCAACATGCATCGATTGCCAGTTGCAACAGCGGATAACGCGCAGCGTCCGGAGCTGCAAATGTCAACGCACCTAAAGTGGGGAACTCCAATGAAGCCACGCCGCTCTCTAAGCGCTCGGGGTAGCCCAAGCAATAGGCAATGGGGGTCCGCATATCCGGTTGTCCTAGCTGGGCCAGCACAGACCCGTCACAATATTGCACCATGGAGTGAACAACACTCTGGGGGTGAATCACGATATCAAGTTCTGCCCGCTGACTATTAAAGAGCCAACGCGCTTCGATGTATTCGAGGCCTTTATTCAGCATGGTCGCAGAATCAACGGAAATCTTCTGACCCATCGACCAGTTGGGGTGATTACACGCCGCTTCGGGACCTTGCGTGTGGAGCATATCGAGAGGAAGCTCACGGAATGGCCCCCCCGACCCTGTCAGTAAGATTTTTCGAATTCCATGGTCTGCTAAGGTCGCCCCATGATCTTGTTGTACCGCAATAGGAAGCGCCTGAAAGATCGCATTATGCTCGCTATCAACAGGCAATAGTTGCGCACCTGATTCCCGTACCGCATCAATAAAAAGTTGCCCACTCATGACCAGGGCTTCTTTATTAGCCAGCAAGACTCGCTTGCCTGACTTAACCGCTGCAAGCGTAGGCAGTAGTCCTGCGGCCCCGACGATTGCGGCCATCACCACATCGACCGTCGAATCGTGCGCAACCTCAATTAGTGCATCCGATCCCACCGTGACTTTTGTCTTTATGCCCCGCTTATTGAGCTCTGCTGATAGCTCAGAGCCGGCCTGAGCGTCCGTCATTACGGCAACCTCTGGCCGATATTTTTCGCACAGCGACAGCATTGCTCGCACGTTTTTATGCGCGGTCAGAGCATACACTTCAAAATCTTCCGGATGACGTGCGACCACATCAAGCGTGCTCAAGCCGATTGAGCCGGTCGCTCCGAGAATCGTCAGTCGTTGCGGACGCGAGGGCGACGTTCGATGTGGGGTCATACTGCCATCCACCCCTTATGCCACGACGAACAGAACGTAACCGATCAAAAAGATCGGTAACGCGGAGGTGAGCGAGTCAATTCGATCCAGAATCCCGCCATGCCCCGGAAGAATCGAGCCACTGTCCTTCACACCTGCACATCGCTTGAACATACTTTCATTGAGGTCACCAAAAACAGACACCAGAACGGTCACAACACCCACGAAAAAATACCCAGGTAGTTGCCCATAACTAACCGGTAACAGAAGCGCAACTATTGCCATAATCAGCACCGAGAGGGCGAGTCCCCCAAGCATACCTTCCAAGGTTTTCGCAGGGCTCACCTGGGGCATCAGTTTCCGCTTCCCAAACTTGCGCCCAGCGAAATAGGCGCCGATGTCGGCCGCCCATACGAGCCCTAATACGAACAACAGCATCCACGCGCCGAAAATTGGGTTATCTTCGAAAAACAGCGATCGCAATGCGACGGCTGCCGCCCAGGTTGGTACCAAAATGAGAAAACCAAACAGTGCAACGAAAGCTCGGCTGCGCGCCCAGACACGCTGACTACGCGGGAAGTTAAATACCAATAAAATAGCGAGCAACCACCACAGTCCGCCCACTGCAACCACTGCTAAAATAAATGGATGGAGCGATGCACCATCCCAAAATTGTTCAACGGGAACAAACGCCCAAAGCATTCCGATTGCAGCCAGAACAAACCCAACGTAGCCAATTCGCCCAGCAAAATTTCGAACCGACATCAGAGGAGACCATTCCCACGCGGCCAAACCCAAGACAATCATCACAGCCAACGCGAACCAAGGCATAGGGAGTGCGAAGATGATAAAAAAGGCCAACGGCAATAAGACAATGGCGGTTAATATACGCTGTTTTAGCAAAATTATTCCTCTTGCAAAGGACCTGAACCCGCTAATTGTTGTATTTGTGCGCTGGTCAGGCCAAATCGACGCTCACGTCGGACATACGAATCTACCGCAGCCGCGAAGGTCATTTCATCAAAGTCAGGCCAGAGTACATCGGTAAAATAAAGTTCTGCATACGCAAGTTGCCAGAGCAGAAAATTACTGATGCGAATATCTCCACCAGTTCGAATGAGCAGATCCGGTTCAGGCCCGTCAGCGAGGCACATATGTTGTGCAAGCGCTGACTCATTTATCTTTTCAGGCTGCAGGCGTCCCGCTGCAACCTCCTTCCCTAACTTTTGCGCCGCTTGCGCGATGTCCCAACGACCACCATAGTTAGCAGCAATATTGAGCGTCAATGCTGTATTGTTCTCTGTCGCACGCTCCGCCTCACGGATTCGACGTTGCAGTCGCGTGCTAAATCCAGAAACGTCACCAATGACTCGCAACCGAATATCGTTAGCGGCTAACTCGGGCACTTCGCGCCGCAGAACCGTCATAAACAGCTCCATCAACACGTTCACTTCTTGCGCTGGACGCTGCCAATTTTCACTACTAAACGCGAAGAGCGTCAAGGCCTCAATCCCATTGCGACGCGCAAACGTAATCGCGCGCCGAACCGATTCAGCACCTGCACGGTGCCCAGCAGTACGACGCTTTCCTTGTCGCTCGGCCCATCGCCCATTGCCATCCATAATAATGGCTACATGGCGGGGCAACGGCAACGCAAGCTGTTCTGATTCATTCCCTGTCATGCTGCATCCACAAAAAATAAACGCCGCGCAAGTATACCCGACACGGCGTTGAGGTCCAACGAGACGCTTTGTAAGTGCTTAAACTTCCATCAACTCAGCTTCTTTTGCGGCAAGAAGCTCGTCAATTTTCTTCACCGCGTCGTCGGTGATCTTTTGAATGCTCTCTTGCGCACGGCGATCGTCATCTTCGGTAATTTCTTTTTCTTTCAATAACTCTTTGATGTCGCTGTTCGCATCGCGGCGGATATTTCGAACGGCAACCCGTCCCTGCTCTGCCTCTGCCCGCACAACTTTAACCAAATCGCGACGACGCTCTTCGGTCAACGGCGGTAATGGCACACGAATCACGCTCCCTGCACCTGCAGGATTCAAACCCAGATCAGAGGTAAGAATCGCTTTTTCCACTGCCCCTGACACACTCTTATCAAATACCGTGATAGCCAATGTCCGAGAATCTTCCACGGTAATATTAGCTAACTGCTTAAGTGGCGTGTCCGAGCCATAGTAAGGCACCATGATGCCATCTAGGAGACTCGGATGGGCTCGCCCTGTACGAATCTTTGACATCTGTGTCCCGAGTGCTTCAACACTCTTCTGCATGCGTTGTTTTGCATCAGCGATAATTTCATTAATCACTGCTTAGTCCTCGTTCTAATTATCCGTTTGCACTCTCTACATGGGTAATGAGTGTACCCTCATCTTCACCCATAATCACGGCTTTCAATGCGCCTGGCTTATTCATGTTAAAGACACGTATGGGCAAAGAATGATCTCGCGCTAACGTAAAAGCCGCTAAATCCATGACTTTAAGCTCATTTTTCAACACGTCTTGGTAGTCCAGCACGTCATATTTTGTTGCTTCAGGATTCTTCACTGGGTCAGACGAGTACACGCCATCCACTTTGGTCGCTTTTAGGACGACATCGGCTTCGATCTCGATTCCGCGCAAACATGCCGCCGAATCAGTCGTGAAGAAAGGATTTCCTGTGCCGGCTGAGAATATAACCACCCGACCGGATTTCAACAAGCTAATGGCTTCAGCCCAGTTATAACTGTCACAGACCCCCGCAAGCTCGATGGCAGACATTAACCGCGCGTTCACAAAGCTTCGATGCAATGCATCGCGCATGGCGAGGCCATTCATCACCGTTGCGAGCATTCCCATGTGATCTCCGACCACTCGATTCATTCCCGCTTTTGCCAGCCCTTCGCCACGAAATAAATTCCCGCCGCCGATCACAATGCCGACCTGAACGCCAAGTTCCAGAATTTCCTTGATTTCCTGGGCCATCCGGTCCAGTACTTTGGCATCAATACCAAAGGACTCATCTCCCATGAGCGCTTCACCACTGAGTTTAAGTAAAATGCGTCGATAACTTGGTTTCGGATTTGTACTCATATCTCTGGCTTCCTGTTTTCAGGTCAAAAAAAACCGCGCCTGCAGCACTTGCATAGCGCGGTCTCCATTCAGGTCTTGCTCTTTTTAGGCGTGTAGGCCACGGCGAAATTAACCTTTTTTCGCCGCTGCTACCTGCGCCTGAACTTCGGCAGCGAAGTCTTCTGACTTCTTCTCGATCCCCTCACCCACTTCGAAGCGGATGAATGTAATCACGTCTGCGCCAGCTTCTTTTAACAGCTCACCAACTGATTTCGAAGGATCTTTCACGAAAGGCTGGCCGGTCAGGCTGATTTCGCCGGTGAATTTCTTCATACGGCCTTCAACCATCTTCTCAGCGATTTCTTTTGGTTTGCCTGATTGCATTGCGATATCGATCTGAATTTCGCGCTCTTTCTCGATAACTTCTGCTGCCACATCTTCAGGCTTCACGAATTGCGGGTTGCTTGCAGCAACGTGCATCGCGATGTCCTTACCAAGATCTTCGTTTCCACCGTTCAGCAACACAACAACACCAATCCGGCCGCTGTGAACATAAGAAGCAGCCACATCACCGCCTTCAATGCTAACCACACGGCGAACGGTCATGTTCTCACCAATTTTTGCCACCAAAGCAGAACGAACTTCGTCTACGGTGCCACCACTGATTTGAGCGTTGTTCAGGCTTTCTACGTCGTTTTCTTTACTTGCAAATGCAGCATTAACGATTTGATCACCCATTGCCAAGAAGCTTGCATCACGTGCAACGAAGTCAGTTTCGCAGTTCAGCTCAACCATCGTGCCGACGTTGCCTTCAGTTTTCACCAAAATAACACCTTCGGCAGCAATCCGGCCTGCTTTCTTCGCAGCTTTTGCCTGACCGCTTTTACGCATGTTCTCGATGGCAAGCTCAATGTCACCGTTCGCTTCTTCTAATGCTTTTTTACAATCCATCATCCCTGCGCCAGTACGCTCGCGCAGTTCTTTTACCATTGCGGCTGTAATTGCCATGATACTATCCTCTGTGTTCAGGATTCATGTACGGCCCCCTCAGACTGAGAGCGCCCCGCGAAATATGTGAGAAAACGGCCTGGGTAGCAGGCCGTTTCTGTCTTACTCTGCGTCGCCTGCTTCTTCAGCAGCTTCAACGAAATCATCGGCTGGGCTGACTTCTGCACCGCCCTTCTGACGACCTTCGTTTACCGCAGTCGCGGCTGCACTCAGGTACAGCTGGATTGCACGAATCGCATCGTCGTTACCCGGAACAACGAAATCAACGCCGTCTGGTGAAGAGTTGGTATCAACGACCGCAACCACTGGAATACCGAGATTGTTGGCTTCTTTGATTGCGATGTGCTCATGATCGGCATCGATAACGAACAGAACGTCCGGCAGACCGCCCATATTCTTGATACCACCAAGGCTTTTCTCAAGCTTTTCCATTTCACGCGTGTTCATCAGCGCTTCTTTCTTGGTAAGCTTCTCGAACGTGCCGTCTTGGCTTTGGGTTTCAAGCTCTTTCAGACGCTTGATTGATTGACGTACTGTTTTCCAGTTTGTCAACATTCCACCCAACCAACGGTGGTTTACGTAATACTGGTTACAAGACTTCGCTGCAATCTCAACCTGCTCAGAAGCAGCACGCTTGGTTCCAACGAACAAAACTTTACCGCCGTTCGCAGCAGTGTGCTGAACGAAATCCAACGCTTTGTTGAACATCGGTACGGTTTCTTCGAGGTTGATGATATGAATTTTGTTGCGAGCGCCAAAAATGAACGGCTTCATTTTTGGATTCCAGAAACGGGTTTGGTGACCGAAATGGACACCGGCTTTGAGCATGTCACGCATTGACACGTTTGCCATGATAATTTTCCTTTTTAAGGGGTTAGGCCTCCACATATCCCATGTTGCGACCCGCTTTGCAGGCACCCCGCACGCATGTGTCGATATGTGTGTGTTATTTAAAATAAATTCAAGCGTGCTCTGGGATGAGGAATAGTTGATTCACAACACCCAGAACAAGCGGCGCGAATTATGCCATATGCCCCGGTGCTCCGCAAGCATAAAGGCATGTGTTTGAAGACATTCCGCAGTTCTCCGGATTCTGATACAATTAGCCCCCAATAAGAGTTTGAAAACGACACAGTAAAAGTAGGACCGACATGGCTGCAAAGATTAAAACGCCCGAAGAAATCGAGAAAATGCGGATTGCTGGAAAACTCGCGGCGGACGTGCTTGATATGATCACACCCCATGTTCAAGCGGGCATCACAACAGATGAACTCAATACGATTTGCCATGACTACATTGTGGCCCACGATGCCTACCCGGCGCCGCTTAACTACCATGGATTTCCAAAGTCTATTTGCACATCGGTAAACCATTGTGTCTGTCACGGGATTCCAAACGATAAACCCCTGAAAAACGGAGACATCATCAACATCGACGTGACCGTTCGAAAAGATGGCTATCACGGGGACACCAGTAAAATGTTTATCGTTGGCGAGGGTTCAATCCTAGCCAAACGGCTCGTCTCGGTCACTCAAGAAGCTCTCTACCGTGCAATTAAAATGGTCAAGCCCGGTGTCCGCCTCGGTGATATCGGCGCTGTGATCCAACAATACGGTGAAAGCTTTGGCTACTCGATTGTTCGAGAATTCTGCGGCCACGGAATAGGCAATGAATTCCACGAAGAACCTCAAGTTCTCCACTACGGTCGGCCCGGAACCGGCGAGGTCCTCCAGGCCGGCATGTGCCTCACGATCGAACCGATGATTAATGCGGGCAAACCGCATACGAAAATTCTCGGTGATGGTTGGACGGTGCTAACAAAAGATCGAAGCCTCAGTGCTCAATGGGAACATACGCTGCTGGTAACTGATAACGGGGTTGAGGTGCTGACGTTACGCTCCGATGAAGATTTACCTCGCGTTATCGAACACGCATGAGTGCAACCGTTGCTTGGCCCGACAGTTTAACATCGACCGCGGCTTGGCGGCAGCAGCTACGTACCTATGATGAATGGTCGGCTGAGCAATTTGTCCACGCCGATATTGAATTCCTAATTGAAGATCGCGCCCGTCTGATAGACAGCTTGCTTGCGGCGCTGTGGCAACGCCTTGGGTTTGAAACCAAAGGGATTGCGCTGCTTGCAGTGGGCGGCTACGGGCGCGGCGCGCTTCATCCTTTTTCCGATATCGACCTACTGTTTTTGGTTAAGAACACCGTATCCCCTGCGCTGGAAGAAAAGATTGGGCAGTGCATTACATTGCTTTGGGATCTCAAATTACAGGTTGGTCACGCGGTTCGAACCGTCGATGAATGCCTGAACGAAGCCGCAAATGAAATTACCGTCGCAACAAGTCTCATAGAGAGCCGCCTATTACAGGGCGACCTCGAGCTTATGGCTGAGCTTGAGCAAGAAGTGTTTCACCATTTCCCGTGGTCGAGCCGAGACTTTTATCAAGCCAAGAAAGACGAACAGGATGAACGTCATCGCCATTTCCATGGGACTGCATACAATCTCGAGCCGAACATTAAAGCATCGCCAGGCGGACTGCGCGACATCCAAACGATCAGCTGGATTGCGAAACAGCATTTCAACACCCGCAGTGAAGAAAGTCTTGTCGAGTACAACTACATCACCGCCGAAGAGTTTGTGGAATTAAAAGCCTGTTCGCAGATGCTCTGGCGGGTCCGTTTTGCTCTTCATGTTGTCGCAAAAAAAGGCGAGGACCGACTGCTCTTTGACTATCAGCCCGATGTTGCACGACTCCTTGGCTACGGCAATGACGGCAAGGCCGCAGTCGAGCGCATGATGAAGGATTACTTTAAAACCGTGGTCCGTGTGGGTGAATTGAACCGCATGCTGCTGCAATTCTTCGAGCAAGCCATTCTTGGGCCTATGGAGCTGCTCACACCGCGCCCCCTAGACCATGATTTCGCTCTATCAGGCTCGCAAATTATGGCCCTACATGATCAAGCATTCGCCACCCCCGAGCAGATTATGCGTTTTTTCTGCCACATCGCAGCAAATAAATCAGTTCGAGAGGTTCACTCGCACACGATTCGATTATTGCGCAACGCGCGGCGAGAAATGACAACCCCCTTGTGCGAAGATCCGGCCGCACGAACACGGTTTTTGGAGTTAATTCGACATCCGCGTGGATTTGGTTATGCATTTGAATTAATGCACCGATACGGCGTAATGGCGCGCTACCTTCCTGCCTGGGATCAGATTGTCGGACAAATGCAATTCGATCTATTTCACGCGTATACAGTGGATGAGCATACCTACCGACTCGTTCGAAATCTCTATCGATTTACCCTGCCGAAATCAGCAGTGCAGTTCCCGCTATGTGCAGAGTTGGTCAAGCGGATGGAGCATCCAGAGTGGTTGTTCTTGGCCGGTATTTTCCACGATATTGCCAAAGGGCGTGGTGGCGATCATTCCGAGTTAGGGGCAATCGATGCACGTGAATTTGGTGAATTACACCAACTCCCGACCGAAGGAACTGAACTTATCGCTTGGCTCGTCGAGCAGCATCTCTTGATGTCAGTCACGGCGCAAAAACGCGATATTTATGATCCTGAAGTCATTGCTCGTTTTGCCGAGACCTGCCAATCCGTCACGCGGCTCAATTATTTATATTGCTTGACGGTTGCTGACATCCGCGCAACCAACTCAAATCTTTGGAATAACTGGAAAGCAACCCTTCTCGAAGAGTTGTATCGTGCCACGCATGCAGTGCTTGCGCAGAGTGATCGTAAAACGATCGACGTTCGCGAGCGGGTTCAACAAAATCGTCAGAGTGCCATGGCCCTGTTGTTAAGCGCCGGGTTTTCCGTTGAGGACATCACCCTCTTGTGGGGACGTTTCACCGCAGATTATTTCTTTCGTCACACTCCAGAGCAAATTGCTTGGCATTCGACGCACATCATGCACGTGCAAGAACATCAACTGCCCCTGATCTTGATTGGAGATGAGAATAACAACGGAACCACCGAGTTATTTATCTACCACACGGAGGAAAGTAACTTATTTGCAAAAGTTGCCGCCGTCCTCGACAGCGAACAGTTAAGCATCCATGACGCGCAAATCCTCAATACCCGTGATGGCTACGTGATGGACACTTTTATCGTCCTCGAACGGGATGGACGCGCTTTAGCCGATGTCACCCGCATTGAAGAAGTCCATCAACATCTCCACGACGTCTTACGAAAGCGCAAATCGGTACCACGCGGATATCGACCGCTGTCCCGCCGAATGCGAAATTTCCACGTCCCAACGCGCGTTAAGTTTATTCAAAGTAAAAACAAGCGCCGCACCACGTTTGAGTTGACAGCGCTCGATCGCCCTGGACTCATCGCGCGTTTGGCTCAGGTTCTTCAGCAACTGGATATCAACCTCGTCGCGGCAAAAATCACGACCGTTGGTGAGCAGGCAGAGGATTTATTTATTGTTGCGTCGAATCAACAGGAAGCGTTGACAGAAAGCGAGCGAGAACGCCTGAAAAAAGCTATCATAGATGCCCTTGATGAAGAATAGATGTGGCCAGTGAGGAGTGAACATGAGCCAATTACAGCAAACCATTGAAAACGCCTTTGAAAACCGCGGCGAATTGAGCCCCAGCAAAGCCCCTGAAGCGATCCGCGCCGCGGTCAATGAAGTCCTCGCAGGGCTCGACGCCGGAACACTTCGTGTCGCAGAAAAAATCGACGGCGCATGGGTTGTTCACGAATGGGTCAAGAAAGCGGTCTTGCTGTCGTTCCGTCTGAATGACAATGCGGTCATGGAAGGCGGTGAAACGAAGTTTTATGACAAGGTGCCAAGCAAGTACGCAGACTACAGTGCCGCAGATTTCGCCGCTGATGGTGTCCGGATTGTTCCACCGGCCATGGTCCGTCGTGGAGCATTTGTCGGCAAAAACGTCGTGGTGATGCCTTCCTATGTAAATATTGGCGCCTATGTCGACAGCGGCAGCATGGTTGATACCTGGGCAACTGTTGGATCCTGCGCGCAAATCGGTAAAAACGTGCATTTAAGTGGCGGGGTTGGCATTGGCGGCGTTCTGGAACCACTCCAAGCAAATCCAACGATCATCGAAGATAACTGTTTCATCGGTGCTCGCAGCGAAATTGTTGAAGGTGTGATTGTCGAGGAAGGTGCGGTTATCTCGATGGGCGTTTACATTGGTCAAAGCACCCGTATCTATGACCGCGAAACCGGCGAAGTCCACTATGGCCGTGTTCCAGCAGGTTCTGTCGTGGTCCCCGGTTCTCTGCCGGCAAAAGACGGCACCCACTCGCTGTATGCGGCGATTATTGTCAAGAAAGTCGACGCGAAAACCCGAGCGAAAGTCGGTATCAATGAGCTTCTACGCAGCGTAGATTAACTATTTCTTCGACACCAGTCCCCTACAGAGGGCCGCGCAAGCGGCCCTTTTTTGTCCGGCAGTTATCGGTGCTCTACGGCATCGGGGAACGGTCGATAAAAATCATCTGGCACTGAGATTTCGATATCCAACGCCTGTCCAGTCAACGGGTGTTGAATGCGCAATGACGTCGCAGCTAACAGTAAACGCTGGATTCCGAAATGTTCCCGGAAAAACCGGTTGTGTCGCCCGTCTCCATGATTCGTGTCCCCCACAATGGGATGACGCAAATGCGCCATGTGGCGGCGAATTTGGTGTTTACGACCCGTATACGGTTTTAACCGAACCAACGAATAGCGGGTTGTTGCATGTTTTTTACTGACCGCATAGGGGAGTTCAACCGTTGCGAGGCGTTTAAAATCAGTTACCGCAGGCTGTGGGGCTTTGTTTTGATCTGCCATTTTATCGGCAATTTTATCGAGCTCTTCTTTCAGTGGGTAATCCACCTGCCCCGATTCGGGTACGTATCCTCGCACGACCGCGTGATAGATTTTTTCTACGCTACGTTCGGCAAATTTCTCACTCACTAAGGTCGCGAGCTCTGCGGATTTCGCGAACAACAAAATTCCGGACGTCGGACGATCGAGACGGTGAACTGGAAATACGTGTTGACCAATTTGATCACGGAGCAATTGCATGGCAAACCATCGTTCTCCGCGTGCTAGAGCGGTTCGATGCACCAGCAATCCGGCTGGTTTGTCGATCGCGATCAACGCCTCGTCTTCATAGCAAATTTCCAAAGGACTCGGTTCAGTGACGTCCATGGTGACCGTCCAACAATGTATCGATTTCCTTGAGCGTTAGAATAATCGTTTTGTATTCACGTAATTGCCCACGCCACACTTCAATTGCCATCGGATGCACCGAAATTGCGTTTGGTAACGATTGCTTTGTTTGAATCCGCTGTCGTAACGCGGGGATCATGATAAACTGCAACCATTGATAAAATTCGAGTGTATCCGTCGCAAATGGCAAGGTGCTTTGAAGTGCGCGAGGAGACGGTGGTGTGGCATCCCACAGTGAATGTTCCTTGAGCGAATGTTCTAATTCAGTCAGTAATCTTAGCGTACGTTCGGCAACGGACATGAGCAGCAGCGTTCTCCTACAATCAATGAGCGCAATGTAAATTTTTGAGGCCGCGGTGGCGGCGAATGAGACAGATTATAACGGAAAACCATGCAATCAATCGACACCATCACTGAATTCCTGACCGCAGCAGCTCAAGGTGCTGCTCAGCAAAAACAAGCGGCTCAATTTCGTGTGTATGATCTCAGTCGACGTGTGCAAGCAATAGACTCCACACGTTTTGCCTCCATCGAGCGCGATGAACAACCGTTCCCTCACCCTCGACAAGCACATGCTTGGCTCGGTGTAGTATTTTGGACCGATGTACAAGCGCACGATCCATATATTTGGTTTGTGAAATTACCTCTGGATGAACGCGCTCTTTTTCAGCATGCGGCGCGCCAACACTTTCTTCGCATCATTGTTGAAGCCCTTGGAACTGATCCAGCGGCGGCGTTAGATGAAAATCAACGAGAGCGTTTGCAACAAAACCCTTACCTTTTTACCCCAGACGAAGTGAAGCTCGCAGCGTTTCATGCTCAAGTCAGCCGAGACCTAGACCTTCCCCCCTCGATATTTTACGAAGATGCTCACAGCTTTTTGAGTGGTGTCCAAGAAGAAGCAAGGTGGCAAGACATTGGGATTCAAGGCATTCATGATGTGATCGCTCGTTTGCAGCACCCGGATGCTCCAGGACAAGCTGCGCTGCAGAGTAATCTATCCGAACAGTACTCACAGTGGCCAGAACCTCTCGCTGATGCGCTTATGCTTGCAATGGAGCATCAGATGTTGCCCCAGGCATTACAGGCTAAGCTGCTTTCGGATTTATCACAATCCATTGCTCATGATGTTGCCCAAAATACGCTCTCTGAACACAGTCTCCGCTTGCTTCGGTCGACCAGCGGACGATCACTATCAACCGATTATCAAGGATGCGTGCGGACATTATTGGACGCGTTTCCGTCATCAGAGGCACTCTTGGTCACGCTAGCGGCCCGCAGTTGGGAGGCGTTACTTGATTATGACAATTTACGGCAGTACATCGAAGCGCTTGCGGCTCACTCGGAGAGCCTTTTTGTTCAGACATTTAAAGACTTGGTGATGTTGGCGGCCATTCGGCCACTCCTTCTTAACCTTCTCCGACAACCACCCTCCTCACCGGATTTACAGCGCGCGATTGACTCCTTGATACAGCACACACGAGGTCGTTCTGCATGATCAATTTGCTCGAGCTCGTTGTTCTTCTTAGCTTGTTATTGCTCGGCTACTTGTTTTGGCAGTGGCGGATGCAAGAGGAATTTGCGCGACAACATGCAGAAGCACTCTGTAAGCGCTACAAACTTCAGTTTTTGGATATTGCGCGCCATTCAGGACGTCCCCGTTTTCGCCCGCGAACAGGCTGGGAAGCTACTTTTGTGTTTGGATTTAGCAGTGACAGTCAGTCGCGCTATGAAGCAACGGTGATTTTGATGAATCGGCATATGTTGGATTACACCCTGCCAACCTACCGCCAATCAACCGAACCGTCCGCAGAAGATGTGTCCCCCGAAGCGACAGGCGCAAAATCAACGCAGCGCGCCTCAGAGCCACCGCGCCACCAATTTCGTATCACCTACGGCACGCTCCCTGCTGTTGCTCCGTGGCAAGCTGCAAGCAAGGGACTCGGACATCAGGAGGAAACCACATCAACAGACGACGAGATTGTTGATGCGGTATTTAAAAACGAATCACCGGATGCGACCCCAGCACCATTCACTATCGACTCTCACACTTCCAATAGTGATGGGCTGGGATAACCGCAACCAGAGAAAACCATAAAAACTTACGGGTTCTCGAGAAATCCTCGATGCAACGTCTGCAAGACATCACTTGCATCCGCTTCGTGGACAAGAAAGCACAGGTTATTCGGACTCGCCCCATGACTGACCATCCGAATGTTTCGCGCACCAATCATGCTAAACAGTCGGCTCGCAACATCGGGAGTGGACGTTAGCTGATGACCTATCACTGCCACTAAGGCTAACCCTTCCTCGACCGATACATCGCAGAGTTTTTTCAAATCGGCCAACAAGGCTTCGGTTACTAACTTGCGTCCCGATGAGTGAGAGCCGGTCGGATCGAGAGTTAAAGCGACAGAAACCTCAGATGTTGTAATGAGGTCCACGGAAATTCTGTGACGTGCTAGAGTCGCAAAGAGTTCCGCGAGAAAGCCACGCGCGTGAAGCATATTTAAGCTACGAACCGTCAGCAGCGTCTGACCTCGACGGACACTCAAAGCGCGGCACACAGGACGTGATGCTGTTTGGTTTCGGATCCAGGTTCCCGGCTTTTCTGGCTCACGAGAGCATCCGACAAATACCGGAATCGCCCCGCGTTGTGCCGGCAATAAGGTTGCTGGATGTAAAATCTTTGCGCCAAATGTCGCCATTTCTGCAGCTTCCGCAAAGGTTAATTCCGCAATGGGGCGTGCTTTTGGCACTTGTCGCGGATCGCAAGTATAAATACCGTCAACATCCGTCCAGATTTCCAGTGACTGTGCTCGAACAGCTTCCGCGAATAATGCAGCGCTATAGTCAGACCCACCACGCCCTAAGGTGGTTGTGCGCATCGCTGCATCTGCACCAATAAAACCTTGCGTTACGGCAACCTCGTCTTGAATAACAGGTAAAAGAAATTCGCGGGCCAACATCCCAATTCGTTTTGGACGCGGTTCCGCGTGCCCAAAATGACTGTCGGTACGAATCACCTCACACGCGTTGAAATCTCTCGCTTGAACCCCGCGCTGTTGGAGTAACTCTGCGAGCAATAGACTCGAACAACGTTCTCCGAGCGCCAGCAAGGCGTCAGGTGTTCCACCATCGCCCGCTCCTTCGGCAATCAACTCGCTGTACTGGGCCATCAGAACTAAGTACTCGCGTAATTGTGCACTCGCCTCGGGACGTGGTTTGAGTTCCGCGGTAATCCGATGTTGGATATCCATGATTTCGCTTAATAGGCGCTGGCGTTCTGCCTGCTCGTCAATACCCGCGGATAACGCGGCCAAACGATTCGTCACACCGGCGGCGGCGCTGACGACCACAATGCGCGTCATAGGATTGTTTTCGATGATGTGCGCACAGCGCAGGAGTGCGGGATAATCTGCGACGGATGTTCCGCCGAATTTAGCAACGACAAGCCCCGTGGTTGGGGTTTCTCTCGCTACAGACCTCGCTACAGACTTTGATTGTGTCATAACTCCGAACCTTTTGCGTGTTCGGAGAGTTCAGGAACGGAACAAAACCGGAAGCCGGTTAAGGCATCGCTCCAGAAGCTCTCCACCTGAGAATGAATAGGTGACAGCCTACGGGATTCAACCCGGTCGACCGATCAACCACGCCCCATGCCATGATTAACCTCGGCGTTACTCCCCCTCAAACACGTTCAACAGGCCATGGTGCCTTCCAGTGCTCTACCTGGGTAACGCTCCTCTTCTGGTGCTCAATAAGGCTCGCAAAGTGCCAATTGAGCAAGGGGCGGAATTTGACTGAAAATCAGAGTTGATGTCAAGCCCAAGGCGATTAACTGATGTTTTTTTGAACTCAGCCCAAATCATCTCGGCTGTGAAATAACAGTTGACCACGAATTGAATCGACCTGCACATCGCGTAATTCAACATAACCCCGTTGCCGAAAAAAGCGCGCATACTCCGGGCGCGTTGCGAAGACCGCAATACCGGCCGATTCAGGGACTTCCGACAGAATATTATCAGCAGCCTTCACCAAGAGGGCCCCTAAACCTTGTTGCTGGTAACGAGGATGCACTGCTATAAAGGAGAGCATGTGGTAATCATTTACTGGCATCGCCTCTGCAATCACACGCTCTTTTTCGAGCATTTGACGGGTACTTACAAACCCTGCTGTCAGAAGCATACGTAACCGCCAGTGCCAGACGCGTTGTGGTGCCCATTCTGCACCCGCTCGCGTCAAGCAAACAACGCCCTCTAAGGTATCTCCATCAAACCAACCATACATCGGCTGTTCGCTGGTCTTAAAGAACATCAGCTCTTCCCGAATGGCCGCCCGCAGCCGTTGCTCATAGCCTTCTTTCTCAAAAACAAAGATTCTCTGAAACAGCGGATCATCTCTGTACGCTTGAAACAGCAGCGAAGCGGCAGAGGCGAGATGCTCATCACCAAGATAAAGGAGTTCTCCGGAAGCAGCTTGAAGGCTGTGCTGTTCTTGATGTTCGGCAGATGCAATTGAAGACATAACGACTCACTCTCGAAGGTTTACGCTCATTCCGATTCATCTACATATACAGGGTCTAACCGCCGAAGAAAAGACTCCATGTCACCGGCCAAAATCTCATGCTGATCCTTGCCTACGTACTCGAGCCCCACCGCTCCGGTCTGATTATTCACGGTTAACATCAAATCATCTTCATCAGTCAACCCGATAAATAACGTGACCGCTTGCTCAAGCCGCTGCTTCATCATCACATGACCAATCAAGTTTTTCAGGAGGCGCTCACCGTCTTCTGGATGGATGACCTGCAAAAGCACCAGGGGTCGATCACGAAACCGAACATACATATCGCCCGCATAATAGGCCTTGTAAAAATCCTTCACACCTTGGTCAATAGACATCTCTAGCGCATGTTCGACACCCGAGAAATCAAGCTCAGGCTCTTGTGGAACCGCTTCCCAACCGATTTCACCGGATGCGGGTTTACCGCGATAACAGGGGGCATTCCAACCGCTGATGTATTCTGTTGTTGGGTGCCGCTCCTTTGCCGCATAACAAGCGGCATAACGCTCATGTAATTCAGCGAGCGCTGTGGTTGCATTTGTCATCTGGTCTCCGGGCCCTTTTCTTTTTACAATAGAAGTCATTCTACGCAGAGGATTGATGTAATGCCAGAAAACCACAACACGGCCATGGGACACTTAACACTCGGACAAGTAACCGATTATCCAGAACATTTTGATGCAAATCTGTTACATCCGGTTCCCCGTGCCTTGAATCGTGAAGAAATCGAACTGCGTGATGATGCATTACCATTCGAGGGGGTCGATTTATGGACCGGATATGAACTGTCATGGCTCCAACCATCGGGTGTCCCAGCAGTTGCTATTTTGGAAGTCGAGGTTCCAGTAACGAGCCCAAATTTGATTGAATCGAAGTCCTTCAAGCTTTATCTCAACGGATTTAATCAAACAACTTTCCCATCGACTGAGGCCGTTCAACACCAATTGCAAACTGATCTATCAGCCTGTGCCGGCGTTCCGGTTGCGGTCCGAATCTATTCCCTCGATGCATATACCGCACGAAGTATCCATCACTGGGAAAGCCAGTGCATTGACCAAGCGCCACTCACTGTCAGCACCTACGACTATGCACCGGAGCTGCTTCAGAATATCTGCGATCCATCGGGTCAGGTAACGACTGAGCAACTTCATAGTCATCTATTAAAATCGAACTGTTTGATCACCAATCAACCCGATTGGGGATCCGTCTATATCCATTACCAAGGTCCAAAGTTAAATCCATCTGTGCTCTTGGCCTATCTTATTTCGTTCCGCTCCCATAATGAATTTCATGAACAATGTGTCGAGCGCATCTACACCGATTTAATGAAGTATGCGAAATGTGAATCGTTGCTGGTTCTCGCGCGTTACACCCGTCGTGGAGGCTTAGATATCAATCCATTACGCTATTCCCACGGACAAAATTTGGTCCTGGATCCCGAACTGCTATTACGCCGCCGATTGGTCCGCCAATAAAGCCGGCTCTCGACTAATCAATGGCTTCGCTTACACGAATCAAAGTTGATCATTCGGCAGTTTCCTGCGTATCTTCTCTTCATAAGATGCCGTCGCGTTAGGTTTCTGGTAGTCTAACGCGCGCGAATTCTAAAAATTCAAAAAAGAACATGACGAACAACAGCTGCCTAAGGAAAACGGGCACTGAGGAGAACCATTTAATCATGAGAATTTCATTATCCCCACAGGGCAGTATGTCCCTGCTTTCGCAGGTAGAAATTGACCGCCTGCAACAATCAACCGACAGCCCGCTCTATCGCCTTTTCCGGAACTGCGTGCTGGCGGTGCTTAACGTTGGCAGTCATACAGACAATAGCGCCGATATTTTTGATCAGTACACTGATTTTGAAGTTAACGTTTTACGCCGCGAACGCGGAGTGAAGCTTGAGTTGATCAATCCCCCACCCTCCGCATTCGTTGATGGGGAGCTTATTGTCGGGATACGGGAGCATGTGGAAGCGGTCCTCCGGGATATTCTGTTTGTGGGTGAGAAATACCCCGCAGATGTCTTGCAAAGTCTTAGCACACGCCATTTAACTCATGTGGTGTTTGACATCCTCCGCAACGCGGGTGTGGTAAAACCAATTCAAGAGCCTGATATGGTGGTTTGCTGGGGCGGGCACTCCATTTCTGAAATCGAGTACAAATACACCAAAGTCGTCGGTTATGAATTAGGCTTACGGGGCTTCAACGTTTGCACAGGATGCGGGCCCGGCGCGATGAAGGGCCCAATGAAAGGGGCAACGATTGGCCATGCAAAACAACGCGTAAAAGATGCTCGCTACTTCGGATTAACCGAGCCGGGAATTATCGCTGCGGAGCCACCGAATCCAATCGTGAATGAGCTGGTTATCATGCCAGACATTGAGAAACGCCTCGAAGCCTTTGTGCGCTGCGCACACGCCATTATTATTTTCCCCGGTGGTGCAGGCACCGCGGAAGAGTTGTTGTATCTGTTGGGTATTCTGATGCACCCAGAGAACAACGACCAAGCACTTCCTGTCATTCTGACGGGTCCAAGTAGTGCCAAAGCATATTGGGAACATGTCAATGCATTCATCACCAATACGCTCGGTGAGGAAGCAACGAAGCACTATAAAATCATTGTCGATGACCCTGTTGCAGTAGCCCAACACATTCAAACAGGTATGGCGGCCGTGAAGCGCTACCGTCAAGACAGTGGTGATGCATATCACTTCAACTGGACATTACACATTGACGAGCAGTTCCAACAGCCGTTTGAGCCGACTCACACGAATGTTGCGTCGTTGAATCTAAGTAAGAACCAGCCGAAAGAAAAGCTGGCTGCGGATCTGCGCCGCGCATTTTCATCCATTGTCGCAGGCAACGTGAAAGAGCCAGGACTGCGTGAAATTCGGAAACACGGTCCCTATTTGATTCATGGCGACACCGATTTAATGCATGAACTCGATGAACTGCTCGAAAGCTTCGTTCAACAGGATCGTATGAAGCTTCCAGGTGGTACAAAATATCAGCCATGCTATCGTGTGGTAAAAGGTTAACGATGAAGAAAGGGTTTCTGATTATGTTTGCGGGTTTTGCCCTGTATGCCCTCGTCTTTGTGGGCATACAGCAGTTTTATACTGCAAATCCAGAAACCATGACCTGGCGTGAGCGCGAAATCTTTAATCGAAAATATATTGGGCGTCTTAAGATCGGCACCCATCGAGATGAGGTTTTGCGCTTACTCGGGCCGCCCGATATCAGTGAAGCACGGACCAGTTTACGTGGGGATGTGCTGATTTTGTTTTATCGGACGCATCATGTGAAATCCGATGGGATGACCACACGCGATGAAACCACTCCTTTGTTATTCGTCAATGACGAGCTCTTTGCGTGGGGTGATTCCGCTTATGAAGCTGAATTCAACAATTAGCCCCGACTGAAATTATGCAGCGCATAGCGCGCCTGAATTCGTCATATAAATACCCGATATAACCGCACTCATCGCCCCGAAGATGGGAAAAATGCTAAGATACCGCACATTCTGGGGCAAGTAGCCTCATGGTGTTGCGTCTTTTGACTAAATTCACAACACACTCCCCCACAGATTTCAGTTGTACAGTAAGGGTTATTTCATGAGTCAAACAATCACAGTGATTCCTGGTGACGGTATCGGACCGGACATTATTGAATCTGCAATTCAGATTCTCGACAAAGCCGGTTGCGGCTTCACGTACGAATACGCGGATGCTGGCTTAGTTGCTCTCGACAAGCACGGCGAATTGTT
The DNA here is from genome assembly GCF_003987175.1 of Aliidiomarina sanyensis. Classification (GTDB taxonomy): domain Bacteria; phylum Pseudomonadota; class Gammaproteobacteria; order Enterobacterales; family Alteromonadaceae; genus Aliidiomarina; species Aliidiomarina sanyensis. The sequence continues at coordinate 78,605 of NZ_PIPM01000001.1, read as the reverse complement.
GCCACCGCAAACGCTTGAGGCGATTGAGCGCAATGGCATTACATTGAAAGGCCCTTTAACAACCCCGGTGGGTGGTGGCTTTACCTCAATCAACGTGACGCTTCGGAAACACTTTGGCCTCTATGCCAATGTACGCCCAGTAAATTCCTTTAAAGGCACGAAAGCGCGCTACGAAAATATCGATATCATTACCATTCGTGAAAATACGGAAGGCATGTATTCAGGCCTTGGGCAGCGCACTGCAGAAGACGGCAGCGAAGCAGAGGCGATGAGTAAAGTGACTCGCAGTGGTTGTGAACGAATTGTTCGTTTCGCTTTCGATCTCGCTCGCCGCGAAGGACGCAAGAAAGTCACCGCAGTCCACAAAGCGAACATATTGAAAACAACCTCTGGCATGTTCCTCGCGGTCGCGCGCGAAGTTGCGCAAGACTATCCAGACATTCAATTCGACGAAATGATTGTTGATGCCACCTGTATGAAACTTGTCATGTCACCCGAGATCTTTGATGTGATTGTCACCACAAACTTGTTTGGCGACATCATTTCAGACCTGTGTGCAGGTCTTGTGGGTGGCTTGGGCATGGCGCCTGGCGCAAATATCGGTGAAAAATGTGCCATCTTTGAAGCTGTTCATGGGTCAGCACCTGACATTGCCGGTCAAAATTTGGCGAATCCGAGCTCGGTAATCTTAGCTTCCATTCAGATGCTCGAGCACCTTGGCATGCAAGAACAAGCAAAGAAGATCCTGAATGCATTACGTGATGTGATTGAGACCGGCGACCGCACCACGCGCGATCTCGGTGGAAATCACGGGACGACAGACTTCACTCAGGCAATCCTTGACCGACTTTAAGCAGGCAGGTTATTGAAGAAAAGCCACGGTTGGACTTCGCTCCCCGTGGCTTTTTTGTAACACATGTTCGATCGGCGCACCGGTAAAGGGTCACCCTGTTTTTAGTTTTTTGCGCAGGTACACCGTGATCTCTTCGCGGTCATGATACAGATGCTTTGCCGATAACTCATATCCACGGACTTCCGCTTCTGACAACCGTTCGTGAAGCGCCTGGAGATATTGTTGCACCGCCGCGTACCGTTTCTTCATTGGCAGCTTTAAATTAAACATGGCATCATGGCACCACTCGCCGATAAACCAATCCGCCATTAAATGAGCAACTCGAACCGGCTTTTCAACCATATCACAGACCAACCAACGCACATTTTTCTTTTTGGGTAAGAAGCTAAAACCATCCTCCTGATAGTGGCGGACTTGACCCGTTTCCATTAGTCCAGCATCCATCGGGCCGTTATCCACCGCAGCGACCATCATCCCGTGATACACCAAGACCGAAGTCCAACCACCGGGGCAGGCACCCAAGTCGACCGCATTCATTCCAGAACTGACGCGTTTTTCAAACTCACTCTCTGGAATCATGACCTTAAACCCTTCAGCGAGTTTTGCTGCTGAACGCGAGGGTGCGCCTTTCGGAGTGCGAACCCGCGGAATCCCCATTGGATAAGGAGCGTGGTTGTAACTATAAGAGTATCCTACTAACGCTGCATGGGTGCTTCGAAAAAGCACATGAATCACAGGACGATTCAAAACAGGCTCCGCCGTGAGCAAGCCCGCGTCACGCAGCGCCGTTTCAAACGGACGCGATATTTTTTTGCACAACGGAGAGAGCGCGCGCCCATCGTTGGTGTCGGATGTTTCTAACCAGAGCCGCCCGGCCAACTGAACTTCCTTAAGGGCATCGACCATCGGAGTAATTCGATCTTCAAGGGGAAGTTGATTCAGTTCCGCCACTTTGACAAACAGTTGACGGGTAAAGACCAAGTCCGAGACAGGAATCTTGCGGGCAAGGTGGTCCCCTTCTTCGGTTTTGCACTCAAAAATAACCAACGCGGACTCGGGTTGCGTTTTGCAGTACCCATACACGCCAAGGGATGCCGCTCGCTCTTGAATCTCGGCAGCACATTCACCTTCAAAACCTGCTCGGCAGTGCAAAACAACGGACATGTTGATTCCTTTTTTCAATGCATCTCCACCAACGGTTCACTTACCGGGCTTGCTGAGACGCCATAGTATTTTCTATAAATTCATGGATAGCTGCGACCGCCTGTGCCCATGCATCAGACGATGTTCGACCAGACCGCTTCGGTGGCACCAAATCATGGTTGCCCTCGTGCATCCAAATCATCTTGAGGTTTTTCCTGGACTGCAACGCTTGATGATGCGCAGCAACCCACGTTCGGTTCCCAAATGGGTCTCGCTCTCCTTGCAGAATAAGCGCGGGTTGTACTGTGTCTAAAACCTCATTCAATCGATGCTTTTCACTTCGCCCGGGCGGATGGAACGGAAAACCGAGCCCTATCACACCTACAGCATTCAAGGCCTCTGCCGTCCGAAAAGCAACGCGAGCGCCCATCGACTTCCCCATCAGAAAAGTGGGCGAATTGACACCAATTCGCTGTTGCTTCACATAGTCTACAAAATAGGCATCGAGCACAGACGCGCGATCCGGGGGCCGCTTTGTACCACTTTCTTGAACCTTTTGCCAATAAGGAAAGGTCACCCAATGCACCCGATAGCCTTTTTCTTCACATAACTGCCCTATCGTTTGCATAAATTCACTTTCCGGTCCCGCGCCGGCCCCGTGCGCAAAAAAAAGATTAACGGTCATCGGACACCACATCATCCATCATGTGCAGTTCGTTTTCATCGCGCTGTACTTCCGACAGTATCCAATCGCGGAATCGAGCCACTTTGCCTACATCCGCCTGTGATTCACGGCACACCATGAAAAACGCATCGGCGGTTGGCAAGATTTGTGGGAAGACTTGAATCAGGTGTCCCGAATCCAACTCGGGTTTTGCTAATACACTGTTAGCGAGCGCGATACCCTGGCCATGCACGGCTGCTTTGAGAGCGAGCGCAGAGTGGGAAAATACCGGCCCCGATTTCTTGGCGGGTGGCTCCTCATTCACCATTAAGAACCATTCACGCCAAGCATTGCGCGTTTCATCATGCAGCAAGGTATGCTCTTTTAAGTCTTTTGGTGTTTTCAGTGCTTTTGGACCGCTCAATAACAGCGGAGAACACACGGGAATGAGATATTCTTTATGCAATCGGTAGGCTTTTACACCTGGCCACGTGCCGCGCCCGTAGTATATTGCCACGTCCACATGGTCAGTCAACGACCCCGTAATCTCATCGACTGCTTTGAGTCGAACATCCACTTCCGGGTGGGCTTCATGGAATCGACTGAGTCGAGGCACCAACCATAAAATGGCAAACCCAGGAGGAACACAGACCGTCAACGAACCCTGCTCGCTCGCCAGCATTATTTTGGACGTGGCAAGTGTCAGTTGCTCAAACATTTGCCGAATGTCGACGTAATAACTTTGCCCTGCCTCAGTCAGTAATAGTGTCCGATTACGACGGATGAACAGCGCAATCCCCAGATACTCCTCAAGAGTTTTCACTTGGTGTGAAACAGCAGCCTGGGTCACAAAAAGCTCTTCGGCGGCTTTGGTGAAACTCAAATGCCTTGCCGCAGCTTCAAATGACTTGAGTGCGTTAAGCGGGGGAAGTTTTCGCATAACAGGAATCTCGGGTGGCTTTGATTGCCACAGTTTAACAGGTAGGGTTACAGATAACACGAATCCATCGCGTGTATTGCGCGCCCGTCGCAGGATAGAAAAACCTAAGCGGAGGCACTCCGTTTTGCTTTGCGAGCCCGTTTTTCTGCATACATGGCATCGTCTGCACGTTCAAGTAACGCCTCAGAACTATCCCCACGCTTTACTTGAGTGTACCCCATACTCGCACCTTCATACGGAATCACAAAGTCATCAATGGTATAATCACCTACGAGCACAGCGTACAGCCGCTTTTTTATATCTTCAATCTGCATGGCCGTTGATTGCTGATCCCGGAGTAAAACAACAAACTCATCGCCGCCAACCCGCGCGAGCACATCATCCTCCCGTAATGCTTCGTTAAGCCGATGACAGACGTGAATTAAAAAGCGATCACCCGCATCATGACCAAAGGTGTCGTTAATCTGCTTGAAACCATCTAAATCAATAAACACCGCATAAAAGATTGTTCCAGACCGCTCAAACGCTGCCAATGCTTTGCGGAGTTCTTTTTCCAGACCACGCCGGTTTAGAACGCCGGTCAGTGGGTCTTGATGCGCAGATGCTTCAAAGGCTTGATTTTGCGTTCGAAGCTCCCGTAACAAGCGAGAGCGTTGCAGCTGCCATTCAATAAGCCGTGCGCACACACTTAGCATGCGTTGCGCTTCAAGGCTGACCTCTTTACGTTCAACACTTGCACCACAGAGGGTTCCAACAACCTTGCCATCCACATCACAAATTGGATGGCTCACATAGGTGGTCAAGCCTAGCTGTCGAGCCGCATCAGAATCGCCCCACTTTGATTGAACATCACAGGTGATTCGTTCCCCAGTTTCAAGCGCCCGCTTACACAGTGTATCGTCCCACGGCACAACAAGCCCTTCGGGGATCAGCGGAGATGGCCCCGTATTCAGCGAGTACAAAACTTCCTGGGTTGATGCATGCTCATGAATCGCCGTTAAGTAGGTCGATTCTAATGCGGTGACTTCCGTCAATAAGCTCAATAGGGGGCGCACGAACTGCTCGATATCACTCTCATCCATGCCATCTTTATCAATGACCTGCGCCAGTGTTTCGAGTAAATCAGCCATAATAGTCTAGTAGTACCTCAGCAACGCATTCCTAACCTGTGTTCTCACTTCTCACTTAGGTTACGATTATAAAAAACTCTTAGGGATCAAACTTTAGAAAAAAAATGCTGAAATTTCCATCGTGTGTGTCAGTTAAGATTTTTAAGATTGGAGCGAAAACTTAACGTTTTGACGATGTCCCTCTGATCTGCTGCAAGATATCCGCAAAATGACGTCCCCCTTTTTCTCGCGCAAGTCGAATGTTTCGTTCCGGAATCTGTTCTGGCTCGCGCCAGTTTGCAAGGGCCGTTTCAAGCTCCTCCTCACGAAGGATATGCAGCATCGGAAATGGTGAGCGGTTGGTGAAATTCGCTGGATCAGAATATTGTGACCCAGCAAAGACGTAATCCGGATGAAAGCTCGCGAGCTGAAATACACCATAGAATCTTGATGCTTCAATCCAATGATCCGCTTCCGCAACACAATCGAGAAAGTCATAGAAATCTTCGGCAAGCGTCTCGAATACGAGCAATGTGGTTGCTACCTCGGGATGGGCTTCGAGATATGCACATTCATCCGCCAGAATCCGCAACAAGGATTCGGACTCCTCGGGCGCAATGATTTGATAACGTACCGCATCGTTTTTTACTACGGGGTGGGCAAATGGACAGAAATTATGCCGCACGACTACCTCTTGAACCCATTTCTGTGTCTGTTGAACTTTGTCGCTCACCCTATCCTCCAAGCTATGGACATCGTCAATTCTGCGATGAAGTGTATCCTGAATTCTGTGAAACTGCAGGCATTGGATCCATCCCATTGCTAAAATAGCATAGAAAGAAATGGATAAGTTCCTGAACGGGAGTGTTGCATGGGAGCAAAGCGGATTGGGCTGTGGATACTAGCAAGCATGCTCCTGCTGGCCTCGCTTATTGCGATCAGTATTGGCCTCACATGGCGCTGGTTTCATCAAGAGCTCGCACGGGCTGGAGTTCATGATCTTGACTATGCCCAAATTCAAATCCGTCGGACCGAAGCCACCCTCAATAATCTATCGTTTTTGTATAAAGCCGAAGGTGAAGTTATTACCGTCCGTATGGAACAGGTTCAGATTCACTGGCGTTGGTTACGTCCGAATCGGCTTCCGCTTCCACAACCCATATCCGTTCATCTCAAGGCTCCAAATATAACGCTACCCTCTGCGTGGCTCACATCGAGTAATGGCGAACCTGTACTTTTACGTGATCAGGTTCCAGAAGCACTCCAACACTGGGATTCGCTCGCATTTTTACATCAAAACCCATTCGACCAGTGGCTTCCCGAACGCGTATCCGTCGACAATCTGACCCTGCATTTCACAGACGTTACGCAGGAACACCCCCTCGCGTTTTGTGTCAATGCGAATCGCGTGTGTCCACTGCGCGTGCGAGGTCGCGTCGAACGCCCTCGCAATGCTCGTTCTTTGCACCTGGAGATAGATTTTCCAGCACAATATCATCTACCCCGTATAGAGGGGCACCACAAACTCGCCTGGAACCCACGCCATGACAATGGGATGCTCCTCGAGTTGTCCAGTCACCTGGTATTTCCAGATTATGAGATGGAAACGCAATCCTTTGATGTTGGGGTTTCATACGAACCTTCAGGGCAGATTCACAGCCTGCATAGCTCCGGTGCCATCGCGAGCTCAATCGATTTTTTGCATGTGTTCCGACCTTCCCTTGCATCTGAGCTGCCCGCGTTCCTCGAGCCCTATTGGCTGCGTCATCAAGCACAGGCGACCGCGCAATTAGAATGGGATGTGCGAGCCGAGCTCGACCATGGCATACACCAGTGGCCGCAGGCGATATCTGGAACAACGGCACTTCTCCTCTCCGAAGTATTCGACGGACAGCTGACGTTGGTCGCAGGTCTTGAGCATGATGCGCATCCCGAACCGCATTTATTTGGCAACTTAATATTTAGCCAGTCTCAGCGAAGACTCTCAGACATCGACGTTCAAGCGTTACGCGCGCTCGAACCGCTTACGCTTGGCGCCGCTCAATGGCATCCTTCCGAGGGCACCACGCTGCCGCGTTCTCTCGGTTTTGAATGGAACCTGAACTGGTCCCCACCGACCGCGCAATGGAATGGTCAGCTCGCTTCCATTCATCAAGATGAAGTTATGCTTCATGTGCCTGACTACGCGGATGTTTCACTCTCACTGCTCGCCAATGCCCGTGTGGTTGATTCGACCTTCACCCAACTCGATCTCCAACTCGGTGGGCAGCTCTTTCCATATGAAAAATTACGAGAAAGCCTCATGCCAGTCGAGCTTCCATGGCGCTCGATTGAATGGCAGGTGAATGCAGCATCGGTCCAGGAAAGCACCAACATATTTACAGCGGACGCCTTGGTGGTCGAAGGTCAGTTTCATGCGCGAGCGGGTGATGCGGCATCGCAGACGGATGAGCCCGGAAGCTTCGCCCTCGATATGCCCTGGACGGTCGATATCTATCGCTCACATCAATCGGAATCAGATTGGCAAGTGGCGCTTCGTACGGCCGATTTTACGGGACGATTGGACCATCCAGAGCTGACACTTAATGAGAACTTGACCCTACAAAATGCCCGTTTAAACCTAGCAGGAAGTGTCCAGGCCAACGAGGCTCGCGCGCTGAATTGGGACTTCCAATTTACTCAACCTATCGTGCTGGTGGCCGACGCAATCATTCGCTCGGAGGATGCACGTTTAGAAACACAATTTCGCGCGAATGTTACCCCTTCTCGGGTGACCATAAGCGAGCACGGTCTCGTAAGTCACGGCAGTTTTCACCTCCACTTACCTCAAGTCGAGCATGAATACCTCTTACCTCAACGCTGGGACTGGCGAGGTCAATACGCATTCGACACAAGCGAAGGACCTTGGTCCATCTCCCAAGCAGAATTAACCAATCAAGCGGGATTGCGTGTTCGACATGAAGCGTCTGTCAATCAAGAACACCTGCGACTGAACTGGTCGCTGCAAGATATTTTTTTCCTGACTGGAAATCCCTTAGCGCGCTCCCTGGCCGATTGGCCTGAGCTTCTAACACTCCAACGCGGGCGAATGGGGATATCCGGCGAGTTGGAAATTGATTTGTCGACGTTTTCGCCAATACTCAGAACAGATCTTCAGTTCGCGAATGTTGTGGGCCTGTTCGATACAACAAGCTTTTCAGGTTTAAACGGCGTGCTGTCTGTCCATTACACGCCGGAAGAACTCGTATTAAGCACCGATAACCTTCGCGTTCTGCAAGTGCAACAAGGCATGGAGTTCGGACCTTTCTATTTCGTCGGTAATTATCAGATTTCAATTGACGACTTGACGACCATGCTGAATATGGAACCTTGGATGCCCATGGGTCAACTGACTGCACGCGAGAATGGTCTGAGTTTATTTGGCGGATCCGCTCGATTGCGCCCCGGAACCTATGATCTAGCCCAGCGGCCATTCGTTTTACCGATTGAACTGGATACGCTTGATCTGCAGCAATTGCTCACCCAGTATCCAGCCCCCGATCTCTCAGGAACGGGCTACTTTTCCGGAGTTCTGCCCCTACGATACGGCAGCCAAGGGTGGCGTATTGATGAAGGGCAGATTGCTGCGCTACCACCGGGTGGGGTTTTGAATTACCGGTCTGAACGCACCGCGGCCCTCGGTCAAGGAAATCAAGCAATGCGTCTTCTGACTGGAGCCCTTGAAAATTTCCATTACAATGTGCTCGATGGCAATGTCATCTATCATGATGATGGAACCTTGGAACTGAAACTCCGGTTGCACGGTCAAAATCCAGAGCAAAGAGATGGACGGCCCATTCACTTGAATCTCTCGTTAATTGAGAACTTACCCGCCTTAATTACCGGGCTCCAATTAACGAATCAAGTCAATGACATTATTCATCAACGGGTGCAGCAACGACTACTTGAACAACTGCGCCATAGCCCGCAAGGGCAAGGACGATAGTGAGGCACTATGCAAACTCTCAACGCGGCTCGCCACATACGGCGCTCCCTCGCTTTAGGCATCGGGGTGCTTGGATTGGGTTTCTTTACAACGGGATGTACCCCTACCGTGCAAGTAGCCACACCCGAGCCTATAACGATTAATTTAAATGTAAAAATAGAGCACGAGATTTATATTCGTGTCGCCCGGGAGCTCGACCAAATATTCAGTGAATCGAGCGGTTTGTTCTAAGGGAGACAAAGGATGAAAAAACAAATGAAACGCGCTATCTGCAGCCTCACCCTGCTCCTGCTGATCACCGGTACAACGTCGTTGATCGCAGAACCAGCCGCTGCCGGCCAACAGTCGCAAACCACGATTACCATGCAGGATGCTTCACACTTAATTCGCGAATACAAAGAGCGCGGTTTATTAGGTGAAACACAAACCGGCTATGTCGGTGTAGTTCGCGATGAAGAGCATGCAGTGGAAGTTGCCCGTCTTGTCAATGAAGTGCGGCGCGAGGAATTTGTGCGCCTCGCAGCGGAACATAATGTCTCCGTAATGGAAATTGAAGCCATGGCGGGCCAACGAAGCATTCATAACACCCGGTCAGGCCATTTCATTCAGATCGATGGTGAGTGGGTTCGCAAACCCTAAATCTGGGCACGCAAGAGACGGAATAGTGTGTCGACTATTCCGGCTTTAGTTTTTGCTCGTATCTTCTTTCCCTTTCACAAAATCATTTTGCATAAAAACATCGGTTAAAATCGCTTGTTCAATGAAGCTGCGTTGTGCTGATTTTACCGGAATTCGCACAATCAGGTGAATCTCACCGGCGCTTGGGACTTGCAGCGTCACGCGTGGATCAATGGAAGGAATATCCATGCCTTTATGATCACTCATTCGCTTCATGTAACGCCGAGCATCATCAAGATAAGGCGCGATATGCTTATTCGCCGCATCAAGCAATGCTTGTTTTGCGAGTTTCCAATTTTCCTCTCGCTTAAATGGAACCACAAAAACATGCAACACATAATCATGGGTGTAAGTTTCATTGACGAGTGGTTCAGAAACAAAGATCGCATTTGGGATGACCGTCATGCGGCCGGTCCGTTGGTGAGTTAACTTTCCGGGACCCACTTCAAGAATCGTCGTGGTCAGTAGGTTTTGATCAATGACGTCACCACGAAAATCTTTTATTTGAATTCGGTCGCCAATATTAAAACTCCGCCCCGCCGTTTTTACCATCGAGCCAATTAAGCAGAGGATGAGCTCTTTGGTCGCCACAACAAAGGCCACCGCAATTGCCACAATCGATAGTGCAAAGGTGCGAAGCTCATGAGCCCAAATCAAAATTAAGCCCAACACGAGCAGTAACAATAAACCATTACGACTTTGTACAAGCCAGCGCCGACGCATCTCGGAGGAATTCACGCTTTTACGAATGAAACGAGCAAGAAACGCGCGCAGGACAAGAACGATGATCAGCAGAAGGCCTGAACTCGCAAGCAGCCGAGCGGAACTCCCCGGGATTTGCACGTTTCGGATTATTTCGGTTAAAAATTCCATTCGTTTAGCCTTACCAAAACATCAAATAATGTAAGCGGACTCGAATTAATAGTCACAGACCGAACGCACTCCCGGCAATAAGCGAAAGTGCGTAAAAAAGTACTCAGGGATAGGGTGTGCTAGAGAACTGAAGGTCACACTGTCAGGCGCTACAGAACAGGTCGAGATCGGAAAAATTTGTGATTCAAAGTCAATCACATGGGCGTGAAGTTTCAGGGGATACTCATACGGGTTCTGAATTGAGACCATGGTCGCGACACCATCACCAATTTGACGCATAGACAGTCGCACGCGCGGTGCATCCGCATCGTCATCGGCATGCACCGAGATCGGTGTCAAGAAATTCCCCTCGCGCTCCATCGCCAAATAATAGGTTTCGCCTGGCATCAAGCTTACCGTGCCGTCGTGAATGGCGGGCCAAAAAAGCGGAAGCTCAATATCCAGTTCATCCTCCGGGAGCTTTAAATACAACTCAAAGTCTTCTCGACAGACGAGGTCCCAACACACCTCCTCTAACGCATTGTTGTCGCGATATGTGAGCAAGCGCTCCACCTTACTGACTCCATCAAAATGCTCATAGGGAGGGGTCGAAGCACAGCCAACCAGGAATAAAATCACGCAGGAGAGAGATAAAAAGTGTCGGAATGTCTGGAACATAGAAGACTCGGTCGCTCATGAAATAGACTGTAGTGATAACAAATTCAAAGCATTTGAACAAGAGATACTACACAAGGTAGGCTGAAAAAAAGCCCAGCATCTGGCTGGGCTTTCAGAGCAAATCTGATAATTTATCGGAGCTCTACAGGCGAACGCCGCCATCAATCTCAATAACCCGACCACTGAAAAAGTCGTTCTCGATAATAAAGCGCGCAGAATCGGCCACCTCGTTCGGCTGGCCCCAGCGGCGCAATGGAACCATCGAAAGTGCCCGTTCGATCGCTTCCGGCTTCATTTGAGCCGTCATCGGCGTTTCAATGAACCCCGGTGCAATTGCACCACAGCGAATTCCAAAACGACCCAACTCGCGAGCCCACGTAACCGTCATCGCAACGACACCCGCTTTCGTCGCGGCGTAATTGGTTTGACCGATATTTCCAGCGCGCGCAACGCTCGAAATGTTTATGATCACGCCCTTCCGATTACGTTTCGCCATCACCGCAGCGGCCTCACGGCCGCACAGAAATGTTCCTGTGAGATTGACATCAATAACCGATTGCCACTGCTGCAAGGGCATCTTATGGGTCACTTCCCCGTCCTTGCACTTGATCAACATCCCATCACGCAAGATCCCAGCATTGTTGATGAGCACATCAATGCCTTCAAATTCAGCATCAATAGCGGAAAATGCTGCTTCTACAGCCTTTTCATCGGTGACATTTACATTGTGGGTTGTGACCGCCTTGGCACCTTTTTGCAGACATGAAGATGCAGCTTCTTGCAGCATCTCATCATTCATATCGATCAGCACAAGCGTCGCACCACGCTGGGCAAAATCTTCTGCCATGGACCGACCGAGTCCCTGCGCACCGCCCGTGATTACAATTACAGAGGATTCAATTTGCATCGAAAATTAACCTTTTAAGATTTGTTTTGGAGCGTTTCAAAGAAGCGGAAAATACTTGAAAAATCGAGACTTCCGTTCCCTTGTTCACTGTGCTGTCGAAAGAGCTCCGCCGCCAGATTTCCCATGGGTGTTGCTGCATTCGAGTCCACTGCGTTTCCTTGCGCGAGTCCTAAGTCTTTAATCATCAGATCGACCAGAAACCCACCTTGGTAATCATTACTCGATGGAACGCCTTCCATCACTCCCGGGCAAGGGTTGTAGACTTCAAGTGTCCAGTTGCGCCCCGAGCTCTGCAACATGATATTTGATAGAACAGCAGGATCCAATCCATTCGCACGCCCGAGTTGAAGCGCCTCAGAGGTTCCCGCCATCAGCACAGCCAATAGCATGTTGTTGCAAATTTTGGCAACTTGCCCTGCACCATGTGCGCCCGCCTTGAACACGTTTTTCCCCATGTTCTCTAAAATTGGCCGCGCTTCTTCAATGTCAGCCCCTTCGCCACCACAGATGAAAGTGAGGGTGCCAGCCTTGGCACCACCGACACCACCCGATACCGGTGCATCAATAAAGCGCAAGCCCTTCTCGACAAGTTCTGCTGCCATCGAGCGTGCCGTATCAGCCGAAATCGTGCTCGAATCAATAACAAGCGCTCCTTTCGGGATGTCATCCGCAATTCCATGTTCACCCAGATAAAGCGCCTGTACATGCTTATCCGCAGGAAGCATCGAAATCACATACTCGGCGCCCTGCACTGCTTCTTGTGCAGTCGCGGCCGGACTCGCTCCCACAGCCTTCAGCCGTTGAAGTGCTTCTTGTGATAAATCAAAAACACGCACATCATGCCCGGCTTTCACAAGGTTGGTCGCCATGGGACCCCCCATGTTTCCCAATCCAATAAATCCAATCCGCGCCATGCTATTCTCCTTATCCTAAATCGTGCAATGGATGCACATCAGATTCCCAAGGCGGGGTAAACAATGCATCCAAATCATCCGTCGTGACGGCCTCTATAGTCGCATGAGACCAGGCTGGCTTGCGATCTTTGTCAATCAACAGTGCTCGAACCCCTTCTGCAAAATCGCCTTTCACTGCACAATTCACAGACAAGGTGAGTTCCAACCGAAATGCATCCGCAAGGCCAATATCCACCCCGTATTGCAGTTGTTGCCACACAATATGAGCGGTCAATGGACAACCATGAGCCAGTGTTTTCTGCGCACGTTGCAACAAGGGATCATCCGTCTCATGTTGTAAAAACTGTGCACAAACTGCCTCAATGGAAGAACCGTCCATAAGGCGGAGAATGGTTTCACGCCGTTCGCTCAGTTCTGCTTTGGGCAGGACGTCTGACGCCAATGCTCGTTGCTGCAAGGTATCGCTCAAGGTTGCTAAATTCAGGTCTGAATCATCACTCCAACTCGCATTGATCAACGCTTGTTTAGTTCCTTCGCGATCTGTACTCGCCAATGCAAAGTCGGCCATTCCCAGGTACAGAGCATCGGACGTATTGACTTGGGTCGCTGTCAATCCAAGAAACAAACCCATGTTATCCGGTAGTTGCCCGAGAAAATAAGTCGCACCGACATCCGGGTACAAACCGATGCTAATCTCTGGCATTGCAAGCCGCGCCGTTTCTGTTACGACCCGGTGGGATGCACCATTCATCAAACCCATGCCGCCCCCCATCACAAACCCGTTGGCCCATACCACCATGGGCTTTTCATAGGTTTGAATAAGGTAGTCGAGTCGATATTCTCGTTCGAAAAATCCGACAACTTCCGGCACTGCGGTGTTGGGCATAGCCTTCATCGCGTGATACATCGCGACAATATCGCCGCCCGCACAAAATGCTTTATCCCCCGCTCCCTCGAGCCAGACACACGCGATTGCGTCATCGGCCTGCCATTCGAGCAACTTAGGATACAGCAAATTGATCATATCAAGGCTCAGCGCATTCAATGAGCGCTCCGCGTTCAAGCAAGCCACACCAATCTTTTTTCCGCTCACGGTCTCGAGTTCCGAAAACAAAACGGCTTCCGGATTTTGGATCGCGTCTAAATCAACTTGTTGAGATTGCGTCATGCTCATTCCTTTTCTGTCGCATTCACTTACAAAAGCTCAGCGGCACCATCCGCAAGCAGACGACGGGCGATAATCAAGCGCATGATTTCATTGGTTCCTTCCAAAATTTGGTGAACCCGAACATCACGCACATGCCTTTCCAGCGGGTATTCTTTGATGTAGCCATAGCCACCGTGAATTTGCAGCGCTTCGTTACACACTTGAAAGCCGATATCTGTCGCGAAACGTTTCGCCATCGCGCAATATGCCGTTTTATCGCTGTCATTTTGATCAACTTTAAACGCAGCTAGACGCACCATTTGACGCGCCGCGACGAGTTCAGTTGCCATATCCGCGAGCTTAAACTGCAGTGCTTGGAAGGCTGCTAACGGCTTGCCAAATTGACTCCGCTCATGCATGTAGTCGCGCGCGGTATTCAAAGCCGCTTGGGCGGTGCCCACAGAACATACAGCGATATTAATACGACCACCATCGAGCCCCATCATAGCGAATTTAAATCCTTCGCCCTCGGCGCCCAATAAGTGGTTAGCAGGAATACGCACATCTTCAAAGGTGACCAAGCGAGTAGGCTGAGCATTCCAACCCATTTTCTCTTCCGCTTTTCCATAGCTGATACCCGCAGCATCGGCAGGAACGACGAAAGCGGAAATCCCACTCGCACCTTCACCACCGGTCCGCGCCATCACCACCAGTACATCGGTCGACCCTGCACCAGAAATAAACATTTTCGAGCCATTCAGGACATAATCATCGCCGTCTTTCTTGGCGCTCGTCCGCAAACTAGCAGCATCGGAACCCGAGCCGGGTTCTGTCAAGCAATAGGAACCCAGCTTTTCGCCAGCCACGAGGTCTGGAACCCACGCATCCATGATCTCACGTTGCGCGAATGAACCGATCATCCAAGTCACCATGTTGTGAATCGTCATCATGGCCGTCGTTGCGGTGCAACCCATCGCCAACTGTTCAAAGATAAGCGCCGCATCCAGGCGACTCATCCCGAAACCACCGGCATCCTCAGGGGTATACATGCCCATAAAACCCATCTCGCCGGCTTTACGGAAGACTTCAAGCGGGAAATGGTGTTCCGCATCCCACTGACCCGCATAAGGTGCCATTTCCTTTTCCGCAAACGCACGCGCAGTATCGACAAAAGCTTGTTGATCGTCTGTTAAGTTGAAGTTCACGCGAAATTCTCCTCGATTACTGCAGCTTGATTGTCATGTTAGGACCTGTATCAATATCGGTTTCAGGCCAACGGGCGGTAATGGTTTTGGTTTCACTGTAAAAACGGATCGCCTGCTTTCCGTAAGCGTGCAAATCACCGAAGAACGAATTCTTCCAACCAGTGAACGAGAAGAAAGGCAATGGAACAGGGATTGGGATATTGATACCCACCTGACCGACTTCAACCTCATGCTGATATTTACGCGCCGCAGCACCATTTGTGGTGAAAATAGAGGTTCCGTTTCCAAACGGATTGCTATTTACGAGTTCGAGCGCTTCTTCGAGTGTGTCCACTTCTACAGCACACAGCACCGGACCAAATATCTCTTGTTGATAGATGCTCATCTCTTTGGTGACTTTGCTAAAGAACGTCGGCCCCACCCAGTTTCCATTCGGGAATCCGTCCACTTCGCAATTCGTGCCGTCCACGAGACACTCCGCGCCTTCTTCTTTTCCTTTCTGAATCATATCAAGAACGCGTTGCTTGGCCTGTGGGCTGATCAACGGGCCATAGGCTGCCTTTGGATCATCCCAAGCACCTGGCTTGACCTTGGCCAACTCACTCGCCAATTCAGGAATCCACTCTTTTGACTGGCCGACGAATACCGCAACAGAGATTGCCATACAACGTTGGCCCGCAGCACCCACGGACGCACCTACCAAGTTATTGATGACCATTTGCTTATTCGCATCTGGCATAATGACACTGTGGTTTTTGGCACCTGCAAAC
The DNA here is from genome assembly GCF_003987175.1 of Aliidiomarina sanyensis. Lineage (GTDB taxonomy): Bacteria > Pseudomonadota > Gammaproteobacteria > Enterobacterales > Alteromonadaceae > Aliidiomarina > Aliidiomarina sanyensis. Next base: position 62,760 of record NZ_PIPM01000001.1, on the reverse strand, counting down.
GCTTGGACTCGCTTCAAATGCTCTGTACCTGTCCGATAGATGTATTGTCCGACTGGGACTGAGCCAACGAAAGATATCGCTTTGATATCTTGGTGTTTTAGAAGAATATCCACTTGGGCTTTGCTACCGTGAATCACTTGCAACACCCCTTTCGGCGCGCCTGCTTCCTCAAAAAGCTCCGCGAGACGCATGGGCGTAAGCGGATCCTGCTCAGACGGCTTCAGCACGAACGTATTTCCGCAGGCAATAGCCATCGGGAACATCCATAATGGAATCATTGCAGGGAAGTTAAAGGGGGTGATTCCCGTGCAAACGCCTAAGGGTTGGATATAGCTATAGGTGTCGATACCCCGTGCGACATTCTCAGCGGTTTCACCCATCATGAGTGCAGGGATATTCGCGGCTTGTTCAACGACTTCAATCCCACGCCATACGTCGCCTTTGGCATCTTCAAAGGTCTTACCCGTCTCTTTGGCAAGAATGGTCGCGAGCTCGTCGTGATGCTCTTTGAGAAGCGCTTGATAGCGCATCATCACACGAGCGCGCTCTGGAACTGGCGTATCTCTCCATGTTTCAAAGGTTTTTTTCGCGTGTGCAATCGCCCGCTCAACTTCAGCATCCGTCGCACACGGAGCCTCGGCGATGACCTCTTGGGTCGCCGGATTTGTGACAGGGATATACTGGGTCGTTTGCGATTCTACAAATTCACCTTCGATAAACAACTTGACCTTCAAACCTTGTGTCGTACTCATGATATCCTCGCTCGAGCGCATGCCTGATGCGCTCAGATGTAAAAATTTTGTTCGGTTTTTACCTGTTCAGCATTAGAACAAAACCGCGCGCACTTTAGAATCGATAAAATTGCCTGTATGATGGACAATATTGCTATTTACGATGAAGACCCTAATTGATGAGTCAACCGTCTGATTGGCCCCTTCCCGCGGGAAGTTCGCGCCTCTTGCTGCCCCATAATATTACCCGACAGCTTGCTCAGCATCCATTGAGCAGCCAACTATACCCTGTGGCCTATGGGCACTATCTTGAAGCACGTGATCATCGAGTTCGTCGTTCTACACATACGGATCACTTGCTGATTTTTTGTCATGCAGGACGGGGTTTTTATCGAACCGAACAGCACCGAGGCACAATCACCGCAGGAGAAGTCCTATTTCTCCCAAAAGGTGTCGCCCATAGCTACCATAGTGACCCTGAACAACCATGGAGTATCTATTGGACCCATTTTGCCGGAGAACATTCCCAACAATTCATGGACTATATTGGGATTCAACGACACACCGGGCGCCCTCCGGTGCTTACCTTGCGTCGTTGGCAAGCACTACTGCCCGATGTCACTGAGTTGTTAAACTTACAACATCAGCGACTTACCTTCGAGCGCGCGATGCTTGCTGCTGCCCTCTTGCGTAAACTCCTCGCCCAGCTTCCGCTGTTGGTGCGCGATCCAGATAAGCTAGAATCTGGGTTTAATCTCACCGCACTTGATCGATTTATGCGAGATAATAGCCATCGGCAACTTGAATTGGATGACTTTGCTGCGTTTACTGGGCTTTCCCGCTATTATTTTAGTAAGCGATTTAGAGAGCTCACGGGCCTTCCCCCCATCCGATACTTTAACGAGATGAAGATGCAAGCTGCGAGAAAGATGCTCGAAGAAACAGAACAGAGCGTACGTCAAATAGCTTTGAGTTTCGGCTTTGACGATCCGTATTATTTCTCGCGGCTTTTCAAAAAGGTGATTGGAATGGCGCCTCAACGTTATCGCGAAGCAGCGGAAGACCGTCAAGATTCTCACGAGGAGCGAACACACGATGGCCGCTGATCAAATTGAACTTTTCGAGCTGCCGAACCCGTGCATCGGTGTTTGTGAATCCGGGCCTCGTGGGTATTGTCGTGGCTGCCTCCGTTCGCGCGATGAACGGTTTAACTGGCACGAGAAGCCCGAAGCAGAGCGAGCGCGAATCTTACGACTATTAGCGGATCGTCAAAAGCGTCGTGCTGCATTTCTTCGTCAACAATCTGCAGCAGAGAAAGAGGAACAGGAAAGTTCGGGACAGCTTGATTTATTAAAGTAGCCGTCCCGAGATGACAACAGGCCGGCGCATTGAGCACCGGCCAGCGCTTTAATCATCGCCACTCATTTTAGCCCACGAGTCACGGAGTCCAACCGTTCGGTTGAACACAAGCGTCTGGTTCGTGGCATCCTTATTATCGAGGCAAAAGTATCCCGTGCGTTCAAACTGAAAGCCTTGCTCCGGCTTAGCCTGGGCCAATGAAGGTTCTACGAAGCCGTGCTTCACGATTAACGACTCAGGATTGATCACGTCATCAAGGGTTTCCGCAGTCGCCGGATTTGGGACATTGAACAAGCGGTCATACAATCGAACTTCTGCAGGTAACGCATGCGCTGCAGAAACCCAATGAATTACGCCTTTTACCTTACGGCCATCCGCGGGATCTTTCCCAAGGGTATCCGGATCATACTGACAGAAAATGGTTGTGATATTGCCATCCGCGTCTTTCTCAACGCGCTCGGCTTTAATCACATACGCATTACGCAAACGAACTTCCTTGCCAAGCACGAGACGCTTAAATTTCTTATTTGCCTCCTCTTTGAAGTCCTCACGCTCGATGTATATTTCACCGCTAAATGGAACCTCACGAACGCCAAGGTCTTCTCGATTTGGATGATTTGGGGCCGTAAGAACTTCACTTGCTCCGCTCGGGTAGTTTTCAATCACCACTTTGACTGGATCCAACACAGCCATCGCACGGGGCGCATTTTCATTGAGGTCGTCCCGAATACAGGATTCCAGAAGCCCCATTTCGACCATGTTATCCATTTTGGTCACACCGATCCGATGTGCAAACTCCCGTAACGAGGCAGGTGTATAGCCACGGCGGCGCAAACCTGCAATCGTCGGCATACGCGGATCATCCCAACCAGATACATGCCCTTCCGTCACCAACAAGTTTAATTTCCGTTTACTCATCACCGTATATTCTAGGTTGAGACGCGAAAATTCGATCTGCTGTGGATGACATGGAATTGTGATGTTATCCAAAATCCAGTCATACAAACGACGATTGTCTTGAAACTCAAGCGTACATAGCGAGTGTGTAATTCCTTCGAGGGCATCGGAAATACAGTGCGTAAAATCGTACATCGGATAAACACACCACGCATCGCCGGTTTGATGGTGATGAACATGGCGAATTCGATAAATCACTGGATCACGCATACACATGAACGGGGACGCCATGTCAATTTTGGCACGTAACGAACAATGTCCCTCGGGATAGTCTCCCGCGGTCATCTTCGCAAACTCCGCAAGGTTGGTGGCCACATCAGTATCCCGATATGGGCTATTCACGCCCGGTTCAGTGAGGGTTCCACGCATCGCACGGATATCGTCCTGCGCACTGAAATCTACATACGCGAGCCCCTTTTCGATAAGTTCTATCGCAAAGCCATGCAATGCATCGAAATAGTCCGACGAATAGCGTTCTTTTCCTTCCCACTCGTATCCGAGCCAACGAACATCTTCTTTAATCGCGCTGACGTACTCTTGACTCTCTTTTAACGGGTTCGTGTCATCGAAGCGCAAGTTGCAAGTACCCTGATAATCATCCGCGATACCAAAATTGAGCACGATCGATTTCGCATGGCCAATGTGCAAATAGCCATTCGGCTCAGGTGGAAACCGCGTGTGAACGCTTTGGTGTTTACCGGATTCAAGATCTTGATCGATAATCTTGCGAATAAAGTTGGTCGGACGCGAGGCGCTTTCGGCCATGAACATGCTCTCCGTAAATTCGTTGCGACTGCAAAATGGCCGCTATGATCGCAATAATATGCGTTGCTTACAAGCCGAAAAAGCGAAGATAGCGTCGCATTTGTTGTTGCGCTGCCGCCAGATGAATCGGCTGGAATCGAATGACGGCTCCAGGCGCACATTGCGCAAGCTTAAAGCCATCTAATGGAAGGATATTACCCAGCTTTGGATACCCACCGAGTGATTGACGGTCATCGAGCATAATAATCGGCTGACCGTTCGGAGGAACTTGAACCGCACCGTAACTCACGCCTTCCGATAAAAACTCTCCCGCAGGAACTGGAAGTGCTTTACCTTGCAGGCGCGCCCCCTGCCGATTGCTCTGATGATCGAGTTTGAATTCCTGATTCCACAGTTGCTGCCACGTGCCCTTGCTGAACTCATGTTGCTGATAGCCAGGTATGAGATGTAACGTGATCTGTTGGCTTATTTGCGGCAGATAGCGCTGTGGAATTTGCCGTGCAATCCCTTCACTTGTCAGATGCTTACAAGGCAGGTAATCCCCTTCTCGAACAGCTTCCCCGTGTCCATTCACGCCGCCTAACTTATCCCGCGCAACGGTTGCCCGACTTCCAAGCACCGGCTCCGTCTGGAATCCACCAGAAACCGCTAGGTAAGCACGAAAACCATATCGAGGTGTTCCAAACTTCAGACGATCCCCTTGCCGAACCCAGAAGCTGCGCCATGGAGCCTGTGGCTCACCGTTGATGGTTAAATTCAAGTCACCGCCCGTGACCGCCACCATGGTCTGTGATTGCGCCTCAACTTCAAATCCACCGGCAGTAATTTCGAGCACTGCCGCGCTCGGTTCATTATCCAGTAGTCGATTTGCCCAATAGGCTGATTGCGCATCCAAGGGTCCGCCACGAGATACCCCCAAATGCTGATATCCCAAGCGCCCTATATCTTGAATGAGCGTAAGGATTCCCCCTTTGAGAACACGAAATCCTGTCATTCTGGCTTCTCCCCATGATGCTTACTCCATAACGCCTCGAACTCATCGTACTCGATGCCGTAGAATCGGATACGATCACCCACTTGTACCGGGGTCATTGGGGTGCTTTGGGGATCGAACCAACGAAACGGACTCCGGCCAATCAAATGCCACCCACCGGGAGAATCGTCGGGATAGACCGCTGTTTGCGCCCCTGCAATACCAACGGAGCCTGCAGGTACGTGCGTCCGTGGTTCTGCGAGACGTGGGATTTGCAGTGGCTTAGGTACTTCGCCAAGGTAAGCAAAACCGGGGGCAAAGCCTAGCGCATAGACTTGATAAATAGGGTCGGTGTGGCACTTAATGATGTCATCCTCGGACATTCCGGTTGCTTCGGAAATTGCCTGTAGATCCGGTGCAACCCGCCGGTCGTAACAAACAGGCACTTGAATCAGCGACTCGTTTTTTTCAGGATCACCAGACCATGGAGTGCACGCCCACGGCGTCGCATCGCTTAATTGTGTCAACGCCTGTTCTAAGTCAAAAATACGAACGAGTCGTGGTTCATAGTACACCAACAAGGTGGTGTAAGCGGGAACGACTTCAAGAACCACAGATGAAAGATCCGACAAAATAGTCTCGCGGAGCTGGGCCAGAAAATCAGGCAAACAGGGATTCATGGTCCGTCCGAACTGCATTAAAAGTGCATCAACGCCCGCTGCTGTGAACGTCAGTTCTGGTCGCTCCAATAATGCTTCTGGTCCATCCTTCATATTCCTTCTCCTGCAGAGGTTCGAAGCGCATCAAGCGCTGTCCGGATCTGCTTCACGGCATCCAAAGCGCTCGGTGTGTCGCCATGGACACACAAGGTGTCAGCGGACAGTGCTATCGTATGACCTGAATAGGTAGTGACCGTACCGAACTGGGCAATTTGTAGCGCCTGAGCCACAATTTGTGCGGGCTCCAGAAGCACGGCCCCCGGCTCCCGCCGCGAACGCAGTCGACCGTCATCTTCATAGGTGCGGTCAGCAAAAGCTTCGAATCGTAATTCCACCCCATATTTGGCTGCTTGCTCTTGCCAATGCGACGGATTCTGCTGCGCTAAAATAACCAGCGGAAGGGTCGCATCAAAGTCCGCGATGGCACGCACGACACCCCGAAAAGTTGCATCTTGGATGAGGAGATCATGATAAAGCGCGCCATGAGGTTTCACGTATCGCAGCGCGACACCCTGTGCCCGACAAAATGCTGACAAAGCGCCTACTTGGTAAAGCACATTGCTGTAGACCTCTTGCTCACTCAATGCCATCGAGCGACGTCCGAATCCTTCGAGGTCTGGGTAGGCGGGATGGGCACCAATTGCAACATCATGAGCCTTCGCAAGGGCGATGGTCTTTTCCATGGTCAGCGGATCGCCTGCGTGAAATCCACAGGCGATATTGGCTTCGTCGATAAAGGCCATCACCGCTGCGTCGTCACCCATTGACCAGGCGCCGAAGCTTTCACCTAAATCGCAATTAAGTTGCACCATCATTTACTTCCGTTTGGTATTTTGCCCGGAGGTTCTCCGTGCTTTTGGATTCTGTTTACCATCTTGAATTTTAAGCGAGAAACGCACTTGCATGGCGAAAAAGGCAAAAATACCGAGCCCAAGCATCGCGAGCCACATCGTAGGCCATGCCAAATACCACAGGCGATGTTCAAAATAGATTGCGAACGTTCCGACCATGCCAAACGTCATCAGCGCCGTGCTCAACCAGACCCCCCATTCTGAATAATTCTGAATACGATCCCATCGGAGCAAACCCGCTATGGTTCCCAAAATAATTCCCCACGCCACCGGCGTAAAGATTGCATACCAACTCAGGCCGGTGTGCATGATTAAACGTAACAAGTCTTGAGGGTCCGACAAAAGAAAAATCAATCCCACGGGCGCGGTAACAAGCGCAATGACACGCTGAATACTCGGTCGATTCGGGTTACTCGGAGAGTCAGGTTGTTGCATACAGATTTCCGCTTAAAATCGAATTGTCATGGCTGCATGATGCCAGATGCCAAATTTGAAAGAAACCAGACCAATGTCGTAATGATGCAACTGAAAATTCGAGCATTCTATTTTACATCGCCCCTTATTTACGCCATCGTAGTTATTCTGGACCGCTTATCTGTGCGAGAAAACACCCATGACGAACTACGATAAAGACTGCGCCTGTGCTCCACGTGAGACCCAAGGACGCCACCTGCACTCCAAAACCAGTGAACTAACCCCCGAGATGCGCGTGGCACGCATCCTTCCACAGAAGCAACAGCGAATGATTGGCCCGTTTTGCTTTCTAGACCACTTTGGGCCGACAGCCCCAGATAAAACGCTCGAGTTCGATGTTCCACCCCACCCGCATATTGGACTACAAACACTCTCCTGGTTATGGTCGGGCTCCATTCTTCATCTTGATAGTTTAGGGTATGAACAGTGGTTACGTCCCGGTGAAGTCAATCTTATGACGGCTGGGAAAGGGATCTCTCATGCAGAGCTCATACCTGCGGGTCGCCAAAGCGCAGATGCACTGCACGGTGTTCAACTTTGGCTTGCCCTTCCCCCAGAGGAAATGGACTGCGAGCCCGCCTTTGAGCACGTAAATCAATTACCATCGATCACCTTTGGTGATTTTCATGGACAGCTTATCCTTGGTGAGTTAGGTGATCGCTTGTCATCAGTCCCCACGCGCTCACCTGCGGTGGCCTTTGATCTGCTGTATGAAAGTGACGCTCCGGGACACGCCGATATTCAACTGAATCCGGATTTCGAATATCTGTTTTACGTTGCCAGTGGTGAGATCATTATCGAAGGACACGATGGTACGATCGGAATGCATGAAGGTTATGTCGTTGGACCGGGCCGCGAAAACATTGTTCTAACCGGTCAAGGACGCTTACTGATCGTCGGCGGAACACCGTTCCCCGAGCCTGTCAAAATGTTTTGGAACTTTGTGGCTATGGATAACGAATCCTTAAAGCAAGCTGCGCAGGAATGGAATGCGCATCACGAGAAGTTCGGTTCAGTTGAAAGTTATCGCCAATATGGCGATGGTCCTGCGCGCCTGACCAGTCCGACATGGGATTAATCGCAAAAGCGCTACGTTGAAATATAATTGTCACATTGCCTTGCTAGGGTCACGGACGCAATCATCCCTTTACCGAGTGAGGCACCTTTCATGCGTCCAGAATCCAACAAAAGCACCATGTGGCGCCACGACGTCCCCCGGATCGATAATTCAGGTATCGATCCGCAAACGAATTATAGTGGCAATCGTGATTTCTACGATGTCGTCAATGTAAATCTTAGCCGGCGTCGATTCTTACAAGCTTCCTTAGGTGGGGCCTCGCTTGCGCTCTTGAGTGCATGTGCGAGCTCTTATAACCCCCTCAATCTCGGCGAGCAGTCCCTCGCATTCTCAGCGATCCCGATTAGTCACGCGGATAACGTCACGGTACCTGACGGCTACCGCGCGCAGGCATTTCTCCCTGAAGGATCGCCACTGTTACCGAATGCTCCTGAATATAAAGCCGATGGGACCAATACGGGGAATGATCAGTTGGCGCAGGTCGGCGCCCACCACGATGGAATGCATTTCTTTCCGCTCGATGCGCGAACCACGGGGCTGAATTCAGACGAAGGCTTATTGGTGATGAACCATGAATACGTGGATCCGAACTTCCTGCATGCACATGGCCCCACTCCACCGCCTCGACCCGCCGATGAGGTGCACAAAGAAATGGCCGCGCATGGCGTCTCCATTGCGCATATCAAAAAAACCGGAGCAACCTGGCAGCTGCAACAACAAAGCCCTTTGAATCGGCGGATCACCGGCTACACACCGATGAAGTTTAGCGGCCCTGCCGCTGGACATGAGAAACTCATAACAAAATACAGTCCGGAAGGGAACGCGGCGCGTGGCACCTTGAATAACTGTGCACATGGGTACACGCCCTGGGGAACCTACCTGACCTGCGAGGAAAACTGGGCTCGATACTTTGTGAATCGCGACTCACAGCCTAAAGAGCATACACGCTATGGCGTCGGGACAACGCATGGACGGTACTACTGGGAGACGGCATCGGACGCCGCTGATGAGCATCGCCGCTTTGACGCAACTCCGCGCGGAGCGTCTGCTCACGAGGACTATCGCAATGAACCGAACACCTTTGGTTGGATTGTCGAAATTGACCCGTTCAATCCACGCCATGTTCCAGTGAAACACACGGCACTTGGACGCTTTGCGCACGAAGGCGTGGTGTTTGCCCCTCCAGTCGAAGGGGAGCCTCTGGTCGCCTATTCGGGCGATGACTCTCGCTTTGAATATATTTATAAATTCGTTTCGTCGCGGCCCTATTATCGAGCGAATGCGGGCTCTCATCTGCTGACTGAAGGAACCCTCTATGTCGCCCGCTTCAATGAGCAAGGACGCGGCGAGTGGCTCCCCCTTACCCTTGAAAACTTAGAACTACAAAAACGTGCGATGGAACAAGGGATTGTGTTCGAAGACCTAGGCGATCTTCTCATTAATACGCGACTAGCTGCGGATCTTGCGGGGGCAACGCCCATGGACCGTCCTGAATGGGGCGCAGTGCATCCAGATACAGGGGAAGTCTATTTCACGCTCACCAACAACACGCGACGGACTGCTGGACAAGTTGACCCAGCGAACCCGCGAGCAGAAAACTACGCAGGCCATATCATTCGTTGGCGAGAACAGGGAGAACAAGCAAGCACTGCGTTTGTCTGGGATATTTTTTTATTTGGTGGCGCTCCGGGAACCTACACGCCTGCGACATCAATTCAGCTTTCCGACGACAATCACCATGCGTGTGCCGATGGGCTGTGGTTTGATTCGGCCGGACTTCTCTGGATCCAAACTGACATGAGTGGCGCAATTCAGGGCGGTCCGGTCTATGGCAACAATGGAATGCTCGTGGCGGATCCAAACCGCCGGCTGGTAAAACGCTTTTTAACGGGACCCGTAGGATGTGAAATCACCGGTGTGGTCACCACACCGGATCGGAAAACCATGTTCATCAACGTCCAACACCCCGGGGAAGGTTCAACCATTGAGGCGCCATCGAGTCATTGGCCCGGAAACTTCGGCTCACGGCCGCGATCCGCCACCGTCATCATTACCCGCGAAGACGGCGGCGTGATTGGCACTTAATGGCCGTTGCGCAGCGTTCTGCGAAGAAAGTACTCCAAGCGATCATTTACATAATCTGGCTGCTCGAGGTGCGGTGTATGACCCGCACCATCGATCGTAAGGAACTTCACTACATTTGCATCCGTAAGCACCCCTTCATGCTGTCCGTATGGAACAATGGTGTCGCGCGTTCCCCAAATTAACATCACGGGTAAATCGTATTCCTTGGTCGCACGATAGCGACTCGGATGATCTTCGGTGGTGAAAGCATAAAATGAGGATGTAAGCGCTTGGGTAAAGCCACGGAAGCGCATTTGCGCATCATAGGCTGCTTGCATCTCAGAGCGCTGCTCAGGACGCAGATATTCGGCTTCCAGGCTGCTCCGTAATCCCGGGACGTAGAATCCAGAGATCATGTAATACCCGATCCGCTCAGGCATCGGAGGCGGTTGAAGTGGCTGGTGAAGAGGCGCTATGAGTGCGACAGCTTGTACTCGCTCCGGATGAAGGGCCGCTGTATGCATGGTCACCGCCCCACCCATTGAGAGCCCAACAAGCTGCACCTTATCTTGAATTTCGAGCGCATCAAGAAGCTCAATCAACTGATTCACAAACACCGCATGATTGTATTGTACCCGCGGGCGATCAGAATAGCCGCGTCCATACAGGTCGTAACGAATCACCCGAAATCCGGCGTCTGCCAGCGCCTCAAACGTATCCCCCCAAACTACCCCCGGAATGCTAAACCCGTGCACGAGCACCACCACAGCACCTTCATCGGGACCGGCAATCTCATAATGTGTATAGCCTTGCGATAACCGAACAAAATGTCCAGGGGCTGCAGTGCGATGAGTCTCACTTAAGGTGACAGACTCATCAAAATGACGAAAGTGGTTATAAAAAACGAAAACGAGTACCACCAGCAGGAGCAAGGCAAGGGTCAATCCAATCCATTTTAAAGTCTTCATGCGGAGTTCTCACAAATAAGATATGCAGCGATTAGTCTGGAAGACGAATCATCCCGTCGAGATAATCGACCGCTTTACCAACGAGAAGTACGCGTTCAGCAGCGTGCGTTTCTTCATTTACTTCGACCATACATTGTAATTGTCCACCCCGCGCTGAGAGTTGCTTTGCACGAAGGTTGTGTTTATTCAGACGCTCCGCCCAATACGGGGCAAGCTCACAATGAGCTGAACCGGTGACCGGATCTTCATTAACACGAAGTTTGGGGAAGAAGCACCGGCTCACGAAATCGACGTCTTCGCCCGGCGCGGTCACTAACACACCGCGCCCGTCCAATTCCGAAAGTGTTTGAAAATCAGGGTTCAACTCACGAACCTCTTTTTCGGACCCAAGAACGACCACATAATCATAAGCGGCCAATACCTGTTCAGGTGCAACACCGAGTCCCACCATGAGCGCCTGTGGAGGATCAACAGGAAGCGGAATCGATGCGGGAAAATCCATCTGATACCCTTCCGAAACACGTTTTACGCGAAGTTCTCCACTGCGCGTGTAAAAGGTAACTTCAGGTTTTTCGTATGCGAGTCGTGCAAAAAGGACATGGGCGGTCGCCAAGGTAGCATGACCGCATAGATCAACTTCCGCTTTCGGGGTAAACCAACGCAAGCGAAAGCCTGCACCTTCAGGCACGAAAAACGCAGTCTCCGAAAGATTGTTTTCCTCGGCAATTGCTTGCAATAAAGTATCTTCAGGCCATCCACCTAAGGGGCACACTGCGGCAGGATTTCCACCAAATGGACGTTCGGTAAATGCATCCACCTGATACAGCTTAATATCCATCATTGCCTCCTTCGTTAACCGTTCCATCAACACCAGTGCTTGCGGATTAGCCGAGCTTTAGTGTCGTTTTCAGCGGGAGTCGCTTTAGTAAGAACGCCACCAATGTCCACGGCCAACCTGGGACGTAAGCATGAACGCGCTCTTTTTCTATCGCACGAACCATACTCCGCACACCGGGCACGGTATCACACATAAACGGCGTATTCTTCACCTTCTCATTGATTTCAGAGCGAATAAAGCCCGGCAGGATGCAGCTCGTTTTTATCGGACTGTTGGTCCGAATGAGCTCAGCCCGTATCCCCTCGGTTAAATTTACGAGCGCAGCTTTACTCGAGGCATAGGATGTCATCGCTCGAGGCATGCCGCGTAATGCACTGATCGATGCAATAGTCACGAGATGCCCAGATTTTTGCGCATGGAAGATTTCCAAAGCTGCCTCACATTGCGCCAACGCCGCGATATAGTTGGTTTCTGCCGTCAACTTGTTGTATTTAAATAGACCTGTTCCAAGCGGTCCACCCTTCCCCATCCCGGCATTCACGATCACCCGATCAATGGTTCCAAACGCTGCTTTAAACTCATTAAAAACGCGAAAGACTGCCTCATGATCGTTGACATCTAACTCCTTTAAAATGACGTTAACATCCGGATGCTTTGCTTCGATCTCCGCCTTCAATGCTTCAAGTCGTTCGGTCCGGCGGGCGCACAAACCGAGATTTCGCCCCATAGCCGCAAATTGCCGAGCCATTTCTTCTCCAAGACCTGAGCTTGCTCCCGTAATTACTATATTCTTGCGCATTCTAAATTCCCTTCACTATTCCTGATGCACTCACTCAACGATACGTGAGCAAATGCTGGTGGCGGCCACTGACGTGGCTGTGTTCGTTTAGGCTCAAAAGTTTTCGATGTGGGCCTGTGTTTCGCTGCGAACGACAGAGAAAACGTGAAATCCCACTATTCACTAACTGAGCGTTGATTTTCATCATGTGTTCTGAAGGCAGTCCTAAACTAGCAGACGCCGACAGAGAAATCGGACCGCCGGACGTCAACACCAAAATCCGTGACGCATCGAAGCGCGCCTGAAGTTGGGACCACGCCCGTTCGACCCGTGCAACAAATGCGCTCCAGGATTCCTCGTAGTCCGCATCATGCTCGTCGTTTTGCCACCGTTCTACCGACTGCATAAAGAGCGCTAGAACGCTATCTCCATCAATCAATGGCGTACCATCTGTCGCAAACAAGGAACGAAGTTCCGGTTGCGCTTTACCAAGTGCACGCATCACCGCGCGGTGATCGAATTCATTCCATGCAGCATCCACAACAACATCCGTTGCCCCACCGGATGTACCATATCCTGTCATCAATGCATCCAGCGACTGCGCGTGACGCCGTAAGGTTCCGCGGACAAAAACATCAACATGTTCATCACGCTCCCTGAGCTGAGCACCCAGATGTTCTAACTGTTGATACCCTAAATCCGAAAGCTGATCGTAGTCAGCGGCGCCAAATGACGCTTGCCCATGGCGAACTAAGCTTACGAGCGGCATCAGCGACCCCGCCTCTGAGTCCGTCCGTTGCGACGGATGAGACGCCAGCAACGCCAATGCAAGTAATTGACAATTATCCAGAAATTCTTGAACTGAGGATTGCGAGTCTGTTTGTGATGGTATCGATAGTAGATTTGCTGCGCAATGACGGACAAACGAAACAGACCGAACACCTCATAAAAAGTCATATCAACATCACCGAGATTCATTTTCTCGCAATAGTACGCAATCACTTCTTCTCGCGTGAACATTCCTGGCAGGTGGGTGGGTTGACGCCGGGTGGCACGAGCGAGTCGGTCGTCATCTGCTTGAACCCAGTACGCTAACATATTCCCAAGCTCCATGAGAGGATCACCGATAGTCGCAAGCTCCCAATCAAGCACGGCGAGAATCTCGGTCGGGTTATCCGGGTTCAAGACCAAGTTATCAAAACGAAAATCGTTATGGGTTATACACAAGTTTTCTTGTCTCGGCTGGTGCTCGCGGAGCCATCGCTTAATCTGTTTAGCGTGCGTCACATTCCACGTTTTTGCTTGATCATAGCGGCGGATCCAGCCCTCAACTTGTCGCTCAATGTAACCGGAGCCTTTGCCTAAGCTGTCCAACCCAGCTTCAACATAATTCACTTGATGCAAGGCAATAAGCTGGTCAAGCATTTCGGTACAAAGTGTGCGAACTTGTTCGCTTGATAACTGAAGATCACCCGGGAGATTCTTGCGAGGAATGATGCCCTCGATTCGCTCCATGACGTAAAAATCTGTTCCTATGATCGATGTATCACTGCAATACCCCACCATGGTAGGAACAGTTGGGTAAAACCGCTTCAACATCAGCTGAATATCGTGTTCTCGCTGCATATTATGCGCGGATTTTGCTTTTGTTCCCGCCGGCGGACGACGTAAAATAAGGTCTGCATTGGCGTACTTTAAACGGTACGTCCAATTCGATGCGCCCCCTAGAAACTGTGTAACTTCAGGCTCTCCCTCAAGCTCAGGACGTTTTCGTAATAACCACTCAGTGACCGCCTGAACATCAAAACGCTCTTCCGGCCGGACCTCGACGCCCCGGTCAATCACCGTTGAATGCGTGCTCGGCATGTTAGACATCCTGTGTTGATTTATATTTACGTAGCTCTTGGCGCAACACCATCGCTTGATGCACTTCATCTGGGCCATCGGCAAGGCGCAACGCGCGTGCGACTGCATAAAAAGCAGTGAAGGGATAATCGTGGCTCAACCCACCGCCGCCATGCATTTGGATTGCATCGTCTACAACGCTCTGAAGCACAGTCGGAACCACGGCTTTGATGCCAGCAATCTCACTCGCCGCAGCGCGCACCCCGTGACTATCGATAACACCTGCCGTATACAACGTATACAAGCGCGCTTGATCAATGGCCATCCGATGTTTCGCGATGCGCGTTCCATTGTCACCGAGCTTGATCAGCGGCTTCCCAAAAGCGATCCGTGATGTCGCTCGTTGAATCATCAGTTCCAAGCAACGCTCGGCAGCTCCTAATGCACGCATACAATGATGAATACGACCCGGACCCAAGCGTCCTTGGGCAATCGCAAATCCTGCACCCAATCGTCCAATTACGTAGCTCTTGGGGACACGAACTTCATCGAAAATGACTTCGCCGTGGCCATAAGGCGCATCGTAGTCTCCGAATACAGGTAACATCCGCGCAATGGTTACGCCGGGGGCATCAAGGGGGACGAGAACCATCGAATGGCGCGCGTGACGATCTGCTTCAGGATCGGTAAGCCCCATAACAATCGCAACTTTTGCATTTGGGTGGCCCAACCCGGTAGTCCACCATTTACGTCCGGAAACAATCACATCATCGCCATCGGCAACGATGCGCGTTTCCATGTTCGTCGCGTCGGATGAGGCTACATCGGGTTCCGTCATGGCGAAAACCGAACGAATCTCGCCGTTGAGTAGCGGGGTAAGCCACATTTTACGTTGTTGATCGGTTCCGTAGTGATATAACACTTCCATGTTCCCAGTATCGGGTGCATTGCAGTTGAAAACTTCAGGGGCAATGATCGAGCGACCCATTTGCTCTGCAAGCGGCGCATAGTCTAATGTGCTTAATCCTTGTGCCAGACGGCTATCTGGTAAAAAAAGATTCCACAAACCGTCTGCTTTCGCTTGTGCCTTCAGCGTCTCGATCACCGCAGGAACTTTCCATTCCTGCCAACGACCATGCCCTTGGCTTGTATGCATAGCTTGCAACACTTCATGCTCAATTGGCTCGATATGCTCAGCCATAAAAGCTTTTACGCGCCCTAAATATTGCTGTGCGAGTTCTGAACGTCCAAACATACCCAATCCCTTAAAAAAAGAAGTTGGCTCATCCTACGAAGTTTCCTAAGATGAATGAAGTGAAATTTAATCAGCTAATAACATGAACAATATTCATTTAAAGACCGATTTAAATCTACTTCGGGTGCTTGTGGCCATTTATCGGGAGCGTCAACTCGCTCGGGCCGCTGCGTCACTCGCTTTAACACCCTCCGCTATTAGTCATGCACTGCGGCGCCTTCGAGAACAATTCAACGACCCACTATTTCTGCGAAGTGGGCGTCAGCTTCGTCCAACGCCCATGTGCGACAAACTTGCCCCTGAAGTGCACGAACTACTACTCCGAATGCAGGGCCTGATTGAGCGCGGAAAGTCATTTGTCCCGCATGAGACACGGCGCGTCTTTCGGCTTGGTATCCCTGAAGCAATCGAGCCTGAGCTTTTTCCAAGACTCTACACGCGTCTTGCAAATGCGGCACCACATGCTCGATTTGAAAGTATCGCCGTTCCACACAGCCAACTCAGTGAGCATCTATTAAATCGAATCGTGGATGTTGCGATTGATGTAGCCCTTCCGATTGGAGGACCTATCCATCAAAGACCCCTTTCGCGGGAGCCTTTTGTGGTTCTGGGACGTCGCAATGGGCTTTCAACGCTAACGAGCGGCCGTTATTTGAGCGCCCGACATATTGTCGTCTCCTCACGACCGCGCGGCACGGCTCTCGAAGACTATCTATTGCGTGAGCTTGGGATCGAACGACGACTGGGGAGCAGGGTGCAAAGCTATCAAACTGCTGGGCAGTTAGTCGCAAGTACCGATGACTTACTGACGCTTCCAAAGTCGATAGCGGCACGCCTCGTTAATCAGTTCTCAGTCGAACTTTGGGAGACGCCATTTGACCTAACACCTACTCGGCTTCAAATCTATTGGCACGACGCCCATGCGCAGGATCCAGGCACAGAATGGCTACGCAACGTAATCAGTGGTGTGAATCATGTTGAAAATGGAAGCTAAATCACTCCCTGCGCTATGATCCGCGAGAAAGAAAAAACCGCGGGCCAAAGGCGCCGCGGTAAAACGTACGAGGGAAAATACGCCCTCTTGTGGCTACCTAACTTGCGCTCTAGTGAGCGTGACCGTGGCTTTCAGTAAAGCCAAGCCAAGTGACAGCAGCCGGGGAGAAATCAAGAGCCCAACGATCTTCAATCACGCCATCATGCAAATCGACGACCAGCACTTCACGGCCGGCAGGATCCGCAATAAATGCGTCATGGTTTACCGGGCTGAAGGCCATACTTGGCGCTTGTTCGCCGACTTCGTCAAGCACATGCATTACACTTTGGATTTCATAGTGATCAGTGCGGAAGCGAACGATCGTCAAATGACCCGTGCTATCGAGAATTGCGAAACGATTTCCACTGAAATTGAATCCTGCAGAAATGATCGTTGCTTCCGAATTCTCTTCACCACGCCATTCAACGCTGTGCATATCATTCGCTTCGATGTGCAACCAGTACAGCGCCTGACCTGCTCGACCCACAAAGTTCTGCGTCGTGTCATGAGCATAGAGCGTGCCAATGCGGGTCCCCGCATCGGTGATACTTGCGACATTCGGCAACTTAGTTGCCTCATATCCGTCATCGCCCGCTTGAATAACCAAGACTCCATCGGCGCAGCCAAAGGTCACATACAGTTGGGTAATCGCACTGCCATGCAAGCGTGAGCAAGGTTCTTCAAACCGTTGAACAAAGTCAAAGTGACTTCCGTGGCGCTCATACTGCTCAACGAAGTCAGGTAACACACCCTCTGCGTCTGCACTTCGATAGCTTACAAATAAATCATGCCCACGAATTTCGGCGGCTCCATGCTGATTGCGCTCAAGCTCGAGAGTCGCCAACACACGGCCTTCGCTTAAGCTATGATCACTCAGTGCATCGACTTTTGCTGCAACGCCAGGTACACCATCGAAAAAGACCGCACCACGGTTTTCGAACCAGTCATAATGGGTCGGCAATTCACCAAACAATTGGAAATCAAGTAATGACGGATCATGTTCATGGGTATGTCCGTGGTCACCGTGGTCCTCGGTTTCGTACCCACTATCGATAAAGCGAACCACCCCGTCATTTCGCTCAATTGCAATGGCGAAACGATAGCCTGGGCTCGGATAAATACGGGCCGCCGGGTTTGTAAGGTGAAAATCAGCAATGATCTCTTCATCGTGAAGATCAAGCACATATGCATGATCCGAATCAAACGAGGTCATGACTAAGCGACCTGAACGGTCACCGTGATCGTGGTCGTGGTCGTGATCGTGGTCATGACCATGATCGTCACCGGTTGGCGGATTAATCAATTGAACCTCTAGATTCTCTCCGCAGGCTGAAAGGGCCAAAGCAGCGGTCACTGCGAGCACAATAGATTTGATTGCCGGAAGTGTATTTGACTTCATTGTTATGTACCCATCATTCAGGTTGGTTGTCATTGGAATACAACGTTCAATGGCGAACGCAATACATGCCGAATCGTTATGTTATAAGATAACAGTTCTAATAACAAATAAAATTCCAAGACGTATGATCTTTGTCGTCATGATTTGTCTACATTTTGAACTATAATCAAGACCCTCGGGCGTTCTACATCTGTTTGGCAGGCGTCTCGTTTTTATGTTCTTTTCTATTCAACGGGGATGGGGTGGATATGTGGACACTGGTTAAGATCACGCTCGGTCGCTTGCCGGTATGGCTAGTCGCGACTACGTTCATCCTTGCAAGTTGTGTTCCCATTCAACAGGAAGTGGTCGTGGTTCCACAAACCACAGGCTCGGTTTGGGACGCTCACACCGGTGATGCAGTAAGTCAAGTAACCTTACGTGCACGCACAGAGAACGATGAGTTTTACCCTTCACCGCCCCTCACGAGCGATACTCCAGGGCAATTTTCGATTCCGCTTTGGGAAGAGGAACGCACCACATGGCGTCTTCCGACCGTTGGAGGAAGCTATCGGAGTGGCTATGTCCTCGAAGTCTCACACGCGGACTTTATGAATGGATATATGCTAATCGCATTTATTCACCCTTTTCAGCGTCAAACAGACGGCTACCCTGTACTCATGTATCGGGAATACACACCGCTGCCAGACCTCTTAGAAGCGTGCACACTTCGGCCTGCAACGCGTCATGCGTGGACACTTGCGTCGGATTTGAATCGTCTTGCCCGCGAAGATTGGTTCAATGCGCTCTTCATCAGCTTCGGCGCAGAAATCTATATGATTGAGGAATATTTGGATTCAGAACTTAATCATTTTTATCGGAGCTGTGGAATCTCAGGAGAGGAGCAGCTCGCCATTCAGCGAACGTATCGCTCAGCGATCGAACTGCTGATTCAAAATGAAGCTTACCTCAGAACTCCAAATGCTCGACGTCAGGGTTTTTAGCCTGACGTCCTCGCACTTTTGCATCCCTTGTCTCTTGAATAAACAGACTGCCGGCACACAATCGGCATTCGCCAGCGTCTTCATTTGCCGCCCGCGCGCCCTCCACATAACGGACACGATGTGATGCAGCGCCTCGATTACTTGAGAACTGATAAATCCGGTCACGCATAGGACCTCCTTATATTAGATTTGATTAATATATCAGTCCTGACCTAACGTCGCAACCCTTAACAAAAAAGGCGCTCCGAAGAGCGCCTTTCATTCTATTAAAGCAAGATGATTACCAACCGGTTTTCTCGCGCAGTGCCTTGCCGATATCCGCTAAGCTACGCACTGTTTTCACACCAGCAGCTTCAAGTGCAGCGAACTTCTCATCAGCTGTTCCTTTACCACCTGAGATAATCGCGCCTGCGTGACCCATCCGCTTTCCTGGAGGAGCAGTCACGCCCGCAATGTAAGAGACAACTGGCTTGGTCACATTGTTTTTAATGTACTCAGCAGCTTCTTCTTCAGCGGTCCCGCCGATCTCACCGATCATGACAATCGCTTCGGTTTCAGGATCTTTTTCGAACAACGCAAGGATGTCGATAAAGTTTGAGCCTGGAATCGGGTCACCACCGATACCTACGCATGTTGATTGACCAAAGCCCTCATCGGTAGTCTGCTTGACCGCTTCGTACGTCAACGTGCCTGAGCGCGAGACGATACCGACCTTACCTTTCTTGTGGATGTGGCCTGGCATAATACCAATCTTACATTCGTCTGGCGTGATCACACCTGGACAGTTTGGACCGATCATCCGCACGCCTTTGTGCGTCAGATATTCTTTTACATACAGCATATCCAAGGTCGGAATGCCTTCTGTGATACACACAATCAGCTCAATTCCTGCGTCTGCAGCTTCGATAATTGAATCTTTACAGAAAGGTGCTGGGACGTAAATGACCGATGCTGTTGCGCCAGTTTGCGCAACCGCTTCTTTCACCGTGTTAAATACTGGCAAACCAAGATGGGTTTGACCACCTTTACCAGGCGTCACACCACCAACCATCTTCGTACCATAGGCGATTGCTTGCTCAGAGTGGAAGGTACCCTGACCACCGGTAAAGCCTTGGCAGATTACTTTGGTATTTTTATCAATCAAGATAGACATTATTTACCTCCGGCTGCAGCAACAACTTTCTGTGCTGCGTCTGTCAAGCTGGTCGCTGCTTCGATATTCAAGCCACTCTCGGCCAATTTCTTCGCACCCAGTTCTGCATTGTTTCCTTCGAGGCGAACAACGACAGGTACTTTGACGCCAACTTCCTCTACTGCACCGATAATCCCCTCTGCGATCATGTCGCAGCGAACGATACCGCCGAAGATATTTACGAAAACCGCTTTCACATTCTCGTCTGAAAGAATGATTTTGAACGCTTCGGTCACACGCTCTTTGGTTGCACCGCCACCAACGTCGAGGAAGTTTGCCGGTTCACCACCGCTCAACTTCACGATGTCCATCGTGCCCATTGCCAGACCTGCACCATTGACCATACAGCCAATGTTTCCGTCTAACGCAACGTAGTTCAACTCAAACTTCGCTGCATGAGCTTCCCGTGCGTCTTCTTGTGAAGGGTCATGCATTTCTTTGATCTTCGGCTGACGATACATCGCGTTGCTATCGATGTTGATCTTACCATCCAAGCAGTGCAAGTTGCCTTCGTCTGTGATGACCAGCGGGTTGATTTCCAGCAATGCAAAATCATACTGTTCGAACATCTTCGCAAGGCCCAAGAAGATCTTCGTGAACTGCTTTACTTGCTCCGGATTGAGACCCAATTGGAATGCCAGATCGCGGCCTTGGAAAGGCTGTGGGCCGACCGTTGGATCGATGATCGCTTTTAGAATTTTCTCAGGTGTTTCTTCTGCAACTTTTTCGATTTCAACACCGCCTTCGGTCGATGCCATAAATACGATTTTACGTGTTGCACGGTCAACAACGGCACCAAGATAAAGCTCTTTATCGATATCAGTGCAGCTTTCGACCAAAATCTTTGCAACCGGCTGACCATTCGCGTCGGTTTGGTAGGTCACGAGATTTTTGCCTACCCAGTTTTCGGCAAATGCACGGACTTCATCAAGGCTACTGACGAGTTTCACACCGCCAGCTTTGCCGCGGCCACCTGCGTGAACCTGACACTTAACTACCCATTTGTCGCCACCAATTTTCTTGGCCGCTTCGACAGCTTCCTCAGGTGTGTCAACCGCGAATCCTTCAGATACCGGTAGACCAAACTCTCTGAAAAGCTGTTTTGCTTGATACTCATGCAAATTCATGATGCTTATTCCGTTTGTTCATTCAAAACGAAAGCAGCGAAACGCTGCTTACCCGAATTTTCGCGCGCAATTATACGTACTTTACCGCGCAAATGACAGCGGCAGCAGACCCCTGCTGCCGCAATACTGTTAGATGTCGAGCAACAGACGTTGCGGATCTTCCAGCAGGTTTTTCACGGTGACCAAGAAGCCGACCGACTCTTTGCCATCGATGATGCGGTGATCATACGAAAGCGCAAGATACATCATAGGCAGAATTTCTACCTTCCCATCGACCGCCATCGGGCGGTCTTGGATTTTGTGCATGCCAAGAATCGCACTTTGTGGTGGATTCAGGATAGGCGTCGATAGCAAGGAGCCAAATACACCGCCATTGGTGATGGTGAAGTTACCACCTTGCATTTCATCCAAGGTAAGCTTCCCATCACGCCCTTTGATTGCGAGGTCACGAATACCCTGTTCGATTTCTGCCAAACTCAATTTGTCGCAATCACGAAGTACCGGTGTCACCAACCCACGAGGCGTTGATACCGCAATGCTGACATCGAAGTAATTGTGATACACGATGTCATCTCCGTCGATCGACGCATTTACCTCTGGGAAGCGTTTCAGTGCTTCCACAACCGCTTTCACATAGAACGACATAAAGCCCAATCGAATTCCATGACGATCTTCGAATTCTTTTTGGTACGTTTTACGCAGATCCATGATTGGCTTCATGTTCACCTCATTGAAGGTGGTTAACATGGCCGTTGAATTCTTTGCCTCGAGCAACCGTTTCGCGATGGTCTTGCGCAAACGCGTCATAGGAACCCGCTTCTGGGTGCGGTCGCCGCTGACGGCCGGCTGTCCAGAAGATTTGCTTTCTTGCTTCTCTGAAGAAGATTTGTCGTTCGCTGACTTCATGTGTTTCTCTACATCTTCCTTCGTGATGCGACCGTCTTTTCCGGTTCCCTTCACATCACTTGCTTTAATATCGTGTTCGGCCAGTAAACGACGCACCGATGGGCTCACGGCATCAGAGTCTTTGTCAGACCCTTCGTCATCAGCACTCTCTTCCTTTGTGTCCTCAGACGATGCTTTCACACTTCCGCTCGCCCCTTTTGTGATTTTGCCAATCACTTCTTTCGCACCCACATTCGCGCCCTCATCGTGAATGATTTCAGCGAGCACGCCGTCGGCTTCCGCGACCACCTCAAGGACGACTTTGTCTGTTTCGATATCAACCAAGTTCTGATCCCGAGCAACCTGAT
Organism: Aliidiomarina sanyensis; assembly: GCF_003987175.1. GTDB lineage: Bacteria > Pseudomonadota > Gammaproteobacteria > Enterobacterales > Alteromonadaceae > Aliidiomarina > Aliidiomarina sanyensis. The sequence goes on along the minus strand of NZ_PIPM01000001.1, from coordinate 40,118 downwards.
CACCGGCTTTTACATGCCACGTTGCGATCGTTGCTTCAGACACAGATTCGGGCAATTCAGGTACTTTGACCTCAATGCTTTCGCCACTCTCTTCATCAGACTTAGACGATTTTTTCTCAGACGCACCGTCATCTTTCTTGTCGGCTTTCTTTTCGTCTTTGCTCTCGTCTTTTTTATCGTCTTTCTTATCGTCTTTGCTGGCTTCTTTCTTGTCGGCTTTTGCGTCCGATTTACCATCACCTTCTTCAATTGAGCCGATGACTTCTTGGCTTTTCACGGTCGCGCCTTCTTCGGCACTAATTTTGCCGATTACTCCATCTGCCTCAGCAACCACTTCAAGCACGACTTTGTCGGTTTCGATATCCACCAGGTTCTGGTCACGCGTCACTTTATCGCCTTCCTTGACATGCCAAGTCGCGATAGTGCCATCCGCTACGGATTCTGGTAATTCGGGTACTTTGATTTCAATCGCCATGATTTCGTCTCACCTGTTAAATACTGAGTGCTTCGTTCACGAGTTTCTCTTGTTGTTCCTTATGCACCGAGGCATATCCCACTGCCGGAGATGATGAAGCGGCACGGCCAGCGTAACTAAGCTTCGCTCCGTCTGGAATGGCAGCATGGAAATGGTGCTGGCTGCAATACCAGGCGCCTTGATTCTGTGGTTCTTCCTGACACCAAACAAAATCTTTCACGTGCTGATACTCTTTCAGCACTTCGGCCATTTCTTCATGAGGGAATGGATACAACTGCTCAATACGGATAATCGCCACATTATCCAGTTCGCGCTCGCGGCGAGCCGCTAGCAAGTCGTAGTAGACTTTACCACTACAGAAGACCACACGTTTTACTTTTTTCGGATTGATCTTATCGATTTCTCCGATAACGTTGTGGAATTTACCATCAGCCAGATCCTCCAAAGAGCTTACTGCGTCCGCATGACGCAAAAGTGACTTCGGAGTCATCACAATCAACGGTCGACGCACAGGGCGCAATTGTTGACGGCGGATCATGTTAAATACTTGGGCTGGTGTGCTTGGCACACAAACGGACCAGTTGTGGTCTGCCGAAAGCTGCAAGAAGCGCTCCAACCGAGCAGAACTGTGTTCCGGACCTTGTCCCTCATAGCCGTGGGGCAAAAGCAATGTAAGGCCACAGAGACGCCCCCACTTTTGCTCGCCTGAGCTCAGGAATTGGTCAATCACCACTTGAGCACCGTTCGCAAAGTCACCAAACTGCGCTTCCCAAATGACTAAGGTGTTCGGTTCCGCAGTCGCATAACCGTACTCGAACGCCATGACGGCCTCTTCTGAAAGCACGGAGTCGTAAATCTCGATCGGCGCTTGCTTTTCATCGATCTTAGTCAACGGTAGGAAGGTTGCCGCATCTTTTTGATTATGCAGCACAGCATGCCGGTGGAAGAAGGTTCCACGCCCGCAATCCTGTCCAGTCATCCGAATTCTTGCTCCGGATTTCACCAAGGAGGCATAAGCCAGTGTTTCTGCCATTCCCCAGTCGAGCGCGCGATCGCCTTTAGCCATTTTGACGCGCTCTTCGTAGACCTTCGCAACCCGCGAGTTCAGTTTGAATCCGGCCGGGATAGCGGTGACCTTGTGTCCGAGGTCTTTTAATTCATCGACCGTAATTTTGGAATCGTAGGCCACGTCCCAATCGTTATCGATGTACGGCGACCAATCAACCGAATGCGCTTCCATCGGACGCCACTCGTCAACCACGCACTCACCATGATCCAGTGCATCACGATAGTCCGACATCAAGCCTTTGACATCATCCTCTTCCACGATCTTCTCTTCGATCAAACGCTTCGCGTAGATCTCACGTGGAACGGGATGCTTCTTGATCTTTTGATACATCAGTGGTTGAGTCGCATTCGGCTCATCCGCCTCGTTGTGACCATGACGACGGTAACACACGAGGTCAATCACCACATCGCGTTTGAAGGTATTGCGATAATCCACAGCAAGCTGAGAAACAAACAATACGGCTTCTGGATCGTCTGCGTTGACATGGAAAATAGGCGCCTGGACCATTTTTGCAATGTCCGTACAGTACTGTGTTGAGCGCGCATCCTCTTGCTTCGAAGTGGTAAAACCGACTTGGTTGTTGACCACAATCCGAATGCTTCCGCCCACACCATAGGCACGTGTTTTCGACAAGTTAAAGGTTTCTTGGACGACACCTTGCCCAGCAATTGCTGCATCACCATGAATGGTGATCGGGAGTGCTTTGCTGCCATCTTTGCAACCGCGACGATCCATTCGTGCGCGCACGGATCCCATCACGACTGGGTTGACGATTTCAAGGTGCGACGGGTTAAATGCCAATGCGAGGTGAACATTTCCGCCTTCCGTTTCGAAGTCAGAACTGAACCCCATGTGATACTTCACATCACCGGCTTTATCCGTCGTGTTTTTACCCGCAAACTCATCAAATAATTCTTTGGGTTTCTTACCAAGGACGTTAATTAAAACGTTTAAGCGCCCACGGTGCGCCATCCCAATAACGACCTCTTTGGCCCCATGAACACCCGCACGACGAATCAATGATTTGATCAATGGAACGAGGGCATCACCACCTTCGAGGGAGAACCGCTTCGCACCTGGGAACTTGGAACCGAGGTATTTCTCAAGACCATCCGCTGCCACCAATTCTTTCAGTGCGCGTTTGCGTTCTTCCGTGCTAAATTTCGGCTTACCCAGCTGCGACTCAAGTTGCTGCTGGATCCAGCGCTTCTCATCGGTCGACACAATATGCATGTATTCAGCACCGATCGACCCGCAGTAGATGGCATCAAGTGCCTTATGAATTTCATTCAGCTTCGCTGTATCTTTGCCGATCATCAAGGAACCGACATTGAACTCGAGGTCCATGTCTTCCTTGCTGAGACCATGATAGTTCGGGTCAAGATCTGGAACCGACTCTTGTTTCCACAATCCAAGCGGATCAAGGTTGGCATGCTGATGACCACGGAAGCGATACGCATTAATTAGCTGTAATACACGCACTTGCTTTTCAGCAAGCTCTGCATTAAACGAGCCCGAGCCCGCTTGCTTCAGCTTATTTTTTGCCGCTTCACGAAATTGCTCACGAATTTCGCTGTGCTTCACATCGTAAGCACCTTGCGGCAGGGTATCGAACAGTTCTCGCCATTCTTGGCTGACTGCCGTGGGGTCGTCGAGGTACAACTCAAACAGCTCTTCGATGTAAGCTGCGTTTCCTCCCGCAAACTGAGAGGACTCAATCCAGGCTTGCATTGCGCCTTCTTGCATTGCTTTTCCTTTCACTAGTTCGGACTGCGAAAAACAGCAGATATGCGTTAATGGTCACGACTTTTTTAAAAAAATAGCCATCCGTAGCGGGATGGCTATTTGTACAACATATTCAATACTATATCAGAGACCGCCTGCTTTCGCTAAACAGCGCGGCTCAACAACATAGACTTGATGTGTCCAATAGCCTTCGTCGGGTTTAACCCTTTCGGACATACATTCACACAGTTCATGATGCCGTGACACCGGAACACACTGAACGCATCGTCCAAATCGTCAAGACGCTGCTCAGTCGCAGTATCCCGGCTATCTGCCAAGAATCGATAAGCATGAAGCAATCCCGCAGGACCGACAAACTTATCTGGATTCCACCAGAACGAAGGGCATGATGTTGAACAACAAGCACACAGAATACATTCGTATAGACCGTCTAATTTTGCCCGCTCTTCTGGGCTCTGCAGACGCTCCCGCGCCGGTGGCGTTTTTTCGTCATTAATCAGATACGGTTTTACTTTCTCGTACTGCTTATAGAACTGCGTCATATCGACAATCAGGTCGCGCATAACGGGCAAGCCAGGAAGCGGACGAATGACAATCTTGTTTGACTTTAACGAAGACAAGTTGGTGATACACGCCAACCCATTTTTCCCGTTCATATTTAAGCCGTCAGACCCACATACACCCTCACGACACGAACGACGGAACGCCAGAGACGGATCCTGCTCTTCTTTAATCTTAATGAGCGCTTCAAGCACCATCAGGTCTTGGTTATCTTCAAGCTCGAGCGTGTAATCTTGCATCCGCGGCTTGGTATCGACCTCTGGATTGTAGCGATAAATCGAAAAGGTAAGTTTTTTCATCGTACAAACCTCTTAATAAGTACGTGCTTTCGGAGGGAACGCTTCACGCAACTTCGGCGCCATGTTCACTTCCCGCTTCACCATGCTCTCATCTTCCGGACGATACACAGTGTGACATAACCAGCTCTCGTCATCCCGATCAGGGAAGTCGGCACGGCTATGAGCGCCACGGCTTTCTTGACGGAACGATGCAGAAACTGCTGTTGAGTAAGCGGTCTCCATCAAATTGTCCAACTCGAGGCATTCAACACGCGCGGTGTTGAAATCCTGACTCGTGTCATCCAATCGCGCATGCTTCAGACGCTCACGAATCTCACGGAGCTCTTTCAAGCCCTGTTCCATCGCTTCCCCTTCACGGAAGACCGAGAAATTCAGCTGCATACACTTCTGCAGATCCTTCCGAATCTGATACGGGTCTTCACCTTTCTGGGTGCTATTCCAGCGATTTAATCGGCTTAACGCGGCATCGACGTCGCTGTCTGATGCGGCACGCGACTCGGTTGTTGCCGCTAGTGCATCACCTAAGTGCAGACCCGTCGCCCGTCCGAATACAACCAAGTCAAGCAGTGAGTTTCCACCCAAGCGATTAGCACCGTGAACAGACACACAAGCAATCTCACCGCAGGCAAAGAGTCCTTGAATAGGTGTTACATTACCTTTTGCATCGACTTGGAGACACTGACCGTTTACGTCGGTTGGAATACCGCCCATCATGTAGTGACAGGTTGGAATCACAGGAATCGGTTCTTCCGCTGGGTCGACATGGGCAAAGGTTTTCGCCAGATCACAGACACCCGGCAGACGCGCTTCTAAGGTCTCGCGGCCCAAGTGGTCGAGTTTCAATTTAATGTGAGTACCCCAAGGGCCTTCACACCCTCGGCCTTCACGAATTTCAGTCATCATGGCACGGGCCACAACGTCACGTCCTGCGAGGTCTTTAGCGTTCGGAGCATAACGCTCCATAAAGCGCTCGCCGTCCTTATTCAACAGATATCCACCTTCCCCGCGGCACCCTTCGGTCACCAAGGAGCCTGCACCAGCAATCCCCGTTGGGTGGAACTGCCACATTTCCATATCTTGGACTGGGGCTCCCGCACGCAATGCCATCCCAACGCCATCACCCGTATTAATGTGTGCGTTGGTGGTTGACGCATAAATACGCCCTGCTCCACCCGTCGCAAGCACAACTGCTTTCGCGCGAATGTGATAGATTTCGCCGGTTTCAATCTCTAATGCGGTGACGCCGGTCACAACACCATCTTGATTCTTAACGAGATCAAGCGCGTACCACTCAGAAAGGACGGTTGTTTTATTCTTCACGTTTTGTTGATAAAGCAAATGCAGCAGGGCATGACCGGTTCGGTCTGCTGCCGCTGCGGTCCGCGCCGCCTGCTCACCACCAAAATTCTTTGACTGTCCACCAAACGGACGCTGGTACACTTTTCCGTTCTCGAAACGAGAGAAAGGCAAGCCCATGTTCTCAAGTTCCAAAATGGCTTCTGGCCCGGTCTTACACATGTATTCAATCGCGTCTTGGTCTCCGATATAGTCAGAGCCTTTCACCGTATCGAACATGTGCCATTCCCAGTTGTCATCGTGCGCATTTCCCAGTGCAACGGTTATACCGCCCTGCGCTGAAACCGTATGAGAACGGGTAGGAAATACTTTTGACATCAGCGCACAGCTCATCCCGTTTTGTGAGATTTGCAATGCAGCGCGCATACCTGCACCACCCGCACCGATAACGACTACATCAAACTGTAGTTCTTTCAAGTTGCTCACTTAGACACCCCACAAAACAAATAAGCCGGTGAACCAGTAGACGAACAAGGCGATCACAACCACGTATTGAATTGCACCGCGCAACAGTGAATTCTTCACGTAGTCGGTAAGCACTTGCCAAATGCCAATCCATGCGTGGATTAGGAGTCCAGTTAGCGCTAGCAACGTATATATTTTCACCCCGATGTGGCCAAAGAAGCCCACCCAGTCGGCATAACTGACGCCTGGGTTACATACCAACCAGGCAATCAAAAAGACGGCGTATGATGCCAAAATAAGTGCACTTGCGCGCAGCAGAATGTAGTCGTGCGTACCGCTACGACCGAATGTAGAAGCAATTTTTACCATAACCAAACCCCTGCTAAGACGGCTAGAATGACAGCCAACACGATGGTAACCACCGCACTGGTATTCCCCGACTCAAGCTCTTCCCAGAAGCCCAAATCCATCACCATGTGACGCAAACCGGCAAGCAAGTGGTAACCCATTGCTGTGAGGAAGCCCCAGATGACAAACTTTAGGACGGGGTTTGCTAAAATATTTTGCGCTTGAACGAACCCTTCGTAAGAACGAAGCGATAGCGCGAGCAACCAGACCAAAAGGCCAACGAGAACCAACATAATAACGCCGGAAACCCGGTGTAAAATGGAGGCGATTGCAGAAGGTGGAAAGCTGATTGTGGTCAGCTCCAGGTTAACAGGTCTTTGTTTTTTCACAACTGTTGCCTTATCTGAAAACGCTGTTGAAATCAGTGCGCCCAAGTATATCGGGCACAGTTTACAATTACAATTACTGACATCGGCAAAATAAGGTTTAGATTGCCAGGTCCCATCAGTCGTTACAGCCCTGTAAATGAACGGCTTGCAACCTCAATAGAACTATAACAATTAGACTAAAGTCGTAGCAAAAAAGAGGTAGGCATCCAAACAACTACCGTTTACGTTAAATTGACAGATCACCCCAAGATCAAGTACAAATAGCGCACTTTTTTGACCTAAGACGCACAGAATACAAGGAGATATCCATGGCTGAGCGTAAAGCCACTCTTCAAATCGATGGCAATAGTATCGAGCTGCCGGTGCTTTCAGGCACCGCCGGTCACGATGTAATTGATGTACGGACCCTTGGCAAGCACGGCTACTTCACGTTTGACCCTGGCTTCCTCGCCACTGGCTCATGTGAGTCGAAAATCACCTACATTGACGGCGATAACGGTGTACTTTTACACCGCGGTTACCCAATTGAGCAGTTAGCCACCGAGGCAGACTATCTCGAAGTTTGCTACATGCTGATTCATGGTGAGGCCCCATCTGCTGAGGAATATCAGAAATTTAAGAAAACCATCACCAAGCACACGATGGTGCATCAGGGGATTCATGAGTTTTTTGGCGGATTCCGCCGTGACGCCCACCCGATGGCCATGTTGTGCGCTGTAACCGGTGCCCTCTCCTCGTTCTATCATGACGATTTAAACATCGCAGATCCCGAGCAGCGCGCTCGCAGTGCTTATCGCCTTGTGGCGAAAATGCCAACCATTGCGGCCATGTGCTACAAGCATAACATCGGGCAACCCTTTGTTTATCCACAAAACAACCTAAGCTACACGGAAAACTTCCTGAACATGATGTTCTCGGTTCCTGCGGAAGAATACAAAGTGAGTCCCGTTGTTGCACGCGCAATGGATCGGATCTTCACCTTGCACGCGGACCATGAGCAAAATGCATCGACCTCCACGGTTCGGTTAGCAGGCTCTTCAGGCGCAAACCCATACGCATGTATTGCGGCTGGTGTCGCATCACTTTGGGGCCCAGCACACGGCGGCGCAAACGAAGCCTGCTTGAAGATGCTCGCGGAAATCGGTTCGGTTGATCGGATCCCTGAGTACATCGCAAAAGCGAAAGATAAAAACGATCCATTCCGTCTGATGGGCTTTGGTCATCGGGTCTACAAGAACTTCGATCCACGCGCGAAAGTCATGCGCGAGACCTGTCATGAAGTCCTATCAGAACTCAACATCAAAGATCCACTCCTTGACGTTGCAATGGAATTAGAGCGGATTGCCCTTGAGGATGAGTACTTCGTAGAGAAGAAACTGTATCCGAATGTGGATTTCTACTCGGGAATTATCTTGAAAGCGATCGGTATCCCGACCAACATGTTCACGGTGATTTTCGCATTGTCACGGACAGTCGGTTGGATCTCCCATTGGCATGAGATGCTGAGTGAACCAAGCCAGAAAATTGGCCGTCCGCGCCAATTATACACCGGCGAAGCACAACGCAAATTTAAGCCTATTGCGAAGTAAAGCACCATGATACGAAAAGCCGCTCACTGAGAGCGGCTTTTTTCATGCCTTTAATCGGCTTAGTCACCTTTCTCTTGGCTTGTCTTGACCATAATCAAATGTCATCATGGCGAACTATAACGTTTCAGATCAGAATAGGGCAAAACTTGGCCTGTCATGATCTTCGAATGAGACTTTTATGCCATTAACCCTGCATCGCCCATTACCAATCATCTCGCAATTACAGCAAGAAGGTTTGCCCGTGCGCTGCGATCCGAATCATCGCGGCGTGTTGAAAATAGGCTTTCTAAATTTAATGCCTGAAAAGGAAGTTGCTGAACGGCATTGGTTACGTCTGTTGGCACAGACGAAATTCGATCTGGAACTTCATTGTCTCAAGCTAAAGCAATGGAAATCAAAAACCCGTCAAGCCCATCTCGATCGGTATTACCAAGATTGGGATGCACGGGATGACCTCGATGCATTAATTATCACGGGCGCGCCGCTTGGCACGCGCGATTACGACGAGGTTAGCTACTGGCAAGAGCTCCGCCACATCTTTGATGACGCAATCCTGAGCTACGCAAGTGTGATGTATTTGTGCTGGGCAGCAAATGCTGCCTTCTATCATCATTATGGTATCCCGCGCGTGCAGCGTGCGAAGAAAATTAGTGGGTTGTACGAACATCGGATTTTACGAAAACATCCGATTATCGAGGGGATTCCGCGGGACATCCGAGTCCCCCATTCGCGCAACGCAGAAGCACGACAAAATCAGATGTACGCACATCCTGAATTGCGTGTGCTGATGGACTCACGCCGCGCGGGTGCTTTTGTGACCATTGATCCGATTCGCAAGCGATTGTTTGTCCTCGGTCATCCTGAATATGAAGCCGACACCTTACATCGCGAATTTCAACGAGATGTGTCCAGAGGGTTGAGTCCAAACGAACCTGAATTCTATTATTTGGAAACCGATGATGAATCGGAGGGAGTCGAGAGAGAACATCCCCCGCAGGCTGATTGGCAAGCCCACGGGGTTCGTCTGTTAGAAAACTGGCTTGAGACCTGGGTTCGCTAATCACCGAGTTTTGTTAAGCGACACGCAAGGCCTTATGAGCGACAGCAAGCGCCTGATCGAGATCGGCGATAATGTCATCAATATGCTCAATTCCAACCGACAAACGAACAAGATCTTCGCTGACACCGGCTCGCCCCAATTCCTCCGGCGATAGCTGCCGATGTGTGGTGGATGCCGGATGACACGCCAAGGACTTGGCATCCCCAATATTGACCAAGCGCAAGAAAAGCTTGAGCGCATCAATGAACTGGGTGGCCGCCTCTTTTCCGCCTTTGATACCAAAACTCAATATCCCCGAGCCCTGTCCTGCAGTGATTTTTTGCGCCAAACCATGATACTTATCGGTCGGAAGTCCAGCATACTGAACCCAACTGACGTCTGGGTGGGCAGATAAATATTCAGCGACTTTCAACGCATTTGCACAGTGACGTTCAACGCGCAATGCAAGGGTCTCAAGGCCTTGCAAAATATTGAAGGCACTTTGCGCTGCCAATGACGCACCCGTATTACGCAGCGGAACCACACGACAACGTCCAATAAATGCCGCCGGTCCGAGTGCTTCGGTGTACACCACGCCATGGTAGGAGGGATCCGGCTGATTCAGTTGCGGATAACGCTCGGGCTGCGCTGACCAATCGAACGTTCCACTATCAATAATAATCCCTCCCACCGTGGTGCCATGACCGCCAATATACTTGGTCAACGAGTGGATCACGATATCTGCGCCAAGCTCAATAGGACGGCACAGAACAGGGGTTGCGACCGTATTATCCACCACCAGAGGGATCCCGTGTTGATGCGCGATTTTCGCAAGTTGAACCAAATCGACGACATTGCCGGCCGGATTTCCGATGGATTCACAAAACAGCAGTTTAGTTCGGCCGTCAATCAAGGCAGCAAGCCCCTCAAAATCATCTGCATCGGCAAATCTTACATCGATGCCTTGCTGGGGTAATGTGTGAGCGAAGAGGTTAAAGGTTCCGCCATATAACTTGCTGATACTGACGATATTGTCCCCTGCCGAGGCTAATGTTTGAATCGTATAGGTAATCGCAGCCATCCCAGAACCGACCGCCAAAGCACCAATCCCACCTTCAATCGCAGCAAGCCGCTCTTCAAGTACGGCATTGGTAGGATTCATAATCCGCGAGTAAATGTTTCCCTCTACCTTCAAATCAAATAAATCGGCCCCGTGTTGAGTATTCTCAAAGGTAAATGAAGTTGTTTGGTATATCGGAACTGCAGCAGCTCGGGTCGTCGCTTCTGCCGTGTAACCGTGATGTAACGCCAATGACTCTAAACGCATAATAACCTCTCTTACGATGTTTACTCTGGGAATCTACACGTTCAGACGTCTAAATGTCCATAATTAATTTAAAATTTTTTTGTATTTTTCACCAACTCAAATCGTCAATCTGACTACATTTCTTCACTGATGGGTGTAACCACCTTCTAATAAATAATTATATTCGTTATATATCAATAATTTAAATTTACTGGCACGAACTTAGCATATTCCTAGGCACGAGAGATTTTAGTTTTTAACTAGGACAGGAAAATGAAAACTTCAGCGTTTATTGTGATCGGATTACTTGCCTTTGTGGCCCTAACAGGATGCGGAAACTCATCAGCAACCAACGTGCAAGCCTCTGCCGCGGAACCGCGGGAACGCGGTGTGCCCGTTGAAGCGGTTACCGTCGAGCGCGGATTAATACGAGCCAGCTTCCAAGCAAGCAGTGTGCTCGAAGCTGAAGAAGAAACCGACGTGATCGCCCGTGTCAGTGGTGTAATTACGGAAATTTATGTAGAAGAAGGCGACTTTGTTGAACAAGGTCAGCCTCTTGCGCGCATTGAGTCTTCTCGCTATCAACACAGCCGCGACCAAATTGCTGCGGAGTTCCGTGGTGTTGAAAAAGAACTTGAGCGGATGCAACAGTTAGCCACGCAACAAATGGTCAGCAAAGAGACCCTTGAACGGCTAAACACGCGCTATGAGGGACTTCGTGCGCAATTAGCACTGGCCGAACTTGATTTATCCGAGGCGGTTATCCGCGCACCGATTTCTGGTCATATCGCGCAGCGCTTCGTCCGGACTGGCAACATGATTCAAGCCTATCAACCACGTGCCCTCTTCCACGTCGTAAATGACCAAACCTTGCGCGCCACCATTCACCTCCCAGAGCAAGCCCTCTCGAGTGTTCGGGTTGGTCAAAATGCGCGGATTAGCTTAAATCAAACTGGCCTGACACAAATTGATGCACAAGTCGCTCGGATCAGCCCCGTTGTTGATGCAACATCCGGGACTTTCCGTGTTGTCCTCAGCATTCCCAACGAAGCCCATGAATATCGCGCAGGAATGTTTGCCCGCGTGCAGCTTCATTATGCCGAGAAAGACAATGTGGTACGGATTCCACATCATGCACTGATTCGCATCGATCAAACTGCGTATGTTTTCGTTGTGGAGAACGACAAGGCCGTGCGCAAAGCAGTGATTCCAGGACTGCGCGAAAATGGCTACATTGAAATAATTGAGGGAATTGATGCGGGCTCCACATTAGTGGTGACCGGCCAAAACACCTTGCGTGAAGATGCTCGTGTTGAAGTGATTGCACTGTAAGGACCACCGAAATGAGTCAGAATAATAAGAAATCTGGAATCGCCGCGCTAGCCGTCCGTCGCCCAGTTACCATCGTGATGTTTACGCTTGCGATCGTCCTCTTTGGTATTGTGAGTCTTGGCCGCTTACCGGTGAATCTGTTGCCCGACCTAAGCTACCCTACGCTCACAGTGCGTACAGCCTACCCCGGTGCCGCCCCGAGTGAAGTCGAACAACTGGTCAATCGCCCCATTGAGGAAGTTCTCGGTACCGTCCGTGGCGTACGAAGCATCACGTCGTATGCACGGGCTGGTCAATCGGACGTCGTCCTTGAATTTGCATGGGGAACGCAAATGGATATGGCGGGCCTCGAAGTCCGTGAAAAGTTAGATACAGTGCGCTTACCCCTTGACCTTGAAAAACCAATCATTCTTCGTTTCAACCCGAACCTTGAACCCATGATGCGTTTCGCGCTGAATCAACCGCAAATCAGCAGCCCAGGTGAGATGCAGGAAATGCGTCGGTTTGCCGATGAAGAGTTAAAGCGGCAGCTAGAGAGCATTCAGGGGATTGCTGCGGTGCGTGTCGGCGGTGGACTTGAAGACGAGGTCCAAATTCTGATCGATGAGCGTCGCGCCAGCCAACTCAACATCGATGTACAAACTGTCGTGTCTCGGCTTCGCCAAGAAAACCTCAATCAAGCAAGTGGCCGCGTTGAGACCAACACGCTCGAGTTTCTCGTGCGGACAGTGAATCAGTTCCAAACATTAGACGACATTGAAAATATCTATATTGCCACAAGAAATGGTGCGCCGATTCAGCTGCAGGATATCGCGACGGTCCGCAGTGGGTTTAAAGATCGAACGTCAATCAGCCGAGTCAACGGCCGTGAAGCAATTGAAATAAATATTTACCGAGAGGGCGATGCCAACACCGTGCGTGTTGCGAACGAAGTGCACCGTCGCTTGCCCCAAGTTCGCGGACAGCTTCCTCGTGATTACCAACTTGAACTGCTCAACGACCAATCGACATTTATTCGCAATGCAATTGCTTCGGTACAACAGAACGCTTGGATCGGTGGTCTATTGGCCATGGGCGTCATATTTCTCTTTTTGCGACAAATACGCCCTACCTTAATTATTTCCGTTGCAATCCCAGTCTCAGTCATTGCCACCTTCCTGTTTATGTTCATGAGTAATTTGAGCCTGAACATGATGTCTCTCGGTGGCATCGCCCTTGCGATTGGACTTCTCGTCGACAACGCGATCGTTGTGCTCGAGAACATCGCACGGCGACGCGAACAAGGCGATGATGTAAGCGATGCGGCCATTCATGGTGCACACGAAGTAACGGGCGCGATTATTGCGGCTACGTTGACCACGCTCGCTGTGTTCATTCCACTCATTTTTGTCACAGGCATGGCTGGGCAGCTTTTCACAGAACAGGCCATTACGGTCAGTGTAGCGCTTCTTGCGTCTTTGGCCGTCGCACTGACGTTAATCCCCATGCTCGCAAGTCGCAAAGGCTCGACTGAACTGCAATTTGAACCGGCCGCTCAACCAACAGCACGCTCGGCGCCCCCAACCCGTCGCGGTGTGTTATTTTGGTTGAGCTGGCCCGTTCGTTCTTTGCTGCGTGGAGTATTCTACTGGCTTCCAGTACTTGTTTTGCGTGGGCTTCGGTTGTTCATTGCTGGGCTCGCTTGGGTCGGCCGCATGGTGACTCGACCATTCCTGTTTGCCGTAGACCGAGTTCTCGAAACCACCAGCCGGGCGCAACAACATGCGCTTCAAAAAGCCCAAAAGAAACCCTGGCCATATTTTGCTGGATTTGCACTCCTTACCTTTGCGTGCTTCTTACTCCTACCACGGCTCGACGCAGAGCTTATACCTGCCATGGAACAACGTGAGTTCTATGTCGACATCGAACTTTCCCGTGGCACTCCGATTGCCCGAACTGATGCATTTTTAGCTCAATTTGCCGCAGCGTTTGCGTCAGATCCTCGGATTACACGAACCTACTCGATTGCTGGAACCGGCAGCTTGATGCAAGTCCAGGCCAACCAAGGGGGTGACTTCTGGGGGCGCATGCATGTCGTAACGGAATCTGGTTTGTCGCCCGAAGCTCGCCAACAGTTGATGCAAGACATTCGTGACTATCTCGCGCAACAACCGGACGTCCAAGCCCGTATCGACTTTCCAAGCCTCGTTTCAATGGATATGCCTCTGGTCGTCGAGCTGTATGGCTATGAGCTCGATCGGCTATTGCCAGTTGCTGCACGCCTAACGGATACACTCACGGAACATCCAAACTTTCGCGATGTGCAAAATGGACTGACTGCGGGGCAGCCGGAACTTGAAATTCAATTCGATCATGCGCGGCTTGCATGGGCCGGATTGAACGCGCCCGATGTCGCTCGCCTCATCAGTACCCATATTGGTGGGCAAATTGCGACGCGCTATCAAGTACTCGATCGGCAGATTGATGTGCGTGTTCGTCTTCCAGACGATGCCCGCCAAAATCCAGACGCCCTAGGTGATCTCATTATTAATCCAGGCGCAGAGGTCGAAATTCCACTTTCTGCGGTGGCCGAAATAACACGCGCCATCGGCCCAAGCGAGATCACTCGCCTGGGTCAGCAACGCGTGGCACTTATCACCGCCTCACCTGCAAATACCGACATTCGCAGTGCGCAAGAAGCGCTGAGTGTGATTCTCGCTAACTTACAACTTCCTCCTGGAGTCACTGCACGCCTAGGAGGGCAAGGTGAACTCTTAGCCGAGTCCTATCGCTCCATGGCACTTGCTCTAGGCCTTGCGGTTTTCTTGGTCTACCTGGTGATGGCTTCTCAATTTGAGAGCTTTGGACACCCATTGCTCATTATGTTCTCGGTTCCTCTTGCCGCTGCAGGCTCTGTGGTTGGCTTGTGGCTGACCAACACGCCACTCAGCGTTGTGGTCTTTATCGGTTTAATTATGCTCGCGGGAATCGTCGTCAATAACGCGATTGTTTTGATCGATCGAATCAATCAGCTCCGTCAATCTGGAGTTGAGAAACTGCAAGCAATTCGCGAAGCATCGGCGCAGCGCTTACGACCCATCTTGATGACAACTTTAACCACGGTGCTTGGGTTAACGCCGCTCGCGCTCGGTATCGGCGAAGGCGCAGAACTCAGCGCCAGCATGGCCATAGCTGTCATGAGCGGTTTGCTTTTCGCAACACTGTTGACACTCCTATTCATTCCACTGGTGTATCAGCTATTTGATCGCAAACAGTTTGATGGGGAGACATCGAATGCGTGATCTATCCGATATTTCAGCGCCCTTGGCTCGACTAGCGCTGCGTCGTCCGGTGACCATATGCATGCTGTTCTTGTCATTCTTGGTGCTCGGTTTGGTCTCAAGCCGTCTATTACCGCTGGAAAAGTTTCCTGGAATTGACATTCCGCAAATTGCTGTCGTCGTCCCCTATCCCGGAGCGACGCCTGCAGAAGTGGAACGATTGATTACACGTCCAATCGAGGAGGCACTCGCGACCATCAGTGGCGTTGTCGAAATGCGCTCGGAGTCACGGGATGACGCCTCGGAAGTGGTTCTAAACTTCAACTGGAATGACCCCATCTCAGCGCGTGGGATCGAGGTTCGGGAGGCCATTGATACGGTTCGTCATACCCTGCCTGCTGATGTCGAACGGATTTTTGTCTATCAATTTAATACCGACGACATGGCCGTCATGCAGCTACGTATCTCCAGTGACCGAGACCTATCCATGGCATACGATCTCATCAACCGGAACCTGAAACAGCCGCTGGAACGTGTCGAGGGAGTCTCTCGCGTGCAATTATTTGGGGTGGATCAACCAGAAATTATCATCCGTCTCCGACCCGATGCACTCATTGCCACAGGACTTTCAACCCTCGACATTACGCAGATCCTCAATCAAGCCAACTTTACGCTCAATGCAGGTGCGGTCGAGACGGACCGAGAGCGAATTCAGGTCAAGCCGGTCGGCGAGTTTCGTAACCTAGATGACATTCGCCGTCTGCCGGTTACAGCACACCTGACCCTCGCAGATGTTGCAGACATTGGTTATGAACTACCTCGCCCTCGCGCTGGAAGGTCATTTAACCAAACCTATGCGATCGGAATTGATATCTACAAAGAGAGCAGTGCTAATCTTGTCGACGTTGCGCGGGCCGCCACGCAAGTGATCCAGGCAGCGGATGGGCATCCAGAATTTGCAGGTATCTACCTGATGACCTTAGATAATACAGCGGAGAGTGTCACGACCTCCCTGCGTGATCTGCTGGCTGCGGGGCTGCTTGGTGCCGTGCTTTCCATCATTGTGCTGTATTTATTCTTACGGGATTGGCGAGTCACTGCAGTCATTGTTCTTTCGGTGCCGATTGCCCTGTTCCTGACGATGGGATTCATGTATTTACTGGGCTACAGCCTCAATATTCTCTCGATGATGGGACTGATGCTAGCGGTCGGGATGCTGATAGATAATGCGGTGGTAGTATCTGAGAGTATCAAACAAGAACAACAGGACGCGTTTGCACGGGGTGAAACACCAAACAAAACAACGATTGAGTTAGGTGCAGGGCGTGTTTCGCTCGCCATCATCGCAGGAACGCTCACCACAGCTATCGTGTTCTTGCCGAATATTTTTGGCGAAAAACAAGAAATCACGATTTTTCTTGAACACGTTGCGGTCGCAATTTGTATTTCACTCCTCGCATCACTGCTGATTGCACAAACATTAATTCCGCTCCTCTTAAGCAAATTGATCACCAATGGGCAGCCCACAGCTGCCAGTGATGGGCGCGTGAAACAGATCTACTTACACTCGCTTCGTTGGAGCCACCGGCATCCGCGTTGGACAACAGTAATCATGCTTGCTCTGCTGCTGAGCACTGCTATTCCGTTTATCCAAGTGAGTGGAAATCAGACTGATATGGCGTTCAATGACCGCCTCTTCATGAACTATTTTGTCACAGGTCAATATAAACTTGAGCAGGTGGAAACCGATGTGCATCGGCTCGAAGCCTATTTATATGAGCATCGTGAGCGATTCGAGATCGAGCATGTTTATAGCTACTACACCCCCGGCTACGCAATGTCCGTCATCCTTCTCAAACCGGACCGCACGCTCTCGGTATCGGAGATTCAACGTCGGATTCGGGCCGATATGCCTCCGCTCGCTCGTTCACGCCCCGTCTTTGGGTTTCAGGGAGGAAACACCAGTGGCGTCCAAGTCACGCTACAAGGACGCTCAACCGCTGAGCTCGAGCGACTTGCAGACCAACTCATCCCACAGATGAGTCAAATTCAAGGTCTTACCGACGTGCAAACTGCAACGCGTAATGCGCTTGATGAAATTCAAATTCACCTCGACCGCGCACAACTCGAGCGATTTGGTTTATCAACGCGACAGGTAGCCGATCAGGTTGATGTCGCCTTACGAGGACGCAATCTGCGCTCGTTTCGCCATCATCCGGAAGGGGATATGCGAATTCAGGTCACTTTCCCTGATTCCATTCGACGCGATGTACGGGAGCTTGAGACCCTGATCGTAGGTCAGGCCGACGGCCAGCTGATCACCTTGAATCAAGTCGCTGAGTTTGAGCAAGTGGCGCAATTGGGTGCGATTCGCCGGTTTGATCGCAGAACAGCCGTCCGAATCACCGCCAATCTTGACGAGATCTCGCTGTCCGAGGCCCGTGCGGAACTACAAAATCTCTTCGGATCGATTGAGCTTCCTGCGGGAACTTCTTGGTCCCTGGATGGCGGATTTAGAACCCAGCAACAGCAGAACCAAATCATGCTGGTGAATATGTTATTGGCCGTGGCGCTCGTGTACATGGTGATGGCAGCGCTATTTGAATCCCTGCTACTGCCCTCTGCGGTCATTGGCTCACTCCTCATGGCAATCTGTGGTGCTTTTTGGGGATTACTGTTTACGGGTACATCGCTCGATGTCATGGCGCTTATCGGGCTCCTGATTCTGATGGGAATTGTTGTAAACAATGGCATTGTTCTGGTCGATGCAGTAAATCAACAGCGCGCAGCCGGCGCCGCACTCGAGACTGCGCTGATTGAAGCTGCGTCACGGCGCGTGCGCCCGATTCTCATGACAGTCGCAACGACTGTGCTTGGAATGCTCCCATTGGCGATGGGGAATACACAAATCGGTGGCGATGGTCCGCCCTACGCGCCGATGGCCATTACCATCATCAGCGGGCTGATTTTTTCAACTATCACGAGTCTCTACTTTGTGCCGCATGCATACAGTCGCCTCTTGGCCTGGCGCGCTTACTGGGCTGATGTTTGGCAACACGCTGGAGGCCCCTTGCGCGCACCAACCAAATCAAGTGAAAGCAACCCATTAAGTTAGGAGAAAATAATGCAAAAAATGGTTCTTATTAAAACCACCATCCTCGCCGGTCTGATTGCCACAACCCTTACCGGGTGCGTGGTTGCTGTCGGCGGGGATACCCGCTCATCCCGCGGGACAGAATCAAATTGGGAGCGACAAGAACAGAAGAACCGCGAGGCCATTGCAAAGCTCTCGCCCGGCGCTTCGGTCAACTCAGTCATGCGCACCATGGGAACTCCCGATTTCGACGAATTTGTGGTCGTTGATGATCGCAGTTACCGAGTGTTGTACTACCGCACGCATCGAGTCACTGCCGATGGGATGACAACGCGGGATGAATGTACACCTCTGGTGTTTCTAAACGGCGAGCTCGTCGGTTGGGGTGAATCAAAGCTTCGTCTCATCCAAGGTTAAGGAAAGCATCGCGCCCGAGACGATTGCGCTTGCATTCATCGCGCGGCATACTGGCGCCTCGAATTTTGTCGGAGCGCCAGACATGCCAATCCTCATTTTAATGACCCTCGTATGGGCATTCAGTTTTTCGTTGATCGGTGAGTATCTCGCTGCTGATGTCGACGCCTACATCGCGGTCTTTATTCGGATGGTACTGGCCTGTGTCCTCATTGTTCCTTTCTTGCGTATCGGCCAGACTCCCACAAAAAAACGTCTCTACTTGATGGGCATTGGCGCCATTCAGATCGGCTTGATGTACCTGCTGCTTTACCATGCATTTTTATATATTAGTGTGGCGGAAGTGCTGTTATTTACGATTTTTACGCCGCTCTACATCACCCTGCTCGATGAACGCGTGCTCAACAAAAAGCAACTTCCCTTGGCTTGGTGGATTGCGGCGCTTATCTCGGTTATTGGCGCAGGATTGATTCGCTATCAGGGTTTATCCGTCGGATTCATCACTGGATTTGTGCTTATTCAAGGGGCAAACCTGTGCTTTGCATTAGGTCAAGTCGCCTACAAACGCCTTGAGCTGGGTACTCCACGACAGCAGCTTCAGCACTATGGCCTCTTTTTCGTCGGAGCGACGATTGTCAGTGGACTCGGTATGCTGTTGTTTGCCGATTTCAACCGCACGCCAACGACAACGGTTCACTGGATCGTTCTTCTGTGGCTCGGTTTAGGCGCCTCTGGGGTCGGCTATTTGCTGTGGAGCATTGCCAGTAAGCGAGTGAACATCGGACAACTGGCCACGATGAACAACGCACTAATTCCCGCGGGTCTCTTAGTTAATTTTGCCTTGTGGGGACAGGATGTAAACTGGCCTCAGCTCATTCTTGGTGGCACTATCATTGTGATTGCCGTCGTCATTGCATCGCGCGTTCAGCCCAATCGACGTCACGGAACAAACACGAGCGACCCAAGCAAGGAGAATATTTAAGGTGGAAGATACGAAGCGAACGGATGGATTCGATATTATTGGTGATGTTCACGGGCACGCGGACAAACTGATTGGGCTTCTCGAGACCCTCGGTTATCAGGAACACAATGGCGTATTTGGTCATCCAAGCCGTCGCGCGATTTTTATTGGTGACCTCATCGATAATGGCCGTCAAAATTTGCGGGTGATGCAAATTGTAAAGGCCATGCATGATGCGCAAACGGCCCATGTCATCATGGGGAATCATGAGTTTAATGCGGTCGGCTTCGCAATTCCGCGCCCTGGGGGTGACGATTTTCTCCGTCGCCACATTCCCGAAAATGTCGCTCATCATATTGAGTTCTTGGAAGAGATTCCTGATCCGGTGGAACGACAACCATGGTTAGATTGGTTCAAAACCCTTCCGCTTTTTCTTGATCTCGGTCCATTCCGTGTCGTTCATGCATGTTGGCACGAGCCTTCCCTGAACGTGCTGAAACCCTATTTAAATGCGGATAATAGTCTTCTTGAGCATGCTTGGGTGCCTGCATTTGACGAGTCACATGCGCTCTATCGTGCAACCGAAACTGTACTTAAAGGCGTTGAAGTAGACCTTCCAAAAGGCGTTTCCTTTCGTGATCATAAAGATAAAGAGCGCTGGCAGGTTCGTATTTCTTGGTGGGAAACAGCACCCGAGTCACTGGCGGCGATCGCGCATATTCCGAATCCAGCGCGCAACAAAGACGCCCTGAATGCACTCGCGGATTTAAGTGCCGATCCGACCGTTCTCGAGGAATTTTCGTATCGAGGAACGAAGCCGGTTTTCTTTGGTCACTACTGGATGAAAGGAGAACCTCACCTGCAGTCTCCTTTGTGTGCTTGTGTTGATTATTCGGCTGGTCGCAACGGTCCGTTGATGGCCTATCGTTGGTCGGGCGAAACGGTTCTCAATCCAGCTCACTTCGTGGGGTTTCTGCCGACGGCGGATTAATACCATCGCGCCATACGTTGAAGCGGGCATTTTGCTGCGCTTCAACGGCCAGAACGACCCGAGCGATTTCGGATTGATAAATACTGTGTAAAGCAGCCACTAATCGCACTTGCTCCTCTCGAATCGCCTCCAGCATTTCCTCCCGCATGACCGCACGATTCCGATATTCGTCAAGTTCAACCAGTGCAAAATCCGCAGCAAGTGCAGCGCCTGTTCCGAGCACAGCAACGCAAATCGGTCCACATATGGAACCCGTTGCAGCGCCTCCGGCCGTTGCTGCAGCGCGAGCGCCTGCTCGACGAAAAATCTGCGCGAGCGCACGCCGCGTTCCAGCCCCAGCGGTCAAGCGTGCTCCGATCCCTACCAAGGCTCGCCCACCCAATAACGTGCCGACTGCGGCTCCCGAACCAACGCCAGCAGATGCCAAGTCAATCGAAAGCGGTGCCAATCGAATGTTCTGGAGTTCACATTCTGCCCGTTGCTGAACCTGAGTCATCCAACGCTCATGCTGCCGAATCAAGCCGGAGAGCGCGGCAGCGTATTCCGCATCAAGGCTTCGTTGCAGCCGTGTGAGTTCCGGTGATAATGCAGCGGAAAGCTGCGCTTCGAGGCGCTCGGCAAGCCGTGTTGCAAACGCTTCCTCAGTCATGCTACTCGCCAATAACATCCCTAATTGCTGATATTGACCTCGAACACTAAAGTTCCAATCTAGAAACTGGTCAACCGCCTGTTCTGCGGGTCCAAAGGCACGTTCAACCTCACGTACAAGTTTCGCCTCAAGTGCTCGATTCAGCTCCCTTTCTCGTCTTCTCAGTTGCGATTCACCTTCCGCGGATAGCTGATCGATTTCGGCTGTGAGCACGTCAGGTGCGCAGGGATCATCGATCTGACCCGGCGTGCTTGACTCGGAAGACATTGCTCGGTCGGTTCGGGCTTGACGTTGTTCCCACGCATTCGGACCAAGATACACCAGCATAGCGAGGAGTACCGCCGGAGCGAGAAGCCCAAGCATAGATCCCCACACCATAGGTTTTCTGTCCAAAGCCGCTGACTTATGGATACGCCCTTGTTGTCCGGGCAATACACTCGCCAGTAACAAGACGCCGATCAATCCAAGCTTGAGCGCATTCAAAAGAAACACACCGAACCAGAGAATGAACTGGGTCCAAGGACTGAGAAACACCGGAAACTGTTGGGCACTTTGTAAAGCAAACCAAAGCAAATGACGCAGCACTGCATCCACTTGCAAGAACGCTCCTAAGCCTGGAATGCGTGTTTCCGATCGTTCTGACCAAACCTCATGGAGCACTGCAGATAATTCCCGCCCCCGAAGATCAGGTAGATCGAGAAAGAAGAGATGCCAAATGGAGAGACCAACCGCAACGAGCCCAACACTCACCCACAAACTGAAACGAACCTGCATTAACTTGGCCACGTGATCGGTGAACTGGCGACAAAACCGCTCACGTGACAGGGTATAGACAAGAGCGAATAATAACACCCCAACCGCTACAGCAATCCATTCATCAAGACGCATCCGAATACAAAAGATCAACACCGCGATGGCCAGCAGCCATGCGCTAAGTGCATGCACAAACTGTGTGAAGAATCCGTCCCAGAGCCACTGCTTCAACGCACTGTTTTCGCGTAAGGCATAATTAAGTAAAGCATGCCGTCGAATCAGACGCGTTTCGCTTAGATAGTTAAAATACATCCATGCAAAGGCTCCCACGACAAGCAAAAGTCCCCATGCAGGAAGGATTTGATAGCCCCGCCCAATACCGAGCCAACCAAGACTTCCGATAACCCCCAGAAGGAGAAAGAACATGAGAAATTTTCTGAACAGGACCTGCATACATCTCCTCGTGCATTAGGAATCGTTCAATTGCGAGAAGTTGGACAATAAAACTTTACAAATGACACAGCTTGTTACAAAATTCTAACACGTGGCTCGCGACATTCACGTAGAATGTCCGCCACATCATTATCCCGGAGTTCAATATGGAAATTTTGAAAAAAGTTTTCGGTCGAATCGGTGCTGTCTTATCAGCGATTCGCCGCTACACTGCCCACGTGTTGACCGTGGTTGTTATTGTCCTGGTTTTAAGTGCGATTTTCTCCTCTACCGATAAAGTCGAGGTCCCAAAGGGTGGATTGTTAGTCCTTGCCCCAACTGGGGTTTTAGTTGATGAGGCTACAAGCATTAACCCATTCGACAATCTATCGGACACCCTACTCTTTGGAACTCCGCCGGCACAGCAACCCGTTCATGAAATTGAGCGCGTTCTTGCCTACGCTGCGACCGATGATCGTATCGCCGGGGTCTATCTTGACCTTCGCAACTTTGGCGGTGGCGGTGTCAGCAAGCTCATCCGTGTCGCCAATGCAATCGAGCAGTTCAAAGCCTCGGGTAAACCCGTATATGCCTATGCGGATTTCTTCACGCAAAGTCCATACCTGCTCGCAAGCCAAGCAACTGAGGTTTTTGTCAGCCCAATGGGCGCCGTCGAATTTACGGGCTTGGAGAGTCTGCGACCCTACTACAAAAGTTTACTCGAAAAACTGAATATCAATGTCCACGTCTTCCGGGTCGGCGATTTTAAATCAGCCGTCGAACCCTACATCCTAGACGGTATGTCAGATGAGGCGCGCGACAATTTGGCAATTTGGCTAAATGAGTTGTGGGATGAGTATCTCGCAACCGTGCAGCGTAGTCGTGACCTTGATCCGCGCATTGTTTCAGGAACCGAAGCTGATTTTATTGCTCTCCTTGAGGAGCACAACAATGACTTGTCGCAGGTCAGCGTTCACGCAGGGTTAGTCGATGGACTCAAGCATCGCCACGAAATGACCCAGTTCTTGGTGGATATTGCGGGAAGAGATGAGGATACCAAAGGGTTCCGCGGCATTCGTCATCAAGATTATCTCACGACATTGCCTGTCGCCATTCAGCAAAGAAACACACAGACTCATGGCTCGAGTACACAGGTTGCGGTGATTCAGGCCACTGGCGTGATTGTCGACGGCCGCGGTAGTCCAACCGAAATTGGCAGTGACCGCATGGCTGAGGCACTCCGCAAGGCTCGTTTTGACGACAATGTAAAAGCCGTGGTTTTGCGGGTCGACAGCCCCGGCGGAAGTGCCATGGCTTCAGAAGTCATTCGTCAGGAGATTCTCATGTTGCGTG
This sequence comes from Aliidiomarina sanyensis, assembly GCF_003987175.1. Taxonomy (GTDB): domain Bacteria; phylum Pseudomonadota; class Gammaproteobacteria; order Enterobacterales; family Alteromonadaceae; genus Aliidiomarina; species Aliidiomarina sanyensis. The sequence goes on along the minus strand of NZ_PIPM01000001.1, from coordinate 16,297 downwards.
AGGCCGGAAAACCCGTGGTCACCAGTATGAGTACCGTTGCTGCATCCGGTGGATATTGGATCGCTGCCGGCAGTGATTACATCATCGCTGAGCCGACCACCATCACCGGTTCAATCGGTGTATTTGGGATGATTCCTCTAGTCGATGGCGCGTTAGCGGACATCGGGATTCACTACGACGGTGTAAAAACGACTGAACTGCCTTTTATGACCATCACTAAGCCTCTTACTGCGAGCTTTGAACGCATGCTCCAATCAGGCGTAGATCAAATCTATGACGATTTTCTGTCATTAGTGGCGGAATCTCGTGGTATGTCCGTTGAGGAAGTCCATGAAGTGGCGCAAGGAAAAGTATGGTCCGGCAAACGCGCATTCGAGCTCGGCCTCGTGGATGCGCTTGGTGGCGTTGAGAATGCAATTGAACGCGCCGCTGAGCTTGCAGAGGTTGAAGACTACGCCGTGCTGTGGCCAGAGCGGGAGTTATCATTCCGTGATCAGCTCCTGCAAAACCTCTTCAATTCCCGCGCTAACCTACGCAGCGATGATGAAATTAAACAGTTGATGCAGGATGCAGCGTCCTCGTGGAGTTTGTTCCGTCAGTACAACGACCCGCGCGGCATTTATTTGCGCTGCCAAGAGTGCGTGACACGACCTTAGTTTTCTAACAACACGTCGAGCAGAAAACCTGTAAAGGGGCCGAGGGCCCCTTTTGTTTATTTTTTACCCAAAAGAAATTCAGGTTATCCATAAATCGATTTCATGCGAATTTTTTCCACTTCGATCGTGCGTTTCGATATAATACGCGCAATCCCAAGGGATTAAGAGAAACAGAGCTCTCTTTCGCGTTAATATATTTTAGTCGTGAGTGCCGAACGGCACACTGAGGAGTGGACCATGAATGAAGAAATCCGTAAGAACCTGTTAGCCAATGTCATCATTCCCGGCGTTCTAACAGTCGCTGGAATTATCATCGGGTCTGTGTATCTCTACTTGTTCGTACTCTAAGCCGCTAGTTTGCAGCCTAACGGCAATCTGAGTCGATGACCTCGCGAGGTCACACAGGACATATCCCGTCATACAAAAATCCCGCAGCGATTCCCAACCCGCTGCGGGATTTTTCATTCTTCGCTTCAAACAGCGGGGCCTAGACGAGCTCAACGGCTAATGCAACCGCCTCACCCCCACCGATACATAATGAAGTCATTCCCTTGTGAAGTTTGCGTTGCTTTAATGCGTGAATCAATGTCACCAACAACCGAGCCCCCGACGCTCCGATGGGATGGCCCAATGCGCACGCTCCACCGTTCACATTCACTTTGCTGGCATCCAAGTTCATATCTTTCAGCGCGATCATCGTGACCATGGCGAATGCTTCATTGATTTCCCACAGATCCACTTGCTCTTTTGACCAACCAGCTTTTTCGAGTGCTTTCTGCATGGCACCCACCGGAGCCATCGTGAATTCCGATGGCTTCTGGGAATGGGTTGCATGAGAAACGATCCGGGCAATCGGTTGCAACCCTTGCGCTTTCGCATCGGATTCACGCATCAGCACAAGCGCCGCGGCGCCATCTGAAATGGAGCTCGAATTCGCAGCGGTCACAGTCCCTTCTTTTGCAAACGCAGGGCGCAGCGATGGGATCTTATCAATTCGAGCCTTGCCTGGCTGTTCATCAATAGCAACGGTCACCTCACCTTTCCGATCTTGATATGTGACCGGGACGATTTCTGCTTCGAACGCACCCGAGGCGATGGCAGCTTGCGCGCGTTCTAACGATCGAATCGCAAATGCATCCATGTCCTGACGCGTGAAGCCATAAGCATCGGCCGTATCTTGGGCGTAACAGCCCATTGCCTTTCCTTCGTAGGCATCTTGAAGGCCATCTAGCATCATGTGATCCAACACCTGGCCGTGCCCCATCCGATATCCTTGACGCGCTTTATCGAGCAAATAGGGAGCATTCGACATACTCTCCATTCCTCCAGCGACCACAACGTCCGCAGAGCCAGCACGAATCAAGTCATGGCCGAACATCACTGCTTTCAAGCCCGAACCACACACTTTGTTAATCGTGGTCGCGCCCGTCCCCAATGGCAGACCTGCTTCAAGCATGGCCTGACGTGCGGGAGCTTGCTTCAAACCGGCGGGCAAGACACACCCCATAATGACCTCGCTAACGCCTTCAGAGGCTACACCCGCTTGCTTGATCGCCGCTTGAATTGCGGTCGCTCCTAGGGTTGGCGCAGTGACAGGACTCAGTTCACCCATAAAACCACCCATCGGCGTCCGGGTCGCACTCACGATTACAATTGCATCGGAACTCATACGGCTCTCCATCCATTCTAAATAAATTAATGTCCCCCCCACTCCCCTCGTCGGAAAGCGCGGTATAAACTGTTTTATAGCCCAGTCTTATGGGCGTAAATATCTCGTACCAGCGACAAGGGTTCCGTTTACGGCAACCTTTGCATCGCACTTTACGTTAACGTAAACTTCATGTTAGCTTAACGCGTATTCAACAAACTTGGCAAGGTGCACATCCGCAATGAACGATGAGTTTGCAATGAATCCCGAGCGCGTGCGTCGGACGCAAGATACCTTTAGTATCGGTGATCTCGCTCGCGAATTCGATGTTACAACCCGGACCATTCGTTTTTACGAGGATCAGGGCCTCATTACGCCCGAACGTCGCGGTCAAACGCGCATCTACAAACAGAAAGACCGTGTTCGCTTGAAGCTTATCTTACGGGGTAAACGACTCGGCTTTACCCTCGCGGAAACACGCACCTTGTTTGATATGTATGACCGTGATGGCAGCAGTGTCAATCAGTTACAAACCATGCTCACCTTAATTGAAGACAAGAAGGCCGCGTTGCGTCAACAACTTGAAGACATCAAGGTTGTTCTCCATGAGTTAAGCGCCGTCGAAAACGGTTGCCGCACCGAACTCGCAACCAAAACATCCCGCAGCGCCAATTAAATCTGTTTAGGAGTCGTTATGTTTAGTACCTACAAACCATTTAATTTCGATTTAGGTGAAACCGCTGATATGTTGCGGGACCACGTAAACGCATTTGCTCGCGATGAAATTGCCCCGCGAGCAGCCGAAATTGATGAGAAGAATGAATTTCCAGCCGATTTGTGGCGCAAATTTGGCGATATGGGATTGCTGGGTATTACGGTACCTGAAGCGTTTGGTGGAGCTGGGATGGGCTACCTTGAACATGTTGTCGCAATGGAAGAAATCAGCCGCGCTTCTGCATCGGTCGGCTTAAGCTACGGTGCTCACTCAAACCTCTGTGTGAATCAAATCAAAATTAACGGCTCACAAGCACAAAAGGAAAAGTATCTGCCGAAGTTGGTGAGTGGCGAACATGTCGGAGCGCTAGCCATGAGTGAACCGAACGCAGGTTCCGACGTGGTGAGTATGAAACTTCATGCCAAGAAAGATGGCGACCACTATATTCTAAATGGCAATAAAATGTGGATCACCAACGGTCCAGATGCAGACATTCTTGTTGTCTATGCAAAGACCGAACCGTCGGCAGGGTCAAAAGGAATCACCGCATTTATCATCGAGAAGGACAATACCCCCGGATTCAGCACCGCGCAGAAGCTCGACAAACTGGGTATGCGCGGTTCGAACACCTGTGAATTAATTTTCGCGGACGCACGTGTCCCCGCTGAGAATATCTTGGGTGAGCTCAACGAAGGAGTGAAGGTGCTCATGAGCGGCCTCGACTATGAGCGAGCCGTTCTTGCAGCAGGCCCCTTGGGGATCATGCAAGCGTGTATGGACGTTGTTGTCCCGTACATTCACGAACGCGAGCAGTTTGGTAAGGCCATTGGTGAATTCCAGTTAGTCCAGGGGAAAGTAGCGGACATGTACACGCAAATGAATGCGGCACGTGCTTATGTCTACGCCGTTGCAAAAGCGTGTGACCGAGGTGAGGCCACGCGCAAAGATGCCGCGGGCGCTATCTTATATGCCGCGGAACTTGCGACAAAAATGGCCCTCGACGCGATCCAGCTACTCGGTGGAAATGGTTATATCAACGAATACCCCACCGGACGCCTCCTCCGAGATGCTAAGCTTTATGAAATCGGTGCAGGAACCTCGGAGATTCGCCGCATGTTAATCGGCCGCGAACTTTTCACCGAATCGAAATAAGATTGAACAAGGAGCTCAGCAGTGGCGATCCTGACCAGTAAAGTAAATGCGCGCGACGAAGCCTTTATCGCAAATGACAAAGCCATGCGAGACGTCATTCGTGATTTGCAAACGAAAGCCGAACAAATCAAACAAGGCGGTGGGAAAAGTTACCAAGAGCGTCATGTGGCGCGCGGCAAACTCCTTGCTCGCGATCGTATTCAACGACTCCTGGATGCGGGTAGCCCGTTTCTTGAAATTGGTCAGTTCGCCGCTTGGGATGTCTATGAAGATTACGTTCCGGCAGCGGGTGTTGTGGCCGGCATCGGCCGCGTAAGCGGTGTGGAATGTATGATTGTCGCAAATGATGCGACTGTGAAGGGAGGGACCTATTATCCCCTCACAGTGAAAAAACATCTTCGCGCTCAAGAAATCGCTGAGCGCTGTCACCTACCCTGTATTTATCTTGTCGATTCAGGCGGTGCCAATTTGCCACGTCAAGATGAAGTGTTTCCAGACCGGGATCATTTTGGTCGCATTTTCTTCAATCAAGCAAATATGTCAGCCAAAAACATTCCGCAGATTGCTGTGGTGATGGGGCTGTGTACGGCCGGCGGCGCATACGTGCCCGCAATGGCAGATGAATCCATTATCGTGAAGGAGCAAGGGACCATTTTTCTTGCCGGACCACCGCTCGTGAAAGCGGCAACGGGTGAGGAAGTCAGTGCAGAGGAACTCGGTGGCGCCGATGTTCACACGCGGATCTCCGGCGTGGCAGACCATTTCGCACTGAATGACGAGCACGCGCTTGAGCTTGCCCGCCGCGCAGTCTCTCGCCTCAATCGTCCCCCAAAAGCCACCCTTGATGTGCAACCAACTAAACCGCCGCGATACGCCGAAGAAGAAATCTATGGCATCGTAGGGACCGACCTTCGCAAGCCCTACGATGTGCGTGAAGTGATTGCCCGAATTGTGGATGACTCAGATTTTGACGAGTTTAAACAAAACTATGGCAACACCCTCGTCACGGGATTCGCACGAATTCATGGCCATTTAGTCGGAATAGTCGCTAACAACGGGATTTTATTTTCCGAATCTGCGCAAAAAGGGGCGCATTTCATTGAGTTGTGTTCACAACGCAAGATTCCTTTAGTGTTTTTGCAGAACATTACGGGCTTTATGGTCGGTAAAAAGTACGAAGCCGAGGGGATCGCGAAACATGGTGCCAAAATGGTGACAGCAGTGAGCTGTGCCAAGGTCCCGAAATTTACAGTCTTAATTGGCGGTAGTTATGGAGCGGGTAATTATGGCATGTGCGGTCGTGCGTATGACCCAACATTGATGTTTATGTGGCCGAATGCGCGTATCTCGGTGATGGGTGGTGAACAAGCCGCAGGAGTCATGGCGCAAGTAACGCGAGACGGCAAGGAACGCAAAGGTGAAACGTGGAGTGTGGATGATGAAAAAGCGTTCAAGCAACCCATCATTGATACCTACGAGCATCAGGGGCATCCTTATTATGCCTCTGCCCGTCTGTGGGACGATGGCATCATCGATCCGGCGCAAACGCGCATGGTGCTTGGGCTCTCAATAAGTGCAGCGTTAAATGCCCCCATTGAGGACACCCGTTTTGGCGTGTTCCGGATGTAAGGAGTGCTCATGACCACCGCTTTTCGTTTTATTACGTTAGAAACAGACAGCCTAGGGGTTGCACGTCTGACGATGAATCGTCCCGACGTTCACAATGCATTTGATGATGTCATGATTGGTGAATTGCGTGCGGCGTTGCGCGCCGTATGCGAGGACAAAACTGCCCGTATCCTTATCCTGCAAGCCAATGGAAAGAACTTCTCGGCAGGAGCCGACTTGCAATGGATGCGCTCCATGGCAGAGAAAAACTATCAAGAAAACTTAGAGGATGCAGGTCAGTTAGGCGCGCTGATGTGGGAACTGGATCACCTTCCCCTGCCAACCATCGCCCTCGTTCAAGGCGCTGCATTTGGGGGTGCCGTCGGACTGGTGGCTTGTTGTGATATGGCTTTTGCCACCACACGGGCTAGCTTTTGTTTGTCTGAGGTCAAGATTGGCCTCATCCCATCTGTGATAAGCCCCTATGTTGTGCGAGCGCTCGGACTGTCTGCGGCACGTCGCTACATGTTGACCGCCGAACGATTCAATGCAGAAACGGCCGAGAAATACGGCCTCATTCACGGAATCATCGAAGCGGGTGATAATGCGCAGCACAGTCTTGAAAATCTTGCTGCCCCCGTTATCCAGGCGCTGTTGCAAAATGGCCCCGCGGCAGTCGCTGCCTGCAAACAATTAATCGATCACGTGAGCAATCACACGCTCGATCAACAGCTTGTCAATGAAACGGCACGTCGAATCGCTGAAATCCGTGTGTCCCCAGAAGGACAGGAAGGTTTGAGCGCCTTTTTAGAGAAGCGGGCCCCGCTGTGGCAACAAAAACAAACGAATGGAACCTCATCATGACCACTGTGACCCCTATCGATAAAATTCTGATCGCGAATCGCGGTGAAATCGCCTGCCGAATCATTCGCACGGCTCGCGAAATGGGTATCAAGACCGTTGCAGTTTATTCGGACGCAGACCGTCACGCGCAGCACGTTCTGCAAGCTGACGAAGCCATTCACATTGGGCAAAGCGCTAGCAGCGAATCCTATTTACGGGCGGATCGTATTATCGCTGCGGCGCAAGCAACCGGCGCTCAAGCCATTCATCCTGGCTATGGATTTCTCTCCGAAAACGAAACCTTTGCAGAACAACTGGCCGAAGCCGGCCTCATTTTTATCGGTCCACCGGTGTCAGCGATTGCCGCGATGGGCTCAAAGAGTGCAGCAAAGAAAATCATGCAGGAAGCCGGTGTGCCCCTAGTACCGGGCTACCATGGAGACGACCAATCGGACGACCTTCTGGCGCAAGAAGCCGAGAAAATCGGTTATCCAGTGCTTTTGAAAGCGGCCTACGGCGGTGGTGGAAAAGGCATGCGGATCGTGAATGCTGCGCATGAATTTAACGAAGCGCTCGCCTCAGCACGGCGTGAGGCGAAAGCGTCTTTCGGTAACGATAAAATGTTGGTCGAAAAATTCATCACACAACCACGTCACGTGGAGATTCAAGTATTCTGTGATCAGCATGGCAACGCATTGTACCTTGCGGAGCGTGATTGCTCCGTGCAACGTCGTCATCAAAAAGTCATTGAAGAGGCGCCAGCCCCCGGCTTTACTCCAGAACTGCGAAAAGCCATGGGTGAAGCGGCAGTTCGTGCAGCACAAGCCATTGATTATGTGGGTGCCGGAACCGTTGAGTTTCTCTTCGATGAAAATGAAGATTTCTATTTCATGGAAATGAACACGCGCCTGCAGGTCGAACATCCAGTGACTGAGATGATTACCGGCATTGATCTAGTGGACTGGCAAATTCGCGTCGCTGCGGGTGATGTCTTACCCCTTGAGCAAGACGATATTGAGCTTGACGGTCATGCATTTGAAGCTCGGATCTACGCAGAGAATGCAGATGAGAATTTTATGCCGAGCACGGGCACGGTCAGCTTCTTACGCCACCCAGAAAATTCACCCTACTCCCGTTGGGATAGCGGAATTATCGAAGGGGACGAAGTGACCGCGTTCTATGATCCCATGATCGCCAAGCTCATCGTCTGGGACGAAGACCGCGATTCAGCGCTCCGTAGACTCCGCAATGCGTTGCGCGACACCCGCATCGCTGGTGTCACAACGAATACGGATTATTTATATCGGATTGCTGATCATGAAGCATTCCGTGCCGGTCGAGTGACCACTCGGTTTATTGAGCAATTTGGCGACACGCTTCTGCAAAAAACGCCGGCTTTACCGCAAAATGAAGCGCTATTTGTTCTCGCGTGCGCCTGGATCCGTTCGCACCAGAACATCTCTTCCAACCCGTGGGGCTTTGCCGATGGGTTCCGGATGAACGCGGAAGCGCGCCAACATGTCGAGTTCCGGATTCCGGGGCACGACGACATTATTTCGATTGATTTTACGCAGCATCGGAATACGTTCTATTGGCGCCAAGAGGAAATTGAAGTCACGTGGGCCGATGATCACGCAATTACTTTGAACGGCAAGCGAATGCGCGTCGACGTCGCCTGCGTGGACGCTCAGTGGACACTATTCACTGACTATGGACGCTTTGATGCGATCAAACATGATGCGGTGGAAGCGCTCATCCATGAAGAGGAGGCCGGCTCACTGACTGCTCCCATGAACGGTACAATCGTTGCGGTGCATGTTGGTGCGGGTGATACGGTCACCGAAGGGCAGGCGTTAGTCATTATGGAAGCGATGAAGATGGAGTACACCATTCGGGCACCATTTGCCGGCACGGTTGAACACGTATACTTCGCGGCAGGTGACCTCGTATCGGACGGCGCGGAACTTCTCAGCCTGTCATCGGACGAATAGAACCGCTGAGTCGGAGGATAAGCTATGGCTCTACCAAAGGATGTCAGAATCGTTGAAGTCGGTCCGCGCGACGGATTACAGAATGAAGCAGCGGTTCCAACCCACGCGAAGATTGCGCTGATTAATGCACTCAGTGAAGCAGGGTATCGCACAATTGAGGCAGGCAGCTTTGTCAGTCCAAAATGGGTGCCGCAGATGGCGGATAGCGGTGAAGTCTTGCGTGGTATTACCCGCACACCGGGGATTCGCTACACAGCCCTGACGCCGAACTTAAAAGGTTTTGAGCTTGCGATGGCCGCAGGGGCAGATGAAGTTGCAATTTTCGGTGCTGCCTCTGAAGCATTCAGTCAAAAGAACATCAACTGTTCGATTGCCGAATCACTTGAACGCTTTGCACCTGTTCTTGAAGCCGCACAAGCGAAAGGCATACCGGTCCGAGGATATGTCTCTTGTGTTTTAGGCTGTCCTTACCAAGGCGAAGTTCCTGTGTCTGAGGTCGTTCGGGTCGCGCAAGCGCTACACGATATGGGGTGCTACGAAATTTCGTTGGGCGATACAATTGGTGTGGGAACCCCTCTGCATGCGCAACGGATGCTGTCCGCAGTGGCTGATGTGGTTCCGATGGACCAACTTGCCCTGCACTTTCACAACACCTATGGTCAGGCTTTAGCTAATTTAGCGGCATGCTTACCCCTCGGCGTGCGTGTCATCGACAGCGCTGTGGCCGGTCTCGGTGGTTGTCCTTATGCACAAGGTGCGAGCGGAAACGTCGCCACCGAGGATGTTCTGTATATGCTCCAAGGGATGGGGATCGAGACTGGGATCGATCTAGAACGAGTGATTCGCGCGGGCTATGCAATTACTCGCGAATTGAACACGACACCTCGGTCACAAGTCAGCATTGCACGCGGTTCACACTAAAAAAATCTACGAGAGTAAATATGACGAGTTCGGCAAAAAAACTGTGGGAACCTTCAAAGGCACATATTGAAAACAGCCAGATGACGCATTTTATGCGCCATGTAGAAGGCCTTGAAGGGGTGCATTTCAATGGCGACTATCATGCCTTCTACCAGTGGTCCGTCGAACAACGCGCGTCGTTCTGGTCGATCCTATGGGATTATTTTGATGTTCAAGGTGAAAAAGGTGAAATCGTTCTGTCCAACGGCGAAAAAATGCCCGGAGCACAATTTTTCCCTGATGCAACCTTAAATTTCGCCGAAAATTTGCTGCGCTTTCGTGACGATCGCCCTGCCGTTGTATTCACCAACGAGCATGGTACGCGCGAGGAAATAACCTATCAGGAACTCTACGTGCGCACGGCGCAACTCGCTGCCGCACTGAAAAAAAATGGTGTGCAAGCGGGTGATCGCGTTGCCGGCATGCTCCCCAATTGCATCGAGACACTGGTTGCGATGCTAGCGACTACAAGTCTGGGTGCAGTCTGGTCGAGTTGCTCTCCTGACTTTGGTGAACAAGGTGTGCTTGACCGATTTGGTCAAGTAGAACCCAAGGTTCTATTTGTGGTCGATGGCTACTTTTATAACGGCAAAACCATTGATGTCACGAACAAAGTAGAGTCCATCCATACCCATTTGACCAGCGTCGAAACGCTGGTGACTATTCCATTCGCGAGCACCCAACGAAAACCTTCAAATTCAGTTGCATGGGCCGATTTCCTCGACCGCGACGCCACTGAAATTGACTTTGTACCGCGCAAATTCAACGACCCACTCTACATTATGTTCAGCTCAGGCACGACCGGAGTACCTAAGTGTATCGTGCATGGGATCGGTGGAACCCTACTGCAACATCTAAAAGAGCATGCTCTGCATACGGATCTGCGCCGCGAAGATACCCTATTCTATTTCACAACCTGTGGCTGGATGATGTGGAATTGGTTGGTTTCTGGCCTCGCTTTAGGAGCGCGGCTTGCCTTGTTCGACGGTTCTCCCTTCTATCCGTCACCGAACGCTATGCCAGATCTTATTGACCGCGAAGGGATTACCGTCTTTGGGACCAGTGCCAAATATTTAGCTGCGTTGGAAAAAGCCGGCGCGAAGCCAGCCCAAACCCATCAGCTCACGTCGCTCCGAGCGGTGTTGACCACAGGGTCCGTATTGGCGCCAGAAAGCTTTGATTATGTCTACCGTGATATCAAAGCCGATCTTTGTTTGAGCTCTATTTCAGGAGGCACCGATATTATCTCTTGCTTTGCCCTTGGGAACCCCATCTTACCCGTGTATCGAGGGCAACTTCAGTGTCGGGGCCTCGGTTTAGCCGTCAGCGTCTATAACGATATGGGCCAGCCAGTCCAAGGGGAAAAAGGCGAATTAGTCTGTGAACAAAGCTTTCCCTGTATGCCCATTGGTTTTTGGAACGATGCAGATGGCAGCAAATACCGTGCAGCCTACTTTGAGCGCTTTGAAAATAGATGGGCACACGGTGATTATGCGGAGTTAACCCCAGAGCAAGGGGTGATCATTTACGGCCGCTCCGATGCAGTCCTTAATCCTGGTGGGGTTCGCATCGGAACAGCAGAAATCTATCGGCAAGTTGAGAAAATCGATGCGGTGCTTGAGAGCATTGCTATTGGCCAACGCTGGGAGGATGACGAACGCATTGTTTTATTTGTCAAACTCAGAGACGGCCTGACGCTCGATGACGCGCTGCGGGAAACAATCAAGAAGACCATCCGAGCCAATGCAACACCTCGACATGTCCCTTCAGTTATTTTGCAAGTGGCCGATATACCGAGAACCATTAGTGGCAAAATCGTCGAGCTCGCAGTTCGTCAGGTAGTTCACGGTGAGATCGTGAAGAATACCGACGCTTTGGCCAACCCTGAAGCGCTCGAGTTTTTTAGAAATCGACCGGAATTGAGCTGATATATCAGAGCAAGAATTGCGTTCTTGCTCTGTTTACGTAATGATGAGACGCCGCTTCATCCTACAATAATAAAGAACATCGATAGATGCGCAAACTGAGAAGACATCGGGAAGCTATCATAGCAGGCCTCACAGGCGTCGTTTTGACGCTTGTCCTGACCTTTTCGCTACGGTTTGCAGACAACCACACCATTCGCGATCAACTCGACGCCGAGCTCTACGCTCTCCAATTTGAAATTCGACGAGAACTCCAATCCCATATGTTTGGATTCACGTGGATTAGTCGCCAAGGCGTAAACGGCCCAAGCTGGGTGGACGAAGGCGAAACCATCACGTCCTACTACCGCCAATTTAGACACCTTTATTGGCTGGATACAGATGGACAGATTAGGAGTGTCTATCCCGCAGGAACAGAACATCCTGTCGCGCTTCCAGACGAGGCGCGGTATTGGTTGCATAAATTTAACCATGGTGTGCGCTATTTAATTGCGGCAGACGGGCTGAGCGACCATCCCGCGGATCTTCTGCTCGTGGTCCCCCAGCGCGAACGAGAGCCTCAAGGGTATTACGCCGGACTCCTCGATACCAACCGCCTCCTTCATCTGATTACGGGGCGGCACATTGTCGAAGGCACGCAGTTCCAAGTTGTCCGGCAGTCTGATGAAGAAATCCTATTTAACCATGGGCGCAATGACATATTACGCGAGGCCTGGTCTGTCGGGCGCGTCTTTCAATTGTTTGGTGAAACTTGGTACCTCGAGCTATGGCCGACACCCGCTCGGCTCCAAGAGATGCGCAGTAAATTACCACTCCTCATCCTGATAGCCGGCCTGTTAGTCACTGCCTTGATCTCATTTGTTCTCTATCTTTTAGGCGTCAGTCGGGTTCGCGAACGCATGTTGCAGGAAGCCAACCGAGAACTCTACGATGAAATTGAAGAGCGCGAGAAAGTTGAACAGCGCGTAGCCTATCTCGCGGAGCATGATCCACTCACCGGCCTTGCGAATCGAAATGCAGTTATCGCACACCTCAAAAGTGAACTCCTTCGTTTACGCGAACAACGTGAACTCATTGGCGTACTTCTGATTGATTTAGACCACTTTAAAGAAGTCAATGACACGCTTGGTCACAACATCGGCGACGCGCTCTTAAAACAAGCTGCAAGCCGCCTATCTGAAATCCAGACCGGGCGTTCCTTGCTCGCACGCTTGGGAGGCGATGAATTTGCCATTCTTGTGGGTGATGTCCATGAACAAAGCGAGCTCGAGCAATTAGCTGATGAAGTGATTCATATCCTCGATACCCCATTTAATGTCGAAGGATACGAAATTTTCATTACCGGCAGTATTGGAATTGCACTGACCCAAACGGGTGAGGAAGACGCCGAGGAAATGATGCGTCACGCGGACACGGCACTCTACCGTGCGAAAGACAAAGGCCGAAACATTTGGCATGTGTATAGCCAAGAACTCCATGATGAGCTCTCTGAACGTCTCGATTTATCGAAGAAGCTGCGCTATGCCATCGAGCAAAACAAGTTAACCGTGTTCTACCAACCGCAAGTGGATATGACGACTCGCAAAATTATTGGGGTCGAAGCGCTCGTTCGTTGGATTGAGGACGATGGGAGCATGATTGGGCCAGACCGATTTATTCCGATCGCAGAAGATTCCGGGTTAATTATCCCAATCTCCGAATTTGTATTACAGACAGCGTGTCGCCAGCTTGCGCGCTGGCGCGATCTTGGCTTCACGGATTTGCGTATGTCGGTGAATATTTCCGGCCGACTCTTCCAGCTTCCTGATCTCACCGAACAAATCTTATATGCAATTCGCAGTGCGGGTATTCCCACTGCGTTTCTTGAGCTTGAATTAACCGAGCAAGTGCTTATCGAGAACAGCAGTTCACACACGCAATTCATGCACGATATGCGCGACAATGGGATCACGCTAGCGATTGACGATTTCGGTGTGGGTTATTCCTCTTTGTCCTATTTAAAGCATTTTCCAATTAACGCGCTCAAAATTGATCGGTCGTTTGTCAAAGACCTACCCGATGACAAAGACGACGCAACCATCACACAAACCATTGTTAGTTTGGCACGCAACCTCGATATTGGGATTGTTGCAGAAGGGGTAGAAACCGAAGAGCAAGCTGAGTTCTTAATTGAACGGGGCTGTACCATTGGCCAAGGCTTCTATTACAGCCGCCCGCTCCCCGCCGATGAAATCACCCAGTTGCTAACGCAGCCAGACGGTCTAATTCCTGTTAAAATAAGCTAACTGTCACTAATTGAATTGATTTGAGGAGTATTTGCTATGGCGGACCAAGCCGTGGAACGCGAAAGTATGGAGTTTGATGTCCTCATCGTTGGCGCAGGCCCTGCCGGATTATCAACAGCCTGCCGCTTAGCGCAACTCGCCCAAGAAAAAGAGCAAGACCTCCAAATCTGTGTCATTGAAAAAGGCTCAGAAGTTGGTGCCCATATTCTTTCCGGTGCGGTCTTTGAGCCCACCGCATTAAACGAGCTTTTCCCCGATTGGAAAGAGCGCGGGGCACCGTTAAACACCCCTGTCACCGGCGATGATATCTATATGCTCAGTGACGGTGAGAAAGGCAAAAAGCTCCCCAACTTTATGGTGCCCAAGACGTTCCACAATGACGGAAACTATATCGTCAGTATGGGTAACGTATGCCGCTGGCTAGCGGAGCAAGCAGAAGCTATGGGCGTTGAGATTTTTCCTGGGTTTGCCGCAGCGCATGTAATTTATGGCGACGATGGCGCCGTTGCGGGTGTGATTACCGGTGATATGGGCGTTAGCGAAACAGGCGAGCCAAAAGATAGTTATATGCCTGGCATGGAGCTGCGCGCCAAGTACACCGTATTTGCTGAAGGGTGTCGCGGGCATCTCGGTAAAGAATTAATCCAAAAATTTGATTTAGATAAAGACGCCACGGCGCAGCACTATGCAATTGGCTTTAAAGAGATCTGGGACGTGCCCGCAGAGCAGCATCAACCCGGTTTGGTCGTCCACACCACAGGTTGGCCGGTCAATGATAATGGAACCGGTGGAGGATACCTTTACCACGCAGAAAATGGGCAGGTGTTTGTTGGTTTAATTATTGATCTGAACTATACCAACCCGCACCTCAATCCATTTGCTGAGTTTCAACGCTATAAAACACACCCAGAAATTCTCAAATATCTGAAGGGTGGCAAACGCGTAAGCTATGGTGCGCGGGCCATCGCGAAAGGTGGCTTCTACTCTTTACCGAAAATGACCATGCCTGGCGCTCTATTGGTCGGTTGTAATGCCGGGACCTTAAACTTTGCAAAAATCAAAGGCAATCACACCGCGATGAAGAGCGGCATGTTGGCTGCCGAATCAATTGCGGCCGCGTTGTTCGCAAATCATGCGCATACCGAGTTAACGGATTACACAGAGCGCTTCAAAAGCTCATGGGTGTACGACGAACTCTATCGGTCCCGTAACTTTGGTCCCGTCATTCACAAATGGGGCATGTGGCTTGGGGGTGCTTACAACACACTGGATCAAAACTGGTTTGGTGGCAAACTGCCCTTCACCATTAAAGATGAGCGGGCCGACCATGAAGGAATGGAACTTGCAGATCAAGCAAAGTCCATTGATTATCCGAAACCTGATGGGGTGATTACCTTCGATCGCAACTCTTCCGTGTATTTGTCCAATACCAATCACGAGGAAGACCAACCGTGTCATTTACAGTTGTCCGATGCATCCATTCCTATTGCGGTAAACCTCGCGAAATATGATGAGCCGGCGCAGCGTTACTGCCCTGCCGGAGTTTATGAAGTGGTCAGCACTGACGACGGAGAAAAGCGGTTTCAGATCAATGCGCAGAACTGTATCCACTGCAAAACGTGCGATATTAAAGATCCGAGTCAGAATATTCGCTGGGTAACACCTGAGGGAACAGGCGGTCCAAATTACCCGAATATGTAACTAAAAGATCCACAATAAACTTCTCAAATAAGGCCCTCGTTTCCAAGGGCCTTATTTTTTTAATACGCCCGATTTTGCATACGGGAAGCATAGTCTCGTGCTGCTGTTGTACGGAGATGATAACGGGGAACCTCTTGACGCCAGAGGTGAATAGGGAGGCTCGCGGCTTCTGCAGGGCCGCATGTACGGTCCATGCGGTCATGAGCTGGCTCCTGCCGAGCTTCAAGCTCTTGAACCTGACGTAACAATTGGCGGAGTTCCCTTACTTCTCGATTGAATTGGGCTTCTCGATTCTGAACATAGGAAGCATAGCTCCGTAACTGCTGGAGTCGATTATTGCATCCAACTGGATCCATATAAGCATTACATTGACGAGCATTTTGTTCCATGATTCTAAGATTGTTTTGAACCGAGCGCAGGTTTTGATGTTTTATTTCCTGATCTGCGGCTTTTCTATGAAGCTCTAGTCCTTGACGTTCAGTTTGGAAGTTCACACCATCCAAGTTTTCGAGGGCGTCAAGACACGCACGTATCATCTGGCGCTGTTCGGACTCAGAGTTTGCCGACACATTACTCGACCACATCACGCAAAGAAGGACGCTGGTGGTCAGGATTAATTTTGATTTTAGTATTTTCATGACATTCCACCTCCAGGTTAAAATTTAGTCCAATCTCGATAAATTCTCCCTGAATTCAGATAATAACCGCAACACTCATGTAATGGGATAGGTCGAAAGGAGGTCAGCTACCGACATGTGGTAGTCTTACTTTTCGACCAAAAAAAGTGAGTTCCAACATGAGTTATCGGCAGCT